>NZ_JPQU01000066.1 GCF_000737245.1 Pseudomonas syringae | reverse complement strand
GTGGGAGCGGTGCTTGCCCGCGAACCAGTCACCTCGGTCTGGCAGGCAGACCGCGCCACCGTTCATCGCGGGCAAGCGCGCTCCTACTGAGGAACACCTAACCTGTGGGAGCGAGGCTTGCCCGCGAATCCGTCACCTTGGTCTGGCAGGCATACCGCGTCATCGTTCATCGCGGGCAAGCGCGCTGCTACTGAGGAACACCTAACCTGTGGGAGCGAGGCTGCCCGCGAATCCGTAACCTCGGTCTGGCAGGCAGACCGCGCCACCGTTCATCGTGGGCAAGCGCGCTGCTACTGAGGAACACCTACCTGTGGGAGCGGTGCTTGCCCGCGAACCAGTCACCTCGGTCTGGCAGGCAGACCGCGTCATCGTTCATCGTGGGCAAGCGCGCTGCTACTGAGGAACACCTACCTGTGGGAGCGGTGCTTGCCCGCGAATCCGTCACCTTGGTCTGGCAGACATACCGCGTCATCGTTCATCGCGAGCAAGCTCGGCGCCTACAGGGATCGGGGTCGTTCATCGGGACTTGTCAGCAACCACGAACGCTACCAGCGCCAGCAGTGGCAAGCCCGCACCCAGCAGGACGACGCCGTGCCAGCCTTGCTGTTCGTAGAGGGTGCTGGCCAGGGCGGAACCGATCGCGCCGCCGAGGAATATGCTGGTCATATAGAGCGCGTTCAAGCGTCCGCGGCTGGCGGGGTCGAGGGCGTAGACTGCACGTTGGCCGAGGACCATGTTCAATTGCACCGCGAAGTCGAGCAGCACACCAGTGATCGCCAGGCCAATTACGCTGAAACCCGGTTGGCTCAAGCCGATCAGAAAGGCCACCGGTGCCAGGCTCAAGGCGAGCAGTGAGGCGCGGCGGGTATGCCCGGCATCGGCCAGGCGTCCGGCAATGGGGGCGGCGATGGCGCCGATGGCACCCACCAGGGCAAACAAGGCTATCTGGGTTTGCGATAAGCCGAAGTGCCGTGAAAGCTCGATAGGCGCTGCGGTCCAGAACAGGCTGAAAGCCGCGAACAGCAGGCCCTGATAAAGCGCGCGCTGACGCAGTACCGGGTGCTTGCGCAACAAGGTCAGCAATGATCCGAGCAATTGTCCATAAGACGATTGGTGCTCCGGTGTGCGTTTCGGGATAGTCAGCGCCAGTACCAGGACGATAGCCAGCATCACCACGGACGCGCTCATGAACACCGCACGCCAGCCGAAATGGTCGGCGATCAGGCTGGACAGTGGTCGAGCCAGCAGAATGCCCAGCAGCAGGCCGCCCATGATATTGCCGACCACCTGGCCTCGGGTTTCCTCCGGTGCCAGATGCGCCGCCAGCGGCACTAGCATCTGAACCGATACCGAACTGAAGCCGATCAACAAGGAGATCATCAGGAAGGTGTTGGCGTGCTCGCTGAACGCAGCGACCAGCAGGCTGGCACAGGCAACAAGCGCGGTGCCGATCATCAGCGTGCGGTTTTCCAGCAGGTCCGCCAGCGGCACCAGAAAAAGCAGGCCCAGCGCGTAGCCCACTTGAGTCAAGGACACAATCAGGCTGGCGCTGTGTGCCGAAAGCCCGACGTCCGGTGCGATGAGTTCAACAATAGGTTGCGCGTAATAGATATTGGCAACGATGGCTCCGCAGCACAGGGCGAACAGCAGGACCAGGCCCCGAGTCAGTGTGTGCCGCGTGTCTTGCGCGGGTGTTGCAGTGCATGGATTCATGGTCATGGGCTCTGTCAGGCTTGGGTTCGGTGCGCAGCACCAGGCTGTGCAACGCTATGACTGCCACCTTAAAGGACCCTTGGAACCGGCGGAATTGGCTGCGGGTGCAACACAGTTATGCGGAAAATGCGCAGAGTGTCATTCGGCAGGAGCGGCCAACACCTCTTCAAGGAACTGAATGAAGGCATTGACCCGTTTAGAACCGCGGTGATTGGGCAGATACAGCGCATTGATCGCAGAGCGCGTCTGGTTCGGGTTTATGTCATACGCGCTGAGCACCCGGGTCAGTGCACCCCTTGCGACATCTGCTTTCACCAGCCAGTCTGCCAGCAGTGCCAGACCGACTCCCGACAGTGCGGCTTCGCGCAGCACATCAGCATTGCTGCTTTTCAGGCGACCAGTGATTTCTACCTGCTGTTCTTGACCTTGCTGACTGAAGGTCCAGACATGCCGGTTTGTAGCGTGTGCGAATCGCAGACAGCTATGCGCCAGCAGCTCGCGGGGCTCGGTCGGTATGCCGTACCGGGTCAGATACTCGGGGCTGGCTACTATCCAGCGGGAAAACCGGCCGATAGTGCGGCACACCAGATCATCATTGGGCCTGGCAGCGCCCAGACGCAGCGCGACATCGAAGCGTCCGCTCAGGAGATTGTCCAGGTCATCGTTCAAGGTCACGTCCAGTTCAAGCTGCGGGTAGCGCGCCAGAAAGTTTCCCAGGTGTGGAGCAATCAAACGACGGCCAAATTCAACCGGCATGCAGACTCGCAGTTGCCCGACGGGTTGATCGCCGCGATCCATGATCTGCGCGTCAGCGCGCGCCACGTCCTCCAGGACCTGGCGAGCCTGCTGATAGTAGCTGGCACCTGCTTCGGTCACGGTGATCTGCCTGGTCGAGCGATTGAGCAGCGCCGCGCCCAATTGCGCCTCCAGAGCATCAATCATCCGGGTGACCGAGGAGGGCGCCAGGTCAAGCTTGCGGGCCGCAGCGGAAAACCCTCGGGCGTCAACCGACTCGACAAACATTTTCAGTGCCAGCAACTTGTCCATGCATACTCCATTGGTATTGTTTCCGGGTAGCCAGCCAACCTGCGGATCCGGCAGGGCGTCTGGCGGGTAAGCATGGCCAACCGATCATAGCGCTTGGCTACTAATCTTTCCCTTTATATGAAAGTGTCAGTCATGCACTTGTACTATTGTGCTCACCGCAACTAAGGTTCGTTGAAATATCCACGACGCTATCCTTATAGATAATATCGCCCGAATGAGTTAGCTGATTAGATAAGCTCAGCCGCCAGTGATGAATCAGATTTGATAGCAATAGATCCCGGTCAAGGCAGGATACTCACAGCCACCTACGGACAGCGTGAATAAAATGATCAGTCTCGGTCAAGCCAGTGTTTCTCTTGAACTAAGAGAAGTTTTCAGAAGCGGCGTACCGTTGCGTGTGGGTACCCGGGCCTTCGATATCCTGGAGTTGCTGATCAGCTGCCCCGGCCAGTTGGTGACCAAAGACGAGATTTTGCAACGCGTCTGGCCGGACACCGTGGTCGAAGAAAACAATCTGCAGGTGCACATTTCCGCCTTGCGCAAAGCCCTGGGGGCAGACCGGGATCTGATCCGGACCATTCCCGGCCGGGGCTACATTCTGATTTGCGCTGAAGATGAACCCGCGCTGCAGGCTTCCCATCCTCGGGACGCCGCGACCGATGTACCGCCAGCCAGTTCTCTGAGCGCGACGATGTTGCGCACCAGCGAGCTACCTCATGACATGGCATTGGTCGGCCGCGAAGACGCGCTGGAAGAAATCTGCGAAGGTTTGCTGACCGATTCGCTCATGACCCTGGTGGGAGCCGGGGGGATCGGCAAGACTTCGCTGGCGGTCGCCGTGGCCCATCACTTGTCACTGACCGACAGCCTGCATGTGTGTTTCGTGCCGCTGGCGCAGATCAACTGCTCGGAACGCATCGTCGAAGCCTTGGCGTGCAGTCTGGATCTTGAAGTCTGGCAAGGCCAATCGATGATTGACGCCATCGTCGACTCGATGCAGGAGCGCAACCGGTTAGTCATACTGGACAACTGCGAGCACCTGATCGAAGCCGTCGCTGCCGTGTGTGAGCACCTGCTGCACCACTGCCCGTCGCTGCGGATCCTCACCACCAGCCGTGAACCCCTGCGTATCAGCAGTGAACGGACTGTCAGCGTAGCGCCGCTGGCGGTGCCCGGACTGGACGCCGAGCGCTGCGAAGTCTTGCAAAGCCGCGCTGCGCAGTTGTTTTTGATGCGATTGCGAGCGCTGGATTCACGCTTCCCCGCAGACGACAGTGCTGCATTCGATGATCGGAGCGTTGCGCTGGTTGCCCAGGTGTGTCGCGCTCTGGATGGTATTCCTCTGGCACTTGAAATGGCCGCGTCCCGGGCTGCAGCCTTGGGACTGTTCGAGCTGGCGGGCAGTCTGCGGGACAACCTGCATCTTCTTTCCGGCGGTTTGCGCAGCGCGCCACAACGTCATCAGAGTATGGAAGCGTCGGTGGAGTGGAGTTATCGCCTGCTAACCGCTGACGAGCGCACGGTACTTGGCTGCCTTGGAGGGCTGGCGGGGGCCTTCAGCCTCGACCAGGCGTGCGAGGTTGCTCAGACGGCGGATATGCCGCGGGCTCGGGTCATGGATTGCATTGTCGGGCTGGCACAGAAATCACTGATGCTCATTAGCGCTGACGGGCCGTTCCGGTTTTATCGGCTGCCCGGCGCGACCCGGGCCTGGATACTGGGTCGCCAGGGCAGCAAAGGCAAAGAGGGTGCTCAAGTGCTCAATTCAGTTCATGATAGCCGCCGTGTGATGACGCACACGCGGGTTGCTTCGCTGACAACCTTGATGACCAGCCACCAGCCGCGAGACGTCTATCACTTTCATCTCAATCATCAACGAGTGCTGGCGGCAAGCCAGTAGCATCAAGCTGCGGACAATCTGTATATGAGTGCAACACCCTTGGTCTATGTGGTCGATGATGAGTGCTCGATTCGCACGTCTTTGTCGCGTCTGTTGCTTTCAGCCGATATTCCTGCCCAGTGTTATGCCACCGCTCAGGAATTTCTCCAACAGGCCTTCACTGACCAGCCCACTTGCTTGTTGCTCGATGTCAATCTGGCGGCCGGCAATGGTTTCGACGTGCAGGAGGAGTTGCTGCGCCGCGGGCATCGTTTCCCGATCATTTTCATGACCGGATTCGGCACCATCCCCATGTCGGTCAAGGCCATGAAGGCGGGCGCTCACGAATTTCTGACCAAGCCCTTCGAGCCAGAACAGTTGCTCGAGGTGGTGCGCCAGGCCCTTGCTCATGATGAAAGCGAGTTACTTGACAGGTTGCATGTCGAGCGCATCAGGCGTCGCTTCGAGACGCTTACGCCCCGCGAGCGAGAAGTCATGACACTGCTGGTTACCGGCAGAATGAACAAGCAGATCGCCGGTGATCTGGGCACCAGCGAAATTACCGTTAAAGTTCATAAACGGCACATTATGACAAAGATGCAGGCCCAGACTTTGATCGATCTGGTGAAGATGCGAGAGCAACTAGTTCTGTTATAAGTCTGATGAGCCGGGTTTAAATAGCACAATTATACATAAGGTCAATCTTATTCTCTGGCAGATAGGCTTATTCTCTTTCCTCTTACTTTTACTGCCGTGAAGTTCAGCTTATGATCCTCATTTGCGTCGTCGACGATGACGCCTCCGTGCGTAATGGTCTCAGTAACCTTCTCAAGTCCTTGGGCTATGCGACGGTGAGTTTCGCTTCAGGCGAAGCCTTTCTGGATTCCACTGCCAGTGATCAGGCGCAATGCGTCTTGCTCGATCTGGTGATGAAAGGGATGCACGGGCTAGAGGTTCTGCAGCAGTTGAGGCGCGCCGGGAAAACCGTCGGTGTGTGTTGTATGTCCGCCAATGACGACAGCGATACCGTCCGGCGGGCTCTCGACGGGGGGGCTCTGAGCTTTCTGTGCAAGCCTTTTACCGAGGAGGCATTGCTCGAATCGATAAAGCAGGTAATCGAACGCAAGTAAGGGTGCGCTATGAACGGTATCAGCGCTGAGCCGACCGCCAGTATCCGGGTCATGTCCGATAGACAGGTCGAAGGCTATACGCCGCAATGGCTGGGGCTGCTGTCGTGGGAGCTGCTATTTGTGGACGGTGAGGTCGACCGCTATCGTGCCCATGTGCCAGGGTGCGCTCGACGCTGGTTGATCTCCCGAGCCTCTGCAGGTCTGCTGGAACGTGGCCTGCGGCGCATCGAGCACCAATACCTGATGGCTCCGCTGCTTGATCCTGACTGGGCCGTGCCACCGGTGGCGGTGTTGCATACGCCTGAAGGTCCGTTGCTGATCTGTGACGATCCGGGCGGGCAGTCTCTGGATAAAGTGGCTGATGGCTCGCTGTCCATTGATGGTTTTCTTCGGTTGGCGATTGGTGCTGCCCATGCCTTGGCCCGCGCCCACGGCAAGGGACTGCTGCATCGGGATATCAAACCCTGCAATCTGATTCGAGGCGCTGATGGCAAGGTGCGTCTTATCGGCTTTGGCCTGGGCTTCGGCACCGGCGACGCGGCAGCCGTTGATGATGCCATCTGCGCAACCCTGGCTTACATGTCGCCCGAGCAGGCACGGCGGGTGGAGCGTCAGGCTGATGAACGTAGCGACCTGTACTCGCTGGGCATGACTCTCTATGAATTGATCACCGGCCGCTTGCCGTTCGACGCCAGCGATGCGGTGGAGTGGGTGTATTGCCATGTGGCTCGCCAGCCGGTTTCGCCGCAACAGTTTCGCGCGTCTATTCCGGCGCCGCTGGCTCGCCTGATCCTCGACCTGATCGCCAAGAATCCCGCAGACCGTTACCAGAGTGCATTGAATCTGGAAGCGGATCTGCGCGAGTGTCTGGCGCAGTGGAATCAATTTCAGCACATCGCGGCGTTCAAGCCAGCGTGTCGTGACGCCGGTGTGCAAGCTCCCGAATATAAAGTGCTGGTCCCGCGTCCGGTTGAGAGCCAGGCGCTTCAGGCGGCGTTCTCCCGAGTGGCTCAGTCCGGGGCTTGTGAGGTGGTGCTGGTGTCGGGCCAGACCGGGGCGGGTAAATCCACACTGGTGCGTCAGTTGCACCAGAGCCTGGCCCTGAGCCAGATGCTGTTTGCCTCCGGTAAAGTCGACCCCTCATTGCCTAATACTCCCTACCTGTCCCTGGCCCAGGCGCTGCGTTCACTGGTCATGCGGGTCGTTGGCGAGAGCGCCGACACCCTGGCAATCTGGCGGGAAAAGCTGACGCTGGCGGTGGCCGGTCATGGTCGGCTGATTGCCAATCTGGTCCCGGAAATCGAGATGGTACTGGGTCCGCTGGGTGCCGGGCCGGACTTGCCGACCAGTGAAACCCAACACCTGTTTCACTACGTTCTGCAACGGCTGCTGAATACCTTTGCCAGTGCGCAGCGACCTTTGGTGCTGTTCTTCGACGATGTGCATCGGTGCGACGAGGCAACCTTGTCATTCATTGCGTCGTTCAGTGAAGAGCGGTATGAAAACACCCTGTTGATTGCCGCGTATCGTGATGGACTGGATCCTGATTCCACATTGTCTGAGGCGTTCCTGGCCCGGCTGCGTGAGGCTCCTATCGGTGTGAGCGAGATCCCGGTGTCTGCACTGGACCTTCAGGCGGTTGCGCAGTGGCTAGGCAGGAGCCTGCACGCCGAGCCCGCCGAGATCATGCCGTTGGCCGCTCTGGTGCATGAAAAGACCGGCGGCAACCCCTTTTTCGTCGGGCAACTGGTGCGCACATTGCTGGATGAGCGTCTGATTCGTGTTGATCGCTCCAGCACTGATACTAACGGCACGCTGAGCTGGGACCTGGAGCGAATTCGAGAGCATCGCCATGCCGAGAATGTCATCGGCCTGATGGTCGCCAGAATGGCCCGTCTGCCCGCGCAAACCCGCCTGTTTCTTGGACAGATGGCCTGCATGGGGGCGAGCGTGGATCTGCCGACCTTGTGCCGGGTGACCCAGGTCGCGCAGAAGTCTCTCTGCCGACACCTGTCGCCTGCGGTCGAAGCCGGTCTGTTGGTGGAAGATCACCAGGGCTTCGCGTTCTATCACGACCGCGTGCAGGAGTCCGCCTGTGAGTTGATCGCGCTGGACGCGAGAGCGGCAGAACATCTGCGGATTGCCCGGATATTGATCGCCGACATTGATCTTGCGGAACGCTCCGAGGCGTTGTTTCGTATCGCAAGCCACTTGCAGCGCATTCGTCCTGAAGATTGTTTCGAAGCCGAGCGGCGGCAGTTTTGCCTGTTACTGGTGCGCACCGCTCAACAGGCACTGGAGTCGGCAGCCATCGATGCATCGCTGGGTTATGTGCACACCTCCATGACGTTGATCGACGAGCCTCGCTGGCAGCGTTGTCCCGGGCTGGCTCATGAACTCGGCCTGGTCCACGCGCAATGCCTGCTGCTGGATGGCCAGTTCGAGCTGGCGGGCCAGGTGATCGACGATTTGCTCGACCACGTCCATGGGTTGGTTGAGCGGGCTGCGATATACATGCTCAAGGTCGAATTACTGGTACTGGATTGCCGTTATCAGGACGCGGCGGACACGGCCGGCGAGGGGTTGCGTCTGTTTGGCATTGATATCCCGAGCCAGGTCGGCGATCTGGAGGTCGAGCAGCGTTACCGTCATTTGCTTGAGACCCTGGCGGGGCGTGAGATCGACCGACTACGCGAGCTGCCCCCCATGCATGAAGCCACCTATGAGGCGGCGATGGGGATGTTGTCGAGCATGATCGCATCGGCTTCGTTCATTGATGACGATCTGTTGTTCGTACTGACCTGCCAGATGGTCCAGCTATCCCTCGAATACGGTATATGCGCGGCGTCGACCCACGGCTTCGCCTGGTTCGGTGTGGCCTTGGCCCACAAATATGAAGCTTACGAAGAAGGTGCTGCTTTTGCGCGTTTGGCCCATAGGCTAGTGCAGGAGCGCGGTTTCAGCAGTTCCCTCAGCACAACGCTGGTGGCCCTGGATCAAGTGAGCGTGTGGACTCAGCCGCTGAGTCACGGACTTGAACACGCTCGTGCTGCACTGGCCAGCAGTTATAACGCAGGTAACCTGACCATGAGTTGCTATGCCTGCAACCACATCGTGTCCAATCTGCTGGTCATGGGTGAGCATCTGGAACGCGTTGAGCAAGAGATCGAGCGCGGCCTGGGTTTCGCCCGGCGTGCCCGTTTCGGCGACGTGGAAGCGGTCTTGGATACTCAGGCGCGACTGGTTCGAGCGTTGCGCCTGGGCCGAGCCTGGCAGAGCGAAGAGCCTTCGGGCGAGCGCCAGGTCCTGGAGGATGTGGCCAGTAACAGTGCGATGACCCCAGTGGTTTTCTGGTGGTGGCTGTTCAAAGGGGTGACTAGATTTCTTTACCGGGATTTTGATAGTGCTGCGCAATGCCTTGAGAAGGCCGGCGCGCTGGCATGGTCGACGCCTGCGCATATTCATTTACTCGAACTGCATTTTTTCAGCGCATTGAACCTGTCCGTGAGTTGCCGCCATGGCGGTAATTGCGCCGAAACCCTGGTGCGCATGGAGCCCCACGTGCGAAAGCTCGACGCCTGGGCTGCACTCAATCCCCAGACCTTCAAGGACAAGGCGGCGCTGGTGGCGGCTGAAGTCGCACGCTTGCAGGGCGATGCCATGCGGGCCATGACGCTGTATGAAGAGGCCGTGACAGCGGCCGCCAATGGCGGTTTTGTGCATGTTCAGGCTCTTGCCCACGAGCTGGCCGGGGAATTTCATCATGTTCAAGGACTGTTCACCTCGGCGCGCAGTCATTACCGCAACGCCCGTGATTGCTACCAGCGCTGGGGCGCGCTGGGTAAGGTTGCAGACCTGGAAGCACGGGGCGGCATCTTGCGCGGGGAGGCTTCGCAGTCACGTCCATCAATCAGTTTTCTGACGAGCCAGGATGCGCTGGATCTGGGCTCAGTGATGAAGGCTTCCCAGGCGCTTTCCGAAGAAATCGTGCTGGACCGGCTGATTGCCACTCTGTTGACCAACACCATCATCCACGCTGGCGCGCAACAGGCCCTGTTGCTGCTGGTCAAGAATGACACCCCGCAACTGACGGCAAGGGGCCGGGCGGATGGGCAGGGTATCGACATCGACCTTTCAGTCTTGGCGCCCTCGTCGCAACAACTGCCGCTGTCGATGCTGTACACCGTGATGCGCACCCGCCAGTTGGTCGTGATCGAGGACGCGCTGCAACGTCAGGCATTCGCCGAAGATGAGTATTTTCAGGGTCGGGATGTGCGTTCTGTGCTCTGCCTGCCCTTGGTCAAGCAAGGTTTGGTGATTGGTGTGCTTTATCTCGAGAACAATCTCGCGCCGGGTGTATTCACTTCCAACCGCACCACGGTGCTTGAACTGCTGGCCGGGCAAGCGGCGATTTCCCTGGAAAACGCCCGGCTGTACACCGAACTGGTCGAAGAGAACACCCGTCGCAGCGAGATCGAAGCCGCCTTGCGCACTAGTCAGGCAACCCTGGCGTTGGGCCAGCGCATCAGCCATTCCGGCAGTTTTCGCTGGCAACCCAGCACCGATCAAGCCGTCTGGACCGATGACCTGTTTGCGGTCTGGGGGTTGCCGGTCAGTGAGGTCACGCCCTCACTGCCGGAGCTTGAACGGCTAATCCATCCTGAAGACCTGCAAGGCTTTCTGATCGCCATCACCCAGGCGGTCCGGCATTCAAAAGCTTTTCAGTTGGGTTTCAGGCTGCTGAACACTGATGGAGTGATTCGTCACCTTGAGCTGTTGGCGGAGCCTGCGGGTAATGATGTGTTCGTCGGGGTCACCACGGATGTGACGGCACGCAAGACCACCGAGGCGGCGCTGCGTAACGCCCGCGCGGAATTGGCCAGGGTGTCCCAGGCCACGATCATGGGCGAGCTTGCCGCCTCCATTGCCCATGAGATAAACCAGCCGCTTGCGTCCATTGTTTCCAATGCCAGCGCCAGTGTGCGCTGGCTGAATCGGCCCACACCGGTGGTCACTGAGGCCATGTCGGGCCTCAATGACATCGTCAATGACAGTAGGCGCGCCGCTGAAATTGTTCGTGCCTTGCAATCGCTGGCCAGGCAGACGCCGCCCCGGCATGAGCCACTGCAGATCGATGACGTAATTCGTCAGGTAGTGGCACTGACCGCGACAGAGGTCGAGCAGCATCAGGTCCTGCTTTACAAGGCATTCAACGGCCCCGCGCTGAGTGTCAACGGCGATGTTGTGCAGTTGCAGCAGGTGATCCTCAATTTGATCATGAATGCGGTAGAAGCCATGAGCGCCATCAATGACAGACCGCGTCGCCTGTCCATCAGTAGCGACGTCATAGCTGAGCAGTGCGTGGTGGTGTGTGTCCAGGACAATGGCTTTGGCATTGATGAGGAACATGCCGCACGGGTCTTCGATGCGTTCTTCACCACCAAAGAGAAGGGTATGGGCATGGGGCTGGCGATTTGTCGGTCGATCATTGATGCCCACGGCGGAATACTGCGGGCCTGTAATAGCCGGGCTGACGGGGCAATGTTTGTGTTTACGTTGCCGGTGGTGCCTGCGTCGTATAGGTAGGCCCTCAATCTCTGAGTGGGCGGTGATTACGTGGGAGCGAGCTTGCGCGAAGGGGCCGGAACATCCTCAAAATTTCTCCAAACCTGAACACCGCTTTCGCGAGCAAGCTCGCTTCCACAGGACGGGTGTCGCCTGGGCGATCGCAGCAGAACATATTTCCATCCGGGTGCCGCCTGAGTCGTAACCGTCCGACCCCGTCATCCATCCAGCCCCACAAAGCCAAGACATGGCGTGCACTTAAAATTAGGTGGGCACCAGTGCCAGCTTTTTCAGCGGGTATGTCATGAAGCCAACACGCCTTCCTGCAGCTACGCAGCGCATCAATCACTTGGACGGCTTTTCCTGCCGTATACAACGGCGTAAATCCGGCTATGGATCAGGGACCTCGCTCTCGATTTCGTACAGTAACTGGATATAGCGCAATGCTTGCTCGGCGAGCGTGCGCTTGTTCGTGGCATTGCGGTCGAAGAGCTTGCGTTGCGCATGGACCACCTGGGCTGTGAAGGATTTTGAGTAGAAACACATATTCTCAAGCTTAGGCGTTAATAACGGGAGGACGATGCCGATAACCTTATAGGCAGCGCTTGCACGTTATTATTTTCAATCCGAGGCTCTGCGTAAGAGGATGGCCAGCATGACGATCAAACTACGCTTATTTCTGTTGATTGCGACCGGGCTGGTCACCGCATTGATTATTAGCCTATCCAGTTACCTGGGAAATACCCGGATGGGCAGCGCCATGCAGGAGAATGAGACCAGCATGATGGTGCTGCGCAATCACATGGAGGCCGATATGATGCACGATGCGCTGCGCTCCGATGTGTTGTCGGCGATGTTGGTGGGGCTGGGTAAAAGCATCAGTACAAAGGCCGAGGTCAGCACTTCGCTGAAGGAGCATGCCGAGCACTTCCGCCAGGTATTGGGGGACAACCTCAAGCAGCCTCTGGACGATACGCTCAGGATGAACCTGGACAAGATTCGCCCCAGCCTTGAAACCTACATAGGTGCCGGTGAACGCATCGTCGCGTTGGCCCTGGAGAATCCCGAAGCCGCTCTCGGGGAGCTGGAGAACTTCAACAAGGCGTTCACCCTTCTTGAAGATCAAATGCAGGGCATGAGTGAGCTTATCGAAAACAAAACCCAGCAAGCCAGTATGGAAACGCAGCGTGCCATCAGCAACGCCAACTTCATCCTGGGTACGGTGCTGATCGTCAGTCTCTTGCTGCTCCTGGCTCAGGGCCGCTGGGTAATTCTGAGTATCATGGGGCCGCTAAAGGCCGCCAGCAGCATCGCCGCCAGCATCGCCCGCGGCAACTTGAGCGAGCCAATCGTTGAAACCAGTCGCAAAGACGAAGCCAGTTCATTGATTCGCAACCTTGCCATCATGCAGCGGGACTTACGCAGCATGATCGAAGCTGTCCGCAGCAATGCCCAAGGCGTCAATGTCATGAGCGAGCAGCTGAGCCATGGTTGCCACGAAGTGGCCGGCAGCAGCCAGCAACAAAGCGCCGCCGCCAGCACCATGGCCGCAGCAGCGATTGAAATGACCGCCAGTATTGAGGAAATCACCCGGCACGCCAGTCGCGCACTGGATATGGCCAATCAGGCTGAAGCCTTGGCCAAGGACGGCGGCCGAGTGATTCAACAAGTGGTCAGTGACATGGATGGCATTGCTCGTTCGGCGAAGCAATCTGCCCAAGTCATCCGCACTCTCGACGAAGAGTCCGAGGCGATCTACAGCATTATTCAGGTGATCAAGGGGATCGCGGACCAAACCAACCTGTTGGCGTTGAATGCCGCGATTGAAGCCGCTCGTGCCGGCGAACAGGGCCGTGGTTTTGCGGTGGTGGCGGATGAAGTGCGCAGCCTGGCTGGACGCACCAGCGCGTCGACTCAAGAGATCGCCAGTATGGTCGGGCGCATCCAGCAAAGCACCCGGGAAGCGGTCACCAGTATGGAAGAAGGTGTCGCTCAAGTGGACAAAGGCATGGTTGTAACCGCCGATGTAGAGCGGGCCATTCGCGATATTCTCCAGGCCACTCTGAAAACCACTGAGTTGGTCAACGATATCTCCCGCACCATCAGTGAGCAGAGCCTGGCAAGCAACGAAATCGCCCATCAAGTGGAGATGATTGCCGGTACCTCGGAGGCTAATAGCAGAGTGATCGGTGAGACGGCTTCGACCACGGACGAGTTATCTGCATTGGCGGGGATTTTATCGCAGTCTGTGGATCGCTTTCGACTTTGACTTTGATTTGCTCAAAGCCTCACCTTTGGGCTACGCAGCCCGATTTTACGGGGGCTAACCACAGCGTAGATGACTTGGCCGGACGGTTACCCCGAGTCGGTTCGGTTGGCGCTCAATTTCTGCGGGGACGGTGATGATGTGGGAGCGAGCTTGCTCGCGAAGGGGCCGGAACATTCTCAAAACTTCTCCAAACCAGGACACCGCTTTCGCGAGCAAGCTTGCTCCCTCGGAATCATCTATGACAATGGCGGTAGAGCTTCACTCCACCCACCAATCATCCTCCACCAGCAGATCGCAAAAATTAGCCCGTTTGAATTGCCGGTCAAAATGCGCACGAACATCGTCGTCCAGGCTGCCGATCTCTTGCGTCGGACGATGGCTCAGGGCTTTGTGAAGGATGCTCAGCAAGTCGCGCTTGAAGCCTGCCTCTTTGGGAAACGCCTCAAGAATCATCGTCAGCTCGGCAGCCTTCAGTGCTTGTACGTGACGACCGAACAACGCCATCTCGACGCCCGCCGCCAGAAGGGCCACCAACGGCGATTTGTGCTCGGCAATGCCTGGGGTGGTGTGTAGCGCGACGGCATCCCAGACTTGCGCAATCTCGCTGCCCGAATACCCGTAACCCTTGAGGAATTCCCGGGCGGCGTGGGCGCTGTCCACCTCGAAACGGTTGAGCGAGGGTTGATACAAAGAGGTCAGTCCCATGCAGTGAAACAGTGCGGCGATGTACAGCCGCTCGGCATCGAACAGCACGCGATGATGTTCGCCGATGAGTACCGCAAACAGAAATACTCTGTTTGAATGGTTGAACAGTAACAACGGTTGAATCCCCTGGATCAGTTCGCAAGCGGCATTCGCCATGCTGCTGTCCGGAATATCCACGCCGGCTACAGGCTGTTTTTTCACGTGCATCCCTCACGATCAAAGCCTCTGGCAGCGATGCGCTGCCAGAGGCCATTAGTTGCCCGCCGACTTCAAACCCGAGCGAAGTCCATCAGGTCCTGGTTCAACTGGTCCTTGTGGGTGAAGTACACCGCGTGGGGAGCACCTGGATAGACCTTGAGCTTCGCGCCCCTCACCAGCTCTGCTGCGGCTTTGCCGGTCACGTCGAAATTGACCACTGCGTCGCCGT
This sequence comes from Pseudomonas syringae, assembly GCF_000737245.1. Lineage (GTDB taxonomy): Bacteria > Pseudomonadota > Gammaproteobacteria > Pseudomonadales > Pseudomonadaceae > Aquipseudomonas > Aquipseudomonas syringae_J. The sequence goes on along the minus strand of NZ_JPQU01000066.1, from coordinate 5,239 downwards.
CGCCATGGATGACCAGAGTCGGCACATCGAAGCGCGCCAGGTCAGAGCGGAAGTCGGTTTCGGAAAAGGCTGCCACACAATCCAGGGTGCCCTTGATGCCGGCCTGCATGGCCATTGATTGAGTCCAGTCCAGCATCGGCTTGCCCACGGGAGAGCCGGGTTGATCGCTACCGGTGAAAATCGGGCCGAATGCATCGAGGAAGGCTGCCCGGTCTTTGAGCACCCCGGCACGAATGCCGTCGAAGATCGCTGGGTCCATGCCTTCAGGGTGATCATCGCGACGGATCATCAACGGCGTCACGGCGCTCACCAGGACGGCCTTGGCAATGTGTTTACTGCCATGACGGCCGAGGTAGCGCGCCACTTCTCCGCCACCCATGGAGAAGCCGACCAGCATCACGTCACTCAGCTGCAGGGTGGTGATCAGGGTGTGCAGGTCATCGGCAAAAGTGTCGTAGTCGTAACCTGTCCAGGGTTGGCTTGAGCGGCCGAACCCACGGCGATCATGGGCGATGACCCGAAAGCCGTTTTCGGCCAGGAAGTTCATCTGGTACTCCCACATGTCGGCGGTCAGCGGCCAGCCATGGCTGAGGACGATGGGTTGACCGGTGCCCCAGTCCTTGTAGTAGATCTCGGTACCGTCTGCGGTAGTGATCGTCGGCATTTTTCGCTCCGTGTTTCTGGGTAAGTGTTCTGAGGTAAGTGTGCTGAGGTGAGTAGGGGATACAGCGACAACATCTGGATCTCAGGCTAAGCCAACGGGCGCTTCAGGTCTTTGGCCCGAGCTGAAACGTTCTTAACCGGGCTGATGCCTGAAACCCACGCTACCCTTGGGCCAAAGCGGTCCTTCAGAACGATTAATGTTTGCCAAAGGACTTTAAGAACCCGCAAATCCAGACTCTGACCCTGCCATACACCCTCTGAGCAGGAGCGTCTGTAATGAACACTTTCAGCCCATCGCCGCTACGCCGTCCCACGCCAACCGCCGGTGAACAGATCACCCCCGCCGCAGACCTTTCCTGCGTTGTTGATCAGTTGCTGAGGTCGTGGTCACCGCGCACCGCTGAAGAAGGCCGCGTCAGCCTGCTTGAGCTCAGCGAATCCGGGACCTCCGGCATCGATCCATTGGCTTATCAACTGATCTGCTCGTTGTTGCCCGCCTTGCGTGATCGTCAGGGGCAGACCGAGGATTCGGTGGAGCGGGCCATGCTGGTGTTGTGTTCACACCTGTCCACCCGCTTTGCAAAACCTGTTGCTGAGCCGTCACCAAAAGTGTGTGAGAAAGTCGCGTTGTCACCCTGGCAAGAGCGTCGCGCCAAGGAGATGATGGCCAGCCATATGGATCGTGGGCTTTCCATTGCCCAGATCGCCACGGAGTGTTCGCTGTCGCGCAGCCACTTCTCCCGGGCGTTCAAGAAAAATACGGGTTATTCCCCTCGTGACTGGTTTTTGCAGGTTCGCCTCGACAAGGCAAAGGCGCTGTTGAGCGAAAGCAGCGTGTCCATTTCGCGCATCAGCCTGGATTGCGGCTTTGCCGATCAATCTCATTTCACCCGGGTATTCACCCGTGTCGTGGGGGTCACGCCGTTCAGCTGGAGACGTTCCTTGTCTGGCCAGCTTTCCGCTACCGCACGCAGGGCGGGATGATCGGTTAAACGTTATTTGAGCAGGTCCAGGGGATATTCGATCACCAGGTACAGCCGGTCGATGTCATCACCCGCCTGGGCGGTATTGGCTCGATGAGACACATGGGATACATCGAACGACAGGTTTTTTGCCGCGCCTGATTGCACGGTGTATTTAAGGTCAATGTCGCGCTCCCAATGTCGGCCGCCGTTACCTTGAATCGGCTGGTAGCGGTCGATATCAGATTGGAACGGGTTATAGGCTCCGCCACCCGCCGCATGAGTGCCGTCAATCTGGTCGCCGGTCACGTAGCGGGTCATGAACTTCAGGCCGGGCACGCCCAGGGCGCTGAAGTCCAGGTCGTAACGCAATTGCCACGACTGCTCGTGGGCGCTATTGAAATCGGCGTACTTGATGGAGTTCGCCAGGTAAATGGAGTCACCGCCGACAAAATCAAACGGCGTGCCACCGTCGATTTTCTGGTAGGCGAGGGTGAAGGCCTGGCTGCCGAGGCTGTATTTGGCAGCGAAACTGTACGCAGTGTTGTTGATGGAACCGGCATTGGCATCGCCAGCGTCGAGGGTTCGATACAGGTTGCTGTCCAGCAGCAGCGAACTGTTGGCCGACAGCCCCTGCTTGAAGTGCAGATTGCCGTAGTACTGCTGCCAGGTGTCGCTCAGCTGTGACGCGTAGACCGAGCCACCCAGAGGCCCGTCCCCTGCAAGCTCAACGCCCGCCAGGCTGATGCTGGCATTGCGGGTACTTGCGCCATAGCCATCGAAATCACCCTGGGCGGTGGATGCATTCTGATTCTTGAATGCGCTGAAGTGCCCGGCTACCAGGCGCATCCCGTCGATTTCCTGGCTGTCGAGGAAAAAGCCGGTGGCGTATTCCGGTTGCAGACGCTTATCAGCGGTATCGAAGACCGGCGTCTCGACTTCCATCTCGCCAAACTTCAGCGTGGTCTTCGAATAGCGCAGCTTGATCGCTGCCCCGGCGCTGGAATAGTCGTTTTCGGCCCGGCCGTCGCTGTCCAGCGGCAACAGCCCGGTACCCGCATGGCCGCGGCCGCCGTCCAGTTTCAGGCCATAGAACGCGTGAGCATCAAGCCCTACGCCGATCTGGCCTTGGGTGAAGCCCGATTGAAAATTGGCAATAAAGCCCTGGGCCCATTCCTGGCGATAGCTTTGGTCCCTGTGCCCGGTGCGGTAATCGTTGTGCAGGAAAAAGTTGCGCGACAGCACGTTAAGTGTCGAGTCTTCAACCAGGCCGTGTTCTTCGGCACTGGCTACCATCGCTTTGCCGCCGCCGAGCAGCGCCAGAGCGGTCAATAAGGTAAATCGCGTTCGCATGGGGCGGTCCTTTTGGCAATCAAGGCTCTAGGCTGACAGGCGAGGGCAGTGCTGAATTGATTGGGTGTGCGCAAACGTTGTGATTCGCGACCCGCAAGATCCGTTAGAACCTGCAAATTTTTGCAACCTTTCCCTGACGGTGCTGATCACCCCTCTGTAATATGGCGACCCCGACTTTTACGCCGGGCGCATCACCCTGAAATCTTCAAACCGGGAACCGTACATGACCGAGCCTGACTCAACTTCCAGCAGAGACTTCATTCTGGTGGCCTGCGCGTTACTGATCGCCATGCTCGGTACTACCTTGCCAACCCCGCTCTACGTGTATTACCAACAACAAATGGGCTTCGGCGAGACCTGGGTCACGCTGATCTTTGCCATCTATGCCGCCGGGGTGATTGCCGCCTTGTTGGCAGTGGGCAGTTGGTCCGATCAGTTGGGACGCAGGCCCATGCTGCTTGCAGGTTTGTTGATGGGTGCGATCAGTGCGGTGATATTCCTGTACTGCCACTCTGTGACGGGCTTGTTGATCGGCCGTCTGTTTTCCGGGTTCTCTGCCGGGATCATCACCGGCACCGCAACCGTCGCGATTATCGAACTGGCCCCCAAGGCCTGGAGCAAGCGCTCCACTCTGGTGGCGACCGCCGCCAATATGTTCGGCCTTGGCCTGGGCCCCTTGCTGGCGGGGCTCACTTCGCAATATTTGCCGCATCCGCTGCAACTGGTGTTCTGGTTGCACCTGGGGTGTCTGGCGGTTGCGATGCTGGGCGTGGCAGTCGCCCGGGAAACCGTGCAGCGTCCTGAAGTGCCACGCCTGCGGGTCATGCGCCCGTCGATTCCTGCACAGGTGCGCCCCTTGTTCATCCCGGCGGCCATCGCCGGATTGGCCGGGTTCAGCGTCGCCGGACTGTTCACCAGCATGGTGCCGTCGATCATGCGTCAGGTCATGGAGCAATCCAGCGGCATTGTCATCGGCGCAGTGGTGGGATCGTTCTTCGCCGCTTCGGTGGTGGGCCAGGCGTTGCTGCAGAAGCTACCTTCACGACTGCACATGACTCTGGGCTGCAGTTGTCTGATTGTCGGCATGCTGGCTCTCGGCCTGAGCATCGCCACCGAGCAGATGCTGTTGCTGATGATTGCCGGACTCAGCGCAGGCGTCGGTCAGGGCATGGTATTCCGTGCCGGCATGGGCGCAGTCACAGGTGCCAGCCCGGCCCATCACAAAGCGGCCGTGGCCTCGGCGCTGTTCGTGCTGCTGTACCTGTCCATGTCTCTGCCAGTCATTGCCGTGGGCGTCAGCGTACCGGTGTTTGGTCTGCGCCATGTGGGTGAGTTGTTCAGCGGTATCGTTGCGGTAATCGCGCTGCTGGCGATGTGGAGTATGAGGCGGGCGCAGGCTGTGGCGGTTTGATGAGGGGCAAGCTGGCAGGGTCAAAAGCACTGCCAGCTGAAAGAACTCAGTAAGCAAGTTCCGGTTTTGATTTTATTAACCCGTCCGACTCAAAAGTCGCTGAATCAAGCGACTGGTAACCCTTATTAGCCCCTTCAAGGTTTCGTAGTCTCGGCACTTCACATTGCCTCAAAACGCTTCTGTGGATGGAACTCCCCCTGCTAGACAACGAGTTTTAATAGAGGATCTTAACGTTGTCACGCTCGTGCAAAAGGCTCGCTCCTTGAGCGTTCGAACTTTTGATTTCCTGTCATAGCCCACTTGTCCAGAGCCTCATCACAGATCTCCAATCCATTGCTTATGAGATCTCGTAGGATTTTTCCGATCGTGCGCGCGAAATTTCCTAATCCCGGATTTGGGGATGGAATCAAGACCCAAGATCATCCATTGTTGCGCGCTCCGGCCTGCCGCATATCTCTTGCAACATATTCATTGCTCGCCGGCGAGGTGTGTTCGAAACACTGTTAGCGAAGTGCACATAACTACCTTGTTGTTCATACGAGTTGTGTAATCCGTTTATTTATCTTCGGCTTGTTTAAAGGGATGTTTATTCATGGTTGTAAACAACAACTGCGCATTTTTGCGCGGTGCCTTTCTGTGCATCGAATTCACCTCAGAGGGTGAAAATTCCCTGTTTGGCTCGCGTTGTAGTCAGGCACTCCAAGTCTCGCAGGAGGCTTGAACATGGCCCAGCCGATAACCGACTTTTTCGTCCATAGCCGCCACAAACTCAGGGTCTCTGAAGTCCAGGCAACGCTCGACGTTTTGACCTTCACAGGTGAAGAAAAGCTCAGCGAGCCGTTCAAATACA
>NZ_JPQU01000065.1 GCF_000737245.1 Pseudomonas syringae | reverse complement strand
GCCCGCGATGGCGTTGGGTCAGTCGCAAAATTATTGCCTGACCCAACGCCATCGCGGGCAAGCGCGCTCCTACAGGAGATCAGCGGTGTTGGAGGGGTTTACTCAAACAAACGAATCATCATCCCCGCCATCAAAACCGCCGCCGTCATCCCAGCCACCGCCTTGATCGTTGTCGTAGGAATCATTGCTGGTGACGCGCTGTTGGTCATCGCCCCAACCACCGCCCGAATCATTGTTGCCGCTGTCGGCGACCTGAGCCGGTTCTTCCTTGATGACCTCAACCACTTCCTCAGGCTGGTTGTGATTACCGAACATGCTGCTCAGGCCTTGCGCCAGCATTACACCACCGGCCACACCGGCTGCGGTTTGCAGCGCACCGCTCATGAAACCGCCACCCCGAGGGGCTTGTTGTTGCGGCGCGGCGTAGTTGGCACCCTGAGGAGGTGTGTAAGGAGGCGGACTGGACGGTCCGCTGTCACGCCAGCCACCACCCGACGCAGGGCTGGCCGGGCGTTGTGGCTCGCGCGAGCCCCCTCCGCCGAAAATGCTCGACAGGAAACCACCGCCACCCTGAGCCGGCGCGGGAGAAGGCTGGGTTTTGGCTTGTTGCAACTCGGCCTGGAGTTTCTGAATCTGCTCGTCACGCTCTTTGAGCTGCTGAGCGAGCTGATTGACCGCCGCTTCCTGCACCAGAATCGCCTGCGCCATGTAATACGGCGCGGCCGGTTGTCCGGTGAGATGCTCCTTGATCCTGGCTTCAGCCTCGTTATCACGTGGGGCGGAAGCGGTTTCGGCACTTTTCAATTTAGTGAAAAGACCGTCGATCAGGGTTTGCTCTTCGCTGTTCATGGCGACCTCGTTAGATTGCCGTTAAAAATCTTCGCCGGCACGCTAGCCCGGCACAAGCATGGTAATGGGGCTGATCCAGAGCGTTTCAATGGTCGGTCGCAAATGTTAAGAAGGCTCTGGCCCGTGTCTGGTTAGCCAGCTAAAGTGACCGCCTGCTTTTTTCCCTGCGACCTGGCCTCATGAATCCGCTGACTATCCTTAATGACTCGCTGTACTTTTTCCGACGCAACCTGGCGAGCATTCTGACGCTGTGCCTGCCGTTGGTGATGCTCGAATCCCTGGCCAAACAGGTTTTGAGCAACGCGATTCCGGGTAATGCCTCATCGGCTTATGAATTGCTGGTGGGCTTACTGTTCTACCCGTTGTACACCGGGGCCTTGATCCTGTTCCTCGATGCTCGCAGCCGGGGCGAGCAGCCCGCTGCCCGGAACTTGCTGGCCATGGCCTTGCGCATGTGGCCGACGTTCGCCGTGATGTCGGCGCTGAGCACGTTGCTGATCATGTTCGGCCTGTCGCTGTTCATCGTTCCTGGCGTCTGGGTGATGGTCAAACTGGTGTTCTGCGAATATCTGCTGGTCCTGCGGGGCATGACGCCACTGGTGGCGATGCGTGGCAGTTTTGCGATGACCAACGGACATTTCGTGCGCATCCTGACCTGCGTGCTGTGCATCTATATCCCGTTGTCACTGCTTGAAGGCGCCGCGGTTTACCTGTTTGACCCGCAGAACGTAGCGGTCAGTTTTCTGATCGACACCGCCAGCAGCTTCCTGCAACTGTTCACCAGTGTGGTGATGTTCCGCCTGTTCATGTTGATCAACGAGCCCGCACAGCCGGAGTAATCCCGAGCTGTCGGCTATGCTCCTGTCACGCATCTTTGACTGAACGCCCTGCGTTCTAAGCCGAGCCGATGAACCGTCTGATCCGTTTCATCCTGATTCTGGTATTGCTGGCCGGGCTGTTGCTCGGGCTGATCTACACCCTGACCTGGCGTCCCGTCCCTCGGGAAGAGATGCTGGTGACCTGCAATCCAGCCACCCAGCCGCCCTTGCTGGTGCCGGGGCAGGCGCTGAAGGTCATGAGCTGGAATATTCAGTATCTGGCGGGCAAGCGATACGTGTTCTGGTATGACATGGCCGACGGCAGCGGCACGGATGAGCGCCCGACCGCCGAGGATATCGCCTATAACCTTGACGAAGTCGCCCGGGTGATCCGCGACGAACAGCCGGATATCGTCCTGTTGCAGGAAGTGAATGACGGCGCAAAGAACACGGACTACGACGATCAACTGGCCTTGCTGCAAGAACGCGTGACCGATCTTTACCCTTGCAGCTCGGAGGCCTTCTACTGGAAAGCCGACTTCGTCCCGCACCCGCGTATTGCCGGGAGCGTCGGCATGAAGCTCGCGACACTCAGCCGCTTCAACATCGATCGCGCGGAGCGGATTCAGCTACCGATCCGCAGTGCCAACATCATCAGCCGTCAGTTCCAGCCCAAACGCGCCCTTTTTGTGAGCTATCTGCCGATGCGCGACGGTGGCCATCTGGCGGTTATCAACACGCACTTGGATACCTTCAGTGAGCACGATGATGCACAGCAGCGTCAGGTTCAGGTGACCAGCAAGCTGCTGGACAAATTCGAAGCCAGCGGCACGCCCTGGTTGATCGGCGGTGATTTCAATCTGCTGGCGCTGGGGCAATATCAGCGTCTACCGACTGACCAGCGAGCCACGTATCAAGCAGACAGCGCGCTACATGTGTTGTGGGACAAATACCCGATGATCCCCAATAACACCGAAGTGGGCGGCGTTGATCGCTCGAAATGGCTGACGTATTTCCCCAACGACCCGCGCATCAGCGGCCCGGACCGAACAGTGGATTACCTGTTCCACAGCCCGCGAATCAAACGCGTGAGCGCCAGCGTGCGCCAGGAAGACACGCTGCTGATCTCCCCGCACCTGCCAGTGATCGGGCGGTTTTTGTTGCCGGTTTTGCCGTAGCCTCCGCACCGCCAACCTGTGGGAGCGGTGCTTGCCCGCGATGCAGACACCTCAACTTGTCAGGCAAACCCAGTTGGCCTTATCGCGGGCAAGCACCGCTCCCACAGTTATCCTCCACCATCCCGGGAAATCCGCCACTTACTTCCTCGGCTTGATCCGCGCTGTTGGCTCGGCGATCAGCGGGTCGTCCGGCCAGTAGTGTTTCGGGTACCGACCCTTGAGGTCCTTCTTCACTTCGGTATAAGTGCTGCGCCAGAAGTTCGCCAGGTCCTGCGTCACCTGAACCGGGCGGCGCGCGGGGGATAGCAGGTGCAGTTTGACGATCTGCCGGCCATTGGCGATGCGCGGGGTGTCCGCCAGGCCAAACAGCTCTTGCAGGCGCACCGCGAGGATCGGCGGGTGCTCGCTGTAATCGAGCCGCACTGACGAACCCGACGGCACGCTCAAGTGATGCGGTGCCAACTCGTCAAGCCGCTGCGGCAGCGGCCAGGGCAGCAGGTTATGCAGGATCGAGGACAAATCCAGATTACTGAAGTGGCTGAGCCGCGAGACCTTGCCCAGGTAAGGCAGCAGCCAGTTTTCCAGGCCATCAAGCAGGCTGTGATTGCTGACATCCGGCCATTCGCTGTTGTCTTTGTGCTGTAAATCAAGAGCGCGCAACAAACCGACACGGGCCTGCCATTGGCGCAATTCCGGGGTCCATGGCAGCAGCTCAAGACCTTTGCGCCGCACCAGCGCCAGCAAGGCCTGGCCCTTGGCGGACTCATCCAGCCCGGTCAATGGCTCGCGGCTGAGGATCAACTCGCCGACCTTGCGCTGGCGCTCGGCGCGGAACACGCCTTCGCGCTCGTCCCAGTCCAGTTGATCAAGCTGGGTCACTTGCTCGCCCAGCACCGAATCAAACAATGCAGGATCAAATTCAGCAGCCAGATAAATACGTTCTTCTCTCTGGCCCTGACGACTGCCCAAATCAGCAATCACCAGCCAGGGTTGCTTCATCAGCGCATCAACCTCGGCAAACAGCGCCGCCCGACCATTGGCCAGACGATATTCGGCGCCGCCGGGTTTACGCTGCTGGGCGACGCGATCGGGATAAGCCAGCGCCAACAGCGCGCCCAACCAGCGCGGGTGATCCGGATCGTTGACCGGCTCGGTCGCCGCGCCGCGCAGATAGCCGCGATATTGACGGGACAACTGTTTAGCCCGTTGCACACCGCCCTGAGCGCCACGCGCCGCACGCTCAGTGCCTTCCAGCAAACTCAGGCGGCTATGCAGATCCGCACCGGCGCCACGCAGAATGTCCCGCTCGCCCAGCAAGGCCGCCACATCGCACGCGAGGCTGCCGAGCCCCAGCGCCTGACCGCGCAACAGCAGATGACCGATGCGCGGATGGGCAGGCAACTCAGCCATAGCCTGACCGTGGGGCGTGAGTTTGTAATCTTCTCCTTGCGCGCGACTCAAGGCACCGAGCCGCACCAGCAAATCCTGGGACTGGGCGTAAGCCGCAGCCGGAGGAACATCGAGCCAGACCAGTTGAGCCGGCGTCACGCCCCAACGCGCCAGTTGTAAACCAAGACCGGCCAGATCGGCCTGAAGAATTTCCGCCGCCCCATAAGCGGCGAGTTGTTCATGTTGGGCTTCAGACCACAGCCGATAACACACGCCCGGCTCCAGCCGCCCCGCTCGTCCGGCGCGCTGGGTGGCGCTGGCCCGGGAAATACGTTGGGTATCGAGCCGGGTCATGCCGCTGCCAGGATCGAAACGCGGCACTCGCGCCAGACCGGCATCGATGACTACCCGCACACCATCAATGGTCAGGCTGGTCTCGGCGATGTTAGTCGCCAGTACCACTTTGCGCGTGCCTTCAGGCGCGGGTTCGATGGCCGCACGTTGCGCGTTCAGGTCCAGCTCGCCGTGCAACGGGCAGAGCAGGATGTCGCTGCGGGTGCCCAGCGCCTCGGCCAATTGCTGATTGACCCGACGAATCTCCGCCTGCCCCGGCAGGAACACCAACAGACTGCCACTCTGATCGTTGATCGCATCCAGCACGGTTTGCACCACGCGAGGCTCGATGAACTCGCCGGGCTGAAACGGCCTGCCCCACTGCATCTGCACTGGAAACATACGCCCATCACTGCGGATCACCGGCGCATCGTCGAGCAGACTGGAAAGACGCTCGCCCTCCAGGGTCGCCGACATCAGCAGAATCTTCAGCGGCTGGTCATCACGAAACAGCTCACGGCCATTGAGGCTTAGCGCCAATGCCAGATCAGCATCAAGACTGCGTTCGTGGAATTCATCGAAGATCAGCAAACCCACGCCTTCCAGCGCCGGATCGTCCTGCAGACGCCGAGTCAGAATGCCTTCGGTGACGACTTCGATACGAGTCTTGGGACCGACTTTGCTTTCCAGCCGGATGCGATAGCCCACGGTTTCGCCGACTTTCTCACCCAGCTCACTCGCCAACCGCTCCGCCGCCGCCCGCGCCGCCAGACGACGAGGCTCCAGCATTAGAATGGTCTGTCCGGCCAGCCAGCTTTCTTCAAGCAAGGCCAGCGGCACACGGGTGGTTTTACCCGCACCGGGCGGCGCCTCAAGCACCGCTTCATGGCGCTCGCTCAGCGCACGGCGCAGGTCGGGTAAAACGGCATCGATAGGCAGGGAAATCATGGCGGCTCCGAAACAGGCGGCCGATTATACGTTGATGTGCTTGATAACACTTGATGCTGCTAAGACACAGCAACGCAGTTTCCTGTAGGAGCGAGCTTGCTCGCGATAACGGTAGATCTGTTGATAAATTATCGTCTGACCCTACGCGATCGCGAGCAAGCTCGCTCCTACAGGTCACCGCGCCTCACGCAATATTCATCTCTCGGCGTTGTCAGCCTTGTATAGTTGCCACTTCACTTCATGGAGATTTTCATGCGCATTCCATCCCGTTTCATTGGCGGCGTCATGGTCGCTGCTCTGCTGACCCAACTTACGGCGTGCGGCAGTATTTTCTATCCGGACCGACGCGGTCAGATCGACGGCAAGATTGATCCGGCGATTGCTGTGCTCGATGCCGTCGGCCTGCTGTTCTACGTGATCCCCGGCCTGATTGCATTCGGTGTGGACTTCGCGACCGGCGCGATCTATTTCCCCCACGGCCAGAGCGCGCAGATCGATCCGCAAAAACTGCAGCCTGCGATCAACGCCGATGGCAGCGTGGATAACAGCAAGCTGCAAGCCATTCTGGAAACCGAACTGGGCCGTACCCTGCCACTGAACGACCCGCGCCTGATTCAGCATCGGGGCAGTGTGCAGCAGTTGGCAACCCTGGGTCTGGCTCCGTCTGCCTGACTGTGATTTGAAGGAAACACCATGAACACCAGCCTTGAACACGCCCGCCTGTTGCGTCTGGCAACCCGGGCTTCGCTGGCGGTCGCCAGTGTCCTGATTGTCGCCAAGGCGGTGGCGTGGTGGCTGAGCGGCTCGGTCAGCCTGCTGGCCGGGTTGACCGATTCGCTGCTTGATGGCGCGGCGTCATTCCTGAATTTGCTGGCGGTGCATTACGCCCTGCGCCCCGCCGATGACGACCACCGCTACGGCCACGGCAAGGCCGAAGCGTTGTCGGGCATAGCGCAAGCGCTGTTTATTGCGGTCAGTGCCTGTTTGATTGGCTTTCAGGCAGTGGAGCGGATTCAGAACCCTCAACCGATAGGTGCGCCCGGCTTGGGCATTGCTGTGATGTTGCTGTCACTGGCATTGACCGTCGCGCTGCTGACGTTGCAACACAAGGTGGTCAAGGAAACCGGTTCGGCGGCGATTCGCGCCGACTCCCTGCATTACCGCTCGGACCTGCTGCTGAACCTCGGCATTCTAGTGGCGCTGGTGCTGGCCTGGTTTGGCTGGCAGAGCCTGGATGCGTGGTTCGGGCTGGGGATTTCGTTGTACATCCTGTGGAGCGCGTTTCACATCGCGAAGGAAACCGTTGCGGTGCTGATGGACGAAGAACTGCCGGTGGATGTCAGCGCGCGGATGCTTGAACTGGCCTGTAGCGTGCCCGGCGTTCTTGGTGCTCATGACTTGCGCACGCGGATCTCCGGCAATCACTGGTTCGTGCAGTTGCATCTTGAGTTGCCAGGCAACCTGACACTTTCGGTTGCCCATGGCATCAGTGATCGAGCGGCCGAAGCCATTCACCGCGAATACCCGAAGGCCGAGGTGCTGGTACACGCCGACCCGCAGGAAGTCGTGCGTCCAACAACACCGGCTTGATGCTCAATTAATGGTGTAGCCGCGGCCCATCAGGCAGGCCACCATGGAACGGCGATAAACCTGGATCATCGCTGGCGCATTCGGCGAGTTCGGGTCCGCCGGGTCGAAGCTGCTTTGCTCCACGGACCAGCGATAGCAGTCGTACTTGTCCTGCGCGACCTGCTCCTGGCTCTGGCCATTGGCCGGATAGGCAATTGGGTCATATGCGCTGCTGGCTGGCATTTGCTGGGTATACGCCGGTTCAACGTTTTGCGGCGGGTAAACCACTTCGTAATCCTGGCTATCGCGCTGGTAGGTGTAATACGTCCCGGCCGCCAGGAAAAACAGCGCGCTACCGACCCACACTTCCTGAGAATAAGAAGGCAGGCTGCGCACGCGCATTCCATACGGTGGCGTCACGACCACATAGCGCGGGCCTTGGGGACGATACCAGTAGCCGTCTGAGTAGAAATAATCCTGTCCGCGATAAGGCACTCGCGAATAACTGCCAGGCACCCGATCCGTCACATAGCCCGGGCGATATTGCGGGCCACCGCCCCAGCCGTTGCCGTGACCATCAGGCCGACCGGTCCAGTGATCGTTGGGACGGAAATCCCCTCGATTGCCACGAGGGCCATTGTCCTGATAGTAGCCCTGGCGCGGCGGTTGAGTCTGGCGCGCTTCCCCGGGGCCGCTCTGGATAGGCAGGTTGTTCTGGCGCTGCTGCAATTGCTGACGCTGCTCGATCTGGCGTTGCTGGATCTGTTGCTGCTGCATTTGCTGCTGTTGCTGGCGATCCACCTGCCGCTGCTGCATCTGCTGCTGTTGAATCTGCTGTTGCTGCTGGCGATCGACGTCGCGGATCTGTTGGTTCTGCTGGCGTTCAACCTGGCGCTGCTGATTCTGTTGTTGCTGAATCTGCTGCTGTTGCTGGCGATCCACGTCACGGATCTGTTGATCCTGCTGGCGTTCGACATCGCGCTGCTGGTCCCGCTGCTGCTGAATCTGCTGCTGTTGCTGACGTCGCTCGTATTGCTGTTGTTGCGCCGCATTAGGCTGGCCGCCGCGGTTCATGTCGCGGGGCGGTTCGTCCCCGGCCAACGCCTGGGTACTGATGCCGAGACACAAAAGGCTGATACCCGTCAGATGCCAGATGCCCGATTTCATGCTTTCCTCACAGGGATGCCGATGTACGCGATGGATAGAGATAAGACTGCGATATTGATGCGCCGTTCGCCGCATGCTATCAGCACGCTACTAACCGCGGACATAATCCTCGCACAAAGAAAAAGGGGGCCTTGAGGCCCCCTTTGGGAATTTCGTCCTGGCTCAACGCTTGTGGCGTCGGCTCACCTCATGCCGTCTTCTGGACAGTATGCAGCCCGGGGGCCTGGCAACCCTTTGGGGCTGGAGGCCGCAGCTGGCCTGATTCGGCGAGCCGCGCTGGACGCTATGTCCGGGCAGTGATTCTGTTAAAAAGAATAGGCCTGAGAGGGCGGCAGATGATTGCGAAAATTGCCCCATAAAACATTACTTGCGCAATTTTTAGCTTCAGATGAATAATTCAGCGCAATCCAACCAAGAAAGGGGAAGTTCGTGAGCAAACTCGACAGATATGACCTGAGCATTTTGGCGGAATTGCAGCGTGACGCACGTATCTCCAATCAGGAATTGGCCGAGCGCATAGGTCTGTCACCTTCGCCTTGCTCGCGACGGGTCAAACAGCTCGAAGATGACGGCTATATCGTGCGTCAGGTCGCGTTACTGGACCGCAAGAAACTCGGGCTGAACCTCACTGCTTACGTTCTGATCGGCATGGACCGGCACACGCCGGAGCGTTTCGAAAACTTCGAGATGCACATTCGCAATCTGCCGCAGGTGCAGGATTGCAGTCTGGTCACCGGGATGGACGCGGATTACCAGCTCAAAGTCGTGGTGCCTGACATGGATCACTACCAGAAATTGCTATTGGGCCACCTTACCCGCATTGAGGGCGTGACCAGCGTCAGGTCGAGCTTTGTCTTGAATCAGGTGCTAGCCAGTACCGAGCTACCCTTGATACATCTGCGCAACTGACTGATCGGAGATCAACCATGGACCCCGCGGTATTCGAAGAATGGATGATGACAATTCTGGTCACCATTCTGGTTGGCTTCATGGGTTTTATCGTCTGGGACCTGGCAAAGAAATCAAAGGCCGGACGATTCGGCACATTTATCCTGTTCTTCGCACTCGGTCTGGGGATCATGGCGTTTGTGATCAAGAGTGTGGTGATTGCTTACATCGAAAGCTGAATCGGCCATCAATAGAATTGGAATGATGATCTCCTGTGGGAGCGAATTCATTCGCGAAGGGGCCGGTACATCCAATAAAAAAGCTTCGCCTGGACTAACGTTTTCGCGAATGAATTCGCTCCCACAGGGATTGTGTTCCTACCGGTATCTCAAAGTTTCGCCGGCACTTCCCGCCACTGCCCCTGATCCAGCCCTTCGATACTCCAGTCACCGATCCTGACCCGCACCAGCCTTAATGTCGGCAACCCCACTGCGGCGGTCATGCGCCGCACCTGCCGGTTGCGACCTTCCTTGATGATCAGCTCCAGCCAACTGGTGGGCACGCTCTTGCGAAAACGCACCGGCGGGTCACGGGGCCACAGCTGGGGTTCATCCAGTTGCCGGGCTTGCGCGGGCAAGGTCGGGCCGTCGTTGAGTTGCACGCCGTCACATAACTGCTGCAACTGCTCGGTTGTCGGCTCGCCTTCCACCTGCACCCAATAGGTCTTGGGCAGCTTGTGCTTCGGGTCGGCGATCCGCGCTTGCAGTTGGCCGTCGTTGGTCAGCAACAACAAGCCTTCGCTGTCGCGATCCAGGCGACCGGCCGGGTAAATGCCGGGAACATCGATGAAATCCTTGAGGGTCGCCCGCCCTTCTCCGTCGCTGAACTGAGTCAGCACGTCAAACGGTTTGTTGAACAGAATCAATTTCGGTTCGGCAGGCGGTGCCTTGGCGATGCGACGGTTTGCACCCGGACTGGCTGGGCGACGAGCGGGAGGACGCTGGATACGGGACATGAGATTTCGAAAGTCGGAAAACAGAAAGGGCCACTTTAGTGGCCCCTTGTGCAAATACCAAACACTTAACGGAATGGCGGCTCGTCGAAACTGCGCAGTTTGCGCGAGTGCAACGAGTTCAACTCGGTACGCAGCAAGTCCAGCGCAGCGATACCGATCTTCAAATGCTGGCTGACTGCACGTTCATAGAACGCGTTGGCCGAGCCCGGCAGTTTGATTTCGCTGTGCAACGGTTTGTCTGACACACAGAGCAAGGTGCCATATGGCACACGCAGACGATACCCCTGAGCAGCGATAGTCCCGCTTTCCATGTCCACAGCAACCGCCCGGGACAGATTGATCAGCGGCCGTTCCTGCGCCCAGCGCAACTCCCAGTTACGGTCGTCATAGGTCAGAACGGTGCCGGTGCGCAGGCGTTTCTTGAGCTCGTCGCCGCGCTCGCCAGTGACTTGCGCTGCCGACTCCTGCAAGGCCATCTGCACTTCGGCCAGGGCCGGGATCGGGATGTTGGGCGGTAATACGCGATCGAGAATCCCGTCCCGACGCATATAAGCGTGGGCCAACACGTAGTCGCCAATGGTTTGCGATTGGCGCAGGCCGCCGCAGTGGCCGATCATCAGCCAGCAATGTGGACGCAACACGGCCAGGTGGTCTGTGATGTTCTTGGCGTTGGAAGGGCCAACGCCGATATTCACCAGGGTCACGCCGTGACCATCTTCAGCGATCAGGTGGTAGGCCGGCATCTGGTAGCGGTGCCAGACCACACTGGCGACGATGGCCTGAGCCTCGCCGTGATCCATGGTTTTCTCGACCACTACGTTACCGGGCAGGACCATGCGCACGAAGCGCGGGTCTTCGCGGAGCTTTTCCAGGCCGTGAACAATGAACTGGTCAACGTAGCGGTGGTAGTTGGTCAGCAGGATCCACGGCTGAACATGGCGCCAGTCGCTGCCGGTGTAATGCACCAGGCGACGTAGGGAAAAGTCCACCCGCGCAGCGTCGAACAAAGCCAGTGGCAACGGATCGGTGTTGGCCCAGTCGTACAGGCCATCGGCGATACCATCGGTGGCGGCGGACAAGTCAGTGCTGGGGAAAACCCGCGCCAGCACCGCAGCCGTCACACCGGAACCCGCCAGCTCGTCGCCCTGCTCAACCACGTAGGGATAAGGAATATTCTGCTCGCTGACACCCACTTCAACAGTGATGGTGAACTCGGCCATCAGCGGCTTGAGCTGTTCAAGCAGATACTTACGGAAAGCCGCCGGATGCGTCACTGTGACGCTGTAAGTCCCTGGCAACTGGACTTTGGCGTAGGCACGGGTGGTCAACGGCACTTCGCCATGACTGTGATAAGTCAGGCGTATTTCAGGGTAGCGAAACAGCGACCGCTGATCGGCATCGGGCTCGACCCGGTCTTTCAGATAACGCTTGAGGGCAAGGCTCAACGCACTGGTAGCACGTTCATGCAGGGCAGCAAGGCGGTCGACGGCCTGCTCGGCAGTTTCAACGACAATAAAGTTTTCAGTCACGATTCGTATCCTTCTGATCTTGCAGGCCTACATCTTGCCTGCATCCCTGGGGGAAGGCACTAGTGGCTGTGTGGAAGATTCCTCCTTGGAAACGCGATCCTGTGGGAGCGGTGCTTGGTCTGGGCGGCAATCCGACGATAAGGCTGGATGCGGTTGGCTTGAGACCCCATCGCTCTTATCGCGGGCAAGCCTCGCTCCCACAGGACCTGCTTGATGTCAGGTTTGTGGTGAAGAGCGCGCCACCAATGCCTCAACATCCACCCCGCGCGGCAAGGTGCCGTAGACGCCACTTCGGGCACTCAGACGGCTGGCGATAAAACCGTCGCTGACGCTCGCATTACCGGCCTCAAGCAACAATTTGGCCTGTAACGCCACCGCGATGTCTTCGGTCAGTTGTCGGGCGCGGTACTGAATGTCGCTGGTGTCCCTGAACGCAGCTTTCAAGCGATCGATATGCAGCGCCAGATCCTGATCGCCATGGCCGTCGCCTAACTCATCAAACAGGGCATCCAACACGCCGGGCTCTTTGGACAGCGCACGCAACACATCCAGACACTGCACATTGCCGGAGCCTTCCCAGGTGGAATTGACCGGCGCTTCGCGATACAGACGCGGCAAAATGCTGTCTTCCACATAGCCCGCGCCGCCCATGCACTCGGCGGCTTCGTTGATCATCGTCGGGGCCCGTTTGCAGATCCAGTATTTGCCTACCGCCGTTACCAGTCGGGCGAAGCGCGCTTCGTGAGCGTCCTCCAGATGATCCAGCGCCCGGCCCATACGCAGGCTCAACGCCAGGGCGGCTTCGCTTTCCAGCGCGAGGTCGGCGAGGACATTCTGCATCAGCGGTTGCTCGGCGAGCACACGCCCACCCACGGTGCGATGGGCGCAGTGGTGAGCCGCCTGGGTCAAGGCCTGGCGCATCAAGGCACTGGAACCGACCATGCAATCAAACCGGGTCATGGCAACCATTTCGATAATGGTGGAAACCCCCCGCCCTTCTTCGCCGATCATCCAGGCCAACGCCCCTCGGAACTCAACCTCGCTGGAGGCGTTCGACCAGTTGCCCAGTTTGTTCTTCAAGCGTTGTATGTAGAACTCGTTGCGGGTGTCGTCTGGACGATGCCGTGGAAGCAGAAAACAGCTCAAACCCTTGTCTGTCTGCGCCAGGGTCAGGAACGCATCGCACATGGGTGCCGAACAGAACCATTTGTGCCCAACCAATTCGTAAGCCTGCCCCGGTCCGGGCGCACCAACCGGGTAGGCACGCGTGGTATTGGCGCGAACGTCGGTGCCGCCCTGTTTTTCGGTCATGGCCATACCAATGGTCACGCCTGATTTGTGCGCCATGCCAACGTTGCGCGGGTCGTATTGGGTCGCGAATATCTTCGGCAGCCAGCGTTTAGCCAGGTCAGGTTGCAGACGCAACGCCGGGACGCTGGCAAAAGTCATGGTCAACGGGCAACCGCTGCCCGCTTCAGCCTGGCTGTGCAGATAACTCATGGCTGCCCGGGCAACGTGAGCACCGGGCTGCGGATCAGTCCAGGGTAAAGACGGAATGCCGTGTTCAACTGCGGCGCGCATCAAGTCGTGATAAGCAGGATGAAACTCCACCAGATCAATGCGATGTCCGTAACGATCATGGCTGGCGAATACCGGCTTGTTCTGATTGGCGAGAAACCCCGCCGCCATCAACGGCCCGCCAGCCAGTGCGCCGTAGTTATCCATCCGCTCCTGAGCCCAACCCGCGCCGAATCGCTCAGCCCACTGTTGCAACGGCAGATCGATGCGATAGAGATTGGCGCCATCCAGCGAAGGTGGCTGATTGGTGACTTCGTGGGTTTCGGCGAACTGATGCAGGTTCATGACGCGCCTCCTTCATCAACGAAAATTACCGCCCCCCTGTAGGAGCGCGCTTGGTCTGGGCCGCATCCGGACGATTGCGATGGTTCATTCGAAAAATTACCGCCCGACCTGACGCTATCGCGGGCAGCGCGCTCCTACAGACTTGGCAATGAAACGCAGTGAAGCACGCCCCAAACCCTTTAAAAAGTGCCATACCCGACGAATCAACGGCGCTTTTGGCGTGATTCTCACGTACCGCTGCGCAATATGGTGGCCGGTGATGCCGCGTCGGCTGGCTGCGCCCCACACACCAGCGGAACACCGACGATAAAACAGCTGCCCTTGCCTGCCTCGGACCGATGACTGAGCCGCCCGCCTTGCAACTCCATTAACTGCGAGCAAATCGCCAGACCAATTCCCAAGCCGCCATATTGGCGAGTCAGCGAACCATCGACCTGAAAAAAATGCTGATACAGCGTCGCTTCGTCCAGCTTTCCGAAACCGATGCCGCTGTCGATGACCTCGACGAATAGCCGGAGGGTCCCCGCACCCTCGTACTGGCCCCGAACCCTGACCTTGACCGATCCGCAGCGGGTGAACTTGATCGCGTTATCCACCAGACAACTCAAACATTGGCGGAGCTTTTCGACGTCGCCCGTCAGGTTGTCTGGCAGGTTTTCGACAATTTCGATGGAGAAACGCAGGCCTTTGGCATGCGCCGCTGCCGAGAAACGCTCGCGTAGCTGCACAAACAGGCCGCCAAGACTGAATGGCTCTTTGGTCAGGCTGACGCGCCCGGCCTGCAGCTCGGTCAGGGTCAGAATCGAGTTGACCAGATTCATCATGTCTTCGGCAGAACTGGCCGCGGTCTCGTGATAAGAAGCAAGCTCCGGGTTCAACTCCACGGTTTGCATCAACTCCAGCGAACCAATTACACCGTTCATCGGGGTGCGCAGTTCGTGGGTAAGCGAAGCCAGGAACTCATCCTTGAGCCGATTGCTCGCCTCCAGTTGTTGGTTGGCGCGTTTGAGGTTTTCACTGGCTTCGCGCCTGACCTGGGCATGTTCCTGACGGCTTTGATTGATGCGTACCGCCAGGGCCATGGACAGCAGCGCTACCTCCAGCGCCGAGCCGATCTGGCTGGCATACATGGTGAAAAACGAATGGGGCAAATAGCCCATCAGCATAGCGGCATGGATCGAGCTGCCCAGCAAAAACGCCGACCAGGCCAGTACGAAATACAGCGCCACCGGCACCTTGTGATACATCGCAACAATGCCCGCGACAAACACCATCACACTGAACGCCAGCACCACCGTCCCGGACAGCCTCAACGCTATGCCCAGCGCAGGCGTCAAGCTCAGCAGCGTGATGCTTCCCGCCGCGACCATCAGCAGCACAAGCGAGCGATCGAGCCAACGGCCAATTGCCCGGGTCTGCAGGTAGGACCGGGAGAACTGACAAGCCAGGAGAATTGACAGCATCAGTAAAAACAGCGGCGCAGCGTTGGCCAGCCACGGACTCTGTGGCCATAGAAACTGGACGCCGATGCCATTGAGTGCCAGCTGATACAGGCCGAACGGCGCTATATACAGCACGTAGTACAGATAACTGGGCTCGCGTACGCCGACATAAATGCACAGGTTATAAACCAGCATCACCAGCAACACACCAAACAGCACGCCCAGTACATACAGGCGCGTGGGCTGCTCTTCCAGGTAGGCAGTGGTGCTCCACAAGGCCAGAGGCACTTGAATCGAGCCGGAACTCTTGACCCGCAGGTAGACCGTCTTTGTTTGCCCCGGTAGCAACGGTAGCTCGAAGAGGTAATTGTTCTGTTTGATCTGCCGACTTGAGAACGGCAGCATGTCACCTGTTTGCCAGGCCAACTTCTGAGTGCCATCCACGTCAGGTAGATAAAAATCCACGTAATCCATGGGTGGGTAGGCCATTTCCAGCAGCCAGTCACGATGGGCTTTGGTGTCCATGGGCCGGTAGGAAAGGTCGATGCGCAGCCAGAACGCCGAGCTTGAGAAACCAGCGCTTAGCGATTCTGTGGACAATGGCCGGAAGCTATCGGCCATGGAGGATGAGCTGACGTCGCCGATGGTCGCGTCACCGCCGATATCCTCGAACACTTGCACACCACGACTGAGGATCAATCCTCGCGTGCTTTCATCGAACTCGATGGCACAAGCCAGTTGAGGCAGCAAGAGGACCAGCATGATCAACAAATAGCGCATAGAGCCCCGGAAAGGTACGTCAGACTGGCGTCGCTGGCCCCCTTCCATTGGAGCGACGGTCTTTGCCTGTTTCTGATGTTTTAGAGTTGTTCCAGACAGCCTTGGGACAACTATGGGATACGACTGCCAATTGCGCCAGAAGGCGCAAAGGATCTGGCACTTCCAGCATCAGCCCAAGAGCATAGCTGGCAAATGGCTTGTACTCCTAACTTTTAAAACCGGCAGCGAAGGCTCTAGAACGGTACTTTCAAGCTTTATGACAGTATTCACCCAATGAATGTAGGTCTGCCGCGCCGCCCTGAAATCGCGTTTGCCTGTAGGAAAAATCCATTGCCGATAGGCGGCCGCGAAAAACGTTTAGTGGTAAGCTCGCGCTCCATGAATATCTACTCCTCCCGCCCTGTTGTCCTTTGTCTGTCCGGTCACGATCCTAGTGGTGGCGCCGGCTTGCAGGCAGATATCGAAGCCCTTCTCGCCCAAGGCTGCCATGCCGCCCCGGCAGTGACTGCGCTGACCGTTCAAAACACCGTCAACGTCACAGACTTCCGAGTGCTGGACCGTGAGTGGGTGCTGGCCCAGGCCAACGCCGTGCTTAATGACTCCACTGTCGCAGCCGTCAAGCTGGGCATGCTCGGCTCGCTGGAAATGGTCGATACCGTGGTAGGGCTGCTGGCGGCCCACCCGCATCTGCCCATGGTGTGCGATCCGGTATTGCGCGCCGGCGGCGGTGGTCGGCTGGGCAAGGATGAAGTCGGCTACGCCATGCGCGAGCGCCTGCTACCGCTGGCGACCATTGCAACGCCGAACCTGCCGGAAGCACGCATTCTCGCCGAGCTGCCCGATGGCACGGCGGACGAATGCGCGGCGAAACTGCTGCCGTTCTGCGAGCACCTGCTGATCACCGGCGGGCATGGCGACGAGGAGCAAGTCCACAACCGTCTTTACATCCGCGGCGGTGATACCCGAACCTTTACCTGCCAGCGCCTGCCCGGCAGCTATCACGGCTCCGGTTGTACCCTGGCCAGCGCACTGGCTGGCCGTCTGGCGCACGGCGAGAACCTGATCAGCGCAGTGCAATCGGCGCTGGACTACACTTGGCGCACGTTGCGCGATGCCGAACAGCTGGGCAAAGGACAATTCGTTCCCCGCCGCCTGCCCCTGGATTTCTGCTCGTAACGCCACGTGATGAGGCTCCAACCATGAAACTACGTGGCCTGTATGCCATTACCGACAGTCAACTGTTGGCCGGCAAATTTTTGTCCTACGTCGAAGCCGCGCTCGACGGGGGCGTCACGCTGCTGCAATACCGCGACAAAGGCAGCGATGAATCACGCCGCCTGCGTGAAGCCACGGCGCTGCTCAAGCTCTGTGAGCGCTACAAGACCCGGTTGATCATCAATGATGACGCCGACTTGGCCGCACGGCTGGATGTCGGTGTGCACATGGGCCAGACCGATGGCTCGCTGACCGATGCCCGGGGCCTGCTCGGTCACAAGGCCATTGTCGGTGCGACCTGCCATGGCAGCCTGGAGATGGCCGAAAAGGCCAAGGCCGATGGTGCCACTTACATTGCTTTCGGGCGCTTCTTCAACTCAAACACCAAGCCCGGCGCCCCAGCCATTGAGCTGGACGTGTTACGCCAGGCCCGCGCCCGCTTCAATCTGCCGATAGCTGTCATCGGCGGCATCACCCTGGAAAACGCTCCCCCACTGGTCGAGCACGGTGCTGACCTGTTGGCCGTCGTACACGGCCTGTTCGGCGCCGAGAACACCCAGGAAGTGACCCGCCGCGCCCGCGCCTTCAATGCCTTGCTCAAAAAAGCCTGATCGCGCCCCTGGTTGTCGAGATCAAAGAACATTTTTCGTTTAATTCAGAGAACTGCTCATGTCCCGTTCTGAAACCCTGTTTGCCAACGCTCAAAAACATATTCCCGGCGGTGTTAACTCGCCCGTTCGAGCTTTCAAAAGCGTGGGCGGCACGCCGTTGTTCTTCAAACATGCGGTTGGTGCTTACGTCACCGACGAAGACGACAAGCGTTATGTTGATTATGTGGGCTCGTGGGGTCCAATGATTCTTGGCCACAGCCACCCAGAAGTGCTGGATGCCGTGCGCAACCAGCTGCAACACGGTTTGTCCTATGGTGCACCGACGGCCATGGAAACCGAGATGGCCGATCTGGTCTGCTCAATCGTGCCATCGATGGAAATGGTGCGCATGGTCAGCTCCGGTACTGAAGCCACCATGAGCGCGATCCGTCTGGCCCGTGGTTTCACCGGTCGCGACAGCATCATCAAATTCGAAGGCTGCTACCACGGTCACTCCGACAGCCTGCTGGTCAAGGCAGGCTCCGGCGCATTGACTCTGGGCGTGCCGAGTTCACCGGGTGTTCCGGCCGCGTTCGCCAAACACACCTTGACCGTGCCGTTCAACGACCTGGCTGCAGTTAAAGAGCTGCTGGCTGAAGTGGGTCAGGAAGTGGCGTGCATCATCGTCGAGCCCGTTGCAGGCAACATGAACTGCGTGCCGCCAGCGCCAGGTTACCTGCAAGGTCTGCGTGATCTGTGCGACGAACACGGCGTGGTGCTGATCTTCGACGAAGTGATGACCGGCTTCCGCGTTGCCCTTGGCGGCGCACAGGCTTACTACGGCGTAACGCCAGACCTGAGCACTTTCGGCAAGATCATCGGCGGCGGCATGCCGGTGGGATGCTTCGGCGGCAGACGCGAAATCATGTCGCACATCGCCCCGCTAGGTCCGGTTTATCAGGCAGGCACTTTGTCCGGCAACCCGCTAGCCATGGCCGCCGGTTTGACGACCCTGCGCCTGATCAGCCGCCCAGGCTTCCACGACGAACTCAGCGACTTCACCCGCCGCCTGCTCGAAGGCCTGCAACAACGCGCCGACGCCGCTGGCATCCCGTTCGTGACCACTCAGGCGGGCGGCATGTTTGGCCTGTACTTCAGCGAAGCGAAGGAAATCGTCACCTTCAATGACGTCATGACCAGCGACGCCGACCGCTTCAAACGCTTCTTCCACCTGATGCTCGAAGGCGGCGTCTACCTGGCCCCAAGCGCATTCGAAGCCGGCTTCACCTCCATCGCCCATGGTGATGAAGAACTGCAACTGACCCTGGATGCAGCCGAGAAGGCGTTTGCGGCGTTGAAATAAGCACCGCGAGCATCTCGTGGGACCGGCTTCAGCCGGGAAGAGGCAGGTACATCCACAACATATGTACCGTTAGAAATGCAGCCTTCCCGGCTAAAGCCGGTCCCACGGACTCTCCACAACCCTTAAAACCGGACTTTTCAGCCCCGCGCAGCAGAAATTCCGTAAAGACTTTGTAAGGTTGGCCCTGCTTATTTCATAATGCGCAGCCAGCACGTTTAGCTGGACGGGTACGCCCGCACCTTTTTCAGAGGTAAGTCGATTCCCATGAACCGCACCGGCCGCACCCTTGCATTGGGCTGCCTGTTGCTTATTCATCCCCTGCTGGCGAATGCAGGC
Source organism: Pseudomonas syringae (assembly GCF_000737245.1). Classification (GTDB taxonomy): domain Bacteria; phylum Pseudomonadota; class Gammaproteobacteria; order Pseudomonadales; family Pseudomonadaceae; genus Aquipseudomonas; species Aquipseudomonas syringae_J. Next base: position 722 of record NZ_JPQU01000065.1, on the reverse strand, counting down.
GGCAACTCGTTGTTAATCCCAGCGGTGGGTCGTTGCACCCTCAATACCCAGCCAGACAACCTGCCCGCAGCGCTTTCGGCCTGTCACCAGGCTGCCGATTCAGGGGATGCACAGGCACAATACGAGTTGGGCGAGTTTTACTACGACGGTAAACACGCACAACGCGATCTGCCCAAGGCGCTCGGTTATTTCGAGAAAGCTTCGCTGCAAGGTCATGCCCAGGCGCAATACCGGCTGGGTCTGATGTTCTCGAAGGGGGAAGGCGTGCAGGCCAATAATATTCAGGCGTATATCGTCCTGAAGATGGCCTCGGTCAACGGTTCTGAAGAAGCACTGGATGCAGCGGATGAAGTGTCGGAGCGCATGAAGCGCGACGAGCTTGAAGTCGCGACCCAGGTGCTGGGCCAGATTTTCCGCAAATACCTGCTGGAACTGCAAACGGCTGAAGGGCGTACGCCGTTTGCGCCGCTGCCGTAAACACGGCAGCGCCGAACCGGAAAAGAAATACCTTCAGTCTCGGGAAAAACTTCGACATTTCTTGTAGGGCTTTTCCCAAACCCCCTCCCCTATATTGAGCCCACTCCGCTCATCAGCCACCCTGCCTTCCTTCCAGGGACGGCACGCTAGTCAGACTCGGCCTTCCGGACCCGGCCCTCATCACGCCGCCCAGGCAAGGAGCCTGCAATGACTCAATCCTTCATGACCCCGCGCGGGCACATGGC
>NZ_JPQU01000064.1 GCF_000737245.1 Pseudomonas syringae | reverse complement strand
CAGTACATCCACCCGATATTTATGGTCTGAAATGCCGCCTTCCCGGCTAAAGCCGGTCCCACGTCGGCACTTCTGCTTGCGAGCAAACATAGAATCTCCCAAAGGAATCTGTTCACAACCGCACAAACAAAACCTTTGCCTAACCCGCGACGTTTCGCCTTAAATCAGGTCGAACAGCAGCCACTCCACAACCGCCAGCAAGTCCAGCACCCGTAATCGGAGCAACACCCATGCAGACGTACAGAAAATTCCTGCTGGTCGCAGCCGCCACTTTGGCGTTCACGACCAGCGCTTTTGCGGTAGAAACGCTGAAGATGGGTGTTCAAGGGGCTAATCCGCCGTTCAACAGCAAAGATGCCAGCGGTCAGGCATCAGGCTTTGACGTGGAAATAGGCAAGGCGCTGTGCGCCAAGATGAAGGTTGAGTGTGAAGTGGTTATCCACGACTGGGACAGCATGATCCCGGCATTGGTCGAAGGCCAATTCGACTTCGTCATGTCGTCCATGTCGATCACTGAAGAGCGCAGCAAGCTGGTTGACTTCACCACGCCTTATTACTCCAGCAAGTTGCAGTTCGTGGCCGCCAAAACGGCTGATATCAAGACTGACAAGGCATCGATCCGCGACTCGCTGTTGGGCAAGACCCTGGGCACCCAGGCCTCGACACAGTCCTCGGCCTGGCTGCAGGAAAACCTGGGCATGGATATCACCCTGCGGCTATACGATTCTCAGGAAGCTGCCTTCACCGACCTCGCTGCTGGCCATGTGGACGCGGTGCTGGCCGACAAATACGTGGCCTACGAATGGCTCAAGAGCGAGCCTGGCATGAACTTCGAGTTCAAGGGCGATGCGGTGCTGGACAACGACAAGATGGGCATCGCCGTACGCCTGAATGATCCTCTGCGCGCCCGACTCAATCTGGCGATCAAGGAAATCATCGAGGACGGCACGTACAAGAAGATCAACGACAAGTATTTCCCGTTCAGCATCCTGTGACTGCAGTGCTCAAGTTGGAACAGCCGGGAATGGACCTTACAGCCGAAGCATTTTTCGCGTTGGTCATGTAGTCTTCCCGGCTAAAGCCGGTCCCACTTGAGTTGACCATGGCCAACCACCCTGCTTTGCACGATGAACAGCTTCGCAGCCGGTTCCGGGCACTGGACAGTTTTCTGTTCGCCTGGCAGCCGTTGTGGCGGCCGAAGCCTTTCACTCATTTGCAACTGCCTTGGGAACGCCAATATCCCGAGCTGGCGGACTGGCTGCGGCAGCGTTCACTGAGTGAAGCGGAAGCCGCCCACAATCAGCCCGATCAATTGGCGGCGCCTTTCCCCTTCCCCCAGCTTGCTGCAGAAGCCGTCGCACTAAGTGATGCACCTGCGCTGCCGGCAGCCAGCCTTGAGCCTGTCGAGCCACGGATGAGTATTGATGTGCCGGGCCGCAAGTGGCAGCAGATCGAAGCCTTCGCCAGCCGTCTGAGCTTTGAGCGCCCCACTCTTCACTGGCTGGACTGGTGCTCCGGCAAAGGCCACCTTGGGCGTCGGCTGGTTCGGGCTGATCAGGCGCTGACCTCGCTGGAATACGACGCAAAACTGGTGCAAGCCGGGCACGAGCTAAGCGCTCGTCTGAGAATCGACGCAACCCATTTACATCAGGACGTCATGGCCGATGATGCCTGGCGACGCCTGCAAAGCCATCACACGCCGGTCGCGCTGCACGCTTGCGGCGATCTGCATGTGCAGTTGATGCGCCTGGCCAGTCAGGTGGGCTGCGCGCAACTGGCTATTGCGCCTTGTTGCTACAACCGGATTAGCACCGAGCATTATCAGCCCATGTCCAGCGAAGGTCAGGCATCGGCCTTGAAACTGTCCCGCGATGATCTTGGCCTGCCCTTGAGTGAAACCGTCACCGCTGGCGCCAGGGTCCGACGGCAGCGCGATCAATCCATGGCGCAGCGTCTCGCCTTTGATCTACTGCAACGGCAAGTGCGTGGCATCGACGAATACCTGCCAACTCCCTCGCTGCCCAGCGCGTGGCTGGAAAAACCCTTCGCGACTTATTGCCGTGATCTGGCCGACCTCAAAGACTTGCCCGACCTCGGCGAGCAGAATTGGTCCAGCCTTGAAGCTGCTGGCTGGGAGCGACTGGCACAGGTTAGGAATCTGGAATTGGTTCGCAACTTGTTCCGTCGGCCACTGGAGCTTTGGCTGGTCCTGGATCGAGCGCTTTATCTGCAAGAGCAGCATTATCAAGTTCGCGTCGGGACCTTCTGCCAGAGCCTTATAACCCCGCGCAATTTGCTATTGATCGCTCAATTGCGTTGACGCGAGCTGCAACAGCCTGTGGATAAGTCTGTTGATGAAAAAACGACTCATCGATCATTTGCTTAGTTGGCTACTTATCCGGACGGTCAACAAATCACTCAGATGGACAAATTAAACTCTTATAAAACATAGCCTTAATCGGCAATGCGAACACTTCCACATATTTCATTCCATTTGGTTCTTTAAGGCCGGCCGTTGTGCATAAAAATTTGAGCACAATGGGAAAAGAAGCCCGACCGCACAGGTGATGGAATGCGATCAGGACGCCGAAAGGCACTGCCTGCACGCCTACCACCCTCTGGAGGGAAACGCCTGATGAAAAATCTGGAAGCTACTAAAGAGCTGCGCAAAGCCGATCTTCATACCCCCAACAGCCTGGGCGAAGACGCTCGCCGTGACCTGTCCGCCGAATTGAATACGCTGCTGGCCGACATTTTTGGGCTGTACCTGAAGACCAAGAACTTTCACTGGCACATGTCCGGACCGTACTTCCGTGACTACCACTTGCTGCTGGACGATCAGGCCGATCAGATCTTCGCCACCACCGACGCGATTGCTGAACGGGTGCGCAAGCTGGGCGGTACAACCCTGCGCTCAACCGGCCACATCCAGCGCCTGCAACGTATCGCCGACAACGACGCCGATTTCGTGACGCCTGCGGACATGCTGGCCGAACTGCGCGACGACAACATGCAACTGGCCAACTACATGCGCGAAACCCATGCCCTGTGTGACGAACACAACGACGTCGCCACCGCCAGCCTGCTGGAAAACTGGATCGACGAAGCTGAACGGCGTATCTGGTTTTTGTTTGAGTCGGGTCGTACAGCTTAAAGATAGGCAGACTTGGGTCACACAGGTTCGGTGATCGTATGTAGGTGCGCGCTTGGTCTGGGCCGCATTCGGACGATGAACGAGGACGCGGTCTCATGAGCACCACGGAACCTGTGGGAGCAAGCTTGCTTGCGAAGGCGGTGTTTCGGGCGCAGATGATGTGTCGCCGGTGATTGCCTCTTCGCGAGCAAGCTCGCTCCCACAAGGCCGGACTTGTAGTCTGCCTGACACACCGCAGTGCCTATATCGCGGGCAAGCGCGCTCCTACAGCAAAACACCGCTCTCACTGGGTTTCGTACGACCTTGGCCCCCCACCAAATTCCTTGGTTGCCCCCCTACCCCGCGGTCTTTAGACTTACGCCTCATTTAAGCGAGAGCAGGGTCGATGTCCACGGTCTTTCCCGAAGATTCTGTCGGTCTAGTCACGCCGCAACTGGCACATTTCAGCGAGCCTCTGGCACTGGCCTGTGGCCGTTCGTTGCCTGCCTACGACCTCATGTACGAAACCTATGGCCAACTCAACGCCACGCGCAGCAATGCCGTGCTGATTTGCCATGCGCTTTCCGGCCACCACCATGCGGCGGGCTTCCATAGCGTCGACGAACGAAAGCCAGGCTGGTGGGACAGTTGCATTGGCCCCGGCAAGCCTATCGATACCAATCGCTTCTTCGTCGTCAGCCTGAACAACCTTGGTGGCTGCAACGGTTCAACAGGCCCGAGCAGCGTCGACCCGGAGACCGGCAAGCCTTTCGGCGCGAACTTCCCGGTGCTTACCGTGGAAGACTGGGTTCACAGCCAGGCGCGTTTAGCGGACCTGCTCGGCATCGAGCAATGGGCGGCAGTGGTCGGCGGCAGTCTGGGCGGCATGCAGGCGCTGCAATGGACCATGACTTATCCGAATCGGGTTCGTCACTGTCTCGCCATCGCCTCGGCACCCAAGCTGTCGGCGCAGAACATTGCCTTCAACGAAGTGGCGCGTCAGGCGATCCTCTCAGACCCGGAATTCCATGGCGGCGACTTCCAGGAATTCGGCGTCATCCCCAAGCGCGGCCTGATGCTGGCGCGAATGGTTGGGCACATCACTTATCTGTCCGACGACTCCATGGGCGAGAAATTCGGCCGGGGCCTAAAGAGCGAGAAGCTCAATTACGACTTCCACAGCGTCGAGTTCCAGGTTGAAAGCTACCTGCGCTATCAGGGCGAAGAGTTTTCCGGGCGTTTTGATGCCAACACTTACCTGTTGATGACCAAAGCGCTGGACTACTTTGACCCGGCGGGCGCGTTCAATGACGACCTGGCCGCCACCCTGGCCAACGTCACCGCCGATTTCTGCGTGATGTCGTTCACCACTGACTGGCGCTTCTCGCCGGCCCGCTCCCGGGAACTGGTAGACGCGTTGATGGCGGCGAAGAAGAACGTCTGCTACCTGGAGATCGACGCACCTCAGGGCCACGATGCGTTCCTGATTCCGATCCCGCGCTACCTGCAGGCGTTCTCCAGCTACATGAACCGAATTGTACTTTGAGGACGCCATGAGAGCCGATCTGGAAATCATCCAAGAATGGATCCCTGCAGGCAGCCGCGTGCTCGACCTGGGTTGCGGCGACGGCGAACTGCTGGCCTGGCTGCGCGATAACAAGCAAGTCACCGGCTACGGCCTGGAAAACGATGCGGACAACATTGCCCGCTGCGTGAGCAAAGGGGTCAACGTCATCGAGCAGGATCTGGACAAAGGCCTGGGCAACTTCGCCAGCGACAGTTTCGACGTGGTGGTCATGACTCAGGCGCTGCAAGCCGTGCACTACCCGGACAAGATCCTCGACGAAATGCTGCGCGTGGGCCGCCAATGCATCATCACCTTCCCCAACTTCGGTCACTGGCGCTGCCGCTGGTACCTGGCGACCAAGGGCCGGATGCCGGTCTCGGACTTTTTGCCTTACACCTGGTACAACACGCCCAACATCCACTTCTGCACTTTTGCCGACTTCGAAGAGCTATGCCGTGGCCGCCACGCGCGAGTCATTGATCGGCTCGCGGTGGATCAACAGCATCGACACGGATGGGCCAGCAAACAATGGCCTAACCTGTTAGGTGAGATCGGTATCTACCGGGTCAGCAGCCCGGGGTTGCAGGAACACAAGATCGCAATCTAAAAATCACGCACACACCCTGTAGGAGCGCGCTTGCCCGCGATTCGATTTTGAACTTGGCATATCAGTCAACTGAACGAATGCCGTCGCGGGCAAGCGCGCTCCTACAAGTTTGATAAGGAGAACAACCATGCGTCGTCTGGCAATCATGTTGATGTGCGCTCTGAGCCTGTCGGCGTTTGCCGCCGATTACGCCAAGCCGAACCGGCAAGAAACGTTTGGCGACGTGACGGTCTATTACAACGCGTTCGCTTCCAGCACCTTGTCGAAGGAAGTGGCCGCTGCTTCGGACCTGATCCGCAGCAAGCAATTGAGCGTCCTGAACATCACCGTGCTCAAGACTGGCAAGCCAGTCCCGTCGGTGGTTACCGGCACCTACAAAGACCTGACCGGGCGTCCTCAGCCGCTGACTTTCAAGCAAGTCACGGACAAGGGCTGGGTCAGTTACATTGCGCAGTTCCCGGTCAAACAGGCCGAAACCTACACCTTTAATATCGATGTGAAAGCTGGCAGTGAAGCCCCCCACTCCTTCAGCTTCAATCAGGAAATCTACCCAGGCGAATGATGAATTTTCCGCAGCTCGTATTGGCCAGCCACAACGCTGGCAAGCTCAAAGAACTCCAGGCCATGCTCGGCGACAGCGTGCAACTGCGCTCCATCGGCGAATTCAGCAGCGTCGAGCCTGAAGAAACCGGCCTGTCGTTTGTCGAGAACGCCATTCTCAAGGCACGCAACGCCGCGCGGATTTCCGGCTTGCCGGCACTGGCTGACGATTCAGGGCTGGCGGTGGACTTTCTAGGCGGCGCGCCTGGCATCTATTCAGCCCGTTACGCCGACGGCCAGGGCGATGCCGCGAACAACGCGAAGCTGTTGGACGCGCTCAAGGATGTGCCTGAAGAGCAGCGCGGCGCACAGTTCGTCTGCGTGCTGGCACTGGTGCGTCACGCAGATGACCCGCTGCCGATCCTTTGCGAAGGCCTGTGGCACGGGCGCATCCTGACTGCCGCCAGCGGTGAGCATGGTTTTGGCTACGATCCGCTGTTCTGGGTGCCTGAGCGTGATTGCTCCAGTGCGCAATTGAGCCCTGCCGAGAAGAACCAGCTCAGCCATCGCGCCCGGGCCATGGCGATTCTGCGTCAGCGCCTTGCCTTGCAAACCGCAGACCTGAAATGACCCAGGAAACGCCTGCAAAACCGCTGTTCCTCGGCGAAACCGGTTTTACTTCGACCGAGCCGAGGGCTGCGTTGCCGCAACTGCCGCCACTTTCGCTGTACATCCACATCCCGTGGTGCGTGCGCAAATGCCCGTATTGCGACTTCAACTCCCACACCGCCAGCCCGGTGCTGCCGGAAGCGGAATACATCGACGCCTTGTTGGCCGACCTGGATCTGGATCTGCCCCACGTGCATGGCCGTGAGTTGAGCTCGATCTTCTTTGGTGGCGGCACGCCAAGTCTTTTCAGCGCTGATGCACTGGGCCGCTTGCTCAAGGGTGTTGAACAGCGCATACGTTTTGCCAGCGACATCGAAATCACTCTGGAAGCCAACCCCGGCACTTTCGAACAGGCGAAGTTCAGCGCCTACCGCGGGCTGGGCATCAATCGTCTGTCGATCGGCATTCAGAGCTTTCAGGAAGCCAAACTCAAAGCCTTGGGCCGTATTCACAACGGCGACGAAGCCATTCGGGCTGCGGACATGGCGCGGCAGGCGGGCTTCGATAACTTCAACATGGACTTGATGCACGGCCTGCCCGATCAATCCCCAAGCGATGCGTTGGGCGATCTGCAACAAGCCATCGATCTAAAGCCGACGCATCTGTCTTGGTATCAGCTGACGCTGGAGCCGAACACGGTGTTCTGGAACCAGCCGCCGACGTTGCCGGAAGACGACATTCTCTGGGACATCCAGGAAGCCGGTCAGCTGTTGCTCGCAGAGAACGGCTACGCGCAATACGAAGTTTCAGCCTACGCGCAACCTGGCAGGCCAGCTCGGCATAACCTGAATTACTGGAGCTTCGGCGATTTTATCGGCATCGGCGCTGGCGCCCACGGCAAGCTCAGCCATCCAGACGGGCGCATCGTGCGCACTTGGAAAACCCGCCTGCCCAAGGATTACCTGAACCCCGCCAAGCCGTTCAAGGCGGGCGAGAAGCTGCTGAGCCTCGACGAACTGCCCTTCGAATTCCTGATGAATGCCCTGCGCCTGACAAATGGCGTGGACGCTGCGTTATTTCGCGAACGCACCGGTCTAAGCCTCAATTCACTGGCCAGCGCCCGTCAGCAAGCCGAGCAACGCGGCCTGCTGCACACGGACCCGGCCCGATTAGCCGCAACGCCGCAAGGCCAGCTATTTCTCAACGACCTGCTGCAATACTTTTTGATCTAAGGACCCTGAATGGATTTGATACTCGACCTGCTCGCCACAGTCTCCCGCTGGAGCCGCAGTAACCTCTCGGAAATCGCCTTGGCGTTGGTAGGCTGTTTGCTGGTGTTGTTCGGCGCGGACTTCAAGAATTGGGTCGAAGGCAGAATCAGCAGCTTCGCCGGAGCTTTGCGCATTCCGCTGATGGCCTTGCTGGTGACTATCGGCAGTGGCGCGGCGTTGATCTATGCAACGCCTTGGGTCATCCGCGGGCTGAGCCAGTTCAACAACTACAGCCTGGCGCCGGTGTTGTTAGTGGTGCTGGTTTTGATTGGGGTGGTTGCGGACAGGAAGTGAAGCGAGGCTGAAACATTTAACATCACTTGTGGGAGCGAGCTTGCTCGCGAATGGATCCTTCAGGCGCCGGACCTGTATTGCCCATACCGACGCCTTCGCGAGCAAGCTCGCTCCCACGGGGCTGATTGTGGAGATTAATCCACCTTCTCAAACTTCAAATCCCAAACCCCGTGCCCTAAACGCTCACCACGGCGTTCGAACTTGGTGATCGGGCGTTCGGCCGGGCGTGGGACGCACTTGCCGTCTTCGGCCAGGTTGCGATAACCCGGTGCGACGTTCATCACTTCCAGCATGAACTCAGCATAGGGTTCCCAGTCGGTCGCCATGTGCAGAACACCGCCCACCTTGAGCTTGCTGCGCACCAGCTCAGCAAAAGCAGGCTGGACGATGCGGCGCTTGTGGTGACGGCTCTTGTGCCATGGATCCGGGAAGAACAGCATCAGGCGATCGAGGCTGTTGTCGGCGATGCAGCGATTGAGCACTTCGATGGCGTCGCAATCGTAGACCCGCACGTTGGTCAAGCCCTGAGTCAGCACGCCATTGAGCAGTGCGCCAACACCCGGATTGTGAACCTCAACACCGATGAAATCCTGATCCGGCGCGGCAGCCGCCATCTCCAGCAAGGAGTGGCCCATGCCGAAGCCGATTTCCAGGGTGCGCGGTGCCGAACGGCCGAAGACCTGATCGTAATCCACGGGTGCGTCAGTCAGCGGCAGCACGTACAGCGGACGGCCCTGATCCAGCCCACGCTGCTGGCCTTCGGTCATACGGCCGGCACGCATCACAAAACTCTTGATACGGCGGTGCTGGCGCTCTTCGCCTTCTTCGGCAACAGGCAGCTCTGGGTTTGGAACGTCTGGATCGGTCATCAAAAGGGTCTCATCAAACAACGCGTACTATCTGAATTAGTGCTTTCCTGTAGGAGCTCACGAGCAACGCGAGGCAGCGATAGCGGTGGGTCAGGCAAATCGCTATCGCTGCCTCGCGTTGCTCGTGAGCTCCTACATTGTTACTGCTTTACCGAATCAACCCTTCCAGCGGCGAAGACGCGCTGGCGTAGAGTTTTTTCGGCATGCGGCCGGCGAGGTAGGCCATGCGACCGGCGATTACGGCATGCTTCATGGCGGCGCCCATCAGGATCGGATCTTGCGCGTGGGCGATGGCCGAGTTCATCAGCACCGCTTCACAACCCAGCTCCATGGCGATGGTTGCATCGGACGCGGTGCCGACACCGGCATCGACCAGCACCGGGACTTTGGTCTCTTCCAGGATGATCTGCAGGTTGTACGGGTTGCAGATCCCCAGACCGCTGCCAATCAGGCCAGCCAGGGGCATGATCGCGATACAGCCGATCTCCGCCAGCTGGCGCGCGATGATCGGGTCATCACTGGTGTAAACCATCACGTCAAAGCCGTCCTTGACCAGCACTTCGGCGGCCTTGAGGGTTTCGATCACGTTGGGAAACAGGGTTTTCTGGTCAGCCAGCACTTCCAGCTTGACCAGGTTCTTGCCGTCGAGCAGCTCGCGGGCCAGACGACAGGTGCGCACCGCCTCGATGGCATCGAAGCAACCAGCGGTGTTCGGCAAGATGGTGTAACGATCCGGCGGCAGGACATCCAGCAGGTTCGGCTCCCCTGGATTCTGGCCCAGGTTGGTGCGGCGTACCGCGACCGTGACAATTTCGGCACCCGACGCTTCGATGGCCAGACGGGTCTGCTCCATGTCCACGTATTTGCCGGTGCCCACCAGCAGGCGTGACTCGAAAGTCCGACCGGCCAGGATAAACGGCTTGTCGCTGCGAACGTTGCTCATTGGAAATCCTCTTGGAAGTTGAGGTCTGGCCGTGGGAATCAAGACTTGCCGAAGCCTAGCCGCCGCCGATGGCGTGGACGACTTCGACTTGATCGCCTTCGCGCAGCGCCGTGGACTCATGCTGGCTGCGCGGCACGATATCCAGGTTCAACTCGACTGCAACACGACGCCCGGCAAGATCAAGGCGGGTAAGCAATGCCAGAACGGTCGCGCCGTCAGGCAATTCAAAGGGTTCACCGTTCAACTGAATGTGCATGCGCGGGAGCAGCCATCATTTTTGGGGGCGAGCATTCTAGCCCGATCAGGCGGTATGACCAAGGTAAAGCCATGCCATTCGTCTTTACCGAGACACACCAATTTCCGTCTGCGGGAGCGAGCTTGCTCGCGAAGGCTTTTTCAAGCGAAGAGGTGTGTTGAATGTACTGACCTCTTCGCGAGCAAGCTCGCTCCCACGGGCATGAGTTTTAACTCAGGCCATCAAACCCCACCCAACCGCCATGCCGTCAAACCCAGCAACGCCCAGCCCACTAGAAACGCCAACCCGCCGAACGGGGTGATAATCCCCAGTTTGCTGATCCCGGTAAGGGTCAACACGTACAGGCTGCCGGAAAACAGCACGATCCCCAGCGCAAACGACCAGCCAGCCATGGTCATCAAGCGGCCTGGAAGCTGCGCGGCAAGCACCGCCACACCCAGAATCGCCAACGCATGAATCAGTTGGTAGAGCACGCCGGTGTGGAAAATCGCCAGGTATTCAGGGCTCAGGCGATTCTTCAGGCCATGGGCAGCGAAGGCTCCCAGTGCCACGCCCGTAAAGCCGAAAAACGCTGCCAACATCAAAAAGGTACGAACCATTACTAACTCCAAATCGTTCAAAGGCGCACGGTCTGTATAATGGCCCGCTCAATGGGTTCGGCCAAGCCATCTCTATGCTGCAATCACTCGTTCGTCTTTTCATCAAAGCCCTGCTCTGGTTCGCAGCGGGCAGTATATTGCTGGTCCTGATCTTCCGTTTCGTGCCGCCGCCCGGTACGGCGCTGATGGTCGAGCGCAAGATTGAATCATGGGTCGATGGCAAGCCTATTGATCTGCAGCGCACCTGGCAGCCTTGGGACAAAATTTCCAACGACCTGAAAGTCGCAGTGATTGCCGGTGAAGATCAGAAGTTCGCCGAGCATTGGGGCTTTGACGTGGAAGCGATTCAGGCCGCCATCGCCCACAACGAGCTGGGCGGCTCGGTTCGCGGGGCTAGCACCCTGAGCCAGCAGGTGTCGAAGAACCTGTTCCTGTGGTCGGGTCGCAGCTATCTACGCAAAGGCCTGGAAGCGTGGTTTACCGGATTGATCGAAATACTCTGGTCCAAGCAGCGGATTCTTGAGGTATACCTCAACAGCGTTGAATGGGATGACGGCGTGTTCGGTGCCCAGGCCGCCGCGCAACACCACTTCGGCGTCAACGCCAGCGCGCTCACAATGCAACAGGCCAGCTATCTGGCCGCCGTGCTGCCCAATCCCCGTGAATGGAACGCTGGCCGTCCGAGCAGCTACGTCGCCGGCAGAGCCAGCTGGATTCGTCAGCAGATGCGTCAGTTGGGTGGGGATGAGTATCTGGTGGGGCTGAATCACAGCCGCAAGTGGTAATTAGTCGCTGATCCTGTAAGACCTCTATGTTGGTATGCAAGCTGACGTGGGACAGGCTTTAGCCGGGAAGAGGCCGATGCATCCACTGCATATGTATCGGCTGAACTGCTGCCTTCCCGGCTAAAGCCGGTCCCACGTCATCGCATCAGGTTGGGGGCAAACATAAAAATTCCCCACAGGATGAAACGGCGTCCGCCCTGCAAACAAAAACGCCCTGACCGGTTTCCCGATCAGGGCGTTTCTTTGGGTTGGCGAAGCGGCTTTACGCAGCGATCGACAACTTGAGCTTGTTCATCGCGCTCTTTTCAAGCTGACGAATACGCTCGGCGGAGACGTTGTACTTCTGCGCCAGGTCATGCAGGGTCGCTTTCTCTTCAGCCAGCCAGCGCTGGTAGAGGATGTCACGACTGCGGTCGTCCAGCACATCCAGCGCCTGATGCAGATTGGCAGTGGAGTTGTCAGTCCAGTCGGAATCTTCCAGCTGACGCGCCGGATCGTAACGATGGTCTTCCAGATAGTTGGATGGCGACTGGAACGCGCTGTCATCGTCGGCTTCAGCAGCCGGGTCGAATGCCATGTCGTGACCAGTCAGACGGCTTTCCATCTCCCGCACTTCACGGGGCTCCACACCGAGGCTTTCGGCCACGCGATGGACTTCTTCGTTGTTCAGCCAGGCCAGACGTTTCTTCTGGCTGCGCAGGTTGAAGAACAGCTTGCGCTGGGCCTTGGTGGTCGCGACTTTCACAATGCGCCAGTTGCGCAGGATGAACTCGTGGATTTCCGCCTTGATCCAGTGCACCGCGAACGAAACCAGACGCACACCCATTTCCGGGTTGAAGCGCTTCACGGCCTTCATCAGACCGACGTTACCTTCCTGGATCAGGTCAGCCTGGGCCAGACCGTAACCCGAATAACTGCGTGCGATATGCACAACAAAACGCAGGTGGGCGAGGACCATCTGCCGAGCCGCCCCCAGATCCTGCTCATAATAGAGACTCTCAGCCAGTTCACGCTCCTGCTCAGGCGTCAGCAAAGGGATGCTGTTGACCGTGTGCACATAGGCTTCCAGGTTCGCACCCGGGACTAAGGCATACGCAGGTTGCAAAGAAGTGGTCATACGAAATGTTACCTCCGTCACATGACTCGTGCAGTTCAGCACTGCAAAATTGACCGGGAACCGCGAGACAAGTTCCCATATTCAGATATGTCAATACATGAAGAATAATTTAACGAGGTGCCAGCTCACGTAAATGGCGTGCTACTGCGATCCACGCACCGATATACCCCAACAACACCGCTCCAAGCAAGAGGGATAGACCATCGGACGCCGGAACGCCAGCCAGTGAAAAGTCGCTTCCGTACAATCCGGCAAGGCCGATCACGGCATCGTTGAGCCAATCCAGGCCATAAGCCAGCACGCCCCACGAGAGGAAACCCGCTCCCAGCCCATAGAGTGCACCCATATACAGAAAAGGACGCCGTACATAACTATCGGTGCCACCGACCAGTTTGATGACTTCGATTTCAGTCCGACGGTTTTCGATATGCAGACGGATGGTGTTACCAATAACCAGCAGCAGCGCCGAAACCAACAGCACAGTCAGACCAAACACAAACCGATCGCCCAGCTTGAGAATGGCCGCCAGACGCTCGACCCAGACCAGATCCAGCTGCGCTTGCTCAACGTGTGGCATACCGGCCAGACGGGTACGCAAGGCTTCCAGCGCGGGCTTGTCGACTTCATCAGGCGTGACCAGCACCACGCCCGGCAGAGGGTTGTCCGGCAGTTCCTTGAGCGCCTCCCCCAGACCCGACTGCTGCTGGAACTCCGCCAGGGCCTGTTCGCGGCTGATGTATTCCGCCTCCGCAACACCCGGCATCAATCTAATTTCGTTACGCAGGCTTTCGCCCTGGCTGGCGCTTGCATCGAGCTTCAGATAAATCGAAATCTGCGCCGCTCGTTGCCAGGAACCACCCAGTCGCTCGACGTTGTTCAATAACAACGACAGACCCATGGGCAGGCTCAGGGCAATTGCCATCACCAGACAGGTAAAGAAGCTGCCAATCGGCTGCTTGCCCAGACGTCGCAGGCTGTCTATCAGGCTTGAACGGTGACTTTCCAGCCAGGCGTTGAACAGCGTGCCGAAATCCGGACCGTCATCGTCGTGGCTGTTTTTCTTCGGTTTCTTCTGCGGGCCCGGATCAGCGGCTTTTGGCGAGACGCGCTCAGAGACCTTAGGGGAACGTGTAGCACTCATACCCCAGCCTCCCCGTCGCCAATCAGACGGCCGCGCTGCAAGGTCAGCATGCGGTGGCGCATGCGGGCGATCAGCGCCAGGTCATGGCTGGCAATCAACACGCTGGTGCCCAGCCGGTTGATGTCTTCAAATACACCCATGATTTCCGCTGCCAGTCGTGGATCGAGGTTACCGGTCGGCTCATCGGCCAGCAGCAAGGCTGGACGGTGAACGATGGCCCGAGCGATACCGACCCGCTGCTGCTGCCCGGTGGACAAGTCCCCTGGGTACAACTCGGCCTTGTCGCCCAGGGCAACGCGCTCGAGAGCCGAATCCACCCGCTTGGTGATTTCCGGCTTGGACAACCCGAGGATCTGCAACGGCAAGGCGATGTTGTTGAACACCGTCCGGTCAAACAGCAACTGGTGATTCTGAAACACGACGCCAATCTGGCGACGCAAAAACGGAATCTGTGCGTTGCTGATCTGCCCAAGATCCTGACCGGCCAGGAGCAGTTTGCCCGTGGTCGGACGCTCCATGGCCAGCAACAGACGCAGCAAGGTACTTTTGCCAGCACCAGAGTGCCCGGTCACAAACAGAAACTCGCCACGACGCACTCGAAAGCTCAGCTCATGCAGGCCGACGTGTCCGTTCGGATAGCGTTTACCGACCTGTTCGAAACGAATCATTTGGCTTCTCGCTCCGCAAACAGTGCCTGAACAAAGGGTTCGGCTTCAAACGTGCGCAGGTCGTCGATGCCTTCACCAACCCCGATATAACGAATTGGCAGACCAAACTGCTTGGCCAGAGCGAAAATCACCCCGCCCTTGGCCGTACCGTCGAGCTTGGTCAATGCCAGGCCCGTCAGCTGTACGGTTTGATTGAATTGCTTGGCCTGATTGATCGCGTTTTGACCGGTACCGGCGTCGAGCACCAGCAGCACTTCGTGAGGCGCCTCGGCATCCAGCTTACCCATCACCCGGCGAACTTTCTTCAGCTCTTCCATCAGGTTGTCTTTGGTGTGCAGACGACCCGCGGTATCGGCGATCAGGACATCAATGCCACGGGCCTTGGCCGCCTGTACCGCATCGAAGATCACCGAAGCCGAATCCGCGCCGGTGTGTTGGGCGATGACCGGAATACTGTTGCGCTCACCCCAGACCTGCAACTGTTCGACCGCAGCGGCGCGGAACGTATCGCCCGCCGCCAGCATGACTTTCTTGCCTTCCAGTTGCAGCTTCTTGGCCAGCTTGCCGATGGTCGTGGTTTTACCCGCGCCATTGACGCCTACAACCAGAATCACGAACGGCTTGCGGCTGACGTCGATGATCAGCGGCTGCTCTACCGGCTTGAGCATCGTCGCCAGCTCTTGCTGCAGGGACGTGTACAACGCCTGGGCATCGGTGAGCTGCTTGCGCGCGACTTTCTGGGTCAGGCTTTGAATGATCACACTTGTGGCTTCGACACCCACGTCGGCGGTCAGCAGCCGGGTTTCGATTTCTTCCAGCAGGTCATCGTCGATGGCCTTCTTGCCCAGAAACAGGCTGGCCATGCCTTCGCCGATGCTGGCGCTGGTCTTGGACAAACCCTGTTTGAGGCGGGCGAAGAAGCCTGCCTTGGTGGCTTCGGGTTGAACGGCAACCGGCGCGGGAGGTGTGTCGATAGCGGGGGCGGCAGCGACTGCGGCAGCCGGGGACAAGGCAGCAACCACGGGCGGGATGACCGGCTCGGGTTGAGGCTCAGGCTCTACGGCGACTGGCTCTGGCTCTGGAACGATAGTCGATTCAGGCTCGGCCATTGGCACATCAATGCGCGGCTCAGGCTCGGTTTGGGCCTCGTGCTGCACGTCGACCGGGTATTGCGGCGCGATCGGTGGCGTAATGTGAAGCTCGTATTCGTTGACCAGCGCCACCGGTTCTTCAGCCACTGGCAATGACGGCCAGGGCTGGTGCGGTACGTCGCTGAGCGGCTGGGACTGGGGTTGAGGTTCGGTGGCCTCCACCACCACAGTTTCGCCAACCGGCGGCTGGGTCTCTGCCGGGGCAAACTGCGGCTCAACGGCGTCCGGAGTCGATTCAATCACCGGCTCAGGTGCTGCTGCGGATAAGTCTTGCGGCGGTTCGACCGGAGTTTCCTGCGGCTTCTTGCGCAGCCATCCGAACAGGCCTTTCTTCTCACCAGCCGGGGCTGGGTTCTTCTTGTCGTCGTTGGAACCAAACATGGATGACGGCTATCTCAAGGTAGCGACGCGCCGGAGCGGCGCCTCTGAAAAATTCTGGTATGCGAAACAGACTACGTTTATGCCCGCTTGTTCAGCTACAGGTCAGCTACACCCTGCAACCGTACTTGATCAAACTACGCTCGATTATCTGAATGGAACCCATTCTGTAGGAGCGCGCTTGCCCGCGATGACGTATGCGCAGGCAATTAATATGGTGACTTTAAAATCCCATCGCGGGCAAGCGCGCTCCTACTGGACCATGTTTGTTTTGCGATAGCGCCGTGTCAGTAACACAGCAGGATCGCCTGCGAAGAATCCGCGCATAGACCTATCTGAGTCGTTTGTCATAGTCGGGAGCGAGACTGGCCGCTATCCTAGGGCGTGTCATCAGTTATTTCCACCGCCGCGTTGCCAGCTAAAAGCGCGCCAGGCAAGACGCAGGCCGAAGGGAATGTGTGTTTCCTTTCCAAGGCCTGCAACGCAGCATGGCGCGTTTTTAGCTGACAACCCGGAGGGCCGGGCCTGAGATTATGCAGGGCGGCGTTGCTCGTTGCTCGTTTGGAATGACCAAACCACGCTCCTCGCGCCTTGCCCTGCATAATCTCAGGCTCCGGCGCGGCAGTGGAAATAACTGATGATACGCCCTAACCCCCGCGCCCGTGGACGCTAAGTTCAAACGGGCCGTCTTACAGGTTCAAATTACGAATGAATGCTCTAGCCCGCCGTGCCGCAGGCCTGCTGTTCGGCACAATTTGTCTACCATTCGGTGCAATGGCCGCCGACCCGCAACCTACTCATGAATTCACCCTCGAAAACGGCCTCAAAGTCGTTGTTCGCGAAGATCACCGCGCCCCCGTGGTGGTTTCTCAGATCTGGTACAAAGTCGGCTCCAGCTACGAGACGCCGGGCCAGACCGGTCTGTCCCATGCCCTTGAGCACATGATGTTCAAAGGCAGCTCGAAAACCGGGCCTGGCGAAGCCTCGTTGATCCTGCGCGATCTGGGTGCCGAAGAAAACGCCTTCACCAGCGACGACTACACCGCTTATTACCAGGTGCTGGCCCGTGATCGTCTGGCCGTCGCTTTCGAGCTGGAAGCCGACCGCATGGCCAGCCTCAAGCTGCCTGCCGATGAGTTCAGCCGGGAAATCGAAGTCATCAAAGAAGAGCGTCGTCTGCGCACTGACGACAAGCCGACCTCCAAGGCTTATGAGCGCTTCAAGGCCATGGCCTACCCGGCCAGCGGCTATCACACGCCAACCATTGGCTGGATGGCTGACCTGGACCGCATGAAGGTCGAGGAGCTGCGCCACTGGTACGAATCCTGGTACGCGCCCAACAACGCCACGCTGGTGGTGGTTGGCGATGTAAAACCGGATGAAGTCAAAGCCCTGGCCGAACGCTTCTTTGGCCCGGTCCCGCGTCGCGAAGTACCACCGTCGAAGAAACCGCTGGAGCTGGCCGAACCTGGTGAGCGCCGCATTACCCTGCACGTACAGACTCAACTGCCGACCCTGATGTACGGCTTCAACGTACCCAGTCTGGCCACCGCGGAAGATCCACGCTCGGTCAACGCCCTGCGCCTGATCGCTGCCCTGCTCGATGGCGGTTATAGCGCGCGCATCGCTACTCAACTGGAGCGCGGCGAAGAGCTGGTTTCCGGTGCCGGTGCCAGCTATGACCCCTTCGCCCGTGGCGACAGCCTGTTCACCATCAATGCCACGCCGAACGTGCAGAAGAAGAAAACCCTGGCCGACGTCGAGGCCGGTATCTGGCGACTGCTCAACGAGTTGAAAACCAAGCCGCCGACCGCCACTGAACTGGAGCGGGTACGGGCGCAGGTAATCGCCGGTCTGGTCTTCGAGCGCGATTCGATCACCAGTCAGGCCAGCACCATCGGCGAACTGGAAACCGTGGGCCTGTCGTGGAAGCTGATCGACGAGGAACTGGCTGCGCTGCAAAGCGTGACCCCGGCTGACATTCAGAAAGCCGCCAGCACCTATTTCACCCGTGAGCGCCTCAGCGTTGCGCACGTTCTGCCTGAGGAGAAAGCAAAATGAGTGAGCGCAACGGCCCACGTAACACGCTGTTTGGCCTGCTGCTGACCACTGGCCTCAGTGTTTTCACCGCACAGAGCGTTCTGGCCGAAGAGGCTGCCGACACCGCAGCGCCTTCGCGCCCCGCCCTTGAGTCGCTCAAAGAACTCGATGGCAAGGCACCCGCCCGACGCGCTCTGAACATTCAGACCTGGCAAACCGCTGAAGGCGCCAAGGTATTGTTCGTCGAGGCTCGCGAACTGCCGATGTTCGACATGCGCCTGACGTTCGCAGCTGGCAGCAGCCAGGATCAAACCACGCCCGGCATCGCCGTGCTGACCAACGCCATGCTCAACGAAGGCGTCAAAGGCAAGGACGTCACCGCTATCGCTCAAGGCTTCGATGGCCTGGGGGCTGATTTCGGCAATGGCGCTTATCGCGACATGGCCGTGGCCTCGATCCGCAGCCTGAGCGCCACTGACAAACGCGAACCCGCCTTGAAACTGTTCTCGGAAGTGGTGGGCAAGCCGACATTCCCGGCGGACTCCCTGGCGCGTATCAAAAACCAGCTGCTGGCCAGTTTCGAATACCAGAAGCAGAACCCCGGTTCGCTGGCCGGTAAAGAACTGTTCAAGCGTCTGTACGGTGATCACCCTTATGGCCACCCAAGCGAAGGCACTGAAAAGACCATCCCGGCGATCACCATCGCTCAGCTCAAAGCTTTCCATGCCAAGGCCTACGCCGCTGGTAACGCGGTGATTGCGCTGGTTGGTGACCTGTCACGCGAAGAGGCGCAGGCGGTTGCTGCGCAAGTGTCGGCATCGCTGCCAAAAGGTCCGGCGCTGGCCAAGCTGCCAACGCCGGTTGAACCCAAGGCGGGCGAAACCCACATCGAGTTTCCGTCCAAGCAGACTCACCTGATGCTCGCGCAACTGGGCATCACCCGTGACGATCCTGACTTCGCCGCATTGTCGCTGGGCAACTCGGTGCTGGGCGGTGGCGGCTTCGGCAGCCGCTTGATGACTGAAGTGCGGGAGAAACGCGGCCTGACTTACGGCGTGTCATCGGGCTTCACTCCGATGCAGACCCAAGGCCCGTTCATGATTGGCCTGCAGACTCGTGCCGAACTCAGCGAAAACACGCTGAAACTGGTGCAGGACATCGTCCGCGACTTCTTGGCCAACGGCCCGACGCAAAAAGAACTGGATGATGCCAAGCGCGAACTGGCTGGCAGCTTCCCGCTGACCGCCGCCAGTAACTCGGCGATTGTCGGGCAATTGGGCGCCATCGGCTTTTATAACTTGCCGCTGACCTACCTCGAAGACTTCATGACCCAGTCGCAAGCAGTGACGGTCGAGCAAGTCAAAACCGCAATGAATAAACACTTGAGCGCTGACAAGATGGTAATCGTCAGCGCCGGGCCGACGGTCGCGCAGAAGCCGCTGCCGCCGCCTACCGAAAAACCCGCTGAACGACCTCTCGGGGTCCCGGAGCATTAATGGCCAATCCACGCCCTAAGGGCCACAACGGCCTGGGCCAACTGCGTATCATCGGCGGCGAATGGGGCAGTCGCAAACTGACGTTCCCGGACGCCCCGGGCCTGCGCCCGACGCCGGATCGCGTCCGCGAAACCTTGTTCAACTGGCTGTCGGTGCACGTTGCCGGCGCCAAGGTGATGGATGTCTTCACCGGCAGCGGCGCGCTGTTTTTCGAAGCCCTGTCCCGTGGCGCCAGCATGGGTCTGGCACTGGATAACAGCGCCGCGGCCATCGCCAGCCTGCGCCAGAACCTGAGTATGCTGGGTTGCACCACTGGCCAGGTTTCCCAGACCGATTCGCTGCGCCATCTGGAAAACCAGACAGCCGAGCCTTTCGACCTGGTGTTCCTCGATCCGCCATTCCACCAAGGTCTACTGGCCTCGGCGTGCGCACTGCTTGAGTCTCGCGGCTGGCTGGCGGAAAACGCCTGGATCTACACCGAAAGCGAAACCCCGCCTTCCACCACTGGACTGCCCGGCAACTGGCGTCTGCATCGGGAAAAGAAAGCGGGGCAGGTGTACTACGCGTTGTGGCAGCGGGGAAGCCTGATCTAAACGCCCCTCCCTGTGGGCGATTCTATGTTTGCTCGCATGCGGATGTGACGACGTGGGACCGGCTTTAGCCGGGAAGGCGGCATTCAGAGGATAAATATCGGATGGATGTACTGGCCTCTTCCCGGCTGAAGCCGGTCCCACGTCGTCGCGCCAATATTGAGATCACTCCTGT
This sequence comes from Pseudomonas syringae, assembly GCF_000737245.1. Lineage (GTDB taxonomy): Bacteria > Pseudomonadota > Gammaproteobacteria > Pseudomonadales > Pseudomonadaceae > Aquipseudomonas > Aquipseudomonas syringae_J. The sequence goes on along the minus strand of NZ_JPQU01000064.1, from coordinate 79 downwards.
GTGAGCGAGGCTTGCCGGCGATATAGGCGACCCGGTCCGCCAGCCATACCGTGTTATCGCTGATGGCGAGCAAGCGAGC
>NZ_JPQU01000063.1 GCF_000737245.1 Pseudomonas syringae | reverse complement strand
TGGGCGAAATCATATCGCCCTTAAGAGGTGTCCGGAATCATTAGGCCAGTTCAGCCTCGCTCCCACAGGGATGGCGCAGTTTGAAAAATTGTGGTCAACCCATGGACCAATCCTCACCTATACCCCCGAGCCTGCAAATCAAACAACTGCGCATAGCGCCCACCCGCCGCCAGCAGGCTGGCGTGATCGCCGCGTTCCAGAACCCGTCCCTGATCGAGCACCACGATGTGATCGGCATTGCGCACGCTGGAAAACCGATGAGAAATCAGCAACGTCATACGCCCCTTGGCGTATTCGCGAAAGTGATCGAACACAGCGGCTTCCGCTCCGGCATCCAGTGCCGCAGTGGGTTCATCGAGAATCAGCAGGTCGGCGTTACGGCGCATATACGCCCGTGACAGGGCAATCTTCTGCCATTGTCCGCCGGACAATTCCTGGCCACCGGCAAACCAGCGGCCCAGCTGGGTGGCATAGCCTTTATCCAGCCGTTCGATAAACTCCGCCGCCATGCCCTGCCCGGCCGCCTCGCGCCAGCGGTGTTCTTCGCCGAACGCATCAATATCCCCGACTCCGAGGTTTTCGCCGACGACAAATTGATAGCGAATGTAATCCTGAAAAATCACCCCGATACGCCGTCGCAGCGCATCTTCGCTCCAGTCATTGAGGTCGCTGCCATCGAGCAGGATGCGCCCTTCGTTGGGCCGATACAGGCGGGTCAGCAGCTTGATCAAGGTGGTTTTGCCTGAGCCGTTCTCCCCCACCAGCGCCACGCTGCGGCCGGGGGCCAGGTGCAGGTCGATGTTTGCCAGCGTAGCGTGGCTCGATCCTGGATAGGTGAAACCCACGTTTTCGCAGCGCAGGCCGTCGCCGGGATGTACGCCTTCGGTGAGATGTCCGCTCTCCACCGGCACCGGCTGGCCGAGATACTCGTAAAGATCAGCGAGGTACAAGCCATCTTCATAGAGCCCGCTGATTGCGCTGAGGCTGCTGCTCACCGCGCTTTGCCCCTGCTTGAACAGCACCAGATACATGGTCATCTGCCCCAAGGTGATTTGACCGTGCACGGCATCGATCACAATCCAGGCATAGGCGAAGTAGAACGCGCTGGTGCCCAGCAAGCCCAGCAGGAAACCCCAGCCATCGCGGCGCAAGGTCAAGCGACGGTCCTCGGCGTACAGCCGGTCGAAAGTGTCGCGATAGCGCTGCATCAGCAAGGGGCCAAAGCCAAACAGCTTGACCTCCTTGATGTAGGTTTCGTGGGAAAGCAGGGTCTCGATGTAGTTTTGCTGACGGCTTTCCGGTGCCCGCCGGGTAAACAGGCGAAACGCATCGCCGGAAAAGTGCGCTTCGGCGAAGAACACTGGCAACGCGCCAATGACCAGAATCAATAGCGCCCAGGGCGAAAAATGGATCAGCAATACGCCAAAGCTGATCAGGGAAATCAGGTTCTGTATCAGCCCCAGAGATTTGGTCACCAACGCCAACGGCCGGGTTGAGGCTTCTCGGCGCACACGCACCAGCTTGTCGTAAAACTCCGAGTCCTCGAACTGGATCAGCGACAAGGTCTGGGCTTTCTCGAGGATCAGGGTATTAACCTTCTGCCCCAGTTGCACCCGCAGCAACGACTGCTGAACTGACAACGCCCGCTGGGTGCCGGCCAGCAGCGCGAGTACGCCCGCCTCCAACAGCACGTAACGCAAGACTGGCCATAACGGCGCTTCGCCGCTCGCGGCGTGCAATTGCATGGCAGCGACCACGGCATCAACAATCCGCTGACCCAGCCATGCCGCCAGCGCCGGCAGTACACCGGCGATCAGCGTGGCAAAAACCAATCCCAGTGATAAACCCCGGGAAGTGGTCCAGACCAGGCCCATGGCACGGCTTGCCTGATCGAGAAAAGCGGTGAAACGACTGACGACGGGCATGTGGTGGAGGCTCTGCATTTTTTGAATTGGAATAACATCTAAAGGAGCAGGGTTTTATGTGGGAGCGGTGCTTGCCCGCGATAAAGGCACCGCGGGCTGACGATAGATCACCTAAACCTTATCGCGGGCAAGCACCGCTCCCACAGGTATTTGAGGTGCGCCGCAAAATCTGGGCCCGACAGGCTAATCTCAAATCATAAGCCCCAGAGAGGTACAACATGGACGACATCTACAATCTGCAGCGTTTCGTTGAAGCCCAGCAGCCGGTATTCGAACAGGTCCTGAGCGAGCTGCGCGCAGGCCGCAAGCAAAGTCACTGGATGTGGTTCGTGTTCCCGCAGATAACTGGACTGGGTCGCAGCGAGACGGCTCGATTCTATGCCATTACCGGTATCGAGGAAGCGCGAGCCTACCTTGAGCATCCGTTACTGGGACCACGCTTGGAGCAGTGCGCGAAAATCATCGAAGCGCAACTTCAATGGACAGCCCGGCAGATATTCGGATCGCCTGACGACCTGAAATTGCAGTCGTGCATGACCCTGTTCGCCAGCGCCGCACCCCAGCTAAAAATCTTCCAGGCCGTACTGGACACCTTTTACGACGGTGCCCGCGATCCGCTGACCCTGGAAAAACTCGACAGCCAACGCCCTTAACGCCCGGCCCGTTGCACGCAGCGTTCACGCCGAGCATCCACCCGATCGGCAAACCAGGCGGTGGTCAGCTCGCGAGTGATTTTCGGGCTTTGCAGGGTAATACCCGGCAGAATCGCCCGAGGCAGGGATTTGCCCGCCGATTGCTCGGCAAGCTCGAACACCCGCTCGTACACCTCGGTTTTTTGAAAATCCAGAGTATCGCCTTGCTTGAGCTGGCTGAAAATGGCCGAGTTCTTCATGTCCAGGCGCTTACCCAATGAACGCACAGCCAGCTCGGTAGAGCTTGGCGACGTGGAGTCATAGCGAATCAGATCACCATCCAGCGCCAATTTGATCCCGGTGGCCTGGCTGACTGCGCTTTGAAAGGCCGCATTGCGACTGGCGTACCAACCGGCATTGAAGTCGGCAAAACGGTATAACGATTTCGGGTAATCCGCCGGGTAGCCCAGCAAATGGGCGATACCAAAGTACATCCCGCCCCGACGGCTGAACACTTCACGGCGGATCGTGCCGTCCACCGGGTATGGATAGCCCTTGGCGTGTTGCTCGGCGAAAGCGATGCTCACCTGCATAGGCCCGCCGGTGTGTACCGGGTTCAGGCTGCCGAACAGGGTCTGGCCCATCGGCACCATGCCGATGAAGTCATCGAAGATACCGCTCAAATCCTTCTCGGTGCGCGCAGCATTCAGCCGTGCGGCGTAGGTTTTGCCATTGGGCGATTTGATCTGCAACGCCCGGTTGATCAACAAATTGGGGATGTGTAACCGGGCAGCACGCCGGTCAATTTCACCCCGGGCAATTTTCGCCATATTCGGCACGGGTGGATCGACCTGGTAGGTCGATTCCTGTTCGGTCACCGCCAGTACCGAGCACAGGTTCTCCGTGCTGGGGTCAAGCTCCTGGGCGGCAAAGGCGGTCTGGATGTCGGCCGCCCAGCCTTCACGATCCGGAGTTTTGGCAGGCATCAGGCGCACAATCTGCGCGCGCACCTGGCCGGGGGTAAGTTCCGGGGCCTGATTGGCACGCTGGGTGCCGCAGGCCACCAGTAACACGCTGGTCAATGCGATCATCAGCGGCCTTAGAAGCGCCGACACGTTGCACGAAAATTCAAAATACGGCGCGACTGATCGGTTCAAAAGCTGACTTCCTCTGACTCTACAATTATTGCAATCGGCCAGACGTCAGCCGATTCGAACTCAGTAGACCTTTCCCGACGCATGAATGCTCGGAAATTCCTCTCCGGCGCTGGAGACGAGACGTGGGACCGGCTTTAGCCAGGAAGGCGATAGCTCTATCTACCTATATGCGGTGGATGTACCGGCCTCTTCCCGGCTAAAGCCGGTCCCACTTCCAATTCAGATAGATGAAAGCCTGGGATAAAGGTCAGAACACCGACCATTCGATCCGCGCGCTGAGTTTTTCCAGCGCCGCCATGCCTACCAGGGAATTACCTGCCGCGTTGAGCTCCGGGGACCACACGCAAACCGTGAAACGGCCCGGCACCACGGCGACGATCCCGCCACCCACGCCACTCTTGCCCGGCAAGCCGACGCGATAGGCAAAGTTACCCGCCTCGTCGTACAGCCCGCTGGTGGCCATGATCGAGTTGAGTTGCTTGGTCTGTCGGGCGCTGAGGATCTGCTGCCCGCTGTGCACGCAGTAGCCTTGATTGGCGAGAAAACCGAAGGCGCGGGCCAGATCGACGCAGCTCATGCTTAAGGCGCAGTGATGAAAATAGCTGCGCAGCACGTCTTCCACATCGTTATGGAAGTTGTCGAAGGATTTCATCAGATAGGCAGCGGCGGCATTGCGCGAGCGATGCTGATATTCAGACTCGGCAACCTTCGAATCGGAAATGATCTCGGGGTTGCCACACAGGCGGCGCACGAAATCACGCATCGACAATGACGGCGCAGCAAAACGTGACTGGTTGATATCGCAGATCACCAGAGCGCCGGCGTTGATGAACGGATTGCGCGGCTTGCCCCGTTCAAACTCCAACTGCACCAGGGAGTTGAACGGCTGGCCTGAGGGCTCGTGACCCAGGCGCTGCCAGATATCCTCGCCGGAATGCCCGATGGCCTGCACCAGGCTGAACACCTTGGAGATGCTCTGGATCGAAAAACGCGTCTGGGCATCCCCGGCGCAGAACAGCTCGCCATCATTGCTGTAAACGGCAATACCCAATTGATCCGGCAGCACCTCGCCCAACGCCGGGATGTAATTGGCAACCTTGCCCTGCCCCATCAGTGGACGGACTTCATCAAGGATCTCGTTCAGCAGGTTTTGCATGGGTGCGCTCGTTATTCGCCGGTTATTTTTGCAGGCCGCATGCTAGACGATCAGGGGCGGAGGCGCATCACACCTGATACTGACAATGAAATGCCCCTTGTGGGAGCGAGCTTGCTCGCGAAGGCATTGTTCCAGGCGCAAAAATGCTTCGGATGTACTGACCCATTCGCGAGCAAGGTGGAGCGCCACCCCGGTCGCTCCCACATAGGCCGCTCCGTAAGAAAAAACCGGCCAAACATCCGCTACGCTGGATATGCACTCATTCAGGAGGACATTTCCATGACCACAAAAATCATGCAAATCACCCCATGCTCGGGGTGGAACTACATTCACAAGGATGGCCACTCGGGCAAGCTCTACATTCACCCGGTCGCGGCCTGGGCACTGCTGGAAAGCGGTGAAGTGGTCGGTCTGGTGCCAGGTGACATGAAAGACGCCACGACCCCAGGCAAGATCGCTCAATTGGTGCAACCCCCCGCCGTAGGTGGTTATTACGCGCCAATGGAATCCTGACCAGATCAGGCGAACCCCTTTTACTTGCGCCCATTACGCCTGGCGGCCAACTGAACATGCCCATGAAGAAGAAATTCTTTGATTACCTGCTTGCCCGCAATCAAACCGTGTTCACCGGCAAAGACGGCAGCTACGTCAAGGAAACCGACGAGCGCCGCTACGGTGGGGGTTTCATAGCAGGCACAACGATTCCGTATGCAACCTCACAAACGGTGTGGACCACGATCAACCCTTGCCCGGGGTCTTGATGGCAGTGCTCATGTAACCGGAAACCCCGGGCACAACTGTGCCCGGGTTCAATAACACAACGTCGATCCGACCCGCTGTCAAAGACAGGCTAGCCGCTCAACACGCTCCAGGTGGAATCCCACCTTTGTTGAAATCCTTGAGCCGCTCTTTCTCCTGCTCGGTGGCATGCGCCGGAACATCATCCTCAAGCGGCTTTTCTTCTGGGGCAGGCTTCTTTTCTTCACTCATGTTGCAGGCTCCTCATGGAATCAAGCGTCGTTCACGCAGCGCTTCGAACACATCAAAAAATGCCCGATCACTGGCTTGGTAGTCGGTAAAACCCATCAAGCGGCTTTTCGACATATCGGTAACTACCTCAATAGGGCGACCCAGGTCCGCATCGGTGTGCCAGGGCGAAATCAACTTGTCGATGTCGGGTTCGGCAAGGCTGTGCTGCTCCACCAGTTTCTTCCATGCCTGAGCGTCATCAACCATTTGCTCGGCCAAGGGTGCATCTGACTCCGGGAATGGAGCAGGTTCGATGCCAAACCAGTGTGCAATCTGCCCCCACATCCAGCTCCAACGGAACACATCCCCATTGGTTACGTTAAAAGCCTGATTGGCCGCTGCTGGCGTTGTTGATGCCCAGACTTGCTGGCGGGCGACAATGCGCGCGTCAGTCATGTCGGTCAGGCTGTCCCACTGCACCCGCGAACCCGGGAAAGTGAAGGGACGGCCAGTGGCTTTGCAGATAGAGGCATAGACCGCCAGGGTCGTGGCCATGTTCATGGCATTACCCACCGCAACCCCGGTAATGGTGTGCGGACGATGCACGCTCCAGGTAAAGCCGTCACGTTTGGCAGCAGCGAAGACCTCGTCTTCCTGGGCATAGTAGAAGTTTTCCACGTCCAGCCTGCCCTGCTCTTCGCGAAACGGCGTCTTGGGCAAGGTGCCTTTGCCGTAGGCCTCGAAGGGTCCGAGGTAATGCTTCAGGCCAGTGACCAGCGCCAGATGGCGAACACTGCCTTTGGTGCCCAGGACGCTGAGCACGTTGCGTACCATTGTTGCATTGACCCGAATGTTTTCAGCTTCGGAGGCCTGCCGTGACCAAGTAGTGATGTATACGTGAGTCGGAGCGATATCAGCCAGCGCAGCATTCAGAGAGTCAGTATCCAGCAGATCGGCAACCACAGGCGTGACACCTTCCTGCTGTACCGGCTTGCGCGCCAGCCCTGCCACTTTCCAGCCTTGATCCACAAGGCATCGAGCCGTGGCGCTGCCGACTATCCCGCTGGCACCGATGACCAATGCATTGTCATTCATCCGAATATCTCCTGAGTCATTAGCGATTCCGTTTGGACAGGAGCAAAACTTGATCGTGCAAAGAAATCATCGGCGATCTGGTGCGCGGCCGATTCCCCCTCTGTGGGAGCGGTGCTTGCCCGCGAAGAACGATGACGCGGTGTACCTGCAAAACCATGTCGCCTATATCGCAGGCAAGCACAGCTCCCACAAGAGTGATCTCAATAGTGGCGCGACGACGTGGGACCGGCTTTAGCCGGGAAGAGGCCATTCCATCCATCCGATATTTATCGTCTGAAATGCCGCCTTCCGGCTAAAGCCGGTCCCACGTCACATCCGCTTGCGAGCAAACATAGAATCTCCCACAGAAAGCCACATCACTACACAATAAAAAACCGCTGCCATCCTTTCGGACCACAGCGGCTCTGGGTACTGCGGGTGTGAAGACTTACTTGCTATCAGGCAGCGCGTAGGCAATCACATAGTCGCCGCGATCCGGGGACTGGCGGCCGCCGCCAGCGGTGATGACCACGTACTGCTTGCCGGTTTTTGGCGATACAAACGTCATCGGGCCACCCTGGCTACCGACGGGCAGACGGGTTTTCCAGGCCTCTTCGCCGTTGGCCGAATTGAAGGCGCGCAGGTAGTAATCCTGAGTCCCGGCGATGAAGATCAGCCCACCTTGAGTCGACAGTGTGCCACCCAGGGTCGGCATGCCGATCGGCAGCGGCAGGTGCATCTTGACACCCAGCGGACCGGTGTCCTGAACGGTACCGACCGGCACTTGCCAAGCGATTTTCTGAGTCTTCATGTCGATGGCGGTCAGGCTGCCGAACGGCGGTGCCTGGCACGGAATCCCGGCAATCGACAGGAAGCGGTTCTTGTTCACTGCATAAGGCGTGCCCTTGAGGGGTACAGCGCCCATGCCGGTGTTCAGTGCTTCGCCACCGGAAGATGCCTTGGCGTCTTTCTGCTGCGGCACCATCTGGATCCACAGGCCCAGACGCATGTCGTTGACGAAGATGAAGCCGTGAACCGGGTCAGTGGAAATGCTGCCCCAGTTCATGCCACCCAGGGAACCCGGAAAGCTCAGCGACTTATCAGTGCCCGGCGCGGTGTACAGCCCGTCGTAACGCATCTGTTTGAACGCGATACGACACAGCATCTGGTCAAACGGCGTCGCGCCCCACATGTCCGACTCGGTCATGTGTTTGGTGCCGATCTGCGGCATGCCGGTGGACAGCGGCTGAGTCAGCGAATAAGGCTCGTTGGGGATGTTGGCAGCCTTGACTGCAACGTCCTCAACTTTGGTCAGCGGCTGACCAGTGGCTCGATCAAGAACGAAAATCTGACCGGCCTTGGTGCCAATCACCACCGCTGGGACTTTGCTGCCGTCGGCTTTGGTGAAGTCCATCAGCGTTGGCTGCATCGGCAGGTCGAAGTCCCACAGGTCGTTGTGGACAGTCTGGTAGACCCACTTCTCTTCACCGGTCGTTGCGTTCAATGCCAGCACGGACGCGCCGTATTTGTGGTCGAGCGCGATGCGCTCAACGCCGTAGATATCGGTGGACGAACTGCCCATCGGCAGGAAAATCGTGTTCATCGCCGGGTCATAAGACATCGGCGCCCAGCTGTTCGGCGTGCTGCGTACATAAGTAGCATCGGCCGCCGGAGCGTTCTTGTCTTCCGGGTTGCCCGGATCGAACGCCCAGCGCATCGCACCGGTTACCACGTCAAAACCACGGATCACGCCGCCAGGCATGTCTGCCTGCACGTTGTCCGCCACCCGACCGCCAACCACGACGGTGCTCCCCGCCATCAGCGGTGCCGAGGACAGCTGGTAGTAGGAATCGGGGACGTTACCCAGACCTGCTTTCAGATCTACCTGACCGTTGGTGCCAAAGCCCTGGCAGAACTCGCCGGTGTCGGCGTCCACCGCAATCAGGCGTGCATCAATGGTGTTGGTCAGCAGACGCCGCTGGCAATTGGCACCGGCCGGCACCGCAGTAGCGATAGCTGGCGTGCTGCCGTCTACTGGCTGAGCCAGCGGTGCAGAGGCATCGAAGTAAGCCAGGCCACGGCAACGCTGCCAGACTTTACTCTGGGCGTTGACCTCGTTCTTCCACAGCTGTTTCCCGGTGTCGGCATCCAGCGCGATGATGTTGTTGTGCGGGGTACAGATGAACACCTTGTCGCCCACCTGCAACGGGGTGGTCTGATCTTCCGCGCCGTTGCCGTCACTGATCGCCACATCACCCGTCTGGTAGGTCCAGGCCGGAACCAGGCTGGCTACGTTGCTGCGATTGATCTGGTCCAGCGCCGCAAAACGGTTGCCGCCTTCGTCATTGCCGTAATGCGCCCAATTCTTCTGGGCCTTGGCTGGATCAACCTTGCTCAGGCCGGGGCCATCGCCGGTCGGGGCGACCGAGGCGTGAGGGATGAACATGCCGTAGACACCGGCAACCACCGCGATGGCCAGCACGCCGCTAAGCGCGTAACCGCCGTGCCCGCCGACCAGGCCGTTGTTCTTGCGCAGTGTCGGATAAACCAGCGCCACCACAAGACTCAACACCGCCAGGGCGAACAGACGAGAGACTTGCGGCCAGAAATTCAATCCGGCATCAAACAATGCCCAGATGACAGACAGCAGCATGACCGCCGCGAATAGCCAGGCACCCGTCAGCCGCTGTTTGAACAGCAGAACTGCCGACACGAGCATGCCGAGCCCGGCCAGCAGGAAGTACCAGCTGCCGCCAAGGGTAGCCAGGTAACCCCCACCAGCAACGAAGAGTAATCCAAATACCAGCACGCCCAGCGCGGCGACCCAGATGGGCCAGCGACTGACAGATGCCGAAGGGTGAGACTTAGTCATGTTGCATGATCCTGTTGACGCATGAACGTTGGAGGAAGTTAAGCGTGATGGCCGCGCCAACTCTCATAGAGTGCTGGGCAATGGAAGCCGAGAATCTGCGCATGGAAACCGATACAAACCCCGGCCGATAGCGACCATCTAACAATTAACTAACTGGTTAGTTTTGCGACATTAGCAAAAAAACCACCCGCACTGCGACATTTTGTCCTTGGGAATGGCGGAAAACACTGTTGCGTAGAAGGTAATAAAAGCGTCCCAGCCGAACCCTGCAGGCTGGTTAACCTGAGTGTGTGGGTCGGGGCTGGGCGCTGAATCCGGGTGATCCGGATCAGGCGCAATACAAGTCCAGCGGGGAGTCCGACCGGCTTACCGAAAGGCTTGTGAAACCGGGGACGTGAGCATGGTCCCGTAGGAGCTGACCGACGTTACGAGGGCTGCGAAGACGGTGTCTCAGACGGATCGAGATTCGCAGCCTGCGGCAGCACTTACAGCCGACTGCTATATCAAGCTGCTATAGGCCCTGCATTTTTTGCAGGACAACCTCAGCCCTTGGCCGCCATGGCCGTCACTTCCACACGCATGCCTTCGACCGCCAGCGCGGCCACACCCACGGCGGCGCGAACGGGCCAGGGCTGGGCAAAGAAGCGTCGGTACACGTCATTGAAGGCGGCACGGTCGGCCATGTCAGTGAGGTAGATCGTCAGATGAAGCACTCGGTCCATGGAGCTGCCGGCTTTTTCCAGCGCGACCTTCAGGGCTTGCAGCGTGCATTCACTTTGCTCGGTGATGCCGCCCAGCTCCAGGCTGCCATCCGCGCGAGTGGGGATTTGCGTGGAGACCAGCAGACCCCCGACGCCAGCAACATCGGATGAAATGGACTGCGGGTCTGGATCGGGAATAAATGTCAGATCTTGATTGGCCATGAGTGCCTCGTGCAGCAGATGAAAGTGGCGGGCATGTTAACGCGCCCACTCGATGGCTTAAAAGAAGCGTCGGAAGGAAACACATCAACGCTGCGCATCCACGTCGCTCATCGGCTATCGGTCATCACCTGGGATTTGTCACCTACGCTCAAATTGCAAAACCCGCAGCCTGCCAGGAGAACGGTCATGGCTGAAAATCACATGCTGACATTCAATAGCAGCCGGGAATTACTAGACGTATTAATACGGGTCGGCCTGATTTTTGTTCTGGCCATTTTTTGTTATGAGATCTTCCGCCCGTTTTTAAGCCTGATGCTGTGGGCACTGATACTGGCGATCACGCTTTACCCGCTTAATCAGTCATTGGCAGCGAAACTGGGCAATCGCTCCGGTTGGGCGGCCGTGATCGTGGTCATGCTGGGTTTGGCCTGCCTGATGGTGCCACTGAGCCTGTTGGGTGCATCGATAGTCGAGTCGGTGCAAAGCGCCATCAACGCGGTAGAAAACGGAAAGTTTGTCATCCCGCCTCCTCCGGACCGGATGCAGCAATGGCCACTGATAGGAGCGCCGTTGTATCAGCTGTGGCTCCATGCCTCCCAAGACCTGAGTTGGGCCTTTCAACAGGTCATGCCGCACCTCAGGGACTGGTCCAGAGTCGTTCTGCATCAAGCCGCAGGCATAGGGGCCGGCATTGTGATTTTCATATTTGCCCTGATTCTCGCGGGCTTGATCATGGCTCACGGTGCCAGCGGTCAGCGCGCTGGCGTTGCGATTGCGAGCCGTATCACCGATGCCCAGCGCGGTCCGCAGATCACTGCCCTGTGCACGGCCACCATTCGCGCCGTTGCCCAGGGAGTGGTGGGCATTGCCTTTATTCAGATGCTGCTGATCGGGATCGGGCTGGTGGTGATGAACGTCCCCGCTGCGGGGGTTATCGCGCTGGGTGTGTTGCTGCTGGGCATTGTGCAACTGCCGGTTCTGCTGATCAGCCTGCCGGTGGTGGTCTATGTATTCGCCCAGGATGGCGTGGGTACAGCCACAGTTATTTTCGCGATCTGGACGCTTGTCGCCGGGCTGTCTGACAACGTGCTCAAGCCCCTGTTACTGGGGCGCGGAGTCGCCGTGCCCATGCCAGTCATCTTGATAGGTGCGCTGGGCGGTATGGTGACCGGAGGCATCATCGGGCTCTTTATAGGGCCAGTGATGCTGGGCGTCGGCTATGCATTGTTTCTCGGATGGGTGAATGAGCCATTGATCAGGACGGCCGAGATCGCGCCACCGCCATAACTAACACTGCACAATTAATGAACCCTCGTCGCGCCTGAGTGGACTAACCCATAACGACCAACAATGAGGTGTGCCATGGGAAACTCAGAGAGCTGGAATGTATTAGCGGCGATTATGAACCTCCCGGTGTTCTGGAGCGTCTTCGCAGCGATTCTGGTGGTGCTCGAGTTCTGGGCGGTGATCCGGGTTGTGAAGAGTGACGCGAGCCGGGAAAGCAAATGCCTGTGGATCCTGATGCTGGTGTTTGTGCCGGTGATCAGCTTGCTGGCCTGGCTGTTTGTTGGCCCCAAAACCCGGGCTGTACGGGCCTGAAACCTCGCAGTTGCCAGGTATAAACGCTTACCCCTGTGGAAGCGAGGCTTGCCCGCGATATGGCCGGATGCAATAGACCCGCTATCCGTGCTGGCTGTATCGCGGGCAAGCACCGCTCCCACACCGATTGATGGCAGCAGCAGGAGTGCTTCCCAGCCGAGACGTCGCCCCGCCAATACCTCCCTTCAACATTGCCGCAGAAAGAATGCGAGTGAACGTTGAATCTGCTCCACTCAAACTGCAGTCTGAGTTGCAGCTCCGCTAGCCACCGGCGCTCTAACCTCTGGCTCTTTCAGCAACAGGAAATAAGCCATGGCCGAGCAGGCTGCGACGACAGCACTGATCACGAATGCCGAGGAAAACGAGCCGCTCTGCTGCACGCTGAATCCGGTCAGGATCGGCGCGATGGAACCTGCCAGGTAACCACCGAAGTTCTGAATTGAGCCAAATGACGCCACCCGCTCCGACGGCACGATGGTGTTGACGATCATCCAGGCGGTGGCGCTGGAAATGTTGATGAAGAACATGGTCAGGCACAACAGCACCACACAGGCCACCACGTTGGTGGTGAACGCCACGATCAGGGTAAATAGCGCCCCGCCGACCAGCCCCATAATCACCATCAGCTTGCGGCTTGCGAGCACTTTCATGCCCCGGGCAACCAGCCGGTCGCAGGCCTTGCCGGCGATGATAGTCCCCAGCGCACCGAACAGATAAGCCAACGACACCACCCAGGCGGTGCGATACAAGTCCAGGCCATGCTCTTTCTCAAAATAACCCGGCAGCCAGGTCAGGTTGAGCCAGATCATGTAGATCACGCCCATGAAACCCAGAAAAGCACCCCAGGTATTGCGCTCCTTAAACAGTGCCGTCCAGCGCATCCGTGGCGCTTTTGCGGGCTGCGCAGCCACAGGAACTGGCTCGGCACGACCCGTTTCAGCCATGTATTGCGCTTTGCTTTTGTAAAACGCGAACCAGCACGCGGCCAGTACCAGCCCGATCACGCCCGTCAGAATGAACATGCCCCGCCAGCCCAGATGCACCATGAACAGGGTCAACAATGGCGGTGCCAGACACGGGCCGATGCAGGTCGAGGACCACACCCAGCCTGTCGCGGTGCCACGCTCCTGAGTGTCGAACCATTCGGAAAGGGCCTTGGCCGCTGAGGGGAACACCGGCGCCTCGCCAATGCCCAGCATGACCCGCAGCGCCACCAGATGTCCGTAGCTGCTGAACAAGCCAAAAGCCGCTTGCGCCACCGACCAGACGATGAGCGAGCCCCCCAGGGCCAGCTTGCTGCCCAACTTATCGATCAGCGCTCCAAGAGGTAGCTGGGAGAAGGCGTAAGCGACGGAAAAAGCCGAAAGCATGATGCCCATTTGCATCGGGCTGATGGCCAGGTCTTTTTGAATAGAGGTGTTGGCAATGGACAGCGCACTGCGGTCCAGATAGTTGACTACGCCAATCAGGAACAGAAACAGGATAGTCAGCGTTTTGTAGCTTTTTATTGTTCTCATGCGCGCCTCTTCTGAGCGGTTGACGCCCCGACCTTGTCCCTAGTGGCAAGTTGGGGCGCGGGTCACTCTAGTCGGCGGAACGCGAAGTGCCTAATGATGAGATTCCATCAAACGATAACCAAAGGTTATCAAGGCGTCTGGCGGGCGCTGCGCAGCGCATCTGCACCACAAAGCAGCTCTTCAATGAACGCCTGGGCGGACCAGCCGGGGGGCTCATTACGCCGGGTGATGATGCCGTAGTCGGCCAGCACCAGGGGAAACGGCAAAGCCAGACGCGTGAGGCGACCACCCTGCATATCCGGGCCAACCATGGACTCGGCGAGCATCGCGACCATCGGGGCGGTCTGCAGCAGTTGCAGGGTCGTCTGCATCGAACTGGTTTCGACAGTATTTTCTGGAGTCTGCATGCCTGCCTCGGCAAATGCCCTTTCGAGCCGGGCGCGCATGGGTGTGCCTGCGGGGTAAACAATCCACGGCCAGCTGCCCAACTCAGCCAACGGCAGTTCACGGGCGCCCGCCAAGGGATGCTGGCTGCCGGTGACCAGACACAGCGGCTCCGGGGCCAAAGGCTGGAAGTCGAATAGTTTGCGGTGGCTGTCGAGGGTAAACCGGGCAATCACCAGGTCCAGCTGTTTGTGCTCCAGCATGGTCAGCAGATTGGCACTGGTACCTTCCAGAATATCCAGGGTCAACAGCGGCCAGCGTTGTTTGACCCCCACTATTGCCGCCGGCAGCGCCACGGAAGTCGGCGCGAAGATGGTGCCGATCTTGAGAAGACCGTGCCCACCCTGGCGCAGGTGATTGACCTGGCCGACAAAATGCTCTGCATCGTTCAGCGCAATCTGCGCATAGCGCGCCACATGGCTGCCCAGATCGGTGGGTGACATGCTGCGCGGCAGCCGCTGAAACAAGGCGAATCCCATCTGGTTTTCGATCTCGCGCAACATCTTGCTGACTGCGGGCTGGCTGATGTTCATCGCCTCCGCAGTAGCGTGCATGTTTTGCGTGCGGGCCAGATTGTCGATCAGCACCAAATGCCGAAAGCGAAGCCAATTGCACAGTTGCTTAAAGCCCACATCGGCCATTCGATAACCTCCTGTTATTAGGCATTGAGAATATCTCATTGGCGATTATCGGCAACCGGTCCTAGGGTATGCCCGTCGCAAACAATAACAATGGACATCCACATGAACCTCGCCAACAAACGCGTTCTGATTACCGCAGCGGCGCAAGGCATAGGTCGCGCTTCGGTGCTGGCCTTCCAGGCAGCTGGAGCCCATGTCATCGCCACCGACCTGAACATAGAAGCTCTTCAAGACCTCCCCGGCATTCAGGCTTTAAAACTGGACGTGACCGACGCCTCGGCCATCGACGCGATTCGCCAAGAGGTGGGCACCCTTGATGTGCTGTTCAATTGCGCGGGCTATGTGCACAGCGGCGCATTGCTGGACTGCGACGAACAGGCCTGGCAGTTTTCCTTCGATTTGAACGTCACCGCCATGTACCGAATGATCCGTGCATTTTTGCCGGGCATGCTGGATGCGGGCGGTGGCAGCATCGTCAACATGGCGTCCGTGGCCTCCAGCGTCAAAGGGGTACCCAACCGCTTTGCCTACACCGCCAGCAAAGCCGCCGTCATTGGTCTGACCAAGTCGGTAGCCACGGACTACGTCAGCAAAGGCATCCGCTGCAACGCTATCTGCCCCGGCACCGTCGACTCCCCTTCCCTGCGCCAGCGTATTGCCGAGCAGGCCCGCGAACAGGGCCGCACCGAGGCTGAGGTCTATCAGGCGTTTGTCGACCGCCAGCCCATGGGCCGCATTGGCACGCCGGAGGAAATTGCCCGGCTGGCGCTGTATCTTGCCAGCGACGCCAGCGCTTACACCACCGGTGGTGTGCACGTCATTGATGGCGGGATGAGCGTCTGATCCTTTCGATCTTCATTTTTAGAAAACAGGGAATCCCCTTATGAAACTGCTGCGCTATGGCGAGAAAGGCCAGGAAAAACCCGGTTTGCTGGACGCTCAAGGACAGATCCGCGATTTGTCGGCGCATATTGCTGACGTCGCTGGCACTGCCCTCGAGCCCGACAGCCTTAACGCCCTCAGCAAGCTCGACCCCGAAAGTCTGCCACTGGTAACAGGTTCGCCACGCATCGGCGCCTGTGTGGGTCAGGTCGGTAAATTTCTCTGTATTGGTCTGAACTACGCCGACCACGCGGCGGAATCGAACATGCCCGTGCCAAGTGAGCCAGTGATTTTCAGTAAGTTCACCAGCGCGATTTGCGGGCCAAACGATGATGTCGAGATTCCGCGTGGCTCGACCAAAACCGACTGGGAAGTCGAGCTCGGCGTGGTGATCGGCAAAGGTGGCCGCTATATCGATGAAAGCAACGCCATGGACCATGTGGCGGGCTATTGCGTGATCAATGACGTGTCCGAGCGCGAATGGCAGCTGGAGCGTGGCGGTACCTGGGACAAAGGCAAGGGCTTCGACACCTTCGGCCCGATCGGCCCATGGCTGGTGACTCGGGATGAAATCACCGACCCGCATCAACTCAACCTCTGGCTGGAAGTTGACGGGCATCGCTATCAGGACGGCAACACCCGCACTCTGGTGTTTCAGATTCCGGCACTAGTGGCTTACCTGAGCCGCTGCATGTCCCTGCAACCGGGGGACATCATTTCTACCGGCACCCCTCCGGGGGTTGGCCTGGGGGTCAAACCCAATCCTGTCTTCCTGCGCGCTGGCCAGAAGATGCGTCTGGGTATTGAAGGTCTGGGTGAACAGCAGCAAACCACCGTCCAGGCGGATTGAATGTTGGATTCATGAACATCCCGTGGGCCGGCTTTAGCCGGGAAGAGGCCAGTACATCCGCTGCATTTCTATCGTCTGAGATGCCGTCTTCCCGGATAAATCCGGTCCACAAGTGATCCGCGTCAGAGACAGAACACCCCGCTCAACAATAAAAACAGGAGCATGACATGCGAATCCTCATCACCGGCGGCACCGGTTTCATCGGCAAACAATTGGCCGAACGGCTGCTCGACCTGCACAGCCTGGCCCTGGAAGGTCAGGCACCACAGGCCATCGAGCGCATCGTATTGTTCGACGCCTTTGCTGGTGAAGATGTGCCCAATGATGCCCGGATCGAAGTGGTCACCGGCGACATTGCCGACCCCAAGGTTGTGGCGCGGGTCACCGATGGCGTCGATCTGGTGTGGCATCTCGCGGCTGTGGTCAGCTCGGCCGCCGAAGCGGATTTCGATCTAGGCATGCAGGTCAATCTGCACGGTTTGATGACACTGCTCGAAACCCTGCGTCAACAAGGCAACAAACCCCGATTTGTTTCCGCCAGTGGCTTTGCGGTATTTGGCGGCAAGCTGCCTGAAGTCGTCGACGACGACACGGTGCTGACCCCGAAATCGTCCTATGGCATGCAGAAGGCCGTCGGCGAACTGCTGGTGGCGGACTATGCCCGCAAAGGTTTTGTCGACGGGCGAATCCTGCGCCTGCCTACCGTGGCAGTACGTCCCGGCAAACCCAACAAGGCTGCTTCGACATTCTTCAGCTCGATCATTCGTGAACCGCTAGTAGGTTTGCCCGCCGTTTGCCCGGTCCGACCTGACACTCAGGTGTACCTCACCTCGCCACGGCGCATCGTTGAGTCCATGTTGCACGCCATGACCCTGTCATCCCAGACCCTGGGCGACGAGCGCATCATCCCGCTGCCTGGCGTCACCACCACGGTCGCCGACATGATCGCAGCGCTGGAACGGGTAGCCGGGCCTGAAGTGGTCAAACTGATCCGCTGGGAACCGGACGCCACCATCCAGCGCATCGTCGAAAGCTGGCCGAGCCGAGTCAATGCGCCCCGCGCCAGAGCTTTGGGCTTCAGCGCTGATGCCGATTTCGACGCGATCATCCGCGCCCATATCGAGGACACCCGTGGAACCGGCTTCAGCCGGGAATAGGCCATTGAATTGGCAGCATGTGTGGCCTGAGGAATACAGGCTTCCCAGCTAAAGCCGGTCCCACAAAACCAGCCACAAGGCTATGCCGCTGTAGAAGTACTGACCGGCAAACATAGGGCTTCACCCTGGCATTGCTTGCCGCATCCATAACAACAAAAACAACGCGAGGCCATGCGCCATGATCACCCCACATCCCGATGTTTCGGATCTAGAAAAACAAACTATCAAGCGCGTTACCCGGCGCATGATCCCGTTCCTCATCCTGTTGTTCGTGGTGGCCTTTCTGGACCGCAACAACGTCGGTTTCGCGGCGTTGCACATGAACGCGGACATCGGCATCAGTCAGGCGATCTACGGCCTGGGTGCGGGGATTTTCTTTCTTGGTTACTTCATGTTCGAAGTACCGAGCAACATTCTGCTGCACCGCTACGGCGCCCGAGTGTGGCTGGCGCGGATCATGGTGACCTGGGGCATTATTGCCGGCGCCATGGGCTTTCTACAGACCGCCGGGCACTTCATTACCTTGCGGGTACTCTTGGGTATCGCCGAAGCCGGGTTCTTTCCCGGGGTGATTTACCTGCTGTCCCTGTGGTTCCCCAGCCGTTACCGGGCACGAATGATTGCCACCTTCTACCTGGGCGTGCCCATTGCTCAGGTTCTGGGTGCGCCGCTGTCGGTGGGTCTGATGCAACTGGGCGATGCCTGGGGCTTCGTCGGCTGGCGGGTGATGTACATCGTCGAGGCCGTTCCGGCGGTGATTCTGGGTGTGGTCTGCTATTTCTACCTCACTGATCGCCCCGCCGACGCTCATTGGCTGACCAACGAACAGCGCAACTGGCTGATCAGGACCCTGGACCAGGAAGAGCGCAACAAACCTCTGGTGGTGGGCATCCAGCCGACCAAGGGCCAGATGATTCGCAAGGCGCTGGCCAACAAGCAGGTGTGGATGCTGGCGCTGGTGTATTTCGGCATCACCTCGGGTTCCAACGCCATGAACTTCTTCCTGCCCACCGTGCTGGCTTCGTTCCGCGCCTCGTTCGGGCTGGAAATCGGCCTGATGCAGAACGGTTTGATCACCGCGATCCCGTATGCCGTCGCTGCCGTGGCGATGATCTGGTGGAGCCGCCGTTCGGATCGCCTGCAAGAGCGTCACTGGCACGCAGGCGGCGCTGCCATGCTGGCCGCTGCCGCTATCGCCCTCGCACTGGTGATCAATCAACCGTGGATCATCGTGATTGGTTTTGTGTTCCTGGCTATGGGTGTTTACAGCGCCATCAATGTGTTCTGGGCCGTACCGGGACAAGTGCTGACCGGCGTCGGCGCCGCTGCCGGGATTGGTCTGATCAACTCCATCGGCAACCTGAGCGGCTTTTCCGGCCCTTACCTGACCGGACTGTTGTTCACCATGACCGGCAGCTACACACCCGGCTTCCTGATGATTGCCGCTCTCGTCGGCCTGGGCGGGCTGGGCATGGTGCTGATGCCGCGCAATCCGGTCTCGCTGGCCGGTACGCCAGGCGCCACCGATGAAACCCTGGGAGCCAAAACATGAGTCAACCCACCATTGCCTTCGTCGGCACCGGGATCATGGGCCAGCCCATGGTCCTCAACCTGCTGCGTGGCGGGTATAGGGTCCGCGTCTGGAACCGCTCGAAGGCCAAGACAGCCGAGCTTTCGGGAGAAGGCGCGCAGATTTTCGACTGCGCTGCTACCGCCGCAGAAGGTGCTCAAGTACTGGTGTGCATGCTCAGCGATGGTCCGACCTGTGACCGGGTATTGTTCGGTGAGGCCGGTGCGGCGCAGACGCTGCCAGCGGGAGCACTGGTGATTGTCATGAGTTCGATCCCCGTGGAGACCGCTGTCGAACAGGCACGCCAGTGCGCCGAATTGGGTTTGCGCTACCTGGACGCGCCGGTGTCCGGTGGCCAGCGTGGCGCCCGGGAAGCCAGCCTGGCGATCATGGTCGGCGGCGACAGTGTCGCGTTCGAGCAAGGACGCGATGTGCTGGCAACCATGGGCCGACCGGTGCATGTCGGCCCTGCCGGCACCGGCCAGCTGTCGAAACTGGTCAACCAGCTGATCGTGGCAAGCTCCATCGCTACCGTGGCTGAAGGTTTGTTGCTGGCCGAACGGGGTGGTGCTGACCCGGCCAAAGTCCATCAGGCGCTGCTCGGCGGTTTCGTCGACTCGCCCATCTGGCGCCAGCATGGCCAGCGTATGCTCGACAACGACTTCACCCCGGGTGGCCCCGCGAAATGGCAACTCAAGGACACCCACACCGCCCTCGCCCAAGCCAAAACCCTGGGCCTGACGCTTCCCGTGGCCAGCCTGGTTGATGGTCTGTTCCAGGCCATGGTCGATGCAGGCGACGGCGAACTGGATCACGCAGGGCTGATTCGTCAGTTGCGTCGAGATAACTCGTTGCCGCAATAGCCAATGGCAGCAGTCTCCCTGTAATACCTTCTTGCCTGATTCGCGGGAGAGCCCGCTCCCACAGGATTCTGAAGTGCGCCCCAAAAGTTGGACAGCTGTTGGCTAGGCTACCGTGGACTGGGTTCTGTACGCTACAGGGCTCAGCCCACCCAGCTTCATCTTGATTCGATCATGGT
>NZ_JPQU01000062.1 GCF_000737245.1 Pseudomonas syringae | reverse complement strand
TTGGGCGAAATCATATCGCCCTTAAGAGGTGTCCGGAATCATTAGGCCAGTTCAGGCTCGCTCCCACAAAAAAGTGGCTTCAATGCTTATATTTTGTTGATAAAACGCCCGGATTTACCGATCAAACCGGAAATGGTATTTACCCGTTGGATACTCCAGCGCATAAGCCTGCATCACTTCCTTGAGTGTCTGCGCCGAAGCTTCATCCGTGGCAAAAAAGGCTACCGTGCTGAACGCAGTGGCGATCTTCGGGATGTTCATCTGCAGTTCGCCGACTTTGATCCAGCTCGCGGGCCTTTCTGCAAACCACTCCTCATACACGAACGCATAGTGCGCATTCTTGCGCTCCATCAAATCACTGATCCACGCGGACCCGCGTTGGGATTTGCGCAGTTTCAGCGCTTCCAGACTGCCCAGGCCCCAAAGGTCCAGTACGTATTGCCGCGAGTTCAGCGCAACCAGCCCGAGATCATTGACCGCCACCGGCGCATTGAGGCGTTGGGCGATCTGTGACATCGGATATTGCTGGTTATAGACGGCCGCTGCCGCTAGCGGAGTACTCAGGGTCGTGTAGACCAGTTGCGCAAAAGCCAGAGGTAGCAGGCCGAAAATGATAGCGGTGGTGCGTGCCCGAAATTGCGTCAGGCACAGGTGCATGAAAAATACTCCGAGGAACGTCAGCCAATAAATTTCGTAGCGCCCGAACCAACCATTCTTGCCAAACAGGGCATGTAAAGCCGTGACACTGATGATCAATAGCGCGAACAGCTTTCTCTCAGGCATCAGGGCGCAAGTGACAAGCATGATGACGATGATCCAGCCGTACTTTTCGAATTGTCCGATGGCGTTCATCGCAATGGATGAAAGACCGGTAGTGTCGGATTTGGCAATCACTGAAGAAGGCAAGTAGCCTAGACCCAGATGGGATAAAAACAAGGAGAACAACGCCACTGCCGTCAACAGTCCGGTTCCATAAGCGACAGGTCTTATCCGCTCACCTTTAAGGAAGAGGTAAAGTAACGCGGGCAGTGAAACAGCCAGACCTTCATAGCGCACCAGTGGCAGCATGAGAATTGCGATATAAACGCCGTCGCGAGTGGTTGGATTGTTTTCGAACTCCTTGTGCAAAATACCGATGGCAATCAGGGTCACTAGATAGATCTGCAGGCAATGCTCCATGCCATTGAAAATCAGGCCATAGAAGTTGGTCGCCAGAAACCAGCCACCGAGTATCAAAAAACGATAGCCGAGGCGGACATCCCTCAAAAGTTGATTGAACAGAGAGAATGTCAGATAGGAAAACCCGATGTTCAATATCAACGGCACCCACAGCATGAACTGACCTAGTGGTGTAAACGACGCTAAAAGTAATGGCCAGATAATGCTCGACGAGGGAGCTGAGTATTCATTGATATTGATCCCATAGTGGCCGCCGAAAATACGCCGGGCCAAATCGATATGGATATAAGGGTCATCGAGGGTATAGATCAGTCGGCCGTCGTTTATCCAAAGCACCGACAGGGTGATGAGGGCAATTGGCAGCAAAAACACCAGCATCATCAGACGCTGCTCAATACTGCGCGCAGTGGATGGGGCTGGTACGGTGATGCCTGTATCCATGGCTGGCTCGCTCATCCGGTGAGTAGTCGGGTTGATCGCACTGCCTGAGATGCGGCGTTATCAATAACTCGCGCTCAGGCACATAACGATCCAACTTAAAGGGATGAGGTCTTAAGTCAAATAAATGGCCTTAATGGGGGTGGGCTTGCGTGGGTGTTTGTGTGTCGTCAAAATATCGTCTTTTGGGTCGGCTACACTTATGACCGATTGAAAATATCAATAAATTTCTACCCGACTTTGGGCAGAGTAGACGCATCTTGTAGTGGTTACAGGCATTTGCCATGGGAACCGGCTACGCTCAGCCGATCAAGGGAGCCGAATAATAATGTCTGAACAACCTGAGCCGACAGCACCACCCACGGTGAACAAGCCTCCTCTGGTATCCATCATCGCGCCTTGCTACAACGCGGAAAAATTTCTCGAAGCGGCGATTGAAAGCATATTTGCCCAGGACTACGAAAACTTTGAAGTCATTATCGTCGACGACGGCTCGACGGATAACAGTTATGCAATGCTTGAAGCATTACAGGGCAAGTACTCGTTTCAGCTTTATCGCCAGGCGAATCAGGGTGTCAGTGCCACCCTCAACCATGGGTTGCGATACGCCAAAGGCACCTATGTCGCCACACCGGACCTGGACGACATCATGCTGCCCGAGTCGGTTCGTGTTCGTGCCGAGTACCTGGACAAACACCCGCAGCTAGGGTGTGTCGGGGCGTTGATTATTTATATGGACTGCGATGGAAACGAGACCAAGCGTCAGTCCCGGGATTACATAGAGCATCTGGATTTCGAGAAGGTATTGAGTGAGGCGGTCGTGGTGGGAGCGCCGGTCGCGCTCTATCGACTCGACGCCATCAAGGCAGCCGGTCTTTATGACCCGCAGATCAGGGTTCAGGATTTTCAGATGACCCTGAAGATCGCCCATCAAGGATATGGGATCGATGTGCTGCCTATTGATGTCACGCGGTATCGGCGCCATGCAAATAATCTGTCGCGCAGATACAAGGTCCTGCTTGACGCTGATCTGCAGACTATCGAGCCTTACCGTTCTTGCCCGGGTTACCAGTCAGGCAGAACCCATATCATCAATAAGGCGCTCAAATATGCAGTTGTTTCCGACAAAGCCTATGCCTGGAAACTGATACGCTCGATCCCGCTTCGCTACATGACCAGCAAAACACTACGTCGTTTCAAGCGTCTGGTTCTTCACTGGTAAACAAACTGACAGCCGTTGCCTTCAAATTGTCGTTATCACGGGCCGCCATGAAATTCCTTGAATTGCTCAAAGATCGGAAAACAAGAAAACGTCTGCGCAAGCTGGAAAAGCTGCAAAGAGCACCTGAAAAAATCCGTCTGAAATACCCGCGCTATACCTTTGGTGTGGGGACTTACGGGATACCGGAAGTTATTGAGTTTGGTGACGACACAATCCTGCGAGTCGGTTCCTACACCTCTATTGCCGAAGGTGTGCGGATCCTTCTGGGGGGCGAGCATCGCACCGATTGGATCACGACCTATCCCTTTCCCGCGATGATTCGCGAGGTGGAGGACATCAAGGACTATGCGCCCAGCAAAGGCGATGTTGTGATTGGGAGCGACTGCTGGATCTGCGCTGATGCGATGATCCTTTCTGGCGTCACCATCGGGCACGGTGCCATCGTGGCGGCTGGCGCTGTCGTGACCCGGGATGTAGCGCCGTTTTCCGTCGTGGGCGGCAACCCCTGCAAATTCATTCGCTGGCGCTTCGAGGAAGAAGTGCGCGAAGAGCTACTGCAGGCAGCCTGGTGGGATTGGCCTATGGAAGAAGTCAAAACCGTTGCCCGCACATTGTGCAGTTCGGATATGCCAGCGTTCCTGAGCTATATCCGTGAGCGGAAGAGCGTGGCTAAGCTGACCAATTGAAATGCTTTTTGTGGGAGCGAGCTTGCTCGCGAAGAGGTTGTGGCATTCACAGTATCTCTTTCAGCCAGGACGCCGCCTTCGCGAGCAAGCTCGCTCCCACAGATCGATGTTCGTTGTGCGCTAGCGTGGTGTCAGGATACTCATCCGATTACTTCGCAAACAACTGCCCGATGTCTTTGAACGCCTTGAACTCCAAGGCATTACCGCAAGGGTCGAACAGGAACATCGTGGCTTGTTCACCCACTTGCCCCTGAAAGCGCACATAGGGTTCGATCACGAACCTGATGCCTTGCGAGCGAAGGCGTTCAGCGAGAACCTCCCAGTCTTCCCAGCTCAATACCACGCCAAAGTGCGGGACCGGTACGTCATGGCCATCCACGGCGTTGGTGTGCGCCGACTCCTGGGACGCGGTTTTTGGGTGCTCGTGGATGACCAATTGGTGGCCATAAAAATCGTAATCGACCCAGTGATCGCTGGAGCGTCCTTCGGCAAAGCCAAACACTTCGCTGTAAAAGTGCCGCGCGGCGGCCAGGTCATACACGGGGATTGCCAGATGAAAAGGAGATAGGCTCACGGGTTATTCCTGTTTTTATGGATCGGTTCGGACGTGGTTTTATTTTAGAGAGGAATAAATTAATACAAAGCGGATATATTGACTGCTCAGCACCAATTATTTCGATCAGTGGGGATGCCCATGCTTCGCGAGCTCAAGACGTTTGCCGCTGTTGCCCGTTACGGGACCTTCGCCGCTGCCGGCATGCACATCGGGTTGACCCAGTCGGCGGTCAGCTCGCAAATCAAGAACCTTGAACAGGCATTGGGTGTGCGGTTGTTTGATCGCACGGGCCGTCAGGCCATTATCAATGCTGCGGGTATTCGTGCGTTGCCTATGGCTCAGGAAATCTTCGAGTTGTTCAATCGGATGTCGATTCCTGATTCCGCAGATGACTACCGTGGCGAGATGAAGATCGGCGCCATTGCCAGCGCCCAGACCGGGTTTTTGCCTCAGGCGCTACTCAGGTTACGTCAGCGGGCGCCGTCGGTAGAAGCCAAGCTCGTGCCGGGTGTGTCGCTGAACCTGCTTAGCCAGCTGGATGCAGGCGAGCTGGATGCGGCGATTCTGATCAAGCCGCCCTTTGAACTGCCCAAAGAACTTTATGTACAGGTACTGGAAACGGAACCCTTCGTGCTCATCACACCGCTGGATGTGGAAGAGCGGGACCCCTTGCGAATCCTTGCCGAGAAACCCCATGTGCGTTACGACCGGGCCTCGTTTGGCGGGCGTCAGGTCACGCAGTTTCTACGCGAACAGCGCATTGAGGTGCGGGTCGCTCTAGAACTGGATGAGCTGGATGCCATCGTCAAGTTCGTCGAGAACGGATTGGGGGTGGCCCTTATTCCAAGGGCAGGCTTATGGCTGGAGCGCGACGCACATGTTCGGGTGATCGAGCTGCGGGAGATGACGTTTTTTCGCGAGGTGGTGCTGCTGATGCGTCGAACCCAGCGCGATTTGCCGCTGCACAAGCTGTTTGCTCAGTGCCTGGCGCGTGATGTCCCGCCAGCCAGAACAGCGGATTGAAAGGTGTAACAAGGTTTATGCGTTTTTCGAGACTCAAGCTGCGGATGATCTGGCAGAATACGGCGATAGCCTGATTCGTCCAGGCAGCCGTTAAATGAAAGAGGGCGTTATGAGTCACGACAGCATTAACTGGGACACCCTGGGTTTCGACTACATCAAAACTGATATGCGCTACCTCTCTCACTGGCGTGACGGCGCGTGGGACGAGGGTTCGCTGACTGAAGACAACGTCCTGCATATCAGCGAGGGCTCCACCGCTCTGCACTATGGCCAGCAGTGTTTTGAAGGTCTGAAGGCCTATCGTTGCAAGGATGGTTCGATCAACCTGTTCCGTCCCGACCAAAACGCCCAGCGCATGCAGCGCAGCTGCGGCCGTCTGTTGATGCCCCAAGTACCGACCGATATGTTCATCGAGGCCTGCAAGAAAGTCGTGGCGGCCAACGAACGCTTCATTCCTCCATACGGTTCCGGCGGCGCGTTGTATCTGCGTCCGTTCGTCATTGGTGTGGGCGACAACATCGGCGTGCGTACCGCACCCGAGTTCATCTTCTCGATCTTCTGCATCCCGGTGGGCGCTTACTTCAAAGGCGGCCTGAAGCCGAACAACTTCATGATTTCCGGCTACGACCGTGCCGCCCCTCAGGGTACAGGCGCTGCCAAGGTTGGCGGTAACTACGCGGCCAGCCTGATGCCAGGTTCCGAAGCCAAGAAACTCAGCTTCGCGGACGCTATTTATCTGGATCCGCAAACCCATACCAAGATCGAAGAAGTCGGCTCGGCCAACTTCTTTGCAATCACTCACGATGACGTATTTGTAACGCCGAAATCTCCTTCGGTACTGCCAGGTATCACTCGCCTGTCGCTGATCGAACTGGCGCAAAGCCGTCTGGGCCTGAAAGTCGTGGAAGGTGATGTTTTCATCGACAAGATCGCCGATTTCAAAGAAGCCGGCGCTTGCGGCACCGCAGCTGTTATTACGCCAATCGGCGGGATTTCCTACAAGGACAAGCTGCATGTGTTCTACAGCGAAACCGAAGTCGGCCCGATCACCCGCAAGCTCTACGCCGAGCTGACGGGCGTGCAGTCCGGTGACGTTGAAGCGCCGGCAGGCTGGATCGTCAAGGTCTGATGAGCGCAAGGTAGATCACGAACTCTGTGGGAGGGGATTTATCCGCGAAGGCGGCTTATCATTCGGCATCACCGTCGGCTGATACAGCGCTTCGCGAATGAATTTGCTCCCACCGGAACCGCTCCAGATCATTATTCCTTCGCCGGCCCCAGCACAATTACCAAGTGCCGCAGGTCTTCAACTGCCACGCTGACGCTTTTTCCGGACGGGCTTTGGCTGACTTCGCCCAAGGCGTACACCGTAAAAAATCTCACTTCCTCGGCATGGCTCAGCAGCTCACTGATGTAGCGGCTGGAGCGATAGGCCTTCATTTGTGCTGGCGACACATACAGCGTCACTGGCTTGCCTTCGAGTCTATCGAAGAACTTGAATTTGAAACCCGACCCATAACGCTCCACCAGACCGCCGCCATAGAGCACGCGGTTGTTGTGGCCTGGCTGCGCATATTTGATGTGGCGGAAATATGAGCGCAGTGCCAGTTCGCCCTGACCTGGAACCTTGAGCGTCAATAGTTTGAAGTCATCAGTGGACAATTGCGCTTTGGCTTGTCGGAAACTGTCGACAAGGCGTTCAAGATTGTTGGTGCGGGTCTCGCGTTTGTGTGCAGTCTTGAGTTGCGCAGGCTCGGCTGGCAGCGTGTCATCCGTAACGGGTAAGGACACAGGCTTGAAAGCGCGGTCTTTGGACTGCTCTTTGGCAGGTGCCTTTATGCCTGGATCAAAGACGTCAATGTAATCATCCAGCTTGCGTTTGGCCTTGCGCAGACGCGCCTGTGGCTCCGTCTCTTCGATATCAGAGGGCGTCTGGTTCTCGTCGTCGCTGTCCTCGATCCACTCGCAGTCGGGGTGATGGTTGTAGTGGGGATTGGCGCGAAAGTGCGCGGACACGAAGGTCGGGTTGTCCTGCGGCTTTACGTCATAACGCACGCCGGTGACCTTGGCGCCCAGCTTGCGGCAGGCCTCTGTCGAGCAGAGAAACTCGAACCGCTGCGGCGTCTCCATCGAGAAGTATTCCCGACGTGCAGCGGCGATCGAAAGCTCCTGTTGGAGTTCGACGCAAAATGCTCGGGTAATGCTTTTGTTGGCTTTCATTGTGCGATACAAGCCTTTCTGTAGGAGCACCGCGAGCACCGCGAGGCCGCGATCGCGGTGTATCAGACGGACCGAGATCGCGGCCTCGCGGTGCTCATGCGCTCCTGCAGTATTACTGCCCCTGTACCGCCAGCCAGTGGCCAACAACCGTCTGATAAGTGCCAGTTGATTTACTCAGGTGCAGCCACTGATCGACATAACCCTTCCAGGTCACATCATCACGGGGCAGAAGGTAGGCTTTCTCGCCGTATTGCATATATTTGGTCGGGTTGACGGCGCACAAGCCAGGCATGCGTTTTTGTTGATACAGGGCTTCGGATGCGTCGGTAATCATTACGTCCGCTTTCTTGTCCAGAAGCTCCTGGAAAATGGTCTTGTTGTCGTGGAAAGCCAGCTGCGCTTTAGGCAGATAGGCGCGGACGAAGGCTTCATTGGTGCCGCCGGCCGGTTCAATCGTGCGCACAGTCGGCTGATTGATCTGCTCAATGGTTTGGTACAGCGCCTGATCTTCGCAACGTACCAGAGGGATCTTGCCGTCGATGTCCAGGGTGTTGCTGAAATAGGCTTTCTTCTGGCGTTCCAGCGTGACCGATATCCCGCCCATGCCGACGTCACATTTGCCAGCGACCATGTCCGGCATCAGGGTTTTCCAGGTGGTAGGCACCCACTGGATTTTTACCCCGAGGCTTTGCGCCAGTGAACGCGCCATCTCGATGTCGATCCCCTCGTACTCGCCGTCGCCGCGCAGAAACGTATAGGGCTTGTAGTCACCCGTGGTGCACACGGCCAACTCGCCGGATTGCAGCACTTTATCCAGATGCGAGACCGGTTCCGCTGCCATGGCAAGACCGGAGAAACCGAAGAGCAGGGCGGCAGTGGCGCAGTATTTCGTATTCTTCATAGGGATCTGAAACTCGAAAGGAAGGTGGATCGGTCGGTAACAATACTGACCTAGTAAGCAAGAACGAAGCCAGCTGAAAGAGGCGAAATATGGCCTCACTGCAAACGCTGTTCTCGACCAAGGAGCTGCCTAAGGCCGCGAAGGCAACCTGATTGTGGCTCGCAGCCTCCGGTAGCTCCTGAACCAGTCCAATGAACTCAAGCGCCAGCGCAGGAGTGAGCGGTGCGTGCATAGTGCATATTTATAGTTATTGTGCGCGAGTCAGGCGTTTATTAAAGTTATTTGCGCGCAATGCTCATTAAGCCGGTAATCTATGCGCGCTTTGTATTTTCTCGATCTGCCCAGAGTTCATCATGACCGAAACCGTTGCAGCCCCCACCGCCCGCCATTCGCTGTTCGAAGATGTATTCGCCATTATTCTGGGGACTTTGATGGTGTCATTCGGGGTGATGTTGCTGCGCCAGGTGGGTGGTGTAACCGGTAGCAGTGCCGGGATCGCTTTCCTCATCAGCTATGCCTCGCAGCTTTCGTTCGGTATGGCGTTCTTTCTGATCAATCTGCCTTTCTATTATCTGGCAATTCGGAGAATGGGCTGGGAGTTCACCATCAAGACGTTCTGCGCAGTGGCGCTGGTTTCGGTGTTCTCCGATCTGCACACACGATTTATCCACATCGATCACTTGCAACCGATCTACGCCGCGTTGCTCGGTAATCTGATGATGGGCCTTGGCTTTATCGTGTTGTTCCGCCACAAGGCGAGTCTGGGCGGGATCAACATCCTTGCGCTGTATCTGCAGGAGCGCACTGGTCTGCGCGCTGGGAAGTTTCAGATGGTCGTGGATGTGCTGGTCGTTCTTGGTTCGCTTTATCTGGTCAGCCTGCCGATCCTGCTCGCTTCGATCGCGGGCGCTGTTGCACTCAACCTGATCATCGCCATGAACCATCGACCACATCGCTATTCAGCGTAATCAGAACGCGGTTTGTCTCTAAGATCATTAACAAGAGCAAGCCCGGAGCAGGGCTCGCTCTACTACTGTTATTGATCACTGCCTGTTACTCGTGCCGGTCATCTGGGTAATAGCTTATCGGCGAATATGATTGGGTCTTGCACGACTTAAGCTCTTGATTCAACTGCCTCAGGGTTCGCAGGCTATTGAGCGCCTGGTTGACCTGAAAGCCGCGTTTGAGATTGCCTGCCTGTACATCAAAACTTTTCAGTGTTGAATCAAACACTTTAGGAGCCGTTTCAAGCTTCTCTGAATTCAGACTGTTCAAGTCGTCAAACACCGTCATAACCTTCCTCCTTTGATTGATTTGAGCATTGATTGCCAAGGTCTCATGTATTTTTGCCTTGCACGAAACCCGAGCCCAGATCAGCGGCGGTGATAGGGTTGGCATCCGGATCGGACATGGTGCGGGTTTTCATATTGAGCAGCATTTGCTCGTCGTCCTCGGAAAGCATGACCGACGCACTCCCATCACCCCCATCAACTGCCGGTTCGGGCGATTCGACATATTCCCATTCTTCACCTTCGTTCCATGGGCCGCGCATGTCAGGACCGCCGTTGGACATGTTGAAGTACACGTTGGTGAATTCCGGCATGCCTGGCAGCTTGCCCTGAGGGAAATTGGGTTGAATGGATTGCAGCGCTTTTTCGAATGATTTCTGGTGGGCGATTTCGCGAGTCATCAAGAAGCCCAGCGCCTCTTTGATACCAGGGTCGTCCGTGACATTCATCAAGCGTTCGTAAACAATCTTGGCCCGGGCTTCGGCGGCGATATTGGAGCGAAAGTCCGCAGTCGGCTCGCCAATGGTATCAACGTAGGCGGCCGTCCATGGCACACCCGCGGAGTTGACCAGCGGCGCACCCCCGCCATATAGCAGGCTAGTGATATGCGAATCGTTACCTGCGCCATTGATCGCCCGATACAACTCGCCTTCTTCCTGAACGCCCTCCGCCAACTGACCCTTACCGCCTCGATTGAGCATGCAGATAATCGAGCCGATGATTTCCAAGTGGCTCAGTTCTTCCGTGGCGATGTCCATTAACAAGTCTTTACGGCCTGAATCTTCTTCAGCCAGAGCCTGAGTGAAATAACGCGCAGCAGCTGCTAGTTCGCCCTGCGCGCCACCAAATTGCTCGAGCAGTAGATTGGCCAACCCGGGATCAGGTCTTGCCACTCGAACGGTATATTGCAAACGACGGTTATGCATGAACATGGCCTAATTCCTCATCTTGTTTTAGCCAAAGCGGCTGTGTGGGCATCTGGGTGACCACAGGAAAAAAGAGCGACGGATCAGGCGAGCCGTTCAGGGAAGCTGACAGACGGAGCGAAAACTTGATTTCCGGCGGCGATTTGAATCCGAACGGATATACCTGGCGGGTCAGGATTCTGTGTTTCGGGTGGGTGGATTCGTGGCGGTTGCGTCAGCGAACTGTCCACCAACCAGATGGGCATGCATCGCAACGTCTCCCAGGTAATACCGCGGGCAATCTGTATCAACCTTGAAACAAAACCGTAAAAAGCTGTTGTTAACGTCCATGGTCTTCTGAATTAAAAGCGGACAAATCCCCCATGGCTACGACTTTCGATACGGTCTCCTCGCTCTATAAAAATGTTCTTGGCCGAGAAGGTTCGGCTGCTGAAATTTCCTATTGGGCGGGGCGTATCGACAGCGGTCTGCAAGGCGTTGCTGATGTGGTGACGGCATTTACCGGCTCCGAGGAAGCTGCCACCAGCGTCGCGCCGATCGTCAGCCTTTACTTCGCAGCATTTGGCCGAGTGCCGGATGTTGGTGGCTTGCAGTATTGGGTCGCTGCTAAGCGTGATGGTATGGAACTGGCAAGTATTGCGGTGGCGTTCACTCAGTCCGCCGAGTTCGCTCAGAGCGCCCAGAGCAGTGACACGGGTTTCCTGACAGTGCTTTACCAAAACGCCCTGGGTCGTGCCCCGGATGCGGCCGGTCTGGCGTACTGGAATGCTCAGCTGGCCAGCGGCATGTCCCGTGATCAGGTGCTGTCGTCCATTAGCACCTCTGGGGAAGGCACTGGTACCAATGGCGTCAAGGCTCAAGTCGTGTTGGCCTACAACGGCTTGCTGGGGCGCGCGCCGACCAAGGCCGAGGTCGATACCGTGGTTGCGGGGCAGGGGCAGAAATCGCTGGTTGAGCTGATCAAAACGACTGCCGACGCGCTGCTGGTCAATCCCCCTGTAACACCACCCGTGACGCCAACACCGCCAGCTCCGGCACTGGAAGCAACGTTCACCCCAAAGGCAGGTTCGACAGCGAATTCCTCGGACGCATCGGCAGCAGTGGCTTTGGACAGCAAGTACATGATCGTCGGCGATGACGAAGCCAACGTCCTGCGGGTTTATGACCGCGCCGGTGGTGATGCGGTATATGAGTGGAATTACAGCCAGGCCATCGGCGTCAACGGCGAGGTTGATCTGGAGGCCGCCGTCATGATCGGCGACACGCTTTACCTGAGTGGGTCCCACAGCAATACCAAAAAGGGCGTGGACGCGGACAGTCGCGAAGTCATTTTCAGCGTCAAGATCAGCGGCACCGGTGCCAGTACCGCCTTCACCTACCAGGGTGACTTCAAAGGCCTTGAGGCTGCACTGGTCCAGTGGGATCAGGCCGGAGCCAGCGGCAAAGCGGCAAATTACTTCGGCTTTGCAGCATCGTCGGCAGCGGGTATCTCCCCAGAAAACACCAATGGCTTCTCCATCGAAGGCATGACCACCTCTCTTGACAACAGCGCCCTATGGCTGGGTTTCCGCGCTCCCCAGACCGATACCACCACCCGCGACAAGGCATTGATTGTCCCGGTCGAAAACTATCAGGCTCTCCTGAGTGGCGCTGCTACGACCGCGCAGTTCGGCGCTGCAATCGAATTGAATCTGGGCGGCCGTGGTATTCGTTCGATTGAAAAGGCGGCTGATGGCAGCGGTTATCTGATCATCGCCGGGCCATCC
The DNA here is from genome assembly GCF_000737245.1 of Pseudomonas syringae. Taxonomy (GTDB): domain Bacteria; phylum Pseudomonadota; class Gammaproteobacteria; order Pseudomonadales; family Pseudomonadaceae; genus Aquipseudomonas; species Aquipseudomonas syringae_J. The sequence goes on along the minus strand of NZ_JPQU01000062.1, from coordinate 9,359 downwards.
GGTACTGCTTCCAATGAAGTGACCCACGATTTCCGTCTGTTTACCTGGAATGGCGATGCCGCCACCGCGCCGGTTGAGTTGAGCAATAACCTGGACGCGTTGCTCAAGAGCACTGGCGGCAGCTTCGAATCCATTGTTTCCCTCACCAGTATCAAGCCCGGGACTCAGATTCAACTGCTCCAGGATAACGGTGACACGATCTGGCCCGGTCAGACTGAAGTCTCCAAAGACCTCGCTCCGGCTCTGCAGCAGTTCAAAGGCAACTTGATCACCTTGGGTTCGGCGGTGGTCGACACGGCTGCGCCAGTCCTGGTTGCGGCAACCCCGGCTGACAAGGCGACGGATGTTGCGGCATCCAGTTCGCTGTCGCTGGTTTTTGATGAGGGCGTGACCCTGGGCGCGGGCACTATTCAGCTCCAGAAGGCCAATGGTGATCTGGTCCAGAGCTTTGCGAGCGGGAATCCGGGCGTCAAGGTCGACTTCAACAAAATCAACCTCCAGCCAACCGCCAAGTTGCTTACCGCGACGGATTACAAGTTGGTGCTCAGTGCCGACGCTGTTACCGATCATTCGGGCAACGCACTGACCGCACGAACCATCGATTTCAAAACCGGGGCGGCAGCGCATTACAACCTGCTGATCACCGAGGTCAACTCGAACGCGACGGGTGATGATTTTTTTGAGCTCTACAACTACGGCTCAACCACGATCAACCTCAGTGGTTGGGGTGTGGATGACGACAGTGCTCAGTTTGGCGAAGCGATCAGCCTGCCCGCTAATCTGACGCTTGCCGCTGGAGAGAAACTGGTCATTGCCAAGGCCACCGACGACGCAGCCCTGCAGGCGTTCAAAGCAGTATGGGGGCTCGATAGCGGTGTCAAAGTGGTTGGTCTCAACCTTCCCGGCCTTGGCAAAGACGACGCCGTGGTACTTTTCGACGTTTCGGGCAACGTTGCAACCGCCTTCAGCTACAAAGGCAGCGTCGTGACAGCCAGTGACGGGACGGTCATTACTCACGCTCTGTCCAACGGCACCTTCGTCGGAGGCGAACACGCAGGCAAGGCATTCGGCAGCACCGCCACCGCATCGGCAATCTGGGATGGCATGTCGACCATCAACCCGCATTACGTAGGTGCCATCGCGGGGCAGCTGGGTGCTTATGCACAGACAGCGAAACCTGAGTCGGTGGGTTCGCCGGGGACGATTGCCGAGATCGTACTGACCGGCAATAACACGCTTGATGCGCAGTCACTGGCTGCGTAAGGCGGCATCAGACGCTAAACCGTCTTCAGAATGCACAGCGTTCAGAGGACGGTTGCAATGGCTTGGTTTTAATTCTCTGAACATTCAACACTATTCAAGTGCCGGACCTTCCTCAGCTCGGAGGAATAGTCGCCAGCATCCCCAAGCCGATGGCCGCAACCAAAAACACTGCCATATAAATCGTTAGCTTGCCCACAAGACCTCCCAATAATGGTTGCTGCGTCCGGCATTGCCGGGCGCTAGCTGATCAGTTGCCGTCCGGCAGCTGGGTGGCCTGATTATCAAGGGTGGGGTGTTTGCAGTACAGATTCAGAAAGGTTGTAAAAATGCGGATCAGATGGCAGCGGGAGGCTTTCCTGATGGGCCTACTGGATGACGTGAACGGCCCACCGGCCTGGCGAAGAACCTGCTTTATGAATCGGATCTGCAAGAAGCCGTTAGCCTCTTCAGAATAGTCAGGCGCGACTCTCATCATGGCGCGGGTGATTCACCTAATAGACGCCGGATAGAGTTAAGCCAGCCAAGCACTTCGCCCCACTAATCAGCATTGCAAAATAGTTGCTTGTCTTTAAACACGGGGTGCCAGGGCGGAGACAGGAAACCTTAACTGCCCTATTCGTGAGAATCGTTGTACAGCCGCTTCACGAATTCAACTTCTTCAGCCGTCAGAGTGCTGAACGGCGAACCTTCGCCATTCCTGTGGGATTCGCGACTAAGCGCGGTATTCCAAGCGAGCTGCCATATAGTCCAGTTCCGATCAGTCGCCGCATCTAAATATCCATCGTTTGAACGACTAAGCAAATCCTTAGATTGGGAGGCCTCAAACCTATCTCTCATTCTTGAACTCCATGTCTGCATCGTAAGCTTGCTAAGAATATCGGCATCGTAGTTGGTGACTTGAGGCGTCTCGCAAAAATACTGTGCCTCTCAGCCTGCTGATCTTTGCTCAGGTTGCCCACCTGATCAACCGCTGCTCGCCCGCGTTGGCACCGTGCCGTTGAAACCCGACGGCGGCTTGGTTTTCCGGGGGAAGGGGCGTACTCGATGTACCGCCCGATATATGTACAAGAATTCATACTTGTACAAGTTTTAAGCAGTCATGCCGGCGTGATGTCGTTATGATATCATTCGGCCTGATGAACGGTCAGTGATCTCCGGTTTCTGGCAGGCGCGAGAAATTGAGGTCTGGCTATTGGGCTGACTACTTTTGGGCGGCGATACAGCCCAAGGCCAGCTCTGGGCCGATTGAATCCTGCGAGCGCTGTAAAAATGCGTAGCGCTATTTCTGCACAGGTATTTTCTAAGGGGGAGCCAGGGCGCGCTAATTGCGACGTTTTTACACACTCTGGGCCGAAAGCGGACGTCCATGTCCCTGCTTAACCTAAAGCCTTCTCGACCTTGAGCCCACTATTCAATCGCTGAGCGCTGTTCCAAAGCTGACCATTTCCCACAGCAAACCGACCACTGCGGACACCGTGCAAGCGCACAGCACGCTTTACCTCAGGGGTCATCCAGTTCGCCCAACTACGCATAACGGCAAGGTATCAGGTGCCTGACTTGATCTTGGTCCAAGCCCGTGTTCTGGCGCGCTCCGCATCACGCCCCAAGGGTTTGAGAGTGTATAGCGTGGTCATCGCCGCCTCGGTCGGGTACAGATTAGGGTTGTTGCGAATCGACGGGTCGACTTGGTCGGTCGCGTCCTTGTTCGGATTCGGGTAGCCGACAAAATCGCTGATTGGCGCGATCACCTGCGGTTGCAGCAGATAGTTGATAAAGGTGTAGGCGTCTTGTGGGTTCTTGGCACCCTTGGGGATGGCGAGCATATCAAACCAGATGGGTGCGCCTTCCTTGGGCAGGCGCATGTCCACGGTCACGCCGTTCTTGGCCTCTTTGGCGCGGTTGGCGGCCTGGGAAAAGCTGCCGGAGTAGCCGACAGCGACGCAGATGTCACCGTCGGCGATATCAGCCATGTATTTGGAGGAATGGAAGTAGGTGATATAGGGGCGGATTTTCATCAGCAGCGCTTCGGCTTTCACATAGTCCTTGGGGTTGCTGCTGTTGGGGTCCAGGCCCAGGTGCTGCAAGGCCAGGGGCAGGATTTCGGAGGGCGAGTCCAGGAGCGCTACACCGCAGTGCTTGAGCTTGCTGATGTTTTCTTCCTTGAAAATCAGGTCCCAGCTGTCCACTGGCGCATCGGCGCCCAGGGCGGCCTTGACTTTGTCGGGGTTGAAGCCGATCAGGATGGTGCCGTACATGTAGGGCACGGCGAATTTATTGCCTGGGTCGTTGGCCTCGATCAGCTTCATCAGCTTGGGGTCGAGGTGGTTCCAGTTCGGCAATTGGCTGCGGTCCAGCGGCTGGAATACACCGGCTTCGATCTGCTTGGCCAGGAACACGTTGGACGGCACCACCACGTCATACCCTGAGTTGCCGGTAAGCAGCTTGGCTTCCAAGGCTTCGTTAGTGTCGAAGATGTCGTACACCAATTTAAGGCTGGAATTCTGCGCCTTGAAGTCCTCCAGCGCCTTGGGGGTGATGTAGTCGAACCAGTTGTAGACCCGCAGGGTTTTCTCTTCGGCATGAGCCGCGCCGCTGATAACGGCAGCGCAGAGGATAAGTGACTTGAACATGTTCATGGGGCAGCCCCTTCAAAACCTTCGAGAACGTTGACGGCATTGATGCCGATTTCTTCCACTGCGTAGCCGCCTTCCATCACGAACAGCGTAGGTTTACCCAAGCGGGAGATGCGTGCGCCCATCGCCAGGTAATCCGGGCTGTCGAGTTTGAACTTCGAGATCGGGTCGTCCTTGAATGTGTCCACGCCCAGGGATACGACGACGATGTCGGCGTCGTAGCGATCGATTTCTGTGCAGGCTTGCTCCAGCGCTGCGCTCCAGGTTTCCCAGCCGGAACCGGCCGGCAGAGGATAGTTGAAGTTAAAGCCGACACCTGCGCCTTCACCCGGCTCGTCGGCATAGCCCAGGAAAAACGGAAACTCCGCCTCCGGGTGGCCGTGGATCGAGGTAAACAGCACATCGTTGCGCGCATAGAAAATCGACTGGGTGCCGTTGCCGTGATGATAGTCCACATCCAGAATCGCGACCTTTTTGTGGCCCTGATCAAGAAAGGCCTGGGCGGCAATGGCGGCATTGTTGAGGTAGCAATAACCGCCCATCAAGTCGCCAGCTGCGTGGTGTCCGGGCGGGCGGCACAGGGCGAAAGCACTGTGGGCACCTTGCTGAATCGCTTGTTGGGCGCTAAGCGCGACCTGCACTGCCGAGTAGGCTGCCTGCCACGTGCCGGCGGTGATTGGCGCTCCGCCGTCGAAGCTGTAATAACCCAGTTGGCCATGCAGGCTTTCGGGTAATACGCGGCGCAGGGTGCGGGCGGGCCAAGTGTAGGGCAGGAGGTCGCCGTCCTGACCGAATTCGGTCCAGCGCGCCCACGCACCCTGGAAGAAATCGAGGTACTCACGGCTATGGATGCGTTGTAGCGGTTCCAGGCCAAAGTCCTGCGGCGCCTGTACCTCGCCAAGTTGACGGTCCTTGACCCGTTGCAACACATGATCGGCGCGCGAGGGCATTTCGAAGCAGGGCATCAGTTGCCCGTCCATCAGTTCACAGCGGCCGTGGTGCAGGTGATGATCATCCGAGTAGATTGTCAGCATTTGTTGTTCTCCGCAGGCTGTATCGGTGAATACAGTCTTGCGCTGGGCGCGGTTTATGAGAACGGCAAGTGCGGCCAAAAGGGGATAAATATGGCCAGATTTTCTGTCCGTAATTCGCCCCTCAATGAGGCGTCATGCGCGAAATTGGCTCGGCGCCACGCCGCTCCAGCGCACAAAGGCGTGCCGAAAGCTTGCGGTCTCGCTGAAGCCCAGAGTCTCGGCGATCCGGTAGATGGGCCACCGGTCTTCACCCAGCAGTTGCTTGGCGCGTTCGAAACGAAGTTCGTCGAGCAGTTCCTGATAGCTAGAGCCCAGGTCGTGCAAGTGTCGACGCAAGGTGCGCGCTGAACAGTTCATCTGTCGGGCCAGCCCGTCCAGCCCCGGTGCGGCATGCAGTTGTGCAGCCAGCAATTGCCGGATTCGCCCCAGCCAGGCCTCGCGCCCGGTGAATTCAGTGTTCTGTTTTCGGCAGCGCTCAGCCATGGCTTGATGTGTTACCGCGTCAGCCAGCGGTAAAGGCTGGGCGAGCCAGCGTTTATCAAAAGCAAATGCATTGACGGTGGCCTGGAACTGCAACGGACAGTCGAAACATTCGACGTAGCGAGTTTGATAGTCCGGTGCATCGTGCTCAAAGCGAGCGCCCAGCAAGGGCAGTGAGTGGCCGAGCAGGTCGTCGCAAATGACCTTTAGCGATCCCAGACACAGCTCGACATTGAAGGCGGTCAGTGCCGGATTCTCGCGGTAATCGCCCGCAGTGAACCAGATACGTTCGCCGTCTTCCTCCAGACTCAGCTCGAACAGTGTTCCCAGCAGCGCGGGATAACGCAGAGCCAGACGTAGCGCGTCACCGAAAGTGGCACTGGTGAGCAGGGCATAGCCGAGCATGCCGTAGGATGAGACATGCATACGCCGCCCCACGATCAGGCCGATATCGCGGCGCAGAGCCACGGCATTGGCGCACACCTGCATCTCCTGATGCGTGGCGATGCGCGTGTCGGCACGGTTCAAGTCCGCCGCACATATGCCACTGCCGGCCAGCAGCGCCTCGGCAGACCAGCCTTGCGCCTTGAACGTGCTCAGGACCAGTGAGACAGCATTGAGGGTGGTGAGATGGGAGTGCAGCATGGGGACTTCCAGCAAGGCGAGGGTGTACAAGAAGAGCAAGTTATGTGCCGAGATCTTGAAGGCCGGTTCGACCTCCATCGTCCGTTCCGGCCTTCAAGATCTCGGCGCTCTGGCATGTCGGATGGAAGCTGACCCCCGTCCATCGCAGCCCAGGCATGCTACCTTCACCCGGCCATTGATCCTCTATGGAGAAGGTCCCGTGCTGATTGCCCACCTTTCCGATCTGCATATCAGGCCGCAAGGCATGCTTTATCAGGGGCTGGTTGATTCAAACACGATGTGCGAGCAGGCCATTGCACACCTGAACAGGCTTACGCCGCGACCCGATGTCGTGATCATCACCGGTGACCTGGTGGATGAGGGGCTACCGCAAGAGTATGCAATGGCGCGTACATTGCTGGCCGGGATTGAGCAGCCGTTGTTGATGATTCCTGGCAATCATGATGACCGGACCTTAATGGGCTCTATCTTTTCCCCGCCGTATCCTCTCTTCAGCGGCAGGCCCGTGGCACTTCGTCGCCGATGACCTCGGGCCGGTACGGATCATTGGTGTGGATGTGACCGTACCGCAGGAACATCATGGCGACATGAGCGAGGCGGCTGCGGCCTGGCTCGATGCGGCACTCGCCCAGGAGCCGACGCGCCCGACTCTGATCATGCTGCACCAGCCACCGTTCCTCAGTGGCATTCCTTATATCGACACGTATGCCTGCCGGAACTCGGAGCGACTGCGCGAGGTGGTGCAGCGCTATCCGGCGATCGAGCGCGTTGTGTGCGGGCACATTCACCGCTCGATGCAATTACGGTTTGGCGGAACAGTCCTGTGCACCGCCCCCAGCACCACGACTGCCATCGGATTGGCCCTGGATCCAGAGGCTGAAGAGGCGTCATATGTGGAGCCGCCGGCGTTACTCCTGCATCACTGGAAGCAGGATACGGGTCTGATTACCCACTGGGTGCCCATCGGCACATTCCGCGGGCCACTGCCGTTTGCATGAGCGGGGGCGTGTGGCGGTCACTGGATAGCGGTGAGTGCCTGCATCGGGTTAGTCCTGCCCAGGCATTTGCCAAAGCAGGCGTTGATTAATTGGATGGCTCGTCCAGTTCTTGTCGTAGAAACTCTACCAGCCCTCGCTGCAATCCGGTCAGAGTGCCTTCGCGACTGATCAGCGCCAACTCGGTCGGCGCCAATTCAGGAAGATCCATGCACACGGTATGTTCTGGCAACACCGCCGAAGCAGGCAGAACCGAGACACCCAGCCCTGATGCCACCGCTGCCTGTATGCTCGTCAGACTATGACTGCCAAATGCAACCCGCCAAGGCGTAGACGCTTTCGCGTTACTTATCTTGGGGGCGCTCAGGCGCTGATCCGCCTAGGCCGGACAACCAGTAGACCAAAAAGCCATTGCCGAACGTTGGACACTCCTCATGATTTTGATGGCAGCAATCGCGGGGATTGTCATTTTTCCACGAGGTGGTCAGGAACAAAATCAAGAGACCGGACCATCAACCCCGATTACGATAATGACCAGAGCCGTTTTGCTCCGAAGGTCTAGGAATTGTTCATGGCATTCATTGCTACCTGCCTTGTGTCCTTATTTTTTTGGACTGTTGTTTCAGCAATCACAGGGGCTGACGAGCCTTGGGACCTGGCTAGTTACTGGACCATCATCTATCCCGCCGCGCTCGTTTTGTCAGTGATCCTTGGCGCAGTGCTGAGAAGCTCACAGTGGTCCGCAGGCGCTGTCGTAATGCTCTCTCAGATCCCAGTGGTTTTGGCGATTTCCGGTACATCCCCGTTGCTAGCTGTCGGTATCATCTATGCGGCCTTTCTCTCAATTCCGGCGGTAACGCTGTCATGGCTCGCCGGCAAATTGCGCCTGGGTGATAAAGGACGATGGACATCTACGAAGAAATGAAGGCACTTCTTGATCCCGGCGTTTAGGTCTAGAGTGAGGATCAATTTCAAACCGGTAAATTTTTGCCGATCACCGCTGAGCAAGGATGCCTTCATGCTGGGTATAGTCCACTTCCCGTTGTTTGTACTAGCCGTCATCGCTCTCAATGCAACGCCAGGCCCGGATGTCGCTTACGTTGCAGGCCAAGGCATGGTGCATGGCAGACGCGCCGGCATTTTGTCGGCCTTGGGCGTATCCTTGGGAGGATGCTTACACACGATTTTCTGTGCGGTCGGGCTCACGGCCCTGCTGGCTACTTCCCCATCAGCGTTCATCGCGATTAAATACCTGGGTGGCATGTATCTTGTTTATCTGGGGATTCGGACACTCTTCGCAAAAGCGGCTCCAAGTCACATCAGCCTTAGTACACCCCGGTTAAAAAACACGACACTTTTGTTTCGTGGCTTCCTGACGAATGCGTTTAATCCCAAAGTCTTACTTTTTTACGTCGCATTTTTTCCACAGTTCGTAACACCCGATAGCGCTGACAAAACTGCTGCGTTTTTGGTGCTCGGCGCAGTTTTTGTCCTCTTGGGGCTAATCAACGATATTACCGTTGCGTGTTTAGCGGCGAAAGCCGCACGAGCTGTCAGCGGTAGCCCGCGTGTCAGGAGGTGGATAGATAGATTGATCGGTTTCACGTTCATCGGGCTAGGCGTGCGACTCGCTGCAGCACGTGCCTGGCGAGGTGACGGCCAGTTTCTGAAAGCGCTTGCAGAAGGCCGAACTAGAAAGGTCGCTGAGCTTGGTCAAGGTATTGACCGAGACAGGGCGGATTGCGGCGTGAAGGGCGGGAGAAGGGGCTATGTGGGAGAGGGCTATTTTGGGGCCGATGGAGATATGAGGCATTGACGGTTACTTTCGGACTACTCGGAAGCAAGGGGCAACATGATCAAAATCTTCGAAGACGATGATCCCGCTTGGAAAATCCTCGTCCATGTTCTGGAGCATGGGATTGCCGGTATTGCGGGCGGCAGAATGAGCACACGCAACAAGTTGGAAGAAGTGAAAGAAAAAGCCCGAACAGATCGGCATGATAATGTCGCTGCCCTTTACACAGTTCATCATTTCTGGGGTGAGCTGGCCGTGATTTACGATGAGCAGATATATCGATTCCATCAGGCCAGAAAATTAGTGGTCGAGGCCTACGACAACCAACTTGCCGCCCAAGGCATCTTCCCAAACACCTATCCCGGCAGTTGAATAGGGCAATGTCGCCGCACGTTGATCCTTATAGACCGCATTCGGCCACAGAAGCAGCCGTTTAGGGATTGGGGGAGTCGTTACTTCGTATGCGTCCGGCCAAGTCATCTACCCAACCCCTCGAAGCCAGGACATGGTGTGC
>NZ_JPQU01000061.1 GCF_000737245.1 Pseudomonas syringae | reverse complement strand
GCCATGTGCCCGCGCGGGGTCATGAAGGATTGAGTCATTGCAGGCTCCTTGCCTGAGTGGGCGGGAGGCCCTGGGCGAAGGCGGGAGATTGGCGGATGAAATAGGTGCGCTCAATGCGCTAACGCCGGTTTAGGAAAAGCCCTACAACAAATGTCGAAGATGTCTGTAGTGGTTCCGTATTTGTTTAACTGGTTTCCAGAAAACCCGCCGACCCTATCGCGGGCAAGGTGGAGCGCCACCCCGATCGCTCCTAAAGGTTCTTGTGACCTCTAATCCAAGCCAACTCCCACAACTACGGGCCGATATGGCACACTTCGCCCCTTGAACCCCGAGGTGTTTGCCCGGTTTTATTCGCGCTGTGGGTTTTCAACGTATTTATATTGGTACGCCTGTCCCATGTTGTGGGTTCGGCGCACCGGCGAGCAGGTCGATACCTGCATTGATCAATAAGAGAGGAACGACCGTGCACAACGTCGTCATCAGCGGCACAGGCCTGTATACCCCGGCCGACAGCATTTCCAACGAAGAGCTGGTGCAGTCTTTCAACACTTACGTTGCTCAATTCAACAGCGAAAACGCCGAGGCCATCGAGCGCGGTGAGGTGCAGGCGCTGACCGAGTCCAACGCAGCTTTTATCGAAAAAGCCTCCGGCATCAAAAGCCGTTTTGTCATGGACAAGGCTGGCATCCTCGACCCGCAGCGTATGAAGCCGCGTTTGCCGGAGCGCTCCAACGACGAGTGGTCGATCCTCTGTCAGATGGGCGTCGCCGCTGCCGAACAAGCCTTGCAGCGCGCCGGCAAGACGGCTGCCGATGTCGACGGGGTCATTGTGGCGTGCTCCAACCTGCAACGGGCTTACCCGGCGATATCCATCGAAATTCAAGCGGCGCTGGGCATTCAGGGCTTTGGCTATGACATGAACGTTGCCTGTTCGTCGGCGACGTTCGGTATCCAGGCGGCGAGCAACAGCGTGCAACTGGGTCAGGCCCGTGCCTTGCTGGTGATCAGCCCGGAAATCTGCACCGGTCACCTGAACTTCCGAGACCGCGACAGCCATTTCATCTTTGGTGATGCGGCTACTGCGGTGCTGGTGGAACGCGCCGATCTGGCCACTTCGCCTTATCAGTTCGATATCGTCAGCAGTAAATTGCTGACCAGCTTCTCCAACAACATCCGCAATAACTTCGGCTTCCTCAATCGTGCATCGGATGAAGGCGAGGGCGCGGCGGACAAACTCTTTGTGCAGGAAGGTCGCAAGGTGTTCCGGGAAGTGTGCCCGATGGTGGCTGATCTGGTTGGCGCGCATCTTGAGGAAAACCGCCTGAACGTCGGCGATGTGCAACGCTTCTGGCTGCATCAGGCCAACCTCAGCATGAACCACCTGATCGTCAAGAAACTGCTGGGACGTGAAGCCACGGTTGAAGAAGCGCCAGTGATTCTCGACACCTACGCCAACACCAGCTCGGCGGGTTCGGTGATTGCCCTGCACAAGTACCAGGATGATTTGCCAACTGGCGCGCTGGGCGTATTGAGTTCCTTCGGTGCCGGTTATTCCATTGGCAGCGTGATTCTGCGCAAGCGTTAAGGCCATGGCTGCGGTGCCCCTGACATCGCGTTGTCACGAACCAAACGCGGGGCCCGTGGGAGCGCCGGGGTGGCGCTCCATCTTGCTCGCGATAAGGTCAACTCGGTTTGCCTGAGATAACGAAGCGCCTGTATCGCGGGCACGCGCGCTTCCACGGGATATGCAGTTCGAGTCGGATATTGGTTAAAAACCCTTGATGTCGTACCCGGCTATTACACCCGGCCGCAATCAGCTCAATACCTTGTATGGCTTCTTCCATGCCATACAAGGTAGCCACAATGTCTGTCGATGATCCTGTACAACGCAGCGACGCCATGCCCTTTGATTCCGGCCATTTGAATCACGAGTTTCTCAAGACGCGTCTCCCGGCCTGGCTCTACAACTCCCCCCGGGCATCGCGCGATGCGTTGCGCAAAAGTCTGCTGTACAGCCAGTTTTCCCGTCGTGCCGTGGAGCCGTTGCGCACTCGGCTTGTTCCCGTCGAGCAGTTTGCCAAGCCCTTGCTGGAGCAGGCGTTGTACAAGCGCTTCGGCGTTCAGCTGGACGTCAATGCACACCAGCTAGTGACGATGCGTTACGAAGAGGCCGTATCGATTCGACGTCTCACCCCACACAAGCAAACTCTGCTGCAAGCCGCCCTGCAGAACTTTCAGGAGTCCGAGGCCAGCCCTGGTTATTTCAAGCCAGGTTCTGCGTTGGTGCCTGTGGATGGCCTGCAGTTGCAACTGGTCGAGGGTACGGGAACCGAGGGCAAGGCACCGCATTTCAGGTATGAGTACCGGGGGATTCTGGCTATCAAGCCGGAGCAATTTGCCGAACTTTGTCATGGCCTGGATCTGGGGGGTAAATATCAGGCTCATCTGGAGGGCGTTTTTAAACCTGCATCCCCGGCAGGTCAGACTGAGGCGGTGGCCACGGCTTTCATGAACAGTGAGCGTGATGCGCTGGAGGTATTGGCGCACATCGCAATGATGAAAAAGCACATCAGTACTGGCGCTTACGAAATGCTTCTGCAACTCGTGAAGCCTAATGGCGAGCCGCGCTGGGACGGACAGCCGGTGCGTTACTGCCAGCTGCACATGTTGGGCGACCGAACCTTCGAAGGCAGCATGCTGTACGGCGCATTGCTGATCGAGCTGGACAACCCCGACGTCGATAACGGCCCTTGCGTGGTGTACATGCCCGCCGAACCCGAGCATCCGCTCAAGGAGTATCCATCCACGATGGCCTTGCTGGTGGTGCTGCGCCGCAAGCTGGTGGACAAAGCCTACCAGCAGTATTTCCGCCGTTTTGTCAGCCTGCGTCATAGTCATCGGTTTTTCACCCGCCTCAACGAGCGCCTGACCCCGCTGAAACGGAGGGAGGACAGCAGCATTTTAAAGCCGCTGTACGAATATCGTTTCGATCCGGCTGCCGATCTGGAGTTGCAGGCGTATGACATCGGCAAGCCTCCCTTCGACCTGTTGTACGAACACCTGCGCAGCAAGACTTGCGACGATGCGCGGGTGATTGCGGTGCCTTCCCGCGATGAGGACCAAAAGGCTCGCGAGCAGAGGCTGCAAGGCTTCGAAGCCCTCGGCCTGAACCTGCTCAATGCCATGGGCTTTTTCGTCCCCGTACTGGGGGAAATCATGAGTGTGGTGGCGGCCGGTCAGCTACTGCATGAATTCTTTGTCGCCGTCGAAGAATGGGATCATGGGGATCTCAACGAAGCGTTTGATCACTTGTTCGACATCGCTGAAAACCTGGCGAGCGCTGCTGTGCTGGGGGCGGCTGCGGGTGTCCGACCTGTGTCTGAGCCTTCTGTTTTTGTCGAGAGCCTTAGGCGGCTGAGCTTGAGTAACGGCCGCACGCGACTCTGGAAGCCTGCGCTGAACCCCTTCGGTCATAGCGTTGAATTCCCAGCGTGGCTGCCCGCCGATGCTCATGGTCGCATAGAAATGAAGGGCCAACTCTGGCTGCCGCTGGGGGATCGACTCTATCGGATTGAGCTCGATACCAATCTGCAGCAATGGCGCATCAAGCACCCTCGCCAAACCCAGCCTTACTCGCCCGTGATCGAGCATCATGGCGGCGGGGCGTGGCGCAGCGAAGTCGAGAATCCGCTGGGCTGGGATGAGACCACAGCTTTCCGGCGTCTGGGATCAACCGAGCAATCCCTGCCCCATGAAAGCATCCAGCAGGTGCTGAACATCACCGGTGCCGACGAAGCGCTGATGCGTCAGGTTCATGTGCAGAGACTCAAATCACCTGCATTGCTCCATGACTGCGCACGACGTCTGGCAATTGACGAGCAGATCGACCAGATCATCCTGGCGGTGGAGGCGGTGATTATTACCAGGTGGTCACGGCACACATTGAGCCCTGGCTCAATTTGCTGACCCGATCACCACGCTGGCCGGCAGGGCGCCAGCTGCGTCTGCTGGATCAGCAGGGCGGTGAGTTGGCGCGCTGGGGTTCCAAAACCGAGATGACCTTGCCTGCCATCGACCTCACATGGCAACCGGGCAACCTGGAGACCTTGCTGGGAACGGTGCTCGATGGGCTTCAAACTCATGAGCTGGATACCTTGATCGGTGCTGGCACAGCGCAAAAAAACGCTCGGATTCAACGTCTGGCTGACTACCTGACCCAGCATGCCGAGCTGGAGCGTGTCCAACTGTTCGACGATATCTATGCCGCGCAGAACAGCTCTTCCGACCCGCATATCAATTTGCTGCGCCGGGATTTTCCGGCTCTGCCCGTTGCGGTTGCCGAAGAACTGATCAGCACCGCCAACACCGTGCAACTGCAGCGCATGGAGCAAGCCGCCCGACTGCCACTGGAAATCGCCGAGCATGCTCGGGAGTATCTGCAGCAGCTTCGGCTTAACCGCGCCAACGAAGGCTTTTACCTAAATGCCACGAAAAACCCGGATACCTTCACCGTGGGTCTGCAGTTGCTGGAGCAGTTACCGGGCTGGCCGGACAGCGTAGCCATAGAGGTGCGTCAGGAAGGCGACGCTGGCGAATTGCTTGAGAGCATCGGCGAACCCCAGACCGCTGAAACCCTACAGACGATCATCAAGACCCGGGACGGCTATCAGTGCCACGGCCATGAAGGCCAGCCGGATCCGCTGTTTTTCAATGCGCTGTTACAGGCACTGCCAGCGTCTGTGCGCGGTCAGGTCGGTCTGTCATCCACCGCGAGCGAGCAGCATTTACGACTTTTGCTGGGCGAACTGGCCGTCAATAAGCGCGGCGCGGTGGCAAAAATCCTCAAGCTGCAAGCCATCAAGCCAGGCTTCAAATGGCCATTGCGTCTTCCCGATGGTCGAGTGGGTTATCCACTGAGCGGACGCTTGAGGCGCATGTTCAACCGACTCGGCTCGCGCGCCCCGCGTTACAACCCGGAGCTGGCGGTTAAAAGCCTGTTCCCCAGCTTTACTGACGAGGAGGTGAGCGCGTTTCTGTTCGAGTTGCGCCGGGAGTATGTGGGGGCGGCTGCGCACCTGAACCGATTCCTGCGCCTGCGCCTCGAGAACCTGGCTGCCGAATATCAAGCAATGGATTCGGCACTGTCGTTATGGATCGCTGAAGCGCCGACTCCATCTCTGATGCGCTCGGCCCGACAGGTGGCAGCGGATCGCCTGCGTCGGTGCTGGACCCGGACAGGCACCACAATGCACGGCGACGGTGGGGAAGTGCTCGGCTATAGCCTGGACTTGAGCGACCTGTCGATGGGGCGATTGCCGACCATTACCGCCCGTTTTGACCATGTCGCCTTTCTGACCCTGAAAAATACCTACGTCACGGCAGCCCAGGCGGAGGCGTTTCTCAATCTATTCTGCAGGCTGACTTATCTGAGCCTGCAACGTAATCATCTGCTCACGGTGCCACCCGCCATTGGCAGGATGCATCGCCTCAAGCGTCTATGGCTTAGCAATAACCCGCTGACTCTCGATGTCGAGGGTATTGGACATCTGCAGCGCCTGCGTCGCTTGCGCTTCCTGGATCTGAGTTACTGCCAGGTGGGCCCTGAGCTGAATCTGGTCGGGCTCAATCCGCTGCGCATTCTTCTGCTGCGCTCCACCGGCATCAATCGGGTGCCGGACTGGATCTGGGGTTGGCACGAGCTGACTGACCTGGACCTGCGCGAAAATCAGATCACGGCGATATCACCGGGCGTCTTGCAGCGATTTGATCGCTACGGAATGCGCGTGCAGTTGCATGACAATCCATTCAACGAACTGACGTTACGCCAGGCTCGAACCTATTTGAGCGTCTACTCCAGGACGCGCCTGGGCCTGAATGAAACCCGACCAAATGCCCCGGTCATGCTGCCCCCGGGTATGCCATGGTTTATCAGTGTGGACAATGAAATCCTGCAGCCGCGCCTCCAGCAATGGCGCGATCTGGCAGCAGAACCGGAGTCGGCCGATTTTTTTCAGACGTTGAGCAGTCTGTCCACCTCCGCTGACTTCGCCCATCACCGCCGGATGCTCACCGAGCGCGTGTGGAGCGTGCTCAATGCCGCCTCGGTCAATACGCAGCTGCGCCAGGAACTGTTCACCCTGGCGGCCCATCCACGCACGTGCGGTGACGGGGTCAGTATTGTTTTTGGCGAACTGGAAATCCATGCGCTGATTTTTGACATCAAGTCCTCGACGCCACAGGCCCATCAACCAGGCCAGATGTTCAAGCTGGCCAGGAGTCTTGAGCGGCTTGATCAAGTGGAAAAAATCGCCCAGGAGGACATCGCCGCCCGATTGATGAGGAGCGAGGCAGTCGATCAGGCTGAAGTCAGGTTGGGTTATCGAGTAGGTCTGGCCAAGGCGCTGGATTTACCAGCTCAGCCGCGCAGCATGTTGTTCAGCAATCTGTCGGGCGTCGGCCGGGAAAAACTTGCGGCCGCGCAACAGCGGATCCTCGCCAGAGAGCGCACGCCGGCGTTCTGGCAATCACTGATCGAGCGGGAATTCTGGATGGAGTACCTGGAAGAACACTTCGCGGCGCGCTTTGAGCCGATCAAGACGCCTTTCGTTGAACGCCTGCTGGCCCTGGATAGCAGCAACGAGCAGCAATACCTGGATCAGGTGAGCACCATCAGCCAGGAACGGCGTGAAGCGGTTGAGGGGTTGGCGATCAGCTTGTCAGAGGCTGTTGCGCAGGAGGAGTTGCAGAGTGAGGCGTGAGTTCCTGTAGGCGTGCGCCCGTCGTCCGGACGGCGCGCTGTCGCGCAGAAAACACGGAGCCCGTAGGAGCTGTCCTGAACGCACAAACAAAAAAAGCCCGATATTGACCTGGCGAAACGGACGATGGGGATCCGCCAGGTCGATATCGGGCTGCGCAGCTTCAAGCTTCAAGACTGAGTGCTTTCAACTTGCCGCTTGTGGCTTGAAGCTTGTAGCTGCTTCTATTAAAACTTCGCTTCTACGTCCAGCTGCAGGGTGTTGGCATCCGCATCGCGCTGGCTGGCAACGGCGTAGTCAGCCTTGGTCAGGAAGTAAGTAGCGCCGACCGAGAAGTTCTTGTCGATTTCGTAACCGACCTTGATCTTGTGGCCACGCGAACCGGTGGTGCCGTTGGCGAAGTCAGAGTCGGTGAAGGCGCCAACCACTGCGTTACGTTGGGTATCGCGATAGTTGTAGTCCAGACCGAAACCGAACACCTTGGTTTTCACACCGGCCAACCAGGCAGTGTCCTGATCATCAGTGCTGTCGTTGTTGACCACGTACTGGCCGTACAGCGCCAGTGGCAAGCCAAGGCCGCTGATATCAAGCTGGCCAAAACCTTCGTAAAGACGGAACTGGTTGGTGGTGTTGCCGTTCACGCGCAGGGCAGCGCTGTCCTTGTCGTTGTCGAAGGCGTAAACGCTACCGCCCACAGTCACTTTCAGGTTGTCGGTCGGTGCGAATTTCGCGCCCAACTGGCCGGCGGTCATGCTCAAGTCGTGACGGAACTGTGTACCTTCGCCATCGATGTTGTCTTTGAGGGTGTAGTAGCCAGCGCTACCGAACAGCTCGGACTTGCCGCCCAGCGGGATGCTGTAAGTAGAGGCCAGACCTTCCGGGTTGATGTCGCCGTCCCAGATCACGTCGCCCATGCTGACCCACGGCTGATTCATCTTGCCGCCGATCACGTGCAGGTTTTTCACTGCAGTCGGGGCGTAGTCGATGTAGCCCAGGTCCAGCCACAGGTCTTTCTTGACGAAGTAGCCGTCCAGGTCCTGGTTGGTGGAGCGTGCGTCGCTGCTGCCGCCGGTAGCGATACGGATACCAGTGCTCACCTGCGGGTTGATTTCGGTGTAGGCACCCAGACGAGCGCGAATACGCTGGCGGTCTTTATCCTGGCTGTTGGTCTGGCCATCGATGTTGATGGTTTCCTGACGAACGCGGACGTCACCTTTGAACTGAGTCTTGGCAGCCCAGGCGATCTTCTTCTCGAACTCGCTCTGAGTGGCCGATTTGGTGTTCTGCACGTCTGCCAGTGCTTGTTTCTGGGCTGCCTGGTCTTTTGCCAGTTCGGTTTGCAGTTCGTTGTACTGAGCGGCGTTGATCGAACCGTTAGCCTTGAGCATGTCCAGCAGTTTGGCGTCGACTGCGGCATTGGCTGGAACACTCATTGCCAGAACCAGGCCACCACAAAGGGCGGCGGCAGTACGTGTAGAAACAAGACGCATAATGAACTCCATATCTCGGTTTGGGATGGCGGCAGGCCATCCTGCAAATCCGCCCCACAGGCAGGGCGCTTTGAGGGTTAGTACCCTCGGTTCTAAAAACTGGCGCCAGTATCGCTGTGGGTTATTACAGATAAGTGGCAGTGCAATTGCACGTCGATGACAATGCAACTTTTGCCAAGAAGTGCGGTCCAGAGCCTCGCGCTCATTTCAGTCAAGTGATGGCGTTCTGCCTGATTTGCAGCTTGGCTGCCGCTCGAATGGTTTGTCGTTGGACCGGCTTCAGCCGGGAAGGCACCATTGCAGGCGAACTACCTCTAGCGGATGTACCGACCGATTCCCGGCTAAAGCCGGTCCCACGACACGGTTCGCTGCGCAATAACTGTGTATGTCACTTGATCCATTCAGAGTGATTACCGTGGTCATTTCATTGAGATGACCACGGAATCAACGATGGATCTGACGATCAGTTTCTACGATAACTATCCGAACCAGGATCTCCTGGTGCAACACCTGGAAAGCTGGTTTACCCAATACACTCCCGCAACCGCTGCGCTGCAGATGGCGTTATATAAAAGCCAGATTAAAAGTATTACCGCCCAGCGAGCCTTCGCCACGGCGATCAAGCCGCTCAAGTCCATTTATGACTTTGCCCGGCCATTGATGAATGAGCAGCTGCGCATCCAATTCGGCCTTGAGGTCGATTGCAGGCATCTGTTTCTGCAGGATATTACCGCTACCCAGCCGGCTATCCAGGCTGATGTGCAACCCATTCTTCTGGTCGCGCTGCGCAACTTCAAAGCCGACAAGAAGTTTCATCCTGCGTCGGGTTTGTATTACCGAACGGTGCCGTTTCCGCCCGAGCGCGATGGCTTGATCATTGGGAAACTTGAAGAGGTTTGCGGAGCAAAAATAGCCTGCTCTACCGGCTTTATCGACATCACCCCGACTGCGTTTGCGCACATGTGTCGATCACTGGATCTGGGTGGCAAGTACTTGGCGCATGTCGACAGTGTGGTCAAACGTAAACCCGAACTTGAAAAGGCTTTTATTCTCAAGGAGCGCTGTCGCTTTGAGGTGCTGACCCATATCGCGCGGATGAAAGGCGATATCAGCGAAGAGGTCTATCAAGTGCTGCTGGAAGTCGCAAAGCCCGATGGGCAGGCAGTGTGGCGAGGAGGGCCGGTGCAGTACAGCGCCCCTGAACTGTTCGCTACCAAGGACGATTGGGGTACTGCGCTGCATGGCGTGGTGTTGATTGAGTCCCATCGCTCCAAGCATAAAGCCGATGTTGCTCCCGACAACGACGATGTCGCCCTGGTGGTTTATATGCCGGGAGAACCGCGGCATCCGATCAAGGAATATCCCTCGATCAATGCATTTCTCGATTATTTACGGGTGAACCTGAACGACGCCCACTATCGGACTTACTTCACCCGCTTTATCGATGCCAAAGACTGTTCCGCTTTCTTCGAAAAACTGCAGCGTGTATTGAACCCCGATGGCCGCTTCGATCCTGGGGCGGATCTTTCTCTGTACCGATCACTCTGGGATGGCCACCCGTTCAAAGATTTGTACACGCAGGCAGTCGCCAAGCTGATTGCCGACGCCAAAGTGATCGCGGTGCCTGTAGAGTCCAGTGGCAGCCTGGACACATTCGAGCCTTTGAAAGTGATCATGGGTATCGTTCATTTTGGCTTTCACCTTGCCGATGTTTTTCTGCCCGCTTCCGAAGTACGTGATCTTGCAAAGGATGTCTTCATCGCCTCAGAAGACTGGCTTGAAGGCGATATGGAGAAAGCCTTGCGTCAGCTCTACGAGATAGGCAAAGACCTCGTGCTCGCGGCGGCGCCGAAGTTGGCCAGGGAATACGAACGGCTGGCAAGAATCTATGAGGATGGCAAACAGGCCGTAGAGGCCCTTCAGGATTTGCTCAAAGCTGCAGCCGACGGCGACGCCAATGCTCCATCCAATAGCTCCAGTGAGGATGAAATCACCGATCTGCAACTCCTTGACCTGCGACAGCTGCGCAACCTGGCGAAGCCGTCAGCGTTTATTGAGGGTCTGGCTCAGATCAAGTCTGAAGACGGCCGAGTTCGTTTATGGAAGCCGGGACTTGAGTCTCTGGAGCAGCCATATATTTTGCCCAGTGCGGCTGCGCTGGATGACCATAGCCTGTTCAGGGCTCATGGCAAAACCTGGCTGTCCATGGGCGGCCATTATTACCAGATTGCGTTCGATTCGCGGCTCAACAAGTGGCGTGTGGTCACTTTAGATGGTCGGCAGCAATACTCACCGATACTGGAAACCAACGGCGCTGGCGCGTGGCGTGCTGAAGGTGAATACCCCATGGGCTGGGATGCCTATAAGGCGTTTCGGCGTTTGCATGGTGATTACGTTCCACTTACGAATTCGCAGATCCGAAAGATCCTGCGGATCACCCAGACAGACGAAGCTCTACTGCGCCAGATCCACATGGACAAGTTGGTGCCCCCAGCACTGTTGATCGATTGCACGCAGCGCTTTCTGATCGATAAGGAAGTCACTGCCTTTATCGACCTCATGCAAAAAATGGGCGCGGTCGAGCACAGTGGCCTTTCGGATAACGGGGTTGTTTCATCCATCGAACCCTATCTGGACTTCATCGTGACGATGCCAGGTTGGCCGGAACATCGCGCACTGCGCAGGGTGGATGCGCAAGGGCAGGTGCTGAGCAGGCATACAAAGGGGCAAAGTGCCTCGCGCACCGTCGATGTGGTTTATACCCCCGGGCGTATGTTGGCATTTCTGGACGCTCTGCTGCGGGGGTTGCAGCCGGTTGAGGTCGAATCCCTACTGGTCAATGCCCGGCCGACACCAGGCCGTGGGCAGCAGTTGGCGTTACGTATTGCGGCTCAAGTCAGGGGCCAGCGCAGAAGTCTTTTCGATCTGCTTTATGCCGCTAAAACGCGATCCGCCGACCCTCTAGTCAAACTGTTGAAGCGCGACTTCCCGAGCCTGCCGTTCAGGGCTGCCGTGGAAATCATCCGGCTCGCCGACAGCGTGGAGTTGCAGCGGATGAGCAGCGCCGCGCGTATTCCCCTGCGCCTTGCCGAGCATGCCCGTGAATACCTGCAGCAGTTACGCATAAACCATGCGCTGGAAAGTTTATACCTGCACATGGAAAGCCCTGACAGCGATGTTGTCAGTCTGGACCTGATTCACTCATTGGCTTTATGGCCGCGAGACCTTGTGGTTGAAATGCGCAGAAATACCTTCGACGGCCCACTGATCTACCGCACCGGTGGTACCGGCACTTCTGCATCTGCTGTGAATGTGGTGCTGGTGCAGACCGGTACCGATTATCAGACCTTCACCCCGCAAGGCGAACGCACGCTGCTTGGCAACTCGCGGTTACGAACGACCCTGTCCAATACCTTGACCAGTCAAACCCGGCTGACCCACGACGTGCATGAGCTAGAGGAGTTGCTTGGCGATCTGGCGACTTCGCAACGTTCGAAGGTCAAGCGGGCGCTGGGCATGCAGCAGACCAAGCCGCGCGTCATCTGGCCGTCCCGTTCAGATGATGGACGAGTCGGCTATCAATTGAGCGGTCGAGTGCGCGGACTGTTTAACAGGTTAAGAACCAACGCGCCGGCTTTCTCCCCCGAACTGGCGGTGAAAGGGCTGTATCCGCAGTTCACGTTCCATCAGATAGCCGTCTTTCTGCAAGTTCTGGCTGCGGGCTCTACGGGGACTGCTCAGGAGAAAAAAGACTGGGTCAGGGCTCGCTTGAACGAATTGACCGAGGAATTCACGACGCTGCAACACGTTCTCGATGGCTGGGTGGCGCAGGCTCGCTATGCGCATCCTGAGCCACTGGCCGGGGTCAGCGCCGATGCACGGGAAGCTGCGCGGATAGCTATTCTGGCTTGCTGGCGCCGACAGCCCGAGTCGCGGATTGATCCCAACGCAACGGATTCAGCGCACCAGTTAAATCTGGTCAATCTGCAGATAGGCGCGTTACCGCCGATCACGGCGAACTTTAACCACGTGCAGGCCTTGAGGCTGGAGAACATTGCCCTGACCACCGACGGCGCCCAAGTGTTTATCAGGCGATTCCCCGAGTTGCGCAGATTGTCCTTGAGTAACAACCGGATTGAGTCAGTGCCAGAGGTTCTGGATCGCCTGACCAACCTGCGAACCCTGACTCTGAGCTACAACCCGATCCATGTCGATGGGCGAGGGATGCAGCGTTTGCAGCGTCTGAGCTTGATGAAAGTCCTGCTACTTGAGGGCCGGGACATCAATATTACTGCACCGCTGGACGTCAGCCGCTGGCCAGCGCTGCTGGAAATCCGCCTTAGAGACTGCGGACTCCCAACCCTGCCACTCGGGCTGGATGTGCGTGAGACGTTGAGGCATGTCGACCTGCGTCGAAACCAGATCACAGACATTGATGAGCAGACCCTTCGCGCGATCGCCGGGCGCACAAGGCTCTATTTGCGCCTGCATCAGAACCCGCTCAATGCCGAGACCGTTACCAGGGCAGCAGCCCTCTTTGACGAAGTGGCACTGATGCGTATGGGGATAGGTAACGTCCAGGCGGATAACTGGGCCCGGAGCCCCGCCGAGTGGTTGTCTGAAACCGGTGACGAGCAGCAGCATCAGCGCTGGGAGTCCTTGCAGCGTGAGGCAGGCGCCGAGCCGTTCGTGTTACTGGTCAACGACCTGCTGCAGACCGCCGATTACCGTGACAACCGCCGCCTGTTGACCGAGCGGTTGTGGCAAATGATCGATGCAATGGCCGGATCCGAAGCGTTGCAGCAAGAACTCTTCGCCCTGGCGGCGCATCCGGAAACCTGCGGCGACGGCACCATGATCACTTTCAATATGCTGGATATCCGGGTGCAGGTGTTTCAGCTGGAGTCACTGCCGGGAGGCAAAACCCCAGTAGACATGTTCAAGCTGATGCGCGGCCTTGAGCGTTTGGATGAGTTGGAAAGAATTGCGCTGGAAGATTTCAATGCCCGGGTCGTCACTCAACCGCGCCTGGATCAGGTTGAGGTCAGGCTTGTCTACCCCACGCGATTGCGCGAAGAGCTGGCGTTGCCGGGCCAGTCGCAAGGGATGTTGTTCGCGGGGATCTCCGGGGTGGATGAGAGCATGCTCGATAGCGCCAGGGCCCGGGTGCTCGCGAGGGAAAGCACGCCTGAATTTCTTCAGTCGCTGATTGCCCGAAAGGACTGGATGACCTTCCTGGAGGATCACTTTCAAAAGGACTTCGACAAGGTACGGTTGCCTTTTCATGAACGTCAGGATTTGCTCGACGCGCAGCACGAGACCATGACCGACGATGACTACCTGAACAGCGTGAATGCGGTTTTCCAGGAGCTTAAACGGGCAGTCGACAGCAAGGCGCTGCAACTGACGACTGATATTGCCCTGTTGGCCTCGGAACCGGCCTGACCTCGGAGCGGACTCAGTGGTCGTGAACAATTCTCGCCAATGGGGGATACTCCCGCACACCTCAGCGGCTTTTGAGAATTGCGCATGTCCGTACAAACCACCGACAGCCTGAGCACGATCGCGTCCTCCGAGTGGGACGCGCTCTTGCCAGTGCATCAGCCTTTCGTGCGTCACGCTTTTCTCAGTGCCTTGGAAGACAGCGGCAGCCTGGGCCCTCGCTCGGGCTGGAAGGCTGAACATCTGCTCAATTACCGGGACGGCGAACTGGTGGCAGCCATGCCGGCCTATCGCAAGTGGCATTCCTACGGCGAGTACGTGTTCGATCACAGCTGGGCAGATGCCTGCCGTCGGGCGGGCATCGCTTACTACCCCAAGCTGTTGGGGGCGGTGCCGTTCAGTCCGGTGAGCGGGCCGCGGATTCTGTCGGCTTCACCTGAGGCGGGTATTGAGTTGCTTAACAGCCTGCCGGGTTATCTGGAGGCTGAGGGACTGTCCAGCGCTCACGTCAATTTCACCGATCCCTTGGCCGACGCGTTTCTCGATGAGCAGCCGGGCTGGTTGCAGCGCTATGGCTGCCAGTTTCATTGGCAGAATCGCGGCTACCGGGATTTTCAGGATTTCCTCGACGCCCTGAGTTCGCGCAAGCGCAAACAGATGCGCAAGGAACGCGAGCAGGTGGCGGGGCAGGGCATCGAGTTCGATTGGCTGGAAGGCCATCAGCTGAGCGAACTGCTCTGGGATTTTGTCCACGCCTGTTATTCCAACACCTACGAAATTCGCGGGCAGGCGCCGTATCTGACCCGGGAATTCTTCAGCCTGCTGGCTGAACGCATGCCCGAAGCGATACGCGTGGTGATCGCCCGTCAGGGTTCGCGGCCGGTGGCCATGGCGTTCAGTCTGTTGGGCGGCGACAGTTTCTATGGCCGCTACTGGGGCTGTCTGGCCGAGTTCGACCGGTTGCACTTCGAGACCTGTTTCTATCAGGGCATGGATTACGCCATTGCTCACGGTTTCAAACGTTTCGATGCCGGGGCGCAGGGCGAACACAAGCTGATTCGCGGCTTCGAGCCGGTCATCACCCGCTCATGGCACTACCTGGCACATCCCGGGCTGAAAGAGGCCGTGAGTGATTTTCTGGACCAGGAACGAGTCGGCATCCTGGCCTACGCCGAAGATGCCCGAACCGCGTTGCCGTATCGACAGGTTTGAGGTGAGTTGTCTGTAGGAGCTGCCGCAGGCTGCGAACAGCGGTGTGTAAGACAGGCCGCCTTCGCAGCCCTCGTAACCTCGGTCAGCTCCTACAGTTCACCATGGGCAATACACGTGGGCGCGGCTTACGCTGAACTTGTGGGAGCGAATTCATTCGCGAAGAGGCCGGTACATTCGACAGATATCTATCGGCTGTGCAAAAGCATTCGCGAATGAATTCGCTCCCACATAGGATTGTGTTTCTCCTGCAATCTCGCTCAATCAATCCCCACAAACCCACCGGTCTGATGCTGCCACAACCTTGCATACAGCCCGCCGTGGGCCAGTAGTTCGGCGTGGGTGCCGGTTTCGGCGATCTTGCCGTTTTCCAGGACCACCAGCCGGTCCATCCGGGCGATGGTGGACAGGCGGTGGGCAATGGCGATCACGGTCTTGCCTTGCATCAGGGTTTCCAGGCTTTCCTGAATCGCGGCTTCCACTTCCGAGTCCAGCGCAGAAGTGGCTTCATCCATGATCAGAATCGGCGCGTCCTTGAGCAGAACCCGGGCGATAGCAATGCGCTGGCGCTGACCGCCGGACAACTTGACCCCGCGCTCGCCCACGTGTGCCTCAAAGCCCATGCGCCCTTCAGCGTCGGACAACAGCGGGATGAACTCATCGGCGCGTGCTTTGCGCACCGCTTCCCATAACTGCTCATCGGTGGCATCCGGTTTGCCATACAGCAAGTTGTCACGGATCGAACGGTGCAGCAGCGACGTATCCTGGGTGATCATGCCAATCTGTTCCCGCAGGCTTTCCTGTGACACGTGAGAAATGTCCTGACCGTCGATCAGAATCCGGCCGTCCTGCACGTCATACATGCGCAGGAGCAGATTCACCAAGGTGGATTTCCCCGCACCCGATGGCCCGATCAAGCCGATTTTCTCCCCAGGTTTGATGTCCAGGTTCAGGCCGTGAATGATCCCGTTGCCATTGCCGTAATGGAAATCCACACCGTCGAATTTCACGCCGCCGTTTTCCACATTCAAGCGCGGCGCCGGCTTGCGGTCGATGACGCTGACCGGCTGGGAGATACTTTCCAGGCCGTCTTGCACCATGCCGATGTTTTCGAAAATGCCGTTGACCACCCACATGATCCAGCCGGACATGTTGACGATGCGGATCGCCAGACCGGTTGCCAGGGCGATGGCGCCTACGGAAATCAGCGACTCGGTCCACAACCACAACGCCAGACCAGTGGTGGTCACGATCAGAATGCCGTTCATGCTGGTGATGACTGTGTCCATTGCGGTAACAACACGGCCCGCCAACTGGCTTTTCTCGGTTTGTTCGCTGATCGCTTCGCGAGCGTACTGCTGTTCAAAGTTGGTATGGGCGAACAGCTTCAGTGTAGTGATGTTGGTGTAGCCGTCGACGATACGGCCCATTAATTTGGAGCGCGCATCGGAAGACACCACCGAGCGCTCCTTCACCCGCGGTACGAAGTAGCACAGGGCGAGGATGTACGCGGCGATCCACGCCAGCAGCGGGATCATCAGGCGCCAGTCCGCTTCGGCAAACAAGACCAGGGAGCTGATGGCATAGATCAGCACATGCCAGAGGGCGTCCACGGCTTGCACGGCGGAATCGCGCAGGGAGTTGCCGGTCTGCATGATGCGTTGCGCGATCCGGCCGGCGAAGTCGTTCTGGAAGAAACGCACGCTCTGTTTCAGCACGTAACTGTGGTTTTGCCAGCGGATCATGCTGGTCATGCCAGGGCTGATGGTCTGGTGTACCAATAAGTCATGCAGGCCGACGAAAATAGGCCGCAAAATCAGGGCAACCACGGCCATCCAGATGAATTCGTTGGCGTGGATGCTAAAGAAATCTTTATCGGGCGTACCCTGAGCCAGGTCGATGATGCGGCTCAGGTAGCTGAATAGCGCGACTTCGATCAACGCTCCGATCAGGCCGACCACCAACAGCGCCGCGAAGCTGGGCCAGACCTGACGCAGGTAATAGATGTAGAACGCCAGGACTTTATTGGGGGGAGCATCGGTAGGGGCGTCACGGAAGATATCGATCAGTTTTTCAAAACGACGATAGAGCATTGGCGATGATGCCCACCAGTTAAGCGGGCTCTCCTTACTGAGCGGATATTCCTCTGATCGGACCGCATGAAATCCTGAATGATTTCATGCGAGTCCATTCACAGCTTAGTCGATGCGTTTAGCGGACTTGATGTAGATCGGGTCGATGGGCACGTTCTGCATGCCTTGCTTGTTGCCAGCCTGGGCGTTGACGATCTGGTCGACCACGTCCATGCCTTTGACGACTTTGCCGAACACCGCGTAGCCGAAGTCACGGGCGCCGTGGTCGAGCATGGCGTTGTCATTGGTGTTGATGAAGAACTGGCTAGTGGCCGAGTTCACCACCGAAGTCCGCGCCATAGCGACAGTGCCGCGCACGTTATGCAGGCCGTTTTCCGCTTCGTTCTTGATCGGGTCCTTGGTCGGCTTCTGCATCATCTGTGCAGTGAAACCACCGCCCTGGGCCATGAAGCCCGGGATGACGCGGTGGAAGATCGTGTTGTTGTAAAAGCCGCTGTCGACGTAGCCCAGGAAGTTCTGGGTGCTGATCGGCGCTTTGGCATCTTCGAGCTGGATTTCAATCGCGCCGAAGCTGGTATCAAGCAGGACGTGAGTCTGCTTGGCGGGTGTCGCGGCCATGAGGCTGGTGGCGAACAGCACGGAGCAGGCGGCGATGGCGATTTTTTTCAGCATGGTTCAGTTGATCCTGAGTGGTGGTTTCGACTGCGATCGTTGTAGGAGTGCAGGTCGCAAGGTAATCACGTTTGGCTTTTTTTGCCCAGCCTTTGAGCGGCTAACCCAAACGAGTAGTGCGCTTCAGACCTGCGCTGTATCGATGAATTCCAGTACGGCCTGGTTGAATGCCTGAGGTTGATCCAATGGGGTGGCGTGGCGTGAGTCCGGGATGACCACCAGCTTGGCGTTGGCGATCAGCTTCACGTAGGCCTCTTTGAGCGCCACGCGGGTGTAGTCCCGGTCGGCGCTGATGATCAATGTCGGGCACGTGATGCGCGACAGTTTGTGTTGCACGCCCCAGCCGGTGATGGCGTTGAAACTGGCCAGATAGGCACGCTTGTCATTTTCTGCCCAGCGGCTGGCCATCTTGCTGCGCAGATCGGCCTGCTCGGGTTTGGGAAACATGTTTT
Organism: Pseudomonas syringae; assembly: GCF_000737245.1. Classification (GTDB taxonomy): domain Bacteria; phylum Pseudomonadota; class Gammaproteobacteria; order Pseudomonadales; family Pseudomonadaceae; genus Aquipseudomonas; species Aquipseudomonas syringae_J. The sequence continues at coordinate 4,354 of NZ_JPQU01000061.1, read as the reverse complement.
GGCCCAGCGCCTTGCCGAGGGTTTCCATGCTCAGCAGCCGGGCCAATGTCCAGCGCTTGGCATACTGCCAGACATCGTTGGCAGTCTGGATTTTGACTTGGGGCGCACTGTTGACGATGCACAGGCTTTTCAGCAAATGCGGATGATCCACCGCCAGCTGGAAGCCGATCATGCCGCCCATGGACAACCCGACGACATGTACCGGCCCCAGATTCAAATGCTCGATCAGGGCTTCGACATCACCGGCAAAGCCGCGGATGCTGTAGCGCTCCCGTGGCTTGTCGGAACGACCATGCCCGCGCATGTCCATGACAATGACCCGGTACCGCGCAGCGAACACCGGTACCTGATATTCCCAGTCCCGACAGCTGGAACCCAGACCGTGGAGCAATAATAGCGGCTCGCCCTGGCCATACTCTTCGTAATGCAGTGAACAACCGTCATGTTCGAAATGGGCCATGGACAGCTCCTTGTCTGGCTTATTGTGTCTGGCTGACTGTAAGTCAGGCTTGTTGCGGTGCGGCGAAAGCGGCGGTCAGGGGCGCAGTGTCGAAGGTGCGGATCAGCTCGATGAGAATCTGCGTGGCCGGGCCCAAAGGTTTGTCTTTACTGGAGTAAAGATAGAAGGTCGGGTTGCGACTGCCACCCTTATCCATCGGCAGCGCCTTGAGCACCCCTTCACGCAGTTCGCGTTCGATCAGATGGCGTGGCAACCAGGCGAAGCCCAGGCCGCTGCTGACAAAGGTTGCCGCAGTCGCCAGGCTGCCCACGGTCCAGCGCTGTTCGGCGCCCAGCCAGCCGACGTCGCGAGGTTGCTGGCGGCCCGAGTCGCGAATCACCACTTGCAGCTGGCTTTCCAGATCCTGGAAATTCAGCTCGCGATGCAATTGATGCAGGGCGTGTTCAGGGTGAGCGACGGCGACAAACTCCACGCTGCTCATCTCAGTGCCCAGGTAACCCGGAATGCTGAAACTGCTGATCGCCAGATCGGCTACCCCTTCGAGCAATACTTCCTCGACGCCGGACAACACCTCTTCGCGCAAACGCACACGGCAACCCCGGCTCTGGGGCATGAACGCCGTCAGGGCGCGAACCAGTCGTGCGTTGGGATAAGCCGCGTCCACCACCAGGCGTACCTCGGCCTCCCAGCCTTGTTCCATATGGTGCGCCAGATCTTCCAACTGGCTGGCTTGTTTGACCAGTTGCCGGGAACGCCGCAGCAACACGCCGCCGGCTTCGGTCAACACGGCCTTGCGCCCGTCGATGCGCAACAATGGCACGCCGAGCTGATCCTGCATGCGGGCCACGGTGTAGCTCACCGACGACTGCGAGCGATGCAGCACTTCGGCTGCCTGGGCGAAACCGCCGTGATCGACCACGGCCTGCAAGGTCCGCCATTGATCGAGGGTGACCCGGGGGGCTTTCATGTGTAGCTCCTCTTTTGCTGCGCTTTGTCCTAATCTGCCAGTCCCTCTCTGGAGACTGCCAATGAACCGATTCTGTTGTGTGTTGCTGGCACTGCTGCCGCTGACCGCCTGGGCCTACCCTATCGAAGTGGAAAAACACTACGAAGGCGTCGAAGTCGACTACACCAGCCACGATACTTTTTATGACACCGGCTCCATCACCGTGAACAACTACGGCAGCGTCGATGCCAAATGCAGCGTGGTATTCCGCAACGGCCCCGAGGCACCGCGCACCCGACGCATCACCGTCGCCGCGAAAAAAAGCGTGGACGTGTCCGCCAAATTCAACCGTAGCATCATCAAACTGCGCATCAGTCTGAGCTGCAAGCCTGATGCGTGATGGCATGGGTGTGCTGCGTTTATCCCTGACACAACGCAGTCGCGCATCAAACACAAAACCCTGTAGGAGCGCGCTTGCCCGCGATAGCGGTGGTTCAGTCAAAAAACATGTCGTCTGATCCGGCGCTATCGCGGGCAAGCGCGCTCCTACAGGGGCTACCTGAAGTCAGAGTAAACCACGCCACTAATAAAACAAATTATTAGATGTTTTGAAGCAGATTTTTACGCTTTTTAATCGATATGGTCCTGTTTAATCTTCACCCCATCGAAACACATTATTCGTTGGAGGTAACAGCCCATGTCCCGCGTACTGATCATTGAAAGCAGCGCTCGTCAGCAGGATTCGGTTTCCCGCCAGTTGACTCAACAGTTCATCGGCCAATGGCAAGCCGCTCACCCCGCCGACCCGATCACGGTTCGCGACCTGGGCAAAGACCCGGTCCCGCATCTGGACTCGACCTTGTTGGGTGGCTGGATGAAAGCCGATACCCAGCGCAGCGTCACCGAACAGGCCGCACTGGATCGCTCCAACCAACTGACCGACGAACTGGTAGCCGCGGACGTGCTGGTGCTGGCGGCACCGATGTACAACTTCGCCATTCCCAGCACCCTCAAAGCCTGGCTGGACCACGTGCTGCGTGCGGGTGTGACCTTCAAGTATGGCGAAACCGGGCCTCAAGGCCTGCTGGTCGGCAAGCGGGCCTTCGTCTTGACCGCTCGCGGCGGAATCTACGCCGGCAGTGCGCTGGATCATCAGGAACCTTACCTGCGCCAAGTGCTGGGTTTCGTGGGCATCCACGACGTCACGTTCATTCACGCCGAAGGGCTGAACATGGGCGGCGATTTCGTTGAAAAAGGCATGAACCAGGCCATCGCCAAAGTCGCTCAGGTGGCTTGATCAGCACCCTCCGCGCCACGCGCTACCGATTCAAGCGTCTCGTTACAGACTTCCCTTGGCACCTCCCGCTCCTGGGTGCATGGCCCGATAGACCTCCGTTTTGGATGGTTCATCGGGCTTTTTCTTGGGCACAGGTTTAATCGGCACCTGGCCGAATGGGTTTCCTGTTTTCTCTGGGTTTGACTAGACTCGATCTGTAGCTGAATCGATTAACCCGATTCAGGACCAGCAGATCCAATAATTCCAATAAGGACTACCCATGAAACCTCTTGCCTGGCTTTTCGGCCTCAGTGCGATCGCCGTCGCTTCACAGGCCGCCGCCTGGGACTACGTGCTGCTCGATACCGACAAACCTGCCCAGAATCAGCAATTCACCAGCGCTCAGCTCGGGGTCAAAACCGACAAACCCTTCACCATCACCCTGCGCACTCTTCATGGCGGACGGCAGGAAGGCGTGAGCGTGATTGATATCGACAACGGCGCCATGAAGCTCTCAGTCGTTCCGACCCGTGGCATGAACGTGCTGCAAGCCTCTGTGGGTGAGGTGCGGATGGGCTGGGATTCACCGGTGAAAGACATCGTTAATCCGGCGTTTATCGAACTCAACGGGCGTGGCGGCCTGGGCTGGCTGGAAGGCTTCAACGAATTGGTCACCCGCTGCGGATACGAATGGGTCGGGCATCCAGGCATGGACAACGGCGAGTTGCTGACCTTGCACGGCCGGGCGGCAAACATTCCGGCCAGCAAAGTCACGTTGTACATCGACGAAACGCCACCCTATGCCATCCGCCTCAAAGGCGAGCTGAAGGAACAGGCTTTCAAGAAAGTCGATTTCTCGGTCCAGACCGAACTGGTGACCGAGCCCGGAAGTACGCGTTTCACCCTCAACGACACCCTGACCAACAACGGCGACTATCCGAAGGAATATCAGGCGCTGTATCACAGCAATTTCAGCACGCCGTTTCTGGAGCAGGGCGCACGGTTCGAAGCGCCGGTTAAGCAGGTCTCGCCATTCAATGAAAAGGCCAAGGGTGATCTTGCTGATTGGCAAACCTATCGTGGCCCGACTCCTGATTACGACGAAACCGTTTACAACGTGGTGCCTTACGCAGATGCCAAAGGCGACACCCTCACGATTCTGCATAACAAGGCCGGTAACCTGGGCGTTTCGCTAGGTTTCAACACCCAACAGTTGCCAGTGTTCTCGCTGTGGAAAAACACCGACACCAAAGGCCAGGGCTACGTGACAGGCCTGGAACCAGGAACCAGCTTCTCCTACAACCGACGCTATCAACGACCGCTGAACCTGGTTCCGACCATCAAGCCAAAACAGCAACGCCAGTTCCAGATCAGCTACAGCCTGCTGGCCGACAAGGCAGCTGTTGATACGGCGCTGGGCAGGGTCAAAGACATCCAGGCCGGGCGTGAGACCGAGGTGCGTAAAGAGCCTTTGGTTGATTTGAGTAAGGAGTAAGTTTTGCCAGGTTTGGCGAATTTCGTTGGCGGGCTTAGGGAGACTCAAGGCCGTGCTTAAAGAATCTGCAACGCAGATTTGCTTTGGCCTTTCCTGCCACGATTTCACATACACCGCCGAATCGAGCGTCGGGAGGCTGAGTGGAGGTGCCGTGGTGTGGGTCGCTCGGCATGGATG
>NZ_JPQU01000060.1 GCF_000737245.1 Pseudomonas syringae | reverse complement strand
TGTTAACTCGGTATGGAGGCAATGCTACGCCGCTCGAAATTATTAAGAAGTCAATGCGATCACTACCAATCATTGCCCAAATTGATAGTTGGGAAATGAAGCGTTTTATCGCCTGTAGCTCACGAGCACCTACAGGTGATCACCGAATCAGTTGGAGCGAGGCTTGCCCGCGAATCAGGCGGTGCAATCCTTCAGGCAGGCCGCGTCATCGTTCATCGCGGGCAAGCGCGCTCCTACAGGCGACCATCGAGTCCGTTGGAGCGAGGCTTGCCCGCGATTTAGGCGCTGCGGTTTGTCAGGCAGACCGCGTCATCGTTCATCGCGAGCAAGCTCGGCTCCTACAGGTTCGGTGATTACCCGTTGGAGCGAGGCTCGCCTGCGAATCAGGCGGTGCAATCCTTCAGGCAGGCCGCGTCATCGTTCATCGCGGGCAAGCTGAACTGGTCAAGCGCGCTCCTACAGGCGATCATCTAGTCCGTTGGAGCGAGGCTTGCCCGCGAATTGGGCGCTGCGGTTTGTCGGGCACGTCGCGTAATCGTTCGCCTGTAACCGCTTTCTGTCGAGCAATTGGGCGGGGCGGTAGGAGTTAATTGCTGATTCCAGAAAAAACTAAGCCCGGCAAAAGCCGGGCTGGTAGTGAAGCAGAACAAGTATCAGCTCAGACGATTTGCACCAACGTGGTCGGCACCATCTGCAGCGAGGCGATTTGCACCAACATGGTCGGCACCGTCAGCAGCGAGGCGGTTTGCACCAACATGGTCGGCACCGTCAGCAGCGAGGCGATTTGCACCAACATGGTCGGCACCGTCAGCAGCGAGGCGATTTGCACCAACGCGGTCGGCACCATCTGCAGCGAGGCGATTTGCACCAACGTGGTCAGAACCGTCAGCAGCGAGGCGGTTAGCGCCAACGTGGTCAGAACCGTCAGCAGCAACAACAATGGCGGCTGGAGTTGGATCTATCAGATTGGTGTTGTTATTGCCTGGAAGACTTGGAAGCTGCGGCGAAGCGAAAGCGCTCGAAGCCAATACAGAGAAGGCAAGGCCGAAGATCAGTTTTGAAGTTTTCATGGTAGTTGCTCCAGATCGGGTTAGTTGTTAACTCGGTATGGAGGCAATGCTACGCCGCTCGAAATTATTAAGAAGTCAATACGATCACTACCAATCATTGCCCAAATTGATAGTTGGGAAACGGTGGGTTGTGTGCGCCGGGAATACCTGTGGGAGCGAGCTTGCTCGCGAAGAGGGCGGGGCATCCGAATAGATTTCTGGAGGCCGGAACATTGCCTTCGCGAGCAAGCTCGCTCCCACAGGGATCTAATGAGCCGCAGATCCTGAGTGCTGCAGGCAAGCATCGAGTCTCCCGAAGCCGATCTCCCACCGGGGTTTATGTCTTTCCCATGTCGCTTCTACCGTCAAACCTTGAAACGGCTCACCATCATTTGCAACTGGTTACCCAAGCGTGCCAGTTCAACGCTGGAGGCGGCGGTTTCTTCGCTGGCGGAGGCGGTTTGCTCGGAGATATCACGCACGCTGATGATGCTGCGGCTGATTTCTTCTGCCACGGAGCTCTGCTGCTCTGCCGCGGCGGCGATTTGTTGGTTCATGGCCTGGATGCTCGAAACCGTCTGCGTGATGCTGCTCAGCGAAGTGCCTGCCTTGCGGGTCAGGGTGACGCTGCTGTCGGTCAGCTCGCGGCTGCTGAGCATGATGTTCGAGACTTGCCGGGTTCCGTTTTGCAAGCCGCTGACCAGGTTTTCAATCTCTTCGGTGGATTGCTGGGTGCGCTGCGCCAGGCCGCGAACTTCGTCGGCCACGACCGCGAAACCTCGTCCGGCTTCACCGGCCCGAGCGGCTTCGATGGCGGCGTTGAGGGCCAGCAGATTAGTCTGCTCCGCCACAGCCTTGATCACGTCCATGACTTTGCCAATCTTGTCGCTTTCCTGCTCCAGCAGCGTCATGGCGTCGGCCGAACGGCCCACTTCGGCTGCCAGACGTTCGATCTGCGCGACGGCTTCACCCACAACCTTGTCGCCGGCCCTGGCCTCGGTATCAGCCGCCGAGGCTGCCATGGACGCCTGCTCGGCGTTGCGTGCAACTTCCTGAACCGTGGCCGACATTTCGTTCATGGCGGTGGCCACCTGGTCGGTCTCGACCTTCTGGCTGTTGACCCCGGCGCTGGTCTGTTCGGTGACCGCAGACAACTCTTCAGCGGCGCTGGCAATCTGGGTCACGCCATCACGAATCCCGCTGATCAAGTCACGCAGGGTGCTACCCATGCGCTGGATGCCCTGCTGCAGCGCGCCTAGCTCGTCGCCACGGGTCACGACAACATCGTGTGAAAGGTCGCCAGACGCGATGCGCTCGACCACCAGCAAGGTGTCCTGCAGCGGTCGGGTAATCTGCCGAGTGATGAGGGTGGCCGCCAAGATGCCCAACACCAACGCCAGCAGGGTAAAACTGATCTGCAGCGTTGATGCCTGATCGGTGTTTTCTTGGCGAGCCTTGAGCTGGAAGTCATACATGGCTTCGGTGGTCTGGGTGATCGCCTTGCCTTGGTCTTTGATTTCGCTGGTAGCGCTTACCACATCCGCGCTGGCAGCCGTGAAGCGTTGCACGGCAGATCGGTAGTTGATCAGAGCCGTTTCAAGTTGTTTGAGCGTGTCTGCGTACTCGGCACCGAAGCGGGCGTTGAGTGCGGCCATGCCCTTGATGGCGACTTCAAGTTGTTGCGTGGCCTTTGCCTGGGTATCCGGTGTGGCATTGCCGGTATACCCACGAACCTCATAACGCACCAGGGTCAGGTTCTCCTTGGCGGTCATGATGTCTTGCCAGGCTTCGAAGCGTTCTTCAGAGACGGGCATCTTGCGCACGTCATCCATGATCTGACTAATCAGCGCAGCACCTTTGACAGCATGCACGCCCATCTCTTTGCGCACGGCGGCGTCGTTCTTGTAAGCCTCGCGCATCTTGTTCAGCGACTTTTGATAGTCGGCCGTCAGGCCGTTGATCTTTTGCAGGTTGCTGAGGTTGATCGCTTTCAGGAAAACACTCGAAAGCCGCTTTTGCTCGGCGTCGAAAAGGTTCAGCGCCTTCTGCACCTGCTCTTCGCTTTTTTCATCGCCCTTGTCCACCAAGTACTGCAGGCGTGCCGAGTTCACATCATGAAGTAGCGCGTTGAGCTGGGTGATGTCGACCATCCGGTCGCTGCGCTCAATCAACTTAGTGATGCTACTCCAGCCGATCGCTGCCAGCAGCGCCGTCAGAATCAGCACTACGCCGAAACCCAGCGCCAGCTTCGTTTTGACGCTGATATTTGCAAACCACGTGTTCATGACTCTCCTTGGACTTTTTGGCCAGAGTTAAAGCGCAGACAACGATGAGGATTAAAGAGCGGCGCGACTCGCAGGCGAGACGTTAGTTCAATCTAAATTGATGTATATGAATGCATGAATACCAAAAAGCATGGCCATAGGCCATTGTTTTTTTTGGCGTCAATTAAATTGCGCGATGGGTGACGGCTGGAAAGTGCAGGCTTTAGAAACGCTCAAGCCCGGGCATTACCCGGGCTTGAGGTGTGTTACGGGGGTGAGAATCAGACTTTGAAGTGGCTGACCATCATTTGCAGTTGACCGCCGAGACGGGCGAGCTCAACGCTTGAGGCGGCCGTTTCTTCACTCGCGGACGCGGTCTGCTCCGATACATCGCGCACGTTGATGATGCTGCGGCTGATTTCTTCTGCCACCGCGCTTTGCTCCTCGGCTGCGGCCGCGATCTGCTGGTTCATCGCCTGAATGTTGGACACCGTCAGGGTGATGCTTTCCAGTGAGGTGCCCGCCTTGCGGGTGAGGGTCACGCTGCTTTCGGTCAGCTCGCGGCTGCTGAGCATGATGCTCGACACCTGCCGGGTGCCATTTTGCAGACCGGCAACCAGGGCTTCGATTTCCTCGGTGGACTTCTGCGTACGTTGGGCCAGCCCGCGCACTTCATCGGCAACCACCGCGAAGCCACGACCGGCTTCACCAGCACGCGCTGCTTCAATCGCCGCGTTGAGGGCCAGCAGGTTGGTTTGCTCGGCCACAGCCTTGATCACGTCCATGACTTTGCCGATCTTGTCGCTTTCCTGCTCCAGCTGGCTCATGGCATCGGAAGAACGCACCACTTCAGCCGCCAGACGTTCAATATGCACAATCGCTTCGCCCACTACCTTGTCGCCAGCACGGGCTTCTTTGTCTGCGTTGGAGGCCGCTTGCGAAGCCTGCTCGGCGTTGCGCGCGACTTCTTGAACCGTGGCCGTCATTTCATGCATGGCCGTGGCCACCTGATCGGTTTCGACTTTCTGGCTATTCACACCCGCGGCGGTCTGTTCGGTGACGGCTGACAGTTGTTCGGCAGCGCTGGCGATCTGAACGACGCTGTCGCGGATCCCGCCGATCAGATCACGCAAGGTACGGCCCATGCGCTGAATGCCTTGTTGAAGTTCGCCCAACTCGTCGCGACGGGTCACGACAATGTTCTGCGACAGGTCGCCAGACGCAATGCGCTCGACCACCAGCAGAGTGTCCTGCAATGGACGGGTGATCTGACGCGTGATGATAACGGCCGCCAGTACGCCCAGAATCAAGGCGATCAGCGTGCAAGTCAGTTGCATATTGCGTGCATCAGCACTTTCGCTGTCGCGGCGATCCAGCTGGATCTTGTACATGTCGTCGCTGAGCTTGACGATCGTCTGGCCCTGAACCGTCATGTTCTTGCGCAGTGTACCGAGGTCGTTGATGGTGTTCTTGAAGCTCACCAGCGAATTGCGATAGTTGCCCAGTACCACTTCAAGCTGCTTGAGGCGTTCGGCCTGAACACCGCTGAAGGTCGCGCTAACCGCTTGCAGATTTTTGAGCGCATCGTCCATCTGGTCCAGCGCTTTCTTTTCGTTATCAGCGGTGCTATCGCCGGTGTAGCCACGGGTTTCGTAGCGCACCCGCATCAGGTCTTCACGGACCTTGGTGATGGCTTGGTATTGCTCGAAACGACGCTCGTCATCAGCCGCCAGATTCAGCACATCTGTGCTGATTTGATCGATCAGTGCACCGCCCTTGTCGGCGCTGCTGCCCAGCTCGCCGCGCAGGCTGCTGTTGGATTTATAGCCGGTGCGCATGGCAACCAGGCCTTTCTCGTATTCGGCGATGACCGTGCTCAGCTGTTGCAGAAGTGCAATGTTCTCCGGGCTTTTGAAGCTCTTCAGCAATTTTTCCTGCTGGGCCTTGAAGCCGTCGAGGGCGACCTGCACGGTCTGGGCCACGGTGTCGTCACCGTTGGCCACCATGTACTGCAGGCGCGTCACCCGCAACTTGGTCAATTGCGCATTGAGCTCAGTGATATCGCTCATCCAGTTGCTGCGGTCGATAAGTTTGCTCAGGCTGTTCCAGCCCGTCAAAGCGAGAATGGCAGTAAAAATCAAAACCAGCCCGAATCCCAGGGCGAGTTTCATGTTGACGCTGATATTGGCAAACCAGCTGTTCATATGTTTCTCCACGAATGTTATTTCTTGAGGTCAGTCACAGCCGGAAGATTTTTATTTTTAAGCCCGCAAAGTACCTGCACATCAGCCTATCGGCGGATAACTGAATAACCTGAAGCCTATGGTCAGTAAATAATGTCGCTATGAATCAATCGTTTGTCGTTGGTAGCCAGGCCTGCTTAACAGTTATAAGCAGTGGCCTACTGGCATAAATTTGACGTCAATAGTGGGTGTTCAGGTATAGAGGCTGCCGCGAGTTATCAAAATGCCACTACTCGTCGGAAATATTACAGAAAGACCCGCTTTTGCCGACACGATTGAATAACCGCACTGTCAATGCATGCTAAGCGGGCCACATCGGCAGGGGTAATCGATGGGCTGTCACTTATCCAGAGTCATCCCTGATGAAAAAAAAACTACTGAGTAAGCTTCGGTCTTTGATGTCCGTACCCGATCACAGCCCCGGCTTGATCAGGGCGCAATACGTCGCGCTGTCCCGGCAGCTGCCGCTGATGTATTTCATCCTGTTGGTCAACACGCTGGTGCTGGCTGGCACCCATTACTCGGCTGCACCTGGCTGGCTGGTGCTTGGCTGCCCGTTGCTGATGACAGTGTTCGGCGCCGGGCGCGCGGTGCAGTGGTGGCGCTCGCGCAAGCATTTGCCTGACTCTGAACAGATGCTTGCCGCTTTGAAGCGCACCAATAACCTGGCACCAATTGTGGCGCTCGCGTTTACCGCATGGTCATTGGCATTGTTCCCTTATGGCGACGTCTACCGTCAGGCCCACGTTGCCTTCTTTATGGCGATCACCGTGATTGCCTGCATCTTCTGCATGATGCATCTGCTGCCAGCGGCGCTGAGCACTGCTGTCGTGGTCAACACCGCATTTGTTGTGTTCTTCGGGACCAGTAACAACATTACATTCATCGCCACGGCAATCGATGTGCTGCTGGTCTCCATCGCCATGCTATCGATCCTCAAAAGCCAATACGGGGACTTTACCCGGCTGGTGAATATGCAGGCGCGAACCGAAAGGCTGAGCGACGAAAATCAGCAACTGGCCAATCTGGACAGCCTGACTGGGCTGGCCAACCGGCGAAAGTTCTTTACTCGCCTGGATAGCGTACTGGCCAGTGCCCGATTGAATGGTGAGCGCCTGGCGGTGGGCCTCATCGATCTGGATGGTTTCAAGCCCGTCAACGACCTTTACGGCCATAGTGTGGGCGACAAGCTGCTGTATCAGGTGGGGCAGCGCTTGACCGGTCTGCTCAATGAAAACGTGCATCTGGCCCGGCTGGGTGGTGATGAATTTGCGCTGATCATTACCACATCCACAACAGATGAGCAGTTACTGGCGTTTGGCGAAGAGATCTGCGCTCGTATGCGTGAGCCTTTTCTGCTGGTGGATATTCCGATCCAGATCAGCGCCTCCCTGGGGTTGGCGACATTCCCCGACCTGGCGTCCAGCGACGCCGAAGTCTACGAATATGCGGACTATGCGTTGTATCAGTGCAAACGCAACCGGCCAGGTACGGTTTGCCTGTTCTCGGCCGAGCATCGCCAACAACTTAACCGTCAGGGGATGACGGAGCAGGCTTTGCGTCGAGCGAATCTGGACGAAGAATTCCACCTGGTCTTCCAGCCTATCGTGGATATTCATACGCAACAGACCGTCGCATTTGAAGCCTTGGCTCGCTGGCGGAGCCCGGAGCTGGGTGACGTACCACCCAGTGAGTTCATCCCCATCGCCGAGCGCATCGGCATGGTTAACCGACTGACTGCGCCACTGCTGAGCAAAGCATTACAGGCTGCCAAGGCATGGCCGACCGGCGTTCGCTTGTCGTTCAATCTTTCGGCCCACGACTGCGGCTCAGAAGAGGCCGCGCAGCTGGTCGCCCGGATCATCCGGGACAGTGCGTTTGACCCGCGCTGTCTGGATCTGGAAATCACCGAGACAGCAGTCATTCAAGACCTGACGCAAACCCAGCGCGCCATCGCCTTGTTTCGCAGCCTGGGTTGCGGTATTTCCCTGGACGATTTCGGCACTGGCTATTCGAGCCTGAGCCAGATCCATGCCTTGTCGCTGACCAAACTCAAGATTGATCGCAGTTTCGTCACCGACATCCACCTCAACCCGGCCAGCTTCAAGATCGTCAAGTCGCTGCTGGCGCTGTGTGTCGACATGCAACTGGAATGCATCGTCGAAGGCGTGGAAACCGAAGCCGAACTCAGTGCCCTGCAAAGCCTTGGCTGCGCCAGCGCCCAAGGCTACCTGTTCTCCCGGCCAATGCCGTTGAGCCAGATCGAACAGTGGCTTGAACGCGAGCGTGCTCCAGCCTGATGCCTATACTCCAAGGCAGCGTCTGAGCTGATCCCGCGCTGTCGTGCCGCAGACGGGGACCTGTGGGACCGGATTCATCCGGGAAGACGGCATTTCTGACGATGAATATGCAGTGGATGTACGGCCCTTTCCCGGATAAATCCGGTCCCACAGAGACCGCGTACATCCAGATATTTGCGCGTTGATTGATAAGCGCGCACAAGGAACCTTGCGCCAAGGAGAACAACAATGAAAATCGCATTCATCGGCCTGGGTAACATGGGCGCGCCCATGGCTCGCAACCTGCTCAAGGCCGGGCATCATCTGCATCTGTTCGACCTGAACACGACGATCCTCAACGAACTGGCAGCGTTGGGCGGGCGCATCAGTGAGTCGCCCAAGCACGCGGCCCAAAGCGTTGAGCTGGTGATTACCATGTTGCCCGCTGCGGCCCATGTACGCAGCGTGTACCTCGACGAAGACGGCGTGCTTGCCGGTATCGGTCACGGCGTGCCTGCCGTCGATTGCAGCACCATCGACCCGCAGACCATACGCGACGTAGCAGCCGTGGCGGCTCGCCAGGGTGTGAGTCTGGGCGACGCCCCGGTCTCTGGCGGCACTGGCGGCGCGCAAGCCGCAACGCTGACGTTCATGGTCGGTGCCAGCGCCGAGCATTTTGAAACACTCAAGCCGGTGCTGGCAAAAATGGGCAAGAACATCGTCCATTGCGGCGATATTGGCACCGGGCAAATCGCCAAGATCTGCAACAACATGCTACTGGGCATCTCGATGATTGGCGTCGCCGAAGCCATGGCGCTCGGAGACTCATTGGGTATCGACACCGAAGTGTTGGCCAGGATCATCAATACCTCGACCGGCCGTTGCTGGAGCTCGGAGATGTACAACCCCTGGCCCGGCATCGTCGAAACCGCCCCCGCTTCGAGGGGCTACACCGGAGGCTTCGGCGCTGAGCTGATGCTCAAGGACCTGGGCCTGGCCACCGAAGCCGCACGGCTGGCCCATCAGCCGGTGATCCTCGGCGCCGTGGCCCAGCAGCTGTATCAGGCGATGAGTTTGCGTGGGGAAGGGGGAAAGGACTTCTCGGCGATTGTTGAGGGGTATCGCAGGAAAGATTGAATGGGCGGGGAATCCCTGTGGGAGCGGAACGTGGGCTTGGGGCGTGGGACCGGCTTTAGCCGGGAAGGCGGCATTTCAATCACTGAATATGTGGCGGATGTCCCGGCCTCTTCCCGGCTAAAGCCGGTCCCACGTCGTCGCGCCAATATCGAGATCACCTTTACCCCACAGGAGCATCATCTGTGGACATTCAGCAATATTTTGCCGACATGACTCCCCGACTCCATATAAGCATGAGCTTCCACAACCTCGTCCAGCGCAAAGCTTTTGTCGATCACCGGCTTGATCGCACCGCTTTGCACATGGGGCCAGACGTCCTGCAACACGCCAGCAACGATGGCCTGTTTGGCGGCAGTGGAGCGGTCACGCAGTGAAGTGGTGTGCAGGGCGGCGCGTTTGCCCATCATCTTGCCCAGATGGATCGGCGCTTCCCGACCGCCTTGCAGGCCGATCATCACGATGCGGCCGTCCACCGCCAGGGCGTCGATATTGCGCGCCAGATAGTCGGCGCCCATGTTGTCGAGGATCACATCCACGCCGCGCCCGTCAGTGACGCGCTGCACCACCTCGACGAAATCTTCCTGGCGATAATCAATGGCCACGTCAGCGCCTAGCTCCAGGCAGCGTTGCAGCTTGTCCGGCGAACCCGCTGTGGTCAGCACCCGTGCGCCCCAGTGGTGAGCCCATTGAATGGCCAAAGAGCCAACGCCCCCAGCGCCGCCATGAATCAGCACCGTTTCACCGGGCTGCAAGCGCCCGATGTCCCGTAGGTTCGACCACAACGTACAAGCCGCTTCCGGCAGGGCTGCGGCTTGCAGTAGAGACATACCTTCCGGGCAGGGCAGAACATGCCCCGCATCGACGGCGACCCGCTCGGCATAACCGCCACCAGGCAAAAGCGCGCAGACCTGATCACCGATTTGCCAGCCAGTGACCCCGGCACCCAGGCCCGAGATGACGCCCGAGCATTCGATACCGAGAATGTTCTCGCCCTCGGTTTTCATCACATAAGTGCCACGGCGTTGCAGCAGATCGGAGTAATTCAGGGCAGTGGCGTGGATGTCGATCAGCACTTCACTGGATTTGGGAGTCGGCTCCGGGCGTTCGACCAGTTGCAGCACTTCGGGCTTGCCGAAGGTTTTGAAGATGATGGTTTTCATGGGGGGGCTCGTATCCAATTTGATATGCAATCTCCTGTGGGAGCGGTGCTTGCCCGCGATAAGGCTGGACGCGGTTCACTTTAGAACCGAGGCGTCCTTATCGCGGGCAAGCACCGCTCCCACACAAGCCTCGCTCCAACAGGGGATGGCGGTTGTTACTTCCCGCCGTCAATCATCACATCAGCCACGGCCTGGCTTTCCAGGTTCCATTTCTTCAGGACGGTCTGGTACGAGCCGTCTTTGATGATCGCTTCCAGCCCCTTGGCGAGGTCGTCACGTACTTGCGTGTTGGCCTTGTCGACGGCAAAACCGAAGTGATGCAGGGACAGGGGTTCGCCAATCAGCACGTAGGTATTGGGTTCCTGGCTCATCAGGTATTTCACATACTCTGGCCCGAGTACCACGGCGGCCAGGCGTTCCTGTTGCAGATCAAGACGTGCCGCTGATGCGCCCGCCGTGCCTTGTACCGTTGCAGCGGGTTTGCCGGCTTTCACGCAATCGCTGTCATTCCAGGCCATGACTTCCGGGTAGTAATTGGTGGTGCGCGGGGTGCCGATGGCTTTGCCGCAGAAGGCCACTGCCGTCGAGCCGACGCTGGTGTTCTTCACTGTGGTGAACATCTGCGCGCCGGTCTTCAGGTAGTCGACAAACACCATGTCGGTACGGCGTTTGGGCAGGTCGGTGATGGCAGTGCCGATCACGTCAATGCGCCCGGTTTTCAGGCTGCTGGTCAATTGCTCAAAGCTCATCTCTTCAAACTTGATCTTGACCTTCATGGCTTTGCCCAACGCTTCGAACAGCTCGATATTGACCCCGACGCTCTGGTTGGTGGCCGGATCGCGGAAGGACATGGGCGGGTAAGTCGCTTCGACCCCCACCGTCAATGTGTCGCTGGACGCTGCGAAGGCGCTGCTGCAGGTGGCGATACCCAGGGTCAGCAAGCCCGTGTTGATCAGTGCACAGGCTTTTTTGCTCAAATCCAGCATGGTTCTGTTCCTTACGTCAGGGATAAGGGCAGCAAGGCTTCAAGCGAAGCGCAAAAGGTCCAGCAACTCTTGTAGGTCTGTTATGTGTTGCAGATTCAGGCACAGCTCGCCCAGGTGTTCGGCTTGGGTGGCGGGCAGGGCGCGGGCGGCCAGCGAGCTGTATTTTTGCCACAGTTCGCTATCGCCAATAGGGTTGAGCGGGCCGCCCAGCGGTGTCTTGATTTGTAGCGAAGCGCTGCGTCCGTCTTCGCAAGTGACGGTGACATATGGCTCGTCCAGAGGCGCGAGTGAGGTGTCCGCCTGCATCTGGATCCGTTGCATGAATGCCGAAATGACCGGTGATGCACGCTGGTTGTCTTCATAAGCATCCAGCCCGGCATGGCCCAGCAGGCAGCGTACCGCCAGGGCGTAAGGCAGGCTCATTTGCGCAGCGGCCAGAGTTTGTGTGTCCAGCCCGGCGCACATGTCCACCAGAAACGCGCTGGCATTGACCTCGATCGAGCGAACCTGATCGGCGCTGATGTGCAGATCGCTCAGGAGTTGGCCGATGGCATCGATGGCGGAGTGGGTGCCACGGCAAGCGGCGTACGGCTTGATGGAGCAGCGGGTCAGCTTCCAGACCACGCCCAGGTCTTCGGTCAGCGCCTTGGGCTGTGCGGTGTCTTTGGCCAGGGTGCGCAGAAAGCCGCCCCACACGTCATCGAAAATCTGTGTCGGGCCGGTCATGCCTTCCCGGGCCAGCAACGCAGCCAGCACGCCGCCTTCGGCCGGGCGTCCGGCGTGCAGTTTTTTAGTGTCTGCGCCGTCGTGAATGAACGCCCACAGTCCGCCGCTCATACTTGCGGCCAGACCCAATGCCCCCCCGGCCTGGCTTTCGTCGAGCTTGAGCAATCGGGCGCAGGCCGCCGCCGCGCCGAACACGCCACAGGTGCCGGTGGAGTGCCAGCCGGCTTCGTTGTGTGGCGAGTAACCACCACAGGCTTCCAGCACCCGTCGGGCAACGTCATAGCCGATGACCATAGCGGTGAGCAGTTCCTTGCCGTCGGGCATCGGATCGCACAGCGGCAGCACCGCCAGCATGGCCGGCACCACCACTGCGCCGGAGTGATCGCAGCCGCCCGAGTCATCCAGTTCCAGCGCGTGGGCGGCAATGCCGTTGATCAGCGCGGCGTTACGCGCCGACAGCCCGTAGTCGGCGCCCCAGATAACTGACGCACCTTCCGACTCGCTGGCATTCATGGCCCGCAGCGCACGCTGGGTCAGCGGGGTTTGCGAACCAGCGAGTGCCGCGCCAAGCGTGTCGAGCAGATGCTGCTTGGCTTTGACGACCAGCGCTTCAGGCAGGTCGTCGAAGCTGGTGCGGCAGATGAATTGGCTGAGGGTGGTGACGGGGTTGGTCATGACAGTGTCTCTTCAAGGAACGCTATGGCTTTCGGAGCTCACACCCTTTCTGTAGGAGCGAGCTTGCTCGCGATAGCGTTATTTCAGGCAATGATGTTTTGACTGGTACACCGCTATCGCGAGCAAGCTCGCTCCTACAGGGGGCTGCGGTGTTCTCAGGTCTCATTGCAGTGGTAATGCCGCTCAAACACCGCAGCCGGGTGGTCTTCAGCCACGCTGTTGTGGTTGTCAGTCCACCAGTCGGCGACTTCTTCAGCGGTGGCGAACCACACGTCCGGCTGGGCCTTGAGCCAGGTCAGCAACTCTAGTAGCAGCCCACTGCGGCCAACGGTGCCGAGGGTTTCCGGGTGCAGGCGCAGCACGTAGCACAAACCGAAGCGATGAAAGCCATTGAAGTCCTGCTGCCAGTTCTTCAGTACCTCGGCGTATGAACCGATACGCGCCTGGCTGACCGGCACCGCAGGCGCCAGGTTGAAGGCGAAGTACGGCTCGTCTTCGAGCTCGCAATGCAGAGGCAATTCCACCAGCGGTGGTGCGTCAACTGTGGCGGCGGGATGCATGTACGGCAGATCGTCCCCCGACCAGGATGATGACCAACTGATGCCTTCAGCGCGCAGGGCATCGGTGAAGCCTGGTGCATAACTGCCCGCAGGTGCACGAAAGCCGCTGGGCCGTTGCCCGGTCATGTCGGCAATCACTTGGCAGCCTTGCTTGAGTGAAGCGTGCTGAGCGGCAATATCAAGCTTGGAAAAGTCTTCGTGGCGATAGCCTGCGCAGGCGATTTCGTGGCCGGCTGCATGGATGGCTTGCACAACTTGCGGGTTTTCCTCGGCAACGATGCCGGGAATACACCAGGTCGATGGCAGCTGCTGATCAGCAAGAATCTCCAACACACGCTGCACACCGCGGGTAGTGCCGTAGCGCCATACCGAAAGGCTCTTGTCGCGGCCGGCAATGGCCGGGACCTGGGTGAGGATGCCGTGAATGTCGTTGTAATCGATGGTGATCACCACCGCGCAACGATAGGGCTTGGGCCAGACGCTGGTCGGTTCAGTCATGGCGATGCTCCTTGAGCCAGAAGTTGGCCACATCGTTACAGGTCGCAAACCAGACATTCGGCTGGCTGTGCATGTGTTCCAGAAAGCGCTCCAGAATGCCGATGCGTCCTGGCTTGCCGCTGATCTTGGGATGGAACAGCGTGGTCATGCACAGGCCTTCGCGGTAGGTGCCGTCGAACTCGCGGCACCAGTTGTCCAGGGTCTGGTCATAGCTGGCGATACGATCCAGACCGGCCGGATAATTCGGCGCGCGGGTGTAGGCCAGCGAGGCGTAATCATCCAGTTCCCAGCGCCCGGGGATTTCAACAAGCCCGTGGGGCTGGCCGGGGACTTCGATGAAATACGGCCGATCATCGCCGCGCATGCTGCTGGAGTAGGTAACGCCGCAGTCCATGAGCAGGGCGGGAGTTTCTTTGTGCCAGTCGCCCGAAGGCGTGCGGAAACCTGTGGCAGTGATGCCCAGGTAACGCTTGAAAATGTCCGCGCTGATCTTCATGACCTCGCGCTGGGCGGGTAGATCAAGGGCGAAAAATGATTCGTGGCGATAGCCGTGGTACGCGACTTCGTGACCCTGTTCGAGGATCGCCTGACACTGGCGCGGCCAGTTCTCCACAACCCAGGTCGGTACGAAAAACGTCGCGGGCGTGGCGTGAGCCTTGAGCATGTCCAGCAGGCGCGGTAGTGCGCGATACGGGCCGTAGCTGCCGAAGGTGAAGTATTCCGGTTTCTGCCAGATCGAGCCGTCGAGCATCGCGGCACCGGTCGGTCCATCCAGATCGAAAGCCAGGGCGACGCTGGCGCGAGCGTTGCCAGGCCAGCGCAGATCATTGGTGGCGAACATGCAAGTCTCCAGTGGAACGTCCAAACGTGGCCCGCCCCGACTGGCGTCGGGGCGGGCGCTGCACTGCCCGGCTTACTTGGCGCCGTTCAGAACCGCTTCTTTGACTGCGCCATTCTTGAGCTCCCACTTGCCAAGGATGTTCTCGTAAGTGCCGTCTTTGATCATGTCATTGAGGGTGGCGATGATCGCTGCGCTCAGTTCTTTGTTGTGTTTGGCCACACCCAGACCGGTCAGCTGACGAGCCAATGGCTCACCGAGCACCTTGAATACACCTGGCTCCTGGCCCTGGATGTACGGCAGGGTTTCGCTGCCTTGCACGGCGGCGTCCAGACGCGACTGGCGCAGTTGCGCACGGGCGTCAGCGCTGCCTTCGGTGCCAACCACAGTGATGGCCGGTTTGCCTTTGGCCACGCAGTTCACTTCACTCCACTTGGCGATTTCCACCGGGAATGTCGTGCGACGGCTGGTGCCGATTTTCTTGCCGCACATGTCTTCGACAGTCTTCAAATCTTTCTGGGATTCGAGGGTGTAGAACTGCGGGCCGGTGCTGAAGTAGTCAACGAAGTCGACTGTCTGCTGGCGCTCAGGAGTATCGGTCATGCCGGACAGCACGATGTCGATGCGGTTGGTTGCCAGGCCGCTCACCATCTGTTCGAACGCGGTTTCCTGCCATTTGATTTCCAGGCCCAGACGCTTGGCAATCTCGGTGCCCAGGTCGTAATCGACGCCGGTCAGTTTGCCGGTCGCCGGGTCCTTGAAATCCATCGGCGGATAATTAGGCGCGATGCCGGCCGAAATGAAGCCTTTTTCCTGAATGGATTTTGGCAGTACGTGGGTATCTGCTGCCCAGCTCGAAACCGAAATCAGGGCGGACAGTACGGCGGTAGCGGTAAGCGCGAAAGTTTTCAATCGGACATCCTCAGAGGGTTTGATTTCAGTTCAACACGGCAGCAATAAAATCCTGGGTACGCTGGTTGCGCGGGTTCATCAGCACGTCTTCCGG
The DNA here is from genome assembly GCF_000737245.1 of Pseudomonas syringae. Lineage (GTDB taxonomy): Bacteria > Pseudomonadota > Gammaproteobacteria > Pseudomonadales > Pseudomonadaceae > Aquipseudomonas > Aquipseudomonas syringae_J. Next base: position 11,855 of record NZ_JPQU01000060.1, on the reverse strand, counting down.
TGCCCCCGTCTCTATGATTTGCCCAGCGTCCATAAACACCACGCGGTTGGCGACTTCGCGGGCAAAACCCAGTTCGTGGGTGACCACGACCATGGTCATGCCGCTTTTCGCCAGGTCGCGCATCACCGACAGCACTTCCCCGACCAGCTCCGGGTCCAGTGCCGACGTCGGCTCATCGAACAGCATCAGTTTGGGACGCATCGCCAACGCGCGAGCAATCGCCACCCGTTGCTGCTGACCACCGGAAAGCTCGATGGGATACGCATTGGCTTTGGCTTCCAGACCCACGCGTTTGAGCAGCTCCATCGCCAGCTCGCGGCAGTCATCCAGCGGCTGACGCAACACCTGCGACGGCCCTTCGATGATGTTTTCCAGCACGGTCATATGCGCGAACAGATTGAAGCGCTGGAACACCATGCCGGTCTTGAGACGTTGCTTGGCGATCTGAACGTCGCTCAGTTCAACCAGCTTGTGGCCATCGGTGCGGAAACCGAGGATTTCGTCATCGACCCACAGGCCGCCTTCGTCGACTTTTTCCAGCTGGTTGATGCAACGCAGCAGGGTGCTCTTGCCCGAGCCCGACGGACCGATGATGCACAGCACCTCGCCGTGGGGGATTTCCAGATTCACGTTCTTGAGCGCCTGGAAGTCGCCGAAGAACTTGTTCACGTCTACTGCTTTGACGATGTTCAACATGTTCATTCCTCAGTTACGTTTGCCAGCGCCACGGGCGAAGCGTTTTTCCAGTCGGCTCTGACCGAAAGTCAGGATCGTTACCACCGCCAGGTACCAGATGCCCGCCACGATCAACAGCTCCATGACTCGGGCGTTGGCGTAGTAGATGTTCTGGGCGTTGTGCAGCAGTTCCGAGTACTGAATCACGCTCGCCAGGCTGGTCATTTTCACCATGCCGATGAACTCGTTGCTGACCGGCGGAATGATGATCCGCATGGCCTGCGGCAGGATGATCCGGCGCAGGGCCTGCAAGCGCGGCATGCCGATGGCCTTGGCGGCTTCGTACTGACCGGTGTCCACCGACAACAGACCGGCACGCACCACTTCGGCGGTGTAGGCACCCTGGTTGATACCCAGACCCAACAGCGCAGCGGCGAACGGGGTAATGACTTCAACGGTCTTGAATTCGAACAGGCCGGGAATACCCAGAGTCGGGAAGATCAACGCCAGGTTGAACCACAGCAGCAGCTGAAGAATCAGCGGCGTGCCCCGGAACAGCCAGGTGTAACCCTGCGCGACGTAGCGCAGCAACGGGTTCTGCGACATGCGCATCACCGCCACCACGACGCCCAGCACCACACCCAGCGCCATGGCCAGGATCGACATGGTGATGGTGTTCAACAGGCCGAACATGATCGATTCAGCGGTCAGAAACTGCCGCACGAAACCCCATTCGATATTGCCGTTGATGAAGGCATGAACCAGCCCGATCAACATCACGACAATTACCGTGGCGGCTGCATAGCGGCCGAAATAACGCCGTGGGACAACCTTGTACGTCGAGATGTCGTACTTGGCGGCAAGTGAGGCGCGCTCGGCGCCTGCTGATGCTTGAGTCTTTGACATGAAGTATTCCTCGTTGAATCAGCGAATCAGCCGCGCGGACCTGCGTAGTCGAGTGCCCATTTTTCCTGTGCGATCAGCTGCTGCTTGAAGCGCTCGATCTGCTCGGCAACCCGCACCGGCGAGGTACCACCCCAACCGCTGCGAGCGGCCAGCGCGGCTTCCAGCGTCAGAGCTTCAAGGACCTCAGGGGTCAGGCGTACATCGGTGTCAGCCAGTTGCTGAGTGCTGAGTTCTTCCAGACCGATGTTGTTCTCTTCGCACAACTGAACCAGTTGGCCGGTGATCTCGTGTGCTTCCTTGAATGGCACGCCGCGTACGGCCAGCCAGTCGGCGACTTCAGTGGCGAGGGTGAAACCCAGCGGTGCCTGACGCAGCAATTCGTCGGTGCGCACTTTCATGGTGTCGACCATGCCGGCAAAGGCAGGCAATACCAGATGCACGGTTTCCAGGGTGTCGAGAATCGCGTGTTTGTCTTCGCTCAAGTCGCGGTTGTAAGACAGTGGCTGAGCTTTGAGCACGGCGAGAATGCCGGTCAGGCTGCCGATCAGTCGGCCTGATTTGCCACGGGCCAGTTCGGCGATGTCCGGGTTCTTCTTCTGCGGCATGATCGAGCTGCCGGTGGCATAGCCGTCGTCCAGTTCAACCCAGCGGAATTGGCGCGACGTCCACAGGCAGAACTCTTCCGCCAGGCGCGAAATGTTGATCCCCAGCATGCTGCTGCAGAACAGGAATTCAGCCACGTGGTCACGGCTGGCGACGGCGTCGATGGAGTTTTCGCAGGGGCCGCTGTAGCCCATCTCGGCGGCCGAACGCTGCGGGTCACGAGCGATGGCGGAACCGGCCAGTGCGGCTGCGCCCAGCGGCGACAGGTTGAAGCGTTTGTCCCAATCCTGCAGGCGTTGAATATCGCGGTGAATCGCCTGAGCGTGAGCCATCAGGTGATGAGCGAACACGATTGGCTGCGCCTGTTGCAGGTGGGTGAAGCCTGGCGCGATGGTGTTGATGTGTTGCTCGGCCTGGGACACCAGCGCCTTTTGCAGTTCGAGAATCGCCAGGGTCATGACCCGCACCTGATCACGCAGGAACAGACGCATGTCGTTAGCCGACTGGTCGTTGCGCGAACGACCGGCACGCAGCTTGCCACCGAGGGTGCCTAGGCGTTCGGTGAGCAGGCGTTCGATGAAGGTGTGCACGTCTTCGTCAGCGGCAATGGGCTCGATGCTGCCAGCGGCGAAGTCTACGTCGATGCTACGCAGGGCTTCGATGATGCGTGCGGTTTCGTCAGCATCCAGCAGACCGGCACGGTTCAGTTCATTGGCGTGAGCCTTGGAGCCAGCGATGTCATACGGCGTCAGGCGAAAGTAGGCGCGTGGGGAGCGGGAGAGGTTGGCCATGGCTTCTGCGGGGCCTGTTTTGAAGCGTGCGCCCCACAGTCGATCAGTTGCATCAGACATATAAATTCTCCGTTGGCACGTGGATTGCTCAAGCCCTTCTTTGCAACAAGAGCTGTGATGTGAAGATCACAGAGCGAGCAGTGATTAAGTCGGCTTGCAAATAACCTTGAATCGATCAATTGAGAGGGATGCTAGAAAAAACCAACGAGCGGGGAAATGTTTTAAATGACAAGTCAACTTACTGAAATTGGAAACCTGCCCAAAAGAAGTGGTGAAGTGGCGATCTCGATGGCCAGTGCCATGGACTTGAAACTCTTCAAGGTTTTCAGAGCTGTGGTTGAAGCAGGAGGTTTCACGGCAGCACAGGTAGAACTCAATATCAGCCTGGCAGCGATCAGCAAACAGATATCGGATCTTGAAATACGCCTGGGCATGCGGTTATGTACGCGCGGGCGTGAAAAGTTCTGCCTTACAGAGCAGGGAAAGATCATTTACGACGCCAGCCTTGACCTGTTCGTGGCGCTGGATAACTTCCGTGATCGATTGGGAAATGTGCGCGGCGAACTGCTCGGTGATTTGAACATCGCGGTGATTGATAACACCGTTTCAGACCCCGAATCGCCGCTGGTCGAAGCGCTGAAAGCCTTGCAATCAAGGGCTCCAAAGGCAAAGGTGCGGCTCAGTGTGGCACCGTTGGACGAGATTGAGCAGGGCCTTCTCAAGGGCCGTTTTGCGGTGGGTATTGTGCCGGTGTATAGCGGCAAAGATGAATTTCAAGTGATGCCGTTATACGACGAAGTGTCAGAGCTCTATTGCTCGGCCAGTCACCCGTTTTTCCCCATGAAAGATGAAGATATTGATGCGCAATGCCTGGCGCAGGCAGAGTTTGTCGAGCATGGTTATGCCGTCAACATCGAAAGGCCGAAGCAGTTGGGTGTGCGTAATGTAACAGCTGTCGCCACCCAGGTAGAGGCCGTGGCTATTCTGGTTAAAACGGGCCGGTACCTCGGTTACTTGCCTTCCCATTGGGCGAAAAGTTACGTCGAGCGCGGCGAGATGCGCTCCGTAAAGGGGCATGTTTTCACGATAGCCACGCCGATGAAACTGTTGTACAGGCAACAGGTGCCACGGAACCCGTTATTGGATGTTTTCCTGAAAATAATGCAGGATAGTTCAAGCGCTAATAACCAGATTTAATAAGCCTTCCAATAATGCACGGCAGCGGTGCATGTTACGAAAATACACCGGATTAATGCACCTTGTTTGCACATCAGGGTATGGATTGCCCATTTCCGGACGCTTCACGCAGGCGTTGCAGGAACACCGACTCGGCTTTGGTCAGGCGTTGCTCCAGGTTCCACAGCAGGTTGATGTCCACCGAGCCCACGCCTTCTTCCGGCGGTAAACGCCACAGACGCCCGGCGCGCAATTCGCCTTGGCAAATGTGCTGCGGCAGACAAGCGATACCAAAGCCCGCCAGCACCAGCCGCAGCACCTCTTGAGTGTTGGCGGACGAGGCGACGATCTGCCCGGTGAGTTTGTGCTGGTCACGGAATTCAGCCAGGGACGACAGGGTGCCGCCCAGCAAGTCGCCCGTGAAGATAATCAACTGCTCAGTGCGCAGGTCGGCGAGGCTCAGGTCGTCGCGTCCATATAAAGGATGCTGATCGCTGCAATAAAAGGCGTATTCCTCTTGAGTCAGACATTGCTGGCCCAGCCATGCCGGCTCGGTGCGGTTGACGGCGAGGCCGAAGCTGGCGGTTTTCTGGGCCAGTGCGCTGAGGATCGCTTCGCTTGATTGCACGTCGATCTCCAGCGTAATGCCGGGGTAATCTCGATGCAGCTGGGCCAGAAACCTGTCGTAGGCGGCGCAGCGAATACCACTGACGGTGAGCATGCGGACCTTGCCGACGATCTGATCCGAAGTCCGCTCCAGCGCTGCATCCAGCTGAGTGAAATGCCCTTGCACCTCGGCGGCCACGCGCAAGGTTTCGATGCCTGACTGGGTCAACAGGAAACGTGGCCCTCGGCGCTCGATCAAGGCTGCGCCCAGCTGTTCTTCCAGGCGCTTGATGGCCTGGCTCACCGCTGGCTGTGAGAGGTGCAGGCGTGCAGCCGCGCGGCTGATGCTCAGCTCTTGGGCCACGACCTGAAAGGTGCGCAGCAGGTTCCAGTCCAGCCGCTCGCCCAAGGGTCGGGAAGAGGCGCGGGAGACCGCGATCGGGCTTGTCGGTTGAGTCACTGCACAGCCTTTATTGGTGAAAAAAATAATGAATATAAGTAATGGCGAATTGAACTGCTTCACCCTTTGCTCTTAAAAAGGCTGCACGAAACACGCCAGTGCCTTTTTTTGATGGAAAGCACATTCTTTTGATGGAAAGTCCGATGTCCCAATCCGGGAACCACAACTCACTACCGCCGCAGATGTCTGAGGCCGAGCGCAACGCCCGTTGCGAGCTCGCTGCGCTCTATCGTTTGCTGGCTCATTTTCGAATGACCGATTTGATCGACACGCACATCTCCCTGCGTTTGCCAGGTGATGCCGGTCATTTTCTGATCAATCGCTATGGCACCTTGTTCGAACGCATGAGCGCCAGCACGCTGGTGAAGATCGACAGCCAGGGCAATGTGGTCGATGAGTTCTACCCGAACCATCGCGTCAATCGCGCCGGTTTCGTCATTCATTCGGCGATTCATGCCGCGCGTTCCGATGCGCACTGCGTCATTCATACTCACACAGCAGCGGGAATGGCGGTTGCTGCTCAGCGGGCAGGGTTGTTGCCGTTGAGTCAGCACGCGTTGAAGTTTTACAACCGTCTGAGCTATCACACCTATGAAGGTATCGCGCTGGACGTCGCCGAGCGCGAGCGGCTGGTGACGGATCTGGGCAGCACCAATGCAATGATTCTGCGCAACCACGGACTGCTGGTTGCGGGTGGTTCGGCAGCTGAAGCGTTTTCGAATATCTACTTCCTGGAGCGTGCCTGTCAGGCACAGGTTCAGGCGATGGCTGGCGGCAGCGAATTGGTACAGCCTGATCCGCAGGTGTGCGAACACACCGCGCAGCAGTTTGAAGCAGATGACAGCGACGGCATTACCGAGCTGGCCTGGAAAGCTGCACTGGAGCTCATCGCCAACCAGCGCGACGAGTATTGCTCATGAAGCCTCTGGTGCTGTTGGGTACAGGCAATGGCCTTGACCAGGTTCGGGAAAGCCTGCTGGCTCTCGATCCGACCTTGACGATTTTGCGCCCGGACGATGAGGGTGCGCAGCAGGCCGAGGTCGCACTGTGCTGGAATCCGTCAGCGGGCAGCCTGGGCAAATTTCCTGATTTGCGCCTGATTCATTCCATCGCTGCTGGTGCGGACCAGATCTTCAAGGATCTGAGCCGTCCGTTGCATGTTCCGGTTTGCCGCATCATTGATCCGGACCACCGTCTGGGCATGGTCGAGTATGTGCTTTGGGGTGTTTTGCACTACCACCGTGGTTTCGACCAGATGCTGAAAAATCAGGCGCAGGTCGTTTGGGAGCGTCCGGGCCAGTGCCCTGCCAAGCAAACCCGTGTTGGCGTCATGGGCTTGGGTGAACTGGGACGCGCCGTTGCGGTGCAGTTGTCGGGGCTAGGCTTCGATACGCGCGGCTGGGCACGGCGTCCACAGCAGATTGGAGGTGTTAAAACCTTCCAAAAGGCTGAATTTCATGAATTTTTAGACGGATTAGACATTCTGGTCTGTTTATTGCCTCTCACTATTGAAACAGTCGGCATTCTCGGTAACGAGACCTTCGCGAAGATGGCCCGCGGCTCAGTACTGATCAATTGTGGTCGTGGTGAACATCTGCAACGCGACGATTTATTCGCCGCACTTGATAGCGGTCAACTACGCGGCGCTTTGCTGGATGTGTTCGAGCAGGAGCCATTACCGGCTGACGATACGTTCTGGCGTCATCCGCAGATTACCGTGACACCGCACATTGCTTCATCCGCTTCCTACGAAGTGATAGCGCAACAGATTCTGGAAAACCTGAGACGCCTTGATGCGGATGTACCCTTGGCCAATCAGGTGAATTCGGAACAGGGCTACTAAAAGAATTGCTAGGGACAGTGGGGTAATACGCCAGACCTGAGTTGGGGGTTTCCTGGGGAGAGGAAGCCGGGGCTGGTGTGGGTGGGTTGTGCCTATAAGAAACGCCATCGCGAATATATTGGCGAGAGCATCACTCTTTTTTAGATCTGCCAATAATAGTTCCCGTTGCCCAACGAAGGTGGCGGGATGCGATAACCAACGGAGCAGTTTTAATGAATTTGAACACATTGAGCGTCATTGCAATGGCAGTGGCGGCAGGTATCGCTACGCCTGTTTTTGCTGATTCCCAAGCCGATGCTAAAGGTTTTCTGGAAGGCGCCAAGTTGAACGTCAAGGCGCGCAATATGTACATGAACCGTGACAACCGCGTTGAAGGCGCGGCACAAAGTTACGGCGAAGAGTGGGCTCAAGGCTTCATCGGCAGCTTCGAGTCGGGCTTCACCCAAGGCACCATCGGTTTCGGTATCGACGCGCTGGGCTTGTACGGCATGAAGCTGGATACCGGCCGCGGTCGCGACGGCGGCGGCACGGGCCTGCTGGAAATGGATTCCCGTGGCGATAAAGACGGCTACGGTTATGCCGGCGGCGCGCTCAAAATGCGCGTCTCGAAAACCGTTCTGAAGTTTGGCGATCAGATCGTCAACAACCCGGTTTTCGCAACTTCTGACAGCCGTTTGCTGCCAGAAACGGCACAAGGTCTTTTGGTCACCAGCAACGAAATCGACAAGCTGACCTTGCAAGGCGGTCACTTCACCGCACTGAAAAACCGCAACTCGAGCAACCACGACAGTGCTGGCCTTGATGTCATCAACTTCGGTGGTGGTCTGTACAAATTCAACAGTAATTTGTCCACCAGTGCTTATTACTCCAACGTTGAAGACGTATGGCGCAAATACTACGCCAGCCTGACTTACGCTTTGGCATTGACGCCGAAAGACGTCATCAAGTTTGACTTCAACGGTTACGACACCAAGAGCATCGGCGACGAAGAAAAGGGCGTCTACGACAACACCATCTGGAGCGCCACTGCGGCCTACACCATCGGCGCACATACCTTTCTGGTGGGTCGTCAGGTGGTTAACGGTACCGGTAGCTATGCCTATGGCATTGACGGTAACAGCACGGTTTTCGTTGGTAACTCGGTTCAGTACTCCGACTTCAACAACGCCAACGAGAAGTCCTGGCAGGCACGTTACGACCTGAACATGGCTACCTATGGCGTTCCAGGCCTGACGTTCATGACCCGCTACATCAAAGGCAGCGATGCAACCAACGCAACCCGTGATGACATCAACTCGTGGGAACGCGACATCGAAGCCAAATACGTAATCCAGTCCGGCCCGGCCAAGGACCTGAGCTTGCGCGTACGTAATGCGACCTATCGCAGCGGTGCTTCTGACTTCAACGTTAAAGTCGACGACACCCGTCTGATCATCGAGTACCCGATCAGCATCTTGTAAGACCTTCGATTCCCCATCGAAGCCCGCCCGCCCCGGATCATCCCCGTGGCGGGTTTTTTGTGTCCGGCTTTCACGCAAACACAAAATACTTACGTACAGTCTCCACCACTTCCCAAGTGCCTTTCATGCCTGGCTCGACGACGAAGATGTCGCCAGCGCGCAGGTGAATCGGGTCCATGCCGTCCGGGGTGATGATGCAGTAGCCTTCCTGGAAGTGGCAGTACTCCCACTTCACGTAATCGACTCGCCACTTACCGGGTGTGCAGATCCAGGTGCCCATGATTTTGCTGCCGTCCTCGGAGGTGTAGGCGTTGAGGTTGACGGTGTGCGGGTCGCCTTCGAGCTTTTCCCATTTGCAGGCGTCGAGTACTGGCAGTGGATGGGTATCGCGCAGAACGGTGATCGGCGTAGACATGACAGCTCCAGGTGAGTGCGCGCAATTCGCGTGCGGCCACATTAGGGGCGTTTGCGGCGCGTCAGTTGTCTGGGGTCGACATGGGGGTATCCAGAAGCGCAGTGATTTGAAGACTAGCGAATACCCTGTGGGAAATTCTGTGCTGGTCTGGAACCTCTTAGGCGGGCTCAATCTCTGTGGGAGCGCCACCCCGGTCGCTCCCACAGGTATGTCACTTGGCTTGAGATCTCAGGGCCTCCAACAGAACTTGCGCATAACCGGGCAAAGCATCGAAATCCGTGGCGCACAGCAGCAATTGCCGGTCCGCCCAGGCGTCGCTCAAAGGGATGCTTTTGAACCTGGCCGTTGCCTGCCAGCGCTCAACCGCTGCTAGAGGCACGATGCTCAGCCCTGCGCCGTGGCTGACCATGCGGATCGCGGCGTCGAAACCTTCCGCACGCACACGGATGTGCAGTCGTTTGCCAACATGCAGCGCCTGTTCCTCAAGGTAAATCGCCAGGGCGCTGTTGACCGCCAAGCCGACAAATTCATAGTCCAGCGTCTGGCTGAACCGCACGTTTTGTTCAGTCTGCAGCGGATGATCCAGCGGCATGATCAAGGCCAATGGGTCTGCCCTAAAGGGTCGGGTTTGCAGGTCGCTGGTATCTACCGCGTCGGAAATAATCCCGATGTCTGCCGTCCCATTGCGCACGGCATGCAGGATGCGCAGGCTGGGTTGCTCTTCGACGTCAACGTCGGTGTTCGGGTGGTTGACCAGAAACTCCGCCAGCAACTCCGGCAGGTGCTCGCTCAGGGTTGAGCTGTTGCACAGCAGGCGAACCCGGCCTTTGAAACCTTTGCGGTAGTCGGCCAGATCCATTTGCATGCGCTCGACCTGTTGCAGGATCAGCCGCGCATGTTGCGCCAGGGCCTTGCCTGCCGGGGTCGGCGTGACTCCCCGGCGATTGCGCTCCAGCAGCGCAAGGCCCAACGACGTCTCCAGCCCGCGAATTCGCGCACTGGCCGATGCCAGTGACAAATGGCTGCGCGCCGCGCCAGCGGTGATGTTGCCGGTTTCCAGGGTGTTGAGAAACAGGCGCAGGTCGGTCAGGTCGAAGTGCATGGTGGGTCCGAGCAGTAAGCATTCCACCTGTAGGAGCGCGCTTGCCCGCGATGGCGTTGGGTCAGACAATGATGTATCGACTGAACCTCTGCTATCGCGGGCAAGCGCGCTCCTACAGGAACCGATTATCTATGTATCAGCCTCAGTCTGTAGCTTAGGCTGCCTCAGTATATGACGCATTTCCAACCTGACCGCTCTGCGTCAATATCCCCCCATGAACGAAATCATCAATCACTACCAAACGTTGGGCTGGGCCTTGTCCGCTCTGGTCATGGGCACATTTCTGCTGGCCGGGACGGTGAAGGGCGTGATCGGTCTGGGTTTGCCTACCGTGGCCATGGGCTTGCTGGGGCTGGCTATGCTTCCGGCGCAGGCAGCGGCGTTGTTGATCATTCCCTCGACTGTCACCAATCTCTGGCAGCTGGCGTTTGGCGGGCATTTGCAGCCCTTGATCAAACGTCTGTGGCCGATGCTGCTGATGGTGGGGCTCGGCACTGTGCTCGGGTCGGTCGCGCTGGGCATGAGTGGCGGTCAGGGGATGACTCGGGCGCTGGGTGCGGCTTTATTTATGTATGCCTTGACCGGCCTGTTCATGCCTTCGTTTCGGGTGCCATCGAGATATGAAGCCTGGCTGGGTCCGCTGTGTGGGTTGATCACCGGGGTCATCACGTCGGCGACCGGTGTATTCGTGATTCCAGCGGTGCCTTACTTGCAAGCCCTCGGGCTGGAGCGGAACCAGTTGGTGCAGGCGCTGGGTTTGTCATTCACCGTGTCTACCCTGGCCTTGGCCGGTGCTTTATTTTGCAACGGTGCGCTGGGGAGCAACGAGTTGGGCGCGTCGCTGCTGGCGCTCATTCCGGCGCTGCTCGGCATGTGGCTGGGACAGTTCCTGCGTCAGCGGATCAGTGCGCAAACATTCAAGCGAGTGTTCTTTGTCGGCATGGGGATTTTGGCTGTACACCTGATCATCGGTTAGCAATGCATTGGCAATTCGTGACTTCCCGGCAAATGTCATTTTCTTCTCCACGTCTTATTCTTGCCAGCATCACTCGGTATCTTGCCCCCATCAAATTTAATGCGCCTCCGTTTACCTGAGCGCCTTCCACCTGATGGGGAACGACATGAAAAAAATTCTACTGTTGAACGGCGGCAAGCAGTTCGCCCACTCCGAAGGCCGTTACAACGCGACCTTGCACGAAGCGGCCGTGGCTTTTCTGGATCACGCCGGTTTCGATGTCAAAGAGACTTTTATTGACGGCGGTTACGAGATTGCCGAAGAGGTGCAGAAGTATCTCTGGGCCGACGTGATCATCTACCAAATGCCCGGCTGGTGGATGGGCGCGCCGTGGACGGTGAAGAAGTACATCGACGAAGTCTTCACTGAAGGCCATGGCTCGCTCTACGCCAACGATGGCCGCACCCGTTCCGATGCCTCGCAGAAGTACGGTAGCGGCGGTTTGCTAAAGGGCAAGCAATACATGATTGCCGCAACGTGGAACGCTCCGCAGCAGGCGTTTGAAGATCCGACTGATTTCTTCGAAGGCAAGGGCGTGGATGCGGTTTATTTCCCGTTCCACAAAGCCAACGAATTCCTCGACATGACTGCGCTGCCGACCTTCCTGTCGGTGGACGTGATGAAAGTGCCGAACATCGAAGGCGACGTTAAGCGCTATCAGGCGCATTTGGCTGAGGTGTTTGGTGTGTAGAACCAGTGGGCGCAGATCCTTTCCCTGTGGGAGATTCTATGTTTGCTCGCAAGCGGATGTGATGACGTGGGACCGGCTTTAGCCGGGAAGATGGCATTTCAGACGATAAATA
>NZ_JPQU01000059.1 GCF_000737245.1 Pseudomonas syringae | reverse complement strand
GGTATGAGCGCCATCAATTCTGCGGTGTGACGCCCGACGCCTTCCCGGCTAAAGCCGGTCCCACGACACAACCCGACGTGGGACCGGCTTCAGCCGGGAAGAGGCCGGTATGAGCGCCATCAATTCTGCGGTGTGACGCCCGACGCCTTCCCGGCTAAAGCCGGTCCCACGACACAACCCGACGTGGGACTGGCTTCAGCCGGGAAGAGGCTGGTATGAGCGCCATCAATTCTGCGGTGTGACGCCCGACGCCTTCCCGGCTAAAGCCGGTCCCACGACACAACCCGACGTGGGACCGGCTTCAGCCGGGAAGAGGCTGGTATGAGCGCCATCAATTCTGCGGTGTGACGCCCGACGCCTTCCCGGCTAAAGCCGGTCCCACGACACAACCCGACGTGGGACCGGCTTCAGCCGGGAAGAGGCCGGTATGAGCGCCATCAATTATGCGGTGTGACGCCTGACGCCTTCCCGGCTAAAGCCGGTCCCACGACATGAACTGGCTTAATTCCCCGCCAGACTCGGTGGCATGCACACGCCCGTCCCACCAATCCCGCAATAGCCCTGAGGATTCTTGGCCAGGTATTGCTGGTGATACGCTTCGGCGAAGTAGACGGTCGGGGCCTGGTCGATTTCGGTGGTGATCTCACCCAGTCCGGCTTTGCTCAGCTCCGCCTGATACACCGCTGCGCTGGCCTTCGCTGCAGCCAGTTGTTCCGGGTTGGTGCAGTAGATCACCGAGCGGTATTGAGTGCCGATGTCATTGCCTTGGCGCATACCTTGGGTTGGGTTGTGCAGTTCCCAGAACTGGGTCAGCAGTTCGTCATAGCTGACCTTCTCAGGTTCGTAGACCACCAGTACGACTTCGCTGTGGCCGGTCAGGCCTGAGCAGACTTCTTCGTAAGTCGGGTTCGGCGTAAAGCCACCTGCGTAGCCAACCACTGTGCTGACCACTCCTTCTTTCTGCCAGAAGCGACGTTCAGCGCCCCAGAAACAACCCAGGCCGAAGATCGCGAATTCCACATTGCTGGTAAACGGGCCTAGCAGCGGGTTGCCGTTGACGAAATGGGTTTCGGGCAGGGACATAGGTGTTTCGCGACCGGGAAGTGCCTGGTCGGCGGTAGGGAGTACGTTTTTGTTCACGAGTATTTCCGAGCGTAGAGCCATGAGCCAGTTCCTCTTGATTGCAGGTGGTTCAGGACGAATGTGATGGCTGAAGACAACTCAAGATCCGTGGGAGCGAGCTTGCTCGCGAAGAGGCCAGTACACCCGAAGAAACTCTGCCGACAGAAGCGCCGTCTTCGCGAGCAAGCTCGCTCCCACAGTTCAGGAACCGAATTTTAGAGGAAGCTAGTGTGCCCGATATAACCGGACACAGGAAAGCCTGTCAGGCCAACGGCCCGCGTGGGTAGCGGCGCAGTTTTTCGATCAGTTCATGGCCGGGGATGGGTTTATCGAACAGATAACCCTGGCCCACATCGCAGCGATGGCGACGCAGGAACGCCAGTTGGGCAGCGGTTTCGATGCCTTCGGCCACGACTTTGAGCTTCAGGTTGTGGGCCATGGCGATCACGGCCGAGGTGATTTCCATATCGTCCTGGTCATCCGGAATATCGCGGATGAAGCTGCGGTCGATCTTAATCACATCGATGGGGAATTTCTTCAGATAACTGAATGACGAATAGCCGGTGCCGAAGTCATCCATGGCCAGCGACAGGCCCATTCTCTTCAAAGAGTCCAACTGCTGGCGGGTGTCTTCGGTGGCCTCGAGCAGGAGGCCCTCGGTCAGCTCCAGCTCCAGCAGCGATGCATCCAACTGTTCGTCCTTGAGGATGGCCGCAATCGCGCTCACCAGTTCGGGATCGGAAAACTGCTTGGGTGAAACGTTGATCGCGACCTGCAGGTTGCCGAAGCCTGCGGCGGTGAGTTGCTTGCTCATCCGGCAGGACTCGCGTGCGACCCATTTGCCGATAGGAATGATCAGGCCGGTCTCTTCGGCAACGCTGATGAACTGGTCTGGCCGGATCATGCCTTTTTCCGGGTGATTCCAGCGCAACAGGGCTTCCATACCCAGCAGGCGGCCGCTGAGCAGGCACAGCTTGGGCTGATAAAAGACTTCCAGTTCGTTCTGGGTCAGGGCCCGGCGCAGGTTGTTCTCGACGAACAGCTTGTAGCTGGCTTCGGCGTTGAGGGCTTCGGTAAACACCTGCACCTGATGTTTGCCGTTGGCCTTGGCTTTGTGCAGCGCCAGGCCCGCGTTCTTCATCAGGGTCTGCGGATCCCTGCCATGCAAGGGGGCACAGGCCAGGCCCACCGAGCCGGTCACGCTGATCAACTGGTTATCGACGAAGATTGGCTTGTCCAGGGTAGCCAGCACCTGGCTGGCAATGCTTTGCCCAGCTTCCAGGCTGGTCTGGTCCAGCAATACCGCGAATTCGTTACTGGCGAAGCGCGCCAGAATGTCGCTAGGGCTTAGTGTATTGCGCAAGCGTCGGGCAAGGCTGATCAGCAGCTTATCGCCGGTCTGGTGGCCAAGGCTGTCGTTGATGCGCTTGAAGTTATCGATGTCCACCAGCAGCAGGCTCATCGGCGTGTCGCTGTCCCGGGCAAAACGCTCGTCCAGGTTGCGGATGAACGCCGGACGGTTACCCAGGTTCGTCAGGTTGTCGGTATAGGCCAGACGCTCGATACGCTGCTGCGCCAGCTTGGTCTGAGTGATGTCTTCATAGATGCCGATGTAATGGGTCAACTCGCGGTTGTCGCCATAAACCTTGGAAATCGACAGTTGGCCCCAGTACGGTTCCAGGTTTTTCCGCCGGCTTTTGAATTCGCCCTGCCAACTGTTGGTTTTGGCCAGGCTGGAGTTGGCGTCTTGCAGCAGATCGCTGAGGTTTTCCAGAGCTGGCAGCGATGAGAGCTTGTGCCCGTGGACCTCATCGGTGGTGTATTGGGTAATGGCCGTGAAACTCGGGTTCACGTATTCCACCAGTCCGTTGCAGTCGACCAGCATAAACGCACTGGCGCTCTGCTCGACGGCCCGCTGGAAAAGATGCAAGGCGCTGGTAGCGGTGCGTCGCGTCTGGTTGTTGATGACTTGTGCAAACTGATCGGCAAGTTCGCCGGCAAACGCGATCTCATCAGACTGCCAGCCCCGGGGCGCGCCGGTTTGCTCGAGGCAGAGTACGCCGACCACTTGCCCATCGATGCGAATACTGGCGTCGAGGATCGCGCTGATATCCCGGGGCTTGAGGCTGGATGCCATCTCGCGGGTGCGGGGGTCAAGCTGGACGTCATGGGCGTCGATGGCGCGGCTGTTGTGCAGCGCTTCGAGGTAGCTCGGGTAGAGACTGATGTCGATGGGCAGCGGTAAGCAGTGTTCCTTGCTCTCGCGGCTATATTCGGCAATGGGATCAAGTCGCTGACCGTTGAGGTTCCACATGCTGGCGCTGGCGATGTCGTAAATCTCGCACGCGCTTTTGGTGATTAGCTCTGCGGCTTCCTGCAGCGCATTGTTGGTGCTGTAACGCTGGCGGGCCAGGTGCAGGATCAAGTTTTGTTGTGCGCGGACCCGCTCAAGATGTTCGAGCTGTTCCTTTTGCGCACGCTGGTTGAGTTCCAGAGCGATTTGCAAGCGGGAGTTCTGGGTTTCCAGATCGGGACTGGAGGTCAAAACGCTTTCGCTAGACAGACCATCGACCACCAGCAGATAACCGCGCAACAAATGACGATTGTGCTGTTTGTAGCCTTCGCCTATTTCAATGACAGCAAGCGGGCCATGGGCGGTGTGCAGGGTGTAATGCACGGTGTAATGGTGCGCCACTGAAAGCTGCGACTGAATGACATCGTGGACTTGATAGCGGGCCTCAGGCTCCATGAGGCTGGCGTAAGGCGACCCCAGCAAGGCACAAAGCTCCACGGCGGCCAGGCCGAACTGTTTTTCACAGTTGGGATCGAGATAAAGCAGCGCCCAATTGGCTTCATTCAGCCGTTCGAAACGCAGCATGCCGAGCCGCGAAGGCACCGGCAATTGCGTCACTACCTCGGCTGCCGTTCTAGCGACAGCATCAGGTTGGCTCTTCATGAATGAAACTCGCTTCCAAAATACTGAGCGCGTGCGGGGCGGGGCCCTTCCTGCATCGCGTATGGCAAGGTTGCATCATGCAGCACTGGCTGACAAGGGAGCAGGATGGCTTAGTGCTATAAATGTTTCGGCGGAAAGCGAGAGTTCTGTACCCCATCTGACACAAACTCTCTAAATCAATGATTTAAGAGATTTCAGGGTGGCCGTTGATCAATGGTATTTCGCTGAAAATTGAGAAGTGAGTAGCAAAAAAAAGCCCCGCCAGATTGGCGGGGTTGAGGTCGAGCGGTTTGGCTCGGTGAAACTGGTCGCTGCGACGCAAATACCTGTGGGAGCGGATTCATCCGCGAAGGGGGCGGCACATCAGACAAGTCAGTGTCTGACAGACCGCTTTCGCGAATAAATTCGCTCCCACAGAGGGCAATGCAGCTCTAAGCCTTACAACAAGATCGTGCGGATATCAGCCAGCAGGTCGCTCAGGCGCTTGGTGAAGCGCGCGGCGGCTGCGCCGTTGATCACGCGGTGATCGTAGGACAGCGACAGTGGCAGCATCAGCTTCGGCTGGAAGGCTTTGCCGTCCCAGACTGGCTGCATGGTTGCCTTGGAGACACCCAGGATCGCCACTTCAGGCGCATTGACGATCGGCGTGAAGCCGGTACCGCCGATGTGACCGAGGCTGGAGATAGTGAAGCATGCGCCCT
Source organism: Pseudomonas syringae (assembly GCF_000737245.1). GTDB lineage: Bacteria > Pseudomonadota > Gammaproteobacteria > Pseudomonadales > Pseudomonadaceae > Aquipseudomonas > Aquipseudomonas syringae_J. The sequence continues at coordinate 22,520 of NZ_JPQU01000059.1, read as the reverse complement.
GCATCTCGTTGGCCGACAGCTTCTTGCTGCGTGCTTTCTCGGCCAGTACAGCGGCTTCGGCAGCGAGTTGCAGCAGGCTCTTCTTGTCGACGTCCTTGATGACCGGGACCAGCAGACCTTCCGGAGTGTCCACGGCGAAGCCGATGTTCACGTATTTCTTGCGGATGATCGCTTTGCCGCTTGGCGCCAGGGATGCGTTGAAGTCCGGCAGTTCCTTGAGCAGGAAGGCGCATGACTTGAGCAGCAGAGGCAGGATGGTCAGCTTGACGCCCGCTTTCTCGGCAACAGCTTTCTGCGCAACGCGGAAAGCTTCCAGATCGGTGATGTCGGCCTGGTCGAATTGCGTAACGTGCGGGATGTTCAACCAGCTGCGGTGCAGACCGGTGGCGCCCAGTTGCATCAGGCGGGTCATCGGCACTTCTTCGATTTCGCCGAAACGGCTGAAATCGACTTCCGGAATTGGCTGGATGCCCATGCCGCCGCTTGCGCCGCCAGCTGGAGCTTCCTTGGCCTTCTGCATCATGGTCTTGACGTAAACCTGCACGTCTTCTTTCAGTACACGGCCGTGTGGGCCGGTGGCGGTCACGGCGCTCAGCTCAACGCCGAACTCACGGGCCAGCTGGCGAACCGCCGGGCCTGCGTGAACCTTGGCGCCGTCTTTGGCAGGCGCAGCAGTCTGGGCCGGAGCAGCGGCCGGAGCCTCTGCTTTTGGCGCAGGCGCGGCAGCCGGTGCAGCTTCAGACTTGGCCGGTGCAGCAGGGGCCGCAGCAGCTTGAGCGGGTGCAGCAGCAGGCGCAGCGCCGGCTACTTTCAATTTCAGGATCAGGTCGCCGGTGCCGACTTCGTCTTCCAGCTTGACGAGGATGGCTTCGACAACGCCGGCAGCTGGAGACGGGATCTCCATGCTGGCCTTGTCGGACTCCAGAGTGATCAGCGATTGATCCGCGGTAATGGTGTCGCCCACCTTGACCATCAGCTCGATGATCTTGGCTTTGCCCGACGAACCGATATCCGGTACGTGGATGTCCTGCACGGTTTCAGCAGCGGCAGCAGCCGGCTCGGCAGCAGGTGCCGGAGCCGCTTCAGCTGGCTTCTGCGCAGCCGGTGCAGCAGCGGCCGGAGCAGCAGCTTCAGCCGGAGCTGCGGCTGCTTCGCCTTCAACTTCAAGCTCGAACAGCTCGTCGCCTTCTTTCAGGCGATCGCCCAGCTTCACTTTCATGGTCTTGATGACGCCAGCCTTGGGAGCAGGGATTTCCATGCTCGCCTTGTCCGACTCCAGCGTCAGGACGCTCTGGTCGGCTTCGATGCGATCACCGACCTTGACCATCAATTCAATGACTTCACCTTCACCGTTGCCGATGTCGGGTACGCGAATTAGCTCACTCACAATGTCTCTCCTTCGGAGAACCTGTTCACTCTCGATTGCGCCGGGTAAGTCAGTTACGACAAAACAGCCTGGATGCTCATTTACGTTCGTAAATTCCGCATCTCCGGCTGCCTTGCCGCTCCTTTTCAGCGCGCTATACGATCTCGAAGCAGACTCTTAACAATCCAGTGGGTTGCGTTTCTCAGGGTCGATGCCGAACTTGACGATGGCTTCTGCCACGACTTTAGGTTCGATATCGCCACGATCAGCCAAGGCTTCCAGAGCGGCCAGCACGACGAAGTGACGGTCGACTTCGAAGAAGTTACGCAGTTTCTTGCGGCTGTCGCTGCGGCCGAAACCGTCAGTGCCCAAGACTTTGTATTCCTTGGTCGGAACCCACTGACGGATCTGGTCAGCGAACAGTTTCATGTAGTCGGTCGATGCGATCACCGGACCTTTACGGCCAGCAAGGCACTCTTCAACGTAGCTGACCGCAGGCTTCTGGCCTGGGTGCAGACGGTTGCTGCGCTCTACGGCCAGGCCGTCGCGACGCAGTTCGTTGAAACTGGTAACGCTCCACACATCGGCGCCGATGTTGAATTCGTCACGCAGGATTTTCGCCGCTTCGCGAACTTCACGCAGGATGGTGCCCGAGCCCAGCAACTGGACGTGGTGCGCTGCTTCCTTGGTGTCTTCTTCGAGCAGGTACATGCCCTTGACGATACCTTCCTCGACACCGGCCGGCATGGCTGGCTGGGCGTAGGATTCGTTCATCACGGTCAGGTAGTAGAAAACGTCCTGCTGTTCTTCGAACATCCGGCGCATGCCGTCCTGGATGATCACAGCCAGCTCGTAACCGTAAGTCGGGTCGAAGGTGCGGCAGTTCGGGATGGTCGAAGCCAGGATGTGGCTGTGACCGTCTTCGTGCTGCAGACCTTCGCCGTTCAGGGTAGTACGGCCGGCGGTGCCGCCAATCAGGAAGCCACGGGTGCGGCTGTCGCCAGCGGCCCATGCCAGGTCGCCAATACGCTGGAAACCGAACATCGAGTAGAAGATGTAGAACGGAATCATCGGCTGGTTGTGGCTGGAGTACGAAGTACCGGCCGCAATGAAGGAGGACATGGCGCCTGCTTCGTTGATGCCTTCTTCGAGAATCTGGCCTTTCTTGTCTTCGCGATAGAACATCACTTGTTCTTTATCGACTGGCTCGTAGAGCTGGCCGACGGAAGAGTAGATGCCCAGTTGGCGGAACATGCCTTCCATACCGAAGGTACGGGCTTCGTCCGGGATGATCGGAACGATGCGCGGGCCAACTTCCTTGTCCTTGACCAGTTGCGAAAGGATTCGCACGAAGGCCATGGTGGTGGAAATTTCGCGGTCGCCGGAGCCGTCCAGGATCGCCTTGAGGGTTTCCAGTGGAGGGGTCGGCAGGCTGAAGCTTTCGGCACGACGCTGTGGCACGAAACCGCCCAGCGCGGCACGTCGCTCGCTCAGGTAACGGGCTTCGGCGCTGCCTTCTTCTGGCTTGTAGAACGGCAGGGCTTCCAGCTGGTCGTCTTTGACCGGGATATCGAAGCGGTCACGGAAGTGACGCAGGCTGTCAACGTCGACCTTCTTGGTGTTGTGCGCAGTGTTTTTCGCTTCGCCGGCACCGGTGCCATAACCTTTGATGGTCTTGGCCAGAACCACGGTCGGTTGACCCTTGTGATTAACGGCTTGATGGTACGCCGCGTACATTTTGTACGGATCGTGGCCACCACGGTTGAGCTTCCAGATTTCGTCGTCGGACAGATCAGCAACCATCGCCTTGAGTTCTGGCGAGTTGAAGAAGTGTTCACGTACGAAGGCGCCGTCTTTGGCTTTGTAGTTCTGGTACTCGCCGTCGATGACTTCGTCCATACGACGTTGCAGGATACCGTCGACGTCTTTGGCCAGCAGTGGGTCCCAGAAACGGCCCCAGACCACTTTGGTCACGTTCCACTGAGCACCGCGGAAAACGCCTTCGAGTTCCTGGATGATCTTGCCGTTGCCGCGAACCGGGCCATCAAGGCGCTGCAGGTTGCAGTTTACGACGAAGATCAGGTTGTCGAGTTTTTCACGACCGGCCAGCGCGATGGCGCCCAGGGATTCCGGCTCGTCGGTCTCGCCGTCGCCCAGGAAGCACCAGACTTTCTGCTTGCCTTCAGGAATGTAGCCGCGATGCTCCAGGTACTTCATGAAACGCGCCTGGTAGATCGCCTGGATTGGACCCAGACCCATGGAAACGGTCGGGAACTGCCAGAAATCTTTCATCAGCCACGGGTGTGGATAAGAGGACAGGCCTTTGCCGTCCACTTCCTGACGGAAGTTGTTCATTTGCTCTTCAGTGATCCGGCCTTCCATGAACGCACGGGCGTAAACGCCTGGTGATGCGTGACCCTGGAAGTAGATCAGGTCGCCGCCGTGTTCGTCGGTCGGAGCCTGGAAGAAGTAGTTGAAGCCGATGTCATACAGCGTGGCGCTGGATGCGAAGCTGGAGATGTGACCGCCCAGGTCAGGGTCATTCAGGTTGGTTTTGACAACCATGGCCAACGCGTTCCAGCGGATCAGCGAGCGAATGCGGCGTTCCATGAACAGGTCGCCAGGCATGCGTGCTTCGTGAGTGACCGGAATCGTGTTGCGATAAGGCGTGGTGATGGCGTACGGCAGCTGCGAACCACTACGGGTGGCCAGCTCGCCCATACGGGTCATCAGGTAGTGAGCACGGTCTTCGCCTTCTTTGTCGAGAACCGATTCCAGGGCGTCCAGCCATTCCTGGGTTTCGACGGGATCGAGGTCTTGCATGGCTTGCTCCAGGGCGGAAAGGCTTCCAGAATCGGTTGCCTGAGTGTTTGCGACTGGCCTTGTGGGCAGACGACATAAATTCTTGGATGACCGGCGGTTGATCCGGCGGCGTGTAGTTTTACTACAAATCGTCCGTCATTTCAGCCTTTCGAATTGTACGGGCAGTAGTGAAACTACAGCTAAGCGTCTAAACCGCTCCTTCGATGTTGTGAGATAAATCGTTACGGTTAGTAGAAAATAAACATAATCTGACTAAAACAGTCATCAGCTGCTGAGAAATCTACTATTCCAGCAATTTATGACTTTTGTTCGACAGTCCGGTCAGTGCCATAGGTGTTTCGTTCATGGTACTGCGTCTTTCGCACGCCGATCTAGGATAGACCATGAGCCTCCCTTTGCTGGCCGATCTTCCGGCCATCCTGCTGCCTTTAGTCACCCGTGCGCAACAGACGTTTCGCACATCACTCGCTGCTGCGTCGGACAGCGCTTCGGCTGCTTTCGATGCCTGGCCGGAATCGCGACGCGCTGCATTCGACCGCGTTTGCGCTGCCAGCGACTTCGTCGCGGAGCAAGTCTGTCGCGACCCGCAAATGCTTTTGGCACTCGCCGAATGCGGTGAGCTGGAGCGCAGTTTCGCGCCTGGCGAATTGCGCGCGCAGATCGCTGCAGCGTTGACTGAAGCCACCAGTGAAGACGAGTTGGGGCGTAATCTACGTCGCCAGCGCACGCGCCAGCAAGTACGGATCATATGGCGCGACCTGACCCGTCAGGCCGATCTTGTGGAAACCTGCCGCGATCTGTCGGAGATGGCTGACGCCAGCATCGACCTGGCCTATCAATGGTTGTACGAACGTCATTGCGAGCAGTTCGGCACCCCGACCGGTCGTCGTAGCGGCGAAGCGCAGCAGATGGTAATCCTCGGCATGGGCAAGCTCGGCGCGGTGGAGCTGAACCTGTCGTCGGATATCGACCTGATCTTCGCCTACCCCGAAGGCGGCGAAACCGTGGGGACCAAGCGACCGCTGGATAATCAGGAGTTTTTCATTCGCCTTGGGCAGCGCTTGATCAAAGCGCTGGACCCGATCACGGTCGACGGCTTTGTGTTCCGCGTCGACATGCGCCTGCGGCCTTACGGTTCATCCGGGGCCCTGGTGCTTAGCTTCAATGCGCTGGAGCAGTATTACCAGGATCAGGGTAGGGACTGGGAACGCTACGCCATGATCAAGGCTCGGGTGGTGGGCGGTGATCAGGCGGCGGGTGAGCAGTTGCTGGATATGCTTCGGCCCTTTGTCTATCGCCGTTATCTGGACTTCTCGGCGATTGAAGCCCTGCGCACCATGAAACAGCTGATTCAGCAGGAGGTGCGCCGCAAGGGTATGGCGGAAAACATCAAGCTGGGCGCCGGTGGCATCCGCGAGGTGGAGTTCATCGCTCAAGCCTTTCAACTGATCCACGGCGGCCGCGATCTGAGCTTGCAACAGCGGCCGTTGCTCAAAGTGCTGAAAACCCTCGAAGGCCAAGGTTATCTGCCTGCGGCGGTGACTGACGAACTGCGTCAGGGTTATGAATTCCTGCGTTATACCGAGCACGCCATCCAGGCCATCGCCGACCGTCAGACGCAAATGTTGCCGGATGGCGAGCAGGATCAGGCGCGCATCGCCTTCATGCTTGGCTTTGCGGACTGGCAGAGTTTCCATGAACGGCTGATGTATTGGCGTGGACGGGTGTCCTGGCATTTTCGTCAGGTCATCGCCGATCCTGATTCAGACCCGGATGACGAGCAGCAGGAAGATACCGAAGTGGTGGTCGGTGGCGAGTGGTTGCCGTTGTGGGAAGAATCCCAGGATGACAACGCCGCGTGTCGGCAGCTGCTGGCGAACGGCTTTGCTGATGCGGAAAAAGCGCTGAAAAACCTCAATGACCTGCGTCACAGCTCGCAACTGCGGTCCATGCAGCGCCTGGGTCGCGAGCGGCTCGATGCCTTTATCCCAAGGTTGATGGCGCAAGCTGTCGAGCATGCCAATCCCGATCTGGTGCTTGAGCGGGTGCTGCCGCTGGTGGAGGCGGTTGCGCGGCGTTCGGCTTATCTGGTGCTGCTCACGGAAAACCCGGATGCCTTGCGTCGTTTGCTGACCTTGTGCGCGGCCAGTCCATGGATCGCCGAACAGATCACGCGTTTCCCGCTGTTGCTCGATGAACTGCTCAACGAAGGTCGCCTGTTCAGTCCGCCTTTGGCGCCCGAACTGGCAGCTGAATTGCGTGAGCGACTGACGCGCATTCCGGAGGATGACCTGGAGCAGCAGATGGAAGCCCTGCGCCATTTCAAGCTCGCGCATCGGTTACGAGTTGCGGCATCGGAAATCACCGGCAGCCTGCCTTTGATGAAGGTCAGCGATTACCTGACCTGGCTCGCCGAGGCGATTCTCGAACAAGTCCTGGCGCTGGCCTGGCGGCACACTGTGGCTCGTCACGGTACGCCGTCGCGACCAGACGGCAGTCTGTGTGACCCGGGGTTTGTCATCGTCGGCTATGGCAAGGTCGGCGGCATCGAACTGGGGCATGGTTCGGATCTGGACCTGGTGTTCATTCATGATGGTGACCTTCAGTCCGAAACCGACGGCGCCAAGCCCATCGACAGCGCGCAGTTCTTCACCCGGCTCGGGCAGCGCATCATCCATTTGCTGACCACGCAGACCAACTCCGGCCAGCTGTATGAAGTGGACATGCGTTTGCGTCCGTCGGGTGCTTCGGGGCTGCTGGTCAGTTCCCTGGGAGCGTTTTCCCGCTATCAGGAAAACGAAGCCTGGACCTGGGAGCATCAGGCGCTGGTCCGTGCCCGTGTACTGGTGGGCAGCAGGGAAGTCGGTCAGGCATTCGAGAAAGTCCGGGCTGCGGTGCTGGGCCATGAGCGCGATCTGGACAAGCTGCGCCAGGAGGTCAGTGAGATGCGCGCCAAGATGCGCGGCAGCCTCGGCACCAAGGCAACTGCGGCCGGTACGGCAGCCAATGCGTTCTTGCCGACAGTGTCGTTCGACCTCAAGCAGGACGCCGGTGGTATCGTCGATATCGAATTTATGGTGCAATACGCGGCCTTGGCGTGGTCCCGGGAACATCCGGCACTGCTGCGTTACACCGATAACATTCGTATTCTTGAAGGGCTGGAAGAGGCCGGGCTGATCCCCGCCGCCGATGCCGGCTTGTTGCGCGAGGCTTACAAAGCGTACCGTTCGGCGGCTCACCGTCAGGCTCTGCAGAATCAGGCAGGTGTCGTTGCCGGTGATCAGTTTGAAGTTGAACGCCGTGAAGTGTTGCGTATCTGGGGTGAGATGGGGTTGAGTTGATCTGAGGTCCCCGTGGGACCGGCTTTAGCCGGGAAGGGGGCATTCCTGACACAGAGAATGTGCCGGATGTGCTGGCCTATTCCCGGCTAAAGCCGGTCCCACGGCATGTGCACTATATAAAGCTATGACAGGGAGGCGACGGGTTGTGTGGGAACGTCACGCAGCCTGATCGGCCTCCCTGATCGTTTCTGGTCGTTTTTGGATGAAACATGAGAATTCTGATCGTTGGGCCTAGCTGGGTAGGCGACATGGTAATGGCGCAAACGCTGTTCCAGTGCCTTAAACAGCGCCATCCCGAGTGCGTGATCGATGTTCTGGCTCCCGAGTGGAGCCGTCCGATCCTTGAGCGTATGCCCGAGGTGCGCGCGGCCCTGAGCTTTCCGCTGGGTCATGGCGCACTGGAGCTGGCTACGCGGCGGCGGATCGGCAAGTCCCTGGCGGGCCAGTACGATCAGGCCATTCTCCTGCCCAACTCGCTGAAGTCTGCTCTGGTGCCGTTCTTCGCCGGTATCCCGAAACGTACGGGCTGGCGCGGCGAGTTTCGTTATGGCCTGCTCAATGACGTGCGGACCCTCGATAAACAACGCTATCCGCTGATGATCGAGCGCTTCATGGCCCTGGCCTATGAACCTGCTGCGGAGTTGCCGCGTCCTTACCCCAAGCCTGAACTGCGCATTGACCTAACGACCCGCAATGCAGCGCTGGCCAAATTTGGCCTGAGTCTCGACCGTCCGGTGCTGGCGCTGTGCCCCGGTGCCGAGTTCGGCGAGTCCAAGCGCTGGCCGGCCGAGCATTACGCCAAGGTTGCCGAAGCCAAGATCCGCGAAGGCTGGCAGGTCTGGCTGTTCGGTTCCAAGAATGATCACCCGGTGGGCGAAAGTATTCGCGAACGGCTGATTCCCGGTCTGCGTGAAGAGTCGGTGAACCTGAGCGGCGATACCTCCCTGGCTGAAGCCATCGATTTGCTGTCGTGTGCCGATGCCGTGGTATCCAACGATTCCGGCCTGATGCACGTTGCCGCCGCGCTGAATCGCCCGCTGGTTGCGGTATATGGCTCTACTTCGCCTGGCTTTACGCCGCCGCTGGCCGATCAGGTCGAAGTCGTGCGGCTGGGCATTGAGTGCAGCCCGTGTTTTGACCGCACCTGCCGTTTCGGTCATTACAACTGCTTGCGCCTGCTGGAACCGGATTCGGTGATTCAGGCACTGGGCAATCTGGGCAGCACCCCGGTGGAGGTCGCCTGATTTGCGGGTCTTGTTGATCAAAACTTCATCCCTTGGCGACGTGATTCATGCACTGCCCGCGTTGACCGATGCGGCACGCGCAGTGCCGGGCATCCGTTTCGACTGGGTAGTGGAGGAGGGTTTCGCCGAGATTCCCACCTGGCATCCGGCGGTCGGCGAGGTCATCCCGGTAGCCATTCGCCGCTGGCGTAAAAACCTCTGGCAGACGTTCAAGACCGGCGAGTGGCGGCGTTTCAAAAAACGTTTGCGCGACACACCCTATGATCTGGTGATCGACGCTCAGGGCTTGTTGAAAAGCGCCTGGCTGACTCGTTACGTCAAAGCGCCCATCGCCGGACTGGACAAGGATTCGGCCCGGGAACCGCTGGCCAGCCGTTTCTACGATCAGGCTTATTCCGTAGCTCGTGGGCAGCACGCGGTCGAGCGTTTGCGGCAATTGTTCGCTCAGGCGCTGGGTTATGCGGTGCCTGCGGGGCTGGGGGATTACGGCCTGGATCATGCCCGTTTGCTGCGCAATACCGATCAGAGCGCGGACGCAGATAAACCGCCATTCGTTCTATTTCTGCACGGCACCACGTGGGACACCAAGCACTGGCCCGAGCTGTATTGGCGACAACTGGCCGAGCGCATGGTTGAGCGCGGTCTGCAGGTTCGCTTGCCTTGGGGCAACCTGCTGGAAAAAGCCAGGGCCGAGCGCATTGCTGACGGGCTGGAGCACGCCGTGGTGTTGCCTAAACTCAACCTGGCTGGCGTCGCTCAAGTGTTGGCCAGTGCCCAGGCCTGTGTGGCGGTCGATACCGGTATTGGTCACCTGGCGGCGGCGCTGGATGTGCCGACGATCTCCCTGTTCGGCCCAACCAACCCGGGCCTGACGGGCGCTTATGGCAAATCGCAGGTGCACCTGGCCGGTGACTACCCGGCCTGTGCGCCATGCCTGCAAAAGAAATGCACCTATCAACCGACGGAAGAAGACCGCCGTCAGTTCGATCTGAAACGCGAGTGGCCTGTGTGCTTCACTCGTTTGAATCCCGAGCGAGTAGCGCGCCAATTGGGCGCGCTGTTGCTGGCAAAGGAACCAGGCTGATGCAACTGGCTTTTGTGCTGTACAAATATTTCCCGTTTGGCGGACTGCAACGCGACTTCATGCGCATCGCGCTGGAGTGCCAGCAGCGTGGGCACAAGATCCGGGTCTACACCCTGATCTGGGAAGGCGACGTGCCACCTGGCTTTGAAGTGCTGGTGGCGCCGGTCAAAGCGTTTTTCAACCATCGGCGCAATGAAAAACTCAGCGCCTGGATGGAAGCGGACCTCGCCAAGCGCCCGGTGGATCGTCTGATCGGCTTCAACAAAATGCCGGGCCTGGACGTGTATTACGCCGCCGACGGTTGCTTTGAAGATAAGGCACAAACCCTGCGTCATTCGCTGTATCGCCAGTGGGGCCGCTATCGCCACTTTGCCGAGTACGAGCGAGCGGTGTTCGCCAAAGACGCGAAAACCCAGGTGCTGATGATTTCCGAAGTCCAGCAGCCGCTGTTCATCAAGTACTACGACACGCCGTTGTCACGCTTTCATCTGTTGCCGCCGGGCATCGCCCAGGACCGCCGCGCGCCAGCCGATGCGCCGCAGATTCGTGCCGAGTTCCGCAAGGAATTCGGGCTGGGTGACGATGACCTGCTGCTGGTGCAAATCGGCTCGGGCTTCAAGACCAAAGGCGTGGATCGCAGCCTCAAAGCACTGGCTGCATTGCCCGCTGATCTTAAAAAACGCACCCGGCTGTTTGTAATCGGGCAGGACGACCCCAAAGTATTCCAACTGCAAAGCGCGGCGCTGGGCCTGGGTGAGCATGTCACCTTCATGAAAGGGCGCAGCGATATTCCGCGCTTCCTGCTGGGGGCCGACATCTTGATCCACCCTGCCTACAACGAAAACACCGGCACTGTGCTGCTCGAAGCGCTGGTGGCCGGTTTGCCGGTGCTGGTCAGTGCGGTGTGCGGTTACGCGCACTACATAGCCGAGGCGGACAGCGGGCTGGTCCTCGATGACCCGTTCGAGCAAGCGCAGCTCAATGAGTACCTGGCAACCATGCTGGCCGACGATACGTCGCGGGCCAAATGGAGCCGAAATGGTCTGGCCTTTGCTGACACGGCTGATCTCTACAGCATGCCGCAGCACGCGGCGGATGTGATTCTGGCGGAGCACTACCCATGAAGTTGTTCCTTGCTGAACCGTTCAAAACGCTCTGGGCTGGACGTGATGCGTTCGCCGAGGTCGAGCGTCTGGACGGTCAGGTGTATCGCGAACTCGAAGGCCGGCGCACGCTGCGCACCGAAGTCGACGGGCGCGGTTACTTCGTCAAGATCCATCGCGGTATTGGCTGGAGCGAAATCGGCAAAAACCTGATCACTGCAAAATTGCCGGTGCTGGGCGCAGGCATGGAGTGGAAAGCCATCGCTCGCCTGAAAGAAGTCGGCGTGCCGACCATGACCGCTGTGGCCTACGGCGAGCGCGGTAATAACCCGGCGGCGCAGCATTCGTTCATCGTCACCGAAGAGCTGGCACCCACCGAAAGCCTCGAAGACATCAGCATCAATTGGCGCAACGAGCCACCAGAGCCGCGCCTCAAACGTGCGTTCATCGCCGAAGTGGCGCGCATGGTCGGCATGATGCACCGCGCCGGGGTCAATCATCGCGACTGTTACATCTGCCATTTCCTGCTGCACACCGACACACCGGTAACGGCGGATGATTTCCGCCTGTCGGTGATCGATCTGCACCGTGCCCAGACACGTCGGGTCATTACCCCGCGCTGGCGCAACAAGGATCTGGCTGCGCTGTATTTCTCAGCGCTGGACATCGGCCTGACCCGCCGCGACAAGCTGCGTTTCCTCAAGGGCTATTTCCAGCAACCGCTGCGGCAGATTCTGGCTGAAGAAGCCAAACTGCTCAGCTGGCTGGAAACCAAAGCCGACAAGCTTTATCAGCGCAAAGTCCGCTACGGAGATGCGCTCTGATGGCGGGTTGGAACCTGGAACCGGCTTACGCTTCTCTGGAGCAGGATTTTGGCAGTCTCGACGCAGTATTTGCCTTGCAAGGCGAGCGTCTGACCCGCGATCCGTTGTCCGAAGTCATCAAGGTGCAGCGCGACGGGGTCAATTATTACGTCAAGCGCTATGTCGGCGCCGGTAAAGGCCTGCGCCGTTATATGGGCAAGCCACGGGTCCGCTCGGAATGGCAGAACCTCAAGCGCTTTGCCAAATGGGGCATTCCCACGGCAGAAGTCGTCGCCTGGGGCCTTGAGCGCCGGGGTGCCACGTACGACCGGGGCGCGCTGATTACTCGCGAGCTGCCCAACACCGAAGACTTGTCGGCCCTGGCCAGGCGTGATGACCCGCGACTGGCCGATCGTTCGTGGGTGGATACGATCAGCCGTCAGGTGGCCCGCTACACTCGCGCCATGCATGACCAGAATTTCACTCACAACGACCTGAAGTGGCGCAACCTGTTGGTCGACGATCAAGGGACAGTGTTCCTGATCGATTGCCCCAACGGCGCGTTCTGGTGGAGCTTCATGTTGCGTTACCGGATCACGAAGGATCTGGCTTGTCTGGACAAACTCGCGAAATACCATCTATCGAACACCCAGCGCCTGCGTTTCTACCTGCAATACCGAGGGCGCGACCGGTTGAATGAGTCCGACAAGAAACGCATACGCCATGTCGTCAGCTTTTTTGAGGGACGCGAATGACCGTTTTCATTGCACCCAGCGAGCGTCCGTTGCTTGAACGCCACGGCCTGGCTGATTTCGAGTCGCTGTGGGAGGTCCAGCTTGAGGCTGTCGACGAACCCAACACCGGCCGGGGCGGCTGGAGCAGTGTGTTCCGCATGGAACTGGAAGGGTCCGGCTTCTATTTGAAGCGCCAGAGTAATTACCTGACCCGCACCCTGCATCATCCGTTTGGCGAACCCTCCTTCTCCCGGGAATTTCGTAATATCAGCCGCTATCAGCAACTGGGCATCCCGGCGCTGCAAGCGGTGTTTTATGGCGAGAGTCGGGTTAATGGTGAGCGCAGGGCGATTCTCATGACTCGCGCACTGGATGGCTGGACCGACCTGGACACCTTGCTGCAGCAGTGGTCCGAGATGGACGCGCCGCAACAGAAGGCGATCCTGCAGGCTTGTGGCGATCTGGCCCAGACCCTGCACGCGGCCGGCCAGGTTCACGGCTGTTTCTACCCCAAGCATATTTTCATGCGGGCCAAGGCCGGTATGTATCGGGCGCAACTGATCGACCTGGAAAAAACCCGGCCAGCACTGTTTGGCAGGCGTGACCGGGTCAAGGATCTGGAGCCGCTGCTGCGCCGGGCACCGATGTGGAGTGAGGCTCATGTGCGCGAATTGCTGGCGGCCTATCTGCAATCCGGGATCGACAGCCCGCTGGTCGACGACTGGTATACCCGGCTCGACAAGCGTGGCAGTCATAAACGCGGTACGCACCGCAGCGAACACGAAGAGATCCGTTGATGCGTTTGTCTGAACTCAAGAACGCCGGACGCACTCCCGCCTTGCCAATCAATCTGGCACTGGCCGATGCGGCTGGCCCCGCCGAACTGCAACTGCTGAGCTTGTTACGGGTGTTGCCCGGTCAGCGCTATGTGGGTGCAGGCGTATGGCGAGGCCGGCCGGTGTTGGCCAAGTTGCTGGTCGGGCAAAAGGCCCCACGGCATTTTCAGCGTGAGCTCGAAGGCGTGCGTCTGCTAGCCGCACAAGGCATGACCACGCCGCTGCTGTTGGCCGATGGTCTTGAACAGAACGAAGGTGGCTGGCTGCTGTTCGAGTTTCTGGAACAGTCGCATAGCCTGGGCGACGCCTGGGCTGAAGTGGAACACCAGACTCCGCTCAACGATGCTCAGCAGGCGGTGCTGGGCGAAGCGTTATCTGCCATTGCGCAACTGCACGCCAAGGGTCTGTGGCAGGAAGACCTGCATCTGGACAACCTGTTGCGTAGCCACGGCAAGCTGTACCTGATCGACGGTGCGGGGATCCGTGTCGAAGAAGCCGGCAAGCCGTTGTCTCGGCAAAAGGTGCTGGAAAACCTCGGGGTGTTCTTCGCCCAGCTGCCCAAATCCCTTGAGCCGTTTACCGAAGAATTGTTGGTGCATTACCTGCTCAGCAATGGCGAACACGGTTTGCCAATGGAAGCCTTGCAGAAGCAGATCGACAAGGTTCGAAGCTGGCGTTTGAAGGATTATCTCGACAAGACCGGTCGCGATTGCAGCCTGTTCAGCGTGGTGGATGGGGCGTCCGGATTGCGGGCGATTCGCCGCGAAGAAGAGGTCGCGATGTTGCCGGTGCTGGCCCAGGCCGACCAATTACTCGAGCAGGGTCACCTGTATAAAACCGGTGGTGCGGCGAGTGTGGGGCGGGTTGAAGTCAATGGTCGCAGCCTGGTGATCAAACGCTACAACATCAAGGACGTTGCCCACTGGTTCAAGCGTTTCTGGCGTCCAAGCCGAGCCTGGCATTCGTGGCGCGAAGGGAATCGACTGCTGTTTCTCGGCATCGCTACGCCCAAGCCGCTGGCGCTGCTGGAGCAGCGAGTTCTTGGTCTACGCGGCAAGGCGTATCTGGTGACCGAATATCTGCCCGGGCTGGACATCATCGAGCGCTTTGCGCCCTATATCGCTTCAGGTGAGGCGCCGGAAAGTGAATTGCTGGCGCTGGATGAGCTTTTCCAGCAGTTGATCCGTGAACGCATCAGTCATGGCGATCTGAAGGGCCATAACGTGTTCTGGCATCAGGATCGCTGGGCGTTGATCGACTTGGACGCCATGTGCCAACACAGCTCGCAAAGTTCATTCGCCACCGCCTTCGCCCGCGATCGCGCCCGCTTCATGCGCAACTGGCCCGCCGACAGCGCGCTGCACCAGTTGCTGGAACAGCGCTTGCCGAAGGTTTAGCAGGTTCGGTGATCCCCTCAAGAACGAGGCTTGCCCGCGAATCAGGCGCTGGGGTTTGGCAGGCACACCGCGTCATCGTTCATCGCGAGCAAGCTCGGCTCCCACAGAAATCGTCGAACCCGTTGGAGCGAGGCTTGCCCGCGAACCAGGCGGCGCGGTTTGGCAGGCACACCGCGTCATCGTTCATCGCGAGCAAGCTCGGCTCCCACAGAAATCGTCGAACCCGTTGGAGCGAGGCTTGCCCGCGAACCAGGCGGCGCGGTTTAGCAGGCATACCGCGTCATCGTTCATCGCGAGCAAGCTCGGCTCCCACAGAAATCGTCGAACCCGTTGGAGCGAGGCTTGCCCGCGAACCAGGCGGCGCGGTTTAGCAGGCACACCGCGTCATCGTTCATCGCGAGCAAGCTCGGCTCCCACAGAAATCGTCGAACCCGTTGGAGCGAGGCTTGCCCGCGAACCAGGCGGCGCGGTTTGGCAGGCATACCGCGTCATCGTTCTTCGCGGGCAAGCCCGGCTCCCACAAAAATCGTCGAACCCGTTGGAGCGAGGCTCGCCCGCGAATCAGGCGCTGGGGTTTGGCAGATAAGCCACGTTTTCATTCATCGCGGGCAAGCCCGGCCCCACAAGCTAGCCGCATCTCACGCCACCCGAGTCAGGTTTATCTCCTCAAGGCCGACAATCAGCGCATCCATGTCTTCAAAAGGTTTCTGGTGCACGGCAGGCCAGGTGCTTCGTTCCACATAGACCTGACCTTGGGCATTGACCTTCACCGGCGTGCGGTGGATCGCGTAATCCCGTGAGCGATGGACGATAACCTGCAGGCTGTCGTTGCCTTGCTCGATCAGAAACATCCCCGGCCTTGTCAGCCTTTCCTCGACCGGCAGGGATTGCGGGGGCCTGACCGCCACGGCTGGCTTGAGGGTTTCCATTTCCAGGCGCAGATCGCTCTTGATGAAGCTTTCGCGATGGGTCAGCGAAATCGGCAGACTTTCCCCAGGATCTATCGAAACACCTCGTGACTGGCCGGGCCTGACATCAAGCACGCGGATGCTAATCCCGCCTTCCAGTTCGGCCAGACCAGGGACAATTTTCTCGTAAGTACTGGCGTGGCTGTTCCCGACAAGCGCGATCCATTTGTGGGAGCCCATCACTGCCTGGTGTTTACGCAGCGTACGCGACGCGAAAAAGCTGAACATCTGTTGCCGGGTGGTGAGCGCAGGGTGGTCAATTTCTTTGATGTGGTAGCTGGCTGCGCAGTCGATAGCCCTGACCTCCAGACCATGGTTTCGCGCCTTGATCACTAATTGCTCAAAGGTGTAGATGCCGTCTGGGTCGGTGTGATGACCCAAGTCGAGTTTTCTCAGGTCGTGGAGCAGCGACTTGCTCACGTGCCCGGTTTCGAAAAAACGGTCCAGATCGGCCTGATGCAAGTCGCTGAGCAGGTGCTCCATGTACAGCGTCTTCACCTCTTGGCGGGCCAGTAACGGCAGGTTGTCGATGATCAGTTTTTTACTGGCAATAGATGAGTGATTTTCGCCAATCACCACGCCGTTGGTATGCTGATAAAGATCTTCGAGCAAATCGCTCTGGCTGATTCCCGGCGACACGGAGGGTACCGTCGGACGGCTTGGCAACTCGTGGGCAATGATCTTGCGTGCGTCTTTCTGGAGCTTGCCGCGCAGAGTGAAAAAAATGTCCTGTACCCGCGAATCCCCAACGCTCTCGAGGAAATATCGTGAGTCCAGCCCCCGGCGTTTGAAGTTGATCAAATCATGCAGGGTGCCACGTGTGTCGGCGGGCATACCGTAGGTGATATCGAGCAACGATAGCTGGATGGCTGTAGGTGGGCTTTCAGCGGGCCAATGTTGCGCGTCGACCGCCCGCCATCCGCCGGCTTCCGTCCACTCAAAGCCAGGTTTACCGACAAAGCTGTCGTCGATCCTGGCGCCATTGGTTCCGAGGATCTGTCGATGCAGCGCATCGTCCAACAGGCTTGGTGTTGAGGGCTGGACCTTAGTGAGCCCCGAGGTACCTTGATCACTGAGCAACGGGTTGGCAATTTCAATCTTGAAGTCAGCCTTGCCGAACGCCGTGTTTGTGCCTTCAATATCTCGGCTGATCAGCGTTGGCCGCCCCTGAGGTACGTCATGTACGCGAATGCTGATTGCGCCATGTAGCTCGGCGACGCCTGGGACTTCCTGGTAGCTGGTGGCGAGTTTTTGATCGAGCAACGCCACCCAGCGCCGCTCGGGATGGGCAGCGGTATCGGCATTGATCAAAAGATAACTGAAGTAATTGCTCATTTTCTGATCGCTGGCAACGTCCGCGGCGGCCGATGCCACCGGGTTGTGGATGAGCGGATAGCTGACCGACGAACTGAGCGGACGGACTTCAAGACCGTGGCGGTGTGCGGCCTTGATCAGGTGGTAGTAGTCATAGTCCCTGCTGCGGTTTTTCAGCGCGCCTTCGTTCAGGCTCTCAAGCCAGACCCTCAGCTCACTGGAGCCTGTTTTGCATCTGGCCCCCAGCTTGCGGTACTTCTCCAGCTTGTACATGTGCAGATCGGTAAACAGATGCTGGATGTACAGGACCTTCACGTCCTGTTCAGCCAGTGCAGCCATGTTGTCGATCAGCAAACGCTTGCTGGCAACGGATCTTGGAGCCTCGCCAATCACCATGGCGTTGCTGTTCTGGAACACTCTTCTGATCAGGCTGCCAGCATCCGCACTGACCTCAGGCAGCGGCAACACAGGCCGAGGCGCTGGAATGAGAGAAGGAATTGCCGCTTGTGCATCTGTATAGAGTTTTTCCCGGCGTGACGCGAAATCAGCGCGGCTGTTGCGGAATACCGATTCGAAGTACTCGTCCAGATCCAGCCCTAGATCGTTATAGGACCTGCCCGGGTGCGCGAGGATATCGAAATGAGAGCGCAACTTCAGAGGCAGTTCATAGGGGACCACAGCGGCGGTAATCGCTTGCGCAGTTGTGGCCTCACTGACCAGCGGCCTGAATGATTCATCCATGCCGCCAGCCAGATTGGGGCGTTTGGGCAACTGCCATTTACCCTGAAGATCCAGATACACCGGTTGTTTGCCGTAGAAAGCGAACGGGTTTTGCGGATCGATAATATTCCAGTAACGGGCGCTTGCATCGAATTGCACTTCGAAGACTTGGGAGCCGAGTTCGATGTAGTGCTTGCCGTTGACCATGCTCACCCCCTTGCCATGGGCAGATGCCAGCGGGGTCGCATTTTCCAGTGAGATATTCAACGCTAACCCCTGTTTCACACCGTTGGCACTCAAGGTGCGCGGCTGACCCACAGGCTGGCTCAAGGGACGCCATTGTCCGTCCAGGTCGCGACGGGCGAACTGTCCGGTGGCCTGTGGGGGGTGGGCCTGCTCGGCGCTCACCCGATACACCGCTGCATGACCATTGGCGTTCGGTTGGCTGCGCCAGAAGGTATCCCCATCAAGGTTCACCGGGCGCATTTCAGCCTGGCTCGGTGCGCGCGTGATCCGTGCTAGCGAAGCGTGTTTGCCGTTGTGACCGACCTGGCGCAGTGCACCGAAGCCCTTCATGCCGGCGGATAAATCCCCCGCAGCGCCCAGACTGTTGAACAGTGAGCTGAGGATGTAACCGCTGGCGGCTTCCAGGTCACCATTGGCGAAGGCTTGGAGGGCTTTCATGCTGTCACGCAGAGAGAGCAAGGCGCCGACCGCAAAGCTGGCAGGCGGGAAGGGCAGAGTGGCTACCGTCGCAACCAGTTCGAAGGTTATCCACGCCAGCCGTGCGAGCATGTCGCTGCGGCCTGTGGTGGTGTCTTCGACATCGCGCAACTGGCGCTCAAGGGGTCGATTGAAGCAGATGTCCTGGAAGTCGCTCACCGCATCGCGGGGGATAACTGGCGGTTTGCTCTCGCCGCCTTGCTCCATGTCCCTGAGGAAAAACGACAGTTTGCGCCGTGCATTGATCCGGCAGCGGTCTTTGTAGTAGTCGATCATGCCGGGGCTGGAAAGTGAGGTTTTGAAGTCGCTCAACAGCCGAAACTCCAAGCCGTCCGGTGCTTGTGGGGTGTAAAGCATGGCGGCCTGGGTGGCGTCGGAGGATGACAACAGATAGCAGCCTTGCACGGTCTCAATCTGGATCAGCTCGACCTTGGTGGGAGAAATGACGTTGTAAATGTCTTTCGCCACTTCGCCCACTTCGGAAAGGTCGCTGCCGATCAACGGGTTTTCCAGACGCAGTTGCAAGGTGTGCAGCGGATAGCGACGACGAGCTTCGCTATCGGTCAGGTGCAGATGATCCATGGCAAGGCGCAGCCATTGATAGTGGCGGCTGTCGAGCTGACCTTTCAGATGGCTGCGCAGTGCGGCCGCCTTCATTTGCAACACGGTAACTTGCAGGCTGCTGCGTCGGCGGTGTAGGTAGCCGGGAGATTCGGGGTCGAGCAGGGTGTCCCTGACCAGCTTGATGTAGTCGTCGCTGAGCCACTTGCCATGCACCGAGCGTGCGACTTTTTGCGGAGTCAGTGGCGTCAGGTCTACATGCGACGGGCCGCTGAATGTGGCCTGGCCGTCAGCGCCGCTTTTGAGCAGGCCCAGAGTGTCGTCATAGCCGTTGCGCAGCATTTTCGTGTAGCTGAGTACCTCACGCTCGGAGGTGATGATGATGTGGTCAGGATCGACGCTGCCTTCCGCGACGCCCAGCAGTTCACTGATTTTCTTGCTGGCGCGCTGGTGAACGTACTCCTCGAAATCCTGAGCCTGGGTCGGAGGTTTGGCGTGGTAATTCTGTGTGGCACCGGCAATCGCATCTTCCAGGGCCAACAGCTCCTGACGTTGAGCGGGGCTGGCGCGCAGATACCAGTCTGGCGTGCGCTGCGCCTGGTCGGCGGCGGCCACCCGCACATGCTGGCGCACGAACTGCCCAAGTGCCTGGTTGTAGTGGCTGCGAGTGATGAGCTGAACGTAATTGGCTGGCGGGCTGGGCTTGAGACGCAGGGCGGCAAATCGCGTTTCCAGGTTCTCGCGACTGGAAGCCGAGACTTGTTTGAGCAAGTACTGGCTCATCTCCGTAGAGGTTGTCCAGCTAACCAGCTCATGAGTCAGTTGCCTCTGATTATCGAAGGCTTGAAAACGTTGCGCTCTCGGCGCGTCGGCGGCGAACATCACCAGTCGCTCAAGCTGCCCCTGGCTGTCGTTTTTACGGAATACCAACAGCCCGCCCAGAATTTCGCCATCGTCGAGCTTGATCTGCTGGACCTGCAGATTGGGGGTTGTCTGACCGGTTGCGTCACCCTCGATTTGCTCAATGATTGCAAAGTCGTCTGCCGAAATATGCGCCTGCATCTTTGCTGCGTAAGCCAATGCAGTGATCTGCTTGCGCGTCAGCTGGCGCATCAGCTGCTGATTATGCTCAGTGGCATAAGCCACGCGCTGGTATTCGCGAAAGTTCGTGCCCAGGTTCAACTCATCTATCAGCTTTGCGATGTAAGCGTTGGTCAGAAGTGGATGAGTCGTGTCCATTAGCGCATCGTTCAGACGCAGGGTCGTCAGCGTCTGAAAGTGCGAATCCGCAGATAGATCGCCGGGATGCAATCCGTATAAAGCCAGCTGCAACAACGAGCGCTTGGTCGTATAGAGTTCGCCAGTAATCCCCAGCCGGCGCTGCATGGTGACCACAATCTGCTCAGGCTCAAGGTCGTAGCCCAGATCAGACGCCAGGCGTGCGCGCAGGTGCAGGCGCGCATATTGCTCATGGGACGCCGCGCCACCCAAAGCGCTGATCAGCGCAGTACGACTCTGATCGTAATGAGTCAGGCGTTGCTGATATTGATCAAGATCGTCCTGGCTGGCGACCTTGATCCAGTGAGGCAGATTTCTGCGTTGCTGGCGCTCCCAGTAAGCAATCTGGCGCTGTGCAAGCATGGCGCCGGGGCCGATCAAGCCCGGCATACTGATGGCTTTTTCGAGTCCGGCATTGGACGTGCTGTCGTTACAGGCGTGGCGGATATCATTGCGCTGCTTTTCCAGCTGGCGCTCGAAAGCATGTTCGAAGGGGTTGCCCGTAACGGGTTCAAGGCGCAGGTCGGCGACCGTGAAAGGTTCCAGGTGCAATTGCGGGTCGCTGCCTATGGCTTCAATCAACTCCTGATCGCGCAGCGCTGCATTGTTGAACAGCGCCTCTTGCAGTACCTCATGGTTCAGCCAGTGAACCAGCGCTTCGCCCAACGCGTTGCGACTGGCAAAACCCTCTGCGCCGACACCGGGCAGCACCAGCAAAGCCCGACCCTGATCGTTGATGAACACCAACGCGCCAGCAATTTCACACAGGTCGTTATCGCTCAGATGCACGTGAAGGGCGTAGCTCTCCGGGAGAATGGCGTCGTTGTTTTTTGCCGGGATGCAATCGACGTAAGCCTTGTCCAGGTTGCGCTCATGAATCTTGACGATCACCTCGTCACGCAGCCCTTGCCCCATGGCCTCGATGAACATCGTCCGACGGCTCTTGCCCTGAGCACTGGGGGCTTGCCAGTAAGCGTCGATCTGCTCGATGAGCACCGCGGGGTCTTTCACAAGGGGGTCGGGCAAAGACTTCAGCTCGTTGCGAAGCGCTACATCGAGGTCGCCAAGCCGAGCCAGTGCCGCGACCGCCAGTGGCAAATTTTCCGCCGGAGTGGGGAAGAATTGAGTGAGT
Organism: Pseudomonas syringae; assembly: GCF_000737245.1. GTDB lineage: Bacteria > Pseudomonadota > Gammaproteobacteria > Pseudomonadales > Pseudomonadaceae > Aquipseudomonas > Aquipseudomonas syringae_J. The sequence goes on along the minus strand of NZ_JPQU01000059.1, from coordinate 1,093 downwards.
TGCTGCATAACGTACTGATCATCCTGATTGCATATTGAGTCTGAAAACGCAGGCCGGAGAAGGGCCTGCTTTGGGTTTCAATCAATCAGGATTTGGGGGGTGGGGGTGGTAGATAGTTAGTGCGGAAATAATGATTTGTAGGGACTTTCTGATAATTGATCGGAAGTTTCCGAATTTCACTCCGAGAAATATATAAGTCTATCTGCGGTAACTTTTTTTGTAGGGGGTGCATGTCTCTAAAATTCAGTCGCAGGTAAGTTAAGTCCTGATTGCCCTGTAGGAATTATCCGTGAGTTATGAGGGAAACCTCTCTGTTGAGGGGGTGTGGGTAGAGTTCAAGCCGCCGGTCACTTATTGTTACGTACCCATGAGCGCGGCCAGTCTTATACGGGCAAGTTCATATTTATACGAATCAACTTCGACAGCTTTTTTGTCCGGCATGCGCCGACTCAAAGAACCTTCAGCGGAATAGAAGCTGGGGCAGTGCTCTGCACTTCAATTCTGCATTGGACGCGAACTCACCCAACGCCACGGAGGCTTGAACATGGCTCAGCCGATAACCGACTTTTTCGTCCACAGCCGCCACAAACTCAGGGTCTCTGAAGTCCAGGCAACCCTCGACGTTTTGACCTTCACAGGTGAAGAAAAGCTCAGCGAGCCGTTCAAATACACGATTGAATTCACCTGCACCGAGCAGGACCTCGCGCCAGCCCAAATACTCGGGCGTAAGGCCTGGTTCAGCCTTTACGGCCCAGCGCCGAAGTTTCCGCGGATGAGCCCTGACTGGCTGACTGTTATCCCCGAGCCGCCGTTACGCACGGTGTATGGCGTGGTCACCGGATTAAAGCGGCTTTCCGATTCAAGGGATGAAGCTCGCTATGAAATCCTCTTGCAGCCGCGCCTTGCCCTGCTCGACAGGGGCAGGCAATACCGTATTTATCAAAAGCAGTCCGTGCCGGAGATCGTTGAGAGCATATTGCTGAGCCGCCATGGCTTTAAAAACTATGACTTGAACTTGCAGCTGCAGCGTGAATATCCCAAGCGCGAACAGGTCATGCAATACGGCGAAAGCGACCTGGCCTTTATCACCCGC
>NZ_JPQU01000058.1 GCF_000737245.1 Pseudomonas syringae | reverse complement strand
GCTAAAGCCGGTCCCACGTCCTCGCGCCAATACTGAGATCACTCCTGTGGGAGCGGGGCTTGCCCGCGAATCGGGCGCTGCGGTGTGTCAGGCAGGCCGCGTTATCATTTATCGCGAGCAAGCTCACTCCTACAGTGGATTGCGGATCGTCAGTTAGACCGCGTCGCGGTTCTTCACGGGCAAGCACTGCACACAATAAACCCGCCTTACTCCGCCTCAACCCACCCGCGAACCCTGCGAAACATCTGTTCCTGTTCTGCGGCGCCGTTGCCGGGGATGGCGGTCAGGGTGATCTGATCGAAGCCCGGCCCTTTCCTGCGCTTGCTGACTCGCAGACGTTCTTGGGCGGCCTTGCGTGCCCCGGTCAGCTCTTTGTAGACGAAGTCCGAGGTTTTGACTTTCAGCGCTGGCACCAGATCAATGAGCAGCGGCTTGGTGTCCAGAGGCTCACGCGCGGTGAGCATGACCAGCTTTTGCACCAGTGGCGCTTGCCGTTCACTCAAGTAACGCGCAGCCCAGTAGGCACCGCTGCCATGCCCGAGCAGGACAATGCTCCGGGCCTTGTTCTGCTGGGCGAAGCTGATGGCGCTGTCGAAACGGGCGAAAATCTGCTCGGCCTGCGCCTTGGCCTGTTCCTCGGCCGCCGCAGCCCGTGCGGTTTCTGCGGCGGATTCCTTTTCTGCCGCTTCAGCAGTCTCGGCTTCGGTTGGCGCAGCCGCTTTCGGTGCTTCTTTGGGTTTGTCGGTGGCACCGGCTTCGGCGGGTGCGGCTTCTACTTCCCGGGCCTGGCTGTAATCAGCCTGTTGGTCCGGCAAGGTCAGACTAAGGCTCGCCCAGCCAATGTCCGGGAACTTGCGCCGCAGCGGGCCCACTGCACCGGGCGCATCGGCAGACTCGTCGGCCCCCGGGATGATGATAACCGCACCTTTTGGATCTTCAGTGTTGGCCGGTTTCCACAGCGCGAGAAAGCTGATGTCGCCCGCCTGCAATTGCTGTTGATCGGCGACCGGCAGTTGGCCCTCCAGCGCCAAGGCGTCTTCCTGGGTGCGAGGCAGCAGCGGTGGGCGTTCCACGGCGGGTTCTGTCGGCTTATCTTTGCTCGGTTCTGGATCGGCCGCCATGGCAGGCAATCCACAAGGTAATATCAGCGCCAGGCACAGCGTAGGAAGAATTGCGCGAAAGGTGTACGACATTGAATATTCCAGGCCGGAAACTATCCCGGCAGCCTAATGGGTTGATGCGCATTTGTCAGGCCCGTGCCTGAGGGTATGCAGCGCTTCGAACGAGTACACAGAACATATGGGAACGACACTTTGATGAGGGTTCTGCTGCGTACTGGAGTTATCGGCTGTCTGATCCTGCTCTTTATGTCCTTTATGGCAAGGGCGCAGGACGCCCCGGCCATTGACCTGTTGACGCCATTGTCGGCACAGCAACGTGCCTGGCTTGCTCAGCATGGCCCGTTGCGAGTGGGTCTGGTGCTGCAGGCGCCTTACGCACAGCTTGATCGCCGACAGCAGCAGTATTCGGGCGCCAACGTCGACCTGATGAACTTGCTCGGCAAAAATCTGCAAACCGAATTGCTCTGGCGCAGCTTCCCCGATCAGGCCGCGCTTGAAGATGCTCTGGCACAAGGCATGGTAGATATCGCGCCGGGTCTGACACAGACACCAGCGGGGCTACGCCTCTGGTTGTTTTCCGATCCCTATATGCGTGTGTCACAACTGGTAGTCGGTGAGCGTGATGGCAGCGGCGTGGTGGATCTTGAAACTCTCGATAGGCGAACACGGGTTGCGGTGCGCATGCCCAGCGTCACGGCGGATTATCTGAAGAACACGTACTCGCATATCAATTTGCAAGGTGTTCCGCTGGAGCGTCAGGCGCTGCAATTATTGTTGAGCCAGCAGGCGCGTTACGCAGTGCTGGACGAGGCGCAACTCAGCCGCCTGTCCCGCGAGCCTGAGTTTGCCGGGCTGAGCATCGTGGGTGATATCGGCTTCCCGCAACTGCTGCGTATTGCCTCACCGCGAAACGCGCCGGAGCTGGCCGATATCATCAGCACCGCCCTGCATGCCATTCCCGCCAAAGACCTTGAACAACTGCATGCCCGCTGGCTGCCACTCAATTCGGTGAAAGCCACTGAGTCACCGGGCTTCTGGCAGAACTTGTGCCTGCTACTGCTGGTGATGCTACTGGCCTGTTTCGCCATCGTGATCTGGCAGCGTCGTCAGCAGCAGGCGCTGGAGCGCGAGGTGTTGATCGCGCGTGACGAGCTGTCGTTGCGCGAGGCGGGCGAAGAAGCGCTGCGGCTGGCACAGTTCTCCATCGATCAGAGCACCGTCGGGATTCTCTGGGTCAACTGGGACAGCCGCGTGCGTTACGCCAATCAGGCAGCCCAAAGCATGCTGGGTTACGGGGCCGAAGGCGTGGTGGATCGGCCATTGATTGATTTCGAACCAACCCTGCACATGGACCGCTGGCTGAACCTGTGGAAAAGCGCGCGTACCAGCGAAGGTATTGCCCAGACCTTCGAAACCAACTGCGTCCGCGCCGACGGCAGCATCCTGCCCGCCGATGTCTCCCTGAGTTTTCTGCGCTTTCAGGAATCCGAATACCTGGTGGTGTTCCTCGCTGACGTCACCGAGCGCCGTCGCTATCACGAGCAACTGCGCGAGCTGTCAGCGCATCTGGAAAGTGTGCGCGAAGAAGAGAAGGCGCGTATCGCCCGCGAAGTTCACGATGAGCTGGGCCAGATGCTGACCGTGCTGAAGCTGGAAACGTCCATGTGTGAGCTGGCCTATGCCGAGCTCGACCCTGGCTTGCGCGACCGTTTGAACAGCATGAAGCGGCTGATTTCCCAGCTGTTCCAGCTGGTGCGTGATGTGGCGACGGCACTGCGCCCGCCAATCCTTGATGCGGGCATCGCTTCCGCTATTGAGTGGCAGGCCCAGCGCTTTGAGGCGCGCACGCAGATTCCATGTCTGGTAGATGTGCCGGACAACTTGCCGCCCCTCAGCGACGCCCGGGCGATCGGCATGTTCCGCATTCTTCAGGAGGCGCTGACCAACGTTATGCGCCACGCTCGGGCGCATACCGTGGAGATCAGCCTGACCCTGGAGGAGGGCGTGATGTGCATGACCATCGCCGATGACGGTGTCGGCTTTGTCCAGCACAAGGGCCGCCCGGCTTCCTTCGGTCTGGTGGGCATGCGTGAGCGGGTATTGATGCTGGGTGGCCGATTGGAACTGGACAGCGAGTCGGGTGAAGGCACAACCTTGCGGGCTTATATTCCGCTGGACCCTCTTGTCCAGGAGCGTCTCGTACAGGAGCAACAGAAGTGATCCGAGTACTGGTAGCCGAAGACCACACCATTGTCCGCGAAGGGATCAAGCAATTGATTGGCCTGGCCAAGGACTTGTTAGTGGTTGGCGAGGCGAGCAATGGTGAGCAGTTGCTGGAAACCCTGCGTCATGTGGAATGCGAGGTGGTGCTGCTGGATATCTCCATGCCTGGGGTCAATGGTCTGGAAGCGATCCCGCGGATTCGCGCACTGACCAACCCGCCAGCGATTCTGGTGTTGTCGATGCACGACGAAGCACAAATGGCCGCCCGCGCTCTGAAGGTCGGTGCCGCCGGATACGCTACCAAAGACAGCGACCCAGCCTTATTGCTGACGGCGATTCGCCGGGTAGCCGCGGGCGGGCGCTACATTGATCCGGATCTGGCGGACCGCATGGTCTTTGAAGTCGGCCTGACCGATAACCGGCCATTGCATTCGCTGCTCTCCGAGCGCGAGTTTTCGGTATTCGAACGCTTGGCCCAAGGCGCCAACGTCAACGACATCGCATTGCAACTGAACCTGAGTAGCAAGACCATCAGCACCCACAAAGCCCGGCTGATGCAGAAGATGAACCTGCATTCCCTGGCTGATCTTGTGAAATATGCGATGGAGCATAAGTTGTTGTGAGCCTGCTCATACCTGTGAGCGACAAAAATCTGTAGGAGCGCGCTTGCCCGCGATCGCGTCAGCACAGCCGATACATTCATCGACTGACAGACCGAATCGCGGGCAAGCGCGCTCCTACAGGTCTTGGTTTGCTGCGTGACAGCGCGGCGCCTTGGTGATGGGGTAGCGCTTACACAAATAGCGACACCCGCACATACCTATCCACGCCATCCCTGTAGGGCGTTCCCTACCCCAATCTCTCCTACCCCCCGATTTGCGCGGGCCGCAGCCTAAACTAGGCTTGATCCCACGCAGACAAAACAAAGGTGTGGGTAATGAGCAACGTCGATTCAAGCGCTGGGGCGAATGATGTTCTGGTCAGCTTTCGTGGTGTGCAGAAAAGCTACGACGGCGAAGCCCTTATCGTCAAAGACCTCAACCTGGATATTCGCAAGGGCGAGTTCCTGACCCTGCTTGGGCCTTCCGGCTCCGGCAAGACCACCAGCCTGATGATGCTGGCCGGTTTCGAGACACCTACCGCGGGCGAAATCCTCCTCGCTGGCCGGGCGATTAACAACGTACCTCCGCACAAGCGCGACATCGGCATGGTGTTCCAGAACTACGCACTGTTCCCGCACATGACCGTGGCTGAAAACCTCGCTTTCCCGCTGACGGTTCGCGGCATGAGCAAGACCGACGTCAGCGAAAAGGTCAAACGTGCGCTGGACATGGTTCAGCTGGGCACCTTCGCCCATCGCTACCCTGCGCAATTATCCGGCGGCCAGCAACAACGTGTGGCGCTGGCCCGTGCGCTGGTGTTCGAACCGCAGCTGGTGCTGATGGATGAACCTCTGGGTGCGCTGGACAAACAACTGCGTGAACACATGCAGATGGAGATCAAGCACCTGCACCAACGCCTGGGCGTGACTGTGGTCTACGTGACCCACGATCAGGGTGAAGCGCTGACCATGTCCGACCGCGTGGCGGTGTTCCATCAAGGCGAAATCCAGCAAATCGCGCCGCCGCGCAGCCTGTATGAAGAGCCGAAAAACACCTTCGTCGCGAACTTCATCGGCGAAAACAACCGCCTGAACGGCAAGTTGCTCAGCCACACTGGTGAGCGTTGCGTTGTGCAGTTGGAGAAAGGTGAGAAAGTCGAGGCGCTAGCCGTCAATGTCGGCCAGGTGGGCGACGACGTCACCCTGTCGATCCGGCCTGAACGCATCAGTTTGAATGGAAACAGTGAAAGCTGCGTTAACCGCTTCTCCGGTCGAGTGGCAGAGTTTGTGTATTTGGGCGACCACGTTCGTGTGCGCCTGGAAGTGGCAGGTAAGACCGACTTCTTCGTCAAGCAGCCCATCGCCGAGCTGGACCCGGCCCTGAGCGTTGGCGACGTTGTGCCAATTGGATGGCAAATCGAGCATGTTCGCGCGCTCGACCCCTTGCAGCACGTGCATTGATCTATCAATAAAAAGGCATCAGCCAGAGGCGAATCACATCGCCCACAACGCATAAACCAACACTGCTCGTGGAGAAAACAACGAAATGCTCAAATCTTTGAAGTTCACCGCAATCACGCTGGGCATGATGTGTGCCGCGCAAGCCATGGCCGCCACTGACCTGACCGTCGTATCGTTTGGTGGCGCCAACAAGGCCGCACAGGAAAAAGCCTTCTACGCCCCTTGGGAAAAAGCTGGCAACGGCAAGATCATCGCTGGCGAGTACAACGGCGAGATGGCCAAAGTCAAAGCCATGGTCGACACCAAAAGCGTTAACTGGGACCTGGTAGAAGTGGAGTCGCCGGAACTGGCTCGCGGCTGCGACGAAGACATGTTCGAGGAGCTGGATCCTGCGCTGTTCGGCGACAAGTCGAAATACGTTTCGGGCGCGATCACTCGTTGTGGTGCAGGCTTCTTCGTCTGGTCCACCGTTCTGGCCTACAACGCTGACAAACTGCAGTCGGCACCCACTGGCTGGACTGATTTCTGGAACACCGAAAAATTCCCGGGCAAACGTGGCTTGCGTAAAGGCGCCAAGTACACCCTGGAATTTGCCCTGATGGCTGACGGTGTAGCGCCAAAAGACGTCTACAAAGTGCTGGCCAGCAAAGACGGTCAGGATCGCGCCTTCAAGATGCTCGACAAACTCAAGCCAAGCATTCAGTGGTGGGAAGCGGGCGCACAGCCTCCGCAGTTCCTGCAATCGGGTGACGTGGTCATGAGCTCGGCCTACAACGGTCGCATCGCTGCCGTCGCTAAAGAGAGCAAGCTCAAAGTGGTCTGGACCGGCGGCGTGTATGACTTCGACGCATGGGCCATTCCGAAGGGCTCGAAAAGCGCTGCAGCGGCCAAGAAGTTCATCGCTTACAGCCTGCAGCCTGAGCAACAGAAGACCTTCTCGGAAAACATCGCTTACGGCCCGGCCAACACCGATGCCGTCAAACTCCTGAGCGCCGAAACGCTTGAGAACATGCCGACTACCGCCGAGAACATCAAGGATCAGGTGCAGATCGACGTGCAGTTCTGGAATGACAATGGCGAGCAACTGGAACAGCGCTTCAACGCCTGGGCCGCCAAGTAACACACCACGTCAGAACCGGGTGCATTCCCTACGGTAGGGAATGCACCCCTCTTGAAAGATTTCGGAGTTCGCTATGGCCATCGCCGTGCCCCTGACTGAAGGCGCCAGCCCCACCTTGAAGCAACGTCTGGCTCGCGCCGAACGGGTTAATCGCTGGAAGGCGCAGGCCCTGATTGCGCCGCTGGTGATCTTCCTGCTGCTGGTGTTCCTGGTGCCCATCGTCGCGTTGCTCTACAAAAGCGTCGGCAACCCGGAAGTGGTCAATGCCTTACCGACTACCGTGATCGAAGTGGCCAAGTGGGACGGCAAAGGCCTGCCTTCCGAGCCTGTGTACAAAGCCCTGAGCATGGATCTGGCGCAAACCCGCAAGAATTCCACCCTGGGTGATCTGTCCAAACGTATGAACATGGAACTGGCCGGCTATCGCAGCCTGTTGATGAGCACCGCCCGTGCGCTGCCGTTCAAGGAAGAGCCTGCTTCTTACAAGGATGCGCTCGAAGCGCTGGATGAGCGTTGGGGTGATCCGGCCTATTGGCAGGTGATCCGTCGTAATACCAGTAGTGTTACCCCCTATTATTTGCTGGCCGCTGTGGACCATCGCATCGACGACCTCGGTGAAGTGGCACCGGCGACCCCGGATCAAGCGATCTACCTCGACATCTTCGCCCGCACCTTCTGGATGGGCTTCGTCATTACCGTGATCTGTCTGGTGCTGGCCTATCCGCTGGCTTACCTGCTGGCCAACCTACCGGCGCGCCAGAGCAACCTGCTGATGATTCTGGTGTTGTTGCCGTTCTGGACGTCGATTCTAGTGCGTGTCGCGGCCTGGATCGTGTTGCTGCAATCGAGCGGCCTGATCAACGGCGCGCTGATGGCCATGGGCATCATCGATAAACCGCTGGAGCTGGTGTTCAACCGGGTCGGGGTTTATATCTCCATGGTGCACATCATGCTGCCGTTCATGATCCTGCCGATCTACAGCGTGATGAAGGGCATCTCCCCAACTTACATGCGTGCCGCGATTTCCCTGGGCTGCAATCCGTTCGCCAGCTTCTGGCGGGTGTACTTCCCGCAGACTTACGCCGGTGTCGGCGCTGGTTGTCTGTTGGTGTTCATTCTGGCGATCGGCTACTACATCACCCCGGCCTTGCTGGGCAGCCCGAACGATCAGATGGTCAGCTACTTCGTCGCGTTCTACACCAACACCAGCATCAACTGGGGCATGGCGACAGCACTGGGCGGCTTGCTGCTGCTGGCGACCATCGTGCTGTACCTGATTTATAACTGGTTGGTCGGCGCCAGCCGCCTGCGTCTGAGCTGAGGGGAGTCATCATGCTGAGTTCATATTCGTCGCCGCTGGAACGGGTCTGGTATTACGCGCTGCGCATTCTGTGTGGCTTGATCCTGCTGTTCCTGGTGCTGCCTGTGCTGGTGATCATCCCGTTGTCGTTCAACTCCGGAAGCTTTCTGGTCTATCCGCTGCAAGGCTTCTCGATGCACTGGTATCAAGACTTCTTCAACTCCAATGAGTGGATGCGCGCCCTTAAAAACAGCCTGATCATCGCTCCGGCGGCGACTGTGCTGGCCATGGTATTCGGCACCCTGGCAGCGATTGGCCTGACCCGTGGCAACTTCCCCGGCAAAGCGCTGGTGATGGCCCTGGTGATTTCGCCGATGGTGGTGCCGGTGGTGATCATCGGTGTGGCGAGTTACCTGTTCTTCGCGCCGTTGGGTATGGGCAACAGCTTTCTGTCGTTGATTCTGGTCCATGCGGTATTGGGCGTGCCCTTTGTGATCATTACCGTGTCGGCCACTTTGCAGGGCTTCAACCACAACCTGGTGCGTGCGGCCGCCAGCCTCGGTGCCTCGCCGCTTACCGCGTTTCGCCGGGTGACCTTGCCTCTTATCGCACCGGGCGTGATCTCGGGGGCGCTGTTTGCTTTCGCGACCTCGTTTGATGAGGTGGTGGTCACGCTGTTCCTTGCGGGTCCAGAGCAGGCGACTTTGCCCCGGCAGATGTTCAGCGGTATCCGGGAGAACCTCAGCCCAACCATCGCCGCCGCCGCGACCCTGCTGATCGGCTTCTCGGTGGTGCTGTTGCTGGTGCTGGAGTGGCTGCGCGGGCGCAGTGAGAAGTTGCGCACGGCTGTAGAGTAAGAATCTACCCCTCGTAGGACTGGCTTTAGCCGGGAGGAGGTCGGTAAATCCGCCAAAGCTGCCTGGTCCGGAATACTGTCCTCGCGGCTAAAGCCGCTCCTACGAGAGAGCACTCGCGCCAGCAGACGCTTGGAGTACAATGCGCGCCACCGTGATTCTGCTCAAAAAGGTGCGTCATGCAGCCCTTCCTCATTGCTCCATCGATTCTTTCCGCTGATTTCGCCCGTCTGGGCCAGGAAGTCGACTCCGTGCTGGCCGCTGGCGCGGACATTGTTCACTTCGATGTGATGGACAACCACTACGTACCGAACCTGACCATTGGTCCGATGGTGTGTTCGGCGTTGCGTAAATACGGCGTGACAGCACCCATCGATGTGCACCTGATGGTCAGCCCCGTGGATCGCATCATCGGTGACTTCATTGAAGCCGGCGCGACCTACATCACTTTCCACCCGGAAGCGACCCAGCACATTGATCGCTCGCTGCAACTGATCAAAGAGGGCGGCTGCAAGGCGGGTCTGGTGTTCAACCCGGCCACGCCCCTGAACCTGCTGGAATACGTGATGGACAAGGTCGACATGATCCTGCTCATGAGCGTCAACCCAGGCTTCGGTGGCCAGAAATTCATCCCCGGCACTCTGAACAAACTGCGTGAAGCGCGAGCGCTGATTGATGCCTCGGGTCTGGATATTCGTCTGGAAATCGACGGCGGCGTCAACGTCAATAACATCCGCGAAATCGCCGCTGCCGGTGCTGATACCTTCGTTGCCGGTTCAGCTATCTTCAATACCCCGGACTACAAACACGTGATCGACAAAATGCGCGCAGAGTTGGCGTTGTCTCGCGCATGAGCGGCTTCGAGCAGCTGTTCCCGGGTCGTCTTCCCAAGCTGATCATGTTCGATCTGGATGGCACCCTGGTGGACTCAGTGCCAGATCTGGCAGTCGCAGTGGATAAAATGCTGCTCGAACTCGGTCGCCCGGTGGCGGGTCTGGCGTCAGTCAGAAACTGGATTGGCAACGGTGCGCCGATTCTGGTGCGTCGGGCCCTGGCCAATGATCTCGATCACAGCGCTGTCGATGACGCCCAGGCTGAGCAGGCTCTGGAGATCTTCATGAACTTCTATGCCGAAAAGCATGAGTTCACCTCGGTCTATCCCGGCGTGCGGGAAACCCTGAAATGGCTGCAGAAGAAAGGCGTCGAAATGGCGCTGATCACCAACAAGCCGGAGCGTTTCGTCGCGCCGCTGCTGGATGAAATGAAGTTGGGGCGGTTTTTCCGCCTGATCATCGGTGGCGACACCATGCCAACCAAAAAGCCCGATCCGGCCGCGCTGTTTTTCGTCATGAAAATGACCAACATTCCGGCTTCGCAGTCGCTGTTTGTGGGTGATTCGCGCAGTGATATACAGGCTGCCAAGGCTGCTGGTGTCGCCTGTGTTGCCATGAGCTACGGTTACAATCATGGTCGGCCGATCGAAGAAGAAGCGCCGGCGATGGTCATTGATGATCTGCGACGCTTGATTCCCGGTTGCCTCGATCTGGACGCTGGGATAATGTTGCCGGAAATCAAAGATCCCTCCTTTAGAGATTCCATCGTGGTGGTCACTCGCAAACTCTGGATGAAAGTCATCAAGGCCCTGGCCCGTTGGCGTTGGCGCGCCTGACTTGAATCCGGCCGGATACGTTTACCGGCACTGTTTGCTTACCTGACTGCTAACCCTCACCTACGAGGCTGATGATGAATCGCGAAGAATTCCTGCGTTTGGCTGCTTCTGGCTACAACCGCATACCGCTTGCTTACGAAACCCTTGCCGACTTCGACACGCCGCTGTCGATCTACCTCAAGCTTGCCGATCAACCGAACTCTTATTTGCTGGAGTCGGTGCAGGGGGGGGAGAAGTGGGGCCGTTATTCGATTATTGGTTTGCCGTGCCGCACTGTCGTGCGCGTGCATGATCATGACGTCAGCGTGACTCACGATGGCGTCGAGATCGAAAGCCTCAAGGCTGAAGACCCGCTGGCGTTTGTCGAAGACTTCAAGGCGCGCTACAACGTACCGACCATTCCAGGCTTGCCGCGCTTCAACGGCGGGCTGGTGGGTTACTTCGGTTATGACTGCGTGCGCTACGTCGAGAAGCGTTTGGGCAAATGCCCGAACCCCGATCCACTGGGCGTGCCGGACATCCTGCTGATGGTCTCCGATGCCGTAGTGGTGTTCGACAACCTGGCGGGCAAGATGCACGCCATCGTGCTGGTCGACCCTGCGCAGCAGGACGCTTATGAAAGCGGGCTGGCGCGTCTTGAGGAGCTGATGGAAAAACTGCGTCAGCCCATCACCCCGCGTCGTGGCCTTGACCTGACCCGCCCGCAAGCTGCAGACCCGGTGTTCCGTTCCAGCTTCACTCAGGATGATTACGAGAAAGCCGTCGACACCATCAAGGAATACATCCTGGCGGGCGACGTGATGCAGGTGGTGCCTTCGCAACGTATGTCCATCGACTTCAAGGCCGCGCCGATCGATTTGTATCGGGCGCTGCGCTGCTTCAACCCGACTCCTTATATGTACTTCTTTAATTTCGGCGACTTCCACGTCGTTGGCAGTTCGCCAGAAGTGCTGGTGCGAGTCGAAGACAACCTGATTACTGTTCGGCCAATTGCTGGCACCCGACCACGGGGCACCAACGAAGAAGCGGATCTGGCGCTGGAAAAAGATTTGCTATCGGACGACAAGGAAATCGCCGAACACCTGATGCTCATCGATCTGGGACGGAACGATACCGGACGCGTTTCGGAAATCGGCTCAGTGCGGCTCACGGAAAAAATGGTCATCGAACGTTATTCCAACGTGATGCACATCGTTTCCAACGTCACCGGCCAACTGAAAAGCGGCCTGACCGCGATGGACGCACTGCGGGCGATTCTGCCAGCAGGTACCTTGTCCGGCGCGCCGAAAATTCGCGCCATGGAAATCATCGACGAACTGGAGCCCGTCAAGCGTGGCGTCTACGGCGGCGCAGTGGGTTACCTGGCCTGGAACGGCAACATGGACACCGCGATTGCGATCCGTACTGCCGTGATCAAAAACGGCGAACTGCATGTTCAAGCCGGTGGCGGCATCGTCGCCGACTCGGTGCCCGTGCTGGAATGGGAAGAAACCCTGAACAAACGCCGCGCGATGTTCCGCGCGGTGGCGTTGGCTGAGCAGGAGCAGTAAGCGCCGAAAGCGACGGGAAACGTGGGACCGGCTTTGGCCGGGAAGAGGTCAGTACATCCGCTGTAAATTGATCGGTTGTACTGACCCCTTCCCGGCTAAAGCCGGTCCCACGTCGTCACATCATCTTGTGGGCCGCGCCGTTTAGAAATCCAGACTCACCGCCAGATTCACTCCCTGCTGTTTCACATCGTCATTCTTGCGCCAGTTGTAACTGGCACGCAGGCTCAGGTCCTGGGTCAGTTTCTGGCTTATGCCAAGCGTGGCGCGGTTCAAGTCTCGTTGTGGTGTGTAGCCTTCCAGGGTGAAGTCATTGAGCGGCAGGCTGTTCAGGGCGATGGTGACGTCTTGCGGGTCACTCTCAAACTCCCGCTCATGAGCGACTTCGGCGAACAACTGAGTTGAGGGCGTGATCAGAAATTTGCCCTGCAGACCACCGCCGAGACGTCGTGATTTGCGCTTTTGGTCATCGAAGGTCAGAGCTGTGGAGCGATTGCCTTTTTCCGAATAGCCATTGACGTTCACATGGGCGTAATCAGCGCTGATGAACGGCGAGAGGTGCCAGCTGCTGCTGGCTCCGGCAAGATCAAAGCCCAATCGTGCACTCGCCCCCCAGATTTCACCGTCGGTATCGCCTTTCTCGCTGCCCTCGGCAATTCCCAGGGCGAACTTGCGTTCGGCATTCTCGTAATCAAGGTGGCCGCCCGAAGCGGCAAGGTCAGCCCACAAATGGTTGGCCTGATATTGGACAAAGGCCGTCGCCAGATAGTTGTTGAGTTTGTAGTCCGAATCCCGTTCGCCAGCGTCCAGATTCTGCCGATACGCCCCTGCCACCATGCCTGCGCGCCATTTCTCTGCGAAACGATAGCTGCCGCCAACGGTCAAGTTGTAGCCGTGTCCGTCTGCATTGGCTGAATTGTCCTGCGCGTCGAAATCCATTTTCTGACCGCCCGCCGCCACAATGGCCCGCCATTCACCGACGCGCTGCCAGTTGCCCCAATCTGCAAGCCATTGGCTGCGAAGCTCATCCTGCTGAGTGCGTAACGTGCCATTGGCCATTTCCGGCATCAGGCTGACTTCCCATGGAGCCGCCAGCAAGGAGTAGGCGTAATCGGCAATTAGCCGCTGCCCGGCCTCAGTGGGATGCACGCCATCGTTGAACAGCAGCTTGCTGGGGTCTGGTGTGGCGCTGCTGATGCCATAGGTACTGTTTTCCTCACAACTGTTGCCGCTGAAACAGGTACCCACCAGATTCTGGTCAGCGGCCAGACCAAAGCGCGCCGGGTTATCCAGGGTTTCTGAAACGAAGCGGGGTACGTTCAGCGGAATGATTTCAGCGTCTATCTGCGCTAGCCTGCTGACCAACTGAGTATTGAACGCGCCACTGAGTATCGAAGTGAAAGGGGCAAGGATGGTGCCCGATACCGCTGGCGTCTGACCGATGTCCGGCAGCAGCCAGACCATGATGTACTTCGCCCCTGCCTGTTGCAGCACTTGGGCGCTATCGGCCAGTCGGTCAGCTGCGTCGCGAGATTGCGACAGACTCAGCACCCGCCCCTGTAAGAAGTCATTCCCGCCACCGGTCAGGTAATACAACGCGTTAGGATCCGCACGGAAATTATTAGCGACCAGATAGCCCGGCCGCGTGCGGAATACAGTCCCGTCGTCCGGATTGATGATGTTGGATTGGGAAGTGATCGCCTCGTAAATCTGATCCGTCCGGTCGCCACCCACTGCCCAGTTATTGCCGTCCGCCAGCCCCAGGGCGGCATTGACCGGCGAAGTCGAAGCGCCCAGATCACCGGGAGCGATATTGAGCTTCATACCCAGCAAGGTCGACGAGTTCAGGCTAAAGAATTCACCACTGCCATCTTGAAAAGTCGGGCCCGTGCGATTGGTGAAACGCAATGTCGCCCCTGCCGGGCCGCCCGCATCCGGGAATTGCCCGGCGTCGGCCAGGCTATCGCCGAAGACGATCATTGTGGAGTAGGGGGAGGGGGCGGCTAGTGCGATCTGACAGGTAGATGCAAGCAAGCAAGCAGTAAGCACCGCGAATGGTTTGTTTTGCAGCATGGTCAAGATCCCTCTTGTTGTTCTATAGGGTGTACGAAAAGTAGCTAGCTCAACCGCCAGCGCCAGGCCAAATAGTCATTACCTGCCAAGCGGTGGTGGTTCGAGTCCGAGGTGTATCTTTTGCGTTACAAAAGCGTAGCTAAATCATTGAGCAAATCCATTAGTCAAAGCCACGCTCCAGAGGTCCCATATTGCGCGTCACCCCTTGGTACGCTAATGTGCCCAAACGTAAAAACGAGACTCCCCCTGTGTTGATCGTCAGCAAACTCTTGATGCGCGTAATCAAGGCTCACGCCCGTTGGCGTTGGCGCGCCTGACTAATTCCAATCCGGCCCGACCGGACCTCTTCCTGATACGCTTTTAAATCCTTGCCCTGCCGCTTTCCCGGGACAATGCCCGGTCGCTAAACTAGTGGCTACTCAATCGGCAGCGATTTGAAGGTTGAATAAATAGTCAGTAATTCAAGGGTTGAAAGCCAAATGCTGCTGATGATCGATAACTATGATTCCTTTACCTACAACGTCGTGCAGTACCTCGGTGAGTTGGGTGCCGACGTGAAGGTGATCCGCAACGACGAATTGACCGTTGCCGAAATTGAAGCGCTGAACCCCGAGCGCATCGTTGTTTCTCCTGGGCCATGCACCCCGAATGAAGCCGGCGTATCCCTTGAAGTGATCAAACACTTCGCGGGCAAGTTGCCGATTCTGGGTGTTTGTCTTGGTCACCAGTCCATCGGCCAGGCTTTTGGCGGTGACGTCGTACGAGCCCGGCAGGTGATGCACGGCAAGACCAGCCCGGTGGTACACGAAGACGACGGCGTATTCGAAGGCCTTAACCATCCGTTGACGGTGACTCGCTACCACTCTTTGGTAGTCAAGCTCGACACCTTGCCTGAGTGTCTGGAAGTGACGGCCTGGACTGCCCTGGAAGACGGTTCCATGGACGAAATCATGGGCCTGCGTCACAAGACGCTGAATGTCGAAGGGATCCAGTTTCACCCTGAATCGATTCTGACCGAGCAGGGCCACGAGCTGTTCGCGAACTTCCTCAAGCAAACCGGCGGCACCCGTCAGGGTTAAGGATTTTTTTATGACTAAGCCAATGGACATCAAGACCGCGCTGGGGCGGATTGTCGATAACCTGGATTTAAGCACTGCCGAAATGAGCGACGTGATGCGCGCCATCATGACTGGCCAGTGCACGGAGGCGCAGATTGGTGCCTTCATGATGGGCATGCGCATGAAGAGCGAAAGTATCGATGAAATAGTCGGTGCGGTTTCGGTCATGCGTGAGCTGGCAGGCAAAGTCGAACTCAAGACCCTTGATCGGGTGGTTGATGTCGTCGGTACTGGCGGTGATGGTGCCAATATCTTCAATGTGTCGACAGCCTCCTCGTTCGTGGTCGCCGCAGCTGGCTGTACGGTCGCCAAGCACGGCAACCGGGCGGTGTCGGGCAAGAGTGGCAGTGCTGATTTGCTCGAAGCGGCCGGGGTTTATCTGAACCTAACACCGGTTCAAGTGGCGCGCTGCATTGATAGCGTGGGCATCGGCTTCATGTTTGCTCAGGCACATCACGGTGCGATGAAGCACGCTGCAGGTCCTCGTCGTGATCTGGGCCTGCGAACCTTGTTCAATATGCTCGGCCCGCTGACTAACCCGGCCGGCGTGCAGCATCAGGTGGTGGGCGTATTCAGTCAGGCATTGTGCCGCCCATTGGCCGAAGTGTTGCTTCGTCTGGGTAGCAAGCACGTGTTGGTGGTGCACTCTCAGGACGGTCTGGACGAGTTCAGTCTGGCGGCGCCGACCTTTGTCGCCGAGCTGAAGAACGGTGAAGTCACCGAGTATTGGGTGCAGCCCGAAGATCTGGGCATGAAGAGCCAGAGTCTGTTTGGCCTGGCAGTCGACGGTCCTGAGGCATCTTTGGCGCTGATCCGCGATGCGCTGGGACGCCGCAAGACTGAGCACGGCCAGAAGGCTGCGGAAATGATTATCCTCAATGCTGGAGCGGCGCTTTATGCTGCTGATCATGCCTACACCCTCAAAGAGGGCGTGGAGCTGGCGCATGATGCGCTTCATACGGGGCTGGCCCGGGAGAAGATGGACGAGTTGGGTGCCTTTACCGCGGTATTCAAGCAGGAGAATGAAGGATGAGCGTGCCGACAGTTCTGGAAAAAATCCTTGCCCGCAAGGCTGAGGAAGTGGCCGCCCGCCGTTCGGCCGTCAGCCTTGCTGAAGTCGAGCGTCTGGCTGCAAACGCCGATCCGGTTCGCGGGTTTGCCAAAGCCCTGATCGAGCAGGCCAAACGCAAGCAGCCTGCGGTCATCGCTGAAATCAAGAAAGCGTCACCCAGCAAAGGCGTGATTCGCGAGAACTTCTTGCCGGCAGATATCGCCAAGAGCTATGAGAAGGGCGGTGCGACCTGCCTTTCCGTTTTGACCGACATCGATTTCTTTCAGGGCGCGGACGAGTATCTGCAGCAGGCTCGCGCGGCCTGCAAGCTGCCGGTGATTCGCAAAGACTTCATGATCGATCCGTATCAGATCGTCGAGGCCCGTGCGCTGGGCGCTGACTGCGTGTTGTTGATTGTCTCGGCGCTGGATGACGTGAAGATGGCCGAGCTGGCATCGGTCGCCAAAAGCGTCGGGCTGGATGTGTTGGTGGAAGTGCACGACGGTGCCGAACTGGAGCGTGCACTGAAAACCCTGGACACCCCGCTGGTCGGCATCAATAACCGAAACCTGCACACCTTTGAAGTGAGCCTGGAGACCACGCTGGACCTTCTGCCCCGCATTCCGCGTGATCGCCTGGTCATCACCGAGAGCGGTATTCTCAATCGCGCGGATGTCGAGCTCATGGAAATCAGCGACGTGTATTCCTTCCTCGTCGGCGAAGCGTTCATGCGTGCCGAGCAGCCGGGCGCGGAACTGCAGCGATTGTTCTTTCCCGAGCGCGGCATCTTGATCAGCGGTACAACCGCTGACTGATCCTGCGCGGTATTGCTTCGACGGCCGCGACCGAGGTTGCACATGTCTGATCTGATCATCGATATCTGCGTCGAAGCAGGCTTACAGGCTGAGCTGGATCTGTTGGCCTCGGTCTGTGCGGCGCAGGCCGATTTTGGTTTGCTGCTGTGGCGTCCGCGAGATCGCGCTCTGGTGATGCCAAGGCGCATGAGTCGGTTGCCTGGGTTCGTCGAAGCCAGTGAAACACTTGCTGACAGTGGTTGGCCAATTCTGTTGCGCGAAACCGGCGGTGAACCTGTGCCGCAGTCGTCGGCCACCGTTAATATTGCCTTGGTTTACGCCCAGCCCAAGAGCGAGCCTGATCGCGATCGCATTGAAATAGCCTATCGACGTCTGTGTCAGCCCATTCTGGATGTGCTGAGCGACTTGGGTGGTGCTGCTTCTTTGGGTGAGGTTGAAGGCGCTTTCTGCGACGGCCGTTACAACGTCAACCTCGACGGGCGCAAGATGGTCGGCACCGCGCAGCGTTGGCGGCAAAGCCAAGGTGGGTTCAGACCTGTGGTGCTGGCGCATGGTGCCTTGCTGGTTGAGGACGAGCGCAGGGAAATGGTCGCGGCGGTCAATCGTTTCAATGAGATATGTGAAATTGAACAGCGCGTGAAAGCTGATAGCCACGTCGCGTTGAGCGAGGCGTTTCCTGTGGATGGGGTGTTGGAGAGATTGGCGAGGGTTTACAGCAGCATGTTTACTGAGTTTTGATCCGTGGGAGAGACCGGGGTGGCGCTCCACCTTGCTCGCGAGGAGGACGTTACATCCACGCATTTTCTGAGCCTTATAAATCTTCGCGAGCAAGCTCGCTCCCACATATACGATTCAGGCCAAGGCGTCTGCGGTGCGCCACCCTCACCGCGTCCCGAACACCACCATGGTCTTGCCTTTAACGTTCACCAGCTTCTGTTCCTCCAGAGCCTTGAGCACGCGGCCAACCATTTCCCGTGAACAGCCCACAATGCGGCCGATTTCCTGTCGGGTGATCTTGATCTGCATGCCATCGGGATGGGTCATGGCGTCAGGTTGTTTGCACAAATCCAGTAATGTGCGTGCCACTCGCCCGGTGACGTCCAGGAAAGCCAGGTCGCCGACTTTGCGGGTTGTGTTGCGCAGGCGCTCGGCCATCTGGCTGCCGAGGTCGTAGAGGATTTCCGGCTCCTGATGTGAAAGCTCACGGAATTTGCCATAGCTGATTTCAGCAAGGTCGCATTCGGTCTTGGTTCTGACCCAAGCACTGCGGATGTTTTCCTGTCCTGACGTCTCGAAAAGACCCAGCTCGCCGAAGAAGTCTCCGGAGTTGAGATAGGCGACGATCATCTCGCGGCCTTCTTCGTCCTCGATCAAGACGGTAACCGAGCCTTTGACAATGTAAAACAGTGACTCGGAACGATCACCCGCACAGATGATGTTGGCCTTCGCCGGATGGCGGCGACGTTGAGCGTGCGAGAGAAACTTTTCCAGGTGCTTGATCTTGGGAGTCAGGGGGATAGCCATTCTTGGGTCCTGAAATTGCTTCGCTGGAGGTGTTGTTATCGTTATCGGCAGGACAATGCATTTAGCCATCTTTTTAACGGCCATTTGAATGCTTTTCCGAAACTTCCTACATCTTTATTTCTAAATCGAATTTGGAGGCAAAACCGGTGGTCGCGGGCCGCTGTGCTAAGCTGGCCGCCACTTTTTTAGCAGTGGAGTCCTGGCGATGAAGGCACGCATTCAATGGGCTGGTGAAGCCATGTTCCTCGGTGAATCCGGTAGCGGTCATGTGGTGGTAATGGATGGCCCGCCCGAGAGCGGTGGGCGTAACCTCGGAGTGCGGCCGATGGAGATGGTGCTGATCGGTCTGGGAGGCTGCAGCAACTTCGACGTGGTCAGCATTCTGAAGAAATCCCGTCAGCCGATAGAAAGTTGCGAAGCCTTTCTGGAAGCTGAGCGTGCCAACGAAGATCCCAAGGTGTTTACCAAGATCCACCTGCACTTCGTGGTTAAAGGCCGTGGCTTGAAAGAAGCTCAGGTCAAACGCGCCATCGAGCTATCGGCCGAAAAGTACTGCTCAGCCTCGATCATGCTGGGCAACGCTGGCGTCGAGATTACCCACGATTATGAAATCGTCGAGTTGGGTTGAAAGTTGGTTGATCAAATGTAGGCGCACACGAGCAGCGCGAGGCCGCGATGGCGGTGTATCAGTCAGACCGCTATCGCGGCCTCGCGCTGCTCGTGCGCTCCTATAGAGATGGAAACGCATTCACAGCGCATGAGCAGTCAGATCCGGTACGTGCTTTTTGTCATGACCTTGGCCAGCACACTCATGCCAAATTTGATTGGCGCAGGGAAGCGGAAGCCTCCTGCGTTCAATGCGCTTTCGGCGTGATGCTCTTCGTCGATGCGCATCTGTTCGAGAATGGCGCGGGACTTTTCATCCTCGACTGGAATCTGTTCAAGGTGTTCGTTCAAGTGTCTGCAGACCTGATCTTCAGTAGCCGCAACGAACCCCAGACTGACTTTGTCACTGATCAGCCCTGCAGCAGCGCCAATACCGAATGAAAGGCCATAAAACAGCGGGTTCAGCACGCTGGTATGGCTGCCCAATTGGTGAATGCGTTGTTCGCACCAGACCAGGTGGTCGATCTCTTCTTCGGCAGCATGTTCCATGGCCTTGCGGACATTGGGCAGCTTGGCGGTCAGGGCCTGGCCCTGGTACAGCGCCTGTGCGCAGACTTCACCAGTGTGATTGATGCGCATCAGCCCTGCGACATGCTTGGTGTCCACGTCACTCATCTTCACTTCAGGCTGAACGATGGCGGGGGACGGGCGGAAGGAGTATCCCTTGGACGGCAACAAGGTCCGCATTGCAGCGTCGGCTTGCAGCAGGATACGGTCGATAGGGGAGTAGTGACGTTCGGTAGCCATGGGCACCTCCGGAAAAACCATGGGGCCAGTCTACCCGAATCGGGTTCGAGAGGCTTGAGCTGGGTCATTGTGATGTAGCCGATTGTAGGGGCGCGCTTGCCCACGATTGGCAGTAACAGCCGACACATGTGTCGACTGACCCGACGCAATCGCGGGCAAGCGCGCTCCTACGAAGAGGCGATCAACCCGGCGGCCAGTTCATCTGGCGCTGACCCAACACGTGCATATGAATGTGATAGACGGTCTGCCCGCCCTGCTCGTTGCAGTTCATGACCACCCGAAATCCATCCTCGCACCCTAACTCCTTTGCCAGGCGCTGGGCGGTGAACAGAATATGACCGGCGAGGCCTTTGTCTTCTTCGGTCAGATCGTTCAGCGTGCGGATGGGCTTTTTCGGGATAACCAGAAAATGCACCGGTGCCTGCGGGGCGATGTCGTGAAACGCGAGCACTTGGTCATCTTCGAAGATGATTTTCGCGGGAATTTCCCGGTTGATGATCTTGGTAAACAAAGTATCCACAGCCGTTTGCTCCTTGTGGGTGAATGGTCGTGATAAATGATCGAGTTGTCCGAGTGTACAGCCTGCCCAGGTCAGCGCGAGCACATGGATTTATTGAACAGACCGGTGATGGTGCGGCTCAGCCAGCGCGAGATCAATCGTGGACTGAAGGACATCCACCGGTTGCGCCATCCGGGAATAATCACCGCGCGGTTCTTCGCCATTGCTCGAACGGTATACAGCGCGACTTCTTCAGGGCTCATCCAGCGTCTACTACTGATTTTTCCGGCCTGGAGCTGCGCGGTGCGAAAAAACGCAGTGCGCGTAGGGCCAGGGCACAGTACCGAAACCTTTATGCCGTTTTTCTTCACTTCCTCCCGCAGCCCTTCTGAAAAGTGCAGTACATAGGCTTTGCTTGCGTGATAGGTGCTCATCCAGGGGCCGGGCGTGAAGGCGCCAACTGACGCAACGTTGAGAATTTGTCCGCCCCCTTGTAACGCCATCAGGTTACCTACGGTATGGCAAAGGCGGGTGAGCGCCAGGATATTCAAGTCGATCAGGTCTTGCTCAAGGCCCCAGTCCTGGGCAAGAAAAGGACCGGATGTGCCGATGCCGGCGCAGTTGACCAATAGATCGATCTGGTGGGCGCCTTCCTCTTCCAGTTCTAGCAGAAACCCGGACAATCTTAGCGGTTCACCCAGGTCGCAGGCGCGGAACAGTACCTCGACGCCAAAGCGCTGGGTCAGCTCTATGGCGATTGTCTCCAGCAGATCGCGCTCCCGGGCGACCAGAATCAACCTATGCCCTCGGCGAGCCAACGCTTCGGCCATGGCCAGGCCAATGCCACTGGTTGCCCCGGTGATCAAGGCGTAACGGGTCATGCCACTCTCCATTGTGCGTGTAGCGAGCCGCAGAGCTTATTCCGGGCTAAAGAAAACAGACTATTGATCTTCGTCGCCCTCAGGCTGGTTGTCCGTTGCCGGATTTTGCGCCGGATCATCGTAAGGCAGTGATTGTTCATATTCCGAGGTTGTGGCGTCCAGTTGTTCTTGCAACACATCCAGGCCGCCCGACAGGCCCGACACGAAAACCACGGCGATGAACAAGATCCACATCCATGCCAGCACTTTGATGCTGCGGGTGTTGGGGGGCGGTGGCGCCCCATATTGATTGGCGCTCTTGTTACCGGGTATCAGGACCATGAGCAAGAAGAACACGCTGTTCATATAAGGCAGCAGACTCAACAGAATCAGCCAGCCAGACCAGCCCATATCATGCAGGCGCCGCACCCCGATCTGGATGAGAATGACGAAGGCTGCCGCGCTGGCCACTGTCATCAGCAAACCCCCACCGATGAGTGAAACACTCATGACCATGGCGCACAAACCAATGACGGACAGGCTGGCGATCATCAGTACCAGCGTCCACGCCAGGTAGCGAAGGCGTCCCAGCCGGCCCTGAATGCCGAAGATTTTTAGCTCTCCATATTCCTCGATAGGCTCGCTGACCGACGCGCGCGGTGGAGCATAGGGTGATCCAGGGGCCAGCTCGGAAGATGCTACATAAACCGGCGCCTGCTCGACTTCTTCCAGCCGCAGGCTAATTGCCGGATCAGCCTCGATCCGTGCCTCTACGCCTGCCTCGTTCAAAGCTTTGATGTAGGCGTCTGCATCTGATCGAGTCAGGCCGCGTTTCAGCGCGATGGGGTTGCCATTGAAGAGCTTCTCCACAGCAGATGTTTCGCTCTTGAAGAGCTGTGCCAGATTGAGCTTGGCGGTTTGCAAATCAACGCCATTGCGCAATTGCCCTTCGAACACGATTTTAAAAAGGGTATTGGCCATGTCTGGCTTCCTTGCGGTTGGAAAAGAGTCTGCTGATAAAAACGGCCTGACCCGGAAGAAGAGCAGGTTAATGCGTCATGACTCAGTGGTGCCGTTCAGCCGTCAACGCAGGTGCCTTCGAAAGCCCTGCATTGACGTCACGTTCACGGGAGAAGTCAGAAAGGTTTGACCACTACCAGAATGACGATAGCCAGCAGGATCAAAACAGGAACTTCATTGAACCAGCGATAAAAAACATGGCTGCGGCCATTTTCGCCACGAGCAAAGCGTTTGACCTGCGCGCCGCATACATGGTGATAACCGATCAGCAGCACAACAAGGGTCAACTTGACATGCATCCAGGCTTGGGACATGAATCCGGGAGTCAGGCTGATCAGCCAGATGCCGAACACCAGTGTTGCAATCATTGCCGGACCCATGATGCCCCGGTAGAGCTTGCGTTCCATCACGCAAAAGCGCTCACGGCTGACAGTGTCCTCGCTCATGGAGTGGTAGACGAACAGTCTTGGCAGGTAGAACAGCGCTGCAAACCAGCAGACGACCGACACGATATGGAGCGCTTTGATCCACAAATAGAGCATTTTCAGTTATTCCCAGGTTCACGGTGGGTCAAATAGTAGTGGCTGGGAGGCCCATACGTCACGTTGTCGGTTGTCGCAGACGCGTTACGCCCATATTATCGACGGCTTTCCAGTTGGTACGTAGAGGGCAGGTTATGGTCAAGGTCGGTATCGTCGGCGGCACGGGTTACACCGGTGTCGAGTTGCTGCGTCTGTTGGCACAGCATCCGCAAGCTGAAGTGGTCGTCATCACTTCTCGATCCGAGGCAGGCCTGCCTGTCGCAGATATGTACCCTAATCTGCGTGGTCATTACGATGGTCTGGCGTTCAGCGTGCCGGACGTCGCGACCCTTGGCGCGTGCGATGTGGTGTTCTTTGCCACTCCGCATGGTGTTGCCCACTCCCTGGCTGGTGAACTGCTGAATGCCGGTACTCGAGTCATCGATCTTTCCGCTGACTTCCGTCTCCAGGACTCTGTGGAATGGGCCAAGTGGTACGGTCAGCCTCACGGCGCACCCGAGTTGCTCAAAGACGCGGTTTACGGTTTGCCAGAGGTCAATCGTGAGCAAATCAAACAAGCGCGGCTTATCGCGGTACCGGGTTGCTATCCAACCGCCACTCAGCTGGGCTTTTTGCCATTGCTGGAGGCCGGCCTTGCCGATAACTCTCGCCTGATCGCTGACTGCAAATCCGGTGTCAGTGGTGCGGGTCGCGGCCTGAGCATCGGCTCGCTGTACTCCGAGGCGAATGAAAGCTTCAAGGCCTACGCCGTCAAAGGTCATCGCCACTTGCCCGAAATCACTCAAGGCTTGCGCCGTGCAGCAGGTGGGGACGTCGGGTTGACGTTCGTACCACACCTGACACCGATGATTCGCGGTATCCACTCCACCTTGTATGCGACGGTTGTGGACAAGTCTGTGGACCTGCAGGCGTTGTTCGAGAAACGCTATGCCAATGAACCCTTCGTCGATGTGATGCCAGCAGGCAGCCACCCGGAAACCCGCAGTGTTCGCGGCGCAAACGTCTGTCGGATTGCTGTGCATCGTCCCCAGGGCGGGGATCTGGTGGTTGTACTTTCGGTTATCGACAATCTGGTCAAGGGCGCGTCGGGTCAGGCGGTGCAGAACATGAACATCATGTTCGGCCTGGACGAGAAGCTGGGTCTGTCCCACGCGGGGATGATGCCCTAAAAGCAGTTTTTGGCTACAAGCGGCAAGCGGCAAGAGGTCAGCGCGATCACTTGCAGCTTGCGGCTTGAAGCTTGCGCTGCTCCAGAATAGTTGACCAATTTTGTCGGAGAAGCGGATAATGCGCGTCATTACGCATTATGACGGCTTAGCGCCGGGAGATATTTAACATGAGCGTCGAGTCCTTCACTCCAACGGCTTTGCAATTCACACATGGTGCCGCGCACAAAGTGAAGACCCTGGTCGATGAAGAGGGTAACGATCGCCTGAAGCTGCGTGTGTTCGTGACTGGCGGCGGCTGTTCAGGTTTTCAGTACGGTTTCACTTTCGATGAAGATGTTGCCGACGATGACACCATCGTTGAGCGCGAAGGCGTGAGCCTGGTGGTTGATCCAATGAGCTTCCAGTATCTGGCTGGCGCTGAAGTGGATTACCAGGAAGGCCTGGAAGGTTCTCGTTTCGTCATCAAGAACCCGAATGCCTCCACCACCTGCGGTTGTGGGTCTTCCTTCTCGATCTGATTCTTCTGGCTTTATAAACAAAAACGCCGCGCAGATGCGCGGCGTTTTTGTGTGTGA
The DNA here is from genome assembly GCF_000737245.1 of Pseudomonas syringae. Lineage (GTDB taxonomy): Bacteria > Pseudomonadota > Gammaproteobacteria > Pseudomonadales > Pseudomonadaceae > Aquipseudomonas > Aquipseudomonas syringae_J. Next base: position 4,008 of record NZ_JPQU01000058.1, on the reverse strand, counting down.
CGCTTTTTAAGCGGGGTAGATAGCACCCAGGACGCGCAGCCCTCGGGCTCCCGTAACGGTAGGCCGGTTGGCCGGCACGCTTTCCAGGCAGCAATGAGCCAGCCAGGCAAAGGCCATTGCCTCAACCCAGTCCGGATCAATACCAAATGCAGCGGTGCTGCTGACTTTTGTCTCCGGAAGCAGCTCGGCCAGACGCTGCGTCAGCGCAACGTTGTGGGCGCCGCCACCGCAGATCAACAGCTCTTTGGTTTCAGATTGCGCTGATTGCAAGGACTCGGTAATGGTCTGCGCTGTCAGCTCCATCAGTGTTGCCTGCACGTCCTGTGGGGAGAGCGTGGGCAGTTGAAACAGATGGTGATGCAGCCAGCCAAGATTGAACACTTCTCGGCCGGTACTTTTAGGACCCTTGGTCAAGAAGAACTGATCGCTGAGCAGCGCCTTCAACAAGGCTGGGTCGACTTTGCCACTTGCGCCCCAGGCACCATCACGGTCAAAGCTTTCGCCGCGCTGAGATTGAATCCAGGCATCCATCAGCACATTGCCAGGACCGCAATCGAATCCGGAGACAGGACGATCCAGCTCAATGAGGCTGAGATTGCTGAACCCGCCAATATTAAGTACCGCACGGCGGTCTTTGTTGTCGTCGAACAACGCTTCGTGGAAGGCCGGTACCAATGGGGCGCCTTGCCCGCCGGCGGCGATGTCACGACGACGGAAATCGCTCACCACGGTGATTTCGGTAAGTTCGGCAAGCAAAGCAGGGTTGCCAATCTGGATGCTGAAGCCCCGTGACGGCTCATGGCGTATGGTCTGGCCGTGGCTGCCAATGGCACGAATCTGGCCTGCAACCAGGCCTTGTTCGGCGAGTAAGGCCAGAACGCCTTTAGCCGCCAGGTGCACCCATTTCTGCTCGGCGATCGCTGCTCGTGTCAGCTCGTCCGGGCCGCTGGAGCAAAGCCCCAGCAGTTCGGCGCGCAGATCTTCCGGCATGGGAATGTAGTGAGTTGCCAACAATCTTGGCCGGGCATCTTGCTCCACAAGGGCGATATCAATCCCATCGAGGCTGCTACCGGACATCACACCTATATAGAAGAAGGCCATGGATTATCGTTTGCTCGAGGCCAGCATGGTGGCCTTTTCCTGATCCATACGAGCCATAAGTGGCTGGCTCTGCTGCATGAACCGCTGTTTTTCGGATTTGGCGATCGGGTCTGCCATTGGCAGCTTTTGTCCCAATGGATCAACGTGCACGCCGTTGACCTGGAATTCATAGTGCAAGTGCGGCCCTGTCGACAGGCCGGTAGTACCAATATAGCCGATCACCTGACCTTGCTTGACCGTGCCGCCGGTTTGGACACCTTTGGCAAAGCCCTGCATGTGGCCGTAGAGCGTGCGATAGGTATCACCGTGCTGGATGATTACTGTATTGCCATAGCCGCCACGCCGACCGGCGAGCAAAACTTTGCCGTCACCGGTGGCCTTGATGGGCGTGCCGCGCGGTGCTGCATAGTCCACGCCTTTGTGAGCGCGGATCTTGTTCAGAATCGGGTGCTTGCGGCCCATGGAAAACATGGAGCTGATACGGGCAAAGTCCACCGGTGTACGGATGAACGCCTTACGCATGCTATTGCCGTCGGCTGTGTAGTAATTGGTATTGCCTTGTTTGTTGGTGTAACGCACGGCGGAGTACGACTTGCCGTGGTTAGTGAATCGGGCAGACAGGATGTTACCCGTGCCGACGGTTTTCCCGTTCACGACCTTCTGTTCATAGATGACGTCGAATTCGTCGCCTTTGCGAATGTCCTGAGCGAAGTCGATGTCGTAGCCGAAAATGTTGGCCATATCCATGGTCATGCTATGGGTCAAGCCAGCGCGCTGTGCGGATTGCGACAGAGAGTTATTGATGACGCCGTGAACATAGGCGGTGCGCACATCCGGTTTGCTGATTTCCCGGCTGAAGGATAAGCCTTTGCTGGTTCTGGAGAGGCTGATGGTTTCCAGCTCGCTCAGCTTGGTGTGCAGCTGCTTGAGCTGGCCGTCAGCGCTCAGCTCGAACTGAAGGACCTGCCCGTTCTGCAGGCGGCTGAACTGCTTGGCCTGCTTATCGCTAGCCATGACTTCATGAACGGTTGTCGCCGGAAGACCGACTTTCTCGAACAGAGTGGACAACGTATCGCCTTTGGCGACGATCACTTCGCGATGATTGGCATTCTTCGCCGTTGCGGCCGGTGCTTTAGCGGCACCCGGCGTATTGGCGACGCTCTTTTCGGCCTGTTCTGCGCCGTTGTCGATCTGGGCAAATGGAGAATCTGTTGCTTCTTGTGTGGCTTGATCCGTTTCCGGAGCGTCTTGGTTAGGTGTGATCTGATCGGCAGAGGCTTCCAGATCAAGATTCAAAATTGTTTTTTTGGCTTCAACTTCGCTTGATGGGAAGACCAGAAGGGCCAGGCTCAGCAAGGCGGCGATGCCGCTTGCAGCGAGCAGGTGACTCTTTGGATAAAGCGGAGGCGCTTTAGGCGGTGTGTCTATCATAGGTAATTTGAATTTGAAAAAAGATGAATTGGAAAAGATGAATGACATGATGAAGATGAAATAACTGTATAAAATATAACCAAAACCTATGCGAAGCAACCCTGCGAACGCGTCGCTGCGCGATTCGTCCCTAAACGCTGGGCAAAACTTGTAATTGGGCTCTGATCTTGTATGGTTGGTTCCCTTTGAAAATGGCGAAAATGGGGCGGATATGAAGTCGGTTGAAGAGCAGCTGGCGCTGATCAAGCGTGGTGCGGATGAACTCCTGGTCGAGGCTGAGCTGGTTGCCAAGCTCAAGCGTGGCCAGCCACTACGTATTAAAGCCGGGTTTGATCCTACGGCACCTGATCTGCACCTCGGTCACACCGTGCTTATTAATAAGCTGCGTCAGTTTCAGGACCTTGGCCATCACGTCATTTTCCTGATCGGCGACTTCACAGGGATGATCGGCGATCCGAGCGGCAAGAGCGCTACGCGTCCGCCGTTGACTCGCGAACAAGTGCTCGACTACGCCGAAACGTACAAGTCCCAGGTATTCAAGATTCTTGATCCGGCCAAAACCGAGGTGGCGTTCAACTCCACCTGGATGGACCAGATGAGCCCTGCGGACTTCATTCGTCTCTCATCCCAGTACACCGTCGCTCGCATGTTGGAGCGCGATGATTTCGACAAGCGCTATAAAAGCAGCCAACCCATCGCTATCCATGAATTCATGTATCCGCTGGTTCAGGGGTATGACTCGGTAGCGCTGCGTTCCGATGTCGAGCTGGGCGGTACGGATCAGAAGTTCAACCTGCTCATGGGGCGTGAATTGCAACGCGCCTATGGTCAGGAGCCGCAGTGCATTCTGACCATGCCTTTGCTGGAGGGGTTGGATGGCGTCAAGAAGATGTCCAAGTCGTTGGGTAACTACGTCGGCATCCAGGAAGCGCCGGGCATTATGTACAGCAAGCTGGTATCGATTCCGGATGCTTTGATGTGGCGCTACTTTGAATTGCTGAGCTTCCGCTCGATGGAAGAGATCAACGGCTTCAGGGCTGATTGCGAGAAGGGTGCTAACCCGCGCGATATCAAGATCAAGCTGGCTGAAGAAATTGTTGCTCGATTCCATGGTGAGGAAGCTGCTGCCAATGCGCACCGTTCTGCCGGCAACCGCATGAAGGAAGGCGAGCTTCCAGATGATTTGCCTGAGTTGTTGGTTGGTGCTGCTGACGACATGCCGATCGCTGCTGTCCTTAATAAGGCAGGCCTGGTGAAGAACTCCGCAGTGGCCAGGGATCTGTTGGCTTCTGGCGGTGTGCGTATAGATGGTGAAGTTATCGATCGCTCATTCGTCTTTAAAATCGGAGCAACGCACGTTTGCCAGGCCGGCAAGAAGGCATTCGGGCGTATTACGCTGGTTTTGGAAGAAAGCTGAAAATAGGGGTTGACGGCCTCTGGAATCTCTCTATAATTCGCACCTCTTCTGGCGCAGAC
>NZ_JPQU01000057.1 GCF_000737245.1 Pseudomonas syringae | reverse complement strand
ACAGCGAGCAAGTCGACCACGCCCTGCTCACCGAATACGCCTGCCTGAAAGACATCTGCCGCAGCGACAAAGCTGTTGATTTCGTGCTGAGCTGGCTCAACCACAACCCGGCCATGTCGCGACCGATGTTCTATGCCGCGCCTTTGAGTGCGCAGACCGAACTGGGCGTGCAGTTTGCTGTTTTCACCAACGCGGGCTGGTTGTTGATCAAGGAAGCCCGTCAGTGGATGGAACGTCTCAAACAATGGGGCGCTGGCCTGGTGCTCGACACTGGTCGCCTGTCACCCGCCACCCAGGTCAATCTCACCGCCGCCTGGGGCACTCTGGCTCCCGCGTTGCAGATGGGCATTCAACAGGCGGTGCAGGTTTTTCTGCAGCAGATGGACAAAGGCCAGCTACCGGACATGGACGCGCTGTTTCGCAGCCTGCCCAATGCAGCGGGCGTGGCGATCCTTGATGCGGCTCGGCGAGAGAACGTTACCTTCCAGATAGCCAGCGCCGAAGACCTGCAACACCTTGGCAAGACCGCCCTGGCCGTGCAGGAGCATCGAGAGCGGCTGCGCTATCTGACTAATATCACTCGGCACCGCAAAGCTCAGGACCCTAACTGGCACCGCAGTCCCGACGCCGATTGGTTCAAGGAACGTCGCCAGACCACTCAACAGTCCTTGAGCGAACTGGAACAACAACTGGCCAAGGCCATGATTCCGGTAGCTGACCTGCCCAGTGATTCGACGCACTTGCAAACGGCGTCATCCGGTAAGCCAGGGCTGGCGTTGGTGTTTCCGGCGCAACAGCATCGCGAGGTGCGTTCAGTGCTGGAGAGTTATCGCAAGGGTGTGACGGTGGCGCCCAAGGCGGGGTTGCTGGGGGATGGGGCCGGGTTGTTGGTGTTTGTGGCGCAGGTGGTGAATTTGGTGGTGGTGAGCAGGAAGACATTTTCTGAATCAAACAAACCGAAGGAGTTAACAGCTTTTGCCAGCAGCTTCTTCGCAACAGCTGCGGCTGGATTCGGCGCAGCACAAGGTATTGCCGATACTGCCTTGGGTGCCCATGCCGCAGAGTTGGCGAAAAATCTGAAGAAAGCGGAGCTGTTTGGTGTTCATGTGCAGATGGGGAAATTGCATATTACCCTTGGGGTTGGCGGTTATCCTGCGGGCATGGTTGCTGCTGCCATGAGTCTCAATAGCTCCCACAACAGCTGGCAAGAAGCGGTACGTAACGGGAACAGCGAAGCACAGCAAGGTGCTGTGATCAGTATGCTCGGCAACAGCGGTTTTCTGGCCAGCAATACTTATGGCGCAATACAAACAGGTATTGCCTTCAAAAATGTCCTGGCCACAGCCCGCAACTCCCCGGCCCGGATAGCAGCTTGGGCAGCGGCTGGCACACGCCTGTCCACGGTGTTCCTGCGATTTAACGTGGCGGGCATTTTGTTTACTGCGCTGGAGCTGTCCGGCAGTTGGTACTACAACCGCAATAATCTCAGCCGCCACGACCGCTGGTTGTTGAGCACGCCATGGGGCCAAGGGCAGGATTCTGACCTATGCGCTTCATTACCTCTTGAGCATTACCTCAAAGAACTCCGCGCGCATTACCAGGCCCCTCGGATGCAAATCATAATGGGCGGCGATAATGCTACTCGGCAGTTCATGCTGCATTTCCCGACGTTGTACGCTGCCGAACTGACCAAACCTGTCGGAAGTCATGCCAGCGCTGCCGTGCTCAATATCGGTGGCTATCAGGTTGTTCGTGAGCAAACGGGGCGGGACCGAACGCCGGAGCGCTGGAGGCCTTTGGACGAAGCGCTGGAGGACCGTTTGTACATAAAACAGCTCAATCCTCTGATTGTGGAATTGGACGACGTGCGCGGGCTTATCAGAGCGGACCAGATCAGTCATACCGACATCGTGCTCTCAATCCAGCTGGGCCCCATCATTTCGACAGGGCAACACGAAGCGAATGTGTATGAGGTGCGCTTTCCGGCGTTGGGCGAAAGCGGCGACTTCCCGGCGGTGGACCTCGATCCACCGGGAGAACAATGCGAGTACTTCAAGATCAATCCAGACCTCATGCCTGAGGTGAAAAAATAAGATGGCAAAAGAGATTGCTGGCCCGCCATCTATGAACCGCGCCCCCCTCGCCGGCCTACTGGAGGCTTTCCCAACGGGTCAGGTCACTTATCTGGCGCCATTGCCGTTACCCACCGACCTGCCTCCCCAGGATTATGGGCAGGCAGTCGGTGAAGTGAACGACATTTGTCTGGACTTGGGTGTAGGGTTACCTTCCGTTTTCGGATGGCAGATGACGCTAGGAGGACCTTTCTGGGCTATTTGGTTCTCTGGCCTTTTTGCTCCAGCATTCATTTGGTTCCTCACACTTACCTGGGGAGATGGATTTGATCAAGCGGCACAAAATGCTCTGTATTACATGCCCTTTGGACTTGAAGTTGGTGGTTGGCTCGCCGCCGTCACCTTAACCATCTACCTCACCATTACCTTCCACCACCTCCTCAAATACAAGGAAGTCGTCCCCACCCGCTTCAATCGCCAGCGCCGTGAGGTCTGCTTCGTCCCCCGTGGTCATACAGAGCCTATCTTCGTGCCGTGGGAGTCGTTGTCTGCCTGGGTTGTGCAAGCCAGAAGCGTGACCCAGTACGGCCTGGATATCCGCTACGCCATGGGCGTGGGGTTTTACCACCCGCCCCACGACGAGCATTACAGCCTGGAGTTTTTCTGTGCCGGGTTTGATCTGGCGGTGTGCAACTGGGAGGCGATTCGCGCGTACATGGAATACGAGGTGCACAGCCTTAAGGAAATCCAGGACCCTCTGGAACTGCAAAACCCCGGCGACCCGCCACATGAAGGGTTGCATACGTTCTACAACGCCCGGGAGCGGATGCGTCGGCGCCGCAAGAATCGTGAGGTGGGGTTCTTCTATCCGTTCTGGTGGTACCTGTACCACGTGCTGACCCTGTGGACCCTGCCCAACTACCTCACCGAATGGGAGATCCGCCGCATTAAAAGCATCGGTCGCGCGGTGATACCGGATGCCATGCAAAGCTGGTCGGAACCGTTGCCACCTGAACAGTGGGCCAAACCCAGCGCTGAACTGCTGCGCCTGAGCCAATCGGTGAAAGCCTTGCGGGACAAAAGGCCCAGTCAGAATCTTGCATCAAGGTTTGCCGAGGTGTTGCAGGCAGATCGGGACACTGCCAAATGAGCCTAGGAAGCGACCCATTGGTAGAAGCCAATTTGTTGGCGAGGGTCCACAGCCGACACTCATCTATCGGATGTACCGACGCCTCGCGAACAAGTTCGCTCCTACCGATCCAGCGTCAGCAGGAGGAACAATGCGAGTACTTCAAGATCGACCCAGACCTCGAAGTGAAAAAATAAGATGGCAAAAGAGATTGCTAGCCCGCCGCCCATAAACCACGCACCTCAGGCAGGCATGCTGGAGGTTTTCCCTACCGGCCAGGTTACCTATCTAGCGCCATTACCGTTACCTACCGATCTACCTGCGCAGGATTACGGCGGCGCGGTGGGAGAAGTAAACGATAGATACCTGGACTTTGGGATCGGCCTGCCCGCGGTCTTTGCGTGGCAGATGGGGCTGGGCACACCTTTCTGGGCAATTTGGTTCTATGGGCTTTTTGCACCTTTTTTCACATGGTTCTTGGGGATTGCGGACGGAGACTCAATGGAAGACTCCATAGAATTTGCGCTTCAAGTAATGCCTTACACCCTCGAAATGGGAAGCTGGGCCGCCGCCTTCGCCCTCACCATCTACCTCACTATTACCTTCCACCACCTCCTCAAATACAAAGAAGTCATCCCCACCCGCTTCAACCGCCAACGCCGGGAAGTCTGCTTCGTCCCGCGCGGCCATACCGAGCCTATCTTCGTGCCATGGGAGTCGCTATCCGCCTGGGTGATAGAGGCCAGAAGCGTGACCCAGTACGGCCTGGATATCCGCTACGCCATGGGCGTGGGTTTTTATCATCCGCCCCACGACGAGCATTACAGCCTGGAGTTTTTCTGTGGTGGGTTTGATCTGGCGGTGTGCAACTGGGAGGCGATTCGCGCGTACATGGAGTACGAAGTGCACAGCCTCAAGGAAATCCAGGCCCCACTGGAGCTGCAAAACCCCGGTGACCCGCCTCATGAAGGACTTCATACGTTTTACAACGCGCGCGAGCGTATGCGTCGGCGACGCAAGAATCGTGAAGTGGGTTTCCTCTATCCGTTCTGGTGGTACCTGTACCACGTGCTGACCCTGTGGACCCTGCCCAACTACCTCACCGAATGGGAGATCCGCCGAATTAAAAACATCGGACGCGCGGCAATACCGGACGCCATGCAAAGCTGGTCGCAACCGCTGCCGCCGGAGCAATGGGCCAAACCCAGCGCCGAACTGGTACGGCGGAGCCAAGCCGTGAAAACCTTGCGCGAGAAACGGCCCGGCCAGAACCTTGCGTCACGGTTTGCCGAGGTGTCGCTGGCGGATCGGAATGCTGCCAAATGAGCCTGAAAAACGCCCCATGGGTAGGAGCCAACTTGTTGGCGAGACGTCGGCACTGCGTCATCCGAAATACCGCCGCGCGAACAAGTTCGCTCGCATCAAACACAGTAATTATCTGAACTGAAATGCTTTTTTCTGTAGGAGCGCGCTTGCCCGCGATGAACGATGACGCGGTCTGCCTGCAAAACCGCATCATCGTTCATCGCGGGCAAGCGCGCTCCTACAGGGCCAGTGTTTGCTGCGCGACAGCGCGGCGTTTGGAGGAAGAGGTATCTCCTACAGACCGCTTCGCTGGGCAGCCAGCTCGGCAGCACGCTCTGCCCGCTGGACGCTTGTCAGCTCGGACTTGACGGTCAGCAGCTCGGAGATATCTGGATGCTGGGCCAGTACATCATGGCCGAGAAAACCGAAGACATTGGCGTAAAGCCTGATTTCCCGCTCGCTCTCGAAGCCTCTTGCGATAGCCGAGCGGGCGAGCTTATGGACGTGTTCCAAACGCTGTTGCGGACTCAGATCGGCTCGATATTCAGGAAAGAAGCGCTGCATATGCAGATACAGCTCTGCAATGGATTTATCAAAGGCCAACGCTTTCAACGCAGCCCACTGAGCATCGCTTGCCGTATAAGGTTGCTCGTACATCGGGATGGCAGGTTCTGCGGGGCGTCTGTAGTGCGTCCATCCAGAGAGCGACGTATTGGCAACCATGATCTGCTGGCAGGGGCCGAACAGCTCAGACCGCGGATAAGCATCAGCACCAAACAAGGCACGGGCCACTGCAGGGTCGGAGATACGCAAATACATTTCTTCGTACTGTGGCGCCTGGAAGCTAGTCAGCCAGCGCATATGAGCCAGTAGCTGTTGCCAAGAGCAATCACTTACCAGCAAGTACCCCCATTGGTGTTGGGTATTGGCCAGAAACTGCAGGAGCACCGGATCGTCGCGATCCCGCAGACGTATCAGGCATGGGGAACAATGGCTGATTGATGCCCACTGGGTACCCAGGTAGAGCACGTCGACCTGGGCCGCTGCGGACCACTCATAAACACGCCGCAGAAGATCTTTGACCTGCAAGGCATCTAGAAGAAGTCCGGCCGTTTGATTCCAGGGAAAGTCATCGGGCAAGGGATTGATGGATGTCATGTTCATACCGCGCCCTTCCTTGCTTCAGCACAACGAAGACAGAATGGGTCTCCGTTCTCTACCGTCTTGGTTTGTTGATAGGGAACCAGCGAAGGAGCCCCAGCTAACGGCTCCTCGGGAATCAAACCACTGGGCAAACCGGGCGCCGCCGGCATCCCCGGCACTGGCGCCCCTCCGAGCAGAATCGGCACACTGCTGAAAATCCCTAACGGGGTGATATTGATCCAGTGTGGGCCGGCCTTGATGGTCGCGTTCAGGCCAGCGTTGATCACCACATGGCTCGTCGACGACTCCAGATGCACCTGCGCAGCAGCACTCACTAGATAGTTGCTCGCTGCAATATGCTGACTCCCCACCACCGTCAGCGAGTCATCAGCACCAATTTTGGTATTGCGCGCGCCGTGAGTCAGGTGATGTTCTTCACTTTTCAACTCATGACTGGAAACCCCACCCACTAGAACGCTGCGCTGGCCTTCGACCTGAATCGACTGGTCGTTGAGCACCAGTTCGGACCAGTCACGCTGTGCGCGAATGGAGATTTCTTCCCGTCCCTTGGCGTCCTCGATGCGCAGCTCGTTATATCCGCCCCCGCCAGGGCTGCTCTGGGTCTTGAACAGCGTCTGGGTCTTTTGCGCGGGCAGGTTCAGCGGTATGCGCGTGGTGGCGTTGGGCAGGCAGGCCTGGACGTAAGGCTGGTCGGGATCTGACTCGAAGTAACCCACGACCACTTCCATGCCGACCCGAGGGATCAACGCCGTGCCGTATTGATCATGGGCCCAGCTGGTAGCGACCCGTAGCCAGCAGCTTGAATGCTCGTTGCGCCGGCCTTCCCGATCCCAGAAGAACTTGACCTTGACCCGCCCGTATTCGTCGCAATGCACTTCCTCGCCCGGAGGGCCGGTGACCAAGGCGTGCTGGCTGCCGAGGATCCGAGGTTTCGGATGTTTTAGAGGCGGGCGAAACGGGATCAGCCCTGGAATCGCTTCGAAGCGGTTGCGATAACCCTGGCTGAACTCGCCCGCCACAGCGCTGCTGTTGGCGAACGCTTCCAGCACCTGAGGCTGTTTGCCCTCATGAATGATCGAGGTCAGTAACCACTGGGCGCTCCAGTCCGGGTTGGGGTGTTCAAGTTGAAATAGATGGCCGCTGACCAGCGCCGGCTGATCGCTGTGACCGCTGCCTTGAATGTGATCGGCACGGTGCCGCTCCAGCGCTTTTTGCGCTTGCCGCAAGCCTGCCTCGCGGTCGGTGAACGCAGCGGGATAGGCGTAATCCTCCAGGTCCTTGCGACCTTGGCCTGATGCACTGCCAAGCAGGTCTACCGGAGGTCGTTCGAAATGATAGTTCTGACGACTGACTTTGCCGGTGCGGGTGGCGAGGCGCACATTGAAAGTGCTGATAACCGGGGTTTCGGCCACCAGCCCGCTGCCTTGTTTATAGATCACTGGCGTGTTCAGGATCGGCAGCTGAATCGGGTCATCGGCAAACACCAGCAAGTGCTTTTCGCGGCAGTGCTGAAAGTGAAAATGCAGGCCCTCCTCTTCACACAACCGCCGCAGAAAATGCAGATCCGTTTCGTGATACTGGGTGCAGTAATCCCGTGGCTTGCAGGGTTCGCGCAACTTGAAGCTGTACTCGTCCGGCGCGATGCCGTGGTCCTTGAGCAGCTTGCCGATGATCTCCGGCACGCTTCGGTTCTGAAAGATCCGATAATTGCTGCGATACGCCAGCCGTTTCAAGCTGGGCACCAGTTGGATGCAATAGTGGGTGAAGCGCTTGCCGGAATCGCCCCGGGCTACTTCGCCGATTTCTCCGTGCAGGCCGTTACCGTCACCATCAAAGCTCAAATAGGCCGAACGGTGCAGTAGCTCTTCCAGATTCAGATCGGCGCGCTCGCTAACCAAGTCGATTCGCACACTGAACGGCCGGCTGATCGCCTCTTGAGCGCGGAATTCCAGGACGCGAAGATCATGCATCAGTCCCGCAATATCCAGCGTAAACGAGGCGCAGTTGGCGGGGGTCGACATGGGCAAGTCCTTGGCCGGGAAAAGGCGGGACTTTGCACGTTATTGATTGGGTCGTCAGTCAGGCTTCAGACTTTATATTCGTAGGAAATTTCTGCGATGACCCGCAATTTTCTCCATGCCAGAAATGGCGCCATCGCCGGCAAGGCGGAGCGCCAGCCCGGTCACTCCTGCAGATGGTTACTGAACCTGTGGGAGATTCTAATGTTCGCCCCGCAAGCGGGCGTGACGACGTGGGACCGCCTTCAGGCGGGAAGAGGCCAGTACATCCAATCCATATTTATCGTCTGAAATGCCGCCTTCCCGGCTGAAGCCGGTCCCACAGGGTTAGCAATACCGCGATATCGTTCATCGTCGGCAAGGCGGAGCGCCGCCCCGGTCGCTCCTGCGGACGATCAGCGTGCCCCATGTCACACCGCGCTACCCCTCCACCTGTCCCCACTGCTTGCTCAAACGCTTGTCGGAAACCGGCATTTTGGTGCCCAGTTGTTGAGCGAACAGTGATACGCGGTATTCCTCCAGCCACCAGCGATAGGCGGTCAGTTCCGGGTCGCGTTTGCCTTCCTGGGCGTGTTTGCTGGCGCGCGCCTGGTACTGCGCCCATAAACCGGCCAGCTCGATACTCCAGACCCGGTCCTTCTGGACTTGGCCAGGGAGTTTTTCCAGGCGCATTTCGATGGATTTCAAGTAGCGCGGCAGCTCTTTGAGCCATTGCGCCGGGGTTTCGCGGACGAAGCCCGGATAGACCAGATGGCCCAGCTGCGATTTGATGTCGTTGAGCGCCACGGCTTCGGCCAGGTTGATCTTGCCCTTGAAGCGCTTCTGCAAGCCATGCCACAGCTTGAGGATGTCCAGGGTCAGCTTGGCCAGCCGCTCGGCGTGCTCGGTCCAGGCGCCGCGTTTGCGTTCAGCCAGCGCCAGCAGCCCGGCCCCATCGCGGGGCAGATTGGCCTCGCCTTCCAGCACGCAGCTGTCGAGGCTGGCCAGCAGGATGTCTTCGATCAACGCATCCACCCGGCCCAGCTCGCGGTACAGCAAGGCCAGCTCGGTCTGCCCTGGCAGCTTACTGCGCAGGAACTTGGCCGGTTCTGCCAATTGTTGCAGCAACAGACGCTGCAAGGCGCGGCGATGCTGATATTCGGCTTCGGCAGCGGTGGAGAAGCGCCCTTCCTTGACCGTACCGGCTTCTTCGACCAGCGCCGGGTAGACCGTCATGGACAGGCCGGCGATGTTCTGCTGAGTCTTCTCAGCCACCGGCGCAAAGACTTTCGCTTCCACCGGCTGTTGGCTGCTGGCAGTTTGCGGTACAGCCAACGCGGCTTGGCTGGCCTCGGCAAAACGCGCGGTGAGCTCGTCCAGATCCCGGCCTTCGCCGAGGAACTTGCCGTTGCCGTCGACGATCTCCAGGTTCATCTTCAGATGGCTTTCAAGCTGTTGTGCCGCTTCGGCCCAGGCTTCGTCGCTGACCCGGGCACCGGTCATGCGCAGCAATTCGCGACCCAGTGCCTGAGGCAAGGAGCCTTCGCCAAAGGTAATGCGTTGCAACGCGGCCTTGATGAAGTCTGGCACCGGTACGAAGTTCTTGCGGATCGCCTTGGGCAGGTTGCGCACCAGGGCAATGCATTTGGTTTCCAGCAAGCCCGGGACCAGCCATTCCAGGCGTTCGGCGGGCAGCGAAAGCAACAGCGGAGCAGGCACACGCAGGGTCACGCCATCACGGGGATGGTTAGGCTCGAAGTGATAAGTCAGCGGCAGGGTCAGATCGCCGAGTTTCAGGGTGTCCGGATAATACGCAGCGGTGACTTCGTTGGCCTCGCGAGCCAGCACGTCCTCTTCGCGCATGATCAACAGCTGGGGGTTCTTCTGACTCTCGGTCTTGTACCAGTGGTCAAAAGTCGCCGTCTGATGGATCTCGGCCGGGATCCGCGCTTCATAGAAGCTGTACATAGTGTCTTCGTCGGCCAGGATGTCGCGACGACGGGCCTTGGCCTCCAGCTCGTCGAGGGTTTCCAGCAGTTTGGTGTTGGCACTCAGGCACTTGGCCCGGGAGTTGATTTCGCCGCGCACCAGGCCTTCACGGATGAACAGCTCGCGGGACACTACCGGATCAATCGGGCCGTAATGCACAGGCCGGCGGCCAACCACGATGAGCCCGAACAGGGTGATCTGTTCAAAAGCCACGACTTGGCCGCGCTTCTTCTCCCAATGGGGCTCGAAGTGGTTCTTTTTGATCAGGTGACCAGCCAACGGCTCGATCCAGTCGGAATCGATCTTGGCGACCATCCGTGCATAGAGCTTGGTGGTTTCCACCAGTTCAGCGGTCATCAGCCATTGCGGACGCTTCTTGCCAAGGCCGGATGACGGATGAATCCAGAAACGCCTCTGCCGCGCACCCAGATAATCACCCTCGTCCGCCTTCTGACCGATCTGGCTGAGCAGACCGGAGAGAATCGCCTTGTGAAATTTCGGGTAGTCGGCTGGTTCTATATTGACCGTGAGCTGCAAGTCACGGCAGATCAGGCTCAACTGCCGATGAGCGTCGCGCCATTCACGCAGACGCAGGTAATTGAGGAAGTTGCGGCGACACCAGTTGCGCAATGGGCTGGCTGTCAACACCTGGCGTTGCTCTTCGAACCCGCGCCACAGATTGACCAGCCCGGCGAAGTCCGAGTCGGCGTCTTTCCATTGCGCGTGGGCCTGATCAGCCGCTTGCTGACGCTCCGGTGGACGCTCGCGAGCATCCTGCACGGACATGGCGCTGGCCACGATCAGCACTTCCTGCAAGCTGCCCTGCTTCGCCGCTTCCAGCAACATGCGACCCATGCGCGGATCCACCGGCAAGCGCGCCAGCTGGCGACCCAACGGCGTCAGCTGGTTTTCGCGGTTGACTGCTGATAGCTCCTGCAACAGGTTGAAGCCGTCGCTGATCGCTTTGCCATCCGGCGGCTCGATGAACGGGAAGTCAGTGATCTCGCCCAGGCGCAGGTGCAGCATCTGCAGGATGACCGCAGCCAGGTTGGTACGCAGGATTTCCGGGTCAGTAAACTCCGGACGACCGTTGAAGTCTTCTTCGCTGTACAGCCGCACACACAGCCCAGGTTCGACCCGGCCACAGCGGCCTTTACGCTGGTTGGCGCTGGCTTGGGAGACGGCTTCAATCGGCAGGCGCTGAACCTTGGCGCGGTAGCTGTAACGGCTGATTCGCGCGGTACCGGTGTCAATCACGTAGCGAATGCCGGGCACGGTCAGGGAGGTTTCGGCAACGTTGGTTGCCAGCACCACGCGTCGGCCTGGATGGGACTGGAAAATCCGCTGCTGCTCGGCAGGTGACAGGCGCGCATACAGCGGCAGGATTTCCGTGTGTTTGAGTTGTGCCTTGCGCAGCATTTCAGCGGCGTCGCGGATCTCACGTTCGCCAGGCAGAAAAACCAGCACATCGCCAGGGCTCTTACGCTCGCTGCGTTCGAAAGCAGCCAGCTCGTCGAGGGTGGCAAGAATCGCCTGATCGACAGTCAGGTCGTCTTCGACGCTGTTGCCCTCTTCGTCCTGCTGGGAAGTCAGCGGCCGGTACCAGGTTTCCACCGGGAAGGTGCGACCGGACACTTCAACGATTGGCGCGTCATTGAAGTGCTCGGAGAAGCGCTGCAGGTCGATGGTCGCCGAAGTGATGATGACTTTCAGGTCCGGGCGACGGGGCAGCAGGGTTTTCAGGTAGCCGAGCAGAAAGTCGATGTTCAGGCTGCGTTCATGGGCTTCGTCGACGATGATCGTGTCGTAGCGCTCAAGAAAGCGGTCGTGCTGGGTTTCCGCCAGCAGGATGCCGTCGGTCATCAGTTTAATCAGGGTGCTGCTGTCGCTCTGGTCTTCGAAACGCACCTGATAACCAACCAGCGCGCCCAATGGCGTACCCAACTCTTCTGCCACGCGGCTGCCGACACTACGCGCCGCGATTCTGCGCGGCTGGGTATGGCCGATCAAACCATGTTGCCCGCGGCCGATTTCCAGGCAGATCTTCGGCAACTGGGTGGTTTTACCCGAGCCCGTCTCACCCGCGATGATCAGCACCTGATGCTTGAGCAACGCCTCTTTGATTTCATCACGCTTGGCGGCAATCGGCAGGCTGTCGTCGTAACGAATCACCGGCACGCTGTCACGTCGCGCCGTGACCTGGGCAAACGACGCCTGCACCTTCGCCACCCACTGCGCCAGCTTCGCCTCGTCGGGCTTCTTGCGCAGCTCATGCAACTGGCGCCGCAAGCGATGACGATCGCTGATCATCGCGTGGTCGAGGTTCTTCAGGAGTTGTTCAATCGAGGGCGTTTGATCGGTCATCAGGTGCGCAAGGTCTTTAGATGGGTGCAAAGGCGGGGATTGTCGCAGATCAGCGTAACTTGTGACGACCTTCTGGATGCGACATGAGCGCTTAGAACGAACGCAGGCTAATCAGATGATTGCGCCCCCGAGATAAAAAGACCAAAATATCGCCCCAAATGGAGCACCAAGTCATGCAAAACATTTTGGCTGACGTTGCCGTTAGCGTATCCGAATTGAAAAAAAATCCCTCGGCAGTATTGAACGGCGCTCATGGCTTGCCGGTTGCGGTTCTCAACCACAACAAGGTAATGGGCTACATGGTCCCGGCAGAAATATTCGAAGCCATGATGGAGCGTCTTGATGACCTTGACCTGGCCGACCTGATCAAGACGCGCCAGCATGAAAAGCCAATGCCGGTAGACATTGATGACCTTTAAGCTTGAATTTCTACCATCGGCATTAAAAGAGTGGGAAAAGCTGGGTCATACGATCCGTGACCAGTTGAAAAAGAAGCTTCGAGAGCGACTCAGCTTGCCAAGGATTCCGGCGGATGCTTTGCACGGCATGCCGGACCACTACAAGATCAAACTACGCAGCGCGGGTTACCGACTTGTGTACCGGGTCGAAGATGATCGGGTAGTTGTTACGGTCGTCGCGGTAGGCAAACGAGAGCGTGGCGATGTATACGGATCTGCGAAAAATCGCTGAATGCTGTACTGAAATTGTATAGCTGCGACCCTCTGCAGGAGCCCACTTGTTGGCGAAGCTACGTGGCAAGCGACGTTCATCCGTAGGCTGTACCCACCCTTCGCGAACAAGTTGGCTCCTACAGAAAACAACAAACCCCGCACTCGGCGGGGCTTGGGCCAATAGCGTTGACTACTTCTTCAACCCCAACTTCTTCAATTCTTCATCCCGCAACTCGCGCCGCAGAATCTTGCCGACGTTGGTGGTAGGCAGCGCGTCGCGGAATTCGACGCTGCGAGGCACTTTATAGCCAGTCAGGTTGGCGCGCATGTGGTCCATGACTTGATCCTTGGTCAGGGTCACGCCTGGTTTGACCACGACGAAAATCTTGATGGCCTCGCCGGATTTTTCGTCCGGTACGCCGATGGCCGCGCATTGCAGCACACCAGGCAAGGTCGCCAGCACGTCTTCCAGTTCGTTGGGATACACGTTGAAGCCGGATATCAGAATCATGTCTTTCTTGCGATCGACGATGCGAATGTAGCCATCAGACTGGATCAGCGCGATGTCGCCCGTTTTGAGCCAGCCGTCGGCGTCGAGCATTTCATCGGTGGCTTCCTGACGCTGCCAGTAGCCCTTCATGACTTGCGGGCCTTTGACGCACAGCTCGCCGATTTCACCCAGCGGCAACTCTTCACCGGCGTCATTGATCACTTTGCACAGGGTCGACGGAACCGGGATGCCGATGGTGCCGATCTGAATGTGCTGATTAGGGTTAACGGTGGCGACCGGGCTGGTTTCGGTCATTCCGTAGCCTTCACAGATGGCGCAACCGGTGACTTCCTTCCAGCGTTCGGCGGCCGCCTGTTGCAGGGCCATGCCCCCGGAGAGCGTGACTTTCAGGGACGAGAAGTCCAGATTGCGGAATTCCTGGCTATTACACAGGGCCACGAACAAGGTGTTCAGGCCGACAAAACCGCTGAACTTCCACTTCGAAAGCTCTTTGACCATGGCGGGCAGGTCACGTGGATTGCTGATCAGAATGTTGTGGTTGCCGATCAGCATCATCGCCATGCAATGAAAGGTAAATGCATAAATGTGATAAAGCGGCAGCGGCGTGATGACGATTTCACAGCCTTCATGCAGGTTGGAGCCCATCAGCGCCTTGCACTGCAACATGTTGGCGATCAGGTTACGGTGGGTCAGCATGGCGCCTTTGGCAACGCCCGTGGTCCCGCCGGTGTATTGCAGCACCGCCACATCGTTGCTGGCCGGCGACGCTTCTGTGAACGACTGACCACGGCCCTTGCTCAGCACGTCATTGAACTTGACCGCCGCAGGCAGGTGATAGGCCGGGACCATTTTCTTGACGTACTTGATCACGCTGTTGATCAGCAGGCGCTTGAGCGGTGGCAGCATGTCCGCCACTTCGGTGACGATCACATGCTTGATGCCGGTCTTGGGCAAGACTTTCTCAGCCAGATGCGCCATGTTCGCCAGACATACCAGGGCCTTGGCGCCGGAGTCGTTGAACTGGTGTTCCATTTCCCGCGCGGTGTACAGCGGGTTGGTGTTGACCACGATCAGCCCGGCGCGCATGGCACCGAATACCGCGATAGGGTATTGCAGGACGTTGGGCAACTGCACGGCAATACGGTCGCCGGGTTGCAGATCGGTATGATGCTGGAGCCAGGCGGCAAACGCGGCGGATTGCTCGTACATCTCACCATAAGTGAGGGTCTGACCCAGATTGCTGAAAGCCGGCTTATTGGCGAAACGCTCGCAAGACTGTTTCAATACGGCCTGGACGTTTGGGTATTCGTCAGGATTGATCTCGGCAGCAATGCCGGACGGATACTTGTCCTTCCAGAAGTTTTCAATCATGGAAGCCGGCTCCTCAGCGACAGCGAATTCTTCACATCGCTTATATGCGATGATTTTCTTGTGTTTTGGAATTTTGCGGTAAACGCTTCGTGCTTTATGACAGGGTCAAAAGCGCGCCGAGAGTAGCAGCTTTGCAATAGGCCGCCTAGAGGCAAAGAAGGCCCCTACAGTCACATTGATGACTCAAGAATAGATAGCAGTCACAATTAGAGCTTTAAGCCTATTTGTCGCGAATATGGCTGAAAAGGCTGGGTTAGAGGGCCTCGCTGTCTTACTTTGAAATGCAATCCTGTGGGAGCGGTGCTTGCCCGCGATAAGGACACTGCGGTCTTAAGCAAACCGCGTCCAGCCTCATGGCGGGCAAGCCTCGCTCCCACAGGATCGCATTTCAAGTTGGGAGCGGTTCATCTCAAGCAATATCCCGCAACTCCCTCCTGAGGATCTTGCCCACCGGAGTCATGGGCAACGAGTCGCGCAGCACGATCTGTTTCGGGACTTTGTAGGCGGTAAAGTTGGCTTTGCAGTAGATCTTCAGTTCCTCGACGCTGACGCCGCCTTCACGAGCCACGACAAACAACTTCACCGCCTCCCCTGAACGCTCGTCAGGCACACCGATCACCGCGCAATTGGCGACGCCCGGATGAGCCATGACCACGTCTTCGATTTCATTAGGGTAGACGTTAAAGCCGGAAACGATGATCAGATCTTTCTTGCGGTCCACGATACTGACGAATCCGTCGGCATCGATGACCGCGATGTCGCCGGTCTTGAACCAGCCATCGTTATCCATGGCTTCAGCAGTAGCTTCCGGGCGATTCCAGTAGCCCAGCATGACCTGCGGACCTTTAATGCACAGCTCGCCGCGCTCGCCCAAGGCCAGTTCGTTGCCTTCGTCGTCAATGACTTTCATGGCAGTGCCGGGTACCGGAATCCCCACGGTACCGAGTCGAGATTTGTCGCCATACGGATTGGTGCTCGCCACCGGTGAGGTTTCGGTCAGGCCGTAGCCTTCGACAATTCGGCAGCCGGTGACCTCTTCCCAGCGCTCGGCAGTGGCCTTGACCAATGCGGTGCCGCCGGAATTGGTGCTTTTAAGGCTGGAGAAGTCCAGGGTCTTGAAATCCGGGTGGTTCATCAACGCCACGAACAGGGTGTTGAGACCAATCATCGCCGAGAATCGCCACTTGCCCAGCTCCTTGATGAAGCCGCCGATGTCCCGGGGATTAGTGATCAGAATGTTGTGGTTGCCGCTGACCATCATGCACATGCAGTTCGCGGTGAATGCATAGATGTGATAAAGCGGCAGCGGCGCGACCATGATCTCCTTGCCCTCCTGAAATACCGGGCTGCCGTCAGGGCCGTGTTGCGACATGCAGGCATAAACCTGCTGCATGTTGGCGACCAGATTGCCGTGGCTGAGCATCGCGCCCTTGGCCAGGCCGGTGGTGCCACCGGTATATTGCAGCACGGCCACGCTTTCCAGATTCAGCGGCACATTCTGCACCTGATGACCACGGCCGCCACGCAGCGCGTTTTTGAACAGCGTGGCCTGCGGCAGATCGTAGGCCGGGACCATTTTCTTGACCTTGTCGACGACGGTGTTGATCAGCCAGCCTTTGGCCGCCGATTGCATGTCCCCCATGCGCACTTCGATCAGGTATTGGAGGTTGGTATCGGGCAGTACTTCCTGGACCAGCTTGCCGAACAGGTTGAGATACACCAGCGCCCTTGCGCCGGAGTCCTTGAACTGGTGGCGCATTTCCCGCGCCGTATACAGCGGGTTGGTGTTGACCACGACCAGCCCGGCACGCATGGCGCCGAAGACGGCAATCGGGTATTGCAGCAGGTTGGGCAT
This sequence comes from Pseudomonas syringae, assembly GCF_000737245.1. Classification (GTDB taxonomy): domain Bacteria; phylum Pseudomonadota; class Gammaproteobacteria; order Pseudomonadales; family Pseudomonadaceae; genus Aquipseudomonas; species Aquipseudomonas syringae_J. The sequence continues at coordinate 12,822 of NZ_JPQU01000057.1, read as the reverse complement.
CTGCACGGCGATACGATCACCGGGCTTGAGTTCGGTGTGCTGCTGCAACCAGGCAGCAAACGCGGCGGAATGGCGATCCAGCTCTGAGTACGTCAGGGTCACCCCCATATTGCTGAACGCTGGTCGGTCGGCAAATTTGCGACAGCTGCGCTCGAACACTTCGACGACCGATTTGTAGGCATCTACATCGATCCCGGGCGTAACCCCTGTCGGTCGTTTGTCGTTCCAGAAGTCAGGTTGCATTTGTTTTTATCCCTCTTACCTGAGACTGTTTTGCCCGCTATATAGAGCGGCGCTTGCCGGACGTTAGCAGCTAACGGCAGGAAGGCAAATATGCCTCGGTGCAACATCATTACCATGAATTACAGAGCTGACCGGGCCGCCATTGGCCATCCGCTATACACTCCAGAAAACGGGCCGTGGCGAGTTGTGCCAGTGAGGCTCAGGGAGTTGTCATGAAACACCAGGCCTTTTGGCTCGACGCCAGTGACCACAGCCGCTTGTTCGTCAACGCCTGGCTGCCCGAGCAGCCGCCCAGAGCCGTGGTCATGCTCGCTCACGGCATGGCTGAGCACAGCGGCCGATACGCGAGGCTGGGAGCCGCGCTCTGTCAGGCAGGCTTTGCTTTATATGCCCACGATCAGCGCGGCCATGGAAAAACAGCTGCGCAGGGTACGCTCGGCCATTTCGCAGACGATCAAGGCTGGAGCAAGGTGGTTGGCGATCTGGCCAGCGTGAATCAGGCCATTGGCCAAAGGCACGCTGAAGCGCCAGTGTTTCTAATGGGCCACAGCATGGGCAGTTATGTCGCCCAGGCTTATCTGATGCATCACGGCGCGGGTTTACAGGGGGCGATTCTCAGTGGTTCGAACTTTCAGCCAGTGGCCCTGTATCGCGGCGCACGCCTGATTGCGCACGCCGAACGGCTGCGGCAAGGCCGGACCAGTCGCAGCCGGCTGATCGAATGGTTGTCGTTCGGTTCGTTCAATAAAGCCTTCAAGCCCGCGCGCACGCCTTTCGACTGGCTGAGCCGGGACACCCATGAAGTCGACTGCTATATGCAGGACCCCCTGTGCGGCTTTCGCTGCACCAACCAATTCTGGGTTGACCTGCTCGGCGGCCTGCAGCAAATCAGTAAGCCGGCGAACCTTGCGCAGATCGATCCGGGGTTGCCGCTGCTGGTCATTGGCGGCGAATGTGATCCGGTGAGTGAGGGCAAGCGTCTGAAGGATCTTGCCGATGCATTGGTCGCCGCGGGCCACCAGATGTTACAACTGAAAGTCTATCCACAGGCGCGGCACGAACTGCTCAACGAAACCAACCGCGATGAAGTCATGCTTCACGTCATCGACTGGCTCGAACAGGCTCTGCAACAGCCCAGACCGCGCCGTGCAGAATAACTGCACTGTTACAATCGTTTACCGCAGCGATGTAAACCTTCTTCAATTGTTCAGGATCACCCATGACACAAGTTACCAGCACCCCTTACGAAGCACTGGAAGTCGGGCAGACCGCCAGTTTCAGCAAAACCGTGGAAGAGCGCGATATCCAGTTGTTCGCGGCGATGTCCGGTGATCACAACCCGGTGCACCTGGATGCCGAATACGCAGCCTCGACCATGTTCAAGGAACGCATCGCCCACGGCATGTTCAGCGGCGCATTGATCAGCGCGGCCGTTGCCTGCGAGCTGCCTGGACCTGGCACTATTTATGTCGGCCAGCAGATGACCTTTCAGAAGGCGGTCAAAATCGGCGACACCCTGACTGTGCGTCTGGAAATCCTCGAGAAACTGCCGAAGTTCCGCGTTCGCATTGCTACCCGTGTATTCAATCAGCGCGAAGAGCTGGTGGTGGACGGCGAAGCCGAAATCATCGCGCCGCGCAAGCAGCAGACCGTGACATTGACCACGCTGCCAGCGATCAGTATCGGTTGATACAAAAGTCAGTAGGAGCTCACGAGCACCGCGAGGCAGCGATGGCGGCCTGTCTGTTACACCGCTATCGCTGCCTCGCGGTGCTCGTGAGCTCCTACAGTGGCGCTTTCACCCATTAGCCTAAATCGGCCACAAAAAAAAGGGCGACCGAAGTCGCCCAAAATGCCTTGCGTGCTCTTTTTATTGGAAGGCCTCTGCCTTATTTGCGTTTTTGCGAGTCCTTCCAAATGAATAGTCCGAAGCCTGCGAAGAACACCAGCATCAGGCCAACGGTTACAACACCAGCCACCACCACATTGTCGAGAAACATAACCGCTCCTCCTGCTCTGTTGTTCCTGTTCGATGGAGCTAGATTAACCAGAGTACGGCGAATGGAAATTGACCCAAATCAATAGCACCGCACGCTCGGTCGGCGAGCGCGCAGATAAATGATTTGGGTCAAGGGTATTGGGGGGAGCAGCACCGTCACTGTGTTGGCAGGACCAGTGGGAGCGAATCCATTCGCGAAAGCTATATTCCAGCCGCCAAATATCTGTGGGATGTACTGGCCTTTTCGCGAATGAATTCGCTCTCACAGGAATGTGACTCCTGCAGGGCAGCCCTAACGCTTCTTCGGCTTTTTCTTCGATTTCTTCTTGCCCGGTTCAAGGGGCATGGCCTGTTCGAAGGCGTTGCGCACTTCGTTGAGGCGTTTGTCGTTCAAATCATGGACCCGCTTGGCGCGCTCGGCACCCAGGTCAATCAGTTTTGCGTCTGTGCTCATGGCCAGCAACTCTCGAACACGTGGAAATTGGGCCAATAATGCGCAATCGCAACAGGCATGACCAGCTTTCTAGACCTGCACATCCACCCAGAGGCCCTGACGAGGCTCTTCGTCCATGAGGGGCACGACGGGCACGGTTTGATCGGCATTCAACGCAACTCCGGGCACAGCAAGGTGCTCAGGCTCATCAGCGCCTTCTTCGCGGCGCCGCTGTTGCTCTTCATGGCGCTGCTGTTCTTCGCGAAGCAGCCAGGCATTGCGTTCCTCCTCTTCATTGCGCAAGTCAATGTTGGTCTCGCTGGAGGTAGCCTGAACAGGTGCAACAGGAGGAATATCAGGGACTTGTTTCGCCGGATCCAATTGCGAGGTCACCGGTACCGCACTCAGGGGAAGCGTCTGGATGAACATGATTTTTATGCTCCTGTTTGAGTGGGTGTCGGCCGCCTGTTCGTCGACTTGACCCTGTAAATGAGAAACTTTCGACTATGTTATTGGCAACTAGTGCCCTATCAGGGCCAATTTGCCGGGAACACGGGACAAAAAGTTGCGTTTTGTCATTGCGCCTTTGGCCTGAGCGATGTGTTCCGTTAACATAGTCGGCTTTTTCACGGCGGGAGACAGGCAGCATGGCGCAGCAGTATCAACCGGGGCAACGCTGGATTAGCGACAGCGAAGCCGAGCTGGGTTTAGGCACCGTTCTGGCACAGGACGGCCGCTTGTTGACCGTGCTCTATCCGGCCACTGGCGACACGCGTCAGTACGCACTGCGAAACGCGCCGCTGACACGCGTGCGTTTTTCTCCAGGCGACGTGATCACTCACTTCGAAAACTGGAAGATGACCGTTCGCGAGGTCGACGATGTCGACGGCCTGCTGGTCTATCACGGCCTCAACGCCCAGAACGAAACGGTCACGCTGCCGGAAACCCAGCTGTCTAACTTCATTCAGTTCCGCCTGGCCACCGACCGCCTCTTCGCCGGACAGATCGACCCGCTGGCCTGGTTCTCCCTGCGCTATCACACCCTTGAACACACCAGCCGCCAGTTGCAGTCCTCCCTGTGGGGCCTGGGTGGCGTGCGTGCCCAACCCATCGCTCACCAGCTGCACATTGCTCGTGAAGTCGCTGACCGTATCGCGCCACGGGTTCTGCTGGCCGACGAAGTAGGTCTGGGTAAAACCATCGAGGCAGGTCTGGTTATCCATCGCCAGCTGCTTTCGGGTCGCGCCAACCGTATCCTGATCCTGGTGCCGGAAAACCTGCAGCACCAATGGCTGGTGGAAATGCGCCGCCGCTTCAACCTTCAGGTTGCCCTGTTCGACGCTGAGCGCTTCATTGAAAGCGATGCCAGCAATCCGTTCGAAGATACCCAGCTCGCCCTGGTGGCTCTGGAATGGCTGGTAGAAGACGAAAAAGCCCAGGACGCGCTGTTTGCCGCGGGCTGGGACCTGATGGTGGTCGACGAGGCTCATCACCTGGTCTGGCATGAAGACAAGGCAAGCCCTGAATACTCGCTGGTCGAGCAACTGGCTGAAGTTATCCCGGGTGTGTTGCTGCTGACCGCAACCCCGGAGCAGCTGGGCCAGGACAGCCACTTCGCACGTCTGCGCCTGCTGGATCCAAACCGTTTCCATGACCTGCATGCCTTCCGCGCCGAAAGCGAAAACTATCGCCCGGTGGCCGAAGCCGTACAGCAATTGCTGGACAAGGGTCGCCTCTCCCCGGAAGCGCACAAGACCATTCATGGCTTCCTGGGTGCCGAAGGCGAAACGCTGCTGGCTGCCGTCAATGATGGCGACGAAGAAGCCAGCGCCCGCCTGATCCGCGAACTGCTCGACCGTCACGGCACTGGCCGCGTACTGTTCCGTAATACCCGTGCCGCCGTACAGGGCTTCCCGGAACGCAAGCTGCACCAGTACCCGCTGCCCTGCCCTGCCGAATATCTGGAACTACCGATTGGCGAACACGCCGACCTGTATCCGGAAGTCAGCTTCCAGGCTCAGCCGGACGCCAGCGAAGAAGAGCGCTGGTGGCGCTTCGACCCGCGTGTCGACTGGCTGATCGATACCCTGAAAATGCTCAAGCGCGTCAAAGTGCTGGTGATCTGCGCCCACGCTGAAACAGCGATGGACCTGGAAGACGCCCTGCGCGTGCGCTCCGGCATCCCGGCTACGGTGTTCCACGAAGGAATGAACATCCTTGAGCGTGACCGCGCTGCAGCCTACTTCGCGGATGAAGAGTTTGGCGCTCAGGTGCTGATCTGCTCGGAAATCGGCAGTGAAGGTCGCAACTTCCAGTTCGCTCACCACCTGGTGCTGTTCGATCTGCCTGCACACCCGGACTTGCTCGAACAGCGTATCGGTCGTCTGGACCGGATTGGCCAGAAACACACCATTGAACTGCATGTACCGTTCCTGGAAACCAGCCCGCAGGCACGGCTGTTCCAGTGGTATCACGAAGCGCTGAACGCCTTCCTCAACACCTGCCCTACCGGGAACGCCCTGCAGCATCAGTTCGGCCCTCGCCTGCTGCCGCTGCTGGAAAGCGGTGATGACGATGAGTGGCAAGTGCTGATCGACGAAGCGCGCTCCGAGCGTGAGCGTCTGGAAAGTGAATTGCACACCGGCCGCGACCGCTTGCTGGAGCTCAACTCCGGCGGCGCTGGCGAAGGCGAAGCGCTGGTTGAGGCGATCCTTGAGCAGGATGACCAGTTCACCCTGCCGATCTACATGGAAACTCTCTTCAATGCGTTCGGCATTGACAGCGAAGACCATTCGGACAACGCCCTGATCCTGCGCCCTAGCGAAAAAATGCTCGACGCCAGCTTCCCGCTGGGCGACGACGAAGGCGTGACCATCACCTACGACCGTAACCTGGCGCTGTCTCGCGAAGACATGCAGTTCATCACCTGGGAACACCCGATGGTGCAAGGCGGGATGGATCTGGTGCTGTCCGGCTCCATGGGCAATACCGCCGTGGCGCTGATCAAGAACAAGGCCCTCAAACCGGGCACCGTGCTGCTTGAGCTGCTGTACGTCAGCGAAGTGGTCGCGCCGCGCTCGTTGCAACTGGGCCGCTATCTGCCGCCTGCCGCCTTGCGCTGCCTGCTTGATGGCAACGGCAACGATCTGTCGGGCCGGGTTTCGTTCACCACACTGAATGACCAGCTGGAAAGCGTGCCCCGAGCCAGCGCCAACAAGTTCATCCAGGCTCAGCGTGACGTGCTCAACCCACAGATAAATGCCGGTGAAGCGAAGATCGCACCGAAACATGCCGAGCGCGTGGCTGAGGCGCAACGTCGTCTGGCGGCTGACACCGAGGAAGAACTGGCCCGCCTGACCGCCCTGCAAGCGGTCAATCCGACGGTACGCGACAGTGAACTGGTCGCACTGCGTGATCAACGTGAACAAGGTCTGGCAATGCTTGATAAAGCAGCGCTGCGCCTGGAAGCGATTCGGGTGTTGGTGGCGGGGTAAGCTGACTTGGCTTGAAACCTCAGCGCCTGAATCGCGGGCAAGCACCGCTCCCACAGAAGGAACGCAATCCTGTGGGAGCGGTGCTTGCCCGCGATAAGGGCTATACGGTTTTGAGCCGTTCCACCATCAAGCCACCGAAACAACCGGCTCACTCGAAACCATCCCCTCCTTCATCCGCAACGCATCCCGACTGAAACACCGCGACGCCAGGTACAAAAATACCAACGTCAGGCCCAGGGCCACCGGTATCAAATACATCGCATCGTGCAGCCCAACCGCCTTGAACGCCTCACTCATCTGCTCTGCCCCCGCCGCAGCCATTGCCGCGTGTGCGAAGTGGTCTGAAAGCAAGCCCACCACCACCGGCCCTAACCCACCACCCAGCAAATACAAACCGGCGAAAAACAGCGCCATCGCCGTCGCCCGCAATCGGGGTTCGACCACATCCTGAATCGCCGTGTACACACAGGTGTAGAAGTTGTACGCAAACAGCCAGCCCAGGCTGAACACCCCAACAAACAAGCCGATCTCGATACGACCCGCGTGCAAGGCATAAGCCGTCGCCAAGGTCGCAACCAGCATGCTGCCAGCGGCAAATAACAAGCGGCCATTGGCAAAGCGCTGATGAAGTTTGTCAGCGACCCAGCCGCCCAGCGTCAGCCCCACCAAACCGGTAACCCCGACGATGATCCCGGTGGCCACTGCCGCCTCCTGCAAGGGCAGCAGGAAATAGCGCTGCAACATCGGCACCATGAATGAATTACAGGCGTAGGTCGCGAAGTTGAAAGTCAGGCCGGCCAATACCAACCAGCCAAAGGTTGGGATCGACAGCACCCGGCGGATGGGGTTTTCGATTTTCTCTTCCGACATCCGCACGCTTTCCGCTGCACCACGCTTGGGTTCGCGGATGAAAAACATGAATACCGCCAGCACGAGCCCCGGTATCGCAGCGATAAAGAACGGCGCACGCCAGCTGTCGAACGCCTGGACCATTGCACCAATGGTGAAGAAAGCCAATAACAAGCCCAGCGGCAGGCCCAGCATGAAAATACCCATGGCCCGGGCTCGTCGATGAGCCGGAAACAGATCTCCGATCAGTGAATTTGCCGCCGGTGCATAACTGGCCTCGCCGATGCCAACGCCCATGCGCACCAGCAAGAATGTCCAGAAACTGCCTGCCAATCCGTTGATCGCTGTCAGCGCGCTCCACACCGCCAGGCCCCAACCCATGATTTTCTTACGCGAGCCGTTATCGGCCATACGCCCCAGCGGCAAACCGGCGACGGCATAGACGAGCGTGAAAGCGGTGCCAATGATCCCTAATTGAAAGTCGCTCAGGTGCCATTCCTTGCGAATGGGTTCGATGATGATGGCCGGAATAGTGCGGTCGAAGAAATTGAACAGATTGGCCAGAAACAGCAGAAACAGAACGCGCCAAGCGTTCGAGGCCTGAGGTGAAGGGGTCGGCGAGCTGTGCATGTAAGGCTCCCTGCTTTTATTGTTATGAGCAAAGCATTGGCAGGCTAGGACGGGTTTACGGGTTTGTCGCTGAACATCATCGATGCAAATGACCGGATATGGGTAACTGTGCGGCTACCCGGTAACCGATTGCATCCATATGTTTTCCAGGTAGGAGCTCACGAGCAACGCGAGGCAGCGATGGCGGTGTATCAGACAGATCACTATCGCTGCCTCGCGTTGCTCGTGAGCTTCTACAGGCCATGCACTGTTCCTTTATAACCAATGGTTATTGACTCAATTCCAAATCGATTGGACCACCGACGCCATTACTACTGGCACCCATTTTTCAGCTCCTATACTCAGCTCGTTTCGCCACAGTTCTGGTGGCCAACCCTGGTAGTGAATATATAGGGCTTGCTATGGAATGGCTGGGTTTGAATCTGTTGTCCGGGCCGCCGCCCGAGGGAATGCTGCTCCTCGATTGCATGCACAACATGTTCCTCATGGCCCTGTCATACGGGGTCATTTGCGCTGCCTGTTTTGCGACGCTGGATATCGGCGAACGGATCATCCATGTCGAGAATCAGAAAAGCCGGCAACGCTGGCAGGTGCTGGGTGCGCTGTGCCTGGCGGGTGGTGTGTGGGCCATGCATTTCATCGGGATGCTGGCGTTTGAAACGCCCATCGCTATCAGGTACGACCTGCCTGTCACGGTCGCATCGCTTTTGATTGCAGCGGTATCGGGTGCCTTCGCCATTCGGGCCATCAGCCAGGAAGTGCTCGGTCCTGGCCAGTGGTTGCTCAGCGCCGTCGGCATCGGCCTGGGTGTCGGCGTGATGCACTACGTCGGGATGTCGGCATTGCGCTCCCCGGCTATCCAGTACTACCAGCCTGGCCCTTTTGGTCTGTCGATCCTCATGGCGATTCTCTGCGGTGCGGTGTTCTTGTTGCTGCCGGGTTATTTGCGCCAGGGCAGCGGCCCCTTCCACCAAATGCTCAAGTACGGCGCCAGCATGTTGCTGGGTGCAGGGCTGCTCGGCACCCATATGATGGGCATGTGGTCGCTGAATCTGGTGCTGCCTTTCAACACACCTCTGCAGTCCGAAGACCCCGGGAACGGCCTGCAACTGGGGCTGACCATCGCGATCATTTCACTGCTGATCATCGGCGGCAGCATCAGCGCTTCAATGGCTGACAAGAAGCTGCAAAGCAAGGAACACGATCTGCGCAGGGTCAATGCACTGCTCAGCCAGCTGGACCAGGCGCGGATGTCACTGCAGCAAGTAGCGCATTACGATGCCCTGACCAATTTGATGAATCGTCGCGGCTTCAATCAGATCTTTGCCGAGAAGCTGACTGAACATACGACCAGCCAAGGCATGATGGCGGTGATGTTCCTCGACATCGATCACTTCAAACGCATCAACGACAGCCTGGGCCATGACGCTGGTGATGATCTGCTCAAAGCCATTGCCGAGCGGATTCGCAGCGCCACCCGTGCCGATGACGTAGTGGCCCGCTTCGGTGGCGATGAATTCTGCATTCTTATCAGCCTGCATAACTATGACGAAGCCGAGCATCTGGCCAGTCGGATCATGTCGAGAATGAAAGAGCCCATCGCCCTGGCCAGCCGTCACATGGTCATGACCACCAGCATCGGCATCAGTATTTACCCTCAGGATGGCCAGACCTGCGACGAGCTGCTAAAACACGCGGATCTGGCGCTCTATCAATCCAAAGGCAACGGGCGCAACCGGGTGCATTTTTTCAGCTCCAATCTCAAGACCAAAGCCAGCCTGGAACTGCAACTGGAGGAAGAGCTACGCAACGCCCTGCAGCAAGACACTCAACTGCAGGTCTATTATCAACCCATTGTCGAGATCCGAACCGGCCAGGTTGCCAAGCTAGAGGCGCTAGTACGCTGGGAACACCCGCAGCATGGATTACTGACGCCAGACCGGTTCATTGATATCGCCGAAACCAACGGTTTGATTGCAGCCCTGGATAATTGGGTGCTGCGTCGTGCCTGCCGTGATCTCAGCCTGCTCAGCGGTGAAGGACTGGAGAACTTGATCATTGCGGTGAACTGCTCGGCCCTGAACCTGACCCGTGACGATCTTATCGACGACATCCAGGCGGCCCTGAAAGACGCTAACGTGTCAGCGCGACGCTTGGAGCTGGAAGTCACCGAGAACGCGCTGATGGGCAACATCAGCAACACCATCGGGCTGCTGAAGCAGATCCGCAGCCTCGGAGTTTCGTTATCCATCGACGACTTCGGCACCGGCTATTCGTCCCTGGCCTACCTCAAACGGCTGCCGCTAGACACACTGAAGATTGATCGCTCATTCATCGTCGATACCCCGCGCTCCCCTCAGGACATGGAAATTGTGCAAGCCATTATCGTCATGGCCCACACTCTGCACTTGAAGGTGGTCACCGAAGGGGTGGAGACCTCACAACAGAAAGAGTATCTGACTCAGTACGGCAGCGATTATCTGCAAGGCTATCTGATCAGCAGACCCCTGCCGATTGAGCACATATTGCCGGTGCTACTCAAGCTTAACCAGCGTAACGATGTCACCCCGAGCCCCTCTAACACCGACCAGCACAATACCGTACCCAGAAAATGGCTACAGGGGCCCGCGCACTAATCTGAATTAGCCGAATGAGGCAACAAAGTGCTCTTCAGGCCCAACTAAATAATCGCGAGTCATTAAAGAATCCCCCGTTCCTGCCGATCCGTTAAATGGACCGGACTGAAAGTGCCCTTGTCATGGATAGCGGCTTCCCTGCTAAGCCTGAAAAAGTGGCCTTTAAAGTCGTAATTCTCTTTCCGCGATGGCGCGATAACCCACTGCATTGCTGCCTCGCTCAGGCTAATGGCGCACGATGACCAATAATAATGATTCTACTGGTGCGATATCCGGACGATTGACGGCAGCCGTTGCTGAAAAGACCGCAGGCCTCCCCAATCCCACCTATCGGCCCAAGCCAATCCCCGCTCAGCAGTACATGTATTTCACTGAAACTGACACCGACCGTATTTTGGATAATCTCGACGGTCTGCGTGATACGGTTTTCCCGCAATCGATTCATACCGAAGACAACGTCCTGCGCAGCGAACAACAGTTCCCGTCGGTATGCCTGATCGGCCTGGGTCGCTGCGGTTCGAACATTGCCCTCGATGTTGCCGAACTGGTCTACAACGCGCGCAAGTTCTATCTCAATCAGTTCGAGAGTGAAGATCGTCTAAGCGAAGATAAACGCTACAGCCCGGTCCGCTGGATCCGTAACAACCTGCGACTGGTGCATAACAAGGCGAGCAAGCCTGTCTTCCTGGTCGAGCCACTGGTCATGCTCGGCGACCTGGACAAGGACATCGCCGGTCGCATCCGCTTTTCACGCAAAGGCGAGAAAAGCGGCTTTATCAACGACTACAGCAAAATGAAGATCATGGACCTTTCAGAAGTCCATGCCGGAGGTGCGGGTAACGCCCCGATCCTCGGTCAGTATCTGGCCAAGATCATCCTGAACAAGGACACCAACCATTTCTCCAGCGTTGACTGGAAACTGATCCACTCGTATCTGATCGACTCGTGCGGCATCAAGGCCAACCAGTCACGCCTGTATTTCTACATCTTCAGTGCGGGTGGCGGTACCGGTTCGGGCATGGCCTCGGAGTTCGGCCTGGCGCAGCAGTTCTCGTACATGAACAAGACCTTCGACACCAAGCCAGCTGACGAAAACGACAATAAGCGCGGCCGGTCGTTTGTATTCGAGCCAATCTTCACCAGCGGCATTTGCGTACTGCCGAACATTTCCGATCACCGCAGCGAAATGTCCGAAGCCTTGCACATCAACGCCGGTCGATTGCTGTGCAAGTATCTAGCGGAAGAATGGGATTTTTCATACAACTTCGAGAATGAAGACAGCAGCGAAGCCAGCGTCATGGGCCGTATCCGCCCATGGAACGCCATGATGCTGATCTCCAACGACATCATGCGCTACGCAGAAGCGAGCGATGACGGCAATATCGACAACATCGACGTGAACTCCATGGAGCGTCACGCCAATCAGTACATTTCGCAGCAGATCTTTAACATCCTCACTGCGCAGGCGGTGACGACTGACTACGATCAGAACTACTTTCGACGCGCAGGCATTGATATCGGCGAAACGATCCGCCTGGACGCGAACGACCTGTTCATGAGTCTCGCAGGGCCTGTAGCGATTGCCTACGCCGAATCTGTCGTACCGGAAACCCCGGCGCCAGGCTCGGACAAGTTCAAGGTGTTCGAGAAGGAACCGCCACGCCTGAACATCGATGACCTGTTCTTCCGCTCGATTGATCTACCGCACTTCAACAAAGTCACCCAGGCCATTGAAGGCATCAGCCTGCTGCCGATAGAGTCCAAGCGCTATCGCGCCGCGCTGGATCAGTACAAAACCTCGGGCTACGACGCCGCTGCACTTCACGACCTGCATTTCTTCAAGAACTGCTCGTCGGTAGTGTCCATCGTCTCGCTCCCCAAGGACTACAAGCTGTCCTACATGGACTTGAACCGCCTCAAGACACATCTGAACAGCCTGTTCCCCAATACGACACTCAAGCGCTACGCACTGGTGATCGGCGCTTCAGCCAACTTGTCGCTGACCACGCTTATCGCGAAAAGTCCGTGTCTTTCGGATGACTTCCTGACCTTGATCGTGGCCTTCATCAAACGATGCTTCGCGAAAAACCAGTTCCGTTTCGACGACACCCTGGACAGCGCGATTCTGGACTTCATCGTCAGCGAAGAATTTGATGAAGACCGCGTCGATGAGTTGCTGAATGAATACGAAAACCCGGCAAAGATTCTCGATACCAACTGGTATGCGATCAAGCCAATGTACGAGAAGAAGTACCGCGAGTTGATCGAAGACAAATCCAAGTTTGTCTCCATCAATGACATCCGCATCTCCCGCGAGAGCGTGAAAAAGGCCGTCAAATACCTGCGCGAAATTTATCGTCATCGCATCGGCAAGACCCGGGTTATTTCACTGAATCAACATACGGGCAAGACGGATTACAGCGTCAAGTAGGCTAGTTATTTATGACGTGGGACCGGCTTTAGCCGGGAAGAGGCCGGTAGAGTCGCTACATCTTCATCGCCGGGAATGCCGCCTTCCCGGCTATAGCCGGTCCCACG
>NZ_JPQU01000056.1 GCF_000737245.1 Pseudomonas syringae | reverse complement strand
CGACGACGTGGGACCGGCTTTAGCCGGGAAGAGGCCAGTACATCCACCCGATATTTATTGTCTGAAATACCGCCTTCCCGGCTGAAGCCGGTCCCACGTCGTTGCGCCAATATTGAGATCACTCCCACAGGGTTTTGGATTCACTGGTCAGGTATCAGCTAAACCCATCCACCAACGACCCGCTCCTCGGCAAAAACCTTCCTTGCCGCTCACCCTGGGCTTTGCCATCGGCATAGCTCAACTGACCATTGACCCAAACCCCATCAATGCCCTCGGCAGCGCGTTTCGGGTCTTTGAAGTCCGCCACGTCGCGCACGGTATCGGGGTTGAACAGCACCAGATCCGCCCAATAGCCTTCACGAATCAGGCCGCGCTCGTGCAAACCAAAGCGCGCCGCTGACAGGCCAGTCATCTTGTGCACCGCGGTATGCAGCGGGAACAGACCCAGGTCGCGGCTGAAATGGCCGAGCACTCTGGGAAAAGCACCCCACAGGCGCGGATGGGGAAATGGGTCTTCCGGCAGGCCATCGGAGCCGATCATCGACAGCGGATGGCTCATGATCCGCTCCACGTCTTTCTCGTCCATGCCGTAATACACCGCGCCCGCCGGTTGTAGCTTGCGGGCGGTGTCCAGCAGCGACAGTTGCCAGTCGGCGGCGATGTCTTTCAAATCTCGACCACTTTGATCCGGGTACGGCGTCGACCAGGTGATGGTGATGCGAAACGCGTCGGTGACCTGTTTGAGATCCAGCGTTGATGAGCTGGCGGCGTAGGGATAGCAGTCGCAGCCCACCGGGTGATTTTCTGCGGCCTTTTCCAGCGACGCCAACAATTGCGGACTGCGCCCCCAGTTCCCGGCGCCAGCGCATTTCATGTGGGAGATCACCACCGGCGCTTTGGCGTGGCGGCCAATGTCGAAAGCTTCGTCCATGGCCTCCAGCACCGGCTCGAATTCGCTGCGCAGATGGGTGGTGTATACCGCGCCAAATGCCGTCAATTCCTCGGCCAGTTGCTTGACCTCAGTAGTCTTCGCAGAAAACGCCGAGGCGTAGGCCAGCCCGGTGGACAAGCCCAATGCGCCTGACTCCAGGCTGTCGCGCAGCTGAGCGCGCATGGCACTGATTTCGTCCGGGCTTGCGCTGCGCTGCAGATCATCCATGTGATTGCTGCGCAATGCTGTATGGCCAATCAACGCGGCGACGTTGACCGCTGGGCGCGCCTTGTCCACCGCATTGCGATAGTCGTTGAAGCGCGGATAAACAAAAGCCGTCGAGGTGCCCAGCAGGTTCATCGGATCCGGTGGATCGCCTGCCAGGGATACCGGCGAGGCACTGATCCCGCAGTTGCCGACGATCACTGTGGTTACGCCCTGGCTGATCTTGGGCAGCATCTGCGGCTTGCGGATCACCACTGTGTCGTCGTGGGTATGCACGTCGATGAAGCCCGGTGCCAGGACCCGGCCTGCAGCGTTGATTTCCTCAACTGCCGAGACGCCGTCCAGGTTGCCGATCCGCTGGATGCGACCCTCGCGAATCGCCACGTCGGCGCGAAACCCCGGCTGGTCGCTACCGTCAATCACCAGTGCGTCGCGAATGATCAGGTCATAAAGCATGGTTCAGTCCCCCAACGGCAGGCCGTCTTCACCGCCGCGATAGTCATCGAGGGCCAGCTTGATCCGCCGCAGCCGTTCCTGATTGTCCTCAGGTGCCAGCAGCGCCAGTTCAGTGGCGAGCACGTCGATGGTCAGCAGCATGCCGTAGCGCGCTGCCGTAGGTTTGTAGATGAAATTGGTCTCGGCGATCTGCAACGGCAGGACTACATCGGCCAACTGGCCCAGTGGTGAGTCGGGCAGGGTGATGGCGAGAATTTTTGTCCCGTAGCTGCGGGCCAGTTTTAGCGCCTCAATCAGCTCCGGCGTGCGGCCACTGAGGGAGCAGGCAATCAGGCTGTTTTCCGGGCCAAGGGTCGCTGCGATCAAGCGCATCATCACCGGATCCCGGCAAGCGGCGATGGGAAAGCCCAGACGCACCAGGCGGGTTTGTAATTCCTCGCTGCACAGACTGGAGCAGCCCCCCATGCCGAACGCGTGGATCATTCGCGTCCCGCTCAGCATCGCCACCGCAGCGGCGAAGCGCGATTCGTCGAAGCCTGCCAGGTGCTGACGTAAGGTCGATTCAATGTCGCTGACAATTTGCGAGAAAAACGCCGATTGCTCGGGTGTCTGCTCCGGATTGAGAAATCGGCTGCCCACGCCACTGGCCTGAGCCAGTTGCAGGCGCAGGTCGCGCAGATCCCGGCAGCCGATACTGCGGGCGAAGCGCGACAGGGTGGCGCTGCTGACCTCGGCCCGGCTGGCGAGCTCATCCAGACTGGCGCTGGCGGCAAACGCCACGTCACTGAGGATCAGTTTCGCGATACGCGCTTCACCGGCGCTGAATGAGTCCTGTCGAGCGCGTATCTGGTAAAGGATGTCCACTCAGAGAACCTGCGCCAGACCCAGCGTCAGCGCGAACGCCACCACGGAAATCAAGGTCTCCAGCACCGTCCAGGTCTTGAAGGTTTGTGCCACGGTCATATTGAAGTACTCCTTGATAAGCCAGAAACCACCGTCGTTGACGTGGGAAAAAATCACCGAGCCTGCGCCTGTGGCCAGCACCAGCAACTCGGGATGCGGATAGCCAAGGCCCAGAGCGACGGGCGCGACGATACCGGAAGCAGTGGTCATCGCTACGGTTGCCGAGCCGGTTGCGACACGCATCAGGGCGGCGAACAACCAACCCATGAGCAGTGGCGACAGGTGGAAATCCTGGGCCAGGCCGACGATTTCGTTGGTTACACCACTGTCGACCAGAATCTTGTTCAAACCGCCACCCGCACCGACCAGCAGCGTGATGCTGGCGGTCGGGGCGAGGCATTCGTTAGTGAATTTCAGAATCGAGTCGCGATTGAAGCCTTGAGCGATACCCAGTGTCCAGAAGCTTAGCAAGGTGGCCAGCAGCAGGGCGATTACCGAGTTGCCGATGAACAGCAGGAAGCTGTTGAAACCGCTGCCCGGTGTGCTGATCAGGTTGGCCCAGCCGCCCAGCAGCATCAGTACCACAGGCAGCAGAATGGTGGCCATGGTCAGGCCGAAACTCGGCAGTTTGGTCCGTGGCTCGCGATCAAGAAACTGCCTGGCCAGCGGGTTCTCATCCGGCAATTGAATGCGCGGCACGATGAATTTGGCGTAGATCGGCCCGGCAATGATCGCGGTCGGGATGCCGATCAGAATCGCGTAGAACAGGGTCTGGCCCACAGAGGCTTGATAAGCCTGAACCGCGAGCATCGCGGCCGGGTGGGGCGGCACCAGCGCGTGGACCACCGACAGACCGGCGACCATCGGCAAACCGACCATCAGAATCGACACCCCGACCCGGCGCGCCACCGTAAAGGCAATTGGCACCAGCAATACGAAGCCGACTTCGAAGAACAGTGGCAGCCCCACCAGAAAGGCGATGCAGACCATGGCCCAGTGGGCATTGCGTTCACCGAAGCGGTCGATCAGGGTGCGGGCCACCTGCTCGGCACCGCCGGATTCGGCCATCATCTTGCCAAGCATGGTACCCAGCGCGACCACCAGGGCAATGTGCCCCAGGGTTTTACCGACACCGGCTTCATAGGAGGCAACCACACCGCTGGCGGGCATGCCGGCGACCAGCGCCAGGCCGACGGAAACCAGGGTGATGACGATAAAAGGGTTGAGGCGGTAACGGGCAATCAACACGATCAAGGCGATGATCGCGACAGCGGCGTAAACCAACAGCGACAGACCAGGGGATGGCGTCATGGAGCATGATCCTTGCAGAGAGTGGAGTTTGAATGGCTCAGCACAGACGGATGGGTCGGTGAGGAGGGGTTCCAGAAAATCTCGGCAGAGGTGTTGCTAAAGACGGAGCAAGGCTGGGGGAACGGCGATCACAGGCAGTCATTATTTTTATCTCTGTTTTCGTGATGAAAATAATTTACACGAAAACAGAAATTAAAAACAACTTATGAAAATTAATTTCTAATGTGGGTAGGGATCACGATGTCCCCACAGGTAAAACTCAGGAGCCAACACTCACTCAGTAGGAGCGCGCTTGCCCGCGATGACGTCGGTACAGGCTAAAAATGGGCTGATTATGAAATCGCATCGCGGGCAAGCGCGCTCCTACGGGGATATCTTTGCTTCGCGAAAGCGCTTGGTCAGGGACACCGCGGCCCCCCTGATTACACGTCTTCCACCGGGACCTCATACCACCCCAGAAACAGATCCAACGCAGATTCGATGACTTGAGTCTGCTCCTCATCGCTGAGGATCGGCCTGTTGAAGGTGACCTGTGGCCAGAAGGCAAACCCCTTGAGCAAGCCATGCATCTGGGTGGCGGCGAAGGTCGGGTCGGCGGGTTTCAGTCTGCCGTCGGCCTGGGCCTCGCGGATCCATAACGCAAAGGTTTCTTCCTTTTCGTCCAGTCGCGCCAGCCAGACTTGAGCCCGTTCCGGAGAGTGGATGGTGGCACCCAGGGCAACCCGGGCCAGGTCCAGACAATTGGGGTCAGAAAGCGTTTTCATCTTTGCCTGGAGCATGCCGCGCAGTTGATCACGCAGTGTCATACCGGGCCGGTAGAGTGAATCCGGGAGTTCACCGATACGGCACCAGAGGCGCTGGAGGATCTCGGCAAACAGTTCTTCTTTGCTGGGGAAGTGGTTGTACACCGTGCGTTTCGAGACCTCAGCCCGTGCCGCAATGCGGTCCATGCTGGTCACTTCAAACCCGGTATCACGAAACTCGGCAATAGCTGCCAGCACGATAGCTTCGCGTTTTCGGTCAGTGAGTCGCAGGGTAGGCGCTTTCATAGGTCTCGCTTCAAACAGGTGTATAAAAAGAAAGTACACTCGGCAGTTTACTTGTCACCACAGATGATGCAAGCTTAAAACTACACCGTGTAGTGTAAAGATTAGTTACATTGTTGGAGCTGCCGAAGGCTGCGAAGCGATTTTCGGGTATATCGCCTCGCAGCCTTTGGCGGCTCCTACAGCCAGCTCCAACAGTTTTCATCCGCGCAGGAGTCAGCAGACCATGGCCAAAATCACCGCAAATTCCTCAGCTCAGTCTTTACCCACCCTGCAAAAGCACGAGGGCCGTTATCGCAACCCGGTGGCCATGAATCAGATGGGCTTTACCAAGACCCTGGGTATTTTCTGGGACATGCTGTTCAACAAACCCAAATCGACCCGCCCGGCAGGCGAGGTCCCGGTACAGCCGCTGTCCCGTCAGCAATTGCTCGCAGCGCCGGACTACACGGTCTATCGCTTGGGCCACTCCACTGTCTTGCTGAAAATGCGCGGTGTGTTCTGGTTGACTGACCCGGTGTTCGCCGAGCGCGCGTCGCCGGTGCAATGGGCGGGGCCACAGCGCTTTCATCAGCCGCCAATCACCCTTGAGGACCTGCCACCGATCAAAGCCGTGATCCTGTCCCACAACCATTACGATCATCTGGATCAAATGGCGATCAAGGCGCTTGAGGCCAAAACCGAGCATTTCCTCACGCCGCTGGGCGTGGGCGACACCTTGATGGAGTGGGGCGTACCCGCCGGGAAAGTCACCCAAATGGACTGGTGGCAATCCACTGAAGTGCACGGCATGCAGTTCGTGGCCACGCCCTCTCAGCATTTTTCTGGACGCTCGCTACTGGATGGCAACCGCAGTCTCTGGGCATCGTGGGTTATGCACGACGAAAGCCAGCGGATTTTCTTCAGCGGAGATACCGGCTATTTCGACGGCTTCAAAACCATCGGCGAGCAGTATGGGCCGTTTGACCTGACCCTGATGGAAACCGGCGCCTATAACGTCCAGTGGCCGGACGTGCACATGCAACCTGAAGAAACCCTGCAAGCCCACATCGATCTGCGCGGGAAGTGGCTGCTGCCGATCCACAACGGCACGTTTGATTTGTCGATGCACGCCTGGCACGAACCTTTCGACCGCATCATCGCGTTGGCCTGGGAGAAGAACATCACGATTACCACCCCACAGATGGGCCAACCCTTCTACGTGCAATACCCTGGGCGTGGCCATGCCTGGTGGTTGGGGGTGGAAGGAGTGCGGGAAGTGTCGGTGGAGAAGATGAACGGATTCAGGCCCGCGCGGCGTAGTGCTTGATGGGGGTTGTGGCCTGTGGGAGCGGTGCTTGCCCGCGATAAGGTTTAGGTGATTTACCTGCTGACTCGCGTTCAGCCTTATCGCGGGCAAGCACCGCTCCCACAGGCGATTGCATCAATCATCAAGCCTGCTTCGGATCCGGCGGCGTACCCGGTCTCGGCTGTTCGCCTTTCTCATTGAGTTGCTTGTTCTGCTCGCCCACCTTGCCGGCATTTTCCGGTTTGTGGTCGAGGTCTCCGCGTTTCGATTCCTGATCTTTTTCTGGCTGGCTCATCTCGGCGCTCTCTATGTTGTTGTCGGTAGAGATTGGGCAACGGGACGCGCACAAGATTCGATATCTTTATCGCCGCTCACACCCGATCCGTCATCGCCGCCAACGCCACCGATGTTGCCGCTGTTCGCGTCTCAACCCCAAGCTTGATATAGATGTGCTCCAAGTGCTTGTTCACGGTGCGGGGGCTGAGTTGCAGGATGTCGCCGATGTCTTTGTTGGTCTTGCCACAGGACACCCAGCGCAGCACTTCGATTTCCCGTTCGGTGAGCTGGAAGCGGCTGGACAGTTTGCCGTAGGCGGGTTTGTCGTCGAAGCCCAGGCTGGCCGATTGCGAGGCGCTGCGGGCTGATTGCAGGATGCGCGCGGTGCGCAGGTGGGAGGCGACCCTGGCCAGGACTTCGTTGCAGACGATGGGTTTGGTCACGTAGTCGATGGCCCCGGCTTCGAAGCCTTTGACCACATGCTCGCTGTCGGTCAGGGCGGTCATGAACAGCACCGGAATGTTGGCACTGTCCGGTTGCGCCTTGATCCGCCGGCACGTCTCGAAGCCATCCAGGCCGGGCATCATCGCGTCGAGCAGAATCAGGTCCGGGCGACGGCGTTGAATGCGGTTCAGGGCGCTGGTGCCGTCCAGCGCCACCAGCACCATATACCCGGCTTCGTCCAGGGCATCGGAGAGCAGCGCCAGATTGTCCGGGGTGTCGTCTACGATCAGAATCACGCCGTTTTCAGCGGGCGGGGTCAGTGCGTTCATTCAGGGCCTCCTTGAGGTGCAGGCTGAGTTCATCCAGACGAAAACCTTTGGCGAGTGTTCGCAGGTCGGCGACAAAGCTGGCGCTGGTGATGCTGTCTCGTTCGATGGCGTCGAGTTTGGCCTGGATCCCGCGCACATAGCCCAGCCCGCACAACTCATACAGATCCAGCAGGTCCTGGCGGGGCGGCAGCTGCCACGGTGATTTGGTGACCGGTTGCGCACGTGCCCGGCGCAGCCATTGCAGTTGCAGGTGATGCTGGATGCGTTCGAGCAGTTGCTGAATGTGCACCGGTTTGGCCAGGTAGTCGTTGCAGACCTGCGGCAGGCTGCGCTCCTTGTCATCGGTGAACGGGTTGGCGTTGGCGGAAATAATGATGATCGGCGCCAGGGACAGGGCGTTGCGGCGAATCAGTCGGCTGGTTTCCCAACCGTCCATGTCCGGCATTGACAGGTCCATGAGGATCAGGTCCGGATGCAGCAGCGACACTTGGCGAATCGCTTCCTGACCGTTGGCCGCCTGCGCCACTTCAAAACCCAAGGGGGTGAGCATGCCGCTGATGACTTTGCGATGTTCGATGTGGTCGTCCACCACCAGAATCAGCCGTCGCTCACCCTGATAACCGATCACGTCGTGGTCCACATGTATCACCGCCTTTGGCACTCGTACCTCGGACAGAAACAGCCTGACCTGAAAATGTGTGCCTTCGTTGGGCTGGCTGGTGACCGACAAGGCGCCGCCCATCAATGACGTCAGCATCCGGGTGATGGTCAGGCCCAGGCCGACGCCGTTGTCCTGGCGCACCAACCCGCCGCGCTCGAAGGGCTGGAAGATGCGCTCGATCTGCTCCGGGGCGATGCCGATGCCGGTGTCCATGATGTCGAAGATCGCCGTTTCCCGGCGATAGCTGACCCGCAGACAGACTTCGCCGCTGTCGGTGAAATTCACCGCGTTGCCCAACAGGTTGATGAGAATCTGCCGCACCCGCTTTTCGTCGCCGCGCACCACGGCGGGCATGCGGCCCACGATGTCGAGTCTGAAGGTCAGACCTTTTTCCCGGGCGGTGGGGGCGAACATCTGTTCCAGATCGTGAAGAAATTCCTGAAACAGAATTTCCGAGGTTTCCAGGCGTAGCTTGCCGGCCTCGATCTTGGCCACGTCCAGCAAGCCGTCGATCAGCGACAGCAAGTGCGAGCTGCTGCGCAGGATGGTTGCCAGCGGGTCTTGCTGATGGGGAGGGGTAGTGGGGTCGCGTTGCAGAATCTGGGTGAAGCCGAGAATGCTGTTCAGTGGTGTGCGCAGTTCATGGGACAAACCGGTGACGTAGCGGCTTTTCGCGGCATTGGCGGCTTCCGAGGCTTCCTTGGCGGCTTGCAGGGCCTGGTCAGTCTTGTCGTGGGCGTCGATCTCCTGCATCAGCAGTGAGGTCTGGCGATCCGACTCTTCCAGGGCGACGCGGCGGCTTTCTCGGGTCAGCACCACCCACCAGGCGAGGATTCCGGCGAATACGCACAGCGTGAAAAACGCCTTGAGAAAGGCCAAAAATAACGTGTGATGCACTGCCGGTGACTGGTCGATGAGGCTATGGGACACCTGCCCGTATATCACCGCCAGCGCCCCGGAAATGGTCAGCAGCAGCACCGTGAGCAAGCCCAGGTATTGCGCCAGTCGGGTGTGCAGATAATGCAGCGGCAGCTTCGGCCAGAGCTTGCTGACCAGATCTTCGAACTGCATGGACAGCCGCGCCCGGCTTTTGCATTGGTCTGCGCAGCGCGCGTCCAGCGAACAGCACAGCGAGCAGATCGGCGAGCTGTAAGCCGGGCAATACGCCATGTCCGGGGTTTCGAATTCATTGCTGCACAAACCGCAGCGCAGGCTGGTTTGCTGGCCTAAAGGGAATAATTGCAGCGGGTCGCTGGTGCGGGCGATGTAGTACTTGCCCTTGGTCAGCCAGGCGATCAGCGGTGCGGCGATCAAGGCGGTGGTCAGGGAGATCAGCGGCGGCGCTGCCTGAGCCAGTGCGCCGAACGCCCCGAAATGGGCGCTGATGGACAGCAGCGAGGCAATTGCCATGGCGCCAACGCCCACCGGGTTGATGTCGTAGAGGTGGGCGCGCTTGAATTCGATGTACTTGGGTGAAAACCCCAGCGGCTTGTTGATCACCAGATCCGCCACCAGCGTGCCGATCCAGGCAATCGCCACATTGGCGTACAGACCCAGCACCTGCTCAATGGCGTCGAACACCCCCAGTTCCATGAGGATCAGGGCGATAGCAACGTTGAACACCAGCCACACGACGCGGCCCGGATGGCTGTGGGTGACCCGGGCAAAAAAATTCGACCAGGCCAGCGACCCGGCGTAGGCGTTGGTCAGGTTGATCTTTATCTGCGAAATAATCACAAACAGCACCATGGCTGCCAGCGCCCATTCCGGGGAACTGAACACATAGCGGAAGGCCACCAGATACATCTGTGTCGGCTCTGCGGCCCGCTCAATGGGCACTTCGTGTTGCAGGGCGAGAAAGGCCAGAAACGCGCCGGCCATGATCTTCAGTGCACCTGGGATGATCCAGCCGGGCCCGGCCATGAGCAGCGCGGCCCACCAGCGTTTGCGGTTCTTGCGGGTTTTTTCCGGAAGAAAGCGCAGGTAGTCCACCTGTTCGCCGATCTGCGTCACCAGCGACAGCGCGACGCTGAACGCTGCACCAAAGAACAGCAGATTGAAGGTGCCACCTTCGCCTTCGCGCCCGGCAAAGGTCGTCAGGTCGCTGAGAGCTTCGGGGTTTTTCCAGATCACGAAGATGTACGGCACCAGCAGCAAGGTCAGCCACAAAGGCTGCGACCACATCTGTAAACGGCTGATCAGGGTGATGCCGTAGGCGACCAGCGGGATGATGATGATCGAACAGATCACATAGGCCATGGCCAGGGGGATATGGAAATACAGCTCGATGGCCAAGGCCATGATTGCCGCTTCCAGAGCAAAAAACAGAAAGGTGAAACTGGCATAGATCAGCGAGGTGATGGTTGAACCGATGTAGCCAAAACCTGCGCCACGGGTCAGCAGATCCATGTCCACGCCGTAGCGGGCCGCGTAGTAACTGATCGGCAGACCGGTGAGGAAGATCACCAGGGCTGTGGCGAGGATCGCCCACAAGGTGTTGGTAAAGCCGTAACTCATCACCAGCGCACCACCGATGGCCTCCAGCGCCAGAAACGAAACCGCGCCGACGGCGGTGTTGGCGATGCGAAATTCCGACCATTTGCGGAAGGATTTTGGCGTGAAACGTAAGGCGTAGTCCTCCATGGTCTCGTCAGCGACCAGGCTGTTGTAATCGCGGCGTACCTTGACGATGCGTTGGGAGCCGGAGGGTCGCACAGGCTGTGTTCCTGAAGGAATGATTGTGGTTATGGACGAGCTGACAGCAACTTCCGTGCCTGTGAATGCAATCCCCCTGGCACGGTGCTGATCCTGTGGGAGCAGTGGGCGGCATTCCGACTTGCCCGCGAATAAGTCGACGCGGTAATCCAGACAGATCGCGTTATCGTTCTTCGCGGGCAAGCCTCGCTCCAACGGTCGATCCTCGGACTTGTGGGACCGGCTTCAGCCGGGAAGAGGCCAGTACATCCATCCGATATTTATCGTCTGAAATGCCGCCTTCCCGGCTAAAGCCGGTCCCACGTCACATCCGCTTGCGAGCAAACATAGAATCTCCCACAGGTTCTGTGTTTGCAGCTCATTTGCGCGCAATCATCCACGTTTTTGCCCAAACCAGCCCTACGTCAAATGACGTAGCTCAGTACGTCATGGTGCGTATACCGGCTTTTGCCTGCCGACTTCATGCTTGCCGCAACTTCGAAGCGATGCCCCTTGGGAATTGCACGAACCCACAAGCACAGGAGCGGGACCAGATGGATTCACGACTGACAGGCGCCAAACGTTTTTTGCCGCGTCGATTGGCGTTGGGCGCGGCTGCGCTTTCGCTGATTGCGGCCGGGGTATTTGGCCAGGTGGCGCTGGCTGATGATGCCAACACCACCGGGCTTGCGGTAACCGCCACCGAAGTGACCGTTGGCCAGCTGCACTCGGCCACCGGCACCATGGCGATCTCCGAGACCGGTTCGATCCAGGCCGAGCGTCTGGCCATCGAACAGATCAACGCCTCGGGGGGCATCCTCGGTCGGCAGATCAAGGTAGTTCAGGAGGATGGCGCCTCGGACTGGCCGACTTTCGCTGAAAAAGCCAAAAAGCTGCTGGTGGGCGACAAGGTGGCCGCCGTGTTCGGTTGCTGGACCTCGGCTTCGCGCAAAGCGGTGCTCCCAGTCTTCGAAAAAGAAAACGGCCTGCTCTATTACCCGACCTTCTATGAAGGCCTGGAACAGTCGAAAAACGTGATCTACACCGGCCAGGAAGCCACCCAGCAGATCCTCGCGAGCCTGGACTGGATCGCCAAGACCAAAGGTGCCAAGACCTTCTACCTGATCGGTTCGGATTACATCTGGCCGCGCACCTCCATGAAGATCGCCCGCAAACACATTGAAAACGTTCTGCATGGCACCGTGGTCGGCGAAGACTACTACCCGCTGGGCAACACCCAGTTCGGTTCGCTGATCAACAAGGTCAAGCTGAAAAAACCTGACGTAGTGTTCGCCGCCGTGGTCGGTGGATCCAACGTGGCGTTCTACAAACAGTTGAAGGCGGCGGGTGTTGATTCCACCAAGCAGACTTTGTTGACCCTGTCGGTCACCGAAGACGAACTGCTGGGCATCGGCGGCGAAAATATGAAGGGCTTCTTCGCTTCGATGAAGTACTTCCAGAGCCTGGATAACCCCAACAACAAAGCGTTCGTCGACGCCTTCAAAGCCAAGTACGGCAAGGATTCGGTGATGGGCGACGTGACCCAGGCTGCCTACCTTGGCCCATGGCTATGGAAAGCGGCGGTGGAGAAGGCCGGTAGCTTCGACATCGACAAAGTGGTGGCCGCATCGCCTGGCATCGAACTGAAAACCGCGCCTGAAGGCTACGTCAAGATCCACGAAAACCACCACCTGTGGAGCAAGACCCGCATCGGTGAGGTGCAGGCTGACGGTCAGTTCAAAGTGGTCTATGAGTCGGAGCTGATTGAGCCGAATCCGTTTCCAAAGGGTTACCAATAACAGCTGACGAAACCCCGTAGGAGCGCGCTTGCCCGCGATAAGGTCGGAACGACCTTCCAGCGATGGTGCGTTCACTATTTTTGCGACTGCTTCGCAGCCGATCGCGGGCAAGCGCGCTCCTACAATTCACTACCCTCGGAGACCATCATCATGGAATGGCTATCGGAATTTGGTGCCATCGCGGCCATGCAGGGATTTAACGGACTTTCCGTGTTCTGCGTACTGCTGCTGATGGCCCTGGGGCTGGCGATCATTTTCGGCCAGATGGGCGTGATCAATATGGCCCACGGTGAGTTTCTCACCATCGGCGCTTACACCACCTACGTCATGTCCAGCCTGACCTTGCAGTACATGCCGTCCATGCAGCCCTACTACTTTTTCTTCGCCATCGCGCTGTCGTTCGTGGTGGCCGGTGCCATTGGCTGGGTCGTCGAATCGGTGATGATCAGCCGTTTGTACCATCGTCCGCTGGATACCTTGCTCGCGACATGGGGGTTGTCCCTGGTGATGCAGCAAGCCTTTCGTTCGATCTTCGGCGCCCGTGAAGTCAGCGCCACTCCTCCAGACTGGCTGATGGGCTCGGTGAGCCTCAGCGACGCGATTGAAATTCCGCGCAACGGCCTGTTCGTCATGGGCCTGACGATTCTGATGACGGCAACCATTTTCCTGATGCTGTACCGCACCCGCTGGGGCCTGCACGTCCGCGCCACGGTGCAGAACCGGATCATGAGTCGCGCGGTGGGCATCAACACCCGCAAGGTCGACCGCATGACCTTCGCCCTGGGGTGCGGCGTGGCCGGGGTCGCCGGTGCAGCCTTTACCACCATTGGTTCGACAGGCCCGACTGCTGGCTCGCTGTACATCGTCGACACCTTCCTGGTGGTGGTTTTCGGCGGAGCGCAAAGCCTGTTCGGCACCATTGCTTCGGCGTTCGCCATCGCTCAGACCCAATCAATCTCCGAGTTTTTCATGAGCGGTTCCATGGCCAAGGTGCTGACTCTGTCGGCGGTGATTCTGATCCTGCTGTTGCGCCCGCAAGGGTTGTTTTCCAGCAAAGTGCGTAAATAAGAGGCCATCCCATGAATGCTCTAAACAAGGTGCTCAGTGGGCGACAGGGTGTCATCGGTCTATTGATCCTGGCTGCCCTGATCCTGGTCGTGTTCCCACTGACCCTGGATGCCTTCCGCCTGAACATGGTCGGCAAATACCTGACCTACGCTTTCGTCGCTGTCGGTCTGGTGTTGTGCTGGGGTTACGGTGGGATTCTGAGCCTCGGCCAAGGGGTGTTTTTTGGCCTCGGCGGTTACTGCATGGCGATGTTTCTCAAGCTCGAAGCCTCAGACCCGGAAAGTACCAAGATCCAGTCTACTCCCGGCATTCCGGACTTCATGGACTGGAACCAGATCACCGAGCTGCCGTGGTTGTGGGTGCCATTTCACAGCTTCACCTTCACCGTGATTGCAGTGATTGCCGTGCCGGTAGTCCTCGCTCTGGTGATCGGCCTGGCGATGTTCAAACGCCGGGTCGGTGATGTGTATTTCTCCATCGTCACACAGGCCATCGCGCTGATTCTCACCGTATTGATCATCGGTCAGCAGGGCCTCACCGGCGGTGTCAACGGCATCACCGACTTGAAGACTTTGCTGGGTTGGGACATCCGCAGCGACGGCGCAAAACTGGCGTTGTATTTCATCAACGCAGCGTTGCTGTTCGCCTGCATTCTGATCGGCAAATTCATCCTCGCCTCCAAGCTCGGCCGGCTGTTGATGGCCATGCGCGACAAGGAAGAACGGGTGCGTTTCTCTGGTTATGACGTGGCCAGTTTCAAGATCTTCGTGTTCTGCGTAGCGGCCGCGTTCTCGGCGATTGGCGGGGCGATGTTCGCCTTGCAGGTGGGCTTCATGTCGCCGTCATTCGTGGGCATCGTGCCGTCCATTGAGATGGTGATCTTCGCCGCAGTAGGCGGGCGCATGTCGCTGCTGGGCGCGGTGTACGGCTCGCTATTGGTCAACTACGGCAAGACTTACTTCTCCGAGTCCTTCCCGGAATTGTGGCTGTACCTGATGGGCGGCCTGTTCATCGCGGTGGTCATGTACTTCCCCAACGGTCTGGCCGGTTTGTGGGAAAGCCATGGGCGCAAGTGGTTGGCCGGGGTGCGGGCTAAACCTGTGCCAGTGCTCGAAAAAACCCATATCACACCGGTTCAGGCCATGCCCAAAGCCAGCGTCACGCCACTGGAGACTCAACAATGACCAGCCCGACAGGTTTCCAGATGCACAAACCGGTGCTGGCCATTGAGGGGCTGACGGTGTCCTTCGACGGGTTCAAGGCGGTAGACGATCTGAATCTCTACATCGATCGCAACGAGGTTCGCGTGGTGATCGGCCCCAACGGCGCAGGCAAGACCACCGTGCTGGATCTGATCTGCGGCAAGACCCGCGCCACGGGCGGCAGCATCCAGTTCGAAGGTCGTGAACTGACCAAGATGCACGAGTACGACATTGTGCGTGCGGGAGTTGGCCGCAAGTTTCAGACCCCGTCGATTTACGACAACTTGAGCGTGTTCGAAAACCTGGAAATGTCCTTTCCTGCCGGACGTTCGGTGTTCGGTGCACTGTTCTTCAAGCGCAGCGAAGACGTGGTGAGCCGGGTCAGGGCGGTGGCGGCGGATATCTTCCTCGGCGATTTGCTGGAGCAGCAGGCGGGGCTGCTGTCCCACGGCCAGAAGCAGTGGCTGGAAATCGGCATGTTGCTCATGCAGGACCCGCAACTGTTGATGCTCGACGAACCGGTGGCAGGCATGAGCGTCAGTGAGCGCTCGCAAACCGCCGAGCTGCTCAATCGCATCAGCCAGGGCCGCTCGGTGCTGGTCATCGAACACGACATGGAATTCGTCAAAAGCATCGCCCACAAGGTCACGGTGCTGCACCAGGGCAAGGTGCTGGCCGAGGGCAGCATGGAGTCGGTGCAGGCCAACCCGAAAGTCATTGAAGTCTATCTGGGCCACTAATCAGGAGCGCGGCATGTTCAAGATCAATCAGCTGGCGTGCGGTTATGGCCAGAGCCAGATCCTTCACGGTCTGGACCTGAGCGTCGAAAAGCAGGAAATCGTCGCGGTCATGGGCCGCAACGGCATGGGCAAGACCACGTTGTTCAAAAGTCTGATGGGCATCCTGCCGCAATGGAGCGGGCAGGTTCAGGTCGAGGGTGTCGATGTGTCCGGTATGGAAACTCATTCCCGGGTCGAACACGGCATGGCCTACGTGCCGCAAGGGCGGATGATTTTCCCGGCCATGAGCGTGCTGGAAAACATTCAGACCGGCTTACCCGCATCGGCTCGCGGCATCGTCCCGGAAGATTTGTATGCGCTGTTTCCAGTGCTCTACGACATGCGTGGTCGGCGCGGCGGCAATCTGTCCGGCGGGCAGCAACAGCAACTGGCGATTGCCCGGGCGTTGGCCACCAATCCCAAGGTGCTGCTGCTGGATGAACCCACCGAAGGCATCCAGCCGTCGATCATCAAGGACATCGCCCGCACCCTCAAAGAGATCCGCACCTTGCGCAACCTGACCATTGTGGTCTCCGAGCAAGTGCTGTCGTTCACCCTGGAAATCGCTGACCGCTTCCTGGTGATCGAGAAGGGCCGTTTCGTGATTGAAGAGACCCGGGCCAATGTCGATGAAGCGACGATCAGTCGGTATTTGTCGGTGTAGCCGATCAAAGTTTTTTGTTGTTCGACCTGCCGTCATCGCGGGCAAGCGCGCTCCTACATGGGGTTGCCTGTAGGAGCGCGCTTGCCCGCGATAGGGGCGCCATCTATCCCAAAGGAGAAACGCCATGACCGAAACCCTGATCAAAGTTGACCTCAACCAGCCTGCCACCGAGAACGAGAACATCCACAACCGCTGGCACCCGGATATTCCGATGGCGGCGTGGGTCAAGCCGGGGGATGACTTTATCCTCGAAACCTACGACTGGACTGCCGGTGCGATCAAGAACAATGACGACGCCAGCGACGTGCGCGATGTGGACCTGTCCACCGTGCATTACCTGTCCGGGCCGATTGGCGTGCATGGCGCCGAGCCTGGGGATCTGCTGATCGTGGACCTGCTGGACATCGGTGCTCGCGCCGACTCGCAATGGGGCTTCAACGGTTTCTTTTCTCGCAACAACGGCGGTGGCTTCCTCACCGATCATTTCCCGTCGGCACAGAAAGCCATCTGGGACTTCAAAGGCATGATGACCAGCTCCCGGCACATTCCCGGTGTCGAGTTCGCCGGCCTGATTCACCCCGGCCTGATCGGCTGTCTGCCGGACCACAAGATGCTCGCCGAGTGGAACAAGCGCGAGCAGGAGTTGATCGATACCGACCCAGGCCGTGTACCGCCACTGGCTAACCCGCCTTTTGCGAAAACCGCGCACCTGGGCAAACTCAAAGGCCCGGCCCGGGATATGGCCGCCGCTACCGGCGCACGCACTGTGCCGCCCCGTGAGCATGGCGGCAATTGCGACATCAAGGACTTGTCTCGCGGTTCGAAGGTGTTCTTTCCGGTGTATGTGGATGGCGCGGGGCTGTCGGTGGGCGACTTGCACTTCAGCCAGGGCGACGGCGAAATCACCTTCTGCGGCGCTATCGAAATGGCCGGCTGGGTGCACATGCGCGTCGAGCTGATCAAGGGCGGCATGGAGAAATACGGCATCAAAAACCCGGTGTTCAAGCCAAGCCCCATCGTCCCCAACTACAACAAATACCTGATCTTCGAAGGTATCTCGGTGGACGAGTCAGGCAAGCAGCATTATCTGGACGTCAACATCGCCTACCGCCAGGCCTGCCTGAACGCCATCAACTACCTGACCAAGTTCGGTTACTCGCCGGCTCAGGGCTATGCGCTGCTGGGTTCGGCGCCAGTGCAAGGGCATATCAGCGGCATCGTCGATATTCCCAACGCCTGCGCGACGTTGTGGTTGCCGACCGAGATCTTTCAGTTCGATATCAACCCCAACGCCAACGGGCCTACCAAGTTCATCGATGGGCTGGTGGATTTGCCGATTGCTTACGATTTGTAGGTTGGCCCCGTTAAACCGTGGCATCGAAACCTGTGGGAGCAAGCTTGCTTGCGAAGGCGTTCTACAAGGCGCTGAAAAGTGTGTGGATGTACCGGCCTCTTCGCGAGCAAGCTCGCCCCACGTTATAAAAGCCCACTTGGAGCGTACCCATGCCCATGTACGAATTCGATTGCCCCAGCTGTGGGGACTTCACCGCGCTCAGGCCCATGGCCGAGAGCGGTCAACCATGCGCTTGCCCGCAATGCGGCGAGTCGAGCATGCGGGTAATTTTGTCGGCGCCGGGCTTGAGCACGGTGTCGGGCAATAAACGCCGCGCTATCGAGACCAACGAGCGGAGCGCCCATGCGCCCAAGACGGTTGCCGAGTACCAGGAAAGCAAACGCCACCCCAGTGGTTGCAGTTGCTGCGGGCCGAGTAAGCCGGTGGTGCCGACCAAGGCCAATCCTCATGCGCTTAAAGGCAAGGCGGCGGGTAGGCCTTGGATGATTAGTCATTGAGGTGCTGTTGAAGCCAATACCTGTGGGAGCGAGCTTGCTCGCGAAGAGGTCAGTACATCCGACAATGTATCTGAGCCTGAGACACCGTCTTCGCAAGCAAGCTTGCTCCCACAGAGTCTGCAGATATCAGGAAAAAATTCAGACTTTCCAAGGTTTTAGCCACAGCGCAAGGCCTGCCAACAACACCGCGCCATAAGCACAGCTCAACCCCAGCTGCAGCCAGATATTGCCAATCGGATGAAGCACCAGCGCGGCCATTAACATCACGGTTGCACCCAGTGCCCATTGGCTGCGCCACGGGACAAACTTCAGCAAGCCTTGGCGACGCATCAGCAGCAAGCCGGTGACAATAGCGCCCACCAATGCCGCGATGGCAATGCCGATCAGCCCGAGAAAAAACGGCAGCACGCCCAGCAGAATTGCGTTGCACAAACTGCCGGTGAGTTCGCAATTGAGTGGCATGCGCGTGTCGCCAGCGGCATAGGCATAACGCGCCAGCAGGGCGTTCCAGGCACCGAACATCAAGGGCACGGCAAACCAGGCCAGCAGCTCCGGCAGCGGTCCGTCATGGGCCAGACTGGGCAGTAACAGCACTACCAGCGTACTGGACGCGCCGATCAAGCCAGCGATGGCGGGCAGGGTCAGCAGGGTGGCGCTACTCAAGCCTTTGCGCAGCAGCCCCAGACGCTGATCGACAGCGCTGCCGCTCATCAAACCCAGCAGAACCTGATTCAGACTCATCAACGCAATCAGCGGCAAGTTGATCAGCTTGCGCGCCAGGTTGATCCAGGTCACCGCGCCTTCGCCGAGCAACGACGCAACCATACGTTCCAGCAGCGCCAGGCCCTGGCTGGCCAGGTTACTGCTCAGCAACGGGCCAATTCGTTGCAGCAATTCGCGGCCCGCACCGGGCTCGGTTTGCCATTGCCACGGTTTCCAGCCTAACCGCAGCAGGCTGGGCAACAGCGCGGCCGGCATCAATACACTGCCCAATACGCACGCTAGCGCCAGCCCCTCCGGTGTCGCCCCATGACTGGCGATGGCCAGATAAAGCACCGGCGGCAGATTGAATAGCAGCGAGCCGAGACCGGCCATGACAAATCGCGAATGAGCCAGCAACGGCACACACAACAGGCCATGCAGAAGAAAGCCCGGTGCGCACCACGCCAGCCAATGCAGACTGCTGCCGGCCAATGCGTAGCCGTCGCTATCCAGACCTGGCCCGACCCCGCGCACCCACAGCGGCGCACCGACGCTCAACAACAGCGCCAGCGCCAGCCCGCATATCAGCAGGCGAGGGGCCAGCGCCGTCAGCCAGCGTTGCTGCGCTCGCAGGTCCCGTTGCTGATACAACGGCAACGCAGCGGCGCTCAACAACCCGGCAGCCAGCGCCATGCGTAAGGCCTCGGGCAGAAACATCGAGACCAGGAACGCATCGCTTTGCGCGCCTGCTCCCCAGGCCGCCACCAGCAACCATTCCCGGGCAAAGCCTGCCGCCAGGCCGGTGAGAGTCGCCAGGGTCAGCCATAACGTGGAACCGAGCATCCGCTGTTCTCAATGAAACAAAGTGAACAGGCCTTTGCCGCCCACTTTGTAATTCAGGCCACGGGCGCGCTCGCCTTTGATCTCGGCATTCGGGCCGCTGACGATGGCATAGGGCGGGATGGGTTTGGACACCACAGAGCCACCGCCAACGACAGCGCCTTCGCCGATTTCGGCACCGAACGAGAGCAGGGCGCGGGTACAGATCCAGGCGTAGTCGTGGATCACCACCGGCCCGCCGACAGCCCAGAATTCCGACGCGTGTACATCGTGGCCGCCCGCAATAATCAGCACGTGGGACGCGATGGTCACGTGGTCTCCGATGCTCAGGCCGCCGCGTGCATCCAGCTGGCAGTGCCAACCGACGGTGGAGTCCTCACCGATGCGCAGGCTGTCGACGCCAAGGATTTCGGTATTGCGCCACACGCTGGAACCTTTGCCGATCTTCGCCCCACCCATGCGTAACCAGGCCAGACGTACGGTATGGCTGGGGATTTTGCAGATCAGAATGTTGTAAGCCTGCTCCCAGGTGCGCAGCATGCGGTCGCGCAAGGTTGGCCAGTTGATCCCGTAAAGAGGGATCAACGCTCCTTGCATTTCCGACGCCAGTAGGCGGTAGAAGCGCCGCGCCAACGGGTGCGTGATGCGCGGCTCGATATTCAGGTAACTGATGAACGACAGAGTGCGATTCTTGATGCGGGTTTCGAAGCACACTTCGTTTTCCAGCATCCACTGGTAGGCGGCTTCCAGTTCTTCGAGCTCCACACCCATTTTCCGTGCGTACTCCGGCAAGGCCAGGCGCAGGTCATGGGAATGCATCAAACGGTGTTTCATGGCTGGGGTCCTTGCTCTGGTAAGGCTTTATGAAGGACTGCCTCGGCCTTCAAGCGTATGGCCTCATGAAGATTGATGCCAAGCATCAGCCAGAACAGCGCGATCAACACGCTGGTGAAGCTGAAGTAGTGGTCGAACAGGCCGCTGGTCAGGGCAGCCAGCACGCCAGTGGTGGTGCCAAGCCAGACGGCATTGTCGTGGTTCAGACCAATGAAGCCCTGCTCGGGTCGGGTTTCTCGCCACCAACTGCCGATCACCGCGATGAACAGCAGCATGCCGGGCAGACCCAGTTTGTAGACAAAGTTCAGCCACAGGTTGGAGATCCCGAACAGCGTTGCGCCGGGCACGGGCGGGTCGATCTTGAAGCCGATGCCCATTGGGAACATCGCTACCGCGTCAGGGAAATGGCTGTACTCCAGAAAGCGGATTGCGGTGCTGGTGTCGTCATTGGTGAACAGCGTAAACAGGCGCTCCTGAAGCGGCGGATAAAACATCAGCAGTAATGAACCGGCAATCAGCCCGCCCATGAGTACGCGGCCAATGAATGGCACCCGCTTGCGCGCCATCCACATCATCACCAGCACCAGACTGACCAATGCGCCCCTGGAGCCGGTCAGCAGCAGGCCAAGGCTACCCAATATCGCCACCGCGAAGCCCAGGCGTTTCACCCAGCCAGTGCGGGTCATGCCGATGCAGAACGCCAATGGCACCACCAG
Organism: Pseudomonas syringae; assembly: GCF_000737245.1. Taxonomy (GTDB): domain Bacteria; phylum Pseudomonadota; class Gammaproteobacteria; order Pseudomonadales; family Pseudomonadaceae; genus Aquipseudomonas; species Aquipseudomonas syringae_J. The sequence continues at coordinate 205,181 of NZ_JPQU01000056.1, read as the reverse complement.
CGCCATGGCACCGCCCGCCACGTTGGGATGCATCCACGGCGAACCCATGCGGTCGGCGAGGGAGGTCAGGCTTTCAGCCAGCACGTCGACGCCGCCATAGCCCAAACTGGTGAGCACCGGAATCATGGCCTGAGCGTTGCGCTGGACCAGAAACAACGGAATCGACAGCAACAGCAGCAACAGGGTACCCAGCAGCACCGCGAGGATCATCTGCTCCCGGGCCTTCTGGGTGTTGAGCATGCGTGGCACCAGAAACAGGATCGACAGGTTGAACAGCCAGCGTATCCAGTTGATCGGGCCATTGCCCAGGGCGGTGATGGTCAACTGGCCGACGACGAAAGGCAGTGCGCTGTAGAGCATGAGTGCAATCAACCAGCGTTCAGTGCGCAGCAAGGGTGGTAAAGGCGCCAGGTTGGAGAACATTCGATGGGCCAGATACGCTGCCCAGACCAGCATCAGCAGGGCTTCGGAGACCGTGGTGCGAAAGCCGATATTGACGGTGGAGTAGGGGAGAAAGGCGGCCAGCACTCCGAATAGCAACAGGCCGCGCATCGGTTTACGAATCACCGTCGCGATGGCCACTACGCCTATCATGGCTGCGATCACCTTCAAGGGCGGCAGCAGCAGAATCAGCACTCCGAACAATAGAGCGAACAGCAAGCCAACCGGCGCTGCCAATGGCATCAGTTCAACTCCTCGATCAACTCATCGAAGCGTTGCTGAAATGCACTAGGGCCAAAGCCCGCGGCCCATTGCTTGAGTGTTTCTGGATCTTGCGGTTCGGCACTGGCCAGCTCACCCATCAGCGTGATGAGTGCCTGGCTGTCGGTGGGTGAAAAGCGTGGGCTTCCAGGAGGAGTGATTTCATCCAGCGAAGAGCCGGTGGCGATGGCGACCGGGGTGCCGACGCTCATGGCTTCCACCACCGGCAAGCCGAAGCCTTCCGCGTAAGACGGGTGCCAGAAACGGTTGGCACCGCGATACAGGGCGTGGAGTTCGGCGTCACTGATATCACTCAGGAAATGCAGGCCCGCCAAGCCTTGTTGCGCGGCCGGCAAATGCTCTGGCGCGCCGATCAGGATCAGGTCCGGGATGTTTGCAAATTGCCGGCGGGCGTTCTGCCAGGCATCCACGAACCACGGCATGTTCTTGCGCGGCTCCCGGGTACCGACGCACAACCAGTAACGCTGCGGCAGGTTCCAGCCTTGCAGATCGGCCGGGGCATCGCTCCAGCCGCTGACCAATGCCGGCAGCACCCGCAGTTTGTCGCGGCTCTCAGGGAACAGCCGTGCGCACTCATCAGCGGTGAATTGTGAAGGGGTCCAGATCCGGTCCGCCACGCGCACCGAATGGCCGATGGACAGGCGATCCGTGACGCCGTAGATCGCGGCCTTGAGTCTTGAGCCGTGGCTGTTTTTCAGGGTCAACTGAAACAGATCCTGCAATTGCAGGATATAGCGCAGTCCCGCCGGTTTGCGGCCCAGGGGCAAGCCCATGTTCATGTTGCAGATGTACACCTGCACCTCGGCATCGCGCAGCGCTTTGGGCAGAAACAGGCCCTCGAAACGCAGGCGCTCCGGCAGCCGATGCAGACCATGCAAGGGCGTCGACCATGATGGGCAGTAAGCCAGACGCCGGATGGGGTGATCTTGCGGGGCGACGGTAAACAATTGAACCCGTGTGCTGGGGTTGGCGCGCAATGCATATTCGAGAGCCAGGTTCTGCCGACCAATGCCGCTGTTGGGGTAACCGGTGGCCGGACGGTAATCGAGTCCTGTCATCATGGGCGCGCTTGCTCCTTGGCGGGCGTGAGCTGGGTATAGATACGCTCCAGTTGAGCGGCGGAAGCGGACCAGTCGTGTCGCGCCTGAACATACGCGCGACCGGCCTCGCCAATCTGTGCCAGTCGCGCGGGCTGATCGATGACCTCGACAATGATCCGCGCCAGTTGGGTCGCATCGTCGCTGCCCAGGTAATGCTCGCCGTTGACCACCGCCAGACCGGAAACGCCCTGTGCCGTCGTCACTACCGGCAGCCCGGCGGCCATGGCCTCCAGCACTTTCAGCTTGGAGCCGCCGCCCTGGCGCAACGGCGCGAAAAACACCGCAGTGTTGCTTTGCAGGGCGCGCAGGTCCGGTACAAATCCCTGGAATTCGATGCGCGGGTCGGGCCAGCGTTCACGCCACGCTTCGGGCAGGGCATAGCCACAAATGGCGAAGCGCAGGGTCGGCACCTGTTGCCAGACTTTCGGCAGAATCTCGTCCAGTGCCCATTCGACGGCATCGACATTAGGGCCGTACTCGTAGTTGCCAATGAACAGCAGACGGCGGCAGTAATGGTCAGGTTTGACCTGTGCGTAATAGGTGCAATCGACGCTATTGACCACTACCGCCGTGGCCTTGCCACTCAAACGGCTGATTTCCCTGGCGTCGTCTTCGGTGACCGCGATCAACTGACTGGCCTGATCAAACACCTGTTTCTCCCAGCGCCGGTAACGCCAGCGATCAAAACGGGCGAACAGGCTGGCCCAGCGTGGCAGGCGATCATAGCTGGCAGCGCCCAGCGCTGATTCAACGTTGTGCTCAGTGAGCACAAACGGTTTGCCGGACTTGTGCAACGGGATCTCCAGCGGTTCAAAGGCGTAAGTGTGCTGGATCTGGATGATGTCCCAGGGTTCTTCCAGCAAACCCTCGAAGACCTCGCTCAGACGTGGGGCGTAGCCGTTGATGCAAGCCAGCATCGGCACCGGGGCGACGGCGACGGCCAATAACGTTCGGGCACTTTTCAGGGGCCGACGGGGCAGCACGATCAGCCGTTCGAGCCAGGGTTCCAGGGCCTCCCGCGCGGCTTGATCCAGTTCGGTTTTAGACTGCACGAGCAAGGTGATCTGGTGACCACGGGCCGCAAGATTGCGCAGCAGGTGATATTCCCGGGTCTTGCCGCCGCTGGTGGTGGGCCAGGGAAGGTAAGGCAGTGTCCAGAGAATTCGCATGCTCAAGGCTTCCATTCCAGAATTTGCAGGGTCGGCTTGAGCGCCAGGCTGATGCCTTGGGCGCTGTCTACCTCGGTATGTGAACCCGTCAGCGGGTCATGAACCACGGCCGACTTGATACCGGGAAAGGTCAGGGTCGTGCCGGTGGCGCTCCAGAACATCAGCAGTTTTTTACCGTCGTCCCGGGTCCAGGCGACGGCATACAAATCGCTGGGCACCGCGCTGACGCCGGGCGGGTCGGAGGGCTCCAGGCGTGGCCCGGTGATGTTCAGGAAATTGAGCAACGCAGTGTAGACCGGCTTCGGATTGCCTTGCAGATCGAGCAAACCATAGGCCTGGTCCCGGGCACTGGCGCGGGCGTCCAGATCGCTGAGGTTGAACAGGAAGATCCTTTGAAAATCCAGGGCGCTCATCAGCGCGAGCCGGCGCAGCGTGTAGTCCGCCTGACCTTGCAAGCCGATGATGGCCTGCATTTCCACCGGCCCGTTGTAGCTGGACCAGCCCCATTCAGTAGCCCAGACCTGCTGCACTCCACTGCTGTGAAGCAAGTTGTTCATGGCGTTGGCTCGGACCAGGAAGTCGCGGTCTGGCGGTGAGTCGCCCTCCGGAAACTCGGAGTAGGGGTGGTAGGCGGCCACGATATTGCGCGTGCCCAGGCCTCGTTCCAGCAGGGTCTGCAACATATAGCCCGGCGTGCTGTGCATCTGACTGTAATAGGCCATGCCGGCGGTGACGATGGTTTTATCCGGTTCGGCGGCCCGAATGGCGTCGGCGGTGGTGGTCAGCAAGGTGTCGTAGGCGGCCGGGTCCTCCTTGGGCAGCCAGACGATGTTCGGCTCGTTCCAGACCTGCCAGTTATTGACCTGCGGATAGCGTTTGACCAGCGAGGTCATGCGCGCCGCAAAGACATTGAAATCCCGGGGCGGGTACTGGTCGCGGCTGGACGCGCCTTCCGGCCCACTGCTGGCGAAGGGTGCGGAGCCGACCATGTACGCGAGGATGTTGTAGTGGTGGGCATTCATGGTCGCCATGGCGCCGTCCAGATCCCGGAGGTCGAAGCTGTTCTGCACCGGCTCGATCAGCGGCCAGTGAATGGTCAGGCGTACCCAGTTCAGGCCCAGAGCGTCCAATTGATCCATCTGCTGCTGATAGGCGGCGGGTGAGAAATACTGAAACTGCGCGTTGACCCCGAGAAAGTCCTGCCAGACCACTGTGCGTGGCCCACGCAGGATGGTCTCCGCTCCGGCGACGGGGGCCAGGGCCGAACAGGCAAGCAGTGTTGCCAACCACAAACCGGCTGCAGATTTCATCTCAGGTCGCCTCGCATGCTTGTCGGAACAAACGATAAAAGTGATCTGCTGTCTGGCTCCAGACCCTCTGCTGACCCAGTGCTGCGGCCTGTTCCGCCCACTGGTTGGCGAGCTCTGGCTGGGTGCAGAGTTGGCTCAAGGCGTCGGTCAGCGCGGGCACGTCACCCTGTGGGTAAATCAGGCCATTACCGTGGGAAACCTCTTCGGCAAAAGAGCGGGCATCGGAGGTAATCACCCCGCGACCACAGGCCACCGCCCAGGACAGCGCGCCGCTGGTGCCGCGTAACTGGCCAAGAATCTTCAGTTTGCTGGACTCACGGTAGGGCAGAATCATCACGTGATGGGCCTGGATCACCTTGGCAATGGTGTCGGCGGGCAGGTCCAGATCCCAGTCGATCAGATCGCTCAGACCCAGTCGGCGAATACGCAGGCGCAACTGGTCCAGGTAGCTGCCGGACGGGCCGAACGCCATTTCCGGTTCACTGCCGCCTGCCAGCGTCAGGCGCAGACGCGGACGCAATTCGGGTTGACGCAAGATCAGCTCGGCCATGGCATCGAGCAGGTCTTCAATCCCTTTGCCGCGATAGATAAATCCGAAATACAGCAGCTTCAAAGGTCGCGCAGGTGGCAGCGGCACAGGCTCGATCGCCAGGTTGCCGTGGGCGATTACCGCCATTTGCTGCTGATTCAGGCCCATGCGCTGGCACAAGGCAACACTGCCGGCCTGGGTCAGAGTCACCAAGCGGGTGAGGCTGCGGGCCAGTTGCTGTTCTTCACGCAGGCAAAGCGGGTCGGCCAGCACTGTGGCAATTTGCGGCAGGGGTGAAGGCATCGCATTGGCTATGGACAGCGGCCAGGGTAATTTGGCCCGCCGCCACACCAGACGTTCCGGGTCATGCGCCGTGGCGGTCAGCGGCAATCGGTCGAAGCGCTTGCGCAAGGCACGCAAGGCGTGAAACTCTGCTAACCGGCCGCCGCCGATTTCGGCATGCACCAGATCGATACCCTGCCAGTCCACTTCGGCCACCCGCCTAACCGCGAGCAGTGGGTCGTTGCCCACCCCCTGTAACGGTGTACTGACCTGGATACCGAGGTTTTCCAGGGCGTGTTTCAGATGGCTTGCGTAATCGGCAATGCCATTTTGCTCGGGCGGCAATGGAGCGAGGAGTGCGATATGCATATCAACCCCTGCTCTGGAAGCGCTTGAGGAAGTCCAGCACCCGCGCCGGCACTTTATAACGGCGGCGGTTGATGATGATGCCGTCGACTTTCTTGAACGCGGTCTGCAGCGTCGACAGCACGTTTTCCAGCATCGGCACGGTGGTTTCTTCGGCTTCAACCACCAATAGAATCAGGTCGGCTTCGCGCAGATGGGCGAAAGCATCCTCATTGGTGAAGATATTTGACGCATCGATCAGCACAATTTCACCCGGGGCGGCAGGTCCCGAATTCTCGGAGCGAACCACGTGCCCGTGCTCGACCAGCAATCGGGTCAGATTGTCGATCACAAAGCTTACGCCTTCGCCAGCGCGGGACGACGTGAAGCCCAGTGCGAGGCCTTTTTCTGCGACCTGACGCAACGGCAAGGTGCCGTAGAGCCGGTGCAGACTCGCCGAGAAAGCGGTGTTGTGGGTGCCCTGAGTCGCATTGAGTTCTTGAAGGCTGGTCCAGACCGGCACCCCAAAGCGCGATTCGATCTTGTCACCGTCGTGGATCCGCTGATCCAGCAGATAGAAGAAGTACAGCGCGACCAGCCCTACGCCAAGGCTGAGCGGGAACGCCAGTAGCAACATCGCCAGGCTTTTGGGGAACACTCGACTGGGGTTGTAAGTGGCCTGCTCGATAATCGCAATGTTGCTGATCTGGCTGCGATCCAGCTCGCGGTCGATGCGAGCTTTTTCCAGGCTGCTGCTGTACAGCGCGAAGCTCTTCTCGCTGGCGTCCAGTTCGCCTTGCAGGCGCGACATTTCCGGCTCCAGATTCAGCGCCAGTTGACGGTCCTTTTCCCACTGCGCCAGTTGCAGATTCTGCTGGTTCAGTTGCGTCAGCAGTCGTGCATAGCTGGTCTGTTGGTCGGCCAGTACGTTCTGCATACGGTTGTAGATCGGGTTGGGGGTAATGCTTTCCGAACGCTGGATGGTTTCATCCTGCTTGTTCAGCAGTTTTTGCAGATTGCTGATTTCTTCATTGAGGGCGCGCACCGGCGGCGCTGAATCCTTGAAGGAACGCAGCAGTTCCTGACGCTCGACTTCCTTACCGTTGATGCGGTTCTGCAGATCCTGCCGATTGGGGTTGAGGCTCAACTCACGACCGGCACTGACGGTCTTCGATTGCTTGGCCAGTTGCTCCAGCAATTTATCCAGACCCGCTTTGGTAGACGCGATGGAGCGCATGGTGTTGTTGCGCTCAGTAGTGAGGTCGTTAAGGCCCTGGGACGTATCTGCCAGACGCTGGGCAATGCTCACCGCGCCCAGCTGATTGAGGTAAGTCTGAATCTGTTTCTTGTAGCTGAGAATTCGCGCCTGAGTGGCTTTGACTTCCGTTTCGTAGAACTGATAAAGGCTCACGCGGCCCAGAACCCGAGTGCGCTCCTGTTCGTACTGTTCGATCCAGGTTTCCAGCACCTGACGCGCCACTGCCGGATCGTTCCAGGAAAACGTCAGCTCCATCACCGTCGAACCCGGTTCATGGGACACCTTGAAGTTTTTCCCCAGATCCTCCGCCAGGCGTTCTTCCGGGGAGCGTTTTTCGACCAGACCCACCAGTTGCAAAGCGCCACGCATGACGTTTACCACCGACGCCAGGGTATCTCTGACGATATTTTTCACCGATGCCAGGAAACCTTGCTCCACCGGGCGATTGGACAATTCAGCCAGGTACTTCTCAGCGACGATGCGCATGATCGGACGCCCGGTGAGCATGCGTTCTTCGTCCAGAATCGGATCGCGCTGGGCGCTGGGGATCACGATGGCCTGGCGGTCTGCGAACTCGATGGGCACGGTGCTGCTGTCACGGCCAGGCTTGACCAGCAGGAGAGCGGTGGACTCGTAGCGGTTTGGCAGCAGGAATGCACCCAGCACGATGACGATGAAGGTCAGCAGGACGGTGATTTTGACTTCGCGCTTGAAGATAAAAAACAGACGCAGCAAGTCGCGCAATGAACGGATATTGATCATGACTTTTCCCCGACGATTAATCTTGGCTGCGCAAGTTGTAGTTCACCCCGAAACCCAGCGATTTCGCGAAAGGAATCAGTTGGTTGAAATACAGATTCACACCGTCGGACTTGTCACCCGCCGAGGATTTGGGGACGAAGACCACGTCGCCACGTTGCAGCAGCACCGGAGCTCGAGGGCCTGAACTGTCAGCCCAGAGCAACTTGCTGTAATCGAAGAAATAGGTCTTATAGAGGCCAGTGTCTTCCTGGCGCAGCAGCGCAACCAGGCTCGCATTGCCCTCCGGAGCGACACCGCCAGCGCCGACGATGGCCTGCACCAGAGTGGTGGCCACGGTCACCGGCAGCGAAACCGTATTGCGCACGGCGCCGCCGACAAACACCGTGTTGCCGGGGGATTGCGAGATATTGATGGTCATCGCGGTGTCGCGATAAACGTCTTTGAGTTTGTCCTGCAGGAGCTCGGTCAGTTGAGGCAGGGTCAGACCTGCCGCTCGCACGGTGCCGATATAGGGATAGGTGAAGGTGCCATCGCTAAGGACCGGAAACAGGGTCAGCTCGTAAATCGAATTGGCCGTGAAGGCGGAAATCGACGGGGCTTCCCCGGTATTGCGCACGATGCGCAAGGTATCGCCTGGACGAACCCGCTGTAGCGGCGCAGGCTGACCGGCCAGGGCCCGCCCGGCCGCCAGACCTGCGTCGATTTCAGCATCATTGTCAGGTACGCCGACTCGCGCCGGCGTATTGCAGGCGCTGAGCAGGAACGCGCATAACGCGAGCACCGTATACCTGGCCAACCCTAAACTCCTGTCTCGCATGAAACTACTCCCGTACGGGTAAAACACTCATGTGGGCCGGAACTGCGTGCTGTTTTTCTGGCGCCTCGGATCCTGTGGCGTCGTGGATTGCGTTTTTCGTGCCAGTCTATTGACCTGTTGTCAGGCTGAGGGTCACTGCGGCCAGGCGGTGCCAGGCCAGTTCACTGTGGGCTCAACAGTCAGGCCTTGCTGGTTTCAGCGGGCACCCTCCCGTAAATATCAGTGAAGCGCACGATGTCATCCTCACCCAGATACTCACCGCTCTGCACTTCGATCATGACCAGATCGATGACCCCGGGATTAACCAGGCGATGGGTGTGCCCCGGTTTGATGAACGTGGATTCGTTGGTGTCGAGCATGAATTCCCGCTCGCCGTTGGTGACCTGGGCCATGCCGCTGACGACGATCCAGTGCTCGCTGCGGTGATGGTGCATTTGCAGGGACAGTGACGCTTGCGGGCGCACCACGATGCGTTTGATCTTGAAGCGCTTGCCTTCCTCCAGCACGGTGTAGGTGCCCCACGGCCGGGTGACGGTGCGATGCAGGCGATAGGCGTCATGGCCCTGGCGTTTGAGTTCCTGAGCAATGAACTTCACGTCCTGGCTGCGTGTGCCATCAGCAATCAGCAAGGCGTCTGGGGTGTCGATGATGATCAGGTTGTCCAGGCCAACGCCACCCACCAGCCGCTTGGGGGAGTCGATGTAGCAGTTGCTGACGTCATGCAGAACGGTTTCGCCATTGCACTGATTGCCATGCTCGTCCACCGCCGTCAGTTCGCGCACGGCCTGCCACGAGCCGATGTCGCTCCAGCCCAGATCGCAAGGCACGACGGCGACCTTTTGCGAGCGCTCCATCAAGGCGTAATCGATGGAGATGTCGGGCGCCTGGGCAAATGACGGGCTGTCCAGCTCCAGTTGCAATTCTTGATTGCCTTCCTTGGTGCCGCTTTGCTCCAGACAGGCTTTGACGGCAGCCAATACCTCCGGCGCATGGGTTTCGAATTCCCGCAGCAAGGTGTCGGCGCGCATACAGAACATGCCCGCGTTCCACAGGTGCAAACCTCCATCCACGTAAGCTTGAGCCGTTGTGGCGTCCGGCTTTTCGACAAAACGCGCGACCTGATGAGCCTGGCTGTTGAGCGACTGACCTTTTTCGATGTAGCCAAATCCGGTCTCCGGTTTGCCGGGGACGATGCCGAACGTCACCATCCAGCCCTCGGCTGCGAGCTCCCGGGCGCTTTGAACGGCTTGGGTAAAGGCCGGGCCATTGGCAATCAGATGGTCTGCGGGCAGGATCAACAACTGCGCATCTTTGCCATACAACCGGGCGACATGCAGCGCCGCGGCCGCGACGGCCGGGGCCGTATTACGGCCGAACGGCTCAAGGATGAAGTCCAGCTTGACCTTGCCTTTGTTGAGCAGGCGATAGTCGTCGACGGTACGAAAGTAGACTTCGCGGTTGGTCACGGTCAGCAGGCGCTGCACGTCGGGCAGGCCGACCGCGCGCATGAAGGTTTTTTGCAGCAGGCTTTCGCCATCGGGAAGGCGCATGAACGGCTTGGGCACAGCTTCGCGCGAGACTGGCCAGAGTCGGGTGCCGGCACCGCCGGCAATGATGCAAGGGATGAGGATGCTCATCAATAAGCCTCACGAGTAAAGAGCACTGCCGGAACAGTGCGCAGAAGGATATAAATGTCGAACCAGACGGACCAGTTTTCTATGTACTCAAGATCGAACTCCACCCGCTTTTCGATCTTTTCTACGGTGTCTGTCTCACCACGATAGCCATTGATCTGCGCCAGACCGGTAATGCCTGGTTTGACTCGATGGCGTGACGTGTACTCCTTCACCGCTTGCTCAAAGAGAATGCCGGCCGCCTTGGTGGCGGTTGCATGGGGGCGCGGACCCACCATGGACATGGTGCCTGCCAATACGTTGAACAACTGCGGCAGCTCATCCAGGCTGGTCTTGCGAATGAAACGTCCGACCCGAGTAACCCTGGCATCACCCCGGGTGGTCTGATTTTCCGCCGTGGCATCGGCCTGGTGGTGGTGCATCGAGCGGAATTTGCAGACCTTGATCATGCGGTTGTTATAGCCATAACGGTTTTGCCAGAAAAACACCGGACCGGACGAATCCAGTTTGATGGCAATGGCCGTACACAGCATCACCGGCGACAACAGCACCAACGCCAGGACTGACAGCAACATGTCTTCAGCGCGTTTGAAAAACGGCGACCAACCGGAAAGCGGTACATCGGACGCATTGAACATCGGCAGGCTGGCGACTTCGGTGATTCGGTTGTGAGCGTGGCGGAAGGCGATCATGTCCGGAACCAGAAGGACATTGACCGGGAATCTGCGCAGCTCGCGGATGATGTAATCCATGCGGTTTTCAGCCGACCAGGGCAGGGCGACCAGGACCTGAGTGACCTTTTCTTCGCGAATCAGACGTTCCAGATCATCGCTGTTGCCGAGCAGCGGCAGCCCCGCCATGGTTTTCGGCAGGCGCCCGATGCGGTCATCAATGAAGCCTGAGACGCCGGAGCGGATGTCCTGGTTTTGCAACAGGTATTCGGCCAGCCGCTGACCATTCTCGGTTGCACCCAGAATCACCGCGTTCTGGAGGAAGAAGCCTTTGTGCATCAGGTGCTTGAAACCCACCAGCATGAACAGCCGCTCGATGCCGAACAGCGCCAGGCTGGCGATGTACCAGAGCACTAATTCCTCGTGGGAGATGTAGGCCACGAAATCCAGGCTTTCATGGATAAACAGTAGAAGGCAGAACGCCCCGGACCAGGCGAGGATGAGCTGGCGAAACCTGGGTGCGTTGCTGAACAGCGCTTCTGAATACAATCCCAGAGCCTGGAAAATCAGTACGCTGATGAGGCCAAAAAACAGTAGCGCCCCAAAGTAACTTTGAGGGATTTCGGTGATGCTGCCATCAGCGAGCACCAATATGAAAATGCCGGGCAGAATGCAGGTAATCCCGTGAACCATGCGGACTCCAAACAAGAAGTACTCAATCATGCTGCTTCGGGTCTGCAGAAGGCTGTCAACAGGCTGCAATCGCATCTACTACCTCACTTCGTCGGTCCATTACTGCTCGACTGCGGTCCACGATTAATTCGAGGCGCTCAACACTTATAGTCAATAAACCATCTTTTTACTGGCTTTATTTTCAATTAGTCAATTAACTGACATTTCGTTAGCTTCTCTCGTGGAATGTCCTTTTGAGTGGGTTAAAAGGCTTAATGCTTTAGGAATGTAGGGTTTTTCGCTACTTCTTGTAGGATTCCCCCTCGAATGAATGCTGTGGGGAGTAAAGCCTATGACTCAAATATTGTCTCGGGTTTAATCAGGGTTTTTGTCGCGGAGCGTGCTTTGGATCGCCGCCTCGTCAATTCTTCGCCTAATGTTTGCAGGGCAATACCACGATTTCTCTCCAGGCAAAAAATCCTGAAAAAATTATCTGATTTAAAGGGGCTTTTTCTCTCCTGCCGAGGTCACATCTATCGAATCACTGGGCAGGCGCAGCAATGATGGGAGGCGTAGCAATGACAAAACGGGCAATTCTGATTCTGCACGGCAAGCAATCACTCAACGAAGAGGTACGCGCAGCGGTGAGCAGCAAGCGCGACCAAGGCTGGGAACTGGATGTGCGTCTGACCTGGGAAGGCGGCGATGCTCAGCGTCTGGTAAGTGAGGCGCTTGCCGCCGGGCACACTCAGATAATCGCCGGCGGTGGCGATGGCACACTGCGCGACATTGCCGAGGCCCTTGCGCTGGCCAATACCGATGCCCAGCTGACGATCATGCCGCTGGGCACCGCCAACGATTTTGCCAAGGCGGCCGGGGTACCCCTTGAGCCTGAGGCTGCGCTTGATTTGCTTGATGTACCAGCGCGTGCCGTCGACCTGGGCGAAGTCAATGGCAAGATTTTCATGAACATGGCCACCGGCGGGTTCGGCAGTCAGGTCACCGCCAATACCTCCGAGGACTTGAAGAAGGTCTTGGGTGGCGCGGCGTATCTGTTCACCGGCCTGTCGCGTTTCAGTGAGTTGAGTGCGGTGTATGGCGAATTGAACGGTCCGGATTTCCACTGGAGCGGCGACCTGCTGGCTCTCGGTATCGGCAACGGTCGGCAGGCAGGGGGCGGGCACGTGCTCTGTCCATCGGCATTGGCTGACGACGGCCTGCTGGACATCAGTATCCTGCCGGCACCTCAAGAGCTGGTCGGCACACTGCGCAGTCTGCTGGAAGGCGGTCTCGGCATCGACAACATGTTCATTCGTGCACGCTTGCCCTGGATTGAGCTCAAGTCAACCCAAGGTCTGGACATCAATCTGGATGGCGAACCTTTGTCCGGAGAAAACCTGCGATTCTCGGCCCGACCAGCGGCGTTGAATGTGCATTTGCCAAGCGACTCGCCACTATTCACTCCTGTGCAGCGGATCGCTTGATGTTTACCTGACTGTCTGCGCAACTGCGAGGCACTGTTCAGGCTGTTGCTGAGGGCTGGCTGATCCGCAAGTCATGGCCAGTTCTTCCAGCAGGTCTTTCTGCTCACCGTCATCCAGCGCTAACTGACCGGTGCGCAGATCTATCAGCTCCAGCTGCCAGGCCAGCAAGGTCAGACATTTCTTCACAATCGGCAGGCTTTCGCCGCTCAGACACTGACCTACCCACGCGAGCCTGAGGGTTTGCCGCATATCGCAGCAAAGCATGGCCATGCAATCGACCTGCGCATTTGCGGCTGTTTCGGAAAGGCGAGTCAGGCTGGCAAGCAGACAATCCACAGCGTCGCCGTCATCGGTGATCAACTCCAGGTGTGCCAGGCACTCTTGGCATCGGGCCAGGAGTCGCTGTGCATCGCCGATAAATTCCGGGTGAGTGGTTTGCCAGTCTGTGCCGTTTAGCATGCTTTCTCTCTCCAGACATCATGGATAACGATCAGTGTCCGCTTGGAACTTGAACGTTAATGTGTACCTGAAGAGAAAGTCTGTAGGGCAATTCTGAAAATGGTGAAATTGCCCCAGGCACAGTGTTTGTAGGCGCTCGTGAGCTCCTACGGGGAAAGCAATTCAATTCAAAGAAGCGTTTGACGTTGATGAGAGTGAAATTAGATGTGATGCTAATGCGCCACCAGCGCCAGCGCGGGGCATTTTTATAACGATTAAGGTCCTGCCCATTTCAGCCGATAACGTCTTGGCAGACCCACTGTGACCACGCTTCTGGAGCTATAAATGGCTGGCATTCTCGACTCGGTAGATCAACGCACACAATTGGTGGGCGAGAACCGCCTTGAAATCCTCATGTTCCGCCTGGCGGGCCGTCAGCTATTTGCCATCAACGTGTTCAAGGTTCAGGAGGTGCTGCAGCTGCCAAAACTGACCCTGATGCCTCAGCGTCATTCTTTCGTCTGTGGTGTGGTCAACCTGCGCGGGCAGACCCTGCCGGTGATCGACCTGTCCCAGGCCATTGGTATGCGCCCGCTGGTGCCGGGGCCAAACAGCACCATTATCGTGACTGAGTACAACCGCTCGGTGCAGGCCTTCCTAGTGGGTGGCGTGGACCGCATCGTCAACATGAACTGGGATGCGATCATGCCGCCACCGGCCAGCGCCGGTCGCCAGCATTATCTGACTGCTATCAGTAAAGTGGATGACCAACTGGTTGAAGTCATTGATGTGGAAAAAGTATTGGCCGAGATCGTGCCTTATAACGCCAAGGTCTCCAGCGAGAAGCTTGAAGATCCGTTGCTCGCCGGTGCTGTGGGCCGTGAAGTTCTGTTGGTGGATGACTCGAAGGTCGCACTGAGCCAGTTGCGCGACACCCTCACTCAGCTCGGCCTCAAGCTACACGTCGCCAGCGATGGCCTCAAGGCGCTGAACATGCTCAAGAGCTGGGCCGACAGTGGCGTGGTCATGACCGACAAACTGCTTATGGTCTTCACCGACGCTGAAATGCCGGAAATGGACGGTTATCGCCTGACCACGGAAATTCGTAACGACCCGCGCTTGCGCGAACTGTATGTGGTACTGCATACGTCGCTGTCTGGCAGCTTCAACGAATCCATGGTCAAGAAAGTCGGTTGCGACAATTTCCTCTCCAAGTTCCAGCCAGACAAACTGGTGGACATGGTGCGCGAGCGTTTGATGATGGTTCAGGGCTGATTCAGAACTCTGTGGCGTGACTTGTCTGGTGGTGGGTCGTATAAGCTAGTGTTTCATTCACTTCGCTTTACCCCTGCCAGACAAGGAACAGGTCATGTCGTACCTCAGCGCGCTCTATCGCTTCCCGCTTAAATCCTGCAAAGCCGATGTATTGCAACAGGCGTCGTTTGACGAACTGGGGATGACAGGCGACCGTCGCTGGATGCTGGTAGACGAAGCCAGCGGGCGATTCCTGACCCAACGCGCCTTGCCGCAGATGTCGCAGCTGTCGGTGCTGTGGAACGATGCTGGCGGCGTTACCCTGTCGGCGCCTGGCTTTGCGGCCCTCGATGTACCCATCCCGGTCAATGAAGAACAGCAACTGCGCGGCGTGACCGTGTGGCGCGATACCTTGCGTGTGCCCGACGCGGGTGACGAGGCTGCCAGCTGGGTCACTGAATTCATAGGCAAGCCCACCCGCATGGTCCATGTCCCTGCCGATCGCGCCCGCTGGCTGCCCAGCGGTTACGGCACTGTGGATGACCGGGTTGGTTTCGCCGACGGCTTTCCTTTGCTGTTAATCGGTCAGGCGTCGCTGGATGACTTGTCGGCCAGAATCGGCAAGCCTCAGGAGATGCTGCGCTTTCGGCCAAATCTGGTGGTGGAGGGCGCTGAAGCCTTTGCCGAGGACGGCTGGAAGCGTATTCGCATAGGCGACATCGAATTCCGTCTGCTCAAAGGCTGTACGCGCTGCATCCTCACCACTATTGATCCTGCAACAGGCGAGCGCAATGCTGATCGCGAACCGCTTGCCACGTTGAAGACCTATCGTGAACGGGAAGGGGATGTGTGGTTTGGGCAGAACATGGTCAGTGATGGACCGGGAGTGATTGAGGTGGGGATGCCGGTGGTGGTGTTGGAGTAAATTAAAAAAGTGGTGCCCTTATCGCGGGCAAGCACCGCTCCCACAGGTGATTGCATTCCCCAGTGGGAGCGGTGCTTGCCCGCGATAAGGTCGCCCCGTTGCTAAGGCCGATACACTTCACAAATCATCAAAAAACCGCTCATGCCAATCTACCAACGGCTGCGGCGAATTGAGCTTCTGCCCGTAGATCACCGAATAAGACAGCACGTTCTGCACATACTGTCGGGTTTCGTCGAACGGGATGCTTTCCACCCAGACATCGAACGCAAGGTGGTTGGCGCCCTTGAGCCACTGCCGCACACGGCCGGGGCCAGCGTTGTAGGCAGCAGAGGCGAGCACGCGGTTGCCGTTGAACTGGCTGTGCACCTGACTCAGATAAGCGGCTCCCAGCTGGATGTTCTTGTCAGGATCCAATACCTGCTGCGGCGAAGCCAGCGGAATACTGAATTTGCGCGCCGTTTCCTTGGCCGTGGCAGGCATCAACTGCATCAGGCCGCTGGCACCCACGCCTGAGCGGGCATCGTCCATGAATGCGCTTTCCTGGCGGGTGATTGCAAACACCCAGCTTGAATGCAGGCCGCGGACCTTGGCTTCTCGCACCAGGGTTTCACGGTGGGCCATGGGGAAGCGGATGTCCAGATCGTCCCAGTACTGCGCCTGACTGATGGTGCGAATCGCCGGGAAGTACCATTTCAGGTCATAGGCCAGCTTGGCCTGAGCAACCATTTCATCACGGCTGAAGTGGCGGCTGACGTGATACCACTCGCGGCGACCATCGACGATCTGCCCGCGATCATGGAACTCCAGCGCGCGACGCACGCCGGGCGTGTTGCGCACCTTGGTGATCAGCGCCTGGCTGAGCAGCAGGGGTTTGTTGTTCAACTGATATGAGCTTTGGGTCCGGTCGGCTGCCAGGAAGCCATAAAAGTCCCGCTCCTTGGCCACGTCCTTGTACAGCGACGGGATAAGTGGGCTTTTCGGCTGCGCCAGTTCCAGCGAGCGGGCTTCCCAATAACGCCAGCGATTGGTGTCAGCCAAGTCTTTGGGCAGCCGGCGGGTCAGCTCGTAGGCGTCTTCCCATTGGCCTAAACGCAGGAGCAACCTCAGGCGCCATTCGGTCACGGTGTTATCCCGCAGGTCCGGGTCGTATTTAGTCATGACCTCCAAGGCGCGGCCATCGTAGCGACGGGCCAGAGTCAGACCGATTTCCTTGGCTATCTGCACTTTTTCTTCGTGGGAGAAATGCATTCTGGCAGCGTAGCCGTCGAGCATCTCCATGGCTTTTTGCGGGTCTTGCTTGGCCAGGCGACGCAGGCCGAGGCCTACGACGTCGGACATGGCTTCGTCCACCGGCGCGAACTGGGCCGGATTGTTGAGCATCTCCGGTTTCTTGGCGATATCCAGCAACAGCTTGCCCTGGGGGGCGAGGCTATTGAGGCTGTTGACCAGAGTGGTCGCCAGGGAATAGTTACCCGCTGTCGCCGCCAATTTCGCCCGTTGCCAGCGTTTCTGTTCCGGTAGTTGCCCGTCAGTTGCCCATTGGGCGAAGAAGCCGTCACAGGCGGCGGGCAGGGTCTTGCCAGTCATCCACAGCTTTTCAGCGCTGGCATAGCCTTCGGCTTTTTTGCCGTGGCCCAACAGGTATTGACCGTAAAGACAGTCAAGCTCGACGAAATTCATCTTCGGGTCGTAGTACTTGACGAAGGGCTGCCAGTCGCCACGTTCGGCCAGCCAGCGCAGCCAACGCAGTTTCATCCAGTTGGCCTGGGGCAGGTCGCCATGCTCGGCCAGGAATTTCTCGATTTCCGCATTGCTCGCGGTTTTCAGCCGTGCGGTCAGCTCGTCGTAAGCGAGGTACGGCTCCAGGGGATAGTCCGCCAGGGCAGAGGCATACATGCGATAGGGGCCAGTGTCACCTTTGGCCAGTGCGCGTTTGGCCTCATCGTAATACTGACGTTGTTGGCTGAGATCTACCGCGTGAACGGATTGGGCCGCGGTAGCCGCGAGGAGCAGGCATGAGAAAAGGCTGAACAAGCGACTGCGCATGAGACTTCCGAGCAGATGAACCGTGAAAAGTGTCGCTAGCTTAGCCTTTTGCCAGCTCCGGGTGAAAGCATTGCCGACGGGGGTTACTCACTTGGAAATAATTGAACGCTATAAAGGACGCGACTTGAGTCGTCAGGGCAGGGCCGTCGTCATTCAATCCCGACATCCCCTGGCTATCTCAGGTAGAATGCGCCCCCGGTTTTTGGAGAAGCTCATGACCCTGCTCAAATTCAGCGATGTGTCCCTTGCATTCGGCGCTATGCCGTTGTTGGACAAGGTGTCCTGGCAGATCGCCCGTGGTGAGCGGGTGTGCATCATCGGCCGTAACGGCACTGGCAAATCCAGCATGTTGAAGCTGGTCAAAGGCGTGCAGAAGCCCGACGACGGCGCTGTCTGGCGTGCTCCGGGCCTCAAGATCGGCGAGCTGCCCCAGGAATTGCCAGTAGCCGACGATCGGACAGTATTCGACGTCGTTGCCGAAGGTCTGGATGGCGTGGGCGAGCTGTTGGCTCAGTATCATCACCTGGCGCAGAACTGCGTTACCGAGGAAGACCTCAACAAACTGATGCACGTCCAGCAGGACCTCGAAGCCCGCGACGGCTGGCGTTTGCAGCAACTGGTCGACAGCACCCTGAGTCGCTTGCAGTTGCCGGCCGACAAAACCCTGGCCGAGCTCTCCGGTGGCTGGCGTCGCCGCGTGTTGCTGGCTCAGGCGCTGGTATCCGAGCCCGATCTGCTGCTGCTCGACGAGCCAACCAACCACCTGGACATCGGTGCAATCGCCTGGCTGGAAGAAGCCCTCAAGGATTTCCAGGGGGCTGTGCTGTTCATTACGCACGACCGTTCCTTCCTGCAAAACCTGGCGACGCGCATTCTCGAGCTGGATCGCGGCGGCCTGATCGACTGGGACGGCGACTACGCCAGCTTTCTGGTCCACAAGGAAGCCAGCCTGGCAGCGGAAGAAACCGCCAACGCACTGTTCGACAAGCGTCTGGCCCAGGAAGAAGTCTGGATCCGTCAGGGCATCAAGGCCCGTCGCACCCGTAACGAAGGCCGTGTGCGTGCCCTCAAGGCATTGCGTGTTGAACGTGGCGAGCGTCGTGAGCGCACCGGCAAGGCCAATATCCAGCTGGATACCGCCGACAAGTCCGGTAAGCAGGTCATGGTTCTGGATAACGTCAGCTTCGCCCATCCGGGCGGCCCGATGTTGATCAAAGACTTCTCCATGGTCCTGCAGCGCGAAGACCGTATCGGTCTGCTGGGTGCCAACGGTACTGGCAAGACCACGCTGCTCAAGCTGATGCTCGACAATCTGCAGCCCACCAGCGGCTCGGTTGACGTCGGCACACGTCTGGACGTGGCTTACTTCGACCAGTTGCGCCATCAGCTCGACCTCGAGAAGACAGTCATCGACAACGTCGCAGAAGGTCGTGATTTCATCGACATCGACGGCCAGAGCCGCCACGTGCTGAGCTATCTGGGCGACTTCCTGTTCAGCCCGCAACGTGCCCGTACGCCGGTCAAGGCGTTGTCTGGTGGTGAGCGAGCGCGTCTGTTGCTGGCGAAACTGTTCAGCAAGCCAGCTAACCTGCTGGTGCTCGATGAGCCGACCAACGATCTGGATGTCGAGACCCTTGAACTGCTTGAAGAGGTCTTGCTGACCTTCAAGGGTACCGTGCTGATGGTCAGTCACGACCGGGCATTCCTCGATAACGTGGTCACCAGCACTCTGGTGTTCGAAGGCGAAGGCAAGGTTCGTGAATACGTTGGTGGCTACCAGGACTGGCTGCGTCAGGGCGGTTCTCCGCGCTTGCTGGGCGTGAGCGACACCAAATCCGGCAAAGCCGAGCTGGCGACCGCTGTGGTTGAGGCTGCACCGGTGGCAGCCAAGGAAATGCCAGTGGCGAGCCCGAAGAAAAAACTCAGCTACAAGCTGCAACGCGAGCTGGAAGCGCTGCCGGAGGAGATCGACGCAGTGGAAGGGGAAATCGCAGCCCTCACCGCCGAAATGGCTCAGCCTGCCTTCTATCAGCGTCCTGCCGAGCAAACTGCGGCGGTGATGGCGCAACTGGAAAACCGCCAGGCACATCTGGACGGGTTGCTGGAGCGTTGGGCCGAGCTGGATGCCTGATATAAGCAGCAAATAAAAAGCCCGGATCAGTGATCCGGGCTTTTTATTGGTTCAAACACGGCTCTTGCAGGAGCTCACGAGCAGCGCGAGGCCGCGATAGCGGTGTGTCAGAAAAATCGCTATCGCTGCCTCGCGTTGCTCGTGAGCTTCTACAGGAAATGCGTTGAATCACTCAGCCTTTTTAAGGCGCACTGCAAGTACGTCACAAGGCGCGCCGTGCAGCACGTCATTGGCGGTAGAGCCAAGCAACAATGCCAGGCCGTGGCGGCCATGGCTGCCGACCACAATCAGATCGCAGCCTTGCTTTTGCGCCAATTCGTGAATTTCCTGGCGTGGCTGGCCGTAAACCAGGTGCGCATCGCCGATGTTTACTTCAGGGAACTGAGCTTTGAGGGCCGACAGTTTTTCCTTGGCTTGATCGAACTGCTGCTGTTGCAGCTGGGAAAGATCCATGGGCACATCGCCACCGAAGGCCATGGCCATGGGTTCTACGATGTGAACGAGGGACAGCTTGGCGCCGTTGCGCACTGCCACTTCGCGACCGCGGGCAAGGACAGGGCTGCACTCTTCAGTAAGGTCAACGGCGACCAGGATATGTTCATACTTCATGAGGAAGTCCTCCGTAGGGTTGCGATGCATTTAGTATGGCCCGCTGATGCCAATCTGGGCAGGCCATTGTTTTCAAATTCGGGTGTGTAGCTAAAAAGGCAGCAAGCAATATGACGTTCTGGATCATCCTGTCAATCATTGGTGTGATGTTGAGTCCGCTGGTGTGGCTCAAGCCTTCTCGCCAGCAAGGTGGCAAAATGGCTCTACGCCTTGAGGCTCGGCGCATCGGCCTGGCCATGCAGCTCGCGCCGCAGGAATGGCCGCACTGGCTCTCGAAGGAGCCGCCGAGCCCATGCGCGCAATACCATCGTCCCCGTCGTAGCGCTCAGGCCACTTCATGGGCGTACTGGCAAGCCGATTCGGGCGTTTGGCTCAATCGCTGGCGTGAACCCTGTGAAGACGCGCTGTTGATGGCGCAGTTCAGCACCCTGCCGGCCGACGTTTTCAAGGTCGAAGCGGATCAACAGATGATTGCTCTGTATTGGTCGGAGAGGGGCGAGACAGAAGTTTTGCAGCGTATTGCAGCGGTGCTCAAAGCCCTCGCCTGAGGGTGTGCCTCATGGGCAGGGCTTAAATCGCAGGCATTAAAAAGCCCGATAACAACATCGGGCCGGGGTTGGCCAGGCAGGCCGTAATCTGTAGCGCTTTGCGGTGCAATACCCAAAGTCGCCGACTAGAGCAGTTGGCAGCTGTCGTAGCAAGCTGCATCGTGCTTTCGTGCGCTGAATGTAGACCTTTTGCTCCGTTTTGTCGCGCTTTGGCGAGTTTATTTTCAGCTGTGAGCACCAACGGTGCAAAACCTTCCTCAGCCGTTCATCTTCCATTCACCATAAACGCAGTGAATAGAGGTCGATCACGCCCATACGCAGCGGCCGATTGCTGTGATATTGCTGTGATGTTAATCGCCGATTTCCCGGATTTATTGATGATTCGTCGAATTGACAATTTGCAGGATTTGCATGAAGGTGTGCGTACCCAAATCAAACGGGCGTATGAATTGAGCGTTTGGTAGTAAGACAGTTCTTACAGATCCCGGCTACTGCATCGACGGGTGTGCCTGAAGATTTGGCGTTTCATCGACGGGGACGTCGTAGTCTCGCCAGACCCCAGCGTCCGGTGTGTATTGTTCAGCTTCCATATCGTGGAGATCAGTTGATGATTTACGAAGGTAAAGCCATCACGGTTAAGGCTCTTGAGAGTGGCATCGTCGAATTGAATTTCGATCTCAAGGGTGAGTCCGTCAACAAGTTCAACCGTCTCACCCTCAACGACCTTCGTCAGGCCGTGGACACCATCAAAGCTGATGGTTCGATCAAGGGTGTAATTGTCACCAGCGGCAAAGACGTATTTATCGTCGGTGCTGATATCACTGAGTTCGTCGACAACTTCAAGTTGCCGGACGCTGAACTCCTGGCCGGTAATCTGGAAGCCAATCGGATTTTCAGCGATTTTGAAGACCTTGGCGTGCCGACCGTGGTGGCCATCAATGGTATTGCCTTGGGTGGCGGGCTGGAGATGTGTCTGGCTGCGGATTACCGCGTCATGTCCAGCACTGCGAAAATCGGCCTGCCGGAAGTCAAGTTGGGTCTGTACCCGGGCTTTGGCGGCACCGTTCGCTTGCCGCGCATCGTGGGTGCCGACAACGCCATCGAATGGATTGCATCCGGCAAGGAGAACCGTGCTGATGACGCCCTGAAAGTCGGCGCAGTCGATGCGGTGGTCGCTCCCGAAAAACTTCAGGAAGCCGCTCTGGACCTGATCAAGCGCGCCATTTCCGGCGAGTTCGATTACAAGGCTAAACGTCAGCCGAAGCTGGAAAAGCTCAAGCTCAATGCCATTGAGCAGATGATGGCCTTCGAAACCGCCAAGGGTTTTGTGGCCGGTCAGGCAGGGCCGAACTACCCGGCTCCGGTCGAAGCAATCAAAACCATCCAGAAAGCGGCCAACTTCGGCCGTGACAAAGCGCTGGAAATCGAAGCTGCTGGCTTCGTCAAGATGGCCAAGACCTCTGCGGCGCAGAGCCTGATTGGCCTGTTCCTGAACGATCAGGAGCTGAAAAAGAAAGCCAAGGTCTACGACGAAGTTGCCAGAGACGTGAAGCAGGCTGCCGTGCTGGGCGCGGGCATCATGGGCGGTGGTATTGCCTATCAGTCGGCCGTCAAAGGTACGCCGATCCTGATGAAGGATATTCGTGAAGACGCCATTCAGCTGGGCCTGAACGAAGCCTCGAAATTGCTGGGCAATCGCGTCGAAAAAGGCCGTCTGACCGCACCGAAGATGGCTGAAGCGCTCAATGCGATTCGTCCAACCCTGTCTTATGGCGATTTCGGCAACGTCGACCTGGTGGTTGAAGCCGTCGTCGAAAACCCCAAGGTCAAGCAGGCGGTACTGGCTGAAGTCGAAGCTCAGGTGGGCGAAGACACGATCCTGGCTTCCAATACCTCGACCATTTCCATCAGTTTGCTGGCCAAAGCCCTCAAGCGTCCGGAAAACTTCGTCGGCATGCACTTCTTCAACCCTGTGCACATGATGCCTTTGGTTGAAGTCATTCGTGGCGAGAAGTCCAGTGAGCTGGCTATTGCCACCACAGTGGCGTACGCCAAGAAAATGGGCAAGAACCCGATCGTGGTCAATGACTGCCCAGGCTTCCTGGTCAACCGCGTGCTGTTCCCGTATTTCGGCGGCTTTGCCAAACTGGTCAGCGCTGGTGTGGATTTCGTACGCATCGACAAGGTTATGGAGAAATTCGGCTGGCCAATGGGCCCGGCGTACCTGATGGACGTGGTTGGTATCGACACTGGCCACCACGGCCGCGACGTGATGGCCGAAGGCTTCCCGGACCGCATGAAGGACGACCGTCGCTCGGCGATCGACGCGCTCTACGACGCCAACCGCCTGGGTCAGAAAAACGGCAAAGGTTTCTACGCTTACGAGACTGACAAGAAGGGCAAGCCGAAGAAAGTCACTGACGCTGCCGTTCTGGAAATCCTCAAGCCGGTCATCTACGAACAGCGTGAGGTGTCCGACGAGGACATCATCAACTGGATGATGATTCCTCTGTGTCTGGAGACCGTGCGGTGCCTGGAAGACGGCATTGTCGAGACCGCCGCTGAAGCTGATATGGGCTTGATCTACGGTATTGGTTTCCCTCCATTCCGTGGCGGTGCGTTGCGTTACATCGATTCCGTTGGTGTCGCCGAATTCGTTGCCCTGGCCGATCAATATGCTGATTTGGGCGCTCTGTACCACCCGACCGCGAAGCTGCGTGAAATGGCCAAAAATGGTCAGAGCTTCTTTGGTTAAGCGCCTTTCAGGAGTGAATGTATGAGTTTGAATCCAAGAGATGTGGTGATCGTCGACTTCGGTCGCACACCCATGGGCCGCTCCAAGGGTGGCATGCACCGCAATACTCGCGCTGAAGACATGTCAGCGCATCTGATCAGCAAGCTGCTGGAGCGCAACAGCAAGGTCGATCCGGCCGAAGTCGAAGACGTGATCTGGGGCTGCGTCAACCAGACCCTGGAGCAAGGCTGGAACATTGCACGCATGGCATCGTTGCTGACCCAGATCCCGCACACTTCGGCCGCTCAAACCGTGAGCCGTCTGTGTGGCTCGTCCATGAGCGCGCTGCACACTGCCGCACAAGCAATCATGACTGGCAACGGTGATGTGTTTGTCGTGGGCGGCGTTGAGCACATGGGTCACGTGAGCATGATGCACGGCGTTGATCCTAACCCGCACATGTCGCTGTACGCGGCCAAAGCATCGGGCATGATGGGTCTGACCGCTGAAATGCTCGGTAAAATGCATGGCATTACCCGTGAGCAGCAGGATGCATTCGGCGTGCGCTCGCACCAGCTTGCCCATAAGGCGACCCTGGAAGGCAAGTTCAAGGACGAAATCATCCCGATGCAAGGGTATGACGAGAACGGTTTCCTCAAGGTCTTCGACTACGACGAAACCATCCGTCCTGAAACCACCCTGGAAAGCCTGGCAGCGTTGAAACCTGCCTTCAATCCAAAGGGCGGGACTGTGACGGCGGGCACGTCTTCGCAAATTACTGACGGTGCCTCGTGCATGATCGTGATGTCCGCGCAGCGGGCCCAGGATCTGGGTATTCAGCCAATGGCGGTGATCCGTTCCATGGCAGTTGCGGGTGTGGATCCGGCCATTATGGGTTATGGTCCGGTTCCGGCGACCCAGAAAGCCTTGAAACGCGCGGGTCTGACCATCTCGGATATCGACTTTTTCGAGCTCAACGAAGCTTTCGCCGCACAGGCCTTGCCAGTGCTGAAAGATTTGAAAGTGCTCGACAAGATGAACGAGAAGGTTAACCTGAACGGCGGCGCCATCGCCCTGGGTCATCCGTTTGGTTGCTCCGGCGCACGGATTTCCGGCACTTTGCTCAATGTCATGAAGCAAAATGGCGGCAGTCTCGGGGTTGCGACCATGTGTATCGGTTTGGGGCAGGGTATCTCGACTGTCTTCGAACGCGTCTGATTTGTCGGACTGATACAAGCCGGGGCCCAGTGCCCCGGCTTTTGCATTTTTGCAAAAACCTTTTTAAAAATGTTTCCAGTGTTTCCTGAGAGGACAGCAACATGAATTTACAGCCAGGGCTCTATCGCCATTACAAAGGCCCCGAGTACCGCGTATTTAGTGTTGCCAGGCACTCCGAGACCGAGGAAGAAGTGGTGTTTTATCAGGCGTTGTATGGCGACTATGGCCTGTGGGTCAGGCCGCTGAGCATGTTCCTGGAGTCCGTCGAGGTTGACGGCGAGCAGGTGCCGCGCTTTGCTTTGGTTCAGGCTGAACCGAGCCTCTTTTCAAGGCCGTGAGACGAGTTCAATCGCAAACCCGTGCTTGACCTCATCTTGCAGCCACTATATATAGCGGGGCCTCGACAGGTTCCAACCGTCTTTCATTTTCAGTATTCAGGAATTTTCTGATCCATGGGCAAATCGCTGGTCATCGTGGAATCCCCGGCTAAGGCCAAGACCATCAACAAGTATTTGGGCAACCAGTACGTGGTGAAGTCGAGTATCGGCCATATCCGAGACCTGCCCACCAGCGGTTCGGCTAGCGCCAACAAAGAGCCCGTCAAACGCGGCAAGGCCGCTGTAGGCGAAGGCCCGGTGCTCACGCCGAAAGAGAAGGCGAAGAAGCAGCTGGTGGCGCGCATGGGTGTCGATCCGGATCACGGCTGGAAAGCCAAATACGAAATCCTTCCCGGCAAGGAGAAGGTGATCGAAGAGCTGCGCCGGCTCGCCAAAGATGCTGACACCATCTATCTCGCGACGGACTTGGACCGCGAGGGGGAAGCCATTGCCTGGCACCTGCGCGAAGCCATCGGGGGTGACGACAGCCGCTACAAGCGCGTGGTGTTCAACGAGATCACCAAGAAGGCCATTCAGGAAGCCTTTTCTAAACCGGGCGAGCTGGACATCGATCGTGTCAACGCACAGCAGGCGCGTCGTTTTCTAGACCGGGTTGTGGGCTACATGGTCTCGCCACTGCTCTGGCAAAAAGTCGCGCGTGGCTTGTCCGCAGGTCGAGTGCAATCGGTTGCAGTGAAGCTGGTGGTGGAGCGCGAGCGGGAAATTCGTGCGTTCAACCCCGAAGAATACTGGGAAGTCCACGCTGATCTGGGCACTGCCAAGGGCGCCAATGTGCGCTTCGAAGTCGCTCGGGAAAACGGCGAGGCGTTCAAGCCGCTCAATGAAGCGCAGGCCATGGCCGCGCTGGAGAAGCTCAAGGCTTCCAGCTACAGCATCGCCAAGCGTGAAGACAAGCCCACCAGCAGCAAGCCTTCGGCACCGTTCATCACCTCGACACTGCAACAGGCTGCGAGTAATCGCCTGGGCTTCGGCGTGAAGAAAACCATGATGATGGCTCAGCGCTTGTATGAAGCAGGCTACATCACTTACATGCGTACTGACTCCACCAACCTGTCGGCCGATGCGGTCAGCATGGTGCGTGATTACATCGAGTCGGAGTTCGGCAAGAAGTACCTGCCTGAGTCGCCGAATGTCTACAGCAGCAAGGAAGGCGCACAAGAGGCTCACGAAGCGATTCGTCCTTCTGACGTGAATACCCATCCAAGCAAGCTGACCGGCATGGAGCGTGACGCTGAGCGCTTGTACGAGTTGATCTGGCGCCAGTTCGTGGCGTGCCAGATGCCGCCTGCGCAATACCTGTCGACCACCGTGAGTGTGGCAGCCGGTACGTTTGAGCTGCGCGCCAAGGGCCGTATCCTCAAGTTCGACGGTTACACCCGCGCGCTGCCGCAGATGACCAAACCGGGCGACGATGATGTTCTGCCGGACATGGCTCAGGGCGACAGCCTGAAACTGATCAAGCTTGATCCAAGCCAGCATTTCACCAAACCGCCTGCGCGTTATTCGGAAGCGAGCCTGGTTAAAGAGATGGAGAAGCGCGGTATCGGTCGTCCTTCGACCTACGCGGCGATCATCTCGACTATCCAGGATCGTGGTTACGTTGCGCTGCACAACCGCCGTTTCTATTCGGAAAAAATGGGCGATATCGTTACCGAGCGGTTGTCCGAGAGCTTCTCCAACCTGATGGACTACGGCTTCACAGCCGGCATGGAAGAGAACCTCGATGACGTGGCGCAGGGCGAGCGCGATTGGAAGAACGTGCTGGATGAGTTCTACGGGGATTTCCGCAAGAAACTGGAAGTTGCTGAGGCACCGGACAGCGGGATGCGCTCTAACGAGCCGGTGATGACCGACATCCCGTGCAAGGTGTGCGGCCGTCCAATGCAAATTCGTACCGCTTCTACCGGCGTGTTCCTGGGCTGCTCCGGTTACAGCCTGCCACCCAAAGAGCGTTGCAAGGCGACCGTCAACCTGACGCCAGGTGACGAAATTGCCGAAGACGATGAGGGTGAGTCAGAATCCCGTGTTCTGCGTGGCAAGCATCGCTGCCATATCTGCAACACAGCAATGGATGCCTACCTGCTGGACGAGAAGCACAAGCTGCACATCTGCGGTAACAACCCGGATTGCGTGGGCTTTGAAGTCGAAGAGGGCACCTACCGCATCAAGGGCTATGAAGGTCCTAGCCTTGAGTGCGATAAGTGCGGCAGCGAGATGCAGCTCAAGACGGGCCGGTTCGGCAAGTTCTTCGGCTGCACCAACCCGGACTGCAAGAACACCCGCAAGCTGTTGAAAAGCGGTGATGCGGCTCCGCCGAAAATGGACCCGGTGAAAATGCCGGAGCTCAAATGCGATAAGGTCGACGACACCTACATCCTGCGTGACGGTGCGTCAGGTCTGTTCCTGGCCGCCAGTCAGTTCCCGAAGAACCGCGAGACCCGCGCACCTTTGGTCATGGAAATCGCCCCGCACAAGGACGAGATCGATCCGAAGTACCACTTCCTCTGTGAAGCACCGAAGAAAGATCCGGACGGTCGCCCATCGGTGATCCGTTACAGCCGCAAGACCAAAGAGCAATATGTACAGACCGAAGTCGAAGGCAAGCCGACCGGCTGGAAAGCCTTCTACGATGGCAAAGCGTGGAAGGTCGAAGACAAGCGCTGATCCCGGCGCCTGACTGAACGCAAAGCCCTCGGTATGTTGCATGTGCCGGGGGCTTTGTTGTTTTATTTGGGAGGGATATCTGTGGGAGCGACCGGGGTGGCGCTACACCTTGCTCGCGAAGGCGGTGTTCAGGTCTGAAGATATGCTTGGGTTGTTCCGGCTCCTTCGCGAGCAAGGTGTAGCGCCACCCCGGTCGCTCCCACAGGAATGCATGCCAATTTAGAGATGTCGGACTTTTATTCAGCTCAGCGTTGCAGAGGATGCCACCATGGCCCACGAACTCTATACCCGTACCAATCAGAAGATTTATTTCGCCGGACTTGCTCTGGAGTCCATGGGCAAGGCCGAGCAGGGGCGGGCAATGAATGCTCAGGCGCTGTTACAGGCGGAGCGCGAGTCTGCCTTGTTCCATCTTTACGGTGCGCTGTTGGGGTTGTGTCACGAGATTGCCGGTTATTATCGTCTGCCTCAGGCCAATGCGCCGCGTGCTGAGATGCTATTGACCCAGGATGTGCTGGACGCTCTAGCTATTCCGGAAATGGCTGAACTGGTGGAGCTGGCTCAGAGCCGCGAAACCTGGCTTGCACAGTTACTGGCCGCCTATAACGGTCTTTTCGAACCGCCCCGTGCACCGAAAAAGGTCAAGGGCGACGTGACTCAACCGCTGATCGTGGCGGTGAATCTCGATGAAGAGCCTGAAACTGAATTGAATCGCGAAGAAATGGAAAGCTGGCGTCAGCAGCTCAAAGGGCTGGCCATCCGCTTCCGCGAAGGCTTGAGCGAGTGCTGAAACGCGATGATGAATATCCCGGCAGCGCGCTCGTCATAAAACGGGAACAGATCCTAGGGACTGAGTCGACTGGCTGCTACAATGCCGCCTTTCGTGGAGTATTGTCCTGATGCCAACATCTTTTCTTGAAATTGTCGAACTGCCTGATGGCCGCATCGAGCTGCGCCGTGCGGATGATGAGGGTTCCTTGGTGACCCTGGCTTTCTCTGCCGATGCCAAGGAATTCCTTCAGGGCCAGCATGTTGAAGTCGCGAAGGCGATGTTAAGCGTGGGTGTTCAGATGGCTGGCCGTATGGCTGAAGGCGAGCTGGAAAAGGACACCGGTCCGCGAGTCCTGCACTGAGCAGGATTTAACCCAGGCGGATATTCAGGCTCTGTGCATCCCCAAGCTTCGCCGCGCTGATCAGCTGTTGACGTGATGCCCCGCTGATCGGATTGATCCAGCTCACCACCGTGTGGCTCCGACCCAGTCGAAGTGCTTCACGGGCAAGTTCCAGCGCGCTCTGCGTCCCGCGGGGTTGCAGCAGCAGAATGCGCTCCCGATTGAGTCCCGCATCACGCAGCCAGGTCTGGGTAAGGCTGGGCGGAGGCGCAATGAGGGTTAGCCAGCGGGCATCGCTGTCCTGGCTCAGTTCTCGAAGAATGGGTGCCAATAGACTCAGGCAGTTCCCCGCAGCACCACGCAATGACAACTCGCTGAACACCTCTGGTTCATTGTTCCATGACGTTTCGACTGCCTCTTTGAGCAGTGGCGCGATGGGCTGTGCCATGAATGCTTCAAAAAGGGGTAATTGCGCATGCGGTGCCTGGACGAACTGCATAATGTCTCCTTAGCGGCGAATGACGCCGACGCTCAAGCCTTCGATAACCAGTTCCTGATCCTTCAGATTCACTTCAATAGGTGCGAAATCCGGATTCTCAGCAATTAGCCATACCTTGCTACCTTCGCGTTTGAAGCGTTTTACAGTGACTTCATCACCGATGCGGGCTACCACAATCTGGCCATTGCGAGCTTCACGGGTGGTATGCACAGCGATCAGGTCACCATCAAGGATGCCGATGTCTTTCATGCTCATGCCGTGCACCCTTAGCAGGTAATCGGCACTCGGGTGAAAAAACGCAGGGTTGATGTTGCAAGACTCTTCGATATGTTGCTGAGCCAGAATCGGTGCGCCGGCAGCGACCCGGCCAATGATAGGCAGGCTGCTTTCGTCGGTCTTGGCTTCGAAGCCAGGGATGCGAATTCCGCGAGAGGCGCCCGGCGTCATTTCGATCGCGCCTTTACGTGCCAGCGCCTTGAGATGCTCTTCGGCAGCGTTGGGCGATTTGAAACCCAGTTCTTGAGCGATTTCCGCACGGGTTGGCGGATAGCCATTATCTTCCAGGCAGCGTTTGATGAATCCCAGAATTTCAGCTTGGCGTGGCGTCAGTTTAATCATGTTGATCGCTCTGTCTTTTTATACAGTGACTGGGATTATATACAGTGCGCGCGGCTTGGCAATCTTCCTTTTTGATAATCAAGTGCAGAGACGAGCCGATTGGCTTGGGCAATCGTCGCGTGAGTGGCTACAGGCCTCGGATTATATGGTTAAATAGCGACCTCTTCAGGGTTTGACGAGTGGGCGCACTTGACAACGATATAGTTTGAAACGTATGTTTCAAACAAGTGTTTGTCAGGCAGAAAACCATGGCCCAGTCGGAAACAGTTGAACGCATTCTTGATGCTGCTGAGCAGTTGTTCGCGGAGAAGGGCTTCGCCGAGACTTCACTGCGTCTGATTACCAGCAAAGCTTCAGTCAATCTGGCCGCAGTGAACTATCACTTCGGTTCAAAAAAAGCTCTGATCCAGGCAGTTTTCTCGCGATTTCTCGGCCCTTTCTGCATCAGTCTCGATCGTGAGCTGGAGCGTCGTTCGGCCAAACCCGAACACAAGCCCACTCTTGAAGAGCTTCTCGAAATTCTGGTCGAGCAGGCGCTGGTGGTGCAACCGCGCAGCGGCAATGACCTGTCGATCTTCATGCGTTTGCTGGGACTGGCTTTCAGTCAGAGCCAGGGCCACTTGCGGCGGTATCTTGAGGACATGTACGGCAAGGTGTTTCGCCGTTACATGACCCTGGTGAACGAAGCGGCACCCCGCATCCCGCCCATCGAATTGTTCTGGCGCGTGCACTTCATGCTCGGTGCGGCTGCGTTCAGCATGTCCGGCATAAAGGCGTTGCGCGCGATCGCCGAAACCGACTTTGGCGTGAACACGTCCATTGAACAGGTCATGCGGTTGATGGTCCCGTTCCTGGCCGCAGGCATGCGGGCTGAAACAGGTGTCAGCGATGAGGCGATGATGGCGGCGCAGCTCAAGCCGCGCAGCAAAAGCAGCACCGGCCAGCCAAGCACGGCCAAGGCCTGAGCCTTCGCGCATTGCGCCAGACTCGATGATCAAGCACCATTGCCCGGATTGGATATCGGCAATGGTGTTTTTTTATGAGTTCTGGCCTGCAAGGCTCTTTGATGGTGGATGTGGCGGGCACTTGGTTGACCGCTGAAGACCGCCAGTTTCTGCGTCAGCCCGAAGTGGGCGGCCTTATCATTTTTGCCCGCAACATCGAGCATCCGCGTCAGGTTCGTGAGCTGAGTGCAGCCATCCGCGCGGTGCGTCCTGACCTGTTGTTGGCGGTTGATCAGGAAGGCGGTCGCGTGCAGCGTCTGCGCCAGGGTTTTGTGCGTCTGCCGGCCATGCGCCACATTGCTGACAAACCCAATGCTGAAATCCTGGCCGAGCAGTGCGGCTGGCTGATGGCAACCGAAGTGTTGGCAGTGGGGCTGGATCTGAGCTTTGCGCCGGTGCTGGATCTCGACTATCAACGTAGCGGAGTGGTCGGCACTCGTGCCTTTGAAGGGGATCCTGAGCGCGCCGCGCTGCTGGCCGGTGCATTCATTCGTGGCATGAATGCGGCGGGCATGGCCGCCTGCGGCAAGCATTTTCCCGGCCACGGTTGGGCCGAAGCTGACTCTCATGTAGCGATTCCTACCGACGAGCGCAGTCTGGAGCAGATTCGCGCCAATGACCTGGTGCCGTTTGCTCGCCTCAGCAAGCAATTGGCTGCGGTCATGCCGGCTCACGTCATCTATCCGCAGGTAGATTCGCAGCCCGCCGGTTTTTCCCGACGCTGGCTGCAGGATATTTTGCGCGGCGAACTCGGCTTCGAGGGCGTGATCTTCAGTGACGACCTGTCCATGGCCGGTGCGCATGTGGTGGGCGACGCCGCCAGTCGTATCGAGGCTGCCCTGTCAGCTGGTTGCGACATGGGGTTGGTTTGCAATGACCGTGCGGCAGCGGAGCTGGCACTGAGTGCGGTGCAACGGTTGAAGGTCAAGCCTTCGCCACGGATTGCCGGTATGCGTGGTCAAGGTTTTGCCAGCACCGAATACCGCCAGCATCCACGCTGGCTTGCGGCCATTGAAGCCCTGCGCAGTGCGCAGTTGATTGATTAAGGAATCTCCATGACGGTCTACGCGATTATCGGCGGCACTGGCCTGACCCAGCTGGACGGGCTGAACATTCGTCAGTCGTTGCCCATGAATACGCCCTATGGCGTGCCGTCTGGCGAAATCCAGGTGGGCGACTTCGCGGGGCGCGAAGTGATGTTCCTGGCCCGTCACGGCCATCCTCATCGTTTGCCACCTCATCAGGTGAACTACCGGGCCAATATCTGGGCTTTGAAGCAAGCGGGAGCCGAGGCGATTCTGGCCGTAAACGCTGTGGGCGGGATTCACCCGACCATGGGCACCGGGCATTTCTGTGTGCCCCATGACCTGATCGACTACACCAGCGGTCGCGAGCACACGTACTTTGCTGATGATCTTGAACAGGTGACCCACATCGATTTCAGCTTTCCCTACAGCGAAGCGTTGCGTGGGCGCCTGATTGCGGCGCTGACCGCTGAAGGCTGCGATTTCAGTGAGCGTGGCGTGTATGCCTGCACCCAGGGCCCGCGGCTTGAGACTGCGGCGGAGATCATCCGGCTGGAGCGTGACGGCTGCGATATCGTCGGTATGACCGGCATGCCGGAAGCCGCGCTGGCCCGTGAGATCGAACTGGAGTACGCCTGCCTGGCGTTGGTGGTCAATCCGGCGGCGGGCAAATCTGCATCGGTGATAACCATGGCCGAGATCGAACAGGCGTTGCAGGCTGGGATGGCGACGGTGAAGGCGATACTCGCCCGGGTGTTAGGCGCCGCTTGATTCTTGCGGTTTGATGAGTGCTTGTAAGGCTGATGACCCGTGGGAGCGAATTCATTCGCGAATGCTGACTTACAGCCGTCGCATGTCTATCGAATGTGCCGACCTCTTCGCGAATAAATTCGCTCCCACGTATCTGCGGTCCTTCAGGGCACCGCATCATCGTTCTTCGCGAGCAAGCTCGGCTCGCACAGATGACCGCCCATGCGGTGAAGCGGTGAACACCTCTTATTACTTCTTACCCTTCTTGGCCTGCACCGGCAGCGGCGCGAACAGCGCGGCGAGGTTTTCTCCGTCGAGTTTCCAGTCGCCGGTCACCCGGCCATCAAGCACGCCGGACGCCAGGGCTGATTTTTCCTGCTGCAGGCGCTGGATTTTTTCTTCCACGGTGCCTCGGGCAATCATCTTGTAGACGAACACCGGTTTGTCCTGGCCGATGCGATAGGCGCGGTCGGTGGCCTGGTTCTCGGCCGCCGGGTTCCACCACGGGTCGTAGTGGATCACGGTGTCGGCAGCGGTGAGGTTCAGTCCGGTACCGCCAGCTTTCAGGCTGATCAGGAAAATCGGCAGCTTGCCGGCTTGAAACGCCTGCACTGGTGTTCGCCGGTCACGGGTCGCCCCGGTCAGCAGGGCGTATTCGATGCCTCGCTGCTTCAATTCAGCTTCGATGAGTGTGAGCATCGAAGTGAATTGCGAGAACAGCAGGATCTTGCGTCCTTCGGCGAGCAGTTCTTCGAACATCTCCATCAGGCTGAGCAGCTTGGCCGAA
Organism: Pseudomonas syringae; assembly: GCF_000737245.1. GTDB lineage: Bacteria > Pseudomonadota > Gammaproteobacteria > Pseudomonadales > Pseudomonadaceae > Aquipseudomonas > Aquipseudomonas syringae_J. The sequence goes on along the minus strand of NZ_JPQU01000056.1, from coordinate 171,665 downwards.
TGGCTCTGTCGAGGGCTTGCCGGGGCGCTATTGACCAGGCGCAGATCACAGCACACCTGACGCAGCTTGAGCAGCGCTTCAAGGATGATGATCTGGCTGCGGGCCACGCCTTTGCGACTGATCTCGTCGCGGACTTTCTTGTCCATGGCCAGGCGCACGGTTTCGTATACGTCGCGCTGGGCGTCATTGAGCTCGACCCAGTGGATGATTTCGGTCTTGGGTGGCAGTTCGGTAGCAACCTGTTCCTTGGTGCGGCGCAACAGGAATGGCTTGATCCTGGCATTCAGGTGCTGCAAGCGCTCCATGTTGCCGTGTTTCTCGATGGGGTTGCGGTAGTTGCTGTTGAATTCCTTGCTGCTGCCCAGCCAGCCCGGCATCAGAAAGTGGAACAGCGACCACAGCTCACCCAGGTGATTCTCCAGCGGTGTGCCGCTCAGGCACAGACGTTGCCGGGCATTGAGGTTGCGTGCCGCCTGCGCGGCCTTGCTATTCGGGTTTTTGATGTATTGCGCTTCATCGAGGATCAAGGTGTGCAGCGGCAGTTTGGCCAGCACTTCTTCGTCTCGGGGCAGCAATGCATAGGTGGTAAGGATAAGGTCGTACTGGTTCAGATTGTCGAAATCGGCATGACGGTTGGCGCCATATAGCGCGAGCACACGTAGCTGTGGGGTAAAGTTTTCCGCCTCATCCAGCCAGTTGGGGATCAGGCTGGTGGGCATCACGGCAAGGGCGGGGCGGTCCAAGCGGCCGGCCTGTTTTTCCATCAACAGATGCGCAAGGGTCTGTAGGGTTTTGCCCAGGCCCATGTCATCCGCCAACACGCCGCCCACTTCCAGCTCTCGCAGCGATTGCATCCAGCTCAGACCTTCATGCTGGTACGGCCGCAAGGTTGCGTTAAGCCCTTCGGGCACTTCAACGGGAGCGTCTTTGATGTTGGCCAGGCGATCCGCGAATTGACGCAGACGATCGCCGCCTTGCCAGCTCAGGGGCAGGTCATCCAGGTTGCCCAGACGCGTGGCGTCGGCGGTATTCAGGCGCAGGGCATTGTTGCCATCCTCGCGCCAGTAGAAGTCACCGAGAGTGGCCAGCACCGGCTTCAGCCGACCATAGGGCAACGCGATCTGCACCGGCCCGCCGCCGTTTTGCGTGAAGTGATTGAGTTGCACCAGCAATTGCTCGTCATCGCGGCGCTTGGCGATACCGGCAGCACTCATCAGTTCGGGATGGGTGCGCAGCAGGTTGATCAGGATCGGCAGCAGACTCAGGCGTTCGCCGTTGACGATGATGCCCAGTTCCAGATCGAACCAGTCGCGCTCAGCCTCGTCATCGATGACCGCATACCAGTCGTCCACCGGTGTGACGTCGAAGGCGAAGTCCTCGGTGACTTCGATTTCCCAGCCCTGGGCTTCAAGGAGCGGTAAATCGTTAAGGACGAAATGCAGCCAGGCCTTGTCGTTGGGCAGATCGAACATGTCTCCGGCGCTGTCCGGCAGCGCCTTGCTTTGCCGGGTCGCCACTCTGAAGCCCATGTCCTGCAACACCTGACGTTGTTGGCGTTCGAGTTCGCCCTGGCGACGGATTCGCAGGGTTTCGGTTTCCAGATGCTCGATGATGTCGCTTTTCTGGTTGACCAGATCGCTGCCCAGAGAGCTGACCAGAATACTGACATTGGCCGTGCCGGTGGCGTAATGCTTGCCGTAGCCGAAGGCGAGGGCGGCTCGATGCTGGATGTGGCGCTGCATACGGCCATTGCGTGGCTCATAGGCGCTGAATTCGACGCTGGCCAGAATCAGCCGGGGTTTGGGCACGATGTTGTCGACCAGACGCTCCGGCAGCATGGGCTTTTGCGGTATGCGCGGTGCCTGGACTGGAGCGGACTCATCCAGCGCAGACCGCAAGGCGTCGCGATTGCGCGGCGCGTGCAGGTAGAACAGCGCCGCCACACAATGCTTGCAGTTTTCCCGCATCGGACAGGTGCATTTGCAGATCAGGGCGTTGGCGAAGCGTTCAGGATCTCTGAATTTCAGGGTCTGAACATAAACCTCATCGCCAGAGCCCCGGCACAGCGTGCGCGCCGAGTCCGGATTGAGTTCTTCGAGGGTAATGCGTTCTTCGTGGGCATAGTCAAACCCCCGCTCAACGGTTCTGCTGGTAAACAAATCTGTCCAGGACCAGGCCAGGACTTTTTCGAGATTGGACGACACAGTTCAATACAGCCCTACGCCGCAGCGATGCTCAAAAGGGACAAGAAGCGCCACATGCGCTCCTTGAGTGGTCACAGTGGCGATACTTTAATCAGCATGGCCAGACTTCCGTTGTCCATGTAGGTCAGTTCTCCGTTTTTCACCCGAGTGGTCTGCTTCATGCGTTCGCTGCTGGTCAGCACGCCATGGGCATCCAGCTGGTTGACCCAGAAGTCTGCCGCAATATCGGTAAAGCGTGCCAGTGCAATGCTGACGGTGCCCTCGATGGGGAAATGCCCGAATTTTTCCTGGCCACTGGTAACCGCCATTTTGCTCGGTTCCGGGCTCAGGATCTGCTGCCAGGCGCGATGCAGGACCACCTGATAGGTGCCGCCATCATTGAGCTTGTTGGCGAGATCCGTCAGCGCCACGCCGCGCTCATTGCTCGCGTCGATTTTCTGCGCGCCCTTTGCCCAGTCTTCAGGTGCGAACTGCCGGGTCGCGGCAGGCTCGCCCTGCTGGCGGAACAGGATCATTTCGACCTGATAGCTGCCATCGGCAAAGGCTGCTGGCGCTATCAGGGTCAGCAGCAGAATGAGTGAATGAAACACGCGCATGGATGAATCCTTCAAGCAGTTTTCGGGGTCAGGCGCTCGAACAGAGCTTCAATGGTGTTGAAACGCTCTTCCGGACGTTCCATGGGCACCATGAATTTGAACAGCGTGGCGCCTTCGAATTTGTAACGGTTGGGTTGGCCCTGAATCAGCTTGATCAACGTCAGTGGATCTACCGGGGTATCGGCGGCAAATTCGATTCGGCCACCTTGTGGTCCGGCATCGACCTTCTTGATGCCCAACTGCTCGGCCTGCAACTTTAGCAGCGTGATCCGCACCAGATGTTTGGTGGGCTCTGGCAGCAGGCCGAAGCGGTCGATCATCTCTACTTGCAGGTCTTTCAGACTGTCTTCGTCGGCGGCATTGGCGATGCGCTTGTACAGGATCAGGCGCGTGTGAACATCCGGCAGATACGCTTCGGGAATCAGCGCAGGCACACGCAGATTGATTTCCGGCCCGCCGCCCAATGGCTGGTCGAGATTCGGCTGTTCGCCTTTGCGGATGGATTTCACCGCGCGTTCGAGCATTTCCATGTAGAGCGTGAAACCCACCGCCTGGATTTGCCCGCTCTGGCCATCTCCGAGCAGTTCGCCTGCACCGCGGATTTCCAGGTCGTTGGTCGCCAGCACAAAGCCGGCGCCCAGGTCCTGCGTGTTGGCGATGGCGTCCAGACGCTTTTCGGCATCCGGCGTGATCTGGCTGCGGGGCGGGGTGAGCAGATAGGCATAAGCCTGGTGGTGACTGCGTCCGACCCGACCACGCAACTGGTGCAGCTGCGCCAGGCCAAATTTGTCAGCGCGCTCGATGATGATGGTGTTAGCGCTCGGCACGTCGATACCGGTCTCGATGATGGTCGAGGCGATCAGCACGTTGAAACGCTTGTGATAGAAGTCGCTCATCACCTGTTCGAGTTCGCGCTCGCGCATCTGCCCGTGGCCAATGCCGATACGGGCTTCTGGTACCAGCTCAGCGAGATCGGCCGCGCATTTCTCGATGGTTTTCACATCGTTGTGCAGGTAATACACCTGGCCGCCACGTAACAGTTCACGCAACAGCGCTTCTTTGATCGTGGGCTTGTTCTGCTCCATGACGAAGGTGCGCACTGACAGGCGACGCGCTGGCGGCGTGGCAATGATCGACAGGTCGCGCATGCCCGAGACCGCCATGTTCAGCGTGCGTGGAATCGGCGTAGCGGTCAGGGTCAGGATGTCGACTTCGCTGCGCAGCGCCTTGAGTTGTTCTTTCTGGCGTACCCCGAAGCGGTGCTCTTCGTCGATGATCACCAGGCCGAGGTTCTTGATCTTGACGTCGTCCTGCAACAGCTTGTGGGTGCCGATGACGATGTCGATCTTGCCTTCGGCCAGATCCGCCACTGCGGCGTTGACCTCTTTGGCTGACTTGAAGCGGCTCATCACTTCCACACTCACTGGCCAGTCGGCGAAGCGGTCGCGGAAGCTGTTGTAGTGCTGTTGAGCGAGCAGGGTGGTCGGGACCAGAATTGCCACCTGACGACCGCCATGCACGGCGATAAACGCTGCGCGCATCGCCACTTCGGTCTTGCCGAAACCCACATCGCCGCAGACCAGGCGATCCATGGGCTTGGGGGCGAGCATGTCGGCCCGCACGGCATCAATAGTGGTTTGTTGATCCGGTGTCTCTTCGAACGGGAAGCCGGCACTGAACGTGGCGTAGTCGGCTTTCGGATCGGCAAAGGCATAACCTTCCCGAGCCGCGCGGCGGGCGTAGATATCCAGCAGCTCGGCCGCCACATCGCGGACTTGCTCGGCGGCTTTGCGCTTGGCTTTCTGCCAGACTTCGGAGCCCAAACGGTGCAACGGGGCCAAGGCGTCGTCGCTGCCGGTGTAGCGGGCGATCAAGTGCAGGTTGGCCACCGGGACGTAAAGCTTGGCGTCCTCGGCGTAGGCCAGCATCAGGAACTCGGCGACCTGGTTTTCCACTTCCAGGGTGGCAAGACCCAGGTAACGACCGACGCCGTGATCGATGTGCACCACCGGCGCGCCTTCACGCAGTTCGGTGAGGTTTTTGATCACCGCATCGTTATTGCCGCCGTCGGTGCGTTTTTCACGACGTCGACGCTGCATGACCCGCTGGCCGAACAACGGGCTCTCGGCAATCAGCGCAATGGCCGGTTGTTCAAGCAGCAGACCGTCGTCGAGAGGCGCGATGGTGATCGACAGTCGATCCTTGCCTATTACGAAGTCATTCCAGCTGTCGACGGTTTTTGGGCGTAGCTTCAGGCGTTCGAGGAGCTCCAGCAGTACTTCCCGGCGACCTGCTGATTCAGCGGTGAACAGGATGCGGCCGTCGAATTCCTCAATGAACTTCGACAATGCTGCGAGTGGCTGACTGGCTTTGGCTTCAATGGCCAGTTCCGGCAACAGTTGTGCCGGGAAACGCTCACGGCCGACGCCAGCATCAACATCCTGCTGGCTGGCGACGACACGGGGCCAGTTTTTCAACCGGGCGAAGCAGTCTTCCACCGGCAGGAACAATTCGGCAGGAGGCAATAAAGGACGCTCCGGATCGACCCGGCGCTCTTCGTAGCGGTTGCGGACGTCGTTCCAGAAGTTTTCGGCCGCCTGTTCGATGCCCGGCAGGGAAAACACTTGCGTGTCTTGGGGCAGGTAGTCAAACAGGGTCGAGGTTTCTTCGAAGAATAGCGGCAGGTAGTACTCGATACCGGCCGGGGTGATGCCGCTACTCAGGTCCTGGAAGATCGGGCTGCGGCGGAAGTCCACATCAAAGCGCTCGCGAAAGCGGGCCTTGAAACGGGTGACTTCTTCCTTCTGCAGCGGAAATTCTCGGGCTGGCAGCAGGCGCACCGACTCAACCTTGTCGATGGACCGCTGGTTTTCCGGATCGAAGGTGCGCAGGGTTTCGATTTCGTCATCGAACAGGTCGATCCGGTACGGCAGCTTGCTGCCCATCGGGAACAGATCGAGCAGGTTGCCGCGTACCGTGAACTCGCCGTGCTCATACACCGTGTCCACATAGCGATAGCCGCTGGCTTCAAGGCGCGTGCGCATTGCTTCGATGTCGAGCTTCTGACCGATGTCCAGCACCAGGCTGCTGCCCAACAGGAATTTGGTCGGTGCCAGACGATGTAGGGCTGTGGTGATCGGCACTACCAGTACGCCATGCATCAGCTCAGGCAAGCGATAAAGGCTGGCGATACGCTGGGAAATGATGTCCTGGTGCGGCGAGAACAAATCGTATGGTAGCGTCTCCCAATCCGGGAAATGCAACACCGGCAAATCGGGCGCGAAGAACTTCAGCTCCTGCTCCAGGCGCTCGGCACTCTGGCTGTCAGCGGTCAAGAGCAGGGTGAAGCGCTTGGCGGCGCTTGCAGCCTCGGCAATGGCCAGGCTCAGGGCGGCACCGGGAAGGTTGCCCCAGTGTTGTTTGCCTGCGGCAGCAGGGAGAAGCGGTAGACGCAGAACGGGCACGGAAGATTGAGCTCCAAGCGTTGCGACAGGGGCGGCGATTGTACCGGTCAGAGATAGCAGCTGTCAGTTTTCAGACTACGCTATGAAGCAGAAATGCCACGCGCAGCATTTCTGCCGTGCAGCGGAACAAAATGTAGTGAACGCTGATCTGACAACCGCGCATTGCTCATAAACAAAGGCGGCGGCATAATGTAGCCCCTTTTTTCAGCCCCTACATGTGGAAGGTTCCCGTGACTCAGAAGCCCGACCAGTGTCTTGGTGAATGGATCGATCGTGAAGCCCTCGCCGAGGCGATGATCCCGCTTATCGGTCAGCTCTACCGCAATAACAATGTGGTGAGTTCGATCTATGGCCGCAGCCTGATCAACCGTTCAGTGATTGCGATCCTCAAGGCCCACCGCTTTGCGCGTCATCGTCAATCCGATGCAAGTGAGTTGTCCGTACACGAGACGTTCCCGCTGATCAAGGCGATGAGCGAGCTCAAGCTGGGTGCCGCTTCGGTGGATCTCGGCAAGCTTGCCGTCAAGTTCAAGACTGAAGGCAATGGCCGCACCGCCGAGCAGTTCGTGCGTGAAGAACTGGCCGAGCTGGTCGGTCAGCAAAGCGCCAGCCCGCGCAAAGGCACTGATGTCGTGCTTTACGGTTTCGGCCGGATTGGTCGCCTGCTGGCGCGCATCCTGATCGAAAAAACCGGTGGCGGCGATGGCCTGCGCCTGCGTGCAATCGTGGTCCGCAAGGGCGCCGAGAATGATCTGGTCAAACGCGCAAGCCTGCTGCGTCGTGACTCGGTACACGGCCCGTTCGATGGCACCATCACCATTGATGAAGCCAACAGCACCATCACGGCCAACGGCAACCTGATTCAGGTGATCTACGCCAAGAATCCGACCGAGGTGGATTACACCCAGTACGGTATCAAGGACGCACTGCTGGTGGACAACACCGGTGTATGGCGTGATGCGGAAGGTCTGGGCCAGCATTTGTCCTGCCCGGGTATTGACCGCGTGGTTCTGACCGCACCTGGCAAAGGCAAGCTGAAGAACATCGTTCACGGTATCAACCACGGCGAAATCACTGCTGACGACAAGATCGTATCGGCTGCTTCCTGCACCACTAACGCCATCGTGCCGGTGCTCAAGGCAGTCAACGACAAGTTCGGTATCGTCAACGGTCACGTTGAAACGGTTCACTCGTACACCAACGACCAGAACCTGATCGACAACTTCCACAAAGGCGATCGCCGTGGCCGCAGCGCCGCGCTGAACATGGTGATCACTGAAACCGGAGCTGCCACCGCTGCTGCAAAGGCATTGCCTGAGCTGGCTGGCAAACTGACCGGTAACGCGATTCGTGTTCCGACGCCTAACGTGTCCATGGCCATTCTCAACCTGAACCTTGAGAAAGCGACCACTCGCGAAGAAATGAACGAGTACCTGCGTTACATGGCGCTGCACTCGGACCTGCACAAGCAGATCGACTTCGTCAATTCGCAGGAAGTGGTTTCCACTGACTTCGTTGGCTCGCGCCACGCCGGTGTTGTGGATGCTGAAGCCACCATCGTCAACGATAACCGCGTTGTCCTGTACGTCTGGTACGACAACGAATTCGGTTACAGTTGCCAGGTGGTTCGCGTAATGGAAGACATGGCGGGCGTTAACCCTCCGGCATTCCCGCGCTGATTACTGCTCCAGGCTGAAATGAAAAACGCCCCGACCGGGTAACTGGTCGGGGCGTTTTTTTTGTGCGGGACCCGGAAGAACTGTAGGAGCGAGCTTGCTCGCGATGGGGGCCGTCATTCGAAAGAATGCTTGCCAGACAGAATGCCATCGCGAGCAAGCTCGCTCCTACAGGGGGTAACTCAGCCGGCAGTTACAGCCTCAGGCGCTTGCAGTTTTTGCCCGCCTTTGCGGAACAGCACCAGCGTCGCCAGCAAGCCCAGCACCGCTGCGCCGGTCAACCAGATGCCTGGCGCCGCCTTGTTATCCAGCACGTGAATCAGATAAGTGCACGCTGCGGGCGTGAAGCCGCCGAAGGTTGCAGTCGCCAGGCTGTAGGCCAGGGAGAAGCCAGTGGTGCGCACTTCAACCGGCATGATTTCGGTCAGGGCCACGACCATTGCGCCGTTGTACGAGCCATAGAGGAAGGACAGCCACAGTTCGACCATCAGCAGGTTGCCGAAGCTCGGGTGGGCTACCAGCCAGGACAGGGCAGGGTAGGCCGTCGCAATGGCCAGCACGGTTGCGCTAATCAGCAGTGGCTTGCGACCGATCCGGTCGGAAAGCGCGCCCATGACCGGCAGCCAGATGAAGTTCGAGATGCCCACGCAGACAGTGACCAGCAAGCTGTCGAGGTCCGACAGGTGTAGCTCGTTTTTGCCGAAGGTCGGCGTGTAGGCGGTGATGAGGTAGAACGACACCGTGGTCATGATCACCAGTGCCATGCCGCCAATGACCAGACCGAAGTTCTGACCGATTGAGCGCACCACCTCTTTGAGGGTCGGGCGGTGAGTGCGAGCCTGGAACTCCGGAGTCTCCTCCATCGAACGGCGGATGACGAAGATCACCGGTACGATCAGGCAGCCGATCAGGAACGGTACACGCCAGCCCCAATCGCCCATTTCCGCGGGGCTCAACCAGTGGTTCAGCGCCACGCCCAGCAGGCCGGCGAACACCACGGCTGCTTGCTGGCTTGCAGACTGCCAGCTGACGAAGAAACCCTTGCGACCCGGTGTGGAAATCTCTGCGAGATAAACCGACACGCCACCAAGCTCCACGCCTGCCGAGAAGCCTTGTAGCAGACGGCCAAGCAAGACCAGCAGCGGTGCCGCGACGCCCAGAGTTGCGTAACCCGGCACGCAAGCAATCAGTACGGTACCCATGGCCATCATCGCCAAGGTCACGACCAAGCCTTTCTTACGACCGTGACGGTCGATATAAGCACCGAGGAAAATGGCGCCCAGCGGACGCATCAAGAAGCCTGCGCCAAAGGTTGCCAAGGACAGCATCAGTGATGCAAAGGCGCTGTCGGTGGGGAAGAAGGTTTTGGCGATGGCCGTGGCGTAGAAGCCGTAGACCATGAAGTCAAACATTTCAAGGAAGTTGCCGCTGACAACGCGAAAGATCGCCTTGCCCTTGCCTGTATTCGAGGCCATGGAAATTTCTCACTTAGGCTGTCTGGTCAGGTGCTGGCGCCAGCACGGTCATGCTGAATAGGCGACAGCGCCTCAAGGATCCGTTGTAGTTGTATGTTCTGCTGCAAGGTCAAGGCTCCTTGCCTGTATCCAACGCAATTGTAACCATATGTGTAAAACGCCCTAAAAACAACTCTCGCTACTTAGCGTTCATGCTGTGCGACCAAGTCGATGGGTGGAGCGGCATTTAGTCGCAGACAAAATTGGCCTTCGGCGCTACCAACGGTTAATGTTCCACGCTTTGGCGCAGGTGTAGACTGCGCCTCGGGTTTTGATCCTTCATGCCGCTGGCCGCGGCGTGATTTAGCCAGAGCTGCCAGAGTGGCAGTTCGGCCTGTTTAAGGAGTACGCATGGCTGTCTACAACTACGACGTAGTAGTACTGGGTTCCGGCCCTGCCGGAGAAGGCGCGGCGATGAACGCTGCGAAGGCGGGACGTAAGGTCGCAATGGTCGACAGTCGTCGGCAGGTTGGCGGCAACTGCACACACTTGGGCACCATCCCGTCCAAGGCCCTGCGTCACTCGGTCAAGCAGATCATCCACTTCAACACCAACCCGATGTTCCGGGCGATTGGCGAGCCGCGCTGGTTCTCGTTCCCGGATGTATTGAAGAACGCTGAAATCGTCATCTCCAAGCAGGTCTCTTCGCGTACCGGCTACTACGCCCGCAATCGGGTTGACGTGTTTTTCGGCACGGGCAGCTTCGCCGATGAGAACAGCATTGATGTGGTGTGTGGCAATGGCGTAGTAGAAAAGCTGGTCGCCAATCAGATTATCGTCGCCACTGGATCGCGGCCTTATCGCCCGGCCGATATCGACTTTTCCCACAAGCGTATCTACGACAGCGACACCATCCTCAGCCTCGGCCATACCCCACGCAAATTGATCATTTATGGTGCCGGCGTTATCGGCTGCGAATATGCGTCGATCTTCAGTGGCCTGGGGGTGATGGTCGAACTGGTGGACAACCGTGATCAACTGTTGAGCTTCCTGGATTCTGAGATTTCACAGGCGCTGAGTTATCACTTCAGTAACAACAACGTAATGGTTCGCCACAACGAAGAGTATGAAAAGGTCGAAGGGCTGGATAACGGTGTGATCCTGCACCTCAAGTCCGGCAAGAAGATCAAGGCCGACGCCTTGCTCTGGTGCAACGGTCGCACCGGTAATACCGACAAACTGGGTCTGGAGAACGTGGGCATCAAGGCCAACGGGCGCGGCCAGATCGAAGTCGATGAAAACTATCGCACCAGCGTGCCGAATATCTATGGCGCGGGCGATGTGATCGGCTGGCCGAGTCTGGCCAGTGCTGCATACGATCAGGGGCGTTCGGCAGCGGGCAGTCTGGTCGACAATGGCAGCTGGCGTTACGTCAACGACGTCCCGACGGGTATTTACACCATCCCGGAAATCAGCTCGATCGGTAAAAACGAACACGAGTTGACCCAGGCCAAAGTGCCTTACGAAGTGGGAAAGGCGTTCTTCAAGGGCATGGCGCGGGCGCAGATTTCCGGTGAGCGCGTGGGCATGCTGAAGATCCTGTTCCACCGCGAAACCCTCGAGGTGCTGGGCGTGCACTGCTTTGGTGACCAGGCTTCGGAGATTGTCCACATCGGTCAGGCGATCATGAACCAGCCCGGTGAAGCCAACACCCTCAAGTATTTCGTCAATACCACGTTCAACTACCCGACCATGGCTGAAGCCTATCGGGTAGCCGCTTACGATGGCCTCAACCGGCTTTTTTAAGCGACTCCGGCCGGAGGCCTGAGCCGGCCGGGGAGACCGATTTCAGTAATTCTCGAGAGTGGCGCTGGCCAAACCGGGAAAGTCTGTAATCAGGCTGTCTACGCCGAAGTCGGCGAGCCTGCGCATCAGTGCGGGCTCGTTGACTGTCCATACCGACACGTGCAAACCCTGGTTCTGGGCTTTCTTCAAGCGCTCAGGGGTGCACAGTGTCCAGTTCAACGCCAGAATCTCACAGCCATAGCTTTGCGCGACTTTCAGCGGGTCGAGCCACGCGTATTCGGCAACCAGCCCGCGGCTGATGTCCGGCGTCAGCTCCTGAGCGGCGCGCAACACTTCCCGGGAGCTGGAGGTGATGGTGATCTTGTCCAGCAGGCCATGTCGTTGCGCCAATTCGCGAATCGCCAACACTGTCGTGGTGGCGCGGGTGCGCGAGGCGCTTTTCACTTCCAGCTGCCAATGCTCGAAGTCGCATTTTTCGAAGAGTTCGTCCAGGCGCGGGATCGGGCAGGGGTTAACCCAGCCAGGTCCGCCCTTACGGGCGTCGTAAGTCACCAGGTCGGCGGCGACATGCTCGTTGACCTTGCCCCGTCGATCCGTGGTGCGTTTCAAGGTTGGATCGTGGATCACCATCAGCTCGCCATCGCGAGACAAGTGCAAATCCAGTTCACAGCGACGCACGCCGTGCTTGAGGCATTCCTGAAAGCTGGTCAGAGTGTTTTCCGGTGCTTCGCCTTTGGCGCCGCGGTGGCCGTAAATAAGGGTCACGTTTACTCCTGGTGGCCTTTAAGGCGTTGGTCTTGGTGCTATTTCCGGGATGTTTTTTCTGTGGGAGCGAGCTTGCTCGCGAAGGCAGTGGTCCTGCTCGAAGAGATATTTCAGCCGTCCTGGCCTCTTCGCGAGCAAGCTCGCTCCCATAGATTCTGTTTTGCCGCATCACAGCGTGTTCATTCAGGCGCTTTCGCCTCAAGCGCCTGGCGTCGAATGGCGGCTTGTCGTTGCAAAATGTATCGAGCGAGGAGCTGGCGCTGGGAGTCAGGCAGGTTGATAAACTCAGTGCCGACCTCGAATTGGCCGCCCGCCAGGGCGTCGCAATGAATGACTTTGGCGTGCAACATCAGCGCCGATGCCTGGGGCATCAAGACCATTTTGATCGACAGCTGAGCATCCAGTGGATAGGACTGGGCGCTGTTGAATTGCACGCCGCCTTCGGAAATGATCACTGGTTGCGGGGCACCCAGCTTGCCTAGCGCGGTTTGGGCGACGACCTGGCCGAGCAGGTCGATGCGCTTGCTCAAGGAGCGCAGCAGGTCGCTCACTATTCGATCCCGATCATCCACCTGTCGCAGCAGGTGCTGGGATTCGAACTCGTTGACGTGCAGTTCGCTGAGTAATTCGAACAGTGCCGAGGTCTCGCGCATGGCGGCATGGCCGGTTAGATCGCTCTCGGACAGGAGGTTAATTTCCAGTGCGACGCTGTCCTCGATACGGTAGTATTCGCGGCGTTCTTCTTCATCTAATGTCGACATGGCGAACCCATGGTAGCGGCGGTGGTCATAGTGGTTGCTCGCAGTGCTCAGAGTGTTTTCGAGTGTAAGGCTGCCTGCCAGGACCCGCCACAAGGACGTTCCCATTCCTCCGAACAAGTCCCTAAATGTTCAGACCTCTTTTTGTATTCATAGGCACGCGCTATACCCGTGCAAAACGGCGTAATCATTTCGTCTCCTTCATTTCCCTGACTTCCATGATCGGCCTCGCCCTTGGCGTAGTGGTGATGATAGTCGTGTTATCGGTCATGAATGGCTTTGATCACGAAATGCGTACCCGCGTGTTGGGCATGGTCCCTCACGCCACCATCGAATCCGGCGAGCCGATCAGCAATTGGCAGGGCTTGGCCGACAAGGTCAAGCAGAACCCGCAGGTGCTGGCCGTTGCGCCTTTCACCCAGATGCAGGGGTTGCTGACCAACAATGGTCAAGTGCAGAAAGTCCTGCTCAATGCCATCGACCCGGTTCAGGAACGTAAAGTTTCGATCATCGATAACTTCATGAAGCAGGGCAAGCTGGACGATCTGTCCCCCGGTAGCTTCGGTATCGTGATTGGCGACAAAGCCGCCACCAAGCTGGGCGTGACCATGGGCGATAAAGTCACCTTCGTCGCCCCCGAGGTGACCGTGACCCCGGCTGGCATGTTCCCGCGCATGAAGCGTTTTACCGTAGTGGGTATTTTTCACGTGGGCGCTGGCGAACTGGACGGCTACCTGGGCCTGACCAACCTTGACGATCTGGGTCGGCTGCATCGCTGGAAGGCGGATCAGGTGCAGGGCCTGCGGTTGAAGTTCGAGGATCTGTTCGAGGCACCGCGCACTTCTTATCAAATCGCCCAGACCCTTGGCGATCACAACTATTACTCCCGTGACTGGACTCGCACCCACGGCAATCTGTATCAGGCGATCCGCATGGAAAAAGCCATGATCGGCCTGCTGCTGTTGCTGATTGTGGCCGTGGCGGCATTCAACATCATTTCGACGCTGGTGATGGTGGTCAACGACAAGAAGGGCGACATCGCGATCTTGCGCACCCTGGGTTCAACCCCGGGGCAGATCATGGCGATCTTCATGGTTCAGGGGACGGTCATCGGCGTGGTGGGCACCTTTATCGGAGCCGTGCTTGGCATGATTGCCGCCCTCAATGTCAGTGCCGCGATCTCCGCACTGGAAGGTCTTATTGGCCACAAGTTTCTCAATGCCGACGTTTACTTCATCGACTACCTGCCTTCTCAGCTGATGGCCGAGGACGTGCTGATGGTCTGCGGCGCCGCATTGGTCCTGAGTTTCCTCGCCACCCTGTATCCGGCCTGGCGTGCTGCGCGCACCCAACCGGCGGAGGCGTTACGTTATGAGTGAGTCGGGCATGAGTGATAAAGCAGTTTTGAGTTGCCGCAACCTGGGCAAGTCCTACGAGGAAGGTCCTGAGTCGGTGGTGGTCCTGTCGGGGCTGCAACTGGAGTTGTTTCCGGGCGAGCGCGTGGCGATTGTCGGCAGCTCAGGCTCGGGGAAAAGCACGTTGCTCAACTTGCTGGGCGGTCTGGACACGCCTTCGCAGGGCAGCGTCTGGCTCGCCGGCGAAGAGCTTTCCGCTCTGGGTGAAAAGGCCCGTGGCTTGCTGCGTAATCGGGCGCTGGGTTTCGTTTACCAGTTCCACCATTTGTTGCCGGAGTTCACCGCACTGGAGAACGTCTGCATGCCGTTGCTGATCGGCAAGACTGCCATCCCGGAAGCTCGCAAGCGTGCTACGGCGTTGCTGGAGCGGGTCGGGCTTGGGCATCGTCTGGCGCACAAGCCTTCGGAATTGTCGGGTGGTGAGCGTCAGCGTGTGGCGATTGCCCGGGCTTTGGTCAACCAGCCGGGGCTGGTGATGCTCGACGAGCCAACAGGCAACCTTGATCACCATACCGCTCAAGGCATTCAGGACCTGATGCTGGAGCTGAGCACGTCTTCGCGCACGGCGTTCCTGGTGGTGACTCACGACATGAATCTGGCCCGGCAGATGGATCGCGTCTGGCGCCTGGAAGATGGCCGTCTGGTCGAAGCCTGATTGTTAACCCGGCGCTGTTGATCGCGTCGGGATAGTTTTTTCGCGGCATTTTTTACACGGTGCAATACCCATGTTCAGACCGTTATCAATTTTTATTGGCACGCGCTATACCCGCGCCAAGCGCCGCAACCATTTCATCTCGTTCATTTCCATGACCTCGATGATCGGGCTGGCGCTGGGTGTGCTGGCGATGATCGTGGTGCTGTCGGTGATGAATGGATTTCAGCGGGAAATGAGCTCGCGGATCCTCGGTATGGTGCCCCACGCGGTGATAGCCGGGGTTCAGCCCCTTGATGACTGGAAGCCGGTGGCGGCTGCGTCCCTGAAAAATCCGGAAGTGACCGCTGCGGTACCTTTCACCGAGATGGATGGCATGCTCTCCTACAAAGGTGCCATGCAGCCGATCCAGATCAGTGGCGTTGATCCTGCGCTGGAGCACCAAGTATCCATCGTTGCTGACCACATCGTGCAGGGCAAGCTGCAAGACCTGAAAGCGGGTGAGTTCGGCGTGGTGCTGGGCGAGTTGAGCGCCCGTCGCTTTCGCCTGAATGTCGGCGACAAGCTGACCCTGATCGTTCCGGAAATCAGCAGTGCCCCGGGGGGGATCACCCCGCGTCTGCAAAGGTTGACCGTGGTCGGGATCTTCAAGGTGGGTGCCGAGCTGGATGGCTCGATGGCGTTGATCAACGTGGCCGACGCCGCACAGATTCAGCGCTGGCAGCCGAATCAGGTGCAAGGTGTGCGTCTGGCCTTGAAGGATCTGTATAAAGCCCCTGAAGTTTCCGCAGCCATCGCGGGCGGGCTGGGTGCTGATTACAAAGCGGATGACTGGACCCACACTCAAGGGAGCCTGTTCAGTGCCATGAAGATGGAAAAGACCATGATCGGGCTGTTGTTGCTGATGATCGTCGCCGTGGCCGCGTTCAACATCATTGCCACTCTGATCATGGTGGTCAATGACAAGGGCGCAGACATTGCTATCCTGCGCACCATCGGCGCCACGCCGCGGCAGATCATGACGATTTTCATGGTGCAGGGCACGGTGATCGGTATCGTCGGCACCATCATTGGTGGCGTGTTGGGGATTATTGCCGCGATCAATGTCAGCAGTCTGGTGGGCTGGGTTGAGCGGGTCAGCGGCCAGCACATTTTCAGTTCCGATGTGTACTTCATCAACAACCTGCCTTCCGAGTTGCAGGCTGGCGATGTAGTGCTGATCTGCAGTGCCGGTTTTATCCTCAGCTTCCTGGCGACGCTTTACCCGGCGTGGCGTGCAGCGCAGATCCAGCCGGCGCATGCATTGCGGTATGAGTGATAGGTTGGCCTGATGTGATACCTGTGGGGGATTGTCTGTTAGCCTGCAGGCGAATGTGGCGACGTGGGACCGGCTTCAGCCGGGAAGAGGCCGGTACATCCATGCGATATGTATCGTCTGAAATGCCGCCTTCCCGGCTGAAGCCGGTCCCACGACGCTAGCCCAGACGTTACGCTCCCACAGCTCAAGCATCACTTTTGAATCGGCAACTCAATCAAAAACCGCGTTACCCCCTCTTTCGACTCACATCGAATAGTCCCGCCATGGGCCTGGATGATCGAGCGAGTGATCGCCAGACCCAGGCCTGCGTGTTCTCTGCTTTCGCTTCGAGCCTGATCGGCGCGATAGAAGCGGTCGAACAGGCGCGGTAACAAGCTCTCCGGAATGTCCGCGCCGCTGTTCTCGACATTGATTCGGGCACGTTTATCAACTTCGCTCAGTGTCACCTTTACGTAGCCCCCGGCAGGGGTATGGCGTACCGCGTTGTCCAGCAGGTTTGAAAGCACGCGCCGCAACATGGTTCGGTCGCCATCGATACTGGCATGACCATCGCTGCTCAGCGTGACCTGCGCGTCCTCTGCCAACGGCGCGAAGAACTCCAGCACCGTTTGCACTTCGTCCTCCAGCCGCAACCGCTCGCAGGTCGGTGTGAGCAGGCCGTGCTCGGCCTTGGCCAGGTAGAGCATGTCATTGACCATCTGCGCCATGCTTTGCAGCTCTTCGAGGTTGCTCAACAACGCCTCTCGGTAGTCCTCAATGTCTCGGGGTCGGGTCAGTGTGACCTGGGTGTGGGTCAGCAGATTGGATAGCGGCGTGCGCAGCTCATGGGCGATATCGGCAGAAAACGCTGAAAGCCGCTGGAAACCATCGTCGAGCCTGCCCAGCATCCCGTTGAATGCCTGAGTCAGTTCTGCCAGCTCGGCGGGCATTTGCTCTTGTGGCAGGCGCGTGGTGAGGGAGCTGGCAGAAACGCTGGCAGCAATCCGGCTCATGTTGTGTAAAGGACGCAGGCCGCTGCGTGCCGCCCAGGCCCCCAGCAGCGCCGTAGCCAGCGCTGACAGCCCGACCGTCAGCCAGATCAGGCGCTGCATCCTTTGCAGAAAGTGTTGGTGGTGGGTGATGTCCAGCAGCAGGGTCAGTTGCGGGCTGTCCGGTGTCGCGGGATCAAGCTTGACGGTATAGGTGCGATACGCGGTCTGATCGCTGATCAGGGTGTGCAGTCCCTCATCGGTTACGGGCAGCGATGGCTTGAGCGCTGCACTGTCAAACCAGGGCTCAGAGCCCGGACCGCTGATGCGCAATCCCAGGTCAGGTTGATGGGCCAGCTCGGCCTTGAGCTGTGCTGCACGTCCGGCTAAATCCTGCTCGCTGCGCACGTTCTGCAACAGGCTGCGCAGGCCCGGCAATTTGCTTTCCAGCAGTTGCTGATCCAGCTCGATGAAGTGAGTTTCGCTGGCCTGATTGAAAAGTACCCCGGCAATCAACGAAACCACTGCGGTGCAGGCGGCGAACAGCAGTGCCAGCCGGCTTGCCAGCGACCAGCGACGGATCATGCCGGGCGCTCTTCAAGGACGTATCCCATGCCGCGCACGGTATGGATCAGCTTGTCCGGAAACTCATCGTCGATCTTCAGGCGCAGGCGGCGGATCGCAACTTCGATCACGTTGGTGTCGCTGTCGAAATTCATGTCCCAGACCTGGGAAGCAATCAGGGATTTGGGGAGCACTTCGCCCTGACGGCGCAGCAACAACTCCAGCAACGAAAACTCCTTGGCGGTCAGATCGATACGTTTGCCGCTGCGTTCAACGCGCCGGCGCAGCAGGTCCAGGCGCAGATCGGCCAGTTGCAGGTGGGTTTCCTGAGCAGGGCTGTTGCCCCGGCGCAACAGACTGCGCACTCGGGCCAGCAGCTCGGAGAAGGCGAAGGGTTTGACCAGATAGTCATCGGCACCCAGCTCAAGGCCTTTGACCCGATCTTCGACGGTGTCGCGGGCCGTCAGAAACAGCACTGGGGTTTCCAGCCCCGCACTGCGCACGGCTTGCAGAATCTGCCAGCCGCTGCGGCCAGGCAACATCACGTCCAGGATCAGCAGTGAGTAGTCACCCGTCAGCGCCAGATGCTGGCCATTACTGCCGTCAGCCTCCAGCTCAGTATTGAACCCGGCTTCACTGAGGCCTTGGCGCAGGTAGTGACCCGTTTTTGGTTGATCTTCGACGATCAGAATCTTCATCAATGGCTCATGACTATGGCGTGGGACATGAATGCTTTATAGCGCGAGTGGTCGCCGCAGAGCGCAACCTGACAATTTTGTAATCTTGCCGTCAGCTCGCTGGCAGTGCGGAGCATCTACTGTGCGAGCATTGATTGTCGCTCATTTGGAGAAAACGATGCCGTCCATTGCACGTTTTGCGCTGGTTGCTGCGCTGCTGACCTTGAGTCAGCCCTTGCTGGCAGACCCCGCTGCCTCTTTGCCATTCGGCCATGCTGCACCTGCGGCCAAGGCGTCGCGGACGGTTGAGCTGGTTCTGGGCGATATGTATTTCGAACCCAAGAACTTACAGGTCAAGGCAGGCGAGACTGTACGTTTCGTTCTGGTCAACAAGGGCCAGCTGTTGCACGAGTTCAATCTGGGAGATACAGCCATGCACGCCCGTCATCAGCAGGAAATGCTGAAGATGCAGCAGAGCGGCATGCTCACGCCAACTGGCATGCAGCACCACGACATGGGTCATGGTGGGGAGATGAAGCACGATGACCCCAACAGTGTGTTGGTGGAGCCGGGCGAAACCGCCGAGCTGACCTGGACATTTGCCAAGGCCGCCGATCTTGAGTTCGCCTGCAACGTGCCCGGCCATTATCAGGCGGGGATGGTCGGCAAACTGACAATTACCGACTAGGCGCTGAAAGCGAGGCGCAAACGCTATAAACTTACGCCTTAATCCGTCCGCTTCACGTGATTCAGGTACCGTCATGCATCCCGCAGCCGAACACTCGCCGCTGGGCAAATCCAGTGAATACATTGCCACTTACGCGCCTTCGCTGTTGTTCCCGATCCCGCGTGCCACCAAATGGGCCGAGTTGGGCCTGACTGCTGAAACCTTGCCTTATAAGGGTGTGGACTTCTGGAATTGCTATGAGCTGTCCTGGCTGTTGCCGTCGGGCAAACCAGTCGTGGCGATTGCCGAATTCAGCATTCCGGCGGACTCGCCGAATATCATCGAGTCGAAATCCTTCAAGTTGTATCTCAACTCACTCAATCAGACAGCCTTTGCTGATCGCGAAGCGTTGACCGCGGCCTTGATCAAGGATCTTTCAGCAGCCGCAGGCAAGCCGGTGAGTGTGCGGATTCGCAGCCTTGCGGATATCGAAAGCGAAGGCGTGGCGAGCATGCCAGGTACGTGCATCGATGATCTGGACCTGACTATCAGCAGCTATGACCGGCCGCAACCGGAGCTGCTGCGCTGCGACGATTCACAGGTGGTGGAGCAGAGCCTGCACAGTCATTTGCTGAAATCCAATTGCCCGGTGACCAGTCAGCCGGATTGGGGCAGCGTTGCCGTCGAGTACCGTGGGGCGGCGCTGGATCCTGCGAGCCTGTTGGCTTACATCGTCAGCTTCCGGCAGCATTCGGACTTCCATGAGCAATGCGTCGAGCGGATATTCATGGACCTGCAAGCGCTGCTCAAGCCGGAGAAGTTGACGGTTTATGCGCGTTATGTGCGCCGTGGCGGGCTGGACATCAATCCGTACCGCAGTACCGAGGTGATTAGCCCGGATAATCGCCGGCTGGCCCGGCAGTAAATCGCAGGCCTGTATCAAGCCCGTCACTGATCATGACGGGCTTTTTAATTGCTTCAGATGCCGATGTTGCCCAGGGTTTGAACGATATTGCGCAGGGTGCCGGCAATGCCCGGATGCTCCAGTTCGAAACGTTCCACTGCCAGATTGACGCCGTCAGCCAGGCTGGTGTCCTGGGTGACAGTTTCCAGTTCGATCTGCGACTGGATTTGCTCCATGAGTTGCTGCAGATTCTCGCGCTCGGCTTCCGAGAGGGGTGGGTTCTGCTCCAGTTGCTCGCGCAGGGTGTTGAGTTGTTCTTGCAGTTCGCGGGCAGGCATGGCGTGCTCCTTCTTTGATAAGTCTGTCCCATGGACCCCGGCGTGACGCTAAAGGTTCGTCATGGGTATGTGACAAGACTAATCCACTCCGGCGCGACTTGCATGATTGTGGTCAATACGTGCATCAGGTAGGACAACCCATTCGTACGGTGTAAACCTGTGGGAGCGGTGCTTGCCCGCGATAAGGACAACTCGGTGTACCTGCCATACCGCGTCGCTTCAATCGCGGGCAAGCACCGCTCCCACAGGTGTCGCCTGCTGCTAAGGCTTTTCACCCTTGGTACGGCGCAGCGCGATATCTGCGAGACAGGACTGCAGATCACCCAGGTGGTCAACAACCGAATGCACGCCCAGCGCATAGAGCTGCAGCGTGGCTTGCCCACGGCGGTATTCCCGTTCGGCGTCAGTCAGCGCCTGCCATTGGACCGGGGACAGCCCGCACAATGAACCGCAGGATGCCAGGCCCACCGTCCACAAGCCCGCATTCAGCCCCGATTGCAGCAAGCGTGGTTCGCCACTGACCAGGACGCAGCCCTCCAGTTGGCTGACGCCGAGCGCCATCAACGCCTTCCAGCAGGCATCGGGTGCTGGCCATGGTGCATGCCCCGGCGGGGTCGCGGTGATTAGATGGTTCAATTGCAGCGCCAGCTTCTCGGTCAGGTGGCCAGCCAGCTCGTCTAGCCAGGCGCAGGGCACACCTTGGCTCTGAAGATCTTCTAATACTTTCAGGGCTCCAGGCGTCGCCAGTGTGTGCTCATCGCTGAGTCTGACCGCATTGCCAGCCTGTGCTCCGAAATCCACCAGGCAACCACTCAGTCCGAAGAGGACGGCGGTGAAGGCGGGAAGGGGGGTAGTCACAGGCGCGAGCATGGCGATATCTCTGAAATAACGCTGAACGCTACGAGGTCTATGTGACAGTAAGATGAATGTCTGATGATGGCGTTTAAACCTGTTTTGGCGCTCTAACTGATATCCATCTACCCGACGCTGCCTAAATGCGTTCATATGCCTTTATACTGCTGGCCTTGACGTGTGGGGGCGTAGCACCCGCTTCATTATCTTTTGAGGAGTATCAGCTATGCCCAAGACCGGTGCAGGCTCGTTGAATCGTCTAGCCAAGCTGTTTTTCTGTGCCGGTGTCGCATTGGCGCCAATGGCTGCGCAGGCTGCTGAAGAAGACCCATGGGAAAGCGTCAATCGGGTGATTTTCCGCTTCAACGACACCGTTGATACCTATGCCTTGAAGCCGATTGCTCAGGGTTATCAGTTCATTGCTCCGCAGTTTGTTGAAGACGGGGTTCACAACTTCTTCAATAACATCGGCGATGTAGGCAATTTCGCCAACAACGTGTTGCAGGCCAAACCTGCCGCGGCTGGCGTCGATACCGCGCGTTTGATCTTCAACACTACGTTCGGTCTGCTGGGTTTTATCGACGTTGGCACCAAGATGGGCTTGCAGCGTAGCGATGAAGACTTCGGTCAGACTCTGGGTTACTGGGGCGTGCAGAGTGGCCCCTATGTCGTGATCCCGTTGCTGGGTCCAAGCACCGTACGTGATGCCATCGCCAAGTATCCGGACACCTATACATCACCGTACAAATACATTGATCACGTTCCGACCCGCAACACGGCGCTGGGCGTGAATCTGATTGATACCCGCGCCAGCCTGCTGTCGGCAGAGCGCTTGATCAACGGTGACAAGTACATCTTCATCCGTAATGCGTTCTTGCAGAACCGCGAATTCCGGGTCAAGGATGGTCAGGTCACCGACGACTTCTGATCCACGCTGCATGCAAAAATAAAGGCGACCTGTGGTCGCCTTTATTTTTTACAGTTGTGAACCAGTTCCAGCCTGATTCAGCTCATGGATACGATGCTCAGGCCCAACTTTTGTCCGCCCTCAGGCTCGTCAGTCGTCCAGACGACCTCGGTTTCAGCTTCCAGACCTTTGAGTGCAGCGTGATCGGAATCGATTCGCACGCTGAGTTTGTCGCCCACCTTGAACGTGCGTGGTGCCTGTACCTGCATGCCCGAGCTGGACAGATCAAGGCATACAGCCGTAATGACCTGGCCTGCGTGGACCAGGCTGATTTCAGCATCCACGCGCATGCGGATGTAGTCTCGTTTCTCCTCGTAGCTTCGATCATTGAGGCTCATGTCATGTCCTTCGTTTTCGTTGCTGAATACACAGTTCTTATAACTCTGAGCGATTTGCGATGTAAAGACGCAAATCGGCGACCGGAGCGTGCTTGAAACGCCCGTCGGATGGGAGTACCGTCTGCGCCTTGAAGGGCACCTCTGAAACGCCAGTACCGGATCAAAAGTCCCGATTGGTGATCAGAGAGGCTAGAAGCGAATCCAGTACGCAGACCCGTGAACCGGGTTGCCTACGCCAACCTACTCTGGCGCCGTTTGCCCACATGCAGAAAACCAGTGCCACGCTGCTGATAATCGATGACGACGAAGTAGTGCGAGCAAGCCTTGCCGCCTATTTGGAAGACAGTGGCTTCAGCGTCCTGCAAGCAACCAATGGCTTGCAGGGCATACAGATATTCGAGCAGGAAAAGCCCGATCTGGTGATCTGCGACCTGCGCATGCCGCAGATGGGCGGGCTTGAGCTGATTCGTCAGGTCACTGCCATTGCGCCAGAAACACCGGTGATTGTGGTTTCCGGCGCTGGGGTGATGAACGATGCCGTAGAAGCGTTGCGCTTGGGGGCTGCCGATTACCTGATCAAGCCTCTCGAAGACCTTGCTGTTCTGGAGCATTCCGTGCGCCGGGCATTGGATCGTGCGCGGCTGATGCTGGAAAACCAGGTGTACCGTCAGAAGCTCGAAACCGCCAACCGCGAACTCGAGGCCAGCCTGCATCTGCTTCAGGAAGACCAGGATGCGGGTCGTCAGGTGCAGATGAACATGCTGCCGACAACGCCCTGGTCAATTGATCAATTCAACTTCGCTCACGAAATCATTCCTTCGCTGTACCTGTCGGGGGATTTCGTCGACTATTTCCGCGTTGATGAGCGTCGGGTGGCTTTTTATCTGGCGGATGTTTCCGGACATGGCGCTTCATCGGCGTTCATCACCGTGCTGTTGAAGTTCATGACCACGCGCCTGTTGTTCGAGTCCAAGCGCGGCGGTACCCTGCCTGAATTCAAGCCTTCGGACGTGCTGGGCCACATCAATCGTGGGTTGATCAGCTGCAAGCTGGGCAAGCATGTGACGATGGTGGGCGGTGTGATCGATGAAGAGTCCGGGCAACTGACCTACGCGGTTGGCGGCCATTTACCGCTGCCTGTGCTCTACACGCCGGATGAAACACGCTATCTGCAAGGCCGTGGCCTGCCGGTCGGTCTGTTCAATGAGGCAACCTATCAGGATCATGTGATCGACTTGCCTGAGTCGTTCAGTTTGACCCTGTTGTCTGATGGCATTCTTGATCTGTTGCCCGGTGATACACTTAAAGAGAAAGAGGCCGCATTGCCTGAACTGGTAAAAGCGGCGGGTGGCAGCCTGGATGGCTTGCGCCAGACTTTTGGATTGGCCACGCTCGGGGAGATGCCGGATGATATCGCCTTGTTAGTGTTGAGCAGGAACCTTGAATGAGTACCGGTAGAATCCAGTTCGCCGAGCAAGACGGGACGTTCGTTCTCAAGTTCGTCGGGGAAGTCCGTCTGACCCTCTGTTCGGCTTTGGATGCCACTATTGAAAAGATCTTCACCGCGCTGAATTTCTCGGCAGTGGTGATTGATCTGACCGAAACCCGCAGCATCGACAGCACGACGCTTGGCTTGCTGGCCAAGCTGTCGATCTTGTCGCGGCAGAAAGTCGGGCTTTTGCCAACGCTGGTAACCACCCATGAAGACATCACTCGACTGTTGCAGTCGATGGGTTTCGATCAGGTGTTCAATATCGTTGACCGGCCGATCCCGCGTCCTGAGTGCCTGACGGACCTGCCGTCCCAGGACCAGTGCGAAGAAGTGGTCAAAGCCAAGGTTCTGGAGGCGCACAAGATCCTTATGGGCCTGAACGACTCCAACCGTGAAGCCTTCCATGACCTGGTGAATGCCCTCGAGCGGCACTGATCAGTCAGAGAATCCCAGGCAGCAAAAAGGGCGGCACCCGCGAGGATGCCGCCCTTTTACGTTCAGCGTTGCAGATCAGACCTTGGCGCGGAGCAGCGCTTCGAGTTTTTCCTGATCGCGAGCGAACTGACGAATGCCCTCAGCCAGTTTCTCAGTGGCCATTGCGTCCTCGTTGGAAGCCCAACGGAATTGGCTCTCGGTCAGCGTCTGGCGAGGCTCACCGGCATTGCCTGGCGCCAGTTTGCGCTCCAGAGTGCCAGTGTCTTCGGCCAGTTTCTGTAACAGGTCCGGGCTGATCGTCAAACGATCGCAGCCGGCAAGTTGCTCTATCTGGCTGAGATTACGGAAGCTGGCGCCCATGACTACGGTCTTGTAGTCGTTGGCCTTGTAGTAGTTGTAGATACGGCTCACGGACTTCACGCCCGGATCCTCTGCGCCTACGTAATCTTTGCCTTCGGCTTTCTTGTACCAGTCGTAGATCCGGCCTACGAACGGCGAAATCAGAAACACGCCAGCATCCGCACAAGCCTGGGCCTGAGCGAAGGAGAACAGCAGAGTCAGGTTGCACTGAATACCTTTCTTTTCCAGTACTTCGGCAGCGCGGATGCCTTCCCAGGTGGAGGCGAGCTTGATCAGGATACGATCTTTGCTGACACCGGCCTGGTCGTACATCTCGATCAGGCGCTCTGCGCGCTCGATGCAGGCCTTGGTGTCGAACGACAGACGAGCGTCGACTTCAGTCGAAACCCTGCCCGGCACAACCTTGAGAATTTCCTGGCAGATGGCAACCGCGAAACGGTCAGAGGCCAGTCCGATATCGCCATTACTGCCGCTAAAGGCTTCTCTCAGGCGCTCAGCATTGCTGTCGCTGGAGCCTGCCTTGAGTAGCAGGGAAGGGTTGGTCGTGGCGTCGACCGGCTTGAGTTTTTCGATGGCAGCGAAATCGCCGGTATCGGCAACAACGGTGGTGAATTCTTTGAGTTGATCCAGCTTGGAAGTCATGAGCGTGCTCTGTCCTGTGCGGTTAAGTGACATTACCCGAGCGTTGCCGGCCACTCAAGGGCGCAAAGCATAACGACGCGCCAGAACAGGGCGTCCGGCTACTCGGGAAGGTGAAAACCTGATCCTGACTGGTTTGAGCGCCACACAGGCTGCTTGTTCCCCTGGATTAGCGACCTTCCAGCAGACCGGCCGCCTGGTCCAGCAGTGCCAATGGATCCTGGGTCTTGTGGATGTCCACTGACAGCAACTGCCGAAAGCGCCGCGCCCCAGGGAAACCTGTCCCCAGCCCAAGCACATGGCGGGTGACGTGATGCATCGAGCCGCCACTCTCAATGTGCCCGGCGATATAAGGCCGCATCGCAGCCAAGGCTTCAGCGCGAGAAATCACCGGCGCGCTGCTGCCAAAAAGCTGCTGATCTACCTCTGCCAGTAGATAGGGATTGTGATACGCCTCGCGTCCCAGCATTACGCCATCAAATACCTGCAAATGCTCATGGCACTGCTCAAGGGTCTTGATCCCGCCATTGAGCACGATTTCCAGGTCTGGGAAGTCTTGTTTGAGCTGGGCAGCGACATCGTATCGCAGCGGCGGGATATCGCGGTTTTCCTTAGGCGACAGGCCCTCCAGAATCGCAATCCGGGCATGCACCGTGAAACTGGTACAGCCGGCGTCGCGCACTGTGCCGACGAAATCACACAACTGCTCATAACTGTCGCGGCCGTTGATCCCGATCCGGTGCTTGACCGTCACTGGAATCGACACCGCATCGCGCATAGCCTTGACGCAATCGGCCACCAACTGCGGATGGCCCATCAGCACTGCGCCAATCATATTGTTCTGCACCCGATCACTCGGGCAGCCGACATTCAGATTGACCTCGTCATATCCGCCCACCTCAGCCATCCGCGCACACGCCGCCAGATCCGCCGCGACACTGCCACCCAACTGCAACGCCAACGGATACTCAGCTGCATCATGTTGCAGAAACCGATGAGAATCGCCATTAAGCAACGCACCTGTGGTGACCATCTCGGTATAGAGCAGGGCGCGTTTGGACAGGAGTCTCAGGAAGTACCGGCAATGGCGGTCCGTCCAATCCATCATCGGCGCCACAGAGAAGCGGCGTGACGGCTCTGGGCTTGTGGGGCGAAGGCTGTTGATGGCTTCGGGCAACATGGTGTTCAACGTATCTGTACCAATTCTGGGCAGTGTCAGTCAGTGCTGATCACGGGGCGGAAAGGATGGAGTTTACCAGAGAGAGGGCAAGGTCACTCGACACATCCCGAGCGGCGGCAGCATGAAGTCAGGTAGGCCGTTTGGATTCCTGCTCCCCATCTGTTCTCTGCCCAAATATCCTGTCGGCTATCTGTCGACCTAGCTCCAGACCTTCCTCCGTCAACCAAACAGATTTGTTCTTGTTCACCGGGTTTTGGATGAAACCCTGTTCGTGCAACCGGTTCATGATCTCGAAGTCGTACCCTTTCCAGGTATTGCCCCTGTCTGTACTGAACGTCGCCAGCAGGGCAAGCACGGCTTCCTCCATCAGTTTTTCGTCGTATTTCATGATTGTTGCTCCACTTGAGCTTCGTTGGTACTGCTCAAATAATACATCGGTCGGAACTGGCGCCCACAGCCACCTATCCTCAAGCTTGACCTCAACCTAACCCAAGGTCCGAGACTGGCCGCTCTTTCCTCAGGAGCAGGTCCATGTCCAATCCCAGCAGTTTCCCCGCCTTTGAATTGTTCAACCCTGAAGGGCTTTACGATCCCAGACAGAACGGCTATTCCCACGTCGCTGAACTTAAACCCCAAGCACGACTTGTGTTTATTGCCGGGCAGGGCGGTGAGAATGCTCAAGGGCAGCTCTCAACGGAGTTTGCCGAGCAGGCGCGGCAGGCGCTGGTCAATCTGGGGACGGCGCTGCGCTCCAGAGGCGCGGGTTTTGCTGACGTGTTCAAGCTGACTTTGCTGATTGTCGGCCATGACGAAGCCAAGCTGTGTCTCTGGGTCGAGGCGCTGGAGCAGGCGTGGGGCGGGGCGATGAAGCCGGTCTGTACCTTGATCCCGGTGCCATGCCTGGCGCTGAGCGGGATGCAGATTGAAATCGATGCGGTTGCCGCGTTGTCATGACCTCAAGGCTGTATCCCGTGAATGGGCAGGATCTGTGTCTGTCGGCGTATTTCTGAGATTGGTACTGTCCGCGTTCCCGATATTGGCATTGAGGCAAAAAATGGAGCTCACAGGTGTTTCGTTTGGCACTACTGACTGGTCAAAAATCGAGCCGGTAACCTATGCCGGCGAGACAGGCAGCGCCAATTGGCGAACCTGCCATTTCGGCACGACGCGGGTGCGAATGGTGGAGTACAGCGCTGGTTATCTGGCCGATCATTGGTGCTGGCGGGGCCACGTTCTGTTATGCCTCGAAGGTGAACTGCACACCGAGCTGGAGGATGGCCGAAGCTTCGTTCTGACCCCCGGAATGAGTTATCAAGTGGGCAATGATATGGAAGGGCACCGGTCGTCGACTGTGACGGGAGCGAAGTTGTTTGTTGTGGATTGACGGCGGGGGGAGTCCGCCGTTTACTGCTTCGCGCTCAACATGAGTGCTCTGCAGTAAACGACGAATACCTTTCAGGCTTAGCGGTTACGCGTGACCCGCCACACAGTATTAGCCAGGTCGTCGGCAATGATCAGTGCGCCTTTCGGGTCCACGGTCACGCCAACGGGACGGCCGCGGGTTTTGCCATCGGCACCCCGGAAGCCTGTGGCGAAGTCCACCGGTTCACCTGCAGGGCGGCCATTGTTGAATGGCACGAAAATCACTTTGTAGCCCACCGGATTGTCGCGGTTCCAGCTGCCGTGTTCGCCCACGAATGCGCCATTGGCAAACTTGTCGCCCATTTCCGGGATGGAGAAGTCCACGCCAAGCGCAGCTACGTGGGAACCCAGGCTGTAATCAGGTTTGATTGCAGCGGCGACCTTTGCCGGGTTCTGTGGCTGGGCCCGGGTATCCACGTTCTGGCCCCAGTAGCTGAAAGGCCAGCCGTAGAAAGCGCCTTCGCGCACCGAGGTCAGGTAGTCGGGGACCAGGTCAGGGCCCAACTCGTCACGTTCGTTGACCACTGTCCACAGTTGCCCGGTAACCGGTTCGATGGTCAAAGCCGTCGGGTTGCGCAGGCCGGTCGCGTACGGCTTGTGGGCGCCGGTCTGAGCGTCGATCTGCCAGACCATGGCCCGGTCAAGCTCGACTTCCATGCCGCGCTCGGTGACGTTGCTGTTGGAGCCGATACCGACGAACAGCGAGCGACCGTCAGGGCTGATGGTCAGCGATTTGGTCCAGTGGTGGTTGATCGCCGAAGGCAGGTCGGTGATCTTGGTCGGCGCGCCACTGGCTTTGGTCTGGCCTTCTTCATAGTCGAAACGCACCAGCGCATCCTGATTGGCGACGTACAGCTTGCCATCGGCAAACGCCAAGCCATACGGGGCGTTGAGGTTGTCGGCAAAGACTGTCTTCATCTCGTAGGTGCCGTCGCCGTCTGCGTCGCGCAGCAAGGTCAGACGGTTGCCGCCTTTAACCTTGGTGTTGCCTTGGGCCTTGATATAACTGGCGATCACATCTTTGGGTTTGAGTTTAGCGGCGCTGCCGCCACGGCCTTCGGCAATGAGGATATCGCCATTGGGCAGTACCAGGGTCTGACGCGGAATGGCCAGCTCGGTGGCGATCGCTGTAATGCTGTAACCCTCAGGCACTGTGGGTTTTTGATCGCCCCAGAGCGCCGGTTCGGCAATCTTCATACTCGGCAACAGGCTTCGCTGCGGGTCAGGCAGTTTAGGATCCGGTCCACGAGCCTGGGTGCTATCAGCTTCACCCCCGCATGCGCTCAACAGTAGCGCGACGCTTAGAACAGTCAGTGCGCCTGGATATTTCATTCGGCACCCCCTGAGCGCACGTTGTTGAGATTACTCAAGCCTGTCCATGCCGCAACGATGGCCAGTACTGTGACGACAACCGAGAGCACCAGACCCGACGGCATGACCGCCCAGGCATCTTTTGCATGCTCGAAGGCGTTGACCAGACCGAGCACCCAGGTGACCAGCAACAGCAGGAAGTACACCACCGGCCGGCCTGTCTTGCGTTCGGCCCGGATCAGATTGATCAGTGCAAAGACCAGTGCCAGCCCGCAGAAAACCAAGCCTCCAGCGATAAGCCAGGCGGCGAAGTTGCTCCACTGAATCTGGTAGCTCTGGTAGTAGGCGATGTCGCTCAGCAAGCCGCCGAGAAACAGAGGAACAGTACCGGCAAGCAAAATCCCGTGAAGGGGCCCGGGCGTACTGCGGTAAACGGGGTAGGTGGTAACGGTCACGACGGCTCCTTTATTGTTAAGCGACCCTTGATCGTTACCCGCACGGATGTACGGGTTTATCTAAAGGTCGCGTTACTGCGCATTGCAAAGGAACGCAACGGCTTAGCCTTAGTTCACTCAGGTTGGTATCTAAATATGTTTCAGGGGGCGGGGCGTGCCTGACGTCCCGTATTCGTCGCCGTAGTAACCTCCGACAACTCTCATCAAACAGACAAAAAATCTAAATTGAAATGGTTTTGTGTAGGTGCTCGTGCGCTCCTACAGGACCATGGGCTATCGCGATACTTGCACTGCCGAAGGCAGCGAAAACACACCACCATCCCAGCCTCACACGGCTGGGTGAGCGCCTGCAGAAGCCCTGGTTCGCACTATGCTAAATGCCGTGGGTTGTTTGTCTTTACCCGTAAAACAAGAACAGACGAGGGTTTGATCATGTTGGACTGGAAGGAATACAAGACGCAGCTAATGTCAGGCATTGGCGAGTTGAAGGCGCTGTCGCCGGATTCAGTCAATGGCTACCTGCTTGCCAGTGGTGCCGGTGGCAAGACCCATCATCTGGACGCCAAAACCCGGCAGCTGATTTCTCTGGCGGTAGCCGTCACCACCCGCTGTGACGGCTGTATTGCCGTCCACTCGGCGGAGGCAGTGAAGGAGGGCGCCACTCGCGAGGAAATCGCTGAGGCTCTCGGTGTTGCCATTGCGCTGAATACCGGAGCGGCGCTGGTGTATTCGGTGAGAGCGCTGGACGCTGTAGCGCAAGTTACCTCTGCAACTGACGCTCGCGGTTAGAAAGAGTCTGATCGACCAGGCGGATGCTGTTGCGTCCGCCTCGTTTGGATTCGTACAGCGCGGTGTCACCCTGTTCAATCAGTGCGGTGAGGCTGGCAGGTGACTGGTCGAACAGGTTGGCGCCGATGCTAAGGGTGACGGCCTCGGGCGTGACGAAGGCCTGGGAGGCTGCGTTGTGAAACAGATCGCGGAGGGTATTACCCAGCCCGACCATGTCTTCAGTCGACGCGTTGCTCAGCAGGATGACGAATTCATCACCACCCAGGCGCGCGGCCAGTGCGCCCGGGGGCAATACCGTGCGAATCATTTCACTCAGGGTCACCAGCAACCGGTCGCCGGCGGTATGACCGTACAGGTCATTCACCAACTTGAAGTTGTCGATATCAATCAGCAGCAGCGCGCCCGGCCGGCTGGGTGAAACCTGATTCAGCAAGCGCGGTGCACGTACATCCAGGGCGCGGCGGTTGTACAGGCCGGTAAGGGGATCGCGTGCGGCCAGGCGCTCGATGCGCTTTTCCCGGCGATGACGCTTGGTGCCGGTCATCGACAGGGCAATCAGCATGATCGCCATGGAGCCTTCCACCAGAGAAATCTGAATGATTTCCCCACGAAACGCGGCAAGGTCGATCAGCGTGCCAGGCACCACTGCCGGGATTGCCTTGGCGACATAAAACAGCCCATGCCCCAGAAGCACATACCGCAGTTGTACTGCGCCAACGCTCAACGACTTGCCATGGGGCTGCAGCAGGAAGCTGGCTCTGAGTGTCACCGCTGCAACCAGCAGCGAATTGACCGCCAGCATGACCTTGGGCCAGGGTTGTTCCGCAGGCAGTAACAACATCATCAGCCAGGCGAGAAAGATCAGGTACCAGGCACGAGACAGCCGGGTCTGGGTGAACCTTGCGACCCCCAGTAAGAAAAGCCAGTGCGCCGTCACCAATAAGCCGTTGGCGAACCAGATGCCAATCAGCAATAAGCCGCTGATGCGCAAAAGGGCAAGCGTCGAACCCACCGAAATCGTTGCAAAACCCGCGCTCCAGAACAGCAGGGAAGGTTCGCGAACGCTGCGCCACTCCACCGCCAGGTACAAAGCGGCGGCTGCGGCAAGGGCAATGGAAAGAACTAAAAGTGTCGGTGGATCGAGCGCCATGAAGGCCGGCCTGCTGGGTCTGTGTGGGGAAGAATTGTAAACGCTGGCAGTGATTTCGTAGAGCCATCACTAACGGCTGCGCGGGGTTTTTGACGAGCGCGTCAGCGCCCTGCAAATGCCGGTCCAGAGTCAGGCACTGATCACTATTTCGATCCTGCTCTGCGGCTTGTTCGACGAGTTGATAATGAGGTATCAAGAGGCCGGCCTGATTCCTGCGTCATCGGGCCAGCCCTTCTTTAGCGAACCAACTCCATGAGGTGCAAGATGCTTGATCTGCCGAACACGACCATCATTGATGGCAATGCCGTGCGTTGGGGTAAGTCTGGCAGTGGGCCAGCGCTGGTGGCGATACATGGCACGCCGTTCTCATCCCAGGTCTGGCGCAGGATAGTGCCGCACTTCACTGATCGCAGGACCGTGTATTACTTCGATCTGGTCGGTTATGGATTGTCTGAAATGCGCCCGGGGCAGGATGTCTCGCTGGCGGTGCAAAACAAAGTGCTGGCAGCTTTGTTCGCGGAGTGGGGGCTTGAGCGACCGGATGTCCTCGCCCATGATTTTGGCGGCGCGACTGCTCTTCGAGGCTGGTATCTGGACGGTTTGCGCTACGCATCGTTGACTATTTTTGACGCGGTTGCCCTGGCGCCCTGGGGCTCTCCTTTCGTGCAGCATGTACGCCAGCACGAATTGGCGTTTTCGGGCATGCCGGATTACATGCATCGCGCGCTGCTTCGCGCCTATCTGCAAACCTCGGCGCATCACCCGTTGTCGGAACAGGCGCTGGATATTTACAGCACGCCTTGGGTCGGGCCGGTGGGGCAACCGGCGTTTTATCGCCAGATCGCGCAGATGGATCAGAGATATACGGATGAGATCGAGGGCCTCTACGACCGACTGGATTGCCCGGTCACGGTGCTGTGGGGGCAGAACGACAACTGGATTCCAGCTGACAAGGGCCAGGCCTTGGCGCGGCTGATCTCTGACTCCGATTGCAGAATGATCCAGAACGCCGGCCACCTGGTTCAGGAGGATTGTCCTGAAGTCATAGTGGCGGCGGTGCTCAAAAACCTGAGTTGACGCCCCCTTGCGGGAGGCAGGACAGAATCGTCAGGTCTTATGCGCGCTTGGGCAGTTTCCAATTGGGCCGAATGAAGTGGCAAGTGTAGCCATTCGGCAGGCGCTCCAGGTAGTCCTGATGCTCGGGTTCTGCTTCCCAGAACGGTCCCGCGGGTTCGATTTCGGTGACCACTAGGCCTGGCCAGAGCTTGGAGGCGTCGACGTCAGCGGCAGTATCTTCGGCGATGTCGCGTTGCTGTTCAGTCAGGTAATAAATCGCTGAACGATAGCTGGGGCCAAGGTCGTTGCCCTGACGGTTGGGCGTGCTGGGGTCGTGGATCTGGAAGAAGAACTCCAGGATCTGCCGGTAGCTGATAACAGCAGGGTCGAAAACGATTTCAATGGCTTCAGCGTGGTTGCCGTGATTGCGGTAAGTGGCGTTCGGCACATCGCCGCCGGTATAACCGACCCTGGTGTGCAGCACGCCGGGGTAGCGCCGCAGCAAGTCTTGCATGCCCCAGAAGCAGCCGCCGGCAAGGATGGCGGTTTCGGTTTGGCTGGTCATGATGGGTCCTCAGGGAGTGGGATATAGCCGATGTTATGAGGGCGAGTTGGTTGATTCCAAGGTTGAGGAAGAAATCAGCGCAACAATCCTGGCGCTAGGAACCCGATGCTTGCCGAAGCGTGATGCGTGTCAGCTCCGACGGTCGGCCCAGACGAAGGGCGAAGCCAGGCCAGAGGGCCGTGCCGTTGTTGACGTAAAGTTGCATGCCGTCGACGTTGTAGAAGCCGGATACAAAGCCTTCATTTGCCAGGGCGATCACCCGATCCAGCAGCAGGATCATTCCGCCATGGGTATGGCCCGACAACTGAAGCGCAACTCCCTGGGTGGCTGAAAACTCAGCATTCCTGGGTTGGTGGTCGAGCAGGATGATCGGCGCCTCTTTCGGCGCGCCTTTGAGCGCTTGTTTCAAGTCAGGCGCAGGGAAGCCGGTTCTCGGTGCAGTGACATCCGTGACCCCGGCCAGCACAAACCGTGCTCCGTCACGCTCAATCAGGGTATGACTGTTTGCCAGCGGTTTCATGCCCAGAGAGACGAAGTGCTGCATCCACGCTTCGTTGTCGAAGAAATACTCGTGATTGCCAGGGATGACATACACCCCGTCCGGAGCATGCAGGTCGCGCAGAGCCTCAATGTCGAGGGTCCGATTGCTGATCGAGCCGTCGATCAAATCGCCGGTGACAACGATCAGGTCAACTCCCAGGGCGTTTGAATCCTTGACGACTGCTCGGGTCCAGGGTTCGTCAAAAAGGCGGCTGATGTGCAGATCTGTCAGCTGCAATATCTCGTAGCCTTCGAATCGTGGGGGCAGGTTTTTGATCGCGACCTCGATATCCTTGACCGGCGGGACGCGCACCGCTTGAGAGACACCGATCGCCGAAAGCACTACCGCCGCCGTGCCCAGGCCATAGCGCAGGCCTGCCGGGATGGTCAGCCATTGCCGGCGGACCAGCATCGCCAGCAACGTCCCCAGATCGACAATGATTTGCAGCACGGCAATCAACAGGATCGCGCCAAACCCCCAGTTGAACAGCATCACGATGACGCGTGGAAACTCTGGTGAAAAAACACTGCCCGAAGAAAACCGCGAGTACAGGTGATATTGCGATGCAAGCAGGAACAGCACGGCAACCGCAATTCTGGCTGTCAGCTTCCACGGCATCGGCCAGACAAAGCGGACGATGGCGTACAGGCAGGGCAAGCTGAACATTACGTGAAACATCAAGTCGTTCCTTTGGCTGGCGGGGGCTTACATCGAGTGCATCGGCTGCGGAGTCGACCTACGCTACAGCACAGGGTTCATTGTCGCGACTGCGCAGCAGCCATTTCCCCAGGCAAATTTTTCAGCGCCGATCAAAAACAGTTGTCAATTTCGACAGCAAGAAACAGAGCGCGAACAGCTCGCGGCCACGCTTAGCATGAAGCTCAACCTTCATTGGAGCGGACCATGGGCTTTCGGATATCTGGACTTTGCGCTGAACCCTTCCAGGTTTTTTTCGGATTACCTGATCAGGAATTGGCATCACTTGGGATCAAGCGTTACATCGTCGACCGCGAGCCTGGTTTTCCAGACCGCATCGAGATGAAAGATGCAGAGTTGGGTCAGAGCATGCTGTTACTTAACCATGTTTGCCAGCCCGCCAATACTCCCTACCGTGCTTCGCACGCTATTTTCATAAGGGAAGGCGCGACGCAGACCTATGACGCTGTTGATGAAGTGCCAGAATCAATGCGAATTCGTCTGCTGTCGCTTCGTGCCTACGCGGAAGACGGAATGATGATCGAAGCTGATGTTGCAGAGGGGACAGCCATAGAGCCGATAATCCTTCGAATGTTTGAAAATCCTGCCGTGAGTTACATCCACGCCCACAACGCCAAGCGAGGCTGTTACTCCGGGCGTATTGATCGGGCATAGAAAATTGAATTGCCTAGCTGGCCAGTGAAATGGCCATGTCTATGGCGATGAGGGGGACAAAGGCAAGCGTGATCCTCGTATATGACTGGCGCGATTTGGCTTTGAATGCGCAAACAGGAAGCACAATCATGAGCAGGTCCAGTGCGCCCCAAAGCGCAACCGGAGACGCATGGAAGAACGTCATATTCACGATGAATCCGAGTAAGAAATAACTCGAGAGCGGCAGCAGTGCGTATCGGCCATCCTGTTCGAAGTAAACCCGAAGTCCACTCTGCTCGTCCTCATTGCGGCTTGGGAGTAACAAGGCCGCGGATACAAACAGCGACAGCGCTAACAACACCAGCAATAGAAACTCGGGGAACGTGAAGGTCGCTTTTATGTCAGGCAGTGCGTTGACCGCCCACCAGAACTCCAGTTGCGTCGCAAAAAGCATGGCGGCCCAGACAAGCGCCACCCAATCGGGAGCTGCTGTGCGACGAATGCGGAACACGGTCAACATCCCCAAAAGAAGGCGCGTGACGGAAAGCCCCAATATCATCGAAAGGACTGTGGCAACGATGGGAAAGTTGCTCATGACACCTCCAGTTGGTCAATACTCTGGTTTAAGGGCTGAGCCTAACAGCAGGCCGGCAAGATCAGAAGCGACTTGATGCCGGGCCAGTCTCTCTGGTCTCTGCTCAGCAAGCGGATGGATGCAATACAGGGTTCAGCAGACAATCTTCCGGATCTGCTTTTGCAAATGAACAAAGTTTTGATTCTGGAAGTGCGCGACAGGTTTCGAAGGCCAACAGTCTGAATGACGACTTGCTTTTCTGATCTAAGTCAATATTTGAGTAACTGTTCCGATCACTATTCCCTTTGGCGCAGCTTTGAACTCTCAGTCGTACGGCCCGCCTCATTGCGTTAACTCGCGCATATAGCTCGCTTCACGATTACAAAAAGGAGAGTCTGATGAGTACGTCCAGAACCCAGCTGCCGCCTTATCTTGCACAACGTTATCCGGTGATGTTTGTGGTCAATTCGCAAGTGCCGGACCAAAGCGTTGTGGTGCGCAGCACCCTTGAGGTTTCTGACGCGCTAAAGGCTCTAGACTTTGAAATAGAGCGAGTGATGTCGCTGGAAGATGCCGAAATTGCGTTCACGGCAGACCCTGCTTACTGCTGCGTAATTCTTGGCTGGGGGCTGTGCGTCGAGAATATCGAGCAGGCGTTGAAGGTTATTCAGCTTATCCGTCGTCGAACTAAAAACTTGCCCATCATGTTGGGTATGTCCAGTCAAAATCAAAGTGCAGTACCCCTGGCCTTTGTAGAGGAAGTCGACGGTTTCATCTGGCAACCTGAAGACAGCCCGGCATTTATCGCTGGG
The DNA here is from genome assembly GCF_000737245.1 of Pseudomonas syringae. GTDB lineage: Bacteria > Pseudomonadota > Gammaproteobacteria > Pseudomonadales > Pseudomonadaceae > Aquipseudomonas > Aquipseudomonas syringae_J. The sequence continues at coordinate 135,151 of NZ_JPQU01000056.1, read as the reverse complement.
CGCATTGAGGCCGCTGCGCGCCGTTATCTGGAGACGATATTGCCTCCCTTCTTCGGGGCGATGGTGAGCTTTGCGCAAAGCCATGAATACTCTTGGCACACGCCGGGTCATACCGGAGGCACAGCCTTCATGAAAACGGCAGTGGGCCGCACCTTTCTGGACTTTTACGGCGAGCAAATGTTGCGCTCTGACTTGAGCGTTTCAGTAGGCCAACTCGGTTCACTCAACGATCACTCTGGACCTGTCGCCCTGGCAGAAAAGAATGCCGCGCGCGTATTCGGCGCCGATTACACATTCTTTTCGGTTGGAGGCAGTTCGGCGAGCAATGAAATCATCCTGCATTCGGCGGTAACGGATGGTGACGCCGTACTGGTGGATCGAAACTGCCATAAGTCGCTGAACTATGCACTGAACATGTCGGGTGCCATTCCTATATACCTGCGCCCTCGTCGAAACAAGCGAGGATTGATTGGCCCTGTACCGCTCAGCGAGTTAACGGAGGAGGCTATCGCAGAAAAACTGTCCGCCAGCCCGTTGATCGCGAATAAACAGGCGCGGCCTGTACTCGCGGTACTTACCAACTCGACCTATGACGGACTTTGTTATCACGTCGTAAGCACCACCCGCGAATTGAGTAAAAGCGTCGATCGGATCCATTACGACGAGGCGTGGTATGCCTATGCACGCTTCAACACGGTTTATGAAAATCGTTATGGCATGCACCGCGGCGATCGACACTCCAACGATGCCACCGTGACAGTGACTCATTCCACGCACAAGTTACTTGCCGCTCTGTCCCAGGCATCAATGATTCATATTCGCTCAGGCAAAATCCCGGTCAAACCAGCGCTGTTCAATGAGGCGTTCATGATGCACACCTCGACCTCGCCGCAATACAGCATCATCGCCTCCACGGACGTATCCGCGAAAATGATGGATGACGCAGGCGAGTATCTGACCGACGAATCGATCGACGAAGCCATCAGCTTTCGCCAGGCCATGGTCCGCATCACTGAGCAGATCGCCCAGCGCAACGCGGCCGATTGGTGGTTTGGTGTCTGGCAACCGGACGAGGTAGACGGGACACCATTTGCCGAAGTGGCGCGCGAACGCTTGCATCGAAGTGATGCATGGGTGCTCAAGCCCAACGCTCCATGGCATGGCTTCGGTGATCTGGGTGAAAACTACTGCATGCTTGATCCGATCAAGGTCACCCTCTTGACACCCGGCCTTGATTCGCAAGGCCATCCGCAAGTGCGTGGAATCCCGGCGCCATTGGTGTCCTCGTTCCTGTCCAGTTGCGGCACCGTCGTAGAAAAAACCGAGCCTTACTCCATTCTGGTGCTGTTCAGCATCGGGATAACGAAGGGCAAATGGGGCTCTCTGGTGGCTGCAATGATGGAGTTCAAGAAGCGCTATGACGCCAATGCTGCACTGGAAGAAGTCATGCCTGAACTTGTCGCAGCGTATCCCGGAATTTATGAAGGGGTAGGGCTGCAAGACCTCGCACAGCGCATGCATGAAGAAATCGCCAGAAGTGGTCTGCTGCGCAACATGGACCAAGCTTTCACTCTTCTGCCCGATCAGGTCAGTACGCCTCGCGCCGCCTACGCGAAACTGGTCAAAGGCGATATCGAGCAAATCGCCGTACGCGACTTACAAGATCGAATAGTGGCCGTACAGATCGTGCCTTATCCGCCGGGTATTCCATTGGTGATGCCGGGTGAAGCAGTCGCTGCCGATAAACGGGCGATCATTGATTATCTATTGGCAATGGAGCAGTTCGATGCCCGCTTCCCGGGCTTTGAACACGACAACCATGGCATCGAGATCGAACGCGACGCCTCTTCCGCGCTGACCTACAAGGTTTATGTCGTCAAAAAATGATGCTCCATTCTCCTGCGCCCGGAGGATGCTCCCGGCGCGAACCGGGCACGAGGAGTCTGTAATGACTGATTCGAACAAAAAAATGGGTCTCGTGGGGCTCACCACGCTGGTTGCAGTGAACATGATGGGCTCCGGCATCATCATGCTCCCATCAAGCATGGCGCAGTTAGGTGCTGTCTCTTTACTGTCCTGGATTATCACGGCCATTGGGTCCATGGCGATCGCGTACTGTTTTGCGCAGTGCGGGGTTTTTTGTCCGCGTACGGGGGGGATGTCTGCCTACAGCGAAGAAGCACACGGTAGGTCAGCGTTCTTCCTGTGTTCGTTTCTCTACTTTCTGTCCCTGGCCATCGCTAACGTTGCGATCGGGATCTCAGCGGTGGGCTATCTGACACCGTTTTTTCCCTGGTTAGGTTCTGGCGCGATTCCGCTGTTCATTGGCTGTGTGGGTCTGCTCTGGCTGACCACTGCCGCAAACTTCGGTGGCGCCAGTATCACTGGCCGGCTGGGGGCTATCACGGTCTGGGGTGTGATCATTCCCGTTGCAGGATTGAGTGTCATCGGCTGGTTCTGGTTCGAGCCGCAGGTATTTGCTGATGCCTGGAACCCCAAACAGATTCCGATCGTGGAGGCGATCACTCAGAGTATCCCGCTGACCCTCTGGGCCTTTCTGGGGATGGAGTCAGCGGCGCAGAACTCCGACGCGGTTGAAGATCCCAAACGAAATGTGCCGCTGGCATGCCTTCTTGGCACCTTGGGTGCCGCGGTGGTTTATGTGCTATCGACGACGGTTATCCAGGGCATCATCCCCAACGCGCAGTTGGCCAATTCAAGCGCACCTTTCGCCTTGGTATATGCACACATGTTCAGCCCGTTGATTGGCAAAATCATCATGGCATTGGCCGTAATAGCCTGCATTGGCTCGCTGTTGGGGTGGCAGTTTACCTTGGCGCAAACCGCCAAGGTCACGGCTGATCAGGGGATGTTCCCTAAACTGTTTGGCACCGTGACTTCAGCGGGCGCTCCAATAGCAGGGATGATCGTTTGCGGGGTACTGCAGACATTACTGGCGTTATCGACGATCTCCCCCGATGCACGGGAACAGTTCGGCAAACTCGTCAGCCTGGCAGCGGTTACCAATCTGTTGCCCTACGTAACGGCGCTGTCTGGCCTGCTGGTGATCATGTTCAAGGCCAACGTCAGTCGCAGTGTCTACAGCCGCAATACAGCGGTGCTCATGGTGGCAATGGCTTATTCCTATTACGCCATTTATGCATCAGGTAAAGACGCTGTGTTTGGCGCCTTCATCGTCTTGGCCGTGGGCTATCTCATCTACGGTTTCATTGCCAAAAGCTTCGTCAGTGCGCAGCCGGTTAGCGCTCCAATTGCAGGTCAGGTTGGACTGCAAAGTGCGTAATTTGGATCTCTGAAACGTGGCTCTCTGAAAACCGGGCTCTCTGAACTCGAACCCTGCGAGGAACAGAATATGAAAAAGCGTCTGCGCAACAGCGTCACCGTAACCTTCTTGTGTCTGGCAGGGATGATGCCTCTACAGGCCAATGCCGATGTGTTATCGCGGATTCGTGGCAGCTCGGCCATCAACTTGGGATATCTGCCGAACGCTTCGCCGTTTACGTCTAACGTGGACGGCAAAGCCGGGGGGTATGCGATTGAGTTATGCGCAATGATCGTCGACAGCATCAAGTCTCAGACCCAAATGACTAACCTGACTGTTCACTATGTTGAAGTTGCCCAGGGCAATGGCCTGGACGAAGTTCGCCAGGGCAAGATTGACCTGCTGTGTACACCTGCCGTTGAAACACTGGCAGCGCGCAAGTCGGTGAGTTTTTCCATTCCCGTATTTACGGCAGGTTTGACGGCGATTGTGCGCAAGGATGCCCCTAACGATTTGATACGCGTCCTTAATGGTGAAGTTGCCCGCACGGGCCCCACTTGGCGAGCAACGGTGAATCAAGGGCTTTCTCATCACACCTACGTCGTTATTGAGGGCGGCGTCACTGAACAATGGATAGATGAGCGGATTAAAACCCTGGGCGTAATTGCTGATGTGATCAAGGTAAAAAGCATTCCCGAAGGTGTGGATTTGATCGCCACGGGCAAAGGCAGTGCCTTTTTTGCCGATAGAAGACTGTTACTCAGCTATGCCGAAAAAAGTGATCGCGCCAATGATTTGCAAGTGCTCGATATGCTCTATGACTTCGCACCTGTTGCCATGCCTCTGGCCCGCGAGGACGAGGACTTTCGCCTGATGGTCGATAGCAGCTTGAGTCGTTTGTACAAATCAGGAGATCTGTTGAAACTCTACTCCAAGCATTTTGGTGACATGAATGAAGTCAATGCCATGCTCTTCAAACTCTATGCGCTGCCGTAATAGTGACTTATACAACGATCATCGGGCAGGGGTGCTCTTTGTAGTCAAAACGCAGGAGGTTAGCGCGAAGGTTTGAGCTTGAGGATCGCTTGAAGGATGTTGCGACTCAATCCTGCCAGAAGATGATCATGGGCCATGATCAATGCGGTCACGTCCCCGCCAGGGGTGGGTTCGCTGATGATGCTTCTGCCCGTGCTCAGGACCTTTTCATCAGCGTCTCGGATTGTCCATCGAGCATCCAGACCAGCCCCTGTTTCTGATACGGAATCAAAACGCAAAACGTCTACCGCTACTCGGTAGTCGGCATGCACGCGGGTATCTGGTGAGAAGACGGCGATCTGCGGGTTGCCGGTCAGCTGTCCCAGATTGCTCGCGATGACATCGCCCAAGATGCTTTCCAAAGGTGCAGCCCAACGCGTCTGCTCGAGAATCTCGACCAGGTTGTCGCTGTGCGTCAGCACCAATTGTTGTCGCGCCACCAGTTCAGGAACCGTCACTGGCCCCACGCTGACGGAGAATGCAGGACTCACTATTGCCGGGTCGCGCTCGGCTAGCGGCCGCAGGGTGTAGAACTGCTCTTTCGGTGTGCTGCCACAGCTGCTCAACGTGAAAGTCAGCAACGTTAACAGTCCCAACCAGACCCGTTTCATCGTCTATCCTCCTGCTTGCCCCGAATCAGCGCTTCGGGATGGCGCTCAAGATAATCGGCCAGGCTGCGCAACGTTTTTGCAGTCCTTGCCAATTCCCGAATCGCTTCGTGAGAGTCCTCCAGCAGAGGTTTATTGGCTGCGACAAGCCCTTGCGCTGAGCTCACGGCCTGGCGCGCCTCGATCAAGGCCGCCGTGATTTGAGGGGTTACCTGGGTATTCAGGCGATTCAACAGACCGCTGGCTGCCTGTAATGTCTGGCGCAAGTCCGAGCCAATCTGCTCGATAGGCAGCTTCTCCAGCCGCCCGGCGATACTTTTCAGGGATGCCTGTATTTCTTCCATGCGACCGGGCACCGTGGGTAGCTCAGGCACCTCACTGGCCCAGTTGATACTCGCCTTGTCGACACTCGGGAAGAAATCCAGCGCAACGTAGAGCTGCCCTGTCAGCAGATTTCCACTGCGCATCTGAGCCCGCAGTCCGTTTGCCACCAAGCCATCCAGCAACTGTCTGCGCGCCTCATCTGAAAGTTTCGTGCGGTTCTTGTCGCGGGCGCGCAACTTCAATCGCTCCGGGTAAAGGCGGATTTCAACGGGCATCCAGATCGCGTGCTTGGCGGGGTCCATTTCCACCCAGATATTCGATACTTCACCTAGCGTAATACCCTGGAAATCAACCGGAGATCCCGGAACGAGGCCTTTGAGCGATTCGTTGAAAAGCACCACCATTTTCAACACGTCCCGCTCGGGGTTGTGCAGGGCTGCCGTACGCCCGCTGAACAGCTCAAAAAGGGTTTCGGGCGGCGCAGCCGGTGAGTCGACGGAGTCCGCAGGCGTTTCGAACGCAATGCCGCCCAGCAGGATAGAGGCAAGTGATTGCGTTTCCATCTCGATGCCGCTGGCGCTTAGCTTGATATCTATCCCGCCAGCGTTCCAGAAGCGGGTGTTTTCAGTGACAAACGCGTCATAGGGCGCGTTGATGAAGATACGCATGGTCAAGCCCATGCCGTCCTTGTCGAGATCGAATGCGACGACCTGACCGACCTGGACGCGACGAAAGAAAATGGGGGAGCCCGGACTCAATGAGCCCAAGTCGTTGCTGCGCAACACGAACTCCCGACCGGGGGTATCGACTTGAATAACCGGCGGTACATCCATTGCGTTGAAGGAGCGCTGCGCCTCATCGGACTTACCCACGGCAACGCCGATGAATGCGCCGGAGAGCACGGTACTCAACCCTGAAACGTTGCCACCGGAAATGCGTGGCGTAACCAACCAGAACGCAGTGTCCCTGACCAGATGGGCTTTGAAATCCTTGGTCAGTTCTGCGGTAGCGATCACTTGCTTGAGATCACCCGACAAGGTGACTGCAGTCACTTGGCCAATCTCTACATCCTTGTACTTAAGCTTGGTTTTACCCGCCTCCAGACCTTCAGCGCTTTTGAAAACAATGCTGATGACAGGGCCTTCATTGAGTATTGATGTGATCATCAGCCACCCGCCAATCAGTGCCGCGATCAACGGAACGAGCCATATCCATTGAACCGACCACCTCGATTTTCGGGACGTCTGGGCGTCCGGGACGCCAGACAGATCAGGGGGCAGGGGCGTTTCAGTCATGAGCGTTCTCCAGAGAGTCCCAGATCAGCCGTGGATCAAAATGCATCGCCGCCAACAGGGTAAGCACCACCACAGCCCCAAAGGCCAGTGCGCCGGGACCAGGTTTGATCGTTGCCAGCGCATCGAGCTGCACCAACGCGACCAGTAAGGTGACCACGTAGACATCCAGCATCGACCAGCGCCCGACCAACTCAACCATTCTGTACAGCTTTGCGCGCTGTAGAGGCTGCCAGCGCGAACCCAGCTGCACGGTGACCAGCAGAACGATCAGCGCCAACAGCTTGGCCATCGGCACCAGGATGCTCGCGATGAACACCACCAGCGCCAGATACCAAGACCCTGAGCGCCACAGATACACAACCCCGCTCATGATGGTGTCGTCCTGGGACCCGAACAGAGAGCTGGTTTCCATGATCGGCAGCGTGTTGGCGGGTACATAAAGGATCATCGCAGCGATGGCGAATGCCCAGCAGGACATCAGACTGTTGGGTTTTCTGCGATGAACCCGGCAACCGCATCGGGAGCAGTGAGCCCCCTCTAACCGGCGCGCTTTGAGTAATAGCCCGCAGCCGTGGCAGGTCACCAGGCCGAAACGGGCTGCGGTGTTTGGCCCGGTCATTGAAATGACTCCAGGCGCGCCCACAGCTCGCGAGCGTCGAACGAGGAAACTGCCGCCGCCATCAGGAGCATGACCCCGGCAAAAGCCCACAGGGCGACCCCTGGTATGACGGTCGCGAGATGGGCGAGCTTGACCAGCGAGACCAGGACGCCCACTACAAATACCTCGACCATGCCCCACGGCCTGACCATGATCAGGCTGCGGAAAATCAGCTGCGCATGGGGCGGTCTACGTCGGCAATAGGCCGGCAGCAGCAGGTAGATCATGGTCAGTATTTGCATCAGCGGGGCGGCGAAAGTCGTCACCAGCACGAGCCCTGCGACCAGCACCATGTCGGCGCTGTACATGACCTTTGCCGCGCCGATCAATGTGGTCTGGATGTACTCGCCGTTTATCGTGAGGCCGACGATGGGAAACACGTTGGCAATCACGAACAGGATCAGGGTGCCCAGGTAGAAAGCCAGGGCGCGCTCCAGCCCTTGAGGATGTAGGCGAAACAGCAAAGCGCCACAGCGACAGCAACGGACTATTCCTTGAATGGGCAGCGGCGGGGCATATTGCAGAAGGTCGCATTCAGGGCATCCAATCAGTATCTTCTGCGCAGCGTTCATGGCTTTGTCCTGCCCGACGAGGCCGGTTCAAGCCGGGTCAGGTTCTCTGCCTGCTCCACCCAGCCGCCCCCGGTGGCTTTGTACAGATCGATCATCGTGCCAAGGACGGCGCCCTGAGTATTGGCGAAGTTCAGTTCCGCCTCGAAGAGGTTACGCTCGGCGTCCAACACTTCGATGTAGCTGGTGTAACCATTCTCGTAGCGCAGGCTCGCAAGTCGGGAGTAGGTTCGCAATGCGTCTATCTGACGTGCCTGAGTAGCCAGCTGTTCACGAGACTTCTGCGACGCAATCAGGGCGTTCTCCACGTCCTTGAACGCAGCCTGAATGGCTTGCTGGTAGGCCAGCAACGATTGTCGCTGGATCGCGTTGGCCTGTTGCACCTGCCCGGCGATCCCGCCGGCGGTGAAAATCGGGAAGTTGGCTGCTGCGGCATACGACCATGTCTGGGCCGGCCCGCTAAAGAGATCGGAAAGCTGACCGCTGACGGACCCCACCAGACCGGTCAGGGAGATCGTCGGAAAGTAGAGGGCTTTGGCCGCACCAATCCGTGCATTGGCGGCAATCAGGTTGAGTTCGGCCTGGCGCAGATCCGGCCGCTGCTCCAGAATGCTTGACGGCAATCCTTTGGGGATTGATGGCGGGCTTAATTGTCCGAGGGGCTGTCCACGCCGCAACGGCCCGGGATTGCGCCCCAGCAGTACCGCGAGTGCGTTTTCCTGCTGGGCTACCAGCGACTCAAGCCTGGGGACGGTAGCCAGGGACCGCTCATACTCGGATTGACTCTGCGCCAACTCCATTTCGGAGACGATGCTGGCGGTGTAGCGCATTTTGAAAATGTCATAGGAGTCGCTGCGCAGCTTGACGGTGGCCCGTGCAATTTCCAGTTGCCTGTCAAGATTGCGCAAGTTGACGTAGCTGCTGGCGACCGACGACACCAGGCTCAAAATGACGGCCCGGCGACCCTCTTCAGATGCCAGAAGCTCTGCATGTGCGGCCTCGTCGAGACGGCGTAAACGTCCCCATATATCCAGCTCCCAACTCACCCCGAGAACGGCCTGGTAATTCTCGTAGATCGGATTGACCCCAGATCCCAGTGGCGTCGGACCGCTGTTCTCCGGGGCTTTGGAACGCTCGGCGTCAACCCCGCCGCCAATCTGGGGAAGCCGTCGTGAGTGGTTTTCAGTGAAGCGCCCCATGTATTCCTCGACGCGGGCGGCGGCAATCTTCACATCCTTGTTTTCGTGGAGTGCGGTGAGAATCAAGGCGTTCAACACCGGATCCTGGAACTGCTCCCACCATAAGGTGTTGGACACCTCCATTGCCTCGCGGTCCGCATACCGGAATGTCGCGGGTACCTCGACATTGGCGCGCTCATAATCGGGCCCGACGGTGCAGCTCCCGAGAGCGAAAGCAAGCAGCAATAACAGCAAGGGTCTGAGCACGTCATTCCCCCTCGCTTTGCTGTGGCGCCACGCCCTGGCCGACACCAGGGTCGGCAGGCTGCACGACCTTTTTGCCGGTCACGCTTTTTTCCGAGATGCGCTCGACCAGGTAATAGAAGAGGGGGATGAAGAATATGGCGATGACCGTTGCCGCAAGCATCCCGCCAATCACGCCGGTCCCGATGGAGTGACGGCTATTCTCAGAGGCCCCCACAGCGATCGCCAGCGGGACGCAACCCAGAATGAATGCCAAAGAGGTCATGACGATGGGACGTAAACGCTCCCTGGCGGCCGTCATGGCGGCGTCAAAAATGGACAGGCCTGCCTCGCGGTTCAATACGGCGAACTCGAAGATCAGAATGGCGTTCTTCGCCGCCAGCGCAACCAGCATTGTGAGGCCGATCTGGAAGTACACGTCGTTTTCCAGCCCGCGCAAAAATATGGCCAGTAAGGCGCCAAACAGTGCGAAAGGGACCGCCAGTAGTACACCGACCGGCAGCGACCATTTTTCATACTGAGCCGCCAGGATCAGAAACACCATGACCAGACCAAAAGCGAAAACCGTGGTCGAGGTAGAGCCGCTCTTTTGTTCTTCGAATGCTTCACCGCTCCAGGCTATCGCGTAGTCGCCAGTCATCGTCTGCGTCGCAATCTCGTCCAGGGCTTTGAGGGCTTGTCCAGAGCTGAACCCTGGCGCGGCATTGGCTGTCATCTTGACCGCCGGGAAGTTGTTGAAGCGCGTCAACAGATCCGGGCCGGTGATGTAGCGGGTGGTGAGCAACGCCTTGAGTGGGACCATCTGCTGTGTGCTGCTGCGCACATAGACCTCTTGCAGGTCATCGACTCTCAGGCGATACGCGGGCTCAGCCTGAAGAATTACTTGCCACAGGCGGCTGAACTTATTGAACTGGGACACGTAAAGCGAGCCGAACATCGTCTGCATAGTGCTGTACACATCCTCCACAGGCACACCCAGCGTCTCGGCCTTTTCCCGATCAATGTCAGCGAGCAACTGCCTGGAAAACGCATTGAAGGTGCTGGTCATGCTGCCAATTTCCGGGCGCTGTTCGGCCTTGGCTTTGAAAGCGCTCACGACTTCAGCCAGTTGGCCGATGCTGGCGTCTCCCTTGCTCTGAACCCAAAGCTCCATCCCGCCGGTGGTACCCAGCCCGGGAATGGAAGGGGGATTGATGGGCAGGATGATGCCTTCCTGGACTTGCGAAAATGCGTGGGCGGCTGCGCGGATAACGGCTGGTGCACTCTGGGTCTTTATGGATTCTGCGCCTTGGTAACGTTCCTCAAAATCTTTGAGCCCAACAAAAAACGCACTGGCGTTGTTCTTGTTCTGGCTATCCAGCAGGCTGTATCCGTTGACAATGGCCACCCCCTCCACAGCCTCGTTGTTCATGAAGTAGTCACTGGCGACTTTGCCGACTAGCGCCGTTCGGTCCAGGCTTGCGGCGTCCGGCATGATGATCGCGCCTAGCAGGTAACCTTGATCCTCAGGCGGCAGGAAGGCTGCAGGTATCCGTTGCATGATCAATACAGTCAGCACAAGCATGCCGAAAAAAAGCACTAGCGCGAGGACGAAGCGCTTGATCATGAAGGCCGCTGCGCGGGAATAACTGTCGGTCAAACGTTCGAAGCTTCGATCGAACCAACGGAAGAAGCGGCGCTTTTCCCCGACATGAGGTTTCAGCAAAAGGGCCGCCAGGGCGGGTGATAACGTCAGCGCTACGACGCCGGACAGCACGACGGACATGGCGATGGTGATAGCAAACTGTTTATAGAGTTGTCCGGTAATGCCCCCCATGAAAGCGACCGGGACGAAGACCGCGCAGAGCACCAGCACGATGGCAACGACGGGGCCCGCCACTTCGTCCATGGCGCGCTTTGCTGCGTCCTTCGGGTTCATCTTGTGAACGTGCATATTGCGCTCGACATTCTCGACTACCACGATCGCATCATCGACCACGATACCGATCGCCAGCACCATGCCGAACAGCGTCAGCATGTTCACCGAGAAGCCCAGCGCAGTCATCCCAATGAATGTACCGACGATGGAAACGGGCACTGCCAATACCGGAATAAGCGTTGCGCGAAGACTTTGCAAAAACGCGTAAACCACGATCACCACCAGTACCAGAGCCTCGAAGAAGGTTCGCACTACTTCGCTGATCGAAGCTCTGGTAAATGCAGTGGTATCCATCACCACCTTATATTCGATGCCCTCCGGAAAAGTTTTTTTCATCTGTGCCAGAGTCTCCGTCACCGCATTGGATACATCCAAAGCATTGGCGCCGGGTTGCTGATAAACCGCCATCAAGGTCGCGGGCTTTCCTTGATAAGTACTACGCAGCGAGTAATCTTTTTGCCCCAGTTCGGCTCGTCCGATGTCCTTGAGATGAACAATCGCTGCACCCTCACCACTGGCCCGCAAGATAATGTTTTCAAACTCTGAGGGTTCGGTAAGACGACCTTTAGTGGTGACGGCAAAGGATTGTTCGACTGATTTGCCTGTTGGCGATTGACCGATTCGCCCCACCGCAAACTGTTGGTTCTGGTTGGCGACCGCTTTCTGCACGTCAGCGGCAGTGATGCCTAATTGAGCCATTCGGTCCGGCTTCAACCAGATGCGCATGGCGTAGTCTGGCGTCCCAAAAATACTGGCCTGGTTGGCCCCCGGTATGCGCTTGATGGCATCGAGCAAATAAACGTTGGCGTAGTTGGCGATATAGGTGGCGTCGTAGCGTTCACTGGGAGAGTAAACGGCGATGACCATCATGAAGGCGGAGGACTTTTTCTGTACCTGAACCCCTTGAGACTGCACGGAGGAGGGCAGTTGCGGCAGCGCCAGGTTGACACGGTTTTGCACATCTACCTGGGCCAGAGACGGGTCGGTACCGATTTCGAAGAACACATTGAGCGTCATGTTGCCCGTCGCCGAGCTTGATGAGTTCATGTAGATCATGTTGTCCGCCCCGTTCACTTGCTGCTCGATAGGCGCGGCTACATTATTTGCCACCACTTGCGCATCGGCACCGGGATAAGTGGCCGACACGGTGATTTGCGGCGGGGTGATATCAGGGTATTGCGCCACAGGCATGTTAAACATCGCGACAGCACCCGCCAGGGTGAGGACGATGGAAATCACTGACGCGAAGATGGGGCGGTCTATGCAGTAGTGAGAGATGCTCATGGCTGCCGCCGACTGTCTGTTCCTGCCCCATCATTCGGGGTGGCGGTAGCTGGCAGCGCTGCTGTCGCTGGCTGCCCTGTGGAGTCGGCATCAGCAGCGGGTTGCGCGGCTGCACTGTCAACGATGTTCAGTTTGGCGCCGGGGAAGACGCGAAGGGCCCCGTCAACTACAACTCGCTCACCGACCTGCAACCCCTTGGTGATGAACCAGTCCTGATTGTTCCAGTCACCCACTTCGACCATGCGTTGCTCAGGCTTTGCATCGGCGTCCAGGACCCAGACGTAATGGCTTCGCGGGCCTTCAAGGACTGCGCGTTGCGGAACCAGGATCGCATTGGGTCTCGACGCGCCAATCGCGAGCGCGCGAACGAACTGGCCAGGACGCAGCTTGCCTTGAGGATTGGCTACCACCGCACGGACTAAAAATGTGCCGGTTTGCGAGCTGAAGGAGGGCGCGGTGAAGTCAACGCGACCTCTGTCGGGCATGATCGACCCGTCCGCCAGCACCACTTCGACCTCGAAGTTCTGGTTAGCCGGAAATTCCAGTTGGCCTGCAGCGATTTCGCTGCGGTACTTCAGCGTTTCGTTCTCAGAGAGGCTGAAGTTGACGTAGATCGGGTCCATCTGCGCCACCGTCGTCAGGAGGCCAGATTCTCCTGGCGTCAGATAGCTGCCTTCTTGCTTTTTTGCAAAGCTTGATAGGCCAGTCAGCGGAGAGGTGATGGTGGTGTAGCCCAGATTCAACTGCTCAGTACGGACCTGGCCTTGTGCTGCGAGTACGGCAGCCTGTGTCTGTCGCTCGTCGCCGACCGCGTTGTCGAGGTCCATTTTGCTGACTGCATTCTGTTGTGCCAGCGGACGCACTCGGGCAAGTGTTGCTTTGGCGACTTCCCAGCGGGCTTGCTGCTGAGCCAGCTGACCCTGTGCGGATGACAGCGCCGCTTCAAAGGGACGACGATCCATCTGAAACAAGACCTGCCCGGCTTTTACCAGCGAGCCTTCTGTGTACATCCGTTTTTCCAGAAACCCTGCCACTCGCGCGCGGATTTCGACTTCCCGTGAACTCTGGGTTTGGGCAACAAACTCAAACGTGACCGGCGTGTTGCGGGCAGTCACCGTCATTACCGTCACATCGGTGGACGAGGGCGGGGTTGAAGCGGGTTCTTTTCCACACCCCCAAAGCAGGCTTGCGGTGGCCAATACCATGGTCAAGAGAGCTGATGTTTTGGGCAAGCGTATGCCTGATCGGATACTCATAAACAACCCCATGGGTTGATTGCGGTGTCAGTCGCTGATCTTAAATATCGATTTCTGATGCCCGCCTTTCACCCTGAGGCGCAGATGCCCTGTGTGCATTTGAAATAGATGTTCCAGTCGTCGGTCGCAATCTTCGGTGCCGCCCCAAAGAGCTGTATTAGCTATTACGGCTGCAACGCTTCATCCACTTCGATAATCAGCAACAGGGATGCTCGGGCGTAAAGCGAGAGACTTACTCTGTTCGTGACCTTTGAGTTCAGTAAATACAGCAATGACAACTTGAATCCGTCAGATAATCAGGACGCAGCTAACTCGTTGACATAGCTTCATACACGGCAGGCAATGATCAACCAGATCCTCTCCATCCGTACAATGGGATGTGCAACGTAGGGATATTCGCCAGGCTATGAATTCCGATTTTAATTCCAGTGTGTGTTATCGCAAGATGCTAGCTCGTCTGGGGGGCCGTTTCTTGATAAATGTCAATTTTGCTTTGCACCATCCAGGGCACCGACCAACCAGTAGTGACGTCTTCAAACAGTCTGGATTTCCGCCATGCATCCTTATTTATTTTCTGCGGCTGAGCTGGGTGCACAACGATTAACCAGTAAGTTCGCACTGGTCTAACCCTGTGCGGAGGACATCGCCAAACAAACGTGCCCCGAAAGTTATCAACGATTGAATTCAACAACCCGTTAATAGCAACTCGTGGTTGTGGCGAAAGTCCCTGGCGTCGCCGCCTTTCGAGATACCAAATCGGCTTGGGCGGTGAGCACGTGATGTGCCTCTTGGGCGAAATTCGAGCGGGAAGAGTTGAAGAGTAGCTGGCGAGCGCCGCTTATCAGGCTGGATAAATACTGTCGGCACGCAGCACCACTGGAAAGGTGCCCGCGAGGCACCTTTCTATATGAATCAACTACAACACTGTGCCGTCTAAACCAGATCTTCGGGCTGCATCGTCAAGATGATTTTGCCAACGTTCTGCGAAGACTCCATCCGGCGATGAGCATCAGCGGCACGGGAGAGTGGGAAAGTACTATCGACCACCGGTTCCAGGCTCCCACCGCCATCGAAGCGATCAAGCCAATGCTCACGAAAACGCCTGATCATGTCGTGCTTCTCCGGCTGCGTGCGAGACTTCATGACCGTGCCGATAATTTGCAAGTGGCGATAGAGGATCTGCTCCAGCTCCACAGTCACCTTGCCGCCACCCCCCAGAATACCGACCTGTACCATGCGGCCACCGTGAGCAAGCGATGCGATATTGCGTGCGAAGTATGGCTGGCCGACAAAGTCGATAACTACATCGACGCCCCGACCATTGGTTTTATCGGCAATGACCTCAGCGAAGTCCTGTGTTTTATAGTCAATGGCAATTGCCGCACCCAAGTGCTCTACGCGAGAAAGCTTGCTGCCTTCGGTTGTCGCGTACACCGTTGCGCCTGTTGCATATGCCAGTTGCACAGCGGCAGAACCCACACCGCCCGCAGCGGCGTGTATCAGCACCGAGTCGCCGGATTTCAGCCGGGCCAGATGCATCATGGCTTCATGAGCAGTGACGAATACTTCAGGAATGGCAGCTGCATGTACGTAGTCGAGTTGCGCAGGAATATGCATGGCCATGCGGTAGTCGATTCGTGCCAGTTCGGCATAGGCGCCACCTCCGACAACACCCATGACTCGATCTCCCACCTCAAAGCCGATTACCGCACTACCTCTTTCAATAACCTCCCCCGCGATTTCCAAACCAATAACCGTCGAGTCGCCGAAGTTCGGGTGACCATAACCACCGGTCCGGTGGGTCAGGTCCGCACGGTTCACGCCCGCCGCATACACACGGACCAGCAGGTCCGTGGGACGTACTTCGGGATTGGAAATGTCTGCCAGCTCCAGTACGTCTGCCGCGCCAAATGCTTTGATGTTGATGGCTTTCATATCAGTTCTGCTCCGGTTCGATCAGCGTAGCGTTGGCAATAGCGGAGGCGGTAATGGCGCCGGGGAAACCCACGTAAAACGCCAAGTGAGTGATCGCAGCCGCAATCTCATCATGGCTTAGCCCATTACCGACTGCCCGCCGCAGATGTGCAGGCAACTCATGGGAGTGACCACCGGCAATCAAGGCGGCCAAGGTGATCAGGCTACGGTCGCGAGGAGACAACGCAGGGTCGTTCCAGACCTGCGGATACAGCGTTGAATCGACGAACTGCGATATCTTGGGTGTGAATGCTCGCGCAGCTTCACGAGGGCTGCTGAAGTTGATAGTGGACATGGGACTGTCTCCTCAGATCTGGCTGATGAATTTGTGGGTGAGGTAATGCTCAATGCCTTCAACGCCGCCTTCCGAGCCATGACCGCTTTCTTTCATCCCGCCGAACGGGAGCTCAGTGGCGACGATGCGGTATTGATTGATTCCGATCATCCCGGCCTCCAACCCGTCAGCGACGTCGATAGCCGTTCTCGCGCTGGAGGTAAAGGCGTAGGCGGAGAGGCCGTAGGGCAGACGGTTGGCTTCTTTCAAGCCATCAGCCAGTTCGTCGAACGGCATCAGCAGCGCGATGGGCCCAAAGGGTTCTTCATGCATAACCCTGGCATCCATGGGCACATCCGCCAGCACTGTCGGCTGGAAGAAAAAACCCTCACCCGGCAAGGCTTCGCCACCGCTCAATACCCGTGCGCCTTTCTGTACAGCATCGGCTACCAACTCTTCCATCTTCGCCAGTTGTCGTGGATTGGCGAGCGGTCCTACCTGCGTTTGCGGATGCAACCCGTTGCCGATTTTCAGGGCTCCAGTCGCAGCGACGAAGTGGTCGACGAACGTTTGATAAGCGCCGCGCTGAATCAGGAATCGGGTTGAAGAGATGCACACCTGACCTGTGCCGCGAAACCGGTTGGCGACTCCCTCCACCGCGGCCTTTTTCACGTCAGCGTCCTCGAACACCAGCACCGGGCCGTGGCCACCCAGTTCGAGGGTGATGGGCTTGACGCCTTCGGCAGCGCGGGCGGACAGCAGCTTGCCGATGGGCACTGAACCGGTGAAGGTCACTTTGCGAATGACCGGGGAGGCTATCAGATGGCTGGACACTTGATCCGGGATGCCGAAGACCACTTGCAGCACCCCTTTAGGTAATCCTGCATCGTCGAGCGCGCGTGCCAGGGCCAGTGCAGTGGCCGGACTTTCTTCGCCGGGCTTGAGGATCACGCTGCAACCTGCGGCCAGAGCTGCCGAGAGTTTTCGCGCCGGGGTAATAGCCGGGAAGTTCCAGGGCGTGAATGCCGCTACAGGACCTATGGCCTGGCGTTTTACCAGTTGTAGTACGCCTGGGCGATTCGCTGGTACGACACGGCCATCGATACGGCGAGCGCTTTCGGCGAACCACTCGAAGTACTCGGCTGCACGGGTCACTTCATCCATGCTTTCACCCAGCGGCTTGCCTTCTTCCAGTGTCATCTGGGCCGCAATGTCTGGGGCTCGTTGCAGGATCAGATCGGCGGCCCGTTTGAGAATCTTCGCCCGCTTGTCAGGTGTAGTCTGACGCCATTCCTCGAAGCTCAGTCGAGCTGTTTCCAGCGCCTGATCAAGGTCTTCGGCGGTAGCAAGCGGGACTCGACCGATTTCACGGCCGGTTGCCGGGTTGACGACAGGGGCGCTAGCGCGCCCTTCGGCACTAATCCATTCACCACCAATGAAAAGATAAAGCGAATCGTAGGAAGTATTCATGATTGACCTTTAGTTTGATGTCAGGGATTCGGTTGAAGCTCGGCGCCTGATGGCTGCGCTGTCGGGCGTATTCAGGCGATCCGTGGAACCCAGTCTATGGAAGGTCAGCCTTCTGATTTAGTCGGCTAAAGGGGAATCATTGTTGTGCGCAGAGGTAATATCGAGCTCACAGGGCAGGGTGTAGCATCCGGCATATTCCAGTGAAATACAGGACTACAGGTCGATCAGGATGGACAAACTTTCAAACATGTCGGTGTTCATAAAGGTTGTAGAGATGGGTAGCTTTACTGCCGTGGCAAACCATCTGGACTCCACGGTAGGGAATGTATCGCGGGCTGTTTCCGCTCTTGAAAAAGGCCTCGACGCCCGGCTGTTGCAGCGCTCCACTCGGAGGCTTTCGGTAACCGACGTGGGTCGTCGGTTTTATGAACGGTGCATCAAAATTCTGGCTGATCTTGAAAATGCGGAAGCGGAAGCGAGCAATGCGGCCTTGAAACCCAGAGGGACCTTACGCGTGCACTGCGTACCGGGACTGGCTCGGCAACTGGTAACCGGCGCGGCGCTGGAGTACCGCAAGCAATTCCCCGACGTGACCGTGGATTTGATGCTCTCGCAACGCATGCCGAACCTGCTGGAAGACCAGTTGGATGTTTCCATCCTGATTGCACGAACGCTGCCGGATTCAGCGTATGTCAGTCAGAAGATAGGCGTTAGCCATTGCATACTGGCGGCGTCTCCAGACTATCTTGCACGACATGGGGCGCCCGAGACGCCAGAAGAACTCTGTGGCCATCAGTGCCTGCTGCTGGGAACCGTGGATTATGTCCGAGATGAGTGGCAACTCAAGAGCAAGTCAGGTGACGCAACATTTTTCCCTACAGGACCAGGGTTCAGCGTAAATGACATGGACGCGATGGCGGTTGCCATAAGGGAGGGGGCGGGGATTGGTTTGCTGGCCGGGTTCACGGCCATCGACGATTTACGCTCTGGGAGGCTGGTGCGGGTTCTGCCTGACTATCATACGTTCGAGCGAAACGTTTATGCGGTCTACACCTCTCGCCAGTTTGTCGACGCGAAGATCACTCGCTTTATCGATGCGTTGAAAACCCGGGTGGGAACTCAACTGGCGAGCACCGCTCAAGAGCTGATCGATTGAAATCGCTGGGGTCATTCAAGCATTAGCATCTCGCCAACAGTCAATGAGCACGACAAGCCAGTCGGCAAACCCATTGACTGGCACCATTGCCATGCTGACGCGGTACTTTAAGCACAGAACAATCAGGTTATTCCAGATGCTCGGGTTTCACCGGGTCCCCCGACTTCATACCCAGCTGTGCCCTGACATCCTCGAACATCGAGTCGTAATTTTTGTGCATTGAACCGATGGCGCTGTACATCTTCGGTATGCCGTACTTCTCTGCGATTCGCGTGACGTTTCTACCAAAATTGTAGGCTTGATCCTTGGGCAGGAAGAATTTCTCTTCCATCTCATGGCCCTGGATAGTGCCGTGCATATTGAACAGGATGCCTTTACCTTCCTGTGGATCCTGCTGGACTTCATAGTCGATGCATATGTTGTAACTCACATCGTACTTGTTGAGTGCGTGGCGTTCGATGTGCAGATGTCCGGGTTCAAAGGTAGCCATTGTTATCTCTCCTTCAAAAAGACGGTAAAGCAGGAACGGCCTCAGGCCGGTCCCGGCGTTCTTTATTGGTAGCTGATGCCAGGTTTCGCTGTGCTGATGCGAGTGCCTGCGGTGCCCTGAACGATGGCCTCGATGTCCGACAGTGAGCCGATCACCGCGACTTTTCCGGTGTGGCGGGCGAACTCGCAAGCCGCCTGAACCTTGGGTCCCATGGAGCCTGCTGCAAAGCCGAGTTTTTCCATTTCGTCGGGGTGTGCCTGAGCGATGGCCTTTTGGCTCGGTTTGCCAAAGTCGATGTAGGCAGCGTTGACATCGGTGGCGATGACCAGCAGATCGCTTTCCAGCTGTTCGGCCAGCAGAGCCGAGCACAGGTCCTTGTCGATCACTGCTTCCACGCCTTGCAGTTTGCCGCTGGCACCATACAGGGTCGGGATACCGCCGCCCCCCGCGCAAATCACGATGCTGCCCTTTTCCAGCAGCCACTTTATCGGGCGGATTTCAAAAATACGTTTTGGCCTGGGGCTGGCGACTACGCGACGGAATTTGTCGCCGTCCGGGGCAATCGCCCAGCCTTTTTCGGCGGCGAGTTTTTCGGCCTCGGCCTTGCTGTAAACCGGGCCGATGGGCTTGGTCGGGTTTTGGAAAGCCGGGTCGTTGGCGTCGACTTCGACTTGGGTCAGCAGGGTGGCAAACGGTACTTCGAAGTCCAGCAGGTTGCCCAGTTCCTGTTCGATGATGTAGCCAATCATGCCTTCGGTTTCGGCGCCGAGAACGTCCAGCGGATAAGGCGAAACCGAGGTGTAGGCCGCCGCCTGCAGCGACAACAGGCCCACTTGCGGCCCGTTGCCGTGGGCGATGACCAGTTCATTGCCAGCATGAATCTTGGCAATTTGTTCAGTGGCGATCCGGATGTTGGCGCGTTGATTGTCCGCGGTCATGGGCTCACCACGACGGAGCAGGGCGTTACCGCCCAGAGCAACGACGATACGCATAATGCAGTCCTTCTAACGCTGAAATGGCAGACGCCCGCTCCAGGAGTCGGTTTGCTGGCGATGGCATCGGCTCGGTCCGTCAGATACACCGCAGTGATGCCATCGCCAGCAAGCGCGCTCCGGCAAGGGAGCCTGAAGGTTTTTAGATATCCGCCAACGCCGACACCAGAATCGCCTTGATGGTGTGCATGCGGTTTTCCGCTTGCTCGAACGCGATGTTGGCCGGCGACTCGAACACTTCTTCAGTCACCTCGACACCGTTGGCCAGGTGCGGATACCGCGCGGCGATGTCTTTGCCAACCTTGGTTTCGCTGTTATGAAAGGCGGGCAGGCAGTGCATGAATTTCACCCGCGGGTTGCCCGATGCCTTCATCATTTTCGCGTTGACCTGGTACGGCATCAGTTGCTCGATGCGCTCGTCCCACGCTTCCACCGGCTCACCCATCGATACCCAGATGTCGGTGTGGATGAAGTCCACGCCCTTGACCGCTTCCTGCGGGTCTTCGGTGATGGTGATGCGTGCGCCACTGTCTTCGGCGAAGGCTTTGCATTCGGCGATGAAGTCGGCGTGCGGCCATAGCGCTTTTGGCGCGGCAATGCGCACGTCCATGCCCAGTTTGGCGCCGATCATAAGCAGCGAGTTGCCCATGTTGTAGCGGGCGTCACCGAGGTAGGCGTAACTGATGTCATGCAGCGGCTTGTCGCTATGCTCGCGCATGGTCAGGGTGTCGGCGATCATTTGCGTCGGGTGGAACTCAGCGGTCAAACCGTTGAATACCGGCACACCAGCAAACTTGGCCAGCTCTTCGACGATCTCCTGTTCGAAGCCACGATACTCAATGGCATCGAACATCCGCCCCAGCACGCGGGCGGTGTCCTTCATGCTTTCCTTGTGGCCGATCTGCGACGAGACCGGATCGATGTAGGTGACGTGAGCACCCTGGTCGTGAGCCGCGACTTCGAAGGCGCAACGGGTGCGGGTCGAGGTTTTTTCGAAGATCAGCGCGATGTTTTTGCCTTTCAGGTGGGGACGCTCAGTGCCGGTGTACTTGGCGCGTTTGAGGTCGCGGGAAAGGTCCAGCAGGTAGTGCAGCTCGCGAGTCGTATGGTGCATCAGCGAGAGCAGGCTGCGGTTGCGCAGATTAAAAGCCATGATGGATCTCCTGGGTTTCGGTTATCCGCTGGCTTCGCGCTCTGAAAGCCCGAAGCCAGCCACAACATCAATAGTCGATAGGGTCGCGAATGATCGGGCAGGTCATGCAGTGGCCGCCGCCACGGCCACGCCCCAGTTCGCCGGCGCTGATAGTGATGACCTCCACACCGGCCTTACGCAGCAGAGTGTTGGTGTAGGTATTGCGGTCATAACCGATCACCACGCCGGGCTCCACGGCCACCACGTTGTTGCCGTCGTCCCATTGCTCGCGTTCGGCGGCGAAGCTGTTGCCACCTGTTTCAACCACGCGCAGCGCCTTGAGGTTGAGGGCCTTGGCCACCGTGTCGAGGAAGCTGGTTTCTTCGCGGCGAATGTCGATGCCGCCCGGCTTGTTTTCGTCAGGGCGAAGGGTGAAAGCGACAATCTGGTTGACCACTTCCGGGAAAATGGTTACCAGATCGCGGTCGCAGAAACTGAACACGGTGTCCAGGTGCATGGCTGCGCGGGACTTGGGCAGCCCGGCGACAATCACGCGTTCCACCGCTTTGTTACTGAACAGGCTGACCGCCAGTTGGCCTATCGCCTGGCGGGACGAGCGCTCGCCCATGCCGATCAACACCACACCGTTACCGATCGGCATCACGTCACCGCCTTCAAGGGTTGCGCTACCGTGGTCCTTGTCAGGGTCGCCGTACCAGATCTGGAAGTCGGCATTGGTGAACTCGGGGTGGAATTTGTAGATGGCCGTAGCCAGCAGGGTTTCCTGGCGACGGGCAGGCCAATGCATCGGGTTGAGCGTCACGCCGCCATAGATCCAGCAGGTGGTGTCGCGAGTGAATTGGGTGTTGGGCAGCGGCGGCAGGATGAAACTCGAATGGCCGAGGAAGTCGCGGAACATCTGAATGGTCTTGCCACCGAAGCTGTCGGGCAGGTCGTCGGCAGAGACGCCGCCAATCAGAAATTGGGCGATCATGCGCGGCTCCAGGCTGCGCAACCATGAGCTGGTTTCGTGGACCAGGCCGAGACCGACCGAGTTGGCGGTGATCTTGCGCTCCAGGATCCAGTCGAGGGCTTCGGGGATGGCGACGATGTCGGTCAGCAGGTTGTGCATTTCCAGGACGTCGACGTCGCGCTCGCGCATTTTGGTGACGAAGTCGAAGTGATCGCGCTTGGCCTGGGCGACCCACAGTACATCATCGAAAAGCAATTCATCGCAGTTGTTCGGGGTCAGACGCTGATGCGCCAGACCGGGGGAGCAGACCATCACTTTGCGCAGTTTTCCGGCTTCGGAGTGGACGCCGTACTTAACTTTTTGGGTGCTCATCACAATGTTCCTCCAGTACAAATCAGGCATTTCTTACAGGGTCAGGAAGCCGTCATACAGCCCATAGGCCGCTACCAAAGCGCCCACGACGACTGCGGCGAAAATCAGCTTCTCGACGTTGGTGAAAATCGGTTTATCAACTTCAAGTTTGGCCTTGGCGAACAGGATCGCGCCGGGGGCATAGAGCAGTGCAGAGAGCAGCAAGTATTTGACGCCGCCGGCATAGATCAGCCAGATCGCATAGATCAGAGCGACAGCTCCGATGAACAGGTCTTTTCTGCGTTCGGCCAGGGCGTTTTCGTAGGTTTCCCCGCGCACCGCCAGCAGCAATGCATAAGCCGCGGACCAAAGATATGGAACCAGAATCATCGAGGTGGCGAGGTAGATCAGTGACAAGTAAGTACTCGCCGAAAACAGGGTGATGATCAGGAACAGCTGCACCATCGCGTTGGTCAACCACAGGGCATTGGCTGGCACCTGGTTGGCGTTTTCCTTGCGCAGGAAAGCCGGCATGGTGTGGTCCTTGGCGGCGGCGAACATGATTTCAGCGCACAGCAGCACCCACGACAGCAGCGCCCCCAGCAGCGAGATGATCAGGCCAACGCTGATCAGCACCGCACCCCATGGACCGACCACATACTCCAGCACTGCTGCCATCGACGGGTTCTGCAGTTTGGCCAATTCCGGTTGGGTCATGATGCCCAACGACAGCACGTTCACCAGCACCAGGAACAACAGCACGATGACGAAGCCGAGTACGGTAGCTTTACCGACGTCGGAGCGTTTTTCTGCACGCGCCGAGAAGATGCTCGCGCCCTCGATACCGATGAACACCCACACTGTGACCAGCATCATGTTGCGCACCTGGTTCATCACGCTGCCCAGATCGGGGTTCTTCAAGCCCCATATGTCCGCGGTGAAGATATCCAGCTTGAACGCGAACAGCGCGATCAGCACGAACAGCAGCAGGGGTACGACCTTGGTAATCGTTGTCACCAGGTTGATGAACGCCGCTTCCTTGATCCCGCGCAGCACCAGGAAATGCACGGCCCACAGCAGTACCGAAGCGCCGATCACCGACGCAACCGTGTTGCCTTCGCCGAAAACAGGGAAGAAGTATCCGAGGGTACTGAACAGCAGAACGAAGTAACCGACGTTGCCCAGCCAGGCGCTGATCCAGTAACCCCAGGCGGACGAAAAACCCATGTAATCGCCGAATCCAGCCTTGGCGTAGGCATACACACCGCCGTCCAGGTCGGGCTTGCGATTGGCAAGGGTTTGAAAGACAAAAGCGAGGGTGAGCATGCCGACAGCGGTGATGGCCCAACCGATCAATACCGCTCCGACATCGGCGCTGGCTGCCATGTTTTGTGGCAAAGAGAATATGCCGCCACCGATCATTGAGCCGACTACCAGTGCCACCAGCGCGCCGAGCTTCAGTTTTACGGGGGACTCAGACATGAATGACTCCAATGGAGCAGAAAAGGTAAAGCAGGTTGTGCCATTCACTGTCGAGTCATCTGATTTAGATCAATGTATGGCCAGATACCCTTGCAGAACGGTCATCACGATCAGTTCTGTCCGGATCTTGAGGCCGTATTCTTTAATCAGAGGTTGGCGTTGCCCAGAAACGCCTGACGAAGAGTTTGACCTGAAGCAGTAGTGGTCAGCGGACGTTAATCGGGTATGCCTAGAGGCTGAAAATGGCTGTCGCAAGCGACCAGCAATTCGGAGTGACTACGCTGGTTGCAAGCCGGGGAAGGGGTCATGGAACTCGTCAGCGGGCCGTATCCACCGCTGATTAAGCGGCTTCTTTGACGTTGCCCAGGGAATTATCGCGCGAGATACGAAGTTCGCAAGTGAGCTTCAGTTGGCCTGGGTGTAGGGCAGAACGATGTCAAATCTGGCGCCGCCCAGGGTTGAAGCACCAACGGTGATTTTTCCGCCCTGGCATTCTATTGCCCGACGGCTAATGGCCAACCCCAGGCCAAACCCGCCGGTGACGCGATCCCTGCTTCTGTCCATGCGGTAGAACGGCTCGAATACCCGCTCCCGTTCATCCGCAGGTATCCCGATACCGTCATCCTCGACGCTGAAAAGCAGGCCAATGCCGGGTTGGCTTTTTGCGCTGACCCGCACCATGCGATCACAGTAACGAATCGCATTGTTGATCAGATTCTGGATGGATCGAGCGGTAAGTCGTGGGTCAAGTACGAAACGCTCGGAGGCCGTTTCGAAGTTCAGGATCAAGCTGAAGTGGCGGCTTTCCTGCTCTTCAATGAACCCACCCAGCACGCTGTCCAGGTAGGCTTGCATGGGGACTTCTTGGCGTTCCGGAATCTGGTACGGAGACTGCAGGCGGGTATAGGAAAGCAGTTCATCGATGAGCGTATCCAGCTCGCGGACATGATTGAGCATTTGTTCAAGGCGCAATTTGGTGGGCGGTTCCAACGGATCGGCCATGACCAGCGCCATGCCGAATTCCAGTCTCGACAGAGGGGTGCGCAATTCATGGGATACAGCGTTGAGCAGCTCCTGCTGTTGATTGAGCAGGCCTTCGATGTCCTGGGCCATTTTGTCGAAGACCTGGGCTAATTCGCCAATGTTGGAACTCGGCGAAATTTGCGTACGCTCTCCGAGATTGCCATTGCCCAACTTCATCGCCGTGCGCTTGAGCCGTTGCAGATCGCGCCAATGTGGCCACACCCAGATCAACAGGCAACCCAGCAGCGCGGCGCCGATCAGAATATTGATTAACCAGTAGATGATATTGATATCGACCGGCGGATCCGGTGAGACCAATTCGATCACATGATCTGCTGGCAGCAGCGTCAATGCAGTGCCCAGTTCGCCGTAAAACCCCCTGCGCACGGCGTTCTTGCCTTGTTCGAGTTCGGCTCGTTCAACCTCGCTCAAACTGGGGTCCGTCAGTGGGATCACTCTAAGTTGCAAAGGGGCAAAGTCTGCCTGTAGTTCGCGTTCCAGCGCTGCCCAGGCATCGCGGGGGGTCTGAGTGAAACGTACCTGGATCAACCGCAATGTGCCCTTGGCCTGCTGCTGGTTGTAGGTGACGGTGCGCTCGTCGAATAGCTTCAGGACCAGTTCCGGTACTGCATAGAGGGCGACGCCGTAGGTCACCAGCATGATCAGGTACAGCCGGGCGAGCATTTTGAACATGGTGATCGATCAACTATTGAGGTCAGGAGGAAGGGACGACAGGTGCACCAACAAGCTACTCGTCCCACTCGGATCGGCTCAGCAAGTAACCCTTGCCCCAGACGGTCTTGATCTTGCGCGGATCGCCGGGATCGTCTTCAAATTTACGCCGCAGCTTGGAGATGGCAACGTCAACGGAGCGGTCGATGCCGTTGAATTCGATGCCGCGCAACTGCTGGATCAACTGATCTCGACTCAAGACTTCGCCGACATGGGAGGCGAGCACCTGGAGCAGATTGTATTCACCGGAGGACAAGTCGACGTTCTTGTTCCGCCATTGCACCTGACGTTCAGCCAAGTCGATAACCAACTGCCCGAGCACTATTTGCTCTGGATTTTCACGGATAACAGCCGCGGTGCTGCGTCTCAACAGGGTGCGAATGCGGGCCAGCAATACCCGGGGCTCGCAAGGCTTGGCGACATAATCATCAGCCCCGGTTTCCAGGCCGAGTATCTGATCGTCACTCTTGTCTCGTGCGGTCAGCATGATGATTGGCAAGCCTAGGTTTTCGTCCCGCAACTGCCGGCAGACATGCAGACCATCAAGTCCCGGTAGCATCAGGTCGAGAATCACCAGGTCAGGGCGCAGCCGGTGCATGCCTTCAAGCGCGCGGTCGCCACGGTTGATCACCGTGACGTCGTATTCGAAGCGCTGGAGATAGCTGGCAATCAGTTCAGAGAGAGCCGCGTCATCCTCGACAAGCATAATCCTGGTCATTCTTTGGGCCATTTGAAAAGGGGGCAGCATAACCAAGGCATGCCGTGTGGATGCGAAGTCTTAACACTTCTTAACATCTTCCCAACACTTATTTACATGCGATTTGGGCGGTGTCTTTAGCATGGTGGGATATTCAGGGGAACGCCACCATGCCGTCTTTTTTTCGACTCGATCCATACCGTTTGCTGTTGTGTGTTGGTTTTGCCGTGTTGGCCGCCTGCAGTGAGCCTCCTGCCTCACAGGATATGCCGCCGCCTCAAGTGAGTGTCGAAACAGTAAAGACCCAACCCCTCACGATTACCACCGAACTCAATGGTCGTCTTGTGTCTCCGCGCACGGCAGAGGTTCGTGCGCGAGTGGCGGGCATCGTGCTGCAGCGGGTTTACCGCGAAGGCACTGATGTCAAACAAGGTGATGTTCTGTTTCGCATTGATCCGGCACCGTTTCAGGCCGATGTTGAGAGCGCCGAAGCCGCTCTGCGCAAGGCCGAAGCCAACCAGTATCAAACCAGGTTGCAGGCGGATCGTTATGCCGAACTGGTGAAAATCGATGCCGTGAGTCGGCAAGAGTCTGAAAACGCTCGCGCGGGATTTCTGCAAGCCCAGGCGGACGTGGCATCGACCCGCGCGGCGCTCAAACGCTCACGTCTGAACCTGGGCTACGCAACGGTAAGGGCGCCGATCTCCGGGCGTATCAGTCGAGCCATGGTCACTGAAGGCGCGCTGGTCGGGCAAGGCGATGCCACCGCACTGGCAACCATCCAGCAATTGCAGCCGATTTATGCCGACATCAATCAATCCACTCGGCAGATCAGCGAGCTACGTCGCGCGTTGCGCCAAGGCCAATTGCAGCAGCTGGATCGCGGGCAAATTACCGCCACGCTGATCCAGGAAGATGGCAGCCCTTATCCGTTGAAGGGCCAGTTGCTTTTTTCCGACCTGACGGTTGATCAGAGTACCGGCCAGATCGTCCTGCGTAGCGAATTCCCGAACCCCCAAAGTGAACTGCTTCCAGGCAGTTTCATTCGCGTGAAACTGGATCAGGCTCACGTAGCAGACGGTATCACCATTGCCCAGCGCGCGGTGCAGCGCGATGCCGCAGGCAAGGCGCTGGTCATGATTGTGGATGCTGAGGGGAAAACCCGGGAACGTGCCATCGAACTCGGCGGCGTGCAAAACAATCGCTGGATCGTGAAGGCCGGGCTCAACGCTGGTGATCGTGTGGTGGTGTCCGGCCTGCAGCATGTGCAGCCGGGTATCGCAGTCACGGCAGAAGAAGAGGGCGCGAAGTCGCCTGCCCGGGAGCAGAAGTAATGCCGCAGTTTTTCATTGATCGGCCGGTATTCGCCTGGGTCATCGCATTGTTTATTGTGCTGGCGGGCCTATTGGCAATCCCCAACCTGCCTGTCGCTCAGTATCCCAGCGTCGCGCCGCCACAAATCGAGTTGACCGCCACCTATCCCGGTGCATCCGCCCAGACCATCGACGAAAGCGTGGTCAGCCTGATCGAGCAGGAGCTCAACGGCGTTAATCATCTGTTGTATTTCAGCTCCAGCAGCAGTCAAGGCCAAGCCACCATGACGGTTACCTTCCAGCCGGGTACTGATCCCGAGATGGCCAAGGTCGACGTGCAGAACCGTTTGAAAGTGATCGAACCGCGCCTGCCTCGCGCGGTAAGCCAGCAGGGCTTGCAGATCGAAGAAACCTCTGCCGGTTTTCTGATGATCGCGACCCTGACTTCAACGGATGGGCGCCTGGATGAAATCGCCCTGAGTGATTACCTGGCTCGTAACGTGATCAACGAGCTCAAGCGGCTTGATGGCGTTGGTAAAGCGCAGTTGTTCGGTTCCGAGCGCGCCATGCGCATCTGGATCGATCCGCAAAAGCTGGTGGCTTTCAATCTGACACCTGCCGATGTCAGCCAGGCTATTTCCGAGCAGAACGTGCAGGTCTCAGCCGGCAGTATCGGCGACTTACCGTCTTCTACGGATCAAGAGCTGACCGCAACGGTCATGGTCAAAGGCCAGCTGACCACGCCTGAAGAGTTTGCCTCCATCGTACTCAAGGCCAATGCCAACGGTTCCAACGTGACCGTTGGGGATGTGGCAAGGGTTGAAGTCGGTGGCCAGAGCTATAACTTTGCGACTCGCCTGAACGGTAAGCAATCGGTTGCGCTGGGCGTGCAACTCGCACCGGCCGGTAACGCGATGAGCACGGCCACCCACGTGCGGGAAAAGCTCGACGAGCTGTCGAAGTATTTTCCGGCAGGGGTCAAATACGACATCCCTTACGATACGTCGCCGTTCGTGAAAGTCTCGATCACCAAAGTCATTCACACATTGCTTGAGGCAATGGTGCTGGTATTTATCGTGATGTTCGTGTTCCTGCAGAACGTCCGATACACCCTGATTCCAGCGCTTGTCGTACCCGTTGCACTCATGGGTACGTTTGCCGTGATGTATGTACTGGGGTTTTCGATCAACGTACTGACCCTGTTCGGCATGGTGTTGGCCATCGGTATCCTGGTGGATGACGCCATTGTCGTCGTGGAAAACGTTGAACGGCTGATGGTGCAGGAGGGGCTCTCGCCAAAAGACGCCACTCGCAAGGCAATGACCGAAATCAGCAGCGCGATCATCGGCATCACGCTGGTTCTGACGGCAGTGTTTATCCCCATGGCCTTCATGTCCGGCTCAGTCGGCGTGATCTATCAGCAGTTCTCGGTTTCCATGGCGGTTTCCATCGTGTTCTCGGCGTTCCTCGCCCTGAGCCTGACCCCCGCGCTGTGCGCGACGTTGCTCAAGCCGATTGCAGCAAACTCGCATCACGAGAAGAAAGGCTTTTTTGGCTGGTTCAATATTCGTTTCGAGCGAATGAGCGACGCTTATGAAGGCTGGGTCAGCAAAGCGGTTCGGCAATTGGGCCGCTACATGCTGGTATTCGTGGTGCTGGTGGGCATCATGGGGCTCTTGTTTACCCGTCTGCCATCTTCATTCCTGCCGGTTGAAGACCAGGGTTATACCATCACGGACGTCCAGTTACCGGCTGGTGCGAGTCAGAACCGCACCATTGAGATTGCCAAACAGATTGAGGCACACAACGCCAACGAACCCGGTATCGCCAATACGGTGATGATTCTTGGTTTCAGCTTTTCCGGCAGTGGGCAGAACGCGGCGCTAGCGTTCACGACCTTGAAGGACTGGTCCGAGCGAGGAGCAGCGGACTCGGCCCAATCCATTGCCGATCGTGCCAGCGCCGTATTTTCCGCCTTCAAAGACGCCATGGTGTTCAGCCTGCTGCCACCTGCGGTGGAAGGTCTGGGCACGTCGGGTGGCTTTGAATTGCGCTTGCAGGACCGTGGCGCGCTAGGCTACGACGCGTTGCGCCAGGCCCGTGACGAACTGCTTAGCAAAGTCAGCGAAAGCCCCATTCTGCAAAACGTACGCGAATCTGCTCTGGCTGAAACGCCTCAGGTCAACATTGAGGTTGATCGTCAGCAAGCCAACGCCATGGGCATTTCGTTTACCGATATTGCCAACGTGTTGTCCACCTCCCTGGGGTCGGCCTACGTCAATGACTTCCCGAATCTTGGCCGCATGCAGCAGGTGATCGTGCAAAGCGAGGGTGATCGTCGCCAACAGGTCGAGGACATCCTGAAACTCGAAGTCAAAAACAGCCAGGGTCGCATGGTGCCGGTTTCAGCATTCTCCAGGGTCAACTGGGAGCGAGGTCCGGCTCAGCTCGATCGTTACAACGGCTATCCCTCAGTGAGTCTGTCGGGCGAGCCATCGCCGGGTCACAGCACCGGTGAGGCCATGGACGAGATGGAACGTCTGGCATCCGCGCTGCCATCGGGCTTCGCCCTGCAGTGGACGGGTTTGTCCCTACAGGAACGTATTTCGGGCGGTCAGGCTCCGTTGCTGCTCGCCTTGTCGATGCTGGTGGTGTTCCTGTGCCTCGCGGCGCTCTACGAAAGCTGGGCTATTCCAGCGGCCGTATTGCTGGTCGTGCCGTTGGGTGTGATCGGCGCGGTGTTGGCAGTGACGTTGCGCGGCATGCCGAACGATGTGTTTTTCAAAGTCGGGCTGATCACCATCATTGGCCTGTCGTCCAAGAACGCGATCCTGATCATCGAGTTCGCCAAAAGTCTTCACGATCAGGGCATGGGGCGGGTCGAGGCGAGCATTCAGGCTGCGCGTCTGCGCTTGCGCCCCATCATCATGACCTCGCTGGCATTCATCCTCGGCGTGGTGCCACTGGTTTTGGCCTCGGGGGCAAGTTCTGCCAGCCAACAGGCCATCGGCACTGGCGTCATCGGCGGCATGCTGACGGCGACGCTCGCCGTAGTGTTCGTACCCGTGTTCTTCGTGATGGTGATGGGTATTGTGGAAAAGGTAAGGCCTGGAAAGGCGTCCGAAGCTCCGACTAAAGAGGCGAAAACCAAAAAATCTCAGCCCGAAGAAGCTCCAAACCCAACTAGACAAGGCTCATGAATAAGTTGCCTTTGCTGATTATTGCCCGGGTGCTGACAACCCGCCGCAACGGAAACCATTGTGAGAAAAGGATGAGCTATTTTGCCTGCTAGAACTGCAAACCGCTGGTTGGTATTGCTGGCGGTGATATTGGCTTTTCTGCCTATCGTCCTCGATATGACCATTCTTCATATCGCGGTACCGTCGCTGACACTTGCGTTACAGGCGACTGGAACGCAGGTGCTGTGGATCATCGATATCTATCCGTTGCTGATGGCCAGTCTGCTGATCCCCATGGGCACGCTGGCGGACAAGGTCGGGCATCGACCCATGTTGATGCTGGGCCTGGTTATTTTCTGCGTCGGTTCAGTGCTCGCCGCCTGTTCGCCAAGCGCTACGGCGTTGATTGGTGCGCGGGCATTCATGGCGTTTGGGGGCGCGATGGTCATGCCTTGTACGCTGGCCATTGTCCGGCAGACGTTCAAGGATGAAACCGAGCGCGCGACGGCGTTGGGTCTGTGGGGGGCAGTGGCGTCCGCTGGCGCTGCTGTAGGGCCACTTGCCGGTGGAGCGCTTCTGGAACATTTCTATTGGGGCTCGGTATTTCTGATCAATGTGCCGGTGATGCTTATCGTAATGCCGATGGCATTTGTCTACCTTCCGCGCAGACCTGTATTGACCGGCGCCACTTGGCCAATAGGCCAGGTGCTCCTTCTGATCATGGGCATCATGGCGACCGTTTACGCGCTCAAGTCGGCATTCAGGACTGGCAACTCCGTGTTGGGAAGCGCTGGATGCTTCGTCTTCGGCATGTTCATGTTGGTCTGGTTCGTACGCAAACAACTGCGCTCAGCCGATCCCATGCTTGACTTGAAGCTCTTCTACATTCCTGCCATCAGTGCTGGCGTCGTCATGGCATTTGTTGTCATGGGGGCATTGGCCGGAGTCGAGTTGATGCTGGCTCAGGAGCTGCAGTTTGTGCTCGGACGAACTCCTCTGCAGGCAGGGCTGTTCATGCTGCCGTTGATGATCGGCTCTGCGATTGGCGGGCCACTTGCGGGCCGGATTGTTCGTGCGATCGGCTTGAGGTCGATTGCTACGCTTTCACTGGTGATTTCGAGCGCAAGCCTCGCTGGCCTGGCAGTCAGCAGCCTGGGAAGTGGCGGCGCGATTGTCGTTGTACTGCTGACGACCCTGGGACTTGCGCTCGGCATCGGCATGACCGCGTCTTCGGTGGCAATCATGAGCAATACGCCTATGGAGAAGGCTGGTTCTGCCGGAGCGCTGGAAGCAACCAGTTACGATCTTGGCTCAGGGCTGGGCATTACCGCCTTCGGTGTTGTCATGGCAGCCAGTTATGAAAAATCGATACAGCTACCACAGGATATCCCGGCATCCCTCTTCGAAACCGCTACCCGCTCCATTGGCGAAACGATGATTGCGGCGAAAGCGTTAGGGGGCGAACAGGCACAGCAATTGGTGAAGGCCGGTCAGATAGCCTTCAGCTCTTCGCACAGTATCGTTCTACTTTCAGCTGCTGTGCTGATTGGGTTTCTGGGTATTGGAGTCTGGTTCGTGTTGCGCAAGGTTTGAAGCAGGTCTTTGTGGATTTTCAGGGCGCAGAATTCTTTCCCCTGACTTTTCGGCAATTCCTCACCGCTCAGCCTCCTCAGGGCAGTGCACGCTGATGAGTTGCGCGTTGTACACGTAAAAATAGGTAATGTAGGTGCAGTTCATCCGGGCGATCTCGGTCTCCAGTGCTTTCCCGCGCCCTGTGATGTCGGTATCCAGATTGACGTGGGACACCAATACCGAAAAGTCGGCCACCTGCCTGTGGCTCAGCATCTCCACAAGCGACGCGTCATATTCGGCCTGGGCGCGAGAAGGGTCGCGCTGGTGAGTCAGCTCGTCATAAACCCGCACATACTGGTGTTTGTTGAGTTGCGGAAGCAGTAAAGAATAATACTCGAGGGACGGCTGAGCATCGGGATAAACGAGAAAACGGGTGGGCGGCATATCCGCGATGAAACGGTAAAAATGATTGTTATCGACGTATTCGTAGTTAACGCCCTTGACGACACTCCCCCCCATCTTTATCGCCTGAAGTGAAACGATACCCAGCAGGAGCCAGCCAAGCCCCTTGATATATGTTTTCGGGCTAGCCGCAAACCCCAGAATCGCCAGGCTCACAATGACCAGGCTGAACGGCGCAAGCCAGATCAAATGTCTGGAAGTGTTCACAGGGTAAAACCCGGTGATCCGGCCAACGACCACAAATGCTACCAACCCGATGAAGAATAGGTTCAGCTTGAATGCAAAACCCCGATGCCTGCTGAACAGAAGCGCGGTACTGGCGATGCCTGAAGTCACCAGCAAGGCTTTGCCATAAGCGCCTACGACAGCTTTGGCAAGGATTGGCAGGGATCCCAGGGCGGAACTGGCGTAGAAATTCTGGTAATTCCCGATCTGATAGAGGGTGAGGCGCTTCATGAATACGTACTCGGCCGCGACCACTATCGTGCAGATCCCAACAACGGCTAATTTACGAAGTAAAGTTTTATCCCAAGGTTGTTTGACGCACATTAAAAGTCCATAGACTAATAGCCCGCTCGATACGACCAAAGTGGAAAACCCCATCATGCTGACCGCTGCTGCCATAGCAGCGGGCCAATAAGGGCTTTGATGCGCCTCTGCTTTATATATCGAAAAAATGGCCAGAAAGCTCGCGCAGACCTCCAGGAAATAATGTTTGAGCTCGGTTAAGTAGAGTCCAGTCGAAAATTCATGACTGATGAGAACCAGCAAGAAGACCGGAACTCCCCATCGGTAACGTTTGAATATCAAAAGAATCGGAGAGATCAATAGGCAGGAAAGCAAAAGCACCGCTATTCGCAGTGCTCTGATGTCATATTCAACGATGCTCATTGCCGCCTTGAAAAACAGCGAGGCGAATGTCGGTTCGGCCTGGTCGTAGTAGGTCAACGGTTTGAAGAAATCACCGGGGCTTTTCAGTTCCATGACAGCTTTAAGCAACATTGCCTCATCGACCCACACTGAACGTGTGACAAGGGTGGCGAACTCACATGCTAGCAATGTGATACACAGCAACATCGCCATACGCGGCAAATCAATGGACCTCTGCATCAGCCTTCTCCATCAGATCGTGCTAGCTCTCGTTACTGCGGAAGCTTTCGTAAGAACGAATTTGCACAACAACGATCAGTACGAAACGGCACGTACGAACTTCCAGGCAAGGATTAATCAAGCAAAAGGACCGGAAAGCTAACTCTGGTCGTCTTCCATTGATCGTTGTTTCATTTCTGAGAATTCTTCAGGAGTTGCAACTGCGCAGATGATGACAACACCCATCGACTCGGTCGATGGATGTTGTGAAGAAAAGTAAACGTCTAAACTTTTAATAACTAGTGCTGCTGTTTATGGCTTGGCGTTATAAGTGGCGCATTGAGACAGGCATAAAACTGTGGCGAAGCATCAGGCGCAGCTTATCCGCAACAGTGCACGCGCGGCTTTGAATACGCAACGATAAATTCATTGGATTGTTGAATGGCTGCTCTGCCAAGCGTTGGAATTAGAGCGTCAATTATTGAACGCTTCTGCTTGCCTCACGGAAACCCAACTGTTACGAGCTTACGCTGAAAGGAAATCGTCCACAGATTTAACGGTTCCATAACCGAACTCCACCGCCGCCATTATCGTTGCATGTGCGTGAGCTGCGGGTACGTTGACTCCGCGAAATGAAAGATCAAGTGTGGCGCAAGCGTCATGCAGCACAGTCACCGGATACCCCATATCCACGGCAGCGCGTACCACAGCGTCGATGCACATGTGGCTCATCGCACCCACGACCACAATCTCTTGAACACCGAGGGTATCCAGCTGATTCTTGAGATCGGTGTCTCTGAAGGCATTGATGTGTTTTTTGACGATCACGGGTTCTTGATTCTCAGGCGTGACTGCGGGCTGAATTTCCGCGCCGATGGATCCCTTTATAAATATCGTGGCGTCCTCATCATTCGATTCATGCCGGATGTGAAAAACGGGAATGCCTGAGCTTCGAGCATGGCTTATCACCCGGCTAGCATTTTCCACAGCCGCTTCTATACCGGTCAAAGGCAATTTGCCGGTCGGCAAATATTCGTTTTGCAGATCCACTACCACAAGACCTTGTTTCATACACGATCTCCAGTCACGTTATTAAAGCGATGATGTCGTTTAACTGATACTCAGCGTTTCTCTCCATGCAGTGCAAGAGTGGGCTGTCAGCTACATCATTTTTGCTGAGTGTCACGAAGCTCACCAGTGGCCTGAATGACACAATTCGATATAATCAGGCCATTCGACGGGTTGTCCCCGATTGGCGGGCAGGGCTTGATAGACACACTCCATATGCGCAAAGACGTCCCAACGGACGCTTGTTCATCAATTCCTGCGTGTGTCCGGTGTAAGCACACGGCCCAATGCGAGGCTGCCTGATGCAATCAATACAGGTTGCTGTTCTAGCGTTTGACGGCGTAAGCCTGTTTCATCTTTCTGTGCCTGGCGTTGTGCTCGGGACGGCTCAGTCCACGATTGGAAAGCCTCAATATCAGGTCAGCTACTGCGCTGAGTCGCCTGGTATGGTGAGTAGCGACCAAGGCATCGGCTTAGAGGTAAGTCATGGTCTGGAATTGATGAGGGCATCCGACGTAATCGTTATTCCTGCGTGGGGCGATCAGTCAGTCACTGCCTCTGCACCGCTTGTGCAGGCTTTGCAGCTCGCTAATGCGCAAGGAAAACTCATCGTCGGGTTATGTCTGGGGGCGTTTGTGCTGGGCGATGCCGGGCTACTTGATGGCAAAGAGGCAACCACTCATTGGGCAGCCAGAGACGAATTTGCGCGACGCTTTCCTGACGTTCGCTTCAGGCCCGAAGTGCTCTATGTCAGCGATGGCAATATCGTGACCTCCGCGGGAACCGTAGCAGCAATCGATTGTTGTCTGGATCTGGTACGCCAGCGGCTGGGCGCGGAGGTGGCGAATCGCACCGCGAAGATGCTGGTGACACCGCCGCATAGGCAGGGAGGCCAGGCTCAATATGTAAACCATCCTGTGCCTCAGTTATCCAGCGAAACTCATTTGTCTGAGGTACTGGCGTGGGCCCGCATACACCTTGCCGATCATCTCTCGCTTGACCTCCTTGCAGACCGGGCAAAAATGAGTAGGCGCACCTTTACTCGACGGTTTAAGCAAGCCACCGGTACTACCGTATCGAGATGGTTAAGCGCGGAGCGAGTAGCCAGAGCGCAGGCGTTACTGGAAACCACTGAATTATCGATTGAATGCATTGCGGTTGAAGCAGGTTTTGGGACGCCCCTCTCTTTAAGGCAACAATTTGGCGCTCAACTGGGGACATCACCCTCTGACTACCGGAAGATGTTTTGCCTCGGGATGAATCAGAAAAAATGAGCAAAATACAATGTTTGTTCTTGCGACGGGGCACTCGTGTCCTATCTCTCCCAGGACCAACCTGTCTGGTTCCAGAAAGCGCGAGGTTTGAGTCAGCATCTCTTGCGTTACGCCGCCTGGTTGCACCTCCAGCCGAGCAAGGAAATAATTTCGCGCCCTAGAAACACCAGAGCGGATCCTGCCCCATCGTTGCCGTCGCCCATTCCGTAAAAGCCCGCACTCGCGCCGACAGCCGCCGCGAATAGGGGTATACCAAACTCATCGGCATGCTCGCCAAACTCCACTCCGGCAATAGCTGCACTAACCTGCCATCCGCCAATAATGCCTGCGCTTCGCACAGCGGGACGGCAACGAAGCCCAATCCCGCTTCCACCGCCGCCATATAAGCGCCGCCGCTGTTAAAGCGCATCGCCGGTGTCTGTTCGATCAGAACGCTTTCATCACCGCAGCTCAAGCGCACCGGGTTCTGCCGACCGCTGGCGGGAAACACAAAGGCTAGAAAGCGCAGCCGCGCGAGGTCTTGCGGGCTGACTACTGGTGGATTTTCATTCAGGTAGAGAGGCGACGCGCACAGTACGAACCGCATCTGGCCAATGGGCTGGCACACCAGATCCGGGTCGGTGACCACGCCGCCGCGGATGGCGCAGTCGACGCCTTCCTGTACCAGGTCCACCACCCGCTCGCTGCAGCCCAGGTCCAGCTGGATATCCGGGTATTGGCCAACAAACCCTGGCAGCGCGGGGATCATTAAAAAACGCCCGACGGGCGAGGGCATATCCACTTTCACTTTGCCCTGTGCCACGGTGCGCGTTTGCGAGACGCTGGCTTCCAGCTCGTCAATATCTTCCAGCACGGTGCGCGCCCGCTCGTAGTAGGCGGCGCCGTCGGTGGTGGCGATCACTCGGCGTGTAGTGCGGTGCAGTAGCTTCACACCCAGCTGGTTTTCCAAGGCTTGGATCTGGCCGGACAGCGTGGTTTTAGCTGTCGCCAGCGCCTCGGCGGCACGGGTGAAGCTGCCCAGTTCAACGATGCGGCAGAACGCGCGCATCGCGTCGAGTCGGTCGAAAGCCATGATTGTCCGGATAGTCGTCTAATGTTTCCGAGTTTAGCCGGTTTATCGAAGTTTTCTCGACCAATAAAGTGAGCCCATCCCCGGTGACCAGCCGGGCCACTTTAGAGGAAGCCTCCATGACCACCCAACGCGTTAATTATGCACAAGTCGCCCCACACACCTTCAAAGCCCTGCTGGGTCTGGAGAAAGCGATGGGCGAATCCTCTCTGGAAAAGTCGCTGCACGAACTGATCAAAATCCGCGCTTCGCAGCTCAACGCCTGCGCCTACTGCATTGATTTGCACGCCAGCGATGCCATCAAACTTGGCGAAACCCCACGACGCATTTTTGCCCTGTCGGCATGGCACGAAACCCCGTTTTTTACAGACCGT
Source organism: Pseudomonas syringae (assembly GCF_000737245.1). GTDB lineage: Bacteria > Pseudomonadota > Gammaproteobacteria > Pseudomonadales > Pseudomonadaceae > Aquipseudomonas > Aquipseudomonas syringae_J. The sequence goes on along the minus strand of NZ_JPQU01000056.1, from coordinate 97,333 downwards.
GAACGTGCCGCTTTACTGTGGACCGAAACCCTGACGCTGCTGGCAGAGCAGGGCGCTCCGGAAGCGATTTACAAAGAGGTGGCCGAGCAGTTTAACGACCGCGAATTGGCCGACCTCACCTTCGCCATCGCGACCATCAACGCCTGGAACCGCTTCGGTGTCGGTTTCGCCATGCAGCCGGCGCAATGATTATGGCCGCCTCTCTGCGAATGACCGCGCTGGCGGTCTGGCTACTGGCTGGCCTGGCGCACGCCCATGGCGGCGGCGCCGGTGATGAAACGGTGACGCCAGTTGCGCAGGCGCAATTGCCGGCCATGGCTGGAACTGACGCCAAGGCGCTGCGGGTGGAGTTCGCGCCGGGCGCTACTTCGAAACCACATACTCACCCTGGGCCGGTGTTTGTCGTGGTGGTGAGTGGTGAAGTGGAATCGTCGCTGGACGGTGGCCCGGTGCACACCTACAAAGCTGGCGACGCCTGGTACGAGGCGCCGGAGCAACTGCATGGGGTGACGCGTAACCCGAGCAAGACAGCCCCGGCGGTGTTAGTGGCGTGGTTGATATCGGACGGCAAGGCACCGTTGGTCAAGCCAGTAAAAATGAGTGTGAACACCCCGTAGGAGCGGCTTTGGCGGCGATGCTTTTGCCCTTCAAGCGCATCACTGCTGCAGCTGTTTGTACCGCGCTGCTTGTACACAACCTCGGCCTGTTGCAGCCTTTGACGAAGGGGTGCAATAGGCCCCAAAGCAGTCATTCCTCACCAGCCACCAGCCACCATCAAGCAGACACTACATTCGTTACAGCCGCCCGAGCTGTGGCGTTGGCGGGTGTGGTACTCCCCCTTCTATTAATCGGTGTACTGAAATTCACCCAGATTGAGGTGGAAGCCCTCAAGCCCTTGATAAACGGGACGCCTTGGCTCGCTTGGCTTTATCTTGTTTTTGGGGAAGTGGGCACGTCGTACCTGCTGGGCGTTGTAGAGATGATCACGGCTACCCTGATCATCGCGTCGATATGGTCAGCGCGCGCTGCAATTGTCGGTGGTCTTCTCGGCACCCTGACGTTTCTTACGACCGTCTCGACAATGGTGGCACTCCCGATATGGGAAGCGCCATCTGGTGGCTTTCCCTGGCTAAACGCGCTCGGCACATTCTTGATCAAGGACATCGCACTTTTAGGCATTTCGCTCGTGGTAATGGCTGAAGGCATCGTGCGTTTACGTGCGACGCGCGCCCTCTGAAGTGTTACCGGCGAGTTCAGGTTTGGCTACGGCGTGGACTTGGTTAAAGAAGGTTCACTGAAAACCTGTTGGCCGCCGCGGGTTACCAGCCGGCACAGATCAGCGATGTGCTCAATGCGTCGATGGCTATTCAACTTATGTACCTACTCAAGGAATTCCCATGACCGACCCACGTAACGTCGCCCACGACAAAAAAGTTCAGCAAGAGAAAAAGAATCACGGCGAAGAAATCGCACCGAACGCGGAGCATGCGCCTCAGCCAGGTATGAAGCCTGCAGTCAAGCATGACGATGACGAGCAAGAGGAGAACGCTTGAGCCAGGCACTCACCTGACGTGGTAATCGCAATTGACGGCACTGGCTGAAGTCAGCTGCCGCTATCCAGGCATTGGGCGCTGAGTGATGGCGCACTAATGCTTTGGATTCATCAGCCAGTCATTTTCAATGACGGCCGCGACGCCCTCCGATCCAACAGCGGAACGCGCCGTGTCCTGCTCTCGTATTTCCAGCCTCACGCCACCTCAAGCGCCGCAACGATAGCCTCGTTGAAGGCCGGAATGTCATCTGGCGTACGTGAAGTTATCAACGTCCATCCATTAGCCGGACATTGCTTGACCTCGGCATCTACCCAACCGGCAGCACCGGCATTTTCCAGGTCGAGCCTGACGCTGGGATAGGAGGTAAGGGTCTTGCCCGTGATTACCCCTGCGTTGATCAGCAACCACGGGCCGTGACAAATCGCAGCGATTACCTTGCCTGCATCGGCAAATTCCTTGACTAGGCGCTGAGCGTTTTCATCCATTCGCAGCGTATCGGCATTGACCGTACCGCCTGGAATCACAAGCGCATCAAAATCCGACGCCTTGAGACCGGCCAGAGCAGTGTGGGACTCGACAGTTCGATCTTTCTCGGTGTCCTGAACGAAAGTCTGTGTTGTACCGCCATCACTTGAACCATGGGTGACCGAAGCACCCTGTGCCTTGAAAGCTTCCAACGGTTTAACTAGCTCATCCCGCTCGATCCCCGTATTGGAGGTGATGAACAGTATTTTTTTGCCTGCCAGTTCATTATTCATATTGATTACTCCGTCCTTTATCCAGGTGGTAAATGAAGCGTGCGGAGGGTGATTTATCCGCCGCTTTGCAGATGGGATGACAGAGCGGTTTTGAAAGTTCAGTTGGATTTGTTTGGAGGGAGGTGACTTGGATGAGGCGTGGAGACGATTCTGGCCTGCGTACGCCTCGGCGAGCTTTGCACAGACCGGCGCCCACTGGGTCTGCGATGGCCACGCCGTTGGAATGCTCTGAATGATTTGATCAAAGTCGGGACGCTCACCCAAACCCGCTCTGACAATGAGCTCTGCTTAGAGATTCGGGATATGGGCTGATGGGCGGCGCGCCGCGTGTGATCGGTAGGCAAATCCTGCTGGCCGATAGCGACCTCTCACTGACGCCGCCACCTACATCCGGTGATGCTCCAGCAAGAAGTCCACGAACAACCGCGCCCGTGCCGGCATCGCCGAGCCACCTACGAATACCGCGTGAATGGGTTCCTGATCACCGGGGTTCCAGGCTTCCAGGAGCGGTATCAAGTCGCCGCGCCGCAAATCCTCACTCACGCTGAACTCGCCGATACGCGCAATGCCAGCACCTACTCGGGCGAATTGTGCCAGTGCTTCACCGCTGCTGCATTCGATGTTACCGCTGACTTTCAGAGAGAACGCTCGACCGTCGCGGATGAACGGCCAATTGGGTTCGGCACGCCTGAAGTTGAAGCGCAGGCAGTTGTGCCGTAGCAGGTCTTCCGGTTCCTGAGGGATGCCATGGCGCTCAAGGTACTCGGGCGATGCCACCACCACCTGGCCGGTGTCGCCGATCCTGCGCGCGGTCAACGGGCTGTCCGGCAGATAGCCAAAGCGTATCGCCACGTCTGCCTGACCCGCGAGAATGTCGACCACTTCGTCGCCGAGGGTGAGATCGACGACGATGTTCGGGTAGCGTGCGCTGAAGGCTGCGACCAAGGGAACGATGGCCTGCCGCCCGTGGCCAAGGGCGGCGCTGACCCGCAACCGCCCGCGTGGTACGCCTTGGTCAGCGATGGCTTCTTCGACTTCAGCCATGTCGGCGAGGATACGCCGGGCGCCGCGCAGGAAAGCCTCGCCCTCGGCAGTGAGGGTGATCGCTCGGGTGGTGCGCAACAGCAGGCGGGTGCCGAGACGTTGTTCGGTCCGCGCGATGATCCGACTGACCGCCGAGGGTGTCAGCCCCAATGCACGGGCGGCGGCCGACAGACTGCCTTCCTGCGCCACAGTGGCGAACACTTCCATTTCACCAGACCTGCCGTTGAAGTCCATTTGTGCTCCTTACGCAAAGGTGATTGCCAGAAACGCTATCTACCGGATTAAAACGCTGGATCGTAGCATTGGCGGCACAGATAAGGAGCCTTCCATGCGTATCAACCCACCCCTCGTTGCACTCGCCATCGGTGCCTTTGGCATCGGCGTGACCGAGTTCGCCCCCATGGGCATGTTGCCGAGCATTGCGACCGATCTCGGCGTTTCCATTCCCGCCGCTGGCCTGTTAGTCAGTGCTTACGCCTTGGGCGTACTGCTCGGCGCGCCGTTGATGACCCTGACCACCGGCAAGATTCCCCGGCGTTATCTGCTGATCGGACTCATGGCGATTTTCACCCTGGGTAATCTGATGTCAGCCTTGGCGACCGATTACTACAGCCTCATGGTCGCCAGGGTCGTGACTTCACTGAATCACGGTGCTTTCTTTGGGGTTGGCTCAATCGTTGCCGCCAGCGTGGTCGCCCCGGAAAAACGTGCCGGGGCGGTTGCGGCGATGTTCATGGGCCTGACCCTGGCGACCATGGGCGGTGTGCCGCTGGCGGCCTGGTTTGGTGAACTGTTCGGCTGGCGCACCGCGTTCTGGGGTATTACCGGTCTTGGCGTGGTGGCCATGGCCGCGTTGTGGTTCGCGCTGCCCAACCTGCCGGCACCGAAAAGCGTCGGTGTCATGGCCGAAATTCGGGTACTGGGCCGTGGCCCGGTGCTGGGGGCGTTGGCCCTGACCGTGGTCGGCTCGGGTGCCATGTTTACCGTCTTCACCTACATTGCGCCGATCCTCAGCAATGAGACCCACGCGTCCACTGCCTACATTACCGCCATGCTGGTGCTGTTCGGAGTGGGGTTGACGCTGGGCAACATCTGGGGTGGCAAGGCTGCCGACCGCTCGATAGATCGCACCCTGATCGTCTCTTTGAGCGTGTTGATTGTCGTCTTGCTGGCGTTCACCGTACTGATGCGCTGGCCGCTGCCGGCTGCCGTTGCCATCCTGATCTGGGGTATCGCCAGCTTCGCCCTGGTGCCGCCACTGCAGATGCGCGTCATGGAAGCAGCCAAGGACGCGCCCAATCTGGCCTCTGCGGTGAACATCGGTGCCTTCAACTTCGGCAACGCAATTGGTGCGGCGCTGGGCGGGGCGGTGATCAACGCCGGGCTGGGTTATCCGGCGATATCCCTGGCCGGCGCGGCAATGGCGGGCTTGGGGTTGTTGATGGTGTTGGCGTTTGCCTGGCGTTCCAGAACAGTTGCGGCTGCGGTGGTGTGATGTATGTGGGGGCGAGTTCCGGCGGCTGCGATCGGGCTCCATCGGCCTTCTGAACCCGTAGCAGGCCTCACGATCGCCTGCTACGGGGGTTACTCCAGACCTCAAGCGCTCTTCAGGCCTGCGGAGGTTCTTTTTCCACGCTGTTTTTTTCCTGGCTCTCTTTTTCAATAGCCTCTTTGATCAAGATCATATTTTGCGGAGAAGACAGGGCTATCCCCACCTCACGCATACGCCCCAGAACGGTAAATAACAGGTCGCTTCGCGCGCCACCCACTGAACGCGGGCTGTTGACGTAACCGCTGGCGCTGATGATCAAGCCGCTATTGGTCAGGTCTTTAAAGGTCACCGACGGCGCGGGGGCGTCGAGTATGGCCTCGTGCTCGGTAAAGGCTTGCAGCAGCAGCTCGCGGATTTGCAAGACATCGGTTTCCAGCGGCAAGGTCAGGGTGATACCAACGACTCCGAGCGCATTGCCCATGGTGACGTTACGCACGTTTTGCGTGATGAACTGAGAGTTCGGCACGATCACCGTGGAGCGGTCGGACATCTGGATTTCGGTGGCGCGCACATTGATCCGGCGGATGTCGCCTTCGACGCCTGCCAGGCTCACCCAATCCCCAACCTTAACCGGGCGCTCGGTCAGCAGAATCAAGCCAGAAATGAAGTTCTGCACGATGGCTTGCAGGCCAAAACCGATCCCCACTGACAGGGCACTGACCACCCAGGTCAGGTTAGTGAGGCTGATATGAAGCGTGGACATCACCACGGCCACAACCAATACAAAGCCGATGTAACCGATCAAGGTCACCAGCGAGGCCTGCATGCCGGCATCCATGTTGGTTTCGGGCAACAGCCGTTCCCCAAACCAGTCCTTGAGGACCCGAATGGCCAGCAATCCCACGACCAGGCAGATCAAGGCCAGCAGGATATCGCCGGGCACGATGTTCAGATTGCCCAGAGATTTGTTGGTGAAGTCCAGTTGGATAAAGCTTTCGAGCAGCTCGCCCGGGCTGGAACCCGAGGGCATGAAGGCGAGCAGTACTGCGGCTAAAAGCAGCAACGTACGACCAATGCCCGCCAGGATGGTGCTCGCCTGGGCCTGATGCCGTGCGGACAACCCCAGCGCCGAACCTAGCGCCATACCGCCCGGCTGCTTGGGCGACAAGAGCGTCTCGCAGACGTCGCCGAAGCAGGCAATCAACAGGTAGGCGGTGGACGCGACTACGCTCATCCACAGCAGTTTGACTGCCAGAAAGTACGCCAGCGTCAGGTAGCCACTCAACAACGCCAGCAAGCTCAGCCCGATCCAGACCGTGATGACAAAAGGAACCAGGCCAGCGAAACCTGGCAGGCGCTCCAGTTCAAAGCGACGGCGGGTGCGGCGATAGCGCAGCAGCGCGAAGAAAAACACCAGCGAAACCGCCAATGCCGTCAGACCATTGACCGCCACCGTCAGTGCCAGGCTGCTGGCTATCACGCTGTTGATGCGTTCCTGGGTGCCGATGATCATGAGTGCCAGCGCCAATATGGCCGGGAAGCGACCCATGGCGGTGGCGATCTCGTCAGGAATCTGTGGCAGACGCCAGGATGGGTGGGGAAGCATCAAAAGTGCGCGCCCCAGCCCGACAATGAAGGCACAGAAGGTTATCAGCGTCTGCAACTGGTCGAGCAAATTGACCACGTCGTTACTGAGCACGGCATTGCTGACGATTCCCCAGCGCAGCAAAGAAGTGGCCGCAGTGATGGTGACGATTGTCGATAACCCGACCGCCAACGCCAGTGCACTACGACGCAGGCGTCCTTCGGGCAGCCAACGGACCATCAGCCCGATTAACAGCCGTTCCAACACGCGCCTGACAACGACCCACACCAAAAACGCGCCGAACACCACGCTAAAGAACAACGCCCGGTTGCCTGGCGCCAGCGCGCTGTCAAACACGCTACGGACGTCAGTCAGAAGTCGGTTCATGCGCCCCAGGTCATCATCGGTAGGGCGAATAAGGGTGGACCAGAACGCCGAGCTAAGCGGGCTCGCGGTCCGGGTGCTGATTTGCGAATCAAACAGGCTACGGCGCAGGCTGAAAATCTGCGTGGCCAGATCCCGGGCCGATTGGCTCAGCGTATTGGCCTGACGCTCCTCGCTGACCAGTGCGTTCTTCTGATTGGTCAGGGTCTTGCGCTGGCTGGTCAGGCTTTGCGCTTCATCAGGTTGGGGCGGACCGAGAATGTTGAGCTGGTCGTCCAGGTGTTCGATATCAATGGCTTGCCTGGCGATGAGGCTGTCGGCCTGCTTCTGCACCTGCAAGGCGGCCTGGCGCAAGCTTGAAAGCAAGTCTTCGTTGGCTTTGACTGTGACTTTTTGGCGGATCTGGTCGAGCTGCTCATTGAGGTCATCCAGACTCGCTTGCTCAACCTCCGGCGACTGACTGCTGGAATCGGCGACTTGGGGGGAGGGCGTTGCCTGAGCCAAGGCTGGCACGCTGACGCACAGCAGCAACAGGGCCAATAGCCCGGCATAGAAACGGTTCAACGGAGGGTGCTGCATTCTCTTTCCTTCATAGCGTTAAGCGGCTAACCAGATCCCGGCGTCAGAAGCCTCAGGCGCTAAAAATATCAGCTGTCGGGGCTGGCCTCACGGGTTACTTGGGCTCAGACGCTAATTTCCGCCCAAATCCACTTAACGCTCCCATTGAAAAGCGGGCTCGTGCCGTGAATAAAGAAGCTTTCAGGACGTGGGATTCATACGAAGTGTGTCTCACGGAACGGCTGTCCCTGTGGGAGCCGAGCTTGCTCGCGATAAGGTTGGACGCGATTGGCCTGATATCTGCGGTAGCCCAATCGCGGGCAAGCACCGCTCCCGCATGGCTCGCATTCCACTCTGGGCAGGCGTCGAGCTGTACTGGCAACCGCCCCAACTACCCCCGACGCAACTGCCCCGGACTCACCCCAAGACGCTGCCTGAACACGGTCGCCATATGTGCCTGGGAATTGAAGCCGCAGGTGAGGGCGATGTCTGAAAGTCTGGCCTTTGAATCGCGCATCAGGGCACGGGCTTTGGTCAGGCGGCGGTTGATGAGGTACGCATGGGGGCTCGTGCCGGTCGCGGTCTTGAACGCGCGCAGGAAATAACCTTCGGACAATCCGAGTAACTGTGCCATCGCCGTTATCCCCAGTGAGCCGCCGAGCTCCGCGTCAATGAATTCGTCAAGCAGGCGCAATCGGCTGCCGGTGATTGAGCCAGGGTGGGGCGGCAGCAATGCTTCCTGATGCTGCGCGCGGTCCGCCAACGCCAGGGCCCAGCTTTCCCAGTCGTCCTCCACCGAGGCCTGCAACAGCGCGTTACGCATGCGTGAGGCGAGCTGCGTCGCGTGCTGATCGACGCGATTGTTGAAGGCTCGACTGCCCGTCAACTCGGCACCATCGGTGCGGATCACCCGCAGGTATTCACCGCCCTGAGCCGATTCGGACAACACGTCACAGCCGACCGGGACAAACGCCAGGCCGTTGGGTATCGCCGTAAAGGGTTGTACCCGATCGCTGCCGATGGCATGCAGACCGCGCTGGCTGTCGAAGGCGAAACCAATGGCTGATTGGGTCGACACGTAGCGGGTCGCATAGGCGCAGCCGGGTAACAATTCGATCATCCACGGCCCGGCTTCGATACGACGGACCGGTTCAGGCTGAGGCAATGATTGCGTGCGCTTGCGATGGCTCATCGGTGGATAGTAGCGAAGAGGGCACGGGAAAGTCAGGTCAGTTTTTTGAAAGCCAGCTCACTGCACCTCCCTTTAGGCTAGGGAAAACCTTTGGAGGCACTCATGCACAAACTGACTCGCGACGACATCGAACAGGCCGCCAGCCTTGTCTATCAAGTCATGCCGGCCACCGCGCAATACGCCTGGCCCTTGCTGGCTGAACGCCTGGCGTGCACGGTGTGGGTTAAACACGAAAATCACACGCCGACCGGGGCTTTCAAAGTGCGCGGGGGAATTACCTTCATGCACTGGCTCAAGCGCATGCATCCCGAGGTGAAAGGTATTGTCAGCGCCACTCGGGGCAATCACGGGCAGAGCGTGGCTCTGGCGGCGGCTGCGCTGGGGTTGCGGGCACTGATTGTCGTGCCGCAAGGCAACTCGCCAGAAAAGAACAACGCCATGCGTGGCTTTGGTGGGGAAGTGGTGGAATTTGGCCAGGATTTCGACGAAGCAAGGGAAGAGGCCGCACGCCTGGCGCAGGTCCATGGGTTGTATCTGGTTCCGCCGTTCCACACCGAGCTGGTCAAGGGCGTGGCCACTTACGCTTTGGAGCTGTTCACGGCCGCGCCAGACCTGGACACCGTCTACGTGCCGATTGGCTGCGGATCCGGCATTTGCGGGGTCATCGCCGCCCGTGATGCGCTGGGCCTGAAGACCGAGGTGGTGGGCGTCGTGTCTACCGAGGCCATGGCCGCGAAGTTATCGTTTGAATCGGGCGCGCTGCGCGAGACCGCCTCGGCAAATACCTTCGCCGACGGGCTGGCCGTGCGCAAACCGGTTCCCGAAGCCTTAGCCATTTACACAGCAGGCGCAGCGCGGATCGTAGCGGTCAGCGAGGCGCAGATCGGCGAGGCGATGCGCGTCTATTATTCCGACACCCACAACCTCGCCGAAGGTGCTGGCGCCGCGCCCCTGGCGGCGCTGATTCAAGAGCGCGAAGCGATGCAGGGCCGCAAGGTCGGCGTCATTCTGTCCGGTGGCAATGTGGACAGGTCGGTCTATGCGCGGGTTATTGCCTGAGTAAAAGCCCCCCTTGTGCTTATGCGCTACTGGATCTGGCGCCACATGATTCGCTGAGAGCCAAAGGCACCCGCTTCGCGCATGCCATATCTGTTGGCTGCTGAATCAGTCACGATTTTCAAGTCTGGGTCCGAGCCGGACCCCGTCAAGATCGTCGGATTACTGGGGATGCCATTGAGAAATGCGACCGCAGAAACCGTAATGTCTGCAGCCGTTATTTTGCCGTCTCCGGTGGTGTCGAGGACCCGATAATTGAGCATTCCGCCCTTGATCGCGTCCAGCTCGAACAAACGTCCGGTGCCGGTCCCGGCGCTGGCACAAGGATCCAGCGACGTGACGGCAGCGGTGGTGAAGATGATCCGGCCCCGGCTGGTCTGCGCCGGATAAATGATCCGCTCTCCGAGAAACGGGTCGTCGGTGGCCAGTAACAGGTACCAGCCTTTTTTGCTGGTCCAGTCCACATCGTTGGTCGATGATTTGTAGTAGGTATTGCCATTGACTCCGGTCAGGCTGCCAATGTCGACGGTCTGGACCGCAAGGTTGGTCTGCGTTATGCCCCCGCCCCCCCCGTCTGCATCCCAGATTGCATAAAACCCTTGCTGGGCGATGGTGGTCTTGTCAGTGGCTTCCATGAACTTGCCCGTGCCGACGTAGACGATTTTGCCGTTGATGGGGTGGTCCAGCAGCAGCGGCTGAACGGTGATGGGCTGAGCCGGGCCACCTGGAGCTGTAAATAATGGCTTGGTCCCGCCAAAGGCCACTGCCCAGCCGGTCGCGGCCGTACTGCTCAAATCAAACTTCCACAGACGTCCTTTAAGGTCGCCCGCATAGGCCGCTTGCACAATGTTCTGTGCGTTGACCTTCAACTTGACCGACGACAGACCGTTGTCGGTTTCACCATCGACCACCATCGGGGTCTGGATCTCTTTGATCAGCGCGCCGGTATTGGCATTGAGCACGAACAACGACGCACGCCCCGTAGTGCTGCCGTAGCCATTGCCCAGCACCACGATACTGGTGCCATCGGCCATGCGAGCCACTTCTGGCTTGGAGTAGGCATAACCCAGATTGTTGAATGGGTTTGAAGCAGACGGTACGTCGGGTGCCTTTACCTCCCACAGTGCGACAGGCGTGTTATTACTCTCATACAGCTTGATCGCGAAATAGGCTTTACCTCCCGCGCCCACTCCACCAAACGCGATGGTGCGCCAGGCGTTGCCCAATTGCGCGTCAAACACTGCGAGCGGGCCATCCACCGTAAATCTATGAATGCCGGAGCCATAGCCGGGAGTCGCGATGCTCGCCAGCGCGGGCAGTGCGGTGGATGGCATGTAGGCGTAACGACGTGTGCCGTCAGCGTTCAGCACGTTGAAGAACCCGTCATTGGCATTGACCAGCACACTGGGCGTCATGTTGCTGGCTTTGGTCGTTACGTAATTGCTGTAACTGGTATTACCGGCGATATCGACCGATGTCTTGTCAGTCGGCAGGGCGGCGATCAGGGGGGAGTTGACGATATCCCCGAGCAGCCGGGTCCGCGCCCGCAGGCCGGGACTGGCCGTACCCATGGTCCAGTTGATTAATTGGGCTCCGGTGACCCCGGTTGGTAAGCCGGTGTTGAGAGTGGCCTGTTGTGCCGTGGAGAAATTGGAGTAATTCAGGGTGATCCTGGCGGGCGTGGTAGCCGTGCTCCAGGATTCAAAAACCGGCGCAGTCGCTCCCGTGACAACCGTCGTGTCGGTGGACCATTTTGCCGCGCTCAATGCGCCCGTCGTTGCGTCGACATCAAAGGCGTTGATCGTGCCGTGCCAATCGCTGGGGTCATAAAACGACTGGTAGTAGCGGGCACCGGCGGTCAAGGTCGAGGAGTTGGACGCGCCGCCGCCGGTGCCAGAGCCAGCCGCCGCGTAGACACTGAAAATGTTGCTCAGTGCGAGCTGCAATGAGCCGGACAGGCCGGCGCTGTCGTTGGCCTGGTAGTACCTGCCACGACCATGAGCACTGTCGGCGGCGTCGATCAGCATCTGGTTACTGGTGGTGAAACCAATGGTGTAGGTGTTCATGTTCTGTTGAGCGAAGCTGGGGTCATCCCAGCTCTTGGCCGACAGATCATTCCCTTCGGCTGCTTTGCGCATATCGATGTCGAAAGCGAACTTTGCAATATCGTCCAGGTAAAGCGTATTGCCCTCGGCGTCACCGCTGAGGTTGGTGCCATCGTTGGCCGCGTTCAAATCCCAATTAGGGAGGGATCGCGAGGTATTGAGCACGTCATCAGGATCATTGGTGGGGAAGGTGCGGTCATACGTCGGCAAGCCATCAGTAATGACCACGCCGTAGTTTTTCTGGCAGCGATACTGGATCGGGCTGGTGTATCGGGTGGGAGTTGAATTGTAGAAGGGCTGGAGGCCTCGAAAATATCGGGTCACTTCGTAGTAGGTTTCAGCCATGGGCGAATTGGCTGACGGGACCAATGCATTGATGGAGTTTTGCAAGGTTTTGATATTGGCAGTCGCTTGGGCCTGGGTGACTTCCGTGGGTTGGTATTTGGTTTTAGTGACCGGGGAAAGATCGAGCACATTGCTGACGATTCGCCCGCCGGGCCCAGGGTTGCCGTTCACCGGATCGTTGTAGGCAGCAAGCCCCATGCGCAGCGTGGGATTGGCGGCTACCAGACTGGTCGCCACCGACTTGGCCACGCCCATACGGTACTGGGTGGGAATTTGCCCAGCCGTCACATCAATCAGGCCACCCGTGACCGGAAAGGTATCGATCAGCCAGGATAAATAATCGGCCGTGTAGCGGGTCAATCCACCGCCTGCCGGATCAGGCAGCTTCATGCAATATTGAAGAGCGCCTCGATAAACCGGTACGCCGCCCACCAGGCAATTTACCGATAACCCCAGTAGGCTCAGTGCCGAAAGCTCTCCCACAGATACCGTTTCGGTCCCGGTAATAGTGGTCGGAGTCAGGCATGGAATCACGATGCCTAATAGGCCTATGCAGGTGTAGTAGTAGCGTACTGGAGGCCGGGTCGTGACGGACGCGTCGAAACTGGACGACCAGATAATGTTGTACATGCTCTGGGAGTTATCAATCAGCAGCATGACGTTGGACGGTACGACTGACGAATTCAACAATGGCGCGGGCGCAGGCGTAAACGCATAAGCCGGTGCCATCAAGTACAAGGCAAGCAGCACGCCGTAGACAAACTTCATTGCACGGTGCAGCAACCTAGCAAGTCCCATAAACACTCTCCAGCACCGATCTGGACGTGCCTTGAGTACTGACCGAAGTTACCCGGTAAAGCGTGACTGTCGCGCCGCCTGAACAGACCGACGGCAGCACGACGGGCGTCATAGTCTGTCCCAGATTCTGTATCAGATAGAAGCCCCCGCCCGAGGCAATCCACGGCAGGCCAGAACTCGCCCCTGCGCCGCTGTAAGTCCCGCTGGCCACTACCCTTGTTGATTCAGGCGGCGGTAAACAATAGGTGCAACGCGCCAGGGAAAAACCATTAGCCAGTATCGAGCTCTCTCCGGTACGCAGAACCGCTTCCGCAATTTGGAAAGACTGATTACGAAAGCCGAGGCTGCTGGCCATCTTTTCTTGAAGTGCTGCACTTTGCATCGAAGAAACACCCAACATCGACAGCAGCAGAAGAAACACCAGGCTGACCACCAACACCATGCCGCGCTGCCGGGTATATAAGTTCGCTCGTGTCTGGCGCATAAAATCGTCCTCGCGTGTTCCATCAGAGGCCATTCCGCGAAGCGTTTAAAACGTTCGTAGCGGTCAACTGCCGGAAAATTCCACGTCGATGCCCATCGCTATCCGGTGATGGGCGGCGTTATCAAAAAGGATGAGTATTACCGGGGCGCAGGCCACCGCCGCCTTGATTAGCGGGAAGAACAGGCGGGTAAGCCTGCTGTGCGTGATGGGTGTCGTGTGACGCGCGCCAGCGTCCTGACCAACGGTCATGATCGCTACGGCCGAAAGACACGTTTGCGTGGCAGAAGACGCGCTGCTGAAGGTTTTCGAGCCCCCTATGGCAGGGGGTGAGCTGGGCAGCGCATCGGCTGCCAGACGTTACAATCTCAACTCTCATCGGCCGTCCGGCGAGGCCGAAATCATTGGCTCGGTGGCTCATACAGTCTCTCCTTGACAACAAGACATTAGGGGAGTCAATGCGTCCTGAACTGATTGGAGCGTAGACCATTGTCTCCATGTGTCACCCCATTGAGTGCTTTTTTGGATCCATGACCCCTTTAAAGATACAAACGCCCCACTGAGTGCTTCCTCGCGGACGTCTCTACCCCTTAATGACTTCCCCGTTGCATATACGTAGTCTTGACGCATTGCTTCTCACGCTAGTTCCCAAAAAATAAATACAAAACAGGAGTCATGCATGCAACCGATCCGTCTCGGTCTGGTGGGCTACGGCAAAATTGCTCAGGATCAGCACGTACCCGCGATCAACGCCAATCCCGGGTTTGTATTGGTGTCTGTAGCGACCCAAGGGCAACCCTGTGCCGGGGTCGAGAATTTCAAGTCATTGAGTGAGTTGCTGGAGAACGGCCCGCCCGTGGATGCGATAGCGTTCTGCACGCCACCTCAAGGTCGATTCGCCCTGGTGCAACAAGCAATCGCTGCCGGCAAACACGTGCTGGTCGAGAAGCCGCCGTGCGCGACCTTGGGTGAAGCCATGGCATTGGTCAGCCAGGCACAGCAACAGGGCGTCACGGGCTTTTTCGCCTGGCATTCACGCTACGCCCCCGGCATCGAAGCCGCCCGTGACTGGTTGTCGACGCGCACCCTGCAGAGCGTGCAAATCGACTGGAAGGAAGACGTACGCAAATGGCATCCGGGCCAGGCGTGGATCTGGCAACCCGGTGGCTTGGGTGTTTTCGATCCTGGCATCAATGCCTTGTCCATCGTGACCCATCTGCTGCCGCTGCCGCTGTTCGTCGAATCAGCGGATTTGCGAGTGCCGAACAACTGCCAGTCACCTATGGCTGCGTCCATCAAAATGTCTGACCCGCAGCGCCTCGATGTACGCGCAGAATTCGATTTTGATCACGGTCATGATGAGCTCTGGAGCATCGAGATTCGTTGCGCAGAGGGCGTGTTGCGCCTGGACAACGGCGGTGCCGTGTTGAGCATTGATGAGGTGCGCCAGACGGTCTCGCAAGAGGGTGAATATGCGGCGGTGTATCGCCATTTTCAGCAGTTGATTGGCGACAAAGCCAGTGATCTGGACCTGCAGCCGTTACGACTGGTGGCGGACAGTTTCTTCGTGGGAAGCCGGACCTTGGTCGAGCCGTTTTACGATTAGAGGATGATTGACCCCCACAAGGTTGGGGTAGTTGAAACCCGTCGGTACACCTAGAATCGCGCCCCGATGATTAAAAGGGGCTGAGAGTGAACCAACAGACATTGTCTATGCGCCTGGAACGGGTGGCGGCGCATGTGCCGGCGGGTGCACGCCTGGCGGATATCGGCTCCGATCACGGTTACTTGCCCGTGGCGTTGATGCGCCGTGGTGTCATCACGTCGGCAGTGGCGGGGGAGGTGGCGATTACGCCTTTTCACGCCGCTGAACGAACCGTGCGCGAGAACGATCTAGAGCAGCAAATCAGTGTGCGCCATGCCAATGGTCTGATGGCCATAGAGCCGGCTGACGGGATCACGGCGATCAGCATCTGCGGCATGGGCGGCGAGACCATTCGTGACATCCTCGACGATGGTAAAGCGCGATTGAGCGGCGATGAACGACTGATCCTGCAACCCAACGGTGGCGAGCAGCCCCTGCGGCAATGGCTGATGGAAAATGGTTATCGCATCCTCTTCGAGGAGCTGCTGAAAGAAAACCGCTTTCACTATGAAATCATCGTCGCCGAGCGGATCGGGTCGGTGTTGTACACCCCCGAGCAGTTGTACTTCGGCCCGCTGCAGATGCAGGTGCGAAGCCCGGCATTTCTCGACAAATGGACGCGGATCCTGCGCTACAAGCAGCAGACCCTGAACAACTTCGCCCGCGCCCTGCAGGTGGTGCCCGAGGAGAAGCTGCAAGAGGTGACCCGCCAGACTCGGTGGATCAGAGCGTTGCTGGAGTGAGCCGGATCCACACCGCCTAAGCCATCCATCCCAGCGTCAAAGCCGTCAGCACCAGATAGCGGGCCATCTTTGCCAAGGTCACGATGATCAGGAAACTCCAGAGTGGCTCACGCATGATGCCAGCGATCATGGTGATGGGATCACCAATGACCGGCACCCAACTGGCCAGTAAGCTCCAGCGCCCGAACCGACGGTAAGTCACCTGAGCTTTTTCCAATTGGTGCTGTTTCAGCGGGAACCAGCGCCTGTCCCGGAAATGTTCGATTGAGCGGCCGATGTACCAGTTCACCAGCGAACCCAACACGTTGCCGGCGCTGGCGACCACCACCAGCAGCAGGATCGAATAGTTGTGCGAAATCAGCATGCCCACCAGCAGCGCTTCCGATTGCAGGGGCAGCAGCGTTGCGGCGCCGAATGCCGCGACAAATAGGCCCAGATAGCTGGTTAGCTCAAACACGTATTTATCGGCCAGATTCGAGTTGGAGCGGCATTATGCCTGACCCACTGGTCCGTCGGAGCGCGCTTGCTCGCGATGAACGATGACGCGGTATGACTGGTAAACCGCGTCGCCCAAATCGCGGGCAAGCACCGCTCCCACAGGTTCGGCGCTCGTCTGTAGGAGCCGAGCTTGCTCGCGATGGACGATGACGCGGTAAGCCTGGTAAACCGCGTCGCCCGTATCGCGGGCAAGCACCGCTCCCACAGAGATCGCATTCCGCCCGTAAGAGCGCGCTTTGATTTTCCCCTCGTATCCCAACCCCGCAGCCATCATCATGGCGGTCGCTCAACGCCACATGGAATCCGCCAGGATGGACTTACGCGACCTTTACTACTTTGAAACCATTGCCGACCTGGGCAATCTGGGGCGTGCGGGCGACAAGCTTCATCGTACCCAGCCAGCGCTGTCCAAAAGCATCCAGCGTCTGGAACAGGACCTAGGCACCGCACTGTTTTTCAGGGAAGGGCGGCGCATGCGTCTGACGCCTGCCGGAGAACTGCTGCTGATGCGGGCCCGGCATTTACGGCAAGGGGTGCAGGAAACCCGGCGGGAAATTCAGGACTTCGCCAAAGGTACCGTGGGCAATGTACGCCTAGGCTGCGGGCCGACGGCCGCCGAATTCCTGCTGCCGAGTCTGGTTTCCCTGTTGCTGGAGACAGCACCGGACTTGACGCTGGAGTTGATCACCGGGCAGAACGATATGTTGCTCAACGCGTTGCGCACCGGCCAGTTGGACTTGCTGATATGCCCACTGTCGGCAGTGGATGTCGCGGAGTTCGAAACCTTCGCGCTGCTGCAGGACGAGGTGGTGGTGGTCGCCAGCGCTGACCATCCGCTGTTTGAAAAGCCTGTCAGCATGGCCGCCTTGTGCAACTGGCGCTGGGTCTTGGCCGCACCTACGGTCGCTACGCGGCGCTGGATCGACAATACATTCTTCAATCATCAACTGGATATGCCTCAGATCCAGATCCAGACCAATTCCGTCAATATGATGCCTCGGCTGATCGCGCACACCCCGCTGTTGAGCTTCATTTCTCGGCATAACCTGGGGGTGGGGAAAATCGGTGCGACCCTGCGCGAAGTGCCACTGCCTGAAACCACCATGAAGCGCAGCTTCGGCCTGGTCACCCGCCGCGAAGCCTACATCTCGCCTCCCACCGCTTATATGGTTGATTTGCTCAAGCGCGAAGGCGCCAGTCTGTATACCGATCACTCCGAACTCGCCTGAATACTCTCTGAGTGTTACCCATTGCCCCAGCTGCGGCAGGCTGTGGGTACTTATATCAATAAAATTCATAGTTGAATAAAAAAGCAGAAATAGATTTATACGAGAAATAAGTGAAACATAGGTGCCAGAGCGGTTGATGTCCGTGAGCAACGTCAACACCGCTGCCAACAATGAAAATAAGGCGCCCATCATGACTTACACCATTCTCGTCACCGCCGAGCGCCTGGCCCCTGCGGGACTGAGCATTCTCGAGCAGCAAAACTGCAGGGTATTGTTCGTCCGCCCGGGCCTAGAAGTGGCCGACATCGAGCAACTGATGGCCAGCCAGCCTGTCGACGCGGTGATCTCGCGCACGTTCGAATTGAGTGAGCGGGCAATCGCCGCCTGCCCGACCTTGAAAGTCATTTCCAAGCATGGTGTAGGCGTGAGCAACATCAACGTTGCGGCGGCCAGCGCAAGGGCAATTCCGGTCTACGTCACCCCCGGTGCCAATGCTCAGTCGGTCTGCGAAATGACCCTGGCATTGATGTTCGCTGCGGCGCGCAAGGTCAGTTGGATGGACAGCGAAATCCGCGCCGGGCGCTGGTCCCGTGCACAAGATGGCCTGGAGCTGAGCGGCCGCACATTGGGCCTGGTGGGTTTTGGTCAGGTGGCGCGCAAAGTCGCGACGGTTTGTCAGGCCCTTGGAATGTCAGTGCGGGTCTACGATCCGTTTCTGCGCGCCGACAGCGATCTGCTCGGTGCCGTAGCCGTGGATTCACTCCAGACACTGCTCGGTGAATGCCATGTCCTGAGCCTGCACGTGCCACTCACCGCGCATACTCGCGACCTCATCGGTGCCGCTGAATTGGCGCTGCTGCCTCAAGGCGCGCTGTTGATCAATACCGCACGAGGCGAGGTGGTGAGCGAAGCAGCGCTGATTGATGCGTTGCGCAGCGGCCAGCTGTACGCCGCCGGTCTGGACACCATGGCCATCGAACCTCTGCCATCGGACAGCCCGTTGCTCGCCCTCGACAACATTGTGCTCACCCCTCATGTAGGGGGTTCGACTCCGGCTGCCCTGGCCGCCATGGCCCGTGACGCAGCGAATAACGTTCTGGATTTCCTCAACGGTAAGCCTGTGCCGCAGACCTCTTGCGTCAATGCTGCCCAGCTTGCCCTCTGACTGGAGTTTTACCATGACCGCTTCGGCTCTCAATGACTGGCCCACCGGCTACCGCATCAATCCACGCAACGACCAGCTTGACCCAGCACTGATCGAAGCTTTTCGCAGCGTGCCGGTGGCCGTAGCGGGCGATTGTCTGGGTCGCAACATCGGTGCCCGGGGCTTGCACGTCTACCATGGCGACCTGTCGCTCAAGCTCTGCGGTCCGGCGTTCACGCTGCGCGTCAGACCCGGCGACAACCTGATGGTGCACAAAGCCCTGATGATGGTGCAGCCCGGTGATGTGCTGGTGATCGACGGCGCAGGCGATGTCAGCCAGGCGGTGATCGGCGGCCTGGTGCGCACCACCGCCCTGCGCGTGCAGTTGGGCGGCATTGTGATCGACGGGGCGGTTCGCGACCTGGAAGAACTGGCCGAAGGCCTCCTGCCGGTGTTCGCTGCCGGGCATACCCATCGCGGCCCCAGCAAGGACGGTCCCGGTGAGATCAACGTGCCGATTGCCTGTGCCGGCCTGTGTGTCATGCCGGGCGACCTGATGCTCGGCGATGCGGACGGCGTGCTGGCGGTGCCTCAAGCCGATGTCGCAGCCTTATTGCCCAAAGCGCTGGCCCACCTTGAACGCGAAGCTTCGATCCGCGAAACCAATCGTCTGGGCACCGCTGACCCGGAGCGCTTCGATGCACTGTTGCGCGCCAGAGGATTACCCGTCTGATCGCTTGCCCCTGAAACTCTGCTTCTCATCGCTCTTGACCATTGATGCCGATGGCGGGCGCGCCGCACCCGTAAAAGTCACCCAGATAAAACTAAAAAAAAGAGGGAAACCATGCTGACGATCCTCAGCTATACGATGATCACTTGCTTCATGTACCTGGTCATGAGCCGGCGCCTGTCGCCATTGGTGGCGCTGATGCTGGTGCCGGTGGTATTCGCCTGCATCGGCGGGTTTGCCTCCGGGCTTGGCCCGATGATGATCGACGGGGTGAAGATGCTCGCACCCACGGGGATCATGCTGACGTTTGCCATCCTCTATTTTTCGATGATGACGGATGCGGGGCTGTTCAACCCGCTGGTCAAAATGATCCTCAAAGTGGTGAAAGGCGATCCGCAGAAAATCGTGATCGGCAGTGCCATTCTCGGTATCTGCGTGGGCCTGGACGGTGACGGTGCAACCACTTACATCATCACCACTGCGGCGCTGCTGCCGATCTACCGGCGCACCGGGATTCGTCTGCAAGTCATGGCCACCGTGTTGCTGCTCAGCAATGGCGTGATGAACATGCTGCCATGGGCCGGGCCGTTTTCCAGGGCCGCCAGCGCCATGCATGTCGACATCGCCGAGCTGTTCATGGAAATGCTGCCAATGATGCTTGCCGCGGTGGTCTGGGTGGTGTTTGTCGCGTTTCTGCTGGGGCGCATGGAGAAGCGTCGCCTGGGGGTGGTCGAGCTGCGCGAAGGCGAGGGCATGGACCATTTCAAGGAATCCCGTCCCGGTGACTGGCGCTTTGTATTCAATGCCGTGCTGACCATCACTCTGATTGCCTGCATGGTCATGAGCGTCTTGCCGCTGCCGATTCTGTTCATGCTCGCGTTTGGTTTGGGCGCGGTGGTCAACTTTCCGAAAATCGAAGAGCAGAAAGCCCTGATCGCCCGCCACGCGGACAATGTGATGCTGGTGTCGCTGCTGATTTTTGCCGCCGGGATCTTCGTCGGCATCATGACCGGCACTGGCATGATCAAGGCCATTTCCGAAAGTCTGATCTACATCATTCCCGAGTGGGCGGGGCAGTACATGTCGCTGATTACCGCATTGATCAGCATGCCGGGCACCTACGTCCTCACCAACGACGCGTTCTATTTCGGGATCTTGCCGATCCTGGCCGACACCGCCAGCCACTATGGCATCGGCCCGATGGAAATGGCGGTCGCCGGCTTGATCGGGCAGCCGGTCCATGTGCTGAGTCCGCTGGTGGCATCGACTTACCTGCTGTGCGGTTTGCTGGATGTCGACTACGCCAATAACCAGCGGATTTCTCTCAAATGGTCGCTGGGTACGGTGGGTGTGATGTTCGTGATGTCAGTGATGATTGGCGCGCTTTCCATATTGCACTGAGGGCTTTGCACCGATGCAACCCGTAGGAGCTCACGAGCATCGCGAGGCAGCGATAGCGATCTGCCTGACACGTCGCCATGGAGGCCTCGCGGTGCTTGTGAGCTCCTGCAAAGAGCATCGGTTTCTCAGGTGGTTAATTCATGTTTGATGGAGAACATTCCATGCACAACAACGACATCGATATTCTGATCAGCGAAGTCGGTCCCCGTGACGGGCTGCAAAGCGTCAAAGGCACCATGCCGACGGCGCTGAAGATTCAGTGGATTTCGGCGCTGGCGGCGTCAGGTTTGCGTGAGATCGAAATCGGCTCGTTCGTGTCGCCCAAGCTGCTGCCGCAGATGGCTGATGCCGCACAATTGGTCGCTCATGCGCGAACCCTGCCGGGGCTGTTCGTTACCGCGCTGGTGCCCAATCTCCAAGGTGCCCAGGCTGCTTTTGAGGCGGGCGTACAGAAAATCACGCTGCCGATTTCAGTCAGCGAGCAGCACTCGTTGGCGAACATCCGCAAGACCCACGCACAGGTGATCGAGGAAGTTCGCCTCGTGGTTGCCTTGCGTAATGCGCAGTACCCCGATGTCCAGATTGAAGCCGGGTTGTCCACCGTGTTTGGCTGCACGCTGCAAGGTGTGGTGCCGGCCGACGATGTACTGCGCATGGCCTTGACCATGGCCGGGCTGGGTGTTGACGAAGTCGGTCTGGCAGACACGGTGGGCTACGCCAATCCGACCCAGGTGCGTCAGTTGTTTACCCGGCTACGCAACGAGCTGGGACCTGTCGCTGGCAGTGCTCACTTTCACAATACCCGCGGGCAGGGCCTGGCGAATGTCGTCGCGGCCCTCGAGGCTGGCGTGACCACTCTTGATGCTTCTCAGGGAGGGCTGGGCGGCTGCCCTTATGCGCCGGGTGCCTCGGGCAACATCGTCACCGAGGATCTGGTCTACCTGCTGGAATCCATGGGCCTGCGCACCGGCGTCGATATTGACCGGTTGGTGGCCGCGCGGGAGTGGTTGCATAAAGGTCTGCCGGGGGAACCGTTGTACGGCTTCATTCCTGATGCCGGTGTCGGCAAGAATTTTCGTTACGCAAGCCAGGATCAATGAACATGCAATCGACGGCTGAAAAAGCTTTGCCACTGGCAGGCATCCGCGTGATCGAATTCGTGCACATGGTCATGGGTCCGACATGCGGCCTGGTGCTGGCCGATTTGGGAGCGGAGGTTATCAAAGTGGAACCGGCGCCCGCCGGTGACAACACCCGGCGTCTTCAAGGTTCGGGGGCGGGCTATTGGATGACCTATAACCGCAACAAGAAAAGTTTTGCCGTGGACATGAAAACCGAGGAGGGGATGCGGGCGGTGCGCAAACTCATCGCCAGCGCGGACGTGGTCACCGAGAACTTCCGCCCCGGTGCCATGGAAAAACTGGCCTTGGGTTATGAACAGGTCAAAGCGATCAAACCCTCGATCATCTACAGCTCGATGAAAGGTTTTCTGCCGGGTCCTTACGATCAGCGCACTGCGCTGGATGAGGTGGTGCAGATGATGACCGGCCTCGCTTACATGACCGGTCCGGTGGGGCGACCGCTACGGGCGGGGGCGTCGGTGAATGACGTTATGGGTGGCATGTTCAGCGCCATTTCGATTCTCGCTGCGCTGCACCAGCGCAACGCCACAGGGCTGGGCCAGTTTGTGCAGACCGGTCTGTTCGAAAACTCGGCGTTCCTTGTCGCACAGCACATGATGCAGAAAGTGGTCACCGGCAAAGCCGCTGCGCCGATGCCCAATCGCGTATCGGCATGGGCAATTTATGACGTATTTACCACGGCTGACGATGAGCAAGTGTTCCTCGGTGTGGTCAGCGACGGCCAATGGCAGAGCTTCTGTAAAGCATTCGGTTTCAGCGAATGGGCCGAAGACCCCGCACTGGCCGCGAACAATCAGCGAGTGCAGGCGCGTGACGATATTTTGCCTCTGGTCAGAGCGTGTCTTGCCGGTATCAGCAAGGTGGAGGTCATGGACCGCTGCGAAGCGGCCGGTCTGCCATTTTCGCCGATTCAACGGCCTGAGGACTTGTTCGAGGATGCTCACCTGAATGCATCCGGCGGCATGGCGGCGTTGACAGCGCCTGATGGCTCGGAAGTCAAAGTGCCGATGTTGCCGTTCGAAATGGATGGCCAGCGTTTCGGCGCTCGCTTGAACGTGCCCGAGCTGGGCAGTCATTCCTCGGAGCTGCTTGATCAGCTGGGTTATACCCCTCAAGAAATCCGCGCGTTGCACGCTGCCGGTGTGGTTAAAAGCTAGCGATGCGGTGACCACATCTATTGTGGAAGCGGTGCTCCGCGTCGCCTGGTTCGCGGGCAAGCCCGGCTCCAACGGACGACCGAGATCTCTGTAGGATCGACCGGGGTGGCGCTCCACCTTGCTCGCGATGAACGATGGCGCGGTAGGCGTGCTAAACCGCGGTGTCTGATTCGCGGGCAAGCACCGCTCCCACAGGTTTCAGCGCTCGTCCGTAGGAGCGCGCTTGCCCGCGATGAACGATGACGCGGTACGTCTGATAGACCGCGTCGCCTGGTTCGCGGGCAAGCCCGGCTCCAACGGACGACCGTGATCTCTGTGGGATCGACCGGGGTGGCGCTCCACCTTGCTCGCGAAGAACGATAACGCGGAACATCTGCCAGATCCGGTCGCCCGTTGGCCTCAATGCCCGTGCACTGTCCATGCCACGAGCCGGGCGACCGTCGGCCGCACGACTAACACGCAAATGAATGCCGAAGGCATCGCCACCTGGTAGGCCTTCATCACATTCCTCATGTAATGTTCGTTCACCCCAAACTCAGCCAGGGTAATGACCAAGCACATCAGAAATGCCATGATCGTCGCCATGTACAAGGCGAACACGTAGGGCGTGGCGCGTTTAGGGAGGCGAACTCGCCGATTCCTCTGGGTGTTACTCGGGGTCATGTGCTTGCCTCTTTAATCTTGAGTGTCTGTCGGGGTTAAGCTAACAATTTGCCGGACAGCTCAGTAGAGGCTTGTCGATTGAATGATTGTTAAGTAAATCCAACGAATAGAGTGTGTGGTGTCGATGGATCTTCTAGGCTTGATCAATACCTACATTCGCGTGGTGGAAGCTGGCAGCATCGCCGCTGCCGCTCGCGCCATGGGCATGAGCGCCGCTGCGGTCAGTCAGAGTATTTCTCGGCTGGAAAAGCATCTGCGCGTGCGCCTGCTATCGCGGACCACGCGCACCATGGTGCTGACCGAAAGCGGTGCGCGTTACTTCGAAAAGGTGCGTCACATCCCCCGTGAAGTTGAACTGGCCTCACAAGTCGCGGCCGTAGCCACGGAGCCTCAGGGGCCGCTGCGTGTCGCGACCACCGCAGCTTTTGGTCGCCATGTGCTGGCACCGCTCATGCCCGCTTTCAAAGCGGCTTATCCCGGCATCAATGTTGAACTGATCAGCACTGACCGGCGCGTGGATCATAGGCTGGAGAACATCGACGTCAGTCTGCGCATCAACGCCCAGTTAAGTGATCGGCTGGTGGCCCGGCGCATCGCATCCTTTGCGTTTGTGTTCTGCGCATCCTCTGCTTATCTGGACCGGGCTGGAGTTCCGGTCACGCCAGATGACCTAAAGGCTCACGCCTGCCTGGTTTTTCGCTACCCCACCGATGGGCGTTTTCTGCCCTGGAATTTTATCGTCGAAGGCAAACGCTGCGAGGCGAAGGTCAACCCGGAATTCGTCTGCGATGACATCGACATGCTCGCGCAGATTGCGTTGAACGGCGGCGGAATCGCTCGTCTCGCAAGCTTCATCGCCGGGCCGCTGATTGAAAGTGGCCGACTGTTGCCGCTGTTCGAGTCAGGCAAAACCGGCGCAGCGACTGCGGAGTCCGAGCCGATGGACATCTACGCATGCGTTACTGAGCGATCTGCATTGAATGCCAAGGCCCGGGCGTTTATCGATTTTCTGGAAGGTGCGATCGGGCGGGGAACTGCCTGAATGCGAACAGTGGTGTGCCAGACACCCCTTATTCACGGCCCCGCAGGCAGCTCATAACGATGCTTGATGCGTGCCAGTTCACCCGACTCGCGCAGTTGCTCTAAAGCATCGGCCCAGGCCGCGACCAGCCTGTCATCGGAGTCAGGGCTGAAGGCGATGTAGAGTGATGAGCGATACAACTCGATGGGGATCTGGCGCAGCGTACCGTCTGGAATGCCCAACTGGCGACTGTAGTAGGCGACCCCGGCATCGGTGTCGCCGATGATGATCCGAGTGCGCCCGGCCAGTAGCATGCGGTACAGCTGCAGGCTTTCGGTCGCACTGCGGTCGAGATTACTGAAGCCCATTGATCGCAGCAGGTCCGGCAGCAGCCCGGCATGGCGGGTGGTGATCTGCGGGGCGTGCATCAACTGCTCAAGCGAACTGACCGGTAGCGCCTTCGCCAGCTGCCACGGATGGATAGACTCCTCGACGATCGGCCCGACCCATTTGAATGATTGCTCGCGCTCCGGGGTGCGGAACATTGAATACAGAATGGTCCTGGGTTTGCTCTTCAAGACGTGTGAGGCGCGCATGCTGGGCAGCAGCACTATCTCGAAATCATCACCAGTTGCCATGATGGCCCGGACGATTTCGGTGGTCATGCCGGCGATCTGATGGTTTTCCAGGTAGTTGAAGGGCGCCCACTCCTCGGTCACCACCTGATAGCGCTCTGCACCGGCCGAGAGGCCCGAAAGGCCCGTCATCAGACAGAACAGCGCAACAGTCACGGTCGAGTAATTCACATTTTCTGCCTGTCGAGCTGTTCGGTGTTCCAGCACACGGTTCCGGTTGCGGAGCCGATTGGACGGACAAGGCAAGCATAGACGGTAAAACGTGTCCGGCAGGCAAGTCCCTCAGCTCTGCGAGGTAGTGGTGCAATCCTCGCTGGATTCAGCCGCCATTTTCAGCCGGTCAGCTTTGCTGATGTATCTGTCTTTGTTGACAGGGGCCAATTTGGCGCTGGCTTTTTTGGCGTTTGCCTTCAGGATCTGGTTCAGTTTCTTGCGACGATTCATGTTTCTACCCGGTGTGTACGCACGTTGAAATATCCAGCCCGATCTCCCGACCTGACTCCATTGGGAAGGCGCTTTCTGAGCAGCCTGATGGTCGTTTCAGGGCGGGGCTTCAGGTGCCAGGCTGGAAAAGCCGCCACAGTACGGACTCGCAGTGACCCTGTCCATGCTCCTGCGCTGGGTGGAGCCAGAGAAAAAACCTGCTCGATCCCTTCGAAGACTAACGTGTGGCATTTTTTTTGCTGATCCACTCATCCCGGGTCAATTCCCATATCTCCTTGAGCATGGGCCCGGACACAAAGTCACCACTCTGTGTCCCGATCATCCGCATGCCTTCACGTTGGGAGACGTTGCGTGAAGACTGATTAGCCACTGCCTTGGGCACTTGCATCACGGGGCGCGCCAGCGTCTCGAACCAATAGGTGTTGATGACCTCACAGGCTTCCCGCATGTAACCCTTTGCTTGCCATTGCGGCGCAAGCCAGAAGCCTCGATTGTTACCCGGCTGGTCATACAGACTGATACTGCCGATGCAGGTCGCTGGTTCTGCTGCGAGGCGGATCATCCAGTGCCATTCATGGCCCGCTGCGATGGCAGGCAGTGCGATATCGCGAACATACGTCAGCGCCCCATCCTCCGGATAAGGCCAGGGCACACGGCTGTCCAGATAGCGGACTACCTCCCAGTGGGCAAATAACTGCTGTATGGCGGGCGCATCGGTCAGTTGCAGAGGCGTGAGCAGGAGACGTGAAGTCCGCAGGGTCGGCGCGCATTCCATGGTGCAGGGTCCTTTTGCGTGGGGAGGGCGTGGCTCTGATACTTTTGCAGAGTGCGAACGCTGTTGTCGAATCTCGGTGAGCTGTCGATGCAGGCGACTTGGCGCCAGCCGCTATATACTGCCGGCCCTCAGCTTGTATCCGGAAGAAGTCCATGCAGCAGGTGTTGCTTATCGTTGATGTTCAGGAAACCTTCAGTCCGCCTGAGTGGCTGGTCGACGGTGTGCGGGCATTTTCAGCCATGATCCCGACCATCGCTTCGGTCGAACTCCATGACGAACAGGTCACTCCCTTTGAAAAGCAACTGGGGTGGCACCCTGCGGCGCAGGACGAGAGTCTGGTTGAAGCCGACAAGGTGTTCATAAAGCACGGGTACGGGCCGACGGCCGAGTTGATCGACCACGTCAGGCAGCTGGGTGCCGAGCGGGTGCTGGTGTGTGGCATGCAGACCGAAACCTGTGTGCTGGCCGCCGGTTTTGCGCTGTTCGATGCAGGACTATGCCCGACGCTGGTGACTGACCTGACGGTGGGGTCATCGCTGGATCGTTCGGGTCAGTTAGGCATTGATCTCTGGAAGCATCACTTCCGCCAGGTCACGACCCGCGCTGAGGTGATTGCCAGCTTGGAGACCAGATCTGGGCAAGCGCTCTAGAGGCTAGCCCGGTGGCGGCTATCAAGCCCTGGTCTGCTGCAGAATTCTTCCCGCGTCCTTTGTGGGCGGTAAGCCTGATATCTGTGGCGGCGATTTGAACCGCGCCGCATCTTGCACCGGGGGCAGACCAAACAGGCGGGCGTACTCGCGGCTGAACTGCGAGGCGCTTTCATAGCCGACGGTGTAAGCAATGGATGTGGCATCCAGCGTGTCGAACAACAACAGCCAGCGTGCCCTGAGAAGGCGCAAGCGTTTCTGGTACTGAATGGGCGTCATGGCGGTGACGGATTTGAAGTGCCGATAAAACGCCGCGACGCTCATGTCCGACATCACTGCCAGCGGCTCCACGCGAAAGGGCTCGGTGTAGTGTTCTCGAATCCACTGGCTTGCCCGCCGAATCTGCGCCAGTCGCCCGTCCGGGCGGGCAATGTCACGAAGTATCCCTGCCAATGGTCCCTGCAAGGCGCGAAACAGAATCTCACGCTCGATCATAGGGGCCAGTACTGCGGCTTCGTGAGGGCGATCCATGAGGCGCATCATCCGTAACCACGCGTCAATCATCTCCGTCGGTGCAGGCACCGCTTCAAAGCTCGTATCGCTGTGGCTTGCTGTGGACTTGCCTTCGTTGAGCAACAGCGTCGAGATCACCTCTGGATCTAGAGTGAGGCTGACCGCCAGATAGGGCAGGTCAGCAGCGCTACGATGAATCTGGCCGGTGGCCGGAACATCGACCGGCACCAGAAAGTAGCTGCCTGCCGGGTAGCGAGACACCTCATCACCAATCGACAGGGTTTTCTGACCCTGAAGCACCAGGTGCAACATCGGCTGGTAAACCTGATCCGCACACGCCTCCGCCCTGACCATGGCCACCCGGGGCAATCCGGTATCGGTCCACATGTTCTGGGCGCGCATCACGATGCTGCGCAGTTCCGTCATTGCTTTATCCATGGGCTGAACGATGAGCCTGTTGTCAGGGCGGCGCAAGGCATGTGAGAAGAATAGGCAAGGATGTGCGACAAACCGGCAGACGCTGGCTCGTCTGCGGGCGCAATACTGAGTCACGCAGTTCGTTGTGCTCTGGCGGTGGTATCCGCAGGCACCGAATTTTTGTAGAGACCTCACTTCGCTCGGAGAACTATCAGCTTATGAAACTCGAAGGAAAAATTGCCGTTGTAACAGGCGCATCCAAAGGCATCGGTGCTGGCATCGCCAGAGCATTGGCCGAGCAGGGTGCAACCGTGATCGTGAATTACGCCTCCAGCCAGACAGATGCGGATGCAGTGGTTGCTCAGATCACGGCGCAGGGTGGCAGCGCTTTCGCAATACAGGCTGACATGAGCCTTGAGGCTGATGTCGTGCGCCTGTTTCACACGGTTAAAACCAAATACGGCGCTTTGGATGTGTTGGTCAACAATGCGGGTGTAGCGGTATTCGAAATGATCGATGACCTGACCACCGAAGCCTTTCACAAGCAATTCAACCTGAACGTGCTGGGCTATCTTCTGGCCGCGCGAGAGGCGGTCAAACTCCTCGGACCTAAAGGCAGCATCATCAATATCAGCTCGATCCTGAGTACTGACCCGTACCTGGCGTCGAGTGCGTACTCAGCAACCAAGGGGGCGGTTGATACCCTGACCTTCGCCTTGGCCAGGGAGTTGGGTGCGCGTGGGATCAGGGTCAATTCCATCCTGCCCGGGCACACCAATACCCCGGCCACCCATGGGAACTTTGCGGGCGAACTGGGAGAGAAGATCCTTTCCGGGACGCCGCTGGGCCGTTTTGGCGAGCCGGAAGACATAGCGCCGCTGGCAGTGTTTCTTGCCTGTGAGGACTCGCATTGGGTCACCGGCGAATCCATTCGCGCTTCGGGCGGCGTACGCGGGGTCGGTTACTAGACTGTTCGGTGTTGTCGGGCGAGATTGCGCGCAATAGAGCGCGGCCGCCCCTTCATTCAGTGATCACCCGCTTGATGCGCTGTGTCAGCTCAGACATCGAAAAAGGCTTGGTCAGCAGGTGCATGCCCGGCTCCAGTTGTTCCTCCCACAGCGTTGCGTCGTGGACATAACCGGTGATGAATAACACTTTCAGATCGGGTCGCAAGCTGCGGCCAGCATCGGCGACCTGACGGCCATTGATGCCGCCGGGCAGGCCGACGTCGGTAACCAGCAGATCGATTTGCTGATTCGATTGCAGCACCTGCAGGCCGCTCGCTCCGTCTGCCTCTTGCAGGGCGGTGTAGCCCAGATCTTCCAGGACTTCGATGATCAGCATGCGCACAGCGGGCTCATCGTCGATCACCAGCACTGTCTCGCCTTGTCCGGCGGCAGAGGGCGGCAGTGGAACAGGGGCGTCATGGGACGCGGCGGTTTCCGCTTGCGACCTTGGCAGGTACAACGTCATGGTGGTGCCGACGTCTGGCTGCGAATCAATCTGCACGCTGCCCCCCGACTGGCGGACGAAACCGTAGATCATCGACAGGCCCAGGCCGGTGCCTTCGCCCATGGGTTTAGTAGTGAAGAACGGGTCAAAGGCATGGGCTATGACATCGCTGCTCATGCCGGTGCCCGTGTCGCTGACGCTCAGCGTCAGGTATTCGCCAACCGGCAAGTCGCGTTCAGCGGCGGCAATGGCCGGTAACGTGCAGTTGCCGGTACTAATGGTCAGCGTGCCGCCCTGGGCCATGGCATCCCGGGCATTGATGCACAGGTTGAGCAGGGCGTTTTCCAGCTGGTTGGCGTCAACCTGGGTCAGCCAGAGGTCAGCGGCATTCTGAACTTGCACCAGGATGGCCGGGCCGATAGTGCTACGAATCAGTTGCAGCATCCCGGCAATCAGGCGATTGACGTCGGTGGAGCTGGGCTCCAGGGTCTGGCGGCGGGAGAAGGCCAGCAAGCGATGGGTCAGGGCTGCAGCACGGTTGGATGCACTGTGAGCCGCATCGAGGTAGCGGTCCGTCTCGCTGAAGCGGCCTTGGCTGACCCGCAGCCGTAACATTTCCAGGCTGCCCATTATCCCGGTCAGGAGGTTGTTGAAATCGTGGGCCAGGCCGCCGGTCAATTGCCCGACTGCTTCCATCTTCTGGCTCTGGCGCAACTGTTGTTCCAGCAGTCGCTGGGCGGTCATGTCGAGGCCGACCCCGGTGCGCCGCACCGGCTCACCCGCGCCGTTGAAATAGGTGTGACCACGGGAAAGCACCCAGCGGATCGAGCCGTCCGGGTGGACAATACGGTATTCGAGTTCCAGATCGCCGCTTTTGATCAGCCCGTTGGACATGGTATTGCGCAGCGCGGCGAGGTCATCGGCGTGCACATTGGCGAGAAAATCCTGACGCTTGATACCGGCTGCGGCTTGCACTGGGTCGATGCCATACAACTCACTGATGCCCGCGTCGCAGTAAAAACAGTCGTTGGACACTTCGTAGGTCCAGACGCCCACGCCACTCACCGCCGAAAGGGCAAGACGGGTGAAGTCCATCGAGTCGTATAGCGCCGTCTCGCCGGCCTGCTCGGCAGTCACGTCCCGGGTGCCGGCCTCGCTGCCCTGGGTGATCCGCAGAACCGCCAGGCGAGCCTCGTCGACGCTGGCGTAGTGTCCCTCGTGCACTTGGGTTTCAAGCAGGGTAGAAAGTGCAAGGTCAAGGGCCAGGTCCCGGGGTGCCCGATAGGACATGCGCAGTGCTCTGTGCTGGGAAGTCGAATGAGGTGCCGATTATCACATACCGCCGGGCAAAATCGCTCACTGCTGCGTTGACTGATGTCAGTTTGTATCCCGGCAAGGCCAGTCGTGATGGGCGAGTTATAAAGCCAGCTCGTTGAGCAGACGACTCACTTGGGCAAGCTCCCATGTGCTTAGCAGCTCCATCGGATCAGTACCATAGCTTTGCCACGCCTCCTGGGACGCGGATCGACCGTCCGGTGAGTGGCAAGATTCGCAAGACGCCAAAGCGCCATTGGATGTGCAGAGACCGAGTCTCCAGCCATCGGCGTCTACGGTCAAGATGCCGCTGTCAACCGTGCTGGCAAGGCTTATCAGCCGGGTGCCCAGCGCAATATCTCTGAGCAGTTGGCAGACCTCTCGGGCTGTTAAGGGGGTTTTCATCGAGCGTTATTATTCTGCTGAAGGCCCAGCAGAATAAGGGGGAGATCGGCAAAAGTCAGTATGAATGACAGGCGACTTGCCCTGAAACATTCTCGCTGATCGGAGCGAAGTTGTGTCGAGCAAGTTGCTCCGCGGATTGCGCTGGAGGGATTTCGAGTGCTTGTTCGGTTGAGCCGCATAGCCCGCTTAGCATCACGGATTTAGCTTGCAGCGTTTTAGCGGCTTTCGCGTGGTTCGCTGCGATTTCACTAAGAGTTGACACGGTACATCTCCTGATAATAACCGGCGCATCGCTGCGTCCTTGAGCACTCATTGGATGCTGCACCGTCAGAATTATGTCGCGGCGGTGCAGTTGGAGTGGTGCTTTGCAAGCCTCAAGCCAGTGGGCATACCAGTCAGCGCTTTGCGGGCCTGCCTGTTTACCCCAATTGCTCGTGCTTACTCAAGCACGCTTATTGACAGGTAACCCGCGTCATCGTTCATAGCGGACAAGCGCTTGCGTTAGACCGGCGTTAGCCCGCAGAGCGGCATCTTCAACGAAGCAGATGCGCGCATGTACCCACGACATCGAGGGTCAACTGGCTCCTTCAGGCGCTCACAAGCAGCGCGAGGCAGCGATGGAGTGCTGGCTGATACACCGCTATCGCGGTCTCGCGTTGCTCGTGCGCTCCTGCAGAAAGCATTCCGATTGAGGCGGTTATCGATGAGTCATGAGGCAATGGTCTCATCAGGGCCCGGCCATTCTTCATCCGGGATATCCCAGATATCGCCGTTCTTGACCCCGTCGATCTCATAGTGAGTGAGGTATTCGCTGAGCATATTGGCAAAGTTACCGACCCTGGTTTCCTGCTTGCCTTCTTCAATCAGCATCGGAATCATCGTCGCCAGCGCCGCGACTCCCGCCGCTGCGAAGCCCAGTGTTCCCGCGAGCATCGGGATGACTCGGGTGGTCAGGTTCACGCCAAGCAGACCCAGGCCACCTTCCACTGTTGATGCCAAGCCGGCCATGATGCCCAGCGAACCGGCGGTGATGCTCAAGCCGCCAGCTACTGTGTCGCCTTTTCTGATCGACTGGACGCCGTCGAATATGCCGTAAGCCCCCGCGGCGATCCCGGCAATGCCGCCGACGCCCTTGGCGGCCTCTTCAAGCTTCTTCAGGTTGGAGGTCAGCTTTTCGTGGAGTTTGGTCTGGTTCTGCAGGCCGGCGTTTTCCGGCGAGACATCGTCGAGCAGCGAGCCAACCGTGTTGAGCAGGTCGCCGTCGAGTTTGCCTTTCACTTCTTTCAGGTAATTCTGGTAGCCCTTGATGCCGCCTTCGGTCAGCAGCGTTGCGGACTGCACCGATCCCGTTGTGATGTCGACGATCTGCCGGTCAGTGAGCTTGCCCGCGTTTTTCGCGCCTTTGGCGATAGTGATGCCGGCCATGAACAGGCCGCTGACGCCATGCAGAACGCCTTTGCTCGAAGCTTCCTTGACCGACGAATCTTTGCTGAACAGGCCGAGGCTATCAATGGTCTTGGTGCCCTGACGCAGCAGGTCCCAATCGCCCCGGAACGTCGCCAGTATCTGATCGGGCGTCGCGACGGTGCCGTCGGCGTTGACCAGCAGTTCCGGGCTGTCTTTGCTGATCTGCTCGATGAGGGCTTTGACTTTCGCCTCATCCAGTTGATCACCGCCATTAATGCCGAAGGCCTGCTTGATGTCATCGAACGAGGCATCCTTGAAGGCATTGCCCTGGACGATTTTGCTGAAATTATCATTCAACTGGGTATCGAATTTACCCGTGAATTCAGGATCCAGCGCGGCGTTATACATCGCCACTTCCATGCCGAAAGCGCTGGTGGCTTCTTCAATCGTATGGTCCTTGAGCAACACGTTCAAACGGTCACCTGAAGCCAGTGACTTCTCATAGAAGTCTTGCAGCTCCTGATTGTGTGATGAGCTCTTCACCGCGCTTTGGAGTTCGCTGACATCCTGAATACCCAGGGCGCTCTGCAGGCTTTGCCCGGTGGCGAAGAACTCGGCAAGGATCTGCTGCTGATCGGTCTTGCCGTCTTTGGACTTCGCTTCCCACAAGCTATCGAGGGCCTTGCCGGATTTGACTTCGTCCTGGTAGGTTTTTTCCAGTGCCTGTTTCAGCGCCGGGCTGTCGTCCACCAGTTTTTTCAGCTCACTGGTGCTGTTTTCGCTCATATATTTGGCGACTTCCTTGTCGTCCTGAAGAATCGCAATGTGTTCGTTGACATCATCCAGTAGCTTTTGCGCGTCCGGATGGCTGCGCACGATGTTGGCGATGGTGACCTGCGACTTGTCGTCCTTCCACATCCCAGCGCCACTGCCTTGAATGATCAACTGCTGTGCTGTCTGCAAGTCCTGAAGCACAGCGGCCTTTTGTTCCGCGGTGTAGTTCTCGGGATGCTCGAACACATCTTTGCTGAAGCCCGATGTATCGACCTTTGCCAGCAGATTGTTATCGGCGATCGATGCCAGCAGCGCGGTGACCGAGGTAGCGTCCTTGGGCACTGAGCTGCTCTTGAGCCAGCTCTGGATATCGCCTTGGCTGACATCCCCATCAGGGCCCTTGCCCAGCGGGTTCTTGGCGTTATCAATAAGCTGGAAGGCGCCTGGCTGGGAGAAGAAGTCCAGTGCCTGCTTGACCTCGTCACTCAGTTGGGTGTTCTGCTCCTTGTACTCCGTGAGGTTGTCCGCCGTCAGGTATTTGCCCGCGCCGGTCTTGCCCTTGATCGCTTCGAAGCTGTCATCAAGGATCGCCGCGTACCTGGCAAGGGTTTTCGAGGCTTCATCGGCGTCGGGATTGGTTTTCAGATAATCCTTATAACTGCCGATTTCATCGGTTTTTTTCAGCTCGGGCAGCGCCGAAAAGCCGTATTTGCCGAAGTCCTGCAGGCGGCCTGCTTCAGTACCGTGCTTCGCTTCGCCGCTCTTGGTGAAGCCATCGACGCTGCTGTTGAACACATCGCCACCGGACAGCGATTTACCTGTTGCATCGAACATGCTTATCCGGTCCATCACCTGACCTGCGCGATAGGCCGCGTCGGCGTCTGTGTCGAAATCGCCAACCTGCTCCTTGAGCATGTCCTTCACGCCGCTTTGATTGCCCAGATTCTTGATCAGGGGATTGTCGTCAATGATCTCCTGGGCCGATCGCTGATCATTCTCCGGGCGCTCCCATTTGATACCCAGAGCCTCGGCCTGTTCACGGGCTTGTGGGTCGTTGCTGGCGCTGGACAGATCCTTCAATTCACCTTTGAGATTGGAGAAGCCGTATTTGCCGAAATCCTGCAGGCGACCCGCCTCAGTGCCATGTTTGGCGTCGCCGCCCTTGGTGAAACCATCTACCCGGCCGTTGTTTACATCTTTGCCTGCGACCCGATTGCCACCCTCGTCGAGCTTTTCGATATGTTCCAGCACTTGGGTGGCCCGGTACGCGGCATCAGGGTCATTGGTGAAATGACCGACCCGGTTTTCAAGCATTTTCTTCACGTCGCTCTGGTCGCCAAGATTTTTCAGCAACGGACTATCGTCAATTATTTCCTGCGCCGTGCGTGTGTCGTCTTTCGGCCTCTGCCATTCAATGCCCGCGTCTTTGGCCTGCTTGACAGCCAATTCCCAGGCTTCACCGGCTTTCGGATCTTCTGGTTTGGTATTGACGCCTAAAGTGCTTACTGCTTTGACGGACATTGTCTATTCCTTTTAGAAGTTCGACAGAAAGTGCAGTGGCTATATGAGATTACGTACAGCGACGTAAAACTCACGACTGATTAACTGGCGTAAGTGGGGCGTTAGATGTCGCAGTTAGTGGCTAACTAGTGGCTAACTAATGGCAGTTCCCCTGAGAGCTTTCTAAGCTGCATTCATAGAAAACCACGGGGATGAAGTTACGATGACACTCCGGGTTTTCTGCGCCGCCATGAACTTCGCAAAGGTTGGAAACGCTGACTGGATCACGTTCGCTGCGGCTTTTCAGATGTGCCTGAAACACGCAGGCCTTTAGGAGCTGGCTGTGGGAGTGCGGGGGGCGGCGAACCGTGTCTTTCAGGCCCACCGCTTTCGTCGCCGTCGTAACCTCCGACAACTCCTGCAGCAAGCTGCGTTACTCAAAATGAGGCGAGGATACGTCCCAGCATGGCCATTGCCTGCTCACTGCATTCATCCCAGGGGTATCCGTAATTGAGCCGTGCGCAGTTTTGAAAGCGCTGGCTGGCGGAGAATATGGGGCCAGGTGCCAGGCTGATTCCCTGTGCCAGCGCCAGTTGAAACAGTTGCAGGGAGTCAACCTGCTCCGGGAATTCGAACCACAGAAAGTAACCGCCCGAGGGTTTGGTAACTCGGGTATTCGAGGGGAAGTAGCGGGTCGCGGCGGCCAGCATTGCGCCTTGTTGCAGCTCCAGCGTGTCGCGCAATTTCCTGAGGTGGCGATCATAACCGCCGTGCTTGAGGTAATCGGCGATAGCCGCCTGAGCCGGCACTGAAGGTGAAATCGTGGTCATCAGTTTCAGGCGATTGATCTGCTCGGTATAACGCCCGCCGGCGACCCAGCCCACCCGGTAGCCTGGCGCCAGATTCTTCGAGAACGAGCCGCAGTGCATCACAAGGCCGTGTCGATCCAGGCTTTTGATCGGATTGGGCGCCCGGGTTCCGAAGTACAACTCTGAATACACATCGTCTTCGATCAGCGGAATGTCATGGGCGGTCAACAGGTCGTAAAGCATGACTTTCTTCTCTTGGGTCATGCTGGCACCCAATGGATTCTGCAGGCTGCTCATGAACCAGCAGGCCTTGATGGGCAAGCGTTGCAGGCTGTCTTGCAGCGACGTGAGGTCTACACCATCGCGGGGGTGGACGGGGATCTCGACCGCTTTGAGTTTCAGGCGCTCCAGTACCTGAAGGCAGGCGTAGAAAGCCGGAGCCTCGATGGCAACCAGATCACCGGGTTGAGTGACGCATTGCAGGCACAAGTTCAAGGCTTCCATCGCGCCGTTGGTGATCACCAGCTCATTGGCCGGCAAGCGAACGCCGCTGATCATGTAGCGCAACGCAATCTGGCGCCGCAACTCGGGGTTGCCAGTGGTCATGTCGCTGACAATGGCTGCGGGTGACATCTCGCGAACTGCCGTTGCCATGGACCTGGCCAGGCGTGGCAAGGGATAAAGCCACGGACTGGGAAACGCTGAACCGAAGGGGACTGTTTCAGGGTCTTTAAGGGATGCCATTACCGAAAATATCAACTCGCTGACGGCAACATCAGTGCCCTCACTCACATGCCTGACCAGCTCGGGTTCAACCATCGCGCTCGCGGAGCACTCCCTCACGTAATAGCCGGAACGCGCCCGCGCCTGGATCAAACCTCTATCCTCCAGCAGGTAGTACGCCTTGAATACCGTCGAAGGGCTGACCGCATAGGTACGACTCGCCATTCTTACCGACGGCACTTTCTCGCCGGGCGCCAGCATGCCGGTGCGGATCAGTTCAGCGATATCAGCGGCGAATTGTTCGTAGCGTTTCATGAGCGAGGCCTGCGGGAGCTGGGCAGCCATGATGGGCGAAAATCTGTGTTGAAAACAGCATCAAACATTGCAGAAAAAAGCAGATCAGACTGAGCCGCAGAACCTGTAAGAGCGGGCTACCAATAAAGAGGCTTCAAATGTACTGGCCTCTTCGCGAATGAATTCGCTCCCACGGGGTCGGGTGATTTTTGTGGGAGCGGGGCTTGGTCTGGGCCGCCTCCGGACCATACCGGCGCCGAGGTCTGTCAGGCGCATCGCGTCATCGTTCATCGCGGGCAAGCACCGCTCCCACAGGGTACGCGGCACGCCAGGCGCATCGCGTCATCGTTCATCGCCGGCAAGCTTGGCTCCTACAGGCGACTGAGTTCCCCGTTGGAGCGAGGCTTGCCCGCGAATCGTAGCGCCTCGGTATAGCAGACAACCGCCGATTTACTGTGGGAGCGGTGCTTGCCCGCGATGAACGATGGCTCGGTAGGACTGATGAACCGGGGTGTCTGTAATTGTCCCGGATGCGGCCCAGACCAAGCACCGCTCCCACGATGACTGCAGTGCGTAGGAGCTGCATTGGCCCGGTTATCAATCCAGATCCGCCGCCTGATGCCGTTCCGCTAGCTGGCTGTCCTCATCGCCCCAGGTTCGATTGACCCGCTTGCCACGGATAACCGCAGGTCGCTTGGCGATCTCTTCTGCCCAGCGCTGTACATGGGGGTATTCGTCGACGGCGAGGAATTCTCCAGCTGAATACAGATTGCCCCGCACCAGTTCGCCATACCACGGCCAGACTGCAATGTCGGCGATGGTGTAGCTGTCGCCGCCCAGATAGGGGCTGTGGCTGAGGCGTTGTTCGAGCACGTCCAACTGACGCTTGGCCTCCATGGTGAAGCGATTGATGGCGTACTCGATTTTCTCGGGGGCGTAGGCATAAAAATGTCCGAAACCACCGCCCAGATAAGGTGCCGCGCCCATTTGCCAGAACAGCCAGTTCAGGGTTTCGGTTCGCCCGGCAAGGTCGGCAGGCAACAAGGCGCCGAACTTCTCTGCCAGATACAGCAGGATCGAACCTGACTCGAATACCCGGATCTCGGGCTGGGCAGTGCGATCCAGCAAGGCCGGGATTTTCGAGTTGGGATTGACCTCGACAAAGCCGCTGGAGAATTGATCACCCTCGTTGATACGGATCAGCCACGCATCGTATTCGGCACCGCTATGCCCCAGCGCCAGCAGCTCTTCCAGCAGGATCGTGACCTTCACCCCATTGGGTGTGGCCAGGGAATACAGCTGCAAAGGATGCTTGCCCACGGGCAATTGCTTTTCATGGGTCGGCCCGGCAACGGGGCGGTTGATACTCGCAAAGGCACCGCCAGACGGTGCTTCGTTCTTCCAGACCTTGGGTGGAACGTAAGGCGCGTTGCTCATCAAGAACCTCCGGGTAATTGGGTGATGCGTGAGGATGGGACAGGCTGAGGCGCAGTATGATTCAACAGAACATTCGTGTGGCAATCGCTGAACCCTGTGGGACCTGCCGATGGTGTCGCGTCAGATGACCCGCAGCATCACTGCCTGTTGGGTGGCCATTTGCGCGGCCTCCCAACGTGACCCGCCCAACCCCGGGGCCAGTGTTGAGTCCCGAATCCGGATGGCTTGCGTTTGACG
Source organism: Pseudomonas syringae (assembly GCF_000737245.1). GTDB lineage: Bacteria > Pseudomonadota > Gammaproteobacteria > Pseudomonadales > Pseudomonadaceae > Aquipseudomonas > Aquipseudomonas syringae_J. Next base: position 58,826 of record NZ_JPQU01000056.1, on the reverse strand, counting down.
ATTGTTACTATCGCGGTCCTTGAAGCTTATAGCCCATGCCGTGAACCGTGTGCAGCAACGGAGTCTCGAAGGACTTGTCGATGGTCTTGCGCAGCGTGTAGATGCTGGTCCGCAAGCTATCCGTGTCGGGAGGGGCGTTACCCCAGAGCGCTTGTTCGAAATCCTTGCGTCTGACCACCGCGGGGCTTTTGCGCATAAGCAGTTCCAGCAGGACCCTGTTGGTCGGGTTGAGTCTTAGCAGTACGCCTGCGCGTTTGACTTCGAGCGAGTCCAGATCGAAGGTCAGGTCATGGACCTGAATGATGTTTTTTTGCACACCCTTGAAGCGCCGGGTGACGGCTTCAACCCGAGCGAATAATTCAGACAAGGCAAACGGTTTGACGATGTAATCATCGGCGCCTACCTCGAACCCGGTCAGACGGTCATCCAGTTGGTCTCTGGCGGTGAGCATCAAGATGGGTACGTGCTGGCTGGTATTTTCCCGGACGCGTCGGCAGACCGTGTTGCCATCCATTCCAGGCAGCATCAGGTCCAGAATGATCGCGTCAAAGTTCCCCGTTACCGCGAGATGCAACCCGGTTACGCCATCCAGGGCACCCGAGACTTCGCAGCCCTTGAGCGTGAAGTACTCCGACACATTGGCCAGGATGTCTTTATGGTCTTCGATAACAAGTATGCGCATGGACCGCTCTTTTTTATTCTGCGGACCCGATTGATCAGGCCCGTGGTGGTGATGAGTGTGCCGGGATGCGGTTACTGAGCCGCCAACGCGCTGCCAGTGTTGGCCTTTCTGCAGCCTGCGAACATATCCAGCGCAGGGTCGTAAGCTTTGCTATGAACCTGCAACAAGCCGAGCATCGAGTGGAAAAGGTTGTCCTGGCTCAAGGGTGCGTTGCGGGTGTTCATCAGGCAATGGCTGTCGACCGAGAACGACCGCTGATAACTGTCGGAGAACCACACCAGCATTGGCACATGCTTTTGTTGATCGGGTGCCAGCACGTAAGGCGTGCCGTGCAGGAATAAATTGTATTCACCCAACGATTCACCATGGTCCGACAGGTATAACATCGCGGTGTCGACTTTGTCCTGATTGTTGCGCAGGATATCAATCAGGCTGGCCAGCACATGGTCGGTGTACAGCAGCGTATTGTCATAACCGTTGACGATGCTCTCCCTGCTGCAATTGTCCAGGGCGTTGCTTTGGCACACAGGAGTAAACTTTGCGAACTCTTTGGGATAACGCTTGAAGTATTCAGGGCCGTGACTGCCCATTTGGTGCAGCACCAGCACGGTGTTTTTATCCAGGTGATCGATAAAGTTCTGCAAGCCCTGCAGTAATATCTCATCCCTGCATTCGTTGTTGGCGCACAGTTGAGGATCTTTCAAATTGCTGACGTCCTCGACTGTTACCCGATCGCAGGTGCCTTTGCAACCGGACTGGTTGTCACGCCAGATTACTTCCAGACCGGCACGCTTGAGCACGTCGAGCAAACCTTCCTGGCTTTTTGCCGTGGAAGCGTTGTAGTCCTTGCGGCCCATGTTGGAAAACATACAGGGCACCGATACCGCCGTTTCAGTGCCACACGAGTGAACATCGGTGAAGGCAACCAAGCCATCCTCTTTCTGCAGTTGAGGTGTCGTGTCGCGGTTGTAGCCCAGTATGCCGAAGTTCTCGGCCCGGGCACTTTCGCCTACCACCAGAACCGTAAGGGATTTGCGCGAGTGTTGGGCCCAGTCACTGCTCAGCTTTGCATCTTCGCCTATCTTCAGAAACGGTTTCCGGGCGGTGACGATCTGCTCACGTAGATACCCGATAGATGCGCTCAGGTAATTGCTGGGTACGACCATCAGGCGCAGTTCTTTGTGATTGCGGAATAGCGATGAAAGACCCTGGTAATTGAACAGTGCAACACCCGTGATCACCACGGCACAGGTCACGCTGACCAACGCTTTACTGATGAGTTCGTGATGCAGCCGGCGGTACGTGACCGGGGTTTTCCACAGCAGAAAAGAGGGCAATACTCCCAACAGTGCAAGATAGACAAACAACTTGGGTGACAGTAAATCCCAGACTTCAGTGGCATTGGTTTCGGCGAAGTTACGCAACATGCCTGTATCAATAAGCACGCCATACCGGTTCATGAAGTAAGCGACACCTGCGCTGATCATGAACAACGCGATTAACAACGGTTTGAAGATTTTTTCAAATGCCAAAAAGGTGAGGGCGATATTAAATACAAAAAATATCATGGCGCTGAAAGCAATGCGCAACAGCACGCCCGTGCTGCCGGTGTCGGTGATAGTAAAGAGGTGCTGCCAAAAGGTTGCGTTAAAACCGAGCAGCAAGAAGGCGCTGGCGAAGACGGTGATAAGTTCAGGGCGAACTGCTTTGATTTTAAACATACGAAATCTACTTGAAAAAGTTGCGGAGCGCTGGCAGTCAGGCAAAAAAGCGGTGCTGTCTCCAATGGCGTGGACTTTAGAGGGGGTGGCATAAAATTTTTGTGAAAAGCATGCAAACAAATGGTGGGGTGATGTCCGCTTTTTTATGAACTGTTACAGCGTCTCTTCACGGAAGGCAGAAGCATTATCAGTCAGCGCTTCAACTTATTTTTCACATTGTTTTCACTGCTCAGCTACGGGGCAGGTTTTATCGTCAAGCCATTGATGTGGGTGAAATTTGAGGGTTGCCCTCAACGGGCGCCCCAGTTCTGAATATTCAGCAGGAGCGACAAGGTGGCCCAGACGTTAATTATTGGTTCGGTGACTGAGCGACCCCCTTTTCGAAAGCGTCGTTTCAACTACGGACGGATTGCACTTGTCATGAGTATTGTCACCCTGGCGACGACTTCGGGCTGGTTCTTTACAGCGACTCCCGTGCTGGATCTTGGCGTCAGCAGCAATATGCTCAAGTCTGGTCTGTACCAGCGCTGGGCACAGGGTGAGGTAGTGGTCATGGTCAGGCATGCCGAACGTTGTGACCGGTCCGGCAATACCTGTCTTGGGAGTGCCGACGGCATTACTAAAATTGGCAGCAATGCGGCAGTGGCGGTGGGTTTCGGCTTACAACGACTGGGACTTGAAAACACTCGGATGCTCGCCAGCCCGTTAACCCGGACCCGGCAGACTGCGGATTTCATCGCGGGGCGGGCGGTGCCTACGCAAAACTGGCTGAGTGAGTGCGATAACGGCTTCAAGGGTGCCGTTATGGCTAATAAGAACCTGAAAGAAAATCTGGTGCTGATTACCCATAGCGGTTGTATTGATCAGTTCGAACGCAAGATGGGCGTGCATGCCTCGGACCGCAGCAGTGAATACACCCAGGCGTTCTTCGTTCAGGTGGATGGCACTCATGCACCGAAGATCCTCGGATCGCTGGACGCGGCACAGTGGAAAAACTTGACTATAGAGCAGTCCAATTGATGTCTTTTCTAATGAAAGCCCAAAGCCCCCGCGCTACTTTTTATTACCGCAATCTGGGTTTGCCCTTACTTCTGGCGTTGCTGACATTTCTGGTCTTTGACCTGACCGAGCTCGACCGGCTATTCAGCAATCTGTTCTTCGATCCGGTCGCTGGCGTGTTTCCGATTGGTGAGAGCCACCTTTTCGAAAAAATCACCCACAAGTGGGCGCGGATCATCCCGAACTGGACCGGTGAGCTGGCAATCATCGGTGCGCTGCTGTCTTTTATCTGGCCGTTACTGGAAAGGTACCGGGGAAGTCGGCTCCCGCGTCGCATCATCGGCTCGCGGCTCGCCCGGCCATTGCAGCAGTTACATCGCTACAGGCTGGATTTCTTCTTCATTATTGTCGCCTTTGCCCTGAGTACCGGCGTCATCCATTTCCTGAAGAGCCATACCAGCATCTATTGCCCGGTGGAAACAACGCTTTACGGCGGCGCCGAGCTGCATCGGGAATGGTTTGAAAACTTTACCCTGTGGCGCGAGGCCGGGGCTGGTCGTTGCTGGCCGGGTGGTCATGCCTCAAGCGCATTCAGCCTGTTCGCCCTCTATTTTATTGCCAGACGCTATCGCTGGCAGCACTCGCGCCTCTTGCTGGCAGGCATAACTGTCCTGGGCCTGGTCTACGGGACCACCCGGGTATTGCAAGGCTGGCACTATCTGTCGCACACCTTCTGGGCGGGGATTTTCGTCTGGTTGAGCACGCTGTTGGTGGCGCTGTTCTTCTACGGGCGTTCAGCCTTGCAGCAGCCGATTCGCAAAATGGTCAGGTCGGACGGGAAGGGCACTGCGACATTGGAACTTCCCGCTACGTCCTCGTCAGTCAGCAACTGAAAAAAACTGCACTTTAATCCTTGTCGGAACTCGTTCATGGCTAATGCACCATCGCTTCCTGTGTCGCGTCATTTTGATTTTCGGCTCTGGCTGGGCTTCCCGTTGCTGATCATGGGTTTGCTTCTCTGGTTGGACCCCGCAAGTCTGGATTTCGCCATTGCCGAAAAATTTTATGTTCCAGGCAGCGGTTTTATCGGCCGTAAGAGCTACTGGCTGGAAAATATCCTGCACGATCGCGCCAAGCAGGCGGTGATTCTGCTGAGCATGCTGATCGTCATCGGCTTTATTGCCAGCCTGTTCCGGCCGAAATGGCGTGAGTGGCGCCGGCCGCTGGGTTATGTAGTGCTGGCGATGGGGTTAAGTACCGCAATCGTCACCCCGCTCAAGGCCCTTACTGCGGTTCAGTGCCCGTGGAGCCTCACCGAGTTCGGTGGGATCGAGACGTTCACGCCGCTGCTCAGTGCCCGGGCTGAAACCCTCAAGCCTGGGCGGTGCTGGCCGGGTGGTCACGCATCGACTGGTTTTTCGCTGTTGGCCCTGTTCTTCGCGTTACGTGACCGTCATCCACGCGGCGCACGTATTGCGCTGGGCGTGGCCCTTGGGTTGGGGGTGATTTTTTCTGTGGGGCGCATGCTTCAGGGCGCGCATTTTCTCTCCCATAACCTCTGGACCTTGCTGTTTGACTGGGTGATCTGCGTGCTTTGTTACCGTTGGCTGCTCTATCGCCCGGCAACAGCAGCCTCGATCAGTGAACGCAACCTGATATCCAAAAAAAAGAGCGGCCGAGTAGAGCGGCCGAGGTGAGCATCATGCCTGTCTCATTTCACGAGGTGTCGGCGCTGGCAGCTCTGTTTGTGGTTGTTGCGCTATTGGGTGGCTGTCAGAGCACCCGTGAACGCTTGCTCGCTCAAGGCTATCCGGCGCCCTTCGTCAGCGGTTTTGAAGATGGCTGTGGCAGTGGTCGACAGGCCGCCGGTGCGCTGGCGGAGTATCGGAAAAATGTACCGGCTTATCTGGCGGACCGTTATTACGCGACAGGCTGGGATGATGGTTTCCGTCAGTGCCAGGCCAGTGTGAACAGTGACGTTGAACACCATGCCGGCATCGGCAGCCAGGCGGACCGAAACTGGCAGCACAGCAAGGACCAGAGCTGGAGCAAAGCGCTGGGGCGCAAAGCGCAGCCCTGAAATAACTTTGCCATCAAACTGTAACCTGGCACCGGCTTAATCAGCCGGCATCGCCCGTGTTCAGGCCCCACCCCGACGCAGGGCGGAAACTCATTGAGAACGCCCCTTAGTGAAGGCACAATGCGTGTCCTTTTTTTGGCCGACCTTGCCGGAGGCGTCGAAATGATCAAAACGCCGTACTACCTGATCGATAAACAGAAGCTGCTGGGCAACATGGAGAAGATCGCCTACGTGCGCGAACACTCCGGGGCCAAGGCTCTGCTCGCGCTCAAGTGCTTTGCTACATGGTCGGTATTCGACCTGATGCAACAGTACATGGACGGCACCACGTCGTCGTCGCTTTACGAGCTCAAGCTCGGTCGTCAGAAATTCGCCGGCGAAACCCATGCCTACAGCGTGGCCTGGGCTGACGATGAAATCGAGGAGATGCTCGAGAACTGCGACAAGATCATCTTCAATTCCATCGGCCAGTTGCAGCGCTTCGCCGAGGCTTCGGCCGGCAAAGTGCGCGGTTTACGCGTCAACCCGCAGGTGAGCAGCTCCGATTACCTGCTGGCCGACCCGGCGCGCCCGTTCAGCCGCCTGGGCGAGTGGGACCCGGTCAAGGTCGAAGAAGTCATCGGGCAGATCTCCGGCTTCATGTTCCACAACAACTGCGAGAACGGTGATTTCGGCCTGTTCGACCAGATGCTGGGCACCATCGAAGAACGCTTTGGTCATCTGTTGCACAAAGTGGAATGGGTCAGCCTCGGCGGCGGTATTCACTTCACCGGTGAAGGCTATGCGCTTGACGAATTCTGCGCGCGCCTCAAGGCGTTCTCGCTGAAGTACGGTGTGCAGGTCTATCTGGAGCCTGGTGAAGCGGCGATCACCCAGAGCGCTTCTCTGGAAGTCACCGTGCTCGACACCCTCTATAACGGCAAGCACCTGGCCGTGGTGGACAGCTCCATCGAAGCCCACATGCTTGACCTGTTGATCTACCGCCTGAACGCCAAGCTGGCACCCAGCGATGGCGAACACACGTACATGGTGTGCGGTAAATCATGCCTGGCCGGAGATATTTTCGGCGAGTACCAATTTGATCGTCCGCTGGCCATCGGCGATCGGCTGTCGTTTGTTGACGCAGCGGGTTACACCATGGTGAAGAAAAACTGGTTCAACGGGCTGAAAATGCCGTCCATCGTAGTGAAACAACTCGACGGTACAGTCGAGGTGGTTCGTGAGTTTGGTTTCCACGATTACCTGTCCAGCCTTTCGTAAGCTGGCAGATAAGGAGAGAGAAAGAAATTGAAGAAAAATGTTCTTATCATTGGTGCAGGAGGTGTCGCCAAGGTGGTGGCCCACAAGTGCGCGCAGCACAACGACGAACTCGGTCGTATTGCTATCGCGTCGCGCAACATCTCCAAATGCCAGGCCATCATCGACAGCGTCAAGGCCAAGGGTAGTCTCAAGCAACCCGCCGATATCAAAGCCTTCTCGCTCAATGCACTGGATATCGAAGCGACCAAGGCGCTTATCCTCGAGACTGAATCGCAAATCGTCATCAACGTCGGTTCATCGTTTCTGAACATGTCGGTGCTGCGTGCCTGCATCGATACCGGCGTCGCCTATCTGGACACCGCCATCCACGAAGAGCCAGGCAAAGTCTGTGAGACGCCGCCGTGGTACGGCAATTACGAGTGGAAACACCTCGAAGAGTGCCAGCAGAAGAACGTCACCGCCATTCTCGGTGTGGGTTTCGACCCGGGCGTAGTCAACGCCTATGCCGCACTGGCGCAACAACAGCATTTCGACCGTATTGATTCCATCGACATCCTCGACGTCAATGCGGGATCACACGGCAAGTATTTCGCGACCAACTTCGATCCCGAAATCAACTTCCGTGAATTTACCGGGCAGGTGTACAGCTGGCAGAACAGCCAATGGACCACCAACAGCATGTTCGAAGTCAAACGTACCGATGATCTGCCAGTGGTGGGTTCGCAGAACCTGTACCTGACCGGTCACGATGAAGTGCACTCGCTGTCCAAGAACCTCGACGTGCCGAACGTGCGTTTCTGGATGAGCTTTGGCGAGCACTACATCAATGTCTTCACCGTGCTCAACAAGCTGGGCCTGCTGTCCGAGCAGCCAGTGAAGACTGCTGAGGGCGTGGAAATCGTGCCGTTGAAAGTGGTCAAGGCGGTGCTGCCGGATCCGTCTTCGCTGGCGCCGGGCTACACCGGCAAGACCTGCATCGGTGATCTGGTCAAAGGTACCCGCAACGGTCAGCCGCACGAGGTATTCATTTACAACGTCGCCGACCACGAAGAAGCCTACGCTGAAACCGACAGCCAGGGCATTTCCTACACCGCTGGCGTACCACCGGTGGCCGCAGCCCTGCTGGTTGCCCGTGGGGAATGGGACGTACAGCGCATGGCCAACGTTGAAGAGCTGCCAGCCGAGCCGTTCCTCAAGCTGCTTGACGCCATGGGCCTGCCAACCCGCATCAAGGACGACAAGGGCGACCGTCCTTGGGACGCCATCGTTTGATGTAGCCAACAAAGACAATGTGCGCCGCTCGCGGCGCACATTGCTCTGACCTTTCTTTATGACCAAACACATCACTCGCTTTTTGTAGGAGCTGCCGAAGGCTGCGAAGGTATTTTTGCCTGACACGCGCCATTCGCAGCCTTCGGCAGCTTTTACCACGATCACCGAGCCTGACGGTGCGAGTGGGTGGTATTCCGACTTGCCCGCGATTCAGGCGCCTCGGTTCTACAGGTATACCGCGTGATCTTTCTTCGCGGGCAAGCGTGCTCCCGCGGCGATCACCGAACCTGTGGGAGCGGTGCTTGCCCGCGATTCAGGCCACTCGGTTCTACAGGTATACCGCGTCATCGTTCTTCGCGAGCAAGCTCGGCTCCCACAGGGATCCAGTTCTTTCAGGGGCACCGCGCGCGTCAACGCATCTGCATCATCCGCAACAACGGCTCGTATTCAGCATGGCTGGCCGGGAACAGGCCCGAGGCTTCCTGGGACTGGAGAAATGCGGAAAGGCCTTGCTGGTCATTGAGCATGGCCTTGCGGATCTGCTCCTTTAACTCCGGACAGAGGCTGCCGCTGAACACGTAAGGTGAGTAGTAGATGGGCTCCGAACGCCACAGGACATTGAAGGTGTCACGCCCGATACGTCCGTTGTTCAGATAGGCATCGACTTCAACACTGGCGACAAAGGCTGCATCCACTCTGCCGTCCAGCAGGGTGTCCAGGGATTTGCTGTGGGAGCCTGCGTAAACCACCGAGCTGAAAAACCGGGTGAGGGGCTGGCCGACTTTCACGGAAAACTCAGCGTTAGGCACCACGCTGCCGGAGGTGCTGGCCGGATCGCTCAAGGCCACCTGGGCGCCGCGTAATGCTTCAACCTTGTCGAAGGTACCGCGTCGGGTCAGCAGTAACGACTGGTAGTGGTGGCCCGCAGGAGTGAAGAAGCCAGGGCTGATCGTCAGGCTGGCGAACGGTTCGATGCGAGGGTCCCGCTGGCGAGCCATCACATAGGAAGCAGGCCCAAGCCAGGCAACGTCCACGCCACCAGAGACGATCGCATCAATCACGCTTTCATAGGACGAAGAGGTAGACACCAGGTCCACCGGCATGTGCAGCGAAGTGCTCAAGCGTTCGAGCAGCGGCTGATAGTCCCGGCGTAACACTTCCAAAGGCTTGCTGGTATTGGGAATGATCGCAACGCGCAGGCTGCGTTGGGTGCATTGGGCATGCACCGTGGTGGTCAGCGCTGATGTCATCAACGCCGTCGTTAAAAGCCCGGCCAACCATTTTACTGAGCGCATGCGGTATCCATCGCGTTGATAAAAGGAGCGTATTCATTGAGCTGTTCGGCCGACATCGGCCGGCTGAAATGGTAGCCCTGCACCATGTCGCAACCAGCCAGCTTCAGGCAGATGAGTTGCTCGCGGGTTTCCACGCCTTCAGCAACGACTTCCAGGCCCAGACGCTTGGCGAGAATGATGGTAGAGGCCACGATTGGGTTGTCATCGGGACTGTTGGACAAGGGCGCGATGACCGCTCGGTCGATCTTCAGTTTGGTCAGCGGCAGTAATTGCAGATGAGCGAAGCCCGCATAACCCTGGCCGAAATCGTCGAGACTGATGGCCAGACCTGCATGGCGCAGGCGTTGCAGATGTTCGATGCCATGGCCTTCCGGATCCAGCACCGAGGTCTCGGTAATTTCCAGTTCCAGGCGCTGTGGCAGGATGCGGTAACGCTTCAGTTCGCTCAGCAATTTTTCGCTGAAGTCTGCCTGGCGCAGCTGTATCGCTGAAATGTTGATCGCCAGCCTTGAGTCCCGGCCCTGGGCTTGCCAGCGTGCCAGGTCTTCGCAGGCCAGGCGCAAGACTTCCCAGCCCAGTGCGATGATGAATCCGCTGCGTTCGGCCAGGGAAATGAATTGATCCGGATACAGCAAACCGAAGTCTGGATGCTGCCAGCGCACCAACGCCTCATAACTTTCCACCAGCATGGAATCCAGGCGGATTTGCGGTTGGTAGTGGAGCAAGAACTGGCGTTCACTCAATGCACCGGTAAAGGCCTGTTCAAGGATGAACTCTTTGATATCCGAGACGTTCAGCGACGGGTCGAAGAAACGATATTGACCACGGCCCGCTCGCTTGGCCGAGTACATGGCCGCGTCCGCGCAGCGAATCATGTCGTCGATGTCTTGCCCATCCCGCGGGCAAATGCTGACGCCAACGCTAGGGCTGGTGCTCAGTTCGTGTCCTTCCAGGGAGTAAATCGCAGACAGTTTTTCCACCAGGCTGCGAGCCCAGGCATCGATCTGTTCTTCGCTGCGTTCGCCTGCCAGCAGCACCACAAATTCGTCGCCGCCGAAACGCGCAGCTTCGTCGCTCGGCTCCAGCATGCGGCTGATGCGTCCGGCCACTGCCTGCAACAGCAAGTCTCCCGTGCGGTGCCCCAGGGAATCGTTGATCGACTTGAAACGGTCCATGTCAATGAACAGGATCGCCAACAACTGCCGCTTGCCGCGCTGCCGGGTCAAGACTTGCGCCGCCACTTCCATGAACTGTCGTCGATTGTGCAGGCCGCTCAAATGGTCGGTTGCTGCGGCATGGCTGCTGCGCCGATGCTCGTCTTCCAGACGACTGATCAGCTGCTGATTGATCTGCTGAGCCTGCTCCAGAGCCGCGAAGGCTTCCTGACGTCGGCGCAGTACTCGCAAAGTCCAGATCAGGCTGGCGAGAATGAAAACTGTCATGCACACATTCAGCCAGAACTGGCGTTGGTAAGTCAGCCTTGAGGAGGCGAGGATTTCGTCACGCTGCTGGCTGATCACGATGCTGAAGCCACGTGGCGCCATGCGTCGATACAAGCTCTGATAGTTTGCCGAGGCGGCGTATTGGGTGATTTCCCCGGCTTCCTGAGCGCTGAATGGTAATTCCGGGCTGAATGCTGCTCCAGAGATCACGACGCCGCTGCTGGTGATGCGCAGCCGTTCCTGGCCCGTGTTATCCAGCAAACGCATCATGCCGCTGCGGCCTAGATCGATGCGCTCAAAAAGCGCCGCCAGATAGCCGATGTCCAGCTGGACCAGCAACACGCTTTCGAGCTCGCGTGCAGCGGGATCGGTGAGCGGGAGCAGGAACGGTAGTCGCCAGCTGGGTGAGGGCGAGCCAGTCTGACCGCTGATTGAGCCCGGCAACAAAGGCTTGAGGCCGTACAGGGCGAAGTGCTTTTGAAGTTGTTCCAGCCAGTTAGCGGACAGTTGTTGTGGCTCATCGACATGAGTGCCGGACAGAAGCCTGCCATCTTTGCTGTACAGGGTCATGCGTTTGAGGACCGGGTCCTCGGCGAGCATGCGCACCAGACCCCAATTGCGCTGATCGCGATCTTCAATATCACTGCGCGCGACTTTGCCGATGGCTTGGGCGCGGTCAACCAGTTGCCGCAGGTTTTCCGCGGCAATGGTTGCCAGATTAAGGTGTTCTGCGGCTTTGGCGGCCAGTGCTTCGTGCTCGGAAGTGGCTTTCTGTTGAAGAAACAAGCCCCACAGAAAAGCGAGGGTGGCGGCACACAAGATGCCCAGCAGCAGCCGAAGCAGGCTCAACGAGGAAGAAAACAGGCGCATCACTCTCATTCTTCCAGCCGCAAGAAAACGCCACATTACTACCAGTGTGTAACAAAAATATTACAGATTTTACTGATCCGCAGGAGCTGCCGAGGCTGCGAGTCGCGGTTTGACAGGTGCACCGTCTTCGCAACCTGCGACCGCTCCTGCAGCAATCGTTTCAATTTAGAAATTCGCTGGAGTTGTGCGCTCAATCACCTTAAATCTCTGCCAATAACCCTACCATTAGTGGCATTATGATACTTAGCGCAAAAGTACCTGGTTATACCTGTCACTGCCATGGATAGCCGGCTTTGAATTCAGCTGAGGTTCGCTGTAATGCCGATGAGTGAAAGCTCCGACCTGATGTATCGCCAGTTGATTCAAAGTGTGATCGATTACGCGATTTACATGCTCACCCCGCAAGGCATCGTAGCGAACTGGAATCCGGGAGCGGAGCGCGCCAAGGGCTATACCGCAGGCGAAATCGTAGGCCAGCATTTCTCGGCTTTCTATACCCGGCAAGACATTGCCGCCGGCCTGCCGGACAGAAACCTGCAGGTTGCCGGGACGACCGGACGCTTCGAGGATCAGGGCTGGCGGCTGCGCAAGGACGGAACCTCGTTCTGGGCTCATGTGGTCATTGATGCGATCTGGGGCGAGGCGGGCGAATTGCTGGGTTTCGCCAAAGTCACCCGCGACTGCACCGTGCAGCGCCAGGCTCAACTTGCTCAACAGGAGCAGGAACGTCGTTTTCGTCTGCTGGTGCAGGGCGTCACTGATTACGCGATTTATATGCTCGATCTCCAGGGTCACGTGGTGAACTGGAATGTCGGGGCGCAGCGGACCAAAGGCTACAAAGCAGAAGAAATCATCGGTCAGCATTTTTCGGTGTTCTATACCCCTCAGGACCGAGCCAAGGGCTTGCCCCAGGCCGGGCTGGAAACCGCGCGCAGAAACGGCCGTTTCGCCGCTGAAGGTATTCGTCAACGCAAGGACGGCAGCCATTTCTGGACCAGCGTGGTGATCGATGCGATCTATGACGATGAAAGCGGGCAACTGATCGGTTTTGCCAAGGTCACCCGGGACATCAGCGAGCGCCGCCGCTACGAGCTTGAGCTGGTCAGTGCCAAAGAGCTGGCCGAGCAATACAGCCAGGAAATGACGTCGCTGTCGCGCTTCCTTGATTCTGTGATCGCCAACATTCCTGCCAGCGTCATCGTTCAGGACGCTGTGACCAAAAGGGTGCTGCTGGCCAATCAGCAAGCCCAGCGCCTGTTTTGCTACCGGCAGGCAAGTATGGTGGGCCGCACGATCAGTGCGTGTTTGCAGCCGGACGTCGCCCAATACATCGAGCAGCAGCTGGAGAGGGTGTTTCGCAAACCCGGTGTACAGGTGGCCGAAACGCTGGTTGCGACGGTTATCGGAGACCGCACCCTTCGCAGTCGGGCCTTGCTGTGCAAGAACCTCGAAGGCCAGTCCAACTACGTGTTGTTTGTCGCAGAGGACGTCACTGACGAGTTGGCCGCTCAAACTCAGATCCAGCACATGGCTCATCACGATGCGCTTACGGGGTTGCCCAACCGAACCCTGTTTAACGAGCGGCTGGCTCTTGAGCTGGATCAGCACCCGGGAAAGTTGACCGGTGTTTTATGTCTGGATCTGGATAACTTCAAACATATCAATGACGCGTTCGGTCATGCATTCGGCGATAAACTGCTGAACGCGCTGGGCAAGCGCCTGCGCGCTGAGTTGCGTGAGCACGATACCCTGGCGAGGCTTGGCGGTGACGAGTTCGCCATTGTGCTGACGGCACTGGAGGATTACGAGGCCGCTGGCAGCACTGCGCAACGACTCATCTCGGCGATCACCAGGCCGTTTTCAGTTGAGGAGCACAGTCTTGTTGTTGGGGTCAGCATCGGCATTTCCATAGCACCGGATGACCATGACAGCGCCCAGCAACTTTTGGGCTTTGCGGATATGGCGCTTTACGAAGCCAAACGCAACGGTCGCAACCGCCACGAGTATTTCCGCCCCGAGCTGAGTGATGCAGCCCGCGCCCGTCGCAGCATCGAGACCGACCTGCGCACCGCGCTGCATCTGGGCCAGTTGCAACTGCATTACCAGCCAATCATCGACAGCCGGGACAGACGCATCTGCGGCTATGAAGCCTTGATGCGTTGGGAGCATCCAACCAAGGGTACGATCATGCCTCTGGACTTCATTCCCATTGCCGAAGAAACCGGGTTGATTCATGAAATCGGCAGCCGCGCCCTGAATCTGGCATGCCGCGAGGCGGCCAGCTGGGGCACACGACAAACCGTGGCGGTGAATCTGTCGTCGGTGCAATTCAACAAACCCGGGTTAGTGGACATCGTGGCACTGGCACTTTCTGATTCGGGCCTTGAAGCCGATCGTCTGGAGCTGGAGATCACCGAGTCAGTTCTGCTGGAGAATAGCGAAGAGAATATTCATACCTTGCGGGCGCTCAAGGAATTGGGGATCAGTATTGTGCTGGATGATTTTGGTACGGGCTATTCATCGCTGGGATATTTGCGCTCGTTCTCGTTCGATCGCATCAAGATCGACAAGTCGTTTGTTCGCGACATGGGGCAGAGTCGCGAAGCGTTGTCCATCGTCAGGGCCATCACCGGTATGAGTAACAGCCTGAACATCAAGGTCACTGCCGAGGGCGTCGAAACCCTGGAGCAGCAGGCTCAGCTTGAGGCAGAGGGCTGCTCACACTTTCAGGGTCATCTGTTCGGGTACCCGGTCCCGGCCGATGAGCGTCGCAAAGAACTTGATCCGCTCTGACGTGGACTAACCCTGCAGCCCTGATTCCCGAGCGGCTGCCCGCGCGGCTTTCTCGAACCGTCTGGCGTTGAACAGGCACAACGCCAGAGCCACTGCTGCCGCCAGGCCGCCGATAACGCCCACCCATGCCGAACCCAGGTGATGCACGACGATACTGCCCAGCAGCGCGCCGCCACCAATGCCGATGTTATAGATGGCCGAGTGCAAAGCGGTCGCGACGTCAGTGGCATCCGGCGCCAGACTGATGACCTGGGATTGCATCTGCACGCCGAAACACAACATCGCCAGCCCCCACAAAGCGAACACGACCACCAGCGTATAAATGCTCCATGACGCCCAGAACATCAGGCCCAGGCACAGGCACAACGAGCCGATCGCCAGTGCGGTCAGGTTTTTCGGGAAGCGGGTATCCAGCTTGCTGAACACCATCGAACCCAGTAGTCCAGCCAGACCGAACAACAGCAATAACCAGGTCGTGGTCCCTTCACTGAAACCGCCAACCTTTTGCACGAACGACTCGATGTAGGTGTAGGCCGTGAAATTGGCCGTCACCACCAGAGCGGTGATCCAGTACAGCGACACCAACGCCGGACGCTTGAACAGGATCGGCAGGCTGGTCAGGCTGCCGCTGTTCTGAGTTGGCAACAGGGGCAGTTTCTTGGCCAGCAGAATCCAGATCAGGCAGGCAACCCCGGCAATCGCCAGAAACGTGGCCCGCCAGCCCATGCTTTCGCCCAGCAGTCGACCGATTGGAATGCCCAGCACCATGGCCAGGGATGAGCCCATGGCCAGAATACTGAGGGCGCGCGCGCGATTACCCTGCGGCGCCAGGCGCACTGCGAGAGAGGCGGTGATCGACCAGAACACCGAGTGGGCCAAGGCAATGCAGACCCGGCTGATCACTACGAGGGTGAAGTTGGGCGACAGACTGAGGAGGATGTGGCTGGCGATCAATGCGCCGATGGCCACCTTGAGCAGCAGACGGCGCTCGATGTTGCGGGTCAGCAGCATCATGGGCAGCGACATGAGTGAAACGGTCCAGGCATAGACCGTCAGCATGGGACCCACTTGAGCGGAGGTCATACCAAAGCTGTTGGCGATGGCGCTGAGCAAACCCACGGGCGCGAATTCTGTGGTGATGAATATGAAGGCGGCTACTGCCAGTGTGCAGACACTGACCCAGCTGGTGTTTTGAGTGTCAGCAGACGCTGTCATGAATCCTCGCAAAACGTTGTGGCAGGTTCCTCTGGCGGGGAACCTGCTGCGTAATGATCGCGCCGTGCCGGTCGCGGTGACAATTAGAGTGGCAGCACGGCGCACACGTCTAGAGTTCTTTCTTCATGTGCTTTTCGATTTCTTCCAGGGACTTGCCTTTGGTTTCCGGCAGACAGAAGAACACGAACAGCAGCGAGCCAACGTTGATGACCGCGAAGATGAAGAACGTAGGGTTGCCCAATGCAGCCAGCGCCAGGGGAAACAGAAAGGCGACGGCGGCGTTGAACAGCCACTGCATCGATACCGCAGTGCCGGTCAATAGTCCGCGCACCTGGGATGGGAACAGTTCCGACATCAGCAGCCAGTAAACCGGCGCGATGCACATTTGCATAAACAGCAGAAACAGCAGAATGCAGGCCAGTGCGGCATAGCTCTGCGTCAGGTTCTGCGGAATGAACGTCAGCACGCAACCCAGTGCAATCTGAGCGAGGACCACCATGACCAGCCCCGTCATCAGCAGATGACGACGGCCATAACGGCCAATTGCCCAGATGCCCAGCAATGTTGCAATCACCGATACCACACCGTTGCCGATGGTGGCGGTCAGTGCAGCGTTGGTGCCCATGCCGGTGGTCTTGAGAATGATCGGCGTGTAGTACATGAAGGCATTCACGCCGGTGAACTGGGCGGTGAACCCAAGACCGATACCGATCAGCAGCAGCTTGATCACCCAGCTTTGACGCAATAGTTCCGACACCGGCGGACGCTTGCGTTGGCTCTCCTTTTGCGCCTTCATCTCGGCAACTTCGGCCTTGGCTTCCTCGGGGGTATCGCGCAGTTTCTCGAGAACATCCTGAGCGTCATCGAAGCGGCCTTTGCTGGCCAGCCAGTGCGGCGATGGCGGCACAAAAAAAGTACCGACCAACAGCAACAGGCCGGGAATCATGGCGATAGCCAGCATGTAGCGCCAGATATGCGAAGAACTCAGCAACGCCGCAAGCAGGGCGCTAAGCACGTAGGCCATCAACTGACCGCTGACAATCATCAGCTCATTACGGCTGACCAGTCGTCCACGTTTTTTCGGGCCAGCAATTTCAGCAATGAACACCGGCACCGTCGCCGAACCACCGCCCACGGCGATGCCCAGAAGGAAGCGCGCGGCGACCATGATGGGGACCGAAGGTGCGGTGGCTGTGGCCAGAGCCCCAGCGATGAATAGCAGCGACAAAACCCGCAACGTAACCCGGCGACCGAACCGGTCAGACAGATAACCGCTGGCCAGGGAACCAAAGGCTGCGCCAACAATGAGCGAAGACGTGATCAGCCCTTCGGTAAACGCCGTCAGGCCGAGTCCGCCTTCAGTCACAGGCAATGTCATGAATGGCAAGGCACCGGCGATGATGCCGGTGTCATAACCAAATGCCAAAGCACCCATGGTGGCAACGAGCACAGAAATGAAGATCATCCTGGAAGGCGACATCGCCTGCCCACCCTGATCAGGTTTTGCTGGTGAGGAGATACTTGAAGGCACTGCGAAATCCTTGGTTGAACAGTGAGACGGCCAGTTGAAAACAATGGCCCAGGCTGCGGACATGGCATCTTAGGGGCCTGCCAGCCGCGCGAGTTCCGCAAAGTAACCGGATATTTCACAGTAATTAATCGTTTCAGCTGCTCTTATTTCGGTGAAGTTGTCGACCTGGTCGCCTACGGGCAGCATGTTCTCCCAGAGTGGAACAGGCAAACCGCATCGCCTGATTTCGCGGGCAAGCCTCGCTCCAACGGGTTCGGTGTACTTCTGATGAAGCCGAGCTTGCTCGCGATGAACGATAACGCGGTGTGTCAGGCAGTCCGCGTCGCCTGGTTCGCGGGCAAGCCTCGCTCCCACAGGTTCGGTGATCGTCTGTAGGAGCCGAGCTTGCTCGCGTTGAACGATAACGCGGTATGTCTGAAACACCGCAGCGCTAAAATCGCGGGCAAGCACCGCTCCCACAGGTACGGTGCGATCTGTAGGAGCTGCCGCAGGCTGCGAACATGGGGGTGTCAGGCAAACCGCTTTCGCAGCCGTCGTAACTTCCGACAACGCCTACAGGACCTTGCTGTTTCGCACCCTCAAGGCGTAGGCATGACCGGCGGCGTATAGCTCAATGTCATGGAAAATGCCCAAAGCATGAACAGCACCAGCGGCGTATGCACCAGCAATTGGGTGAACGTGAAGCCGACGATATCCCTCGCCTTCAGTCCGAGGACACCCAGCAGTGGCAACATCCAGAACGGGTTGATCAGGTTCGGCAATGCTTCGGCTGCGTTATAGACCTGCACCGCCCAACCCAGGTTGACCTTGAGTTCGTTGGCCGCTTGCATGACGTAAGGCGCTTCGATGATCCACTTGCCACCTCCGGAGGGAATCAGGAAACCAAGCACCGCCGAATACACGCCCATCACCACCGCGAAGCTATCGCTGTCGGCCACGGCGACGAATGCCGAGGCCAGGTGATGAGACAAGGTCGCCCCATCGGCGCCCACGGCTTTGGTCATCATGAACGCGATGGCGCCGTACAGTGGAAACTGAATCAAAACCCCGGCCACCGAAGGCACGGACTTGGCAATCGCTGCCAGGAACCGCTTCGGCCGCCAGTTGAGCAGCATCCCCAGCATCAGGAACAGGAAGTTGTAAGTATTGAGTCCAGAGATCACATAGATCGGGTTCTTGGTGGTGAACTCGTTGTACAGCCAGATTGAGCCAAGACCCACAATCAGCAGGGTCAGCAGCGGGCTGTATTCGAGCCATTCACCCGGACGGCGTGGTCCGTCCGCTACCTCATCGGGAACGCTCAGATCCACACCCATGTCCTGAGCGGTGCGCGCCCGGCCTTCTGTTGGTGTAGAGAACCAGGCGACCAGCATCGACACCACGATGAGCACGCCCGCCATGGTCAACGATTGCCAGAGGAAAATAGTCTCCGAAAATGGAATCACGCCGGTAATGTCGAGAATCGACTTGGGCAGGCTGGTCGGGTTGGCCTGGATCTGCGCGGCCGCAGAGCTCAGCCCCAGCGCCCAGGTGGCGCCCATCCCCAGATAAGCTGCGGCACTGGCCGCGCGGTAATCCATCCTCAACCCGGTACGACGAGCAATTGCCCTGACCAGCAAGCCACTGAGGATCAGGCTGATCGCCCAGTTGAACATGGAAATGCTCATGCTGATGAATGCGACAAAGGTCACTGCACCGCGAGCTGTTTTCGGCAGCGACGCGAGCTTGTCGATCAGTTTCGCGGCAGGGGGGGATACCGCGACGACGTAGCCCGATATGGCCACCAAAGCCATTTGCATAGTGAAGGGGATCAGGCTCCAGTAACCGTCGCCAAAAGCCCCGGCCACTGATTTCACTGATGCGCCGATGGACAGCGAACCGATTGCCACCAGCACCACCGCAACCGCTGCGAATACATAGGCGTCGGGGAACCAGCGCTCGGACCAGTTGGAAACTCCGACGGCAATTCTTTCGAAAAAACCGAGGTCTTCTTTTGTTGTGTCGCTTTTTTGTAGAACAGACTCTTTCATGGTTGTCTTCCTGAAGTATCGGGCGACAGGCAGCTTCAAAAGTGATGAGGCTTTCTAATTATTTTGAGTGTTGCAGGTAAACCAGTTGTGCGGCGGCCAGGTCCTCAAGGGCCGTGCCTACCGCTTTGAATACGGTGATTTCCTTGGCCGTTGCGCGGCCCGGATGCTCGCCCTGGCAAAGGCTCGCCAGATTCGAACGGATATCGCTTTCCAGCAGTGCGCCGCTGGCCAGTGGGCTTAGCAGGTCGCCGGCCTTGAGCACGGCTTCATAAGTGTCGACAAATACCGACGTACCGACGAAGCAGGCGTCGTCGGTTTCGCGCATCTGCGGGGTGAAGCCGCCGATAAGGTCCAGGTGCGTGCCGTCACGTAGCCAGTCGCGCAGGATCAGCGGTGTGGTCGAAAGCGTTGCGCAGGTGACGATGTCGGCATGGGCGCATGCGGCCTTTAGATCATCGGCGACCCAGGCTTCGAAGCCATCACGCTGCAACTGCTCCACCAGGGTTGCCGCCTGTGCGGGATTGATGTCCCACACCGCCACCTGACGGATCGGCCGCACCGCGCGATAGGCATAAGCGAGCAGGCTTGCGACCCGTCCCGCACCGACTACCAGCAGCGAAGCTGCGTCTTCGCGGCTCAGAAACGATGCGGCCAACGCCGACGCGGCAGCGGTGCGTCGCGAGGTGATTTCGTTGCCGTCGATCAAGGCCAGTGGCGCGCCGGTCTCGGCGTTGTGCAGCATGTAGGTCGAATGCAGGCCGGGCAGGCCTTTGCTGGCGTTGTGCGGGTAGATCGTAACGGTCTTGATGCCGAGAAAACCCTGCCGATTCCAGGCCGGCATAAGCAGCATGCAGCCGGGTGAGTCGGAGTCGGGTGCAATGCTGTGGTTATGCCGCAGGGGCACTTCCACGGGCTCGCAGAACGCTGTCTCCAGCGCGGGCACCAGTTCAGCGAACGGCAGCAGGGAGCGCGTGCGCTCGGCATCAATAATCAGCATGTCGCACCTTCTCGTCGGGTCATATCAAGCATCCAGGGTTATTGCGCTGGTGGGGATGGCCTGGCAGGCCAGGCAAACATCGGGGTCGTCTGAGCCTTCGCCCTGCAGGTGAACCACGCTTCCTGCAAGCACCTTTACCGCGCAGCTTTCGCACTGGCCGACCCGGCAGCCGCTGGGCAGGCGCAGGCCAAGCCGGTCGGCGAAATCCAGCAAGGAGCCGTCCTGCGAGGACCAGGTATGGGTGATGCCGGTCTTGCTGAAGGTCACCGGATGGCTTAGCCCTGGCTCGATCACAGGAACGGCTGGCGACTTGAAGACCTCTTGCTGAATATCGAAGCGCGGCACGCCGATCTTTTGCAGTGCGCTGGAGAATTCGCTCATCATTTGCGCCTGTCCGCACAGGTAGATCAGCGGCCGGAGCTTGAGCAGCGCTCTGGGCACGTGCTCAACCGTGACTCTGCCTGCTACCTGATAGTCATCACCGGCCCGGTCGCCGTTTTGCGGGCGGCTGTAAAAATTGATGATCCGCAAGCGGGGCAAAACCTTGCTCAACTCCTGCAGCCGGGCCTTGAACGCATGGCTGTCGCCGTTACGGTTGGCGTACAACAGCAGAATTTCTGGTGTTTGCGTTCGACCCTTCAAGGTTTCCAGCAGATTGAGAAACGGGGTGATGCCAATGCCGCCGGCCAGCAATAACAGCGGACGGTTGGTCGTGATCGGCAGAATGAAATTCCCCGACGGCATTTGCGCCATCAGAGTGTCGCCCACCCGCAATGATTCGTTGATGAAGCCTGACGCTAGGCCCACTTGAAGCGCGCCGGACTCATCGATGCCCAAGGCCTGGCGCACTGCGATGCTATAGCCACGACGGCGTTGGACATTGGCTGAGCCCGTCAGGGAGTACGAGCGCAGCACGGCCTGGGCCTCGACCTGCAGTAGCACAGTGATGTGCTGGCCCGGCTGAAAGTTGGGAACGTAACCGCCGTCGATTGCTTCAAAACTCACAGTGCTCACGTCGCTGGCTTCAAGATGCAGCCCGGTCACCCGGAACGCCCGGAAACCTTCCCAGCGACGTTGGCGCTCATCCGTGGCCGGATCGCGACGCACGTCGCAGCGATAGGCCCGCAACGGCGATGAACCGCTGATGGGGTCCAGCGCTGCATTGGCGATCAGGCTATTGAAATTGCTGCCCGATTTCCCGGCGACCGGTAACTCGGCCTGGCCCAGGGCATCACATTTCTGCCACCAGCCATATTCCCCCACCACCACGCCGGGGTGCAGGCCCTTGGCGATCCGTGCACTGAAGGTGGCTTCACCGCTGTCGGTCACCACCAACACGTTATCGCCGTGATCAATGCCTCTTTCCTGGGCCAGTTCAGCGGAAATCTCCAGCACCGGAAACAATGCCTTGCGGCGCACCGATGCCAGGCTGCGATGCTGGCTGTGGCAGAAATAACCATTTTTTGCCGAGGTCAGAACCAAGTTGAAAGCCCTGTTTCTGGCTTCGTCGGCGGGGTCAAGGGCGGAAGAACGAGGCAGGGGAGAGTAGCCATGGCGTCGTAGCCGTTCGGAATACAACTCCACCAGCCCTGAGGGCGTATTGAAAGCTTTGCGCCGGCCGGAGTCTGCGTATTTGCGTTCCCGGTCAACCGTGTCGATACGCGTCCCGTCTGGTTGCGCTCTTAATTGCTCCACAGTAAGCCCCAAGGGTTGAAGCATGTAATCCCAACCCGCTTCCAGAGAGCCACTGAAGAACTGATCAGCCAGACCCAGCCGGACGGCCAGATCGAACACGATGTCATTGTCAGAACGGGATTCACCCCGTGGCGACACCATGCGTTGGCGCAGCTGCACCAGGCGTTCTGCTTCTGCCGAAATTTCGAAGCCGATGCGCAGGCCTTCCCGTTCCCATGGGGTGTTCACCGGCAAAAAGATGTCGGCGTAACGGGCGCTGGGAGATTCGAACAAGTCACAGTGGACGTAGAAATCCAGCTTCTGTAAGGCCTGCTCGCCCAGATGAACGTCCGGCTGGGACAGCAGCAGATTGGTACCGAAGGCCATCAGGGTCCGAATCGCGTAGGGCTGATGGTTGACGATGGCCTGATAAAGATCGGGAGCGGTCACCCAACCCTGGGATGGCGGGCCCAACGGACGCGCGTCCAGCCCCAGGGCTTTCTCGCGTTGTTCAGGGGCCAGCAGGTCGAACGACATGACCGGGTTGCAAGACGGCTTCTGGAAGATGCGGTTACCACCGACACGGTCGAAACTGCCGGTCAGTGCGTACAGGCAGGCCATGGCCCGGTCAGTTTGCGAGGCATTGGCCTGCTGGCCGACGCCTGACCAGGCGTGAAACGCCACCCGTGATGATCCGGCGATCAACCCGGCCGCCTGCTCAAGCTGGTCCACCGGGATCCAGGTCAGGGCCGTCACCCGTTCAGGGGTGTACGCCGCACATTCTTCGGCATACAGCTCGAAAGCCGGGCTGCAGGCGATAGTGCCATCGCCGTTGCTGAGGGTCAGTTTGAAACTGCCATAAAGAGCCGCCGCGTCGAGGTCCGATTTGCTCAGGTCGCCGGAGGAGCGTGGCTTGCCCAGCTGCAGGTCCCAGACGACGAAATCTTCGGCATCGGGCAGGCCGATATCCGCACCACGCAACAAGTCGCCATTGTCGGCACGCACCAGCAACGGCCCATTGCTCCAGGTGCGGACAAAGCTTTCATCAAAGGTCTTGTGCTGAATCAGCAGATTGGCCAGCCCCATGGCCAGCGCAAGATCACTGCCGGGGCGCACTCGCAACCAGCAATCGGCGTCGCTGGCCAAAGCGGTTTGGCGTGGATCGACAACAATCATTTTCGCCCCGGCTTTGACTCCGGCACCAATCGCTTCCGCCTGGGCCAACCAGGTATTGCTCGGGTTGTGACCCCACAACAAAATCAGCTCGGCATTACGGTAGTCGGCAGTGGGCATCCCGCAGCCAAAGGTGAAAGCGTGGGCATGGTCTTTATGCCAGTTGCATATCTCGGTGGCGTAGCAGGTATTGGGGCTGCCATACAGGCGAATGAAGCGTTCGATCCAGTCAATACTGTCACTCAGTGGCGTGCCGCTGGGTGTGGTGACGGCAAAGGCCACCGATTCGGCACCGGATTCACGTCGCGCGGTTTCCAGGCGCTGAGCCACTTCACTGAGCGCCTGTTCCCAGGAAATGATCTCCCAACCGGGATCAGGGTGAGTTTTCGGGTTAGTGCGGCGCATCGGATACAGCTGTCGATCAGCGCTGTGCAGCAGTTCCGGAGCGGCCTTGCCTTTAAGGCACATGCTGTTGCCGGTGGGATGTGCAGGGTTGGGCCGTACTTCCAGCAATTGGTCATTTTGCACGACGTTGATCGTGCCGCAACGAGAGCGGCACAGCGTGCAATAGCCTGTCTTTTCCTGCCGGTGAGCGTCTGTCATCCGCTGAGACCGCCACTTGTAATGAGTCATGGCACGATGTTATTACTCGCTGACGACGTATTGATAATTCAAAGATTGTTTAACGCGATATCGGAAAAACCGATGCTCCCCACACTCAAGCAACTGCAGCATTTCATTGCCATCGCCGACACCGGGCAGGTGTCCAAGGCGGCGCAGCGTTGTCACGTCACTCAGTCGTCAATGACTGCTTCCCTCAAAGGGCTGGAGCAGAGCGTCGGCGTCTCGCTGTTTACCCGGCATGCGAGTGGTGTGCGGCTGACTGATGCGGGTGCGGTGTTTTTGCGCCATGCGCAACAGGTCGAGGCCGCCATGCTCGATGCTGTCGAAGCGGTGGCCGTACGCCCTTCACACGCCAGCGGGCCGATCCGGATTGGTGTCACCGAGACTATTTCGGCGTATGTCTTGTCGCCGCTGATCAAGGCCCTGGAAAAGAAATTCCCCCGGCTGGAACCGGTGATCATTGAGGACCAACGTTCCGCGATTGAAGCCGGGTTGCGCGATGGATCCCTGGAGCTGGCGATCCTGTTGGCCTCCAATCTGCCCGATCCCGACCCCCTGAGTTGCAACCCGCTGATCCGTTCGCCGCGCCAGTTGTGGGGCCATCCTGAACATCCGCTAATGAGCGCCAGTCGCGTCTGCCTGGCCGACGTGGCAGCCCACGATTACATCCTGCTGGATATGGATGAGCATGTTTCCACGGTAGACAAGTACTGGGGGCACTACGGCCTGGTTGCACAACCGCGGTTTCGCAGTGCCTCGATCGAAGCGGTACGCAGCTTGGTCGCGGCGGGCAAGGGGGTGACCGTGCTTTCTGACCTGGTCTATCGCCCATGGTCGCTGGATGGACACCGGATCGTCCGCCGCCAATTGGCGGACCCCATCCCCTCCATGGACCTGGGTCTGGTCTGGGACCCGACCCGTGCACATAGCCAGAATTTTTTTGAATTGCAGGATTTTTTGCAGTTGTCGTTCAAGGATTTGGTACGGGGGTGAGTGGGACCGCAGTACAGACACCGCCATATGCTGGACAGACCGCATCGCCTGCATCGCGGGCAAGCACCGCTTCCACGGGTTCGGCGATCTTTGAAGGCGCTGACCGAGGTTACGAGGCCAGCGATTGACGTGCATCAAACACACCGCCATTGCTGCCTCGCCGTGCTCGTGAGCTCCTACAGCCAATGCGTTCTCGCATCACCTCAAAAACTATAATCCGCCGTCACAAACAACGAGCGGGGCTGGCCCATCAGCCATTGTTGCCCGCTGTTCTGCCCGGCGACGGCGTAGCGGCGGTCCAGCAGGTTGTTCAATTGCAGCCCCAATCGCACATCGTGCACCACATTCCAACCCAGATTGGCGTCGAGCACGCTGTAACCCGGCACGTCGGCAGTGTTGGCAGCGTTGGCATAACGGGCATCGACATACCGCAGGCCGATTCCGGCGTCGAGGTCTTGGGTCAAGGCTTTGCTCAACCACAGGTTAGCGCTGCGCCGTGGCACGTCGGTGGGGTGGTTGCCCGCTCGGGAAATCGCCTGACCCGCTACCGTTTCGTAAAACTTGTCATATTCGGCGCGCACCAGCGCGGCGTTGGCCGAGACCTGCCAGCCGTGATTCAAGGCAACTTCCAGCGAGGCTTCCAGGCCATCGGAAGATTGCTGGCCCACCTGCTGGGTGAGACGTGTCAGCGGGTCAGTGGTCAGCAGTTTCTTCTTCACGATGTGGTAGGCCGCCAGCGTCCATTCTCCACGTCCTTCCCAGAACTGCTGCTTGAGGCCGAATTCAGTCTGCTTCGCTTCGGTCAGGTCCATTTGCTGCTGAGTGGGGTTGAGGCTGATCAGGTTGCTGACCCCATCCTCGCTGGTGGAATACTGGCCATACAGCGACAGCTGATCAGTCACCGCGAACACCAGGCCTGCACGCCAGTTGCCGCCTGTGAGGCTACGGTCGCTGCGCGTGTTGGCGCGCAGGTCGTTGCGGTCGATGTGGTTCTGATCGCGACGAATGCCCGTCACCAGCGACCAACGCTCGGACAATTGCAGGCGGTTTTCCGCGAACAGCGCAAAGGTGCGGGTGGTGCTGTCGGCTAGCGGCAGCAGCGGCGATCGGCTCTGAAAATCGCTATTTGCCGGGTTCCACGGATCAATGTAGTCGCCACCTACATCGTCATACGGCGAGTTATTGACCACCCCGAAGCGAATCCGGTTGTATTCGGCGCCCACTACCGTTCTGCTGTCCAGGCCAAACAACGAATGATTGAAGGTGAAGCTCTGGCGGTCGCCGATCTGTTCCTGATCGTGCTTGATCTCCAGGTAATCACCACGCAGCAGCTGCCCCTGGGCGCTGCTCCAGTTATAGGCTTCGGCGTTGCGCCAGTGGCGACGGCTCTTGATGTAGTACAGCCGGTTGTTGGCGCTGATGTTTTCGTTGATCGCCCAGTCGGTGTTGAAGCGGGTCCATTCATCGTTATAGCGCTGCACGGCGTTGTGCAGGTTGTAGTTCTTGTCCCGAACGCTGTCGCGATAACGACCATCGATCAGCGGTGCGCCGAAGTAACTCATGGGCTCACTGTCGCCACGCTCGTGAGCAAAGGTGAACGCCAGGTCATCCGTGGCTTGCCAGCGTAAAGCTGCGCTCAGGGCCAGGCTTCTGGAGTTGCCAGTGTCCACCCAGCCGTTGCTCTGTTCCTGGTTGAGCGTCAGGCGATAACTCAG
Organism: Pseudomonas syringae; assembly: GCF_000737245.1. Taxonomy (GTDB): domain Bacteria; phylum Pseudomonadota; class Gammaproteobacteria; order Pseudomonadales; family Pseudomonadaceae; genus Aquipseudomonas; species Aquipseudomonas syringae_J. The sequence goes on along the minus strand of NZ_JPQU01000056.1, from coordinate 32,460 downwards.
GGTGTCGCTCAGCGAACCGCCGCTGTCCAGGCCCAGTTGCTGACGATCATCGGAGCCGTAACCCAGGCGCAGCCTGTTGTGGATTTGCCCCTCAAATGGCTTCTTGGGGATCACATTGATCACCGCGCCGGTAGCACCTTCGCCATACAGCACCGAAGCCGGGCCACGAATCACGTCAATGCGCTCGACCATCCATGGGTCCACCGGAAAGGTCTGGGTGCCAAAGCCGGTGTACAGGCGTGCGCCGTCAAACAGGGTCATCACCGATTGGTGCCCCGAGAAACCCCGTGCCGACAGCGCTGTATTGCCATTGCCCGGCGCCGCAATGCTGGTGATGCCCGGCGAGCGGGTCACGGCATCCTGTACGGTAAGGTTGTTGCGATTGCTGATGGCCTCGGTACCCAGGCTACTGACGCTGGCGGGGTTTTCCAGGGCCGTCAGGTTGAGCCTTGAGCCAGCCGGCAGCACAGTCGCAAGATCGGGTTCGCGGCTATCTGCACTGTCAATGATCGCCGTGGAAGGTAACGCCAGTACTTTATCGTCGTCGGCAAAAGCCGTTGCCGAAAGTGCCAGGCAGGGGAGCAGTGTGATGTGCAGCGAACGAGTCGCCAGGGTGTGCAGCAGAGAGTTGCGGGACATACGATTCCAACCAAAAGGAATGAATGGATCCCGGGGGAATAACGCGAGAGGAATCGCGGGCGCAAAAGCCCACGGAAACCGGCCTGCGCCCGCCCACCGCGGGTTTGCCAAAACGAAGTTGCAGGCCGGTCTCCGGGCTTGCGAGGGTCATGAAACATTCACCTTCCCATGCAGTTGCACAGTGGTCTGTCGAATGTTTCGCTCGCTTACCGTTGCGGGGGCAGCGCCGGACTAGTCATCGAAGTGACGCACCGGCTTCCCGTTTCACCTCATGCTCGGCGGCATGAGGCACCTGAAACTGGCGCGCATCTGACCATCGATGAGCGGTCGCGTCAATCTTCAATGTCTGCACGTCGTGGAGAACGTCGAGGCCTGTCGGTGGTCTATTTGCGCGGCCAACAGGCAGAATCCGCTACCCGGTGGTTGCCACTTGTTCGCCAGCACTCCAAACTTGGCTATCTTCGTCTGCCGCTGCGGTCGATCATCGTCGTCATGTGACGCTTCAGTATTTGGTAAATGACCATTAGCCTCGTATCCAAACCTTCGCCGTTGACCCTCCCTGGCGGCGAGACCGGAGCTGCAATCAGAGCTCGAGACTGGTCAGACTCATCCCTTGGCGCGATGGAGCAATGGCCTGCGTCCTTGCGGTCGGCGCTGAGCATGATGCTCAATTCGCCGGAAAGCCTGTATCTGGTCTGGGGGCCGGAGTTGATGTTCTTCTTTAATGACGCTTACCGGCCGATCCTCGGTCCGCGTCTGGCCGGCGCACTCGGGCAGAGCATCACGACGTTGTGGGCCGATGCCTGGGAGCAGGTTCGGCCGATGGTCGAACAAGCGTTCGCCGGTCAATCCAGTCGTTTCGAGAATCAGCCGATCAGCATGGCGCGCTACGGTGTTCCTGAGCAGACCTGGTGGACCTTTTCGTTTTCGCCCCTTTATGACGAGCGCGAAGAAACGGTCATGGGGGTGCTGTGCCATACGGTCGAGACTACTCATTCTGTGCAACTGGCTCAGCGGCTGAAGTCCCGAGACGCACGTTATCGCGAGCTGTTCAGCAAGATCGATATCGGGTTCTGCGTGGTGGATGTGAGCTTTGTCGATAACCAACTGACCGAGTTTCACTTCGTCGAAATCAACCCGGCCTTTGAAGGCATGACCCAGCTCAAGCAGATGATCAGCCAGAGCATGCGGGATATCACAGAGGGCCAGCCCCAGCCGTGGTTCGACGCTTACGCCCGGGTGGCGTTGACCGGTGAGTCCGTCGGGTTTGACGCGCCAGCCGTTGCCCTGGCCGGACACTGGTATGAAATTTACGCTTACAAGGTGGATGGTCAGGAACAGAACCGAATCGCGGTGCTGTTCAAGGATGTCACAGCCACCAAGCGCACCGAGTCCAGGCTGCGTGACACTCAGGAGTTCAATAGCCGGGTCCTGGCCAGCAGCAACGATTGCATCAAGGTGATCGACCTGGATGGCAAGCTGGCGTTCATGAGTGAAGGCGGCATGAAGGTCATGGAAGTCAGTGACTTCAACGCGGTGAAGGGCTGTCCATGGCCTGATTTCTGGCAGGATCAAGGGCATCTGGATGCCAAGGCTGCCATTGCGAACGCCAAGGCCGGTATCTCCGGGCGCTTTCAGGGCTTTGCCAATACCTATATGGGCACCCCGAAATGGTGGGATGTGCAGGTCACGCCGATTTACGACGAGCAGGGCGCGGTCGAAAAGATCCTCTGTATTTCTCGAGATATAACGGCGACCCGCGAAGCTGAAGAAGATTTGCGACGCCTCAACGCCACGCTTGAGGAACGCGTCGAGGCGCGCACTCAGGATCGTGACCGAATCTGGCGCTTGTCCACCGACCTGATGCTGATTGCCGAATTCACCGGTGAGATCGTGGCCGTCAACCCGGCCTGGACTCAGGTCCTGGGCTGGAGCCAGAGCGACCTGCAGGGCAAGTCGTTTCTCGATTTTCTTCACCCTGATGATGACCAGATCACGACCGCTGCGGCCCAGGATCTGTCCCAGGGTGTCAGCTTTCCCGGCTTCGAAAACCGCTACCTGCACAAGGACGGCTCCTATCGCTGGATCTCCTGGACCGCGGTGCCGGATCAGTCCTACATCCATGCGGTCGGTCGGGATATTCAGGTTGAACGTGAGGCCGCTGAAGCCTTGCGCCGGACCGAAGAAGCCCTGCGGCAATCGCAGAAAATGGAAGCGGTAGGGCAACTGACCGGTGGCGTTGCGCACGACTTCAACAACCTGCTGACGGTGGTCAAGGCCTCGACGGATCTGCTCAAGCGCAGCCTGGATGAGGACCGCCGTCGGCGCTATATCGATGCTATCTCCGATGCCGTGGATCGCGCGAGCAAGCTCACCGGCCAGTTGCTGGCGTTTTCTCGCCAGCAAACCCTGCGCCCGGAAGTCTTTGAAGTGGGTAAAAGCGTGCGGACTATCGGTGAGATGATCAGCTCGCTGACTGGCGCCCGAATTCAGGTGTTGATCGAACTGCCCGAGATCCCTTGCCACATCAATGCCGATGCCGGTCAGTTCGATACTGCGCTGATCAACATGGCGGTCAACGCTCGGGACGCCATGAACGGCGAGGGCGTCTTGCGGATCTGTGTCGAGCCGGTGCAGCACCTGCCAGCCCGTCGTACCCACGCGGCGGCCAAAGGGGATTACGTTGCGGTATCCCTGATCGATACTGGCTCTGGCATTGCGCCTGAGCAGCTGGACCGGATTTTCGATCCGTTCTTCACCACCAAGGAGGTTGGCAAAGGCACCGGGCTGGGGCTTTCTCAGGTGTTCGGTTTTGCCAAGCAGTCTGGCGGCGAAGTCATGGTCGAAAGCCAGCAACAGACAGGCAGCAAGTTCACTCTGTACTTGCCTCAGGTGATACCCGTCGCGGTTACCGAACAGCCGGTGGTGGATCAGCATCCGCAGGCGGACGGCGAGGGCGCACGGCTGCTGGTGGTGGAAGACAACCTGCAAATCGGTGAATTTTCCACTCAGACCCTCAGGGAGTTGGGCTACCGGATTCACTGGGCGAAAAACGGTGTCGAGGCCTTGGCGATCCTGTCTGAGCAGGCCCAGACTTTCCAGGCAGTCTTTTCCGACGTTGTCATGCCTGGCATGAACGGCGTTGAACTGGCCCTGGAAATCAAGCGTCTGTACCCGCTCATGCCCATCGTGCTCACCAGCGGCTACAGCCCGGCACTGGCCCAAGGCAACTCACAGGGTTTCACCTTCCTGCAAAAGCCTTATTCGGTGGAAGCGCTGGCGCGGTTGTTGCGCAGTGAAATCAACGGCAGGTAAACGTGTGACTTGTAGGCGCTTACGAGCAGCGTGAGACATTGTCTGGAATGATGTTTCGTGGGAGCGACCGGGGTGGCGCTCCCACGGATGCAATCGCGATGTCGTGGGACCGGCTTTAGCCGGGAATAGGCCGGGTCGGTCACTGAGAATGTGTCGTCAGAATTACCGCTTTCCCGGCTGAAGCCGGTCCCACGTCGCATTTCAGCTCGCGCGCAAGCCTAAATGTTCTACAGGGAATCACCACTCGTCAGAACTACCGCACTTCGCTTTTCGTGCGCTTTCACAGTCAGGTAGCCCAGCCATCCTGGGCGTTTGACGAGAGGTGAATATGGCTAATCCTGAGCAAGAACCCGACTTCGATCCAGACTCGCCTGATCTCTCAGATCCGCAGATCGATCCGCCGCATCCCGCTAAAGCCCCGGCCGATGACAAGGACGTGGACGCCGACAAGCGCGTTCCAGATGAGCAATACCCACCTTACGAAACCGATGAATAGCCCGGCGTGATCAGGCATTGAGCAGGAAGTGGCTGCCCACGGTCGTCTGCTTGATCTGCGCGGCTGTCAGCGGACGGCTGAGGAAGAAGCCCTGCGCTTCATGGCAGCCATAGCTCCTGACCAGGTCCAGACATTTGAAGGTCTCAATGCCCTCTGCCACGGTTCGATAGCCCAGACGGTGGGCCAGCTGGAATATGGACTGCGCAATGATGCAGTTGCGCGGTTTGTTTTCCAGATCGGTGATGATGGATTTATCCAGCTTGATCACATTGGCCGGGATCTCGTGCAGATAGGCGAAGTTGCTGTAGCCAGTGCCGAAATCGTCAATGGCCACGTCCACGCCCAACGCGCGAATCTCTGACAGTTGGGTGAGTACGGTGGTGCTGGCCCTGATCCATTCGCCTTCAGTGATTTCAACTTCAACCCGTTCAGGACCGATGCCATGGGCGTCACAAGCGCTCTTGAGCTCCATTGCGATATCCAGATGCTGAAAGTCCAGCGCAGACAGGTTCAGCGATACCTTGGCTTCGTAATCTTCCCATTCGGCGGCTGCGGCCAGCGCGTTGTCGATGACCCAGCGAGTGACCAGACTGATCTGCCCTGAGCGCTCGATCAGCGGGATGAATTCGGCGGGTGAAACCGTACCGAATAGCGGATGCGTCCATCGCAGAAGCGCTTCGGCGCTAACCTGGCGACCGTCTTCAAGCCTGAAACGCGGTTGGAACACCAACGAGATTTCACCGTTGCCCAAGGCGCTGGCGACCTCAAGCGTCAAGGTCAGGGCGCGGCGCGAGGCGCTGTTGGGGTTTTCATCCCAGACCCCCCAATCAATCCCGTCTCGAGCCGCCTGATCTGCTGCGCTGCGCGCCTTGCGCAGAAGTTCACCGACAGATTGTTGGCCGTCCTCACAGCACGCGAGACCCATGCGTACGCCAGGCAATGTCGAGATTGAATCTTCGGCGCAGGGTTCGCAGACCAGTTCGCTCAAATGCTGCATCAACTGCTGTTTCATGTGCGCTGTTGTGGGCAGCAACAGGCAGAAATGGCGCTCGCTGATGTGGTACGCCGTAAAGTTGTCATCCAGTGCCTGAGCCAGACGAGCCGTGATAGTCGCGGCCTTGCTGGTCAGATTGCAGCCGTCGTCTGCATTGGCTTCAAAGGCCCATTGGCTGTCCACTACCTCAATGACTGCCAGCATCCTGATCGGCAGATCGGTGTTCAGCCACGGACCAGGATTATCAGCCAGAAACTGACGTAGATTAGGCAGCCCACTGGCCGGATGAGCCGTCCGGGTTTGCTGGCGCTGCTCGATCTGCGCGATAACCATTTCGGCCAGGTCCTGCAGGACCAGCGTTTCAGCGTGGCTGAGTTGATGCGGCCACTTATCGATAATGCACAAGCTGCCAATGGCATGGCCTTCACGGGTAATCAACGGCGCGCCAGCATAAAAGCGGATGCCATCGGGCGCGGTCACCAGTTCATTGGCGATGAATCGTGGATCGACGCAGGCGTCAACGACCTGCAGCACGCCATCCTGCTGAATCGTATGGGCGCAGAACGACTGAGAAATCGGGGTCTGATTGGCTGCGAAACCCACGCGGGCGGCAAACCATTGGCGGTCTTTTTCCACCAGCGATATCAGGACCGTGGGGACGTCGAAATAAGCGGCAGCGAGTCGGCAGATCCGATCGAAATTTTCGCTGGCGGCAGTTTCCAGCCACTGAACAGCGCGGACGGCGGCCAAGCGTTGTTTTTCGGCTTGTGGTGCTAAGTTCATGAAGTGTTTCCAAGGTCAGCCGAATGACGGTCTCTAGAGTTGAGGCCTTATGCCATCATAGCTGGGATGCCAGAAACTGCTAAAAGTTTCCTACGAACGGCCTCCGTAACGGCTCAACTGCGCGGATTTGCCGCAATCAGCCTTAACCCGCTGGCGACGCTACCCACAGCGGCAAAACCAGCACCAATGGCCAGTGCCAGGACTGGCCCATGCTCGCCGCTGATGCCAAAACTCAAGGCTACCAATGCGGCGCCTGTCGCCTGACCAATCAGTCGTGCAGTGGCGATGGTCCCGCTGGCACCGCTGGCTCGCTCTCTCGGCGCGCTGGTCATCAAGGCTTTCTGATTGGGCGCCTGGAAAAAACCGAAGCCAATCCCACAGATGACCATTCGGATGCCGATTTCCCAGGCATTGGCATCGCTGGGCATCAGGGTCAGGGAAACCATTCCGGCACTGAGAATCGCCAGGCCGATACCGCCAAGCAAACCTGGGGCATAACGATCGGACAGACGTCCGGCCACCGGGGCGATCATCGCGACGACCACCGACCATGGAGTCATCAGAAAACCGGTCTGGATCGGGTCGCGTCCGAGCACGGTTTCGAAAAAAAACGGCAGTGACACGAAGGCGACGCCCTGGGTGGCGAATGAGCAAAAGGCGGTCAGGGCGGACAGTGCGAACATGGGCCGCTTGAGCAGATCCAGAGGGAACATCGGTGCCGGGTGGCCTGCTTCGCGGCGCAGCATCAGGGCTCCGGCAATCAGGAACACCGTCATGGCGACCAACACGCGGTTCATCGAGCCCAGTTGCGCAGCCTCCCCCAAGGCGTAGATCAACGCGCCGAAGGTGATGACATTGAGCAGGGCGGTCAACTGGTCGAAGCCCAATTTTCCGGGTTTGCTGGCGGGTAGTGAGTTCCAGGCGAAGACCAGGGCAAAGACACCAATGGGCAGGTTGATCGCAAACAGCCACGGCCAGTTCGCCACTGACAGCACCAGAGAAGCGATGGTAGGCCCGGCGGCAAAGGAGGTACCAACCACCAGGGCATTCATCCCCAGCCCGCGCCCCAGTCTTTCCGGGGGGAAGATCGAACCGATCAACGCCGCATTGACGCTCATGATTGCGCTGGCACCCAGCCCCTGTATGACTCGGGCGATGGTCAGGGTCGGCAAGGACCAGGCAAGGCTGCACAGCACCGAAGAGATCACAAACAGGATCAGGCCACCCAAATAGACCTTACGATGTCCGATAACTCCACCCAACGCCGCAAACGGAAGCAACGTCGCAACCGCGGCCAGCTGATACGCGTTGATCACCCAGACCGACGCAGCGGGCGAGGCATTCAGGTCCGCTGCAATAGTTGGCAGCGCGGTATTGGCGATGGCGGTATCGAGGGTGGCGAGGGCGATGGAGATGAGGATGGCCACCATCCCGCGAAATTCGCGGGAGGTCAGCCGGGTAGAGGGTGGTGGTAAGACGTGGTCCATTGCCAGTGAAACTCCGCTGGGTTGGGCAGGAATAACGATCCTGCTGTCTGGAGCGGTGGTTGTGCAATGGTTTGTTGCAAATCATTTGTCAGGACGGCAGCCATTACGTGGGACCGAGCTTGCTCGCGAAGGCGTCGGCACATCCAGAAAATGTTTATCGCCGAACACCTTCTTCGCAAGCAAGCTTGCTCCCACAAAGAACCCAACAGTATCAACCCAACAAATCACTCCCCAGCTGGAACGCGACCCACAATGCCAGACCCGTCGCGAACAGCAGTGCGATGTTCTCGAACAGGTTGTTGCGGTATTGCTTGTCGAGCAGGGATTTCTGGTTCGACATGAATAGCAGGCCCAGCGAGATGATCGGCAAGCCGATGATGTTCAACGCGTTCACACCGATGGTCAGGGTTACGAAGTCCGGCATGCCCGGCAGTGACCACACCAACGGGGTGACCAGGATGAACAACATGAACCACTTGTGCATCGGGTCTTTATGGAACTCTTTGCCGTACTTCTCCCGACGTTTTGGCTGGATGTGCTGGAAGGCATCGGTGATCAGCATCGGGAACGCGGTGGTCTTGCCGGCGATGCTGGCGAATAGGGTGGCGAACACGCCGACGAAGAAGATGTACCAGCCCGCAGGACCGAAGAACATTTCCAGCGCCTTGCCCAGATCCTGCAGGGTATTCACTTGCAGGCCGTTGGGACGCAGGATTTCGGCACCGACCACCCAGATCGCCAGGTTGATGATGATCCCGACAAACACCGCGAACAGCAGGTCGTTGCGCTGCATCCGCTTGTGCTCAGGACCGATCCAGCCTTTCTCGCGCATCACATACGGATGCACGAAGTTGGCGATGGAACCGGCCACGGCGCCGATCACCGACACTGCTACCAGTAACGCGCCATGCACGCCCTCATCTGGCGGGATGCTGAAGCCGATAGTGCCTTTGAGAATGCCGACCACATCGGGTTTGGACATGATCGCCAGCGCCAGAAACGCCAGGGTCATCAGGGCCAGCAGGCCTTTCATGACGCCTTCGATCATGGTGTAGATGTTGCGTCCTACCAGCAGCCAGACCGCGATCACCACTGCAAACGAGCACAGCAACGGCTGGTTGATATGCAGCAACATGGCCAGCGCTTCGCCTGCGCCCTTGATCATGTAGGCGTTGATCAGATGGCCCATCAGCAGTGCGTAACCCAGCATGAACCAGGCGAACAGCGGATGGAGTTGGGCGTAACCCTGAAGGATGCTCATGCCCTGGTTATTACAGAGCTGGAAGCGCGCGATGATATTGACGATAAGGAATCGCAGTAACAGCGAAACCGCCAGCACCCACATCATGGCGTAGCCGTAGTTCGCACCTGCTACCGAAGAGGTAATCAGGTCGCCCGCGCCGAGCCAGGACAACACCGCGATGATGCCAGGACCCAGTAGCTTGGTGACCTTGGCAAAAAACGATTCGCGCACAGCAACAGGTTTCTTATCGACGGAGCTGGTGCTCGCCATAGGTTAGATCTCCCTTGTTATTTTTAGTGAGACAGTGCAAGTCGAACACAACATCGGACGTCGTACAACTCAAGAAGTTTTGCAAATGTTTGGAAATATTGCGAGGGGGAGGGGCGGGGAAGCAGATGATGCAGTTCGAAGATTTAATCAAACATCACGCGTTTCAATGATTGAAACGCAATTCTGTGGGAGCGAATTTATTCGCGAAGGGGACGTCGCAGACCACATCCGGTTGTCTCAAAGGACGCTTTCGCGAATGAATTCGCTCCCACGGGTTAAACAGCGGACCTCGCTACTGGAGGTAAGACCCTACCCGCCATCAGTGTCCACGTCCGCATCTTCACCCTGTGTGGCGTGGGGATTAGGGCGCTGGATTTCGGGCTTTTCTTCCGGCTCGTAATCCGGTGTGAAGGTGTTGCCGCCTGATTGTTGATTCTGTTCAAACTGAGTATCCGGCTGGCCCTGTGGTCGGCCTTGATTCTGCTGGCTCTGGACTGACTCGTCTTGCGGGCTTTCCGGGTCAATGGCAGGGTCATTTCGGTCGAGGGTGTTCTGGCTCTGGTCGGTCATTATTGTCACCTCTGATTCATGTACTGCTGAAAGGCTTACAAGATTTCGAGGCTGGCGGATGACTGTCGTTCGATCGAAGTTGCCACCGCTGGTCGATCAGCTGTCGCGGTGGGCGCTGTTGACCGGCAATCGACTGCCCAGGCGATAGCGAGAGGAGGGGTGAATCAGGCGCACATAGGTGACCACTTTTCCGCCGCTCCAGGTCCGGCGCATCAGGACCAGACACGGCTCGGTCAGTGCTATTTGCAGGTAACGGCTTTCCTCTGCGTTGGGATGGCAGGCCTCGACGATGTGCTCAATGTCATCCGGGCGAATTGTCTGCAAAAGATAGCGCGCCGGTTGCAGCTGGTCGCCAAAGGGCTGCTTGAGAAAGTCGGGAACGTGTTCAGGATTGACGTAGCGATCTTCCAGCTGCACCGGTACACCTTCTTCGCAGTGCACGCACAGCACATGAAAAACCGATGCGCCGGTACTCAATGCCAAAGCCGCTGCCACCGGCATCGAGGCTGCTTCGCGACCCAGATGCAGCACCTCACAGCTGTAGCGATGGCCTCGGGCGCTGATCTCGTCAGCGATGTTGGTGATACGCAAGAGGTTTGATTGCGGTTTGCTCTCGGCGACAAACGTCCCGACCCCTGAAACACGCACCAGCAAGCCTTCTTCGGTCAGTTCCCGCAGCGCGCGGTTGACCGTCATGCGCGACATTCCCAACTCCTGCACCAGGCGGTTTTCCGAGGGGATCAGGTCGCCCGCTTTCCACTCGCCCGAGTTCAGCTTGCCTTGCACAAAGTCCTTGGCGCGGCGATACAAGGCTTGTGGCGCTGGCGGGCTCATCAGACCTCTTTGCCGTCCTGCCAGAATGCGTTGCGGTCCAGATAGTTCTGCAGGAACTGCTGCAAGCGTGGATGTTCGGCGTTGTGGAAGATCTGCTGCGGCGTCCCGCGTGCGACCACCTCGCCCTGATCGAGAAACACCACCGAATCGGCAACCTGAGCGGCGAAGCCCATTTCGTGGGTCACGACCACCATGGTCATGCCTTCTTTGGCCAGGGTCTTCATGACTTGCAACACTTCGCCCACCAGCTCCGGGTCGAGGGCTGAGGTCGGTTCATCGAACAGCATGATGTGCGGCTCCATCGCCAACGCCCGGGCAATCGCCACCCGCTGTTGCTGGCCGCCAGACAGCTGAGCCGGGTATGAGGCAGCCTTGTGCGCCAGCCCCACTTTGTAGAGCATGGCCATGCCACGGCGATTGGCTTCTTCTGCGGACAATTTGCGCACCCGGCGCAAGGCTTCACAGACATTGCCGATGGCAGTCATGTGCGGCCACAGGTTGAACTGCTGGAACACCATGCCAACGTTACTGCGTACCTGGTTGATCTGCGACTGCGGCGCGCGTTTGCGCTTTTTGCCGTTACCGCCATGCTCCTGTGACGAGCCCGGTAACCAGCCCAGCAGTTTGCCTTCGATGATGACTTCACCTTCGTCATATTCTTCGAGGAACGCCATGCTGCGCAGCAGGGTGCTTTTGCCTGAACCGGACGGGCCGATCAGGCAGACCACTTCAGAATGCTGCACCTGCAAATCAATCCCCTTGAGGACGCGCAAGGCGCCGAAGCTTTTGCCGACTTTTTCAAGGCGCAACATAGGCTCTCGATTGTCGGCCGGTTCCACGGATTCGTTCATGGGTAAACCTTGGTGCAATGTGTGGGCGCTGTTCATAGGGCTTGGTTATTCATTGAGATTGCCTGTTCATGAAACGGCCAACCCGGCGTTCGAGGAACATGCCCAACCGTGAGCAGGCCTCGACCAGCAGCAGGTAGCCGATGCACAGCACTAGCAACGTTTCGACAAACGCGAAGGTTTCCGAGCCAATGCCGGTCAGGACCATGGTCAGTTCCGGGATGGTGATGATCGACAGCACGGCGGTTTCCTTGCACAAGATGGTCACCAGATTGACCAGCGCGGGCAGGATGATCACCAGCATTTGCGGCACCTGGATGCGCATGATGCACTGCCAGCGGGTGATGCCCAGGCAATCGGCGGCTTCCAGTTGGCCGCGGGCCACGGATTCGAAACCGGTGCGGAAGATCTCGGCGAAATACACGCTGCCGTATATCCCGAGGCTCAGAATCCCAGCAGGAATCGGTTCCAGGCTCAGGCCGAACGCCGGCCCGGCGTAGTACACGAGAAACAACTGGACCAGAAACGGCGTGCTGCGAATCAGCTCGATGAACACCCGTAGCGGGGCGCGCACCAGGTTGTTGCCAAACAGCTGGGCAATGGCGATCAGCATGCCAAGGGCAATACCGAGTACTACGCCGCTGGTCCAGGTGGCCAGGGTGATCATGAAACCTGAACCGATTTCGTCCAGGTGATCGGTGATGATGTGCGGATCGAAAATCATGCCAGATGCCCTTTCAATCGTCGCTCCAGCAGGCCGCCACAGAAGGCCAGCGGGATATTGATCAGGCAGTAAAAGGCCGCCAGCATCAGGTAATCCTGCACGAACAGGTAATCACTGGCCGCCATGTTTTGCGCGGTGCGGGTCAGATCCGCCAGGCCGACGACCGAGACCAGCGACGACGCCTTGATCAGCAGGATCATTTCATTGACCAGCGCTGGCAGCGTCAGCCGCACCGCCTGCGGAACCCGGATGCGTACCAGCATTTGCGCGTTGCTCAAGCCCAGCAAGCCGGCCGCTTCCAGTTGACCCTGGGGAATTGCCAGAAAGCCGCCGCGCATGATCTCGGCAATATAAGCGCCCGCTGCCAGCGACAAGCCGATGATGGCCGCCACTGTGGGCGATACATTGGGCAAGCCGATGCGGGGCAGGAAGTAATAGATAAACAGCAGTTGCACCAGCAGCGGAATGCCGCGGAACACGAAAATATAGCCACCGCCCAGACGCCTGAGCAGGGGGATGGGCGACAACCGCAGGCTGCCGACCACAACGCCGATGACAAAACCTATGACCAGCGCGGCGACAGTGACCTGCAACGTCACCAGCAGCGCCTCCAGCATCAATGGCAGGTTTTGGATCAGCAAGGGCCAATCGAACATTGTTTCTCCAGATATTGGTAGCCCCGTAGGACCGGCTTTAGCCGGGAGGAGGCCGGTACATTCACTGCATCTGTATTGTCAGAAATGCCCCTCTCCCGGCTAAAGCCGGTCCTACGGTGGTCGTACGGCAGCACTGCTGTCGTGACATCACCAGGTCGGCGTGAACTCCGCCTTTGGCACGTCCATTTCCGCGCCCAGCCATTTTTTCTGCAGCGCAGCCAGACGGCCGTCGGCGTGCATTTTCAGGATGGCGGCATCCAGCGCGGCGATCAGGCTTTGCGATTCCGCGTCTTTGCGGCCCAGATAAGCGAAGTAGGACTTCTTGCCAAACGGCGGCAGGATCACTTTGTACAGATTGCTGCGCTCAGCGGCGACGTAGGAAATGTTCGGCAGCGAGTTGGCCACCGCCACGATGCGCTTGGCGGCCAGATCAGCGTAGGCCTGGTTGTTATCGACGTATTCGCGGATCGTGACTTTTTCAGGCAGGGTCGCGGCGAAGGCCTTGAGTTCTTCCAGCTGCGCCGAGCCTTTGCCCGCACCAACGGTTTTGCCGGAAATATCTTCAGGCTTTTTGATGCTGTCGTCTTTGGCCCCGACCATCAGCGCAACGGTAGCTTCAGCGATAGGCAGCACGAAGTGGTAACGCTCCTGGCGTGCTTTGGTCTCGATGATCGGCCCGGCAACCATGTCGAATTTCTTCGCCTCAAGCCCTGGCAACACGCTAGGCCATGGCAGGTCGATGAACTTGATCTTGACCCCCAGCTCCTTGCCCAGCTGTTCGAACAACTCGGCGTTCAAGCCTTTCTGCTTGCCGTTTTCAGTGAAGTCGAACGGTGCAAATTGCAACTCTGTGCCCACCACCAACTCACCGGCTTTTTTCACATCGGCCAACTGGTCGGCATGGGCCGCCAACGGCAAGGCAGCCAAGGCTATGGCGATGCTCAGGCTTTTGACTGTTTTACTTAACAGGGAATCGAGTTGCATTTGTAACTCCTTCGTCTCGGTAAGGACTGTCGTGGTCGTGGCGTAACTGAGGGCTGTCTGATCTCCTGAACATGGCTGCAGTTAGCGTGCCATACCGGTATAGACAGGTGGGTCATTGGCTCAGTCGAGAATTTTCCCCGGGTTGAGAATGCCCTGGGGGTCGAAGCAGTCCTTGAGCTGGCGCATGGTCTGCAAGGCCTCATCACTCACCGAGTGATGCAGGAACTCGCGTTTGAGCAGGCCGATACCGTGTTCGGCAGATACCGCGCCGCGCATTTCGCCGACCGCGCTGTACACCAGCTCTTCAATCTCAATAATGGGCGCTGGCTGTGGCAGAGAATTGCAATCCACGGTCAGGTGCAGATTGCTGTCACCGATGTGGCCGAAATACACGCTCTGGTTGCCTGGCCAGCGTTCCGCCAGGCGCTGGCGACACATTTCGGCAAAATCACCGATCTGGCCGATAGGCAGACTGATATCGAAATTCAGGGGTGCCAGGCGCACCGGAAACTCTCCAGTGGCTTCGCGAATCTTCCACAGCCCACGGGCTTGAGTCTGGGAGCTGGCGAGGATGGCATCTACCACTTCCCCGGCTTCCAGGGCTGCCTCCAGAGTTTGCTCCAGCACTTCACGCGAGGCCGAGGACTCCAGCAGCACATACAGTGGATAGTCATCGGGCATCGGCGCTACCGGGGTTTCCAGCCAGGAAACGCCCATGCAGAAGAAGTCTTGCCACATCAACTCGTAAGCTTGCGGCGTTCCTGCACTGCGTTGCACACGACGCAGCAGACTCACGGCGCTGGGGTAGTCGGGCAGGGCGCAGAGCAGCGTCGTGGTTTCGGCGGGCTGCGGCGCCAGTTTCAACACGGCGCGGGTGATCACCCCTAGCGTGCCTTCACTGCCGATAAAGCACTGTTTCAGGTCATAACCGCAGTTGTTCTTGATCATCTTGTTCATCAGGTTCAGCACCCGGCCATCGGCCAGTACCACCTCAAGGCCCAGCACCAACTCGCGAGTCATGCCATAGCGGATCACCGCGTTGCCCCCCGCATTGGTGGCGATGTTGCCGCCGATCTGGCAGGAGCCACGAGCACCCAGATCCAGCGGGAACAGAAAACCTGCGTCATGCACCGCTTGCTGAATGTCCTGCAAGGTCGTACCTGCCCAGACACTGACTGTGGCTGCTGCGCTATCGATTTCTTCGATGCCCCGCAGGCGTTCCAGGGACAGGGCAATATCCCCGGCGCGTGGCACTGCGCCGCCCGCCAGCCCGGTCATGCCGCCTTGGGGGACAACGGGCTGTTGCGCGGCATTACAGATGCGCAATGCGGCGGACACCTGTTCGGTGCTGCGCGGTAACAGCAGGGCGGCCGGGCAGGTGGGGGCATGGCGCGTCCAGTCGCTGTAATGGCGTTGGCTGATGGCCTCGCCGGTCAGTACCTGAGCATCGCCCAGGGCTTCGCGCAGTTGCGCCAGCGTGTGCTTCAGATCAGTCATGGCTTCAGCTCACCGTGCAGGTTGGAGAAAAGTCCGCACGCAACGCGGATATGTCCGGGCGGCCCAATAGATACAGAGACAAGCGCAGTTCCTCGGCCAACAGATCCAGAGCATGCCCGGCACCTGCCTGACCACCGACGGCAACGCCGTACAAGGTGGAACGACCCAGCAAGACCGCATCGGCACCCAGCGCACAGGCTTTGATAATGTCCGTGCCGCGGCGGATTCCACTGTCCAGTAACAGGGTCAATTTGCCCTTGGCCACAGCGGCGATGGCGGGCAGGCAATCGATGCTGGCCGGAGCGCCGTCCAGTTGTCGTCCCCCGTGATTGGTGATGACGATGCCATCGAGGCCCAGTGCCACGGCTTTTTCCGCGTCGGCGGGATGCATCACTCCTTTGAGCACCAGACGCTGAGGCCAGCGATCACGCAAGCGGGCGAGCGCCTCCCAGTCCAGCTCGGTGTCCATTTGTGCGCCCATGAAATGCGCGCCGCCGCTGGCATTGCGCTGCTCGGGCGGCAGATAACGTTCGATATTGGCCAGGCTCGGCATGCCCTTGGGCCAAAGCGCCTGATAGAGCCAGCGCGGATGGCACAGCACATCGATTTTATTCCTCAGGCTGAGGGCGCGCGGGCGGGTGAAGTTGCGTTTGTCCCATTCCCGGTTACCGAGCAACGCGGCATCGCTGGTCAGTAGCAGCGTCTGGCAACCCACGGCGCTGGCGCGTTTCAGCATATCCTCCTGAATGGCCGGATCACGCAGGCAATACAGTTGCAACCACAGATTGACGTCGGGAACGGCGGCCACCACTTGCTCCATGGAGCTGGTGGAGACCGTGCTCAAGGTGAACGGCAGGCCACGTTCAGTGGCGGCGCGGGCCAGATGAATGTCAGCGTCCTTGTACAGCATGCCGTTGTAGCCGGTGGGGCCGATAGCCATGGGCAGCGGCAGCTCGCGGCCGAAGACTGTCCGCCGAGTCTTGAGGTTGGCGTAGGGCACCAAGGTGCTGGGCAGCAGCGCGATATCAGAAAACGCCTGGCGATTGCGCTTGAGGGTCAGCTCTTCTTCAGCGCCGCCCTCCAGGTACTCCCAGGCGAAGTGGGGAAGCCGACGTCGGGCCATGTCGGCCAGTTCGGCGATGCTGTGGGCCCGGCGAAAATCCGGGCCGTTGTGATACCTGCGCATGCGGTTCCTTAGTGAGGAAAAGAAAAGCAGCGCTGTCGGCGCATGAATTTGCGCCGACGCGAGGGGCGATCAGCCGTACAAGCGCTCAAAAGGCAGCCAACGGGCAAACGCGCCGCCTTCGACCCAGGCCCGTGCAGCGGCGATATCCGGAGCGAAATAGCGGTCTTCGTCGTAGTGGGGGACTTCGCTGCGGATCATTTCCAGCACTTCGCTGAGTTTTTCCGAGGTGTGCAATGGAGCGTGCAAATCTACCCCTTGTGCGGCACCGAGCAGTTCGATCGCCACTACGGCGCTGCTGTTACCCGCCATATCCAGCAAACGGCGTGCCGCAAACGTCGCCATGGACACATGGTCTTCCTGATTGGCGGAGGTCGGCAGGCTGTCCACCGAGGCAGGATGGGCCAGGGTCTTGTTTTCGGAAGCCAGCGCAGCGGCAGTGACCTGGGCAATCATGAAGCCGGAATTGAGCCCGCCTTCCTTGACCAGAAACGCCGGCAGGCCTGACAGGGCAGGATCGACCAGTTGCGCAATGCGGCGCTCCGAGAGTGCGCCGATTTCCGAAATCGCCAAGGCAAGCACATCAGAAGCCATGGCCACTGGCTCGGCATGAAAATTACCGCCGGACAACACATCGCCATCGGCGCTGAACACCAGCGGATTATCTGAAACAGCGTTGGCTTCACGCATGAATACACCGGCGGCAAAGCGCATGTGATCCAGGCAGGCGCCCATCACTTGGGGCTGGCAACGTAGGGAGTAAGGGTCCTGCACACGGCCGCAATTGATGTGTGAAGTGCGGATCTCGCTGGTGGCCAACAGCTCGCGATACAACTGGGCCACGTCAATCTGACCCGGCTGGCCTCGCACCGCCTGAATACGTGGATCGAAGGGAACGTCGGAGCCTTTCAGGGCTTCAACGCTGAGGCTGCCCGCTACCACTGCGGCGGTGAACAGCTTTTCGGTGGCGAACAGGCCGCGCAGTGCCAGCGCAGTAGACACCTGGGTGCCATTGATCAGCGCCAGGCCCTCTTTCGGGCCCAGCACCATGGGCTCAAGGCCAGCAAGGGCGAGGCCTTCCACCGCGTCCATTTCCCGGCCTTCATGGCGCACCCGACCCACGCCGATCAGCACAGCCGACATATGCGCCAAGGGGGCCAGGTCGCCCGAGGCACCGACCGAACCCTGGGACGGAATGCACGGATAGACCTTGGCGGCGTACAGCGCACTGATCGCTTGAATCACGTCCCAGCGAATCCCGGAGAAACCCCGGGCCAGCGACCCGACCTTCAGGGCCATGATCAGCGCGACACTGGCGTCATCCAGCAAAGGGCCAGTCCCGGTGCAATGGGACAGCAACAGGTTACGTTGCAGTTTGGCCAGTGACTCGGTGGGAATCGAGGTGCGCGCCAGCAGGCCGAAACCGGTGTTGATCCCGTACACGGTGCGTTGGTTGGCGATGATTTCGTTGACGGTACGTGTGCTGGCATCCACCACTTCTCGGGCGCCAGGATCAAGCTCGAATGGGCTTTGCTGCTGATAAATGGCGCGCAATTGGTCGAGGTCGAACTGGCCTGGAATGAGTACAAGTGGTGAAGGCATAGCGCAATTCCTGCTTTGATTAATTGGGTAATTCTGGCGACGATTTTTGAGCTGACACCGTTTCAGAAGCGAAGGTCATATCATCCTGTATATACAGGTAGAGCAAAAGCCGGGCCAAGCAAATAATTTCTCTGCGGGCCGAGGGATTGCTCGATGCCTCGATGCCTGCATAACCCACTCCTGTCACCTAAAGTTGCACCATTTGCGGTCTGGCCGCCCAATGCTGGGGCATCTGGAAACGTTGTGTCCCAAATTTTTCTGCTGTAGTAGAGCCACCGTTCAGATGCCGCCTGCTCGCGCAGCAAATGATGGACTTGTGGGAGCGAGCTTGCTCGCGAAGGCGGTGTTCTAGTTCAAAGAGATACTTGAGCATTACAGCCTCTTCGCGAGCAAGCTCGCTCCCACAAAAACCGGCGAGCGATGCATCTTTGCGCCCTAGCCCGGCACATTAAATGCTTGATCCTTGAAAATCAGAACCTGTATATACCGCCGCCACAAAGGAGTCAGCATGACCGAGACTCGTCTACCCTTGATCGATATGACCGGCGTCCATCAAGGTGATCCCGCCAGCATCCAGCGGGTCGGTGCGGCCATTCGCGAGGCATGCAGTGAGAGCGGCTTTTTCTATATCACCAACCACGGCGTGCCGCAGGCAGTGATCGACCGGGCCATGGCCGCCGCAAAAACATTTTTCGCCTATCCCGTGGAAACCAAGCGCCAGGTAGCCGTCAACAAACGGCACCGAGGTTGGCATGCCCTGGGCGGGGCGCTGATGTACGAAGCGACTCGGCCTGACCACAAAGAGTTTTTCAGCATAGGCCTGGAATTGCCGGAAGACGATGCAAATGTGCTGGCCGGCGAGGCGCTGCGTGGGCCGAACCAGTGGCCAGCGTTTATGCCTGAACTGCGCGACGCCTTGGACGAGTATTACGCCGCGATCGCGGTTGCCGGGGCGGATTTGTTGAAGGCGGTGGCAGCAGGCCTGGGCATCGACGAAGACTTCTTCACCGCAAAATACGACAAGCGACTGCAGCGCACGCAGATGGTGTATTACCCACCACACCCACCCATGGCCGAGACCGACCAGTTTGGGGTGGCGCCGCATACCGATTACGGCTGCATCACCCTGTTGTATCAGGATGACAGCGGCGGCTTGCAGGTTCGCGATTTGGGCACGAACGACTGGATCGATGCCACGCCGATTCACGGCAGTCTGGTGGTCAATGTCGGGGATCTGTTGGCCCGTTGGTCCAACGACCGCTTTCGTTCAACCTTGCACCGGGTGATCAATAAATCCGGGCACGAGCGCTATTCCATCGCAACCTTTTACGACCCGACCTATAGCGCAATGGTTGACCCCTGTGATCTGGGTGTTGAACCGGATGCCAGTCTGTATCCGGCCGTGGCGGCGGGGGATTACATCCTCAAACGGATTGATGATTCGATGGCTTATCGGAAGAAGGCGCAGTAGAAAAACAATGCGGCGCCTTTTTTTGCACAGGCCGCGCTCCCTTAGGGGCGGGGTAATTGTGAAATTCTAGGTTCGCTGCAACCCCGCATGACTCGAGCCGCAATAGACTCCTGTGGGAGCGAGCTTGCTCGCGAAAGCAATTTCCCTGTCATCAGAAATATATTGGATGTCCCGCCCTCTTCGCGAGCAAGCTCGCTCCCACAGGTAATCACGGACCCAGGAACGGTGCTTGGTCTGGGCTGCATTCCGACGATGGAGTGCAGCCTGTTACTTCTTCCCAACCAACGCCTGCGTCACCCGCCCGATATTGCCCTGCAACTCTGCCACCGGGTCTTCGCCATCCTCGGTCACGACCAACAGTTTGCTGCCCGCTGCCGTAATCGCCGCCTTTACCGGCTCTGGCGGTTGGCGGTGGTCGAGTACCAACGCGACATCGTTGGCCTTTAAAGTCTCGGTCAGTTTCTGTATGGCTTCAGGTGTCCACTGCTCGTCGGTCAGCAACTGCGTGTCAATCAGCTCCAGATTCAGGCCGCCGATCAAATAGCTCAAGCGGTCGGAGAGGCTGACCACACTCAAGTTGTCGGCACTGGCCAGACTCGCTTCGCTGTCAGCCGTTAATTTGAGCAGTTGCTGCTTGAGGCTCGCCAGATTGCTTTCGATCCGCGGTTTGGCCGCGGGCGCCAGGCGCACCAGATCGGCGGCCATGACGTCGGCCATACGCCCCATGTTGTTGCTGGACAGCCAGGGCTGGCTGTTCAAACCATCGATCCCTTGGCCCGGTTGCACGGCAATGCCCGGCAAGCTGCCATCCACCGGACGTGCGGCGTCGATCTCGACAATGCGAATGTTGCTGCGCCGCGCGTTGGGGTAGAGCGGATCATCTGCCCAGACCGAACGCAAGCCGATCACGGCGTCCGCATCCACCGCCAGTTTGCGTAGGGCATCAGCGCCACGACCGGTGAAGTATGCGGTCTGCCGTGAACCGGGCAAGTTGGCTGCAGCGGCACGTTCGAGCACCACGCCGCTGTCCTTGAGCAGAATCTGCCCCAAGCCGAAGGTGATGGGCAGGCTGGCCAGCACTCGTACCGGCGTTTTGCTGTCGGCGGTCGCGGGAGCCGCTTGAGCCGTGCAGGTAAACAGGCCGGTGATGGCCAGAGCGAAAGTCAATGTACGCAGCATTTATCCAATATTCCCTTTGAGGCTTGGCACCGTGCCACGGGCAATCGCGGCCAGGGCGAAGGCCATGCCGGCAACCAGAATGATCGCGGCACCGGACGGTACGGGCAGGTCGAAGACGATGGGCAGCAGAATGCCGCACAGGGTGCTGAAGGTGGCAATGGCCACGGAAATCCAGAAGAAGCCTTTGAGCGATTGGCTCAGCAAACGTGCAGCGGCGGCGGGAATGACCAACAAGGCCCCCACCAGAATCGCGCCGATGACTTTGACCGAGGCGACCGTGATCAGGGTCACCAGAATCACGAACAGGTAATCCAGCGTCTTGACCGCCACGCCGCGCACGGCCGCCAGTTGCGGATTGAAACTGGCGAGCATGATGCGGTTGTACAACGGCAAACTCAGGCCCATGACCAGCGTGCCCACCACCGCCAGGACCAGCAGGTCGCTGCCGTTGACGGTTAACACCGAGCCAAACAGCACGTTCTCCAGAATGTGCACGTTGATCTTGCCTGCCAGCGTCAGCAGCAGGCTCGCGCCCAAGGCCAACGACACCGAGAGGAAGACGCCGATCAACGTGTCAGGTGCCAGGCCGGTGCGATTGCGCAGGTAATTCAGAACGATGCCGAACAGCAGGCAATAGCCAAACAGCGCGCCGTAAGGGCTGGTATAGGGTTCACCCAGGAGGATACCGATGGCCACGCCGGTCAATGCTGCGTGACCGACCGCTTCGGAGAAGAAGGCAAAACGCTTGACCACCACCAGGGTGCCCAGACCGCCCAGCACCGGTCCGATCAGCAAACCCGCCAGTAAGGCATTGACCACAAAACCGTAGGCCAGCGCCTCAGGCAGATAGCCCGACGACGCCAGACCTTGAATGAAAAGTCGAAACTGCTCGTAATCCATCACGCAGCACTCCCGAAACTGGCATCGGCGACACGCGGATGAGCTGAGAAAAGGGTCAACAGTCGGTCAGGGGTCAGGGCCGTGGCGGCAGATTCGTCGAACAGCACTCTGCGGTTAAGGCCGGTGACCTGGTCGGCAAGCCGCTTGACGGCCTCCAGGTCGTGCTCGATCCATAACACGGTGATTCCCGCCTGACGCCAGTCAATCAGTAGACGTTCGAACACCTGAATGCCGGCTTCATCAAGAGCGGACATGGGCTCGTCGAGTACCAGCAGTTGCGGAGCAGGAATCAGCCCTTGTGCCAACAACACCCGCTGGCGTTCGCCGCCAGACAAGGCACCCATGCGCCGTTTGCGTTTGTCCTGCATGCCGACCCGCTCCAGGGCATCGCCAATCGCCCCGGCATAACGCCGCGACAAGCCCAGAAACGCCGGACGCCGCTGGCACATGGCGGCCATGAAGTCATCCACCGTCATCGGCAAGCCTCGGTCGAATTCCAGCGCCTGGGGCACGTAGCCGATCACACCCGGCGCGTCAGGCCATTGCAGGCTGAGCTGACCCTGATGCGGCATCTGCCCGAGCAGGGTTTTGATCAGCGAACTCTTGCCGCCACCGTTGGGCCCGACTAGCGCATGGATGCTGCCCGCCCGGACCTTGAAGTTGACGTGGTCAAGAATCGCCGTGCGACCCAAGGTCAGACTGACGTCGGCAAACTCCACGCCGGGGCCGTTACCCGTGAGGGCGATTTTTTCAGCAATGGTCATGCACCGGCCTCCTGAATCGCCCGAACCACAGTGTCCAGATTGCCAGCCATTTCCTTCTCGTATTTATCGGCGGTGTATTCGCCATAGGAAATGTGTGACAGCGGATAGAGCTTGACCCCGGATTCGCGCTGGATGGTTTCAACGTAGGTGGACGGGAAATCCATCTCCGAGAAAATCACCTTCACATCCAGTTCGCGCAATTGATCGATGGTTTTCTTCAACTGGCTGGGGCTTGGCTCGATACCGTGGGCGGGTTCTACCACGGCCGTGACTTCCAGGCCGAACTCGCGCAGCAGGTAATCGTAGGCAGCGTGCACCGTGGCCACGCGCAGGTCGGCATTCGGCGCTTTGGTCAGCTTGGCCAGGGCGTCCGCACGCATCTGACGCAGGCGTTTGCCGTAGGCACGGGCATTGGTGGTGTAGGTCTTGGCGTTGTCCGGGTCGAGCTTGCCCAGTTCGCGGGCGATGTTATTGACTTGGGCAATCGAGGCGCTGATGGACAGGAAGGTATGGGGGTTGACCACTTTGCCTGCGCCACGGGCCGCAACACCGGTGGCGGCCAGCAGCGGCACGTCCTGATTGGCTTCGATGACCGGGATTTGCGGTGTCTCGCTGGCCTCGATCATGCGGTCGGCAAAATCATCGTGGCCGACACCATTGAGTACGATCACGTCCAGCGAACCGATGCGCTTGATGTCATCCGCGCGAGGCTCGTAAGCATGGGGGTTGAAACCCGCCGGGATCAGAGGCACGACCTCGGCCTTGTCGCCGACGATATTGCTCACGTAGCTGTAATACGGGTGCAGGGTGATGCCGATGCGCAAGCGCTTGGCATCAGCATTGGCCATGGGCGCGAGCAGGGTGGCCAGCAGGCCGACCAGCACAACACGCAACAACGGTCGGCGTTTCAAAAAAATGGGCATGGGCAGGCAGTCTTCTTTCAAATAAGTGCGTGGGGTCAATGCTTCTGATGGCGAGTTACGCCAGCGTCGAACTGGGCGACGACCTGTTGCCAGCCGGCCTTGATGAGGGCCGCGTCGCTGATGTCGTTGCTGGCCGCCAAGGATGGGCTGCGGTTGATCCAGATGTCGGCCTGGGTGTCATCGGTCTTACCGAGGCGCAACAGAAACGAGCCTGCCACCGTGGGGTTCTGGCTTAGCCCAAGGTAGGACTTGTCGACCATTTGCCAGGCATGAGCGCCACGGCTCACCGAGCTGGCGTCCTCTGCAAACGGCGCGAAGCCCTCATCGCCCAGCTGCTGTGGGGTCACCGGGGTTTGCTGTTCCGCGGCGAGGAAGTGGATTTCATCCAGGGTCACCCGCAGATCTGCATAGATACCTTGCTCGGAGGCAGTCAGGTCACGACGGGCGTCCAGTTGGTGGGCGGCAACGCTTTGCACGTCCTGGCTTTCACCGTGCAAACCGACGACGGCCCCTGCGACCAGCAGAATCACCGCGCAGAGCAGCAACACGTAGAGGGTTTCATGCCCGGCACCCGCGGGGCGGACGATCTGAACAGTGGGCGTGTTCATGGGGCCTGGATATCCGCTTGGTCGATTTCCACCACGTGGCCGGGACCTGCGTCGAACAGCACGTAGAACTCTGAGGCGGGTTTTTTGAAAGTCATTGTCGAGTCCTCACCCAGTTTGCCGGGTACCAGGATGGTTTCGTCGTAGCCGATCACGTCCAGGGTTACTCCCGGTGCGCCGCTGCCATCGGAAAAACCACCGGTGCAGCGGATCTGTTCATTCTCGATCTGTTTGCATTCGCACATCGGGTTGTGCGCCAGGGCAACGCTGCTGAGGCCTGCGCCGAGCAGGAACAGCGCGGATGTGCCCAGCCGGCGAAGATAAAGTCTGCTGGTCATGGTTTGACTCCTTGGGTTTTCAACCAGGCAACCGTAGCGGGGGAGGCCTGTGACAAAGGGATGGAAGCCTGATGCACTGAGCCGTCCCACCCTTCCATGGTGATCCACAGGTCGGCATCAGGGTCGGTACGTTCAGGGATTTGCATGAACGCGCCCATGCGATAGGGCGAGCCGAAGAAAATCACCCCGGCGGCGCGCAGACTGCGGGGTTTGCCGATCCGCAGGTAAGTCGCCTTGACCCGGTCCGCGCACTCGGTGCACAGCGCGGCGTTGAAGGTCTTCATATAACCCGAAGCTCCGTCGAGCATCGGCGCGCTGTTGCGTAATTCGGCCAGACGAATGCTCCATGGCCCGACCTGAACCTCGCCGATCTCACGCTGACCGAGACCAGCATCGCCGCGAAACAGCGCCATATCGGAGAAGTACTTGGGCATGAACCCCAGCGGTATCAGCAACAACAGGATGTTGAGGTGGAACCGCCACTTGTACCAGAAGCGGCTGAGCTTTGTAGGCGAGCGCTTCGAGGGCGGTGTCACAGTAGCGGCCTTGTTCACAGGGTGGTCTCCGCTGTTTCGGTGGGCAGATGTGCAGTCTGGCGCTCGTTGTGTCTGGCGTCGGCTTTATGGTTGCGCTTGAGGGCGTTGAGGGTTGCCTGAGTGGTGCGTTTGGTCCAGATCAACAAGCCGCTGAGGACCATCATGCTCAGGATCAGCGCGAAGAACGTCCAGATGAGCTTGATCCAGATACCCCCGAAGTCACCGGTGTGCAGCGGTCGCATGGACTCGGTGACGAATTCCAGGGCCGAGCGGTCCGACAGCAGGTGGGAGGTGGCAAGTTCACCGCTGTACGGGTTGATTTCTGCGCTCTGGAACATCAGCGGGTACCAGCTGCGGCCCATGACGCTGATGTTGCTGTAGGCATTGAGCGGCGCAGTGATCATGCTCGGCTCCAGGCCGGGGATTTTCTCCCGGACGATATCGGCGGCCCGGTCCAGGCTGATCATCGGCGCCGGGCTGCCGTCAGCGGTCAATGGCACGCTGGCGTGTGGTATCACTGAGGCAATGGGCGACTGGCTGGAAATCGTGATCTGGTTGTCGAAGAGAATCGCCTGGATCAGGAACCACATGCCGGTGATGGAAATCACCGCGATGAACCAGATCGACCAGATACCGCTTAAACGGTGGAAATCCCCCCAGAAAATCCGCGCACCGTGGTTCAAACGCAGCGTGGGCTTGAAGAAGCCTTTCCAGAATTTCTTGTAGACCACCAGCCCCGTCACCAATGACGCCAGCAACGGGATGCTGAGCATCGAGACCATGTACCAGCCCCAGGAGAAACCATTGGTGAACGGCACCAGCCACCAGCCGTGCAAGGCCCGGGTGAAGGCGGGGAAGTCGAAGGATGGCGCGATGCCCTGCATCACGCCGGTGTAGGGGTTGGCATAGGCCGTCACCGCGCGACCACCGGGGTAGGTGACCCGTACATTCAGGGCGAAGTAATCGCCGTCCGGCTCGGAAATCCGGTTGACGATCAGGTGCGGGTCTTTGCTCAGAATCGTCTGCTTGACCTGCTCAAAGCTCATGCGCGGGGCATCGTTGCTGGGCGGATTCGCGCGCATCTCCGGGTTGACCAGCCACATGATTTCCTTACTGACCACGGCCAGGGTGCCGGTAAAACAGACGATCAGCACAAAGAACCAGATCGGCAATGCCAGCCAGCTGTGGACCAGAAACCAGATTTTTGAACGGGATTTCTTCGACATGGGATAACGGTCTCGACTCACGGTTGGAGCAACCCAATGATCGCTTGGGCTTGTTGTGTCACCGGAAAAGCAGGCGTGACTGTTGAAGACGCAACTGCTGCATTTTTGTTAAGACGAATGAGAATGAAATACCTACAGCTTTAAT
Organism: Pseudomonas syringae; assembly: GCF_000737245.1. Classification (GTDB taxonomy): domain Bacteria; phylum Pseudomonadota; class Gammaproteobacteria; order Pseudomonadales; family Pseudomonadaceae; genus Aquipseudomonas; species Aquipseudomonas syringae_J. The sequence goes on along the minus strand of NZ_JPQU01000056.1, from coordinate 6,248 downwards.
TCTTATTTCAGATGTAAGAATTTGTTTCTAGTGGCGGAGTGGTGAAGGTGGATGTGTTCCTGTGGGAGCGAATTCATTCGCGAAGAAGCCCTTACATCCACAAAAGGAGTGTCGACTGCAATGCCGCTTCGCGAATGAATTCGCTCCCACATAATCCGTGTGAATAAATGCCATAAAAAAAGGGGAAGCCAGACCTCGGTCTGCTTCCCCTTTTTTGTTGCGATGGAGGCTTAGATCACCTGTTCAATCGCCTTGCACACGGTCTCGATGTTGTTCTGGTTCAGCGCCGCCACACAGATGCGACCGGTGTCCAGGGCGTAGATGCCGAACTCGTTACGCAGACGATGCACCTGTTCGGTGGTGAGGCCAGAGTAGGAGAACATTCCGCTCTGGCGGCCGACGAAGCTGAAGTCCTGGCCGGCAGCGTTATTGGCCAGACGCTCGACCATCTGCTGGCGCATGTCTTTGATGCGCACGCGCATTTCAGCCAGCTCTTCTTCCCATTGGGCGCGCAGCTCTGGGTTGTTGAGCACGGCGGCGACGATCGTTGCACCATGGGTCGGCGGGTTGGAGTAGTTGGTGCGGATCACGCGCTTGACCTGGGACAGGACGCGAGCGGTTTCTTCTTTGGAGTCGGTGATGATCGACAGGGCGCCCACCCGCTCGCCGTACAGCGAGAAGGATTTGGAGAACGAGCTGGAGGCAAAGAACGTCAGGCCGGACTCGGCGAACAGACGAACGGCGACGGCGTCTTCGTCAATACCGGCGCCAAAGCCCTGGTAAGCCATGTCCAGGAACGGGACGTGGCCTTTGGCCTTGACCACTTCAAGGACTTTTTTCCAGTCTTCCAGGGTCAGGTCGACGCCAGTCGGGTTGTGGCAGCAGGCGTGCAGCACCACGATGGAACCGGCAGGCAGATTCTGCAGGTCGTCGAGCATGCCGGAACGGTTCACGTCGTGGCTGGTCGCATCATAGTAGCGATAGTTCTGCACCGGGAAGCCGGCGGTTTCGAACAGGGCGCGGTGGTTTTCCCAGCTTGGATCGCTGATGGCCACGACGGCGTCAGGACGCAGTTGCTTGAGGAAATCTGCACCGATTTTCAGGGCGCCCGTGCCGCCGACGGCCTGGGTAGTCAAGACACGACCGGACGCGATCAATGGCGACTCGCTACCAAACAGCAGTTTTTGCACCGCCAGATCGTAAGCCACGATCCCGTCAATCGGCAGGTAACCACGGGGAGCATGTTGAGCCACGCGGATATTCTCGGCTTCAGCCACCGCGCGCAGGAGGGGAATGCGTCCTTCTTCGTTGCAGTAGACGCCCACGCCAAGATTGACCTTGGTGGTGCGTGTATCGGCGTTGAATGCTTCGTTGAGGCCCAGGATTGGATCGCGTGGTGCCATTTCGACAGCGGAGAACAGGCTCATTTTTGTGGCGGCTCTGTGTGAGAGGTGAGGGGAAACCCGCTCTGATCCGGATGCGCCAGAGCGGTGCACAAACGGGGAGTCAGTATAGAGACCATCTTCGCTGGGGGCGACAGGCTGGGAGGCGTTTTTTTGCGGTTTCCCGGCTTATTTTTCAGCCATTAGTCATATTGCAACGCGCATCTGCCGGTGGCCCTGATTCAGTGGTTGAAAGCAACGGGTTGAAAGCAGCCGATGGCGACTCCATTTGTAGTCCCATCACTTCATATTCTGTACGACCGTTCCCTTCGTGGCGCGGGCGCTAGCAGTTACAGCGTTTTTCGCGCATGTTTTCACGCACTGTCGGGTGAAAACGCCAAAAGAGGTCCGTTATGTCCGAGTTTCAGCTCGTAACCCGTTTTGAGCCTGCTGGGGATCAGCCCGAGGCCATTCGCCTGATGGTTGAAGGGATCGAAGCCGGGCTGGCGCACCAGACCCTGCTTGGCGTGACCGGCTCGGGTAAAACCTTCAGCATCGCCAACGTGATCGCTCAGGTGCAGCGCCCGACGCTGGTGCTGGCGCCGAACAAGACCCTGGCGGCGCAGTTGTATGGCGAGTTCAAGGCGTTCTTCCCGAACAATGCGGTGGAATACTTCGTCTCTTATTACGACTACTACCAGCCCGAAGCCTATGTGCCGTCGTCGGACACCTTCATCGAGAAAGATGCCTCGATCAACGACCACATTGAGCAAATGCGACTTTCCGCCACCAAGGCGTTGTTGGAGCGCAAGGACGCGATCATCGTCACCACGGTGTCCTGCATCTATGGTCTGGGTAGTCCGGAAACCTATCTGCGCATGGTGTTGCATGTGGATCGCGGCGACAAACTCGACCAGCGCGCCTTGCTGCGCCGTCTGGCGGATCTGCAGTACACCCGCAACGACATGGACTTTGCCCGGGCTACTTTCCGAGTGCGGGGCGATGTGATCGACATCTACCCGGCCGAGTCGGATCTGGAAGCGATCCGCATTGAACTGTTCGACGATGAAGTGGAAAGCCTGTCGGCCTTCGATCCGTTGACCGGCGAGGTGATTCGCAAGCTGCCGCGATTTACCTTTTACCCCAAGAGCCACTACGTAACCCCCCGGGAAACCCTGGTGGAAGCAATGGAGGGCATCAAGGTCGAGTTGCAGGAGCGCCTGGAATACCTGCGCAACAACAATAAGCTGGTGGAAGCTCAACGGCTGGAACAGCGCACCCGTTTCGACCTGGAAATGATTCTGGAGCTGGGCTACTGCAACGGCATCGAAAACTATTCACGCTACCTGTCGGGTCGTCCATCCGGCGCGCCGCCTCCAACGTTGTATGACTACCTTCCGGCCGACGCCTTGCTGGTGATCGACGAATCCCACGTCAGCGTGCCGCAGGTAGGCGCGATGTACAAAGGCGACCGGTCACGTAAAGAGACGCTGGTGGAATACGGTTTCCGTCTGCCCTCGGCGCTGGATAACCGGCCAATGCGTTTCGACGAGTGGGAAGCGGTCAGCCCGCAGACCATTTTCGTCTCGGCGACCCCCGGTAACTACGAAGCCGAGCATGCTGGCCGGATCATTGAGCAGGTGGTGCGTCCGACCGGACTGGTAGACCCGCAGATCGAGATCCGCCCGGCGCTGACTCAGGTGGATGACCTGCTTTCGGAAATCACCAAGCGTGTGGCTCTGGAAGAGCGAGTGCTGGTGACCACTTTGACCAAGCGCATGTCCGAGGATTTGACCGACTATCTGGCGGATCACGGGGTGCGAGTCCGTTATCTGCACTCGGACATCGATACCGTGGAGCGGGTCGAGATTATCCGGGATTTGCGTCTGGGCACTTTCGATGTGCTGGTGGGGATCAACCTGCTTCGCGAGGGCCTGGACATGCCGGAAGTCTCGCTGGTCGCGATTCTGGATGCCGACAAGGAAGGCTTCCTGCGGTCCGAGCGTTCGCTGATCCAGACGATTGGCCGGGCGGCACGTAACCTCAATGGCCGGGCGATTCTGTACGCCGACCGGATCACCGGCTCCATGGAGCGCGCCATCGGTGAGACTGAGCGGCGCCGGGACAAACAGATCGCCCACAACCTGGAGCACGGCATCACCCCTCAAGGTGTATTCAAGGATGTTGCCGACATCATGGAAGGCGCAACGGTGCCGGGTTCGCGCAGCAAGAAGCGCAAAGGCATGGCCAAGGCTGCCGAAGAAAACGCCAAGTACGAAAACGAACTGCGTTCACCCAGCGAAATCACCAAACGCATTCGTCAGCTTGAAGAGAAAATGTACCAACTGGCCCGAGACCTGGAGTTCGAGGCCGCGGCGCAGATGCGCGACGAGATTGGCAAGTTGCGGGAGCGGTTGTTGGCGGTTTGATGACGCTCCGTTGGAGCGAGGCTTGCCCGCGATAGGAATGGGTATCTATTTGTATTTGTGTACATATCCATTCTTTCGGTTGTGGCGACTTATGGTTGCGCTTTTACAGCGCGTCACTTTTGAAAAGAGCCCAAAAGTAACCATGCTTACTTTTGCGCTTCTTCTCAAAAGTGAGGCGCCGTAAGGGCGCAACCATCACTAGCCGTTACCCAGCTAATGGATATGTACACAAAACCCGTCTCTGGAGCCCACTCCTCCCACATCAACCCCCGCGCCTGTTAACATTCGCGGCTTGTTAGACCTATTCCGGGATTTTTCATGACCACCGTTCGTACCCGCATCGCGCCATCGCCTACTGGCGACCCTCACGTTGGCACGGCCTACATCGCACTCTTCAACTACTGCTTCGCCAAGCAGCACGGCGGTGAGTTCATCCTGCGCATTGAAGACACCGATCAACTGCGCTCGACCCGCGAGTCGGAACAGCAGATTTTCGACGCGCTGCGCTGGCTGGGCATCGAATGGAGTGAAGGTCCTGACGTTGGCGGCCCGCACGGCCCTTACCGGCAGAGCGAGCGGGGCGAGATTTATCAGAAGTACGCTCAGCAACTGGTTGAGCTGGGTCATGCATTCCCTTGTTTCTGCACCGCTGAAGAGCTGGATCAGATGCGCGCCGAGCAAATGGCCAAGGGTGAAACCCCGCGCTATGACGGCCGTGCCTTGCTGCTTTCCAAGGAAGAAGTCGCCCGTCGCCTCGCCGCTGGTGAGCCTCACGTTATCCGCATGAAAGTACCGAGCGAAGGCGTGTGCGTGGTTCCGGACATGCTGCGCGGCGAAGTCGAAATCCCGTGGGATCGTATGGACATGCAGGTCCTGATGAAAACCGACGGCCTGCCGACGTACTTCCTGGCCAACGTTGTCGACGATCACCTGATGGGCATCACCCATGTACTGCGTGGCGAAGAGTGGCTGCCGTCGGCACCGAAACTGATCCTGCTCTATGAATATTTCGGCTGGGACAAGCCGCAGCTTTGCTACATGCCGCTGTTGCGTAACCCGGACAAGAGCAAGCTCTCCAAGCGCAAGAACCCCACCTCGGTGACGTTCTACGAGCGCATGGGCTTCATGCCTGAAGCGATGCTCAACTATCTGGGTCGGATGGGCTGGTCGATGCCGGACGAGCGCGAGAAATTCTCTCTGGCAGAGATGGTCGAGCACTTTGACCTGTCCCGGGTTTCCCTGGGCGGGCCGATCTTCGACATCGAGAAGCTGTCCTGGCTCAACGGTCAGTGGCTGCGTGAGCTGCCGGTGGAAGAGTTCGCCACCCGTCTGCAGACCTGGGCGCTGAACCCGGAATACATGATGAAGATCGCGCCCCATGTGCAGGGCAGGGTAGAGACGTTCAGCCAGGTCGCGCCGCTGGCCGGCTTCTTCTTCGCCGGTGGCGTCACGCCGGACGTCAAGCTCTTTGAAAGTAAAAAACTGTCGCCTGATCAGGTGCGCCAGGTCATGCAACTGATTCTGTGGAAGCTGGAAACCCTGCGCCAGTGGGAAAAGGACCGGATCATGGGCAGCATTCAGGCCGTCGTCGAGCATCTGGAGCTCAAGCTGCGTGATGCCATGCCGTTGATGTTCGCGGCGATCACCGGTCAGGCCAATTCGGTCTCGGTGACCGATGCAATGGAAATCCTTGGGCCAGACCTGACGCGCTTCCGTCTGCGCCAGGCGATTGATCTGCTCGGCGGCGTTTCGAAGAAAGAAAACAAGGAATGGGAAAAGCTGCTGGGTGCCATCGCCTGAGCAACTGACTGAGCCCTTGCCGTTCGGCCCTGTTTTGCGGGGCCGAACGGTAAGTGGTTGTAATACCGACAAAAAACTTTAGAAATTGTTAAAAATAAATTTGACAGCTCTGCCACTCACGCTTAACATGCGCCCCGTCCACTGATGTGGGGCTTTAGCTCAGCTGGGAGAGCGCCTGCATGGCATGCAGGAGGTCAGCGGTTCGATCCCGCTAAGCTCCACCAAATTTAGAGTTTCAAGGGTAAGCTTTGCTGCCTTGAAACAATGCGAGATGACCGGATCCAGCGACCGATCATCTGCATGAAGAAGGTTTTGTCCCCTTCGTCTAGTGGCCTAGGACACCGCCCTTTCACGGCGGTAACAGGGGTTCGAGTCCCCTAGGGGACGCCATTTTAAAATGCATCATTTGAAAGTGATGTGAGCCGCGAGGCGATAAATCTGGGGCTTTAGCTCAGCTGGGAGAGCGCCTGCATGGCATGCAGGAGGTCAGCGGTTCGATCCCGCTAAGCTCCACCAATTTTGCCAGGGTTCGTCATTGACGAATCTGCTCGAAGGTTTTGCGTCCCCTTCGTCTAGTGGCCTAGGACACCGCCCTTTCACGGCGGTAACAGGGGTTCGAGTCCCCTAGGGGACGCCA
>NZ_JPQU01000055.1 GCF_000737245.1 Pseudomonas syringae | reverse complement strand
ATCGCCGATGGTAGTGTGGGGTTTCCCCATGTGAGAGTAGGTCATCGTCAAGATTAAATTCCAGAACCCCTGATCGCTGACGCGTTCAGGGGTTTTGTTTGTCTGCTCGAAAAACATTCCCCCCCTGTAGGCGCTGTTGCAGGCTGCGAATGAGGGTGTCAGCAACTGCTTCTTTCGCAGCCTTCGGCAGCTCCTACAGACCGCACGGTTTGTCGATACACCGCCACCGTCGGAGCGCATGAGCACCGCGAGGCCGCCATGGCGGTATCAGACAGACCTATATCGTTGCCTCACGGTGCTCGTGAGCTTCTACAGCGGCTTTATTTCGGCGTGACAGCTCTGTGCAAACCTCAAATACCGCCCAATAAAAAGGCCGCATTCTCATGCGGCCTTGTGTTACAGCGTCTCAGCTCACTCTGCAGCTTCTTCAGCTACCTCTACAGCAACTGTCTTCACCTCGTCGCGTCTGCGGATGTACTTCCAGTCCGCTTCATCGATGTAGATGCCGTTAGGTCCGCTGCCGCCTTCAAGGTCGATTGCTACGTGAGCCGACACTTGAGGCTTCACACTGGCGAGGATCGGTACGAAGCCCAATTGCAGGCTTGTCTCCAGCAAAGCTGCCTGGTTCTTCTCGTCGATGTCTGCCGCTTCGTCCAGATAGTACGGCAAGCGCACACGACCGGCTTGATCGCGATCCATCAAGTGCAGCAACAAATACATGTTGGTCAGCGCCTTGATGGTCATGGTGGTGCCGTTTGAAGCTGCACCATCGATATCGGTGTGAATGACTGGTTGGCCATTGACCTTGGTGATCTCAAACGCCAACTCGAACAGGTCTTTCAACCCGAGCTGATTGTGGTTCGCAGCAACAAGGCGCGCCAGATACTCCTTGGCCTCTTCGTTCTTGTTGTCCTGCTCAGCGCTTTGGCTCAGGTCGAAGACCGACAGCGTTTCGCCTTCTTCATACTGCCCGGCGCTGTGGATGATCTGGTCGATATGCTTGAGGGCTTCCTTGTTGGGAGCAAGCACGATGCGGAAGCTGGCAAGGTTGGAGACCTGACGCTTGTTGATCTCCCGGTTGAACAACGCCAGCTGGTGTTCAAGGCTGTCATAGTCGCTACGGATGTTGCGCAAGGTGCGGGCAATATCAGTCACCGCAGCGCGACGTGCTTTGCCTAAGGTGAGGGCTTCATCTGTACGGTGAGCATAGGCATTGATCAGCAGCTGCAAGCGGCGTTCAACGTCTTCTTCGCTGTCGAACTTGGCGACACCTTTGAGTCGAACCTGGGCGTAGAGGGCTTCGATCTGCCCGTCACTGCGTAGCAAGCCTTGCCAGCTGTCTTGATAGTCGTTGAGCAGTGGCAGAAGGTTTTCCAGCGAGTCATCCACAGGCTCCATGAACGGCGTCCCAAACGGTAGGTCCGCCGGCAGTAACTGACGGCGACGTAGCGCGTCATCCAGAGTGCGTTGTTTGGACTCCAGATCGCCGATCTGGCGTGCAACCAGTTGCAGCTTGGCCGACAGCTGCTGGACGCGCTCGGTGAAGGCATCGCTGGAGCGTTTGAGTTCGCCCTGAGCAGCTTCCATCTGCGCCAGCTGTTCATGCTTGTCAGACTCTTCAGCGCTGAGCGTCTGGCAGCGACGGAAGTCTTCCAGGGCCTTTTGTGCATCCAGCACCTGTTGATACAGCGCCTCGGTCTGGGTCTTGCTGGCCGAACGGTCCGCTGCTACAGCCTGTTGAGTCTTGAGTTGTTTCAGCTCTTTTTCGAGACGCTCTTTCTGATCACGTAATGCAGCGCGATCAGCCAGCGCTTGCAGGGCAGGCGGCTCGATATTGGTCAGGTTGATCGAAAGGCCCGGCACCTGGAATTGATCGCCTTTAAAGCTATCCAGGATCGCCTCAAGGGATTTGACCCAGGCGTCGCCATCATCCAGCGCAATGCCTTGCTCGCCCAGTGGCAGGCTGAACAGTGCGCTGTTGAACAGACGCATCAAGCGCTCGACGTCCGGCTGCGAGAACTCTTCGCGCAGGCGTGCATAACTGTTGTTGTCGGCATGATCGAGCTGCTGCTTCACCGACTTAAGACGTTTTTCCAGATCCCGCAGACGTTCGTCCAGGTCTTCGGCGCTGAATTGACGTGACTGCGCCAAGGCGCCAGCCAATTCATCGTGAGCATCCTTGGCAGCCAGCAGTTGCTGTTCAAGCACCTTGGGATCATCGATCAGAGCGAAGCGATTCTTGAGAACCGAAAGCTCACCGATCCAGCGCTGGATGCTGCTGATTTCCCGTTCCAGACGCATCAGCTCTTGAGTGCCGCCGCGTTGGTCGTTTTGCAGTTCATCCTGCTGGCTGCGATAGTGCTCGGCCTGGATGACCAGCTCTTCCTTGCGAGCGGTGGAGTAGTCCAGCCAGGTACCAAGCAAGGAGTCCAGCAGCGGTGACAGACGATGCAGCTTGCCGCGCAGCAGATCTCGTTGCGCAACACCCGCAGCCAAGGCTTCAACCAGCGGGCCGGCTTTGACTAGAGAGTTGTAGTCCTGTTCCATGCGTCGTACATCGCGGAAAGCCTCTTCGCACGCAGCGATGTAATCGACGCTGCCGGATCGCAAGCTGTGTTCGAACGCATCGAGGAACAATTGCTTGAGCTTGGCCGCGGTGATTTCCCGCATGTGCAGCAGGTTGATGAACAGTGCTCTGAAAGTCTTCAGGCTCTGCTCGCTGGTAGAACGCAACGGAATAAGGGTCAAGTCCAGTGGAATGGAGGTATGTCCACCCACCAGCAAGCGGCGCAGCTCATCGGGCTTCAATTCATAGGCCTTAAGGCCTTGGCTTTCAAGGTTGCTGAACAGCTCTTTCTGGCGCAGGCACGTGTCGTCCTTCTGGTAGTGCCCCAGATCCAGTTCGCCAGCGTAGGCAAAGAACTGGTGACCGAAACCACCACCCGGACCACGCCCGACCACGCCAATCACATGGGGGCCGTGAGGTAGCGATACTTCCACCAGAATGTAGCTGGTGTCCGAGGCGAAGTAGAACTTTCGGGACTGCTCAAGGCTGTACTTGCCGAAGCTCATGTCCGACATGCGCGCGAGAATCGGGAACTGCAAGGCGTTGATCGAAGCACTCTTGCCCAGGTTATTCGCGCCGTAGACCGACAGCGGATGTTCCAGTGGAAACAGCCCGAGGCTGTAACCGGCAGTGTTCAGCAGGGCAAAGCGGCGGATGCCGTAGCGTTCCTGGCTCATGCATCCATCTCCTGTTGCTCATCAGCGATCGCGCGGGCCAGAGCCTGCTCTTCGGTCTCATGCACGTTGTCGAATTCGGCCAGGTCCAGCGGATCGTCGGTCTGCAGCAATTTCTCGTCGCTGTCATCGTCGATCAATACCGGAACGGGCAGCGGTAGCACGCTGTGCAGGCTGGCGGCCAAGTCTCGGTCCTGTTGGACCGACAGGCAAACGTCCAGGAAGCGGTGCATGGGCGGCAGGAAACGGAAGATGCCGGTTTCTTCTGCCGCGAAACCCAGTTGGGTCATGCGACGCATGATTTTTTCTTCCAGTTCGTCCTGGGTCTGGACTTCAGCCTGCAAAAACAGGTCGCGGTATTTTTCCAGCATCGACGGCAGTTCATCGCGGCCAAGGCTGCCGCCATCGAGGACGGCTACCGGGTCGCGGCCCTGATCGGCGAGGTGCTCAACCAGAATGAAGGTGAACAGCGCCAGACGTTGCGCGGTCTTGTTGACCTGCGCTGCAGCCAGTTCCGGGACGAAGTAATAAAAGCCCCGTGTGTCGCAGACCAGCTCGAAACCGAGCGCCTTGAACAGCGTGCGGTATTGATCCTGAGCGTTGGACAGCTGCGCATACAGCTCCGGGTCGCGGCGGCTGATGTGGAAGCCTTTGAACAGCTCGCGAAAAATTGGCGCGAGCTGGGACATTTCGGAAAGATCAAGATGCATTGACTGGATTCCCTGATTGCTCATCACGGCTGGAGAGCAGGGCAAAGGAGCGCAGGCTGACCTGATGCTCCTGGGTGAAGTAGTCACGACGCTCCAGGCGTTCGCGGGCAAAGCGTTTCTCGCGGGACAGGCGCGAGAACCAATACAGCAACTCGTCTGTTGCGCCGTTTGGCTCCTGCTCCAGCAGCCAGACCATCAGGTCCGGCAGCGGCAGGGCGTCTTCGCAACGCTCGAGCATTTCTTTGACGGTACGCGGCGCCTGGGGTGGTTCACCTTTGCGCTTGCCGCCGGCCTTGGGAAACTTCGCCGGTTTCGGTTCGAAGCGCGCCAGTGCGTAGACATACGCTTCGACCTGATTCGCGCTACCGAGGAATGTGCTCTGCGGACGAGTAAACATCGGCATCGCGGCTTGTGGCACGGCGTCCAGACCTTTACGGCGGATGGCTGACAGCGCCAGCGCGGCTCCTCGGGTGACGGCGTTATGGCGACGGGCCTCTTCACGCAGTGGCAGCAACAATTCCCGGGCATGCCGCAACGTCAGCTGAGCGCTGGTCTGCATTTCAAGGATGCGCGCGTGAGTACGCAGCAGCATGTCATCGTCGACCAGTTGGCCCAGACGCTGCTGTTCAGTGAGCAGGCGCAACAGGACGTTCTCGACCTTGCGCACGCCTTGCTCGAAGGCACCATCCGCGTTGACCAGCTGGATCATTGGCTCGACGTATTCGTCCCAGGTCGCCAGGACTTCTGCATACCGTTGACGCAGCGGAATCTGGCGATCACTGGTCTTGGCGCGATCAGCCACACCGACCAGCGCCTGTTCATCGTTGGCGAGCTTTTTCAGGACGTCGCGCACCCGCATATCCAGAAGGCGTAATTGCCGAGCCAGGTCATTCGCGTCGCGGATGTCGAAAGCATCCTGGATATAACCTGCCAGACGCTCCAGATGGCGCAGATAGGCTTCGATTTCCAGGCACAGCCCCAATCGGTGTTCGCGGCGCAGGTACGACAGGAAGTCATGGATCTGTGCGTTGAGTTCGAAACGGTTAGGGCTTTTCGCCACCGGCACCAGGATATCCAGACGAATCCACACATCCAAAAGATTGGTGATGTCCTGGGGGGGGCTGTCCAGTTGTTGTGCGGCCAGCTGCAAGCGCAATTCGCTCAGGCTCAAGGTGCCTTGGTCGAAGTGTTCACACAGCGGCTCAAGAAGCGCCCAGTGCTCGGCAAGGGCGCGCAAGACGCGCTTTGGTTCGATCATTGTCAGGCCGACTGTTGGCAAATAAAAACGCCGATTGTACTGCATCGGAGGCTGCAGATTTCACCTCTGGGCGATCAACTGCGGCGAGAATCGGCGAAGGGCTGTAGAATCGCGCTCTTAACTTATCCACAGGTGGCCGACCTTTGCTAAACGAGTCCCGCCGCCGCGCCTATATGACTGCCATGCAGGTGGTCAATTGGCTGCCGCGCACTGAACTGCCCTTCGCGGCACCGTCTCGCCCGGAGCTTCTCGCGCCGCTTGCGCCACAAGTCGAAGAGCGCGTGGCTGTGCCGGAAGCGCGGGCCATTGCCGAGCCTGTCAGCCAGCCAACTGCCGAGGCGCCACGCCCTGTCGAACGGCCAAAGATCGAAGTGCCACGGCCATCACTGGCCAGTACTCGCAACCCGCCGACAGTCGAAGAAGCGCCCCCTGCACCGGTAAAAGCGCCGGTCATTCCACCGCCGCGCTTCTCCCTGCAATTGCTGCGCGCCGGGCGTTGCCTGCTGCTGGTGGAGTTACCCACAGGCCAGGCTTTCCAGAGTCGCGATCCTGCTTATCTGTTGCTAAAAGACATGCTGCGCGCCGCTGGTCTGCCTGATGCGCCACAGATAATCGGCGAGCCGGTACGCTGGCCGTTGTTGGTACGCGGGCAAATGGATCAGGGGCCGGAGGCTGCGCGTGATTTTGTGCAAGGTTTTGTGTCGGCGCGGCTTGAAGACGAACCCTGCGCCTGTATCTGGCTGATTGGTTTGCCGTCGGTGCGGTTTGCCGGGGAGGCCAACGCCGAGTCCTATAACAGTGAATTGCAGGTCGAAGGCCTCGGTTCTGCCTGGGCGTTGCCGGGTCTGGAATTACTGATGGACGAGCCGCAACGCAAGGCCGACGTCTGGAAAGCCATGCGTCGGCTGATGGCGCGCTGGAAATCGATAGATGAGTGACGCAATAACCTTCCGCCCGATGACCGAGGCGGATCTCGACGCCGTACTGAAGATCGAATACGCCGCGTTCAGCCACCCCTGGACCCGGGGTATATTTCTCGACGGGCTCAAGTCGTATGAAATCTGGCTGATGTTCGAGGGCAGCCAGCAAGTAGGCCACGGCGTCATTCAGATCATCATCGATGAAGCGCATTTGCTGAACATTACCGTCAAGCCTGAGAGCCAGGGTCGTGGCCTCGGCCTGCGCTTGCTGGAGCACCTGATGTCGCGGGCTTACCAGCTCAATGGACGCGAGTGTTTCCTTGAACTGCGCGATAGCAATCGCGCCGCCTATCGTTTGTATGAGCGATTTGGCTTCAACGAAATCGGCCGGCGTCGTGATTACTATCCGGTCGCTGGCGGTCGTGAAGATGCAGTGGTGATGGCGTGTACGTTGTTTGAATAAATGGACGACCTGTTGGAGCGAGGCTTGCCCGCGAACTAGACGACACGGTTATTCAGATACACCGTGTCATCGTTTTTCGCGGGCAAGCCTCGCTCCAACAGATTCATAGATTAATCACGCTTCTCAGGCTTGCCATCCAGCGGATCAAGTCGGCCAAGTTCCGCTTCATCCAGCCCGTCACCGCCACCAATATCGTCTTCGTCGACTACGGTAAGGTCAAAATCGGCCGGGCGGTCGTCGCCTTCTTCATGGGCAGAGCGCGCACCGTCCTCGCGGATCAGGATTTCCGGATCCAGATCGTCATCGGTTGGATGATGATCCGGGGTTGAGGCGCCGGTCATGCCCGCCTCGCGCACACGCTTCTCCGGGATCTCATGCTCCAGCTCATCTTCCGGGATCATATCCCCGATACGTGCGCTGGGTTCTTCCTCGTCAAAGTCCAGCTCTTCCATGGAGCCCATGCGGTCTTCGTTATCATCGATAGGCTCGGGCTGAGTGGCACCGTAAGGGCGGCGTGAATCATTCATGGCGAATCCTCAATGTTTGGGGTCTTAATAGGTGGACCGGTCGCATTCCTGAAGATTCCTTCTGCCTGCCCAGTTGCTGGCTGGAAAATTCCCGTGACCTGGATCGTCGAACCCCAGTCATAAGCTGGCATATCTTCGAGGTGTCAACGCATGAACGAGCTACAAGACCTGATCGACAACAACGAACGTTGGGCTGACGCGATCACCAAGGAAGATCCTGAATTTTTTGCCAAGCTGGCGCGCCAGCAAACTCCGGAATTTCTGTGGATAGGTTGCTCGGACGCTCGCGTACCGGCCAATGAAATCGTTGGCATGCTGCCGGGTGATCTGTTTGTGCACCGCAACGTAGCAAACGTTGTGCTGCACACTGACCTTAACTGCCTGTCGGTGATCCAGTACGCGGTGGACGTGCTGAAGGTCAAACATATCCTGGTCACCGGCCACTATGGCTGCGGCGGTGTACGCGCCTCGATGCAGGACCGCCAGCTTGGCCTGATCGATGGCTGGCTGCGTTCGATACGTGACCTGTATTACGAAAACCGCGAAACCCTGGCCCTGCTGCCGACCGAGGAAGAGCGGGTCGACCGGATGTGTGAACTCAACGTTATTCAGCAAGTGGCCAACGTCGGCCATACCAGCATTGTGCAGAACGCCTGGCATCGTGGGCAGAGCCTGTCGGTGCATGGTTGCATCTATGGCATCAAGGATGGGCGCTGGAAAAGTCTCAACACCACCATCAGCGGCTTCGAGCAACTGCCGCCGCAGTACCGGTTGCGGCCGTTGGGGCAGTAGCAGGAGTAGTCATTCCCTTGTGGGAGCGGATTCATCCGCGAAGGCGCTAGTACAGCCGATAAAAGTCTGCAGACTGTACTACCGCCTTCGCGAATGAATTCGCTCCCACGGTTGATCACCTTCGCCAGTCGCTACAGATACGGATGCACCGCTGGCACCGTCAGTGGTTTCTGCAACTGTTTAAGCGAGCGCGATACATTGCTGGTGGCGCACTTCGCATCCGCATCGGCCTGGCTCAGTTTGCGCACGTCGGTGTAGAACAGCACGCAGGTTTTGGCCTTGTTGGTCACCTGCCAGTTCTGTGTACAGCTGTTCAACGTGGCTTTAGGGTCTGCGCCCGGTTTCTGGCCCATGCCCGCCTGCCAGCAGGCCGCGCTCAAATCCTGCCCCATGACGGCAAGGCCAGCCGCATCGGCCTTGGCTTCGTCACCGCCATAGTTAGTCTTGTCCGCCGCATACCAGATGTAGCTCGGATGGTTGGACCCTAGTACTGGAACGTTCTGTCCAGGGGCGGGGCTGATCGTAGCCAGGCCCAGCACCGGAACAGTGGCGGCGTATTGTTGCTTGATCCAGTTACGCACCGGAGCGCCGAACGCAACCATTGGCAGTGAAGCCCCGGCAGCGCTCTGGGTCAATTGCTTGACCATGGTGGTCTGATAATCCTCGAAGTAGCTGTACACGTCCGCAAGGGAGCTGCCCGCTGATGCTGGCGCGGCAATCGGTGCAATATCGATGATGGTCTGAAAGCCAGGCGTCTGCGCAGTCGGGATGCCGTTGTAGGTCAGCAGCTCTGCCCAGCGGTCAGTGGTACTCGAGCGCAGATAATCCTGAGCCTGAGTCAGTGAATAGTCTGGCGGAAAGTGCAACAGCTCGACGCTTTTGCGATTTTCCAGCGCCATGCCCAGCGGCAGGAACAGGTACCAGTTGTATTGCCACTTGTCCGGGCCAGAGGCGAGAAGTTTCTGCGCGCCGCTGTAGGCCAGATCACCGGCGTCGAGCAGGGCGCTCAAGGGTTTGTCGTAGCCATCCGGCACGCCGCTGATCTGCGCATAGATCACATCGTTGTCGCTGGTCACACTGACTTTTCCGGTGTAGCCGTCACGCAACACGCTCTGGGTCAGGTAATGCTCGACTGTCTGTTCCAGTGTCCAGTTGCGATAGCAGATCACGTTGCAGTTATTTGGGTAGGCGAAGAGTTGGGTAACCCGTTCCCGGCTGCCCAGCTTGACGTTGACGTCGGCCTGCGCGGTCGCGCCGAACATCAGGGTGGCAAGTGTTGCAGTCCACACAGCGGCTTTCAGCATGCTCATATCCTTTTTGGCAATCTGCCCGAGGGTTCGGGTTACCTGGATATTGAAGCAATGTGCCATTACGAATAAACAGGTGGGCGGTTATATATTTTTACCGCCCCCTGAGCCTGCTGTGATTTCAGAGTACGAAGCGCTGAACCATGATGTTCAGATCCGTCGCTAGCACTGATAGCGCGTTGCTGGCGGCGGTGGTCTGGTGTGCGCCGGACGCGCTCTGGGTCGACAAGTCGCGGATACTGCTAAGGTTACGGTCCACTTCACCGGCCACCTGCGCCTGTTGCTCGGCGGCACTGGCGATCAACAGGTTGCGATCGTTGATGGTGGAGGTCGAACTGATGATGACGGTCAGTGCTTCGCCGGTTGCAGCAGCCTGTTCAAGTGTCACGTTGGCTTGATTGGCGGTGAGCCGCAGCGCCTGAGCAGTTTCCTGGGTGCTCTGCTGGACGCTGTTGATGAGTCCTTCGATTTCCGACGTCGAGGCGCTGGTGCGCTGTGCCAGGGAGCGAACCTCATCGGCGACGACGGCAAACCCGCGTCCCGCTTCACCGGCGCGTGCCGCTTCGATGGCGGCGTTGAGCGCCAGCAGGTTGGTCTGATTGGCGATGGCGCGGATAACGTCGAGGATCTTGCTGATACTCAGTGTGCGTTCAGCGAGCCCTTCGGCCTGGTGCGAAGTGTCCAGCACATTGCCGGTCAGCTCTTTGATCGAGACGATGGTGTCGGCCAACCGTAACTGGCCTTTGGCCGCCGCTTCGTTAGAGGCAAGGGATTCGGTCGCTGTGTTGCTGGCATTGCTGGCAACTTCCATGGCCGCCTGGCTCATTTGATTGACCGCGACCGCCGCTTGCTCAATTTCACTGTTTTGCAGTTTCAGGTTCTCTGCGCCGGATTCGGCAATGCTGCTCATTTCCTGCACCGACTGTGACAGCTGGTTAGCCGCTGCGTAGATTTGTTCGATGGTGCCGTGAAGATTGCCACGCATACGCCCCAGCATCTGCAGCAGCTGTGCGGTTTCGTCCTTGCCTTCCGGAATGGTCTGAGGGCTCAGATTTCCTTCAGCGATGGTGCTGGCAATTTGCAAGGCATGGCGGACCGGGCGAATGATACTGACGCTCAAGCGCCAGGCCAGCAGCAGCGTCAGTGCCAACACCAGACCAATGGCGCTGAGGGCGATGATGCGGGTTTGTGCGTAGCTTTCGCCTGCTTTCTCCACCGCCGTGGCGGCGCTTTGCTTGTTCAGCTCGCGCAGTAACTGCACCTGCATGTCCATCAGGTCGCCCTGCAAGGACAGCATGGTATTGGCCAACAGGCGCGCGTCTTCGATCTTGCGTTGTTCAATCAGGCCGATTTCGTCGTACAGCCCGGGTATAAAGGCTTTGTAGGCATCCTGAAGCGCAACGAGGGAGTCACGCTCGGTGCTGTCCTTGACGTGGGCGAGGTAGTCGGAAAACCCTTTTTCGGCGTCATTCTTGAGGGTTTCGACGTTGATTTTGCTGGTGACTACAGCACCTGGGTCGTCGGCGTTGGCAATCAGCCGGATGCTTTCACTGCGCAATTTAACCAGGGTGATCGCCAGCGCGTCGGCCATGGCGATACTGGGCAAAGAGCCGCTTTCGACGATTTCGCCCTGATTGCGGATCTCCTGCATCTGAAACAGACAGAAGGCTCCCAATGCCACCATCAGCAGAGACGTAATGCTGAAACATAGCACCAGACGCGGAGTGATCTTGAAGCGTCGCAGGACTGTAGTCCCGCCAGCACGTCGACGCAAAAAGCCAGGCAATAATTTTTTCACAGTGACCCAAACCCATCGATGGAAACATCGGAGAGTCGGTTATAGGTCAATTCTGTGATGTCTTTATGACATCGTAAGACTTGGCGTCAAATTTCCGATGAGTCGCCGGATCGCAAGAATTGCGCTGCACCCACTTCCTGCATCAGCTCATCCAGAAAGCGTTCCATGCGGGTACGTCTGACTTGCGCAAGACGGGCGCCTGTCTTGGTCTGGAAGCCATCAGCCAGTTGAAAGAGCTTGGTGTGGAAGTGATCCACCGCAAAGCGCTTGTCGTCGTAATTCCGGTTTGCCGCTAGTGGATCCTGGGGGTCATACAAGCCGCCGCCCATGCGCCCGGAGACGTAGAACATCCGCGCTACGCCAATCATGCCCAGTGCATCGAGGCGGTCGGCGTCCTGGAGGATTTGTGCTTCGAGTGTTTGAGGGGTAATCGCCGCCGAAAAACTGTGGGCCTCAACGGCATGGGCGACGGCCTCAATGCGCTCCTCACCCCAACCCATTTCCCTCAGCAACTCGGTGGCCTTGACCGCCGCCAGCCTCGAAGCGCGGGATCTGAAAGGGGAGTTTTTCTCAACGGATACACAGTCATGCAGCAGGGTCGCTGCGATCAGAATCTCTGGGTCGCCCCCTTCTTCATCGCGAATCGTGCAGACGTTATTCCACACCCGCAGCAAGTGAGAAACGTCATGGGAACCATCGATTTTTTCCGCCTCGGTGTGGGGGAGCAACAGGCTGGCGAGATCCTGGAAGGGGGCGAAGGCTATGGTCATGGGGGGCATCGGCTAGAAGGGCGATGAAGAGAGGATAGAACAAATCGCTACGGGACCTGTAGGAGCGCGCTTGCCCGCGATTGCGGTGGTTCAGCGGAAAAATACCGCCTGACCTTACGCAATCGTGGGCAAGCGCGCTCCTACACGGGCCGAGTCCGCCGCGCGATTAGCGCGTCGTTAGCCACGCTTAGAAAACCAGCTTATAGCCAATAAACGCCAGCATGATTGCCAGGCATGGCCGCAGCACTTCATCAGAGATCCGGCCGGACAAGTGGCTGCCTAGATAAATGCCAGGCAATGAGCCCAACAGGAGGAAACCAAGGATGCCCCAGTCCATGTTGCCCATGCCAGCATGGCCGAGGCCGGCAACCAGGGTGAGAGGCACGGCGTGGGCGATTTCTGTGCCAACCAGGCGGCGTGTGGCCAGGAAAGGGTAGAGGATGAACAACGCCACTGTGCCCAAAGCACCGGCACCGATGGAGGTCAGCGCAACCATGGTGCCCAGGATCAGGCCAGTGAAGACGGTCAGGGCGTTCAGGCTCGGGCCACTGGGGTTGTAATTGCCACCGGCGCGGTTGTGGGCGAATTGCAGCAGGCGCTTCTTGAAGAACACCGCCAGGGCGGTCAGCAGCAGGACGACGCCCAAGGCTTGCTTGATCACCGCATTCATCGCGTCAGGCGAGGCGTGCAAGGTGCTGAGGAACCACAAAGTCAGCAACACGGCGGGGACACTGCCCAACGTCAGCCAGCCAGTGATCTTCCAGTCAATGTTGTCGTTTCTTTTATGGACCCAGACGCCACCGGATTTGGTGATCGCGGCATAAAGCAGATCGGTGCCCACCGCAGTGGCCGGGTTGACGCCAAACCACAACAGGATCGGCGTCATCAAAGAGCCGCCCCCGACGCCCGTCATTCCGACAATGAAGCCCACCACCAGACCTGCGACAACTAACCCCAAACCACCAAAATCCATTACTGCTTCCCACACCCAAAGGGCGACTGTCAGAAAAAACTGGCGGCAGCATAACGACGTTTTTAATAACGCTTTATATCGATGCGATCTATCGTTAGATCTTTATCGATACGGGCCAGAGCAACGCTCTCGCAGCAAATATCAGACCCGTAGGAGCGCGCTTGCCCGCGATGCGGTGTGTCAGCGAAATATGTGTTGCCTGACCTGACGCCATCGCGGGCAAGCGCTCCTACAGTTGGGGTTCACTTCAAACCAAAAAAAGCCCGGCACAGGGGGTGTGTCGGGCCAAAGGTATGTCCGTTAAATCAGTGTTGATCAGAACCGCGGTTTAACCGCCTTCCAGTCCGGCTTGTAACGCTGCATCTGCTTAACATCATCGCGCTGGCGGATGCCGCAGGTCAGGTATTGATCATGCAGCTTGCCCAGTTGATCCTGATCCAGCTCAAGCCCCAGCCCTGGGGCGCGGGTGATTTTCACGCAGCCGTCGACGATGGGCAGCTTGCCGCCCTTGATGACTTCCTCGTCCGGCTCCTGCCACGGGTAATGCGTGTCGCAGGCGTAATCCAGGTTAGGCACCGACGCGGCTACGTGGGCCATGGCCATCAGGCTGATGCCCAGGTGCGAGTTGGAGTGCATTGAAACCCCAAGGCCAAAGGTGTCGCACATTTTCGCCAGCGTCTGGGTGTCACGCAGACCGCCCCAGTAATGGTGGTCGGCAAGCACGATCTGCACGCTATTGAGCGCGACGCTACGGCGGAACTCGTCGAAATCGGTAACAACCATATTGGTCGCCAATGGCAGTCCGGTGCGCTTGTGCAGCTCGGACATGCCGTCCAGGCCAGGCGTCGGGTCTTCGTAATATTGCAGATCGTCACCCAGCAGCTCGGCCATGCGGATCGAGGTTTCCAGCGACCAGTTGCCGTTCGGATCGATCCGCAGCGGGTAACCGGGGAAGGCCTTTTTCAGCGCCTTGATGCATGACACTTCATGCTCCGGCGGCAAGGTACCGGCTTTGAGTTTGATGCTCTTGAAACCGTATTCCTCGATCATCCGTCGCGCCTGGGCAACGATCTGCTCTTCGTTAAGCGCTTCGCCCCAGCTATCTGGCTTGTAAGGTGAGTCCACATGCTGTGCGTATTTGAAAAACAGATAGGCACTGAAGGGGATCTCATCGCGAATTGCACCGCCCAGCAGATCCACCAATGGCACGTTCAGGTAGTGCGCCTGCAAGTCCAGAAATGCCACTTCGAATGCCGAATACGCATTGCTCACCGCTTTGCTGGCGTGGGAGCCAGGGGCCAGTTCTGCACCGGCAATGCTCGCCGGTTTGTTGGCCGCCACAGTCGCTTGGACGATGGCACGTAGCTGGTTGAGGTTGAAAGGATCAAGGCCGATCAACTGGCTCTGCAATTGTTGCTGAATCGCTAGCGCCGGAGCATCGCCATAACTTTCGCCCAGGCCGATGTAACCGTTGTCGCTTTCAATCTCGATAATCGAACGCAGGGCGAAGGGCTCATGGATGCCGCTGGCGTTGAGCAGGGGCGGGTCGCGAAAGGCGATGGGCGTCACTGTTACACGTTTGATTTTCAAGAGGCTGCTCCCGATGGCTCAGTGTCCAGGACCTGAGGCTTATTCATGTTTTTTTTTGCGTCGGCTGGCGTGCCAGTCAGTACGCTGGGCGTGTCGCCGCGAGGCGTGGTACGGGCGAAGAAGATCACCACCGCAGCCACCAGTGAGGTAATTGCCAGGCCGTACAAGCCGCCTTCGATCGAGCCGGTGGTCTGCTCAAGGAAGCCAAACGCGGTGGGTGCCACGAAGCCGCCGAGGTTGCCGATGGAATTGATCAGAGCGATGACTGCCGCTGCGATACGTGCATCCAGATAACCCTGTGGGATCGGCCAGAACAAAGCCGAGGCGGCTTTGAAACCAATGGCCGCGAAGCAGATGGCGACGAATGCAAACACCGGCCCGCCCGTGGTGGACATGAACATGCCGAACGAAGCGATCACCAGAGTCACAGCCACCCAGGCCTGCTGGAATTTCCACTTACCGGCCATGGCCGCAAAGCAATACATGGCGATGATCGAAATGATCCACGGGATCGAGTTGAACAGGCCGACCTGGAAGTCACCCATGTTGCCCATCTTCTTGATCATGCTCGGCAGCCAGAAGGTGGCACCGTAGATGGTCAGGGCGATGGAGAAGTAGATGAAGCAGAACAGCGCAATCTGTTTGTCGGCCAGCAGCTTGAACATCGACGGCTTGATGGTCTGCGTGGCTTCCCGAGCTCGCTGCTCTTCGGCGATGGCGCTGATCAGGGCGTCTTTTTCTTCATTGCTCAGCCATTTCGCTTCGCTGGGGTGCGATTGCAGCCAGAACCAGACGAAACCGCAGAGCACCACCGAAGCGAAACCTTCGATCAGGAACATCCACTGCCAGCCATGCATGCCCAGGCCGCTGACGTTCAGCAGCGCCCCGGAGACCGGCCCGGAAATCACCGATGCAATGGCCGAGCCGCTAAGAAAAATTGCCATGGCCTTGCCGCGATCTGCGCCAGGCAGCCATTGGGTGAAGTAATAAATGATGCCAGGGAAGAAGCCCGCTTCGGCGGCGCCGAGGATGAAGCGCAGTACATAGAAGCTGGTTTCGCCTTTGACGAACGCCATGGCCATGGCCGCTGCGCCCCAGGTGAACATGATGCGCGTCAGCCAGGCCCGAGCCCCGTAGCGTTGCAGCAGCATATTGGAAGGCACTTCGAAGATCGCATAACCGACGAAGAATAGACCTGCACCCAGCCCGTAAGCGGCGGCACCAATGCCTAGGTCGGTTTCCAGATGGCTGCGCACGAAGCCGATGTTCACCCGGTCAATGTAATTGACGATGAACATGATGACGAAAAGAGGTAATACGTGGCGCTTGACCTTGGCAGCTGCCCGGTCAAGCACAGAAATGTCCGTTGGACTTTGGACTTTGTTCACTGGGCGACTCCCGATCATTATTTTTTTGGGGACGTGCCGATCATGGACTCAGTCTTTGTTCCGGTCTAATCTAGTTTGACACTTGATTGATACCTGGAATGAATCAATGTTCGAGCTTGCCCAGTTGCGCTGCTTCACCACCGTCGCCACCGAACTCAACTTCCGCCGAGCCGCGGAACGCCTGAATATGACCCAGCCGCCCTTGAGTCGGCAGATCCAGTTACTTGAGCATCATCTGGGTGTGGCGCTGTTCACCCGCAGTACTCGCAGCGTGGCGCTGACGGCGGTGGGCAGGGCGTTTTTCGTTGAAGCGCAGAATTTGCTGGAGCGCGCCCAACAAGCGGCGGCATCAGCCAAACGTTTTGCCGAAGGCGATATCGGCTCGGTGACCATCAGCTTTGTGGGCAGCGCGGTGTATGAGTTTCTGCCTAAAGTCATCGCCGAGGCACGCCTCAAACAGCCCCAGGTGAAAATCTCGCTGGAGGAGATGAATACCTATCAACAGCACGAAGCCATGCGTGCCCGGCGTATTGATCTGGGCATCGTTCGCTCCCCCTTGCTGCAACCAGGCTTTGCCACTGAATGCCTGGTGCGCGAACCTTTCGTGCTCGCGGTCCCCAGCAATCACCCGCTGGCGACGGCCGACAGCGTGGCAGTCAGCGATCTGGATGGCGAACCGTTCCTGATGTATTCCCACGCGGCTTACCCGCCATTCAACGAATTGCTGATGGGCATGTTCCGCTCGGCCCGGGTGGCGCCTGATTATGTGCAATGGCTAGGCTCGTCGCTGACGATTCTGGCGCTGGTCAACGCCGGTATGGGCCTGGCGCTGGTACCGCGCTGTGCCGCCAACGTGGTGTTCAAGGGCGTGACCTTCCGCGACATCGATCTGGGGGAGGGTGTGCAAAGCGAACTGCATTTGATCTGGCGTTCAGACAACGACAATCCGGCGTTCAGCATGTTGCTGGATGCGATACGCGGGGCGGTGGCGGTGTCGATGCTGTAAGGCGTGAAACACAGAACACCTGTGGGAATTTATTCGCGAAAGCAGTGTGTCAGCCAAAGAAGATGTTGAGGCTACTGACGTCTTCGCGAATGAATTCGCTCCCACAGGAAATCGTCATTCATCAAGTGAGGTGTAGTGCAATCAATTCACCGCCACCTGCCCCGAAACCACCAGCGCCTTGAGCGAGGCATCGAACTGTTTCAGTGCGTTCACTTGCAGTTCGCGTTGCTGGTCGATCTGCGCGGCGATCTCTGCGGCGGCTTTGTCATGCACCCAAACCGCAGACAGTTGTTTGCCGCCGCTGCCCTCGGCCTTGCCGATGTATTGCAGATTCGAGTCATAGAATTTGGCGATAAACCGCGCTTCGACCTGGGTATTACGTTGGGTCAGCAAACGGTTGTAGGTGTCCAGCATCACCACCACGTCAGGACCGGCCTTCATCAGGGCATCGAGATTGTCGTAGACGGTCACCGAAGCGAATTGTTTGTGCAGAGAGTTCTTGAGCCAGTCGATGGCCAGCTTCGGGTCGGAACTGTTGACGAACGCCTCGCGGATGCGCGCATCCAGGTTCGCATTCTTCGCGCCGTTCAAGGCCATTGAATGATATTGCTCAAGGTATTCAAGGGTGCTCACGGTGTTTTCGCTATACAGCACGCCAACGGACTGACCCTGCTGTAAACCGGTCGCGCTGTTGGCGACAGGCAGGAAGTGGCAAGTTGTGTCTTCGGTTGCGAAGGCAGGCGCGATGGCGCTGCTTGTCAATACGGCGACAAGGGTCAGCAGGGTTGAAATTCTCATCGCGTATTCCTCACAAGCGGTTTCGGTATGTGGCTATCCTCCTCCTTTGCCAAAAAAACAGAACTTGTGAATTTCGATGGTGACTATCGATTGAACGAATGATGGCCGGATACCCCTGAACCGCTATCGCTGCCTCGCGGTGCTCGTGAGCTCACGAAAATCATTCCAATTCAGAAGTCCGCATTCTTCCCACCAACATCACAACAATCGCCAGTCCTTGAATCAGCGCAGCCAGTGTGAAAATCGCTATCCCCCCGCTGAACGACTTCACCACCCCAAAAACAGCCGGTGCAAATGCATAGCAGCCTTGCGCCGTGGCGACGATCAGCGCCACCACCCGTTGGGTTTGCTGGCGAGGGAATTCTGCTTGAGCGATCAGTGGCGGCAACGAGGTCGCGTTGCCGATACCTGCGCCAAACAGCATCACTCCCAGCCACACCAGCCCCGGCCACTGGCCAACGCCCAGCATCACCAGGCAGCCCAGCAGCTGCACGCCGTAACTCAGGCACGCCACGTGGCGCCGGTTTGCGTTAACCGGCATCAGAGCGCCAACCAGGGTTCGCCCGACGATGGCGCTGGCCGTTGCCAGACCCATCGCCAGACCCGCTTGTGATTCAGTGAGGTGCTGCACGATCAACAGAAACAGATGGGTAATCAAACCGATCTGGGCAAACAGGCCCAGTGACATTCCGGCTGCCAAGGTTATGAATTGACGATTGCGCCAGAGAGCAGTCGAAGGGGCAGCAGTCGCGATAATAGTCTCGGCGGGCGGCTGATTGGCGCCATCTGGGTATTGCCCAAGGTGCTCCGGACGCAAGGCGAAGACCTTGAACGACAGCACCGCGATCACGCCGACCGACACGCCACCCACCAGCAGTGCTGCATGAGCAAAACCAAACTGATTGATCAAGTAAACCCAGGCCGATGAAAAAATCACCCCACCAATGCTGGCACCGTTATAAGCCATGGCCAGTGCGGCGGGGCGCTTACTGACGAACCATGGTGCGATGGCCGCATTGACCGCTGCCGCACCCAGGGTCACCCAGCCTAAACCACTGAGCATGGCGGCTATAAATAGCTGATAAGGCTGATCAGCCACCGCCCAGCCGTACACACCGAACGTGAGGACTGTCGCCCCCGCCAAGGTGACGCGGCTCAGCCCGAAGCGCTTATAGAGTCGCGGCAAGTTGACGATGACCATAGTGCCCGCCAGAAAGTGCAGGGTCACGGCTGCCGAGCACAGCGATACGGACCAGCCGGTACGCTGCAGAACCCCATAGAGGAAAATCGGTGGGCCGTAAAAGCCGATTCCCCAACCAAAAACCGCCATCACAAAAGTCGCCGCCACAACTTTTTGGCCGAAGAAACCCGCTTGCTTCATGACTCATTCCCTTAATGTGCGTTGAGCTTCAGTATGATGGCCCTCCAACACGACGCTTCAGGGATGGCTGAACTATGGATGTCGAATGTGCCGAGGTTTCCCTCGCCGAGGTCGCCGGTGCTATCGCTGATCCGGCGCGTTCACGCATGTTGTGCAGCTTGCTTGATGGTCGCGCACGCACCGCTACCGAACTGGCCGCAGTGGCCGATGTCACGGCATCCATGGCCAGCAACCATTTTTCCCGGCTGCGCGAACACGGGCTGGTTGAGCAACTGGTGCAGGGTCGGCATCGATATTATCGGCTGGCCAATGGCCGAGTAGCGCGAGCACTGGAGTCGCTGCTCTCGATCTCGGATCGACGCCTGGCACCGTTTCAGCCCAGCACACCGAGCGCGCTCAGGCATGCCAGGACCTGTTACGACCATTGCGCAGGTGAGATCGCGGTCAGGCTTCACGATGTGTTGTTGGCGGCAGGCTGGATTCAGCAGCAGGGCAGCGATTACGCGATCACCGAAACAGGCGTGCAATCCATGGTTCAACTGGGGGTGGAGGTTGACACCCTCAGAGCGCAACGCAGACGTCTGGCTTACCCATGCATGGACTGGAGCGAGCGGTCGCCGCATATCGGTGGTGCGTTGGGTGCCGCCCTGCTGGAGTTGATGCTCGGTCGCGGTTGGGTGACCCGGCAGCTCGACTCCAGAGCCTTGACCGTGACGCCCAAAGGTCGCGCCGCGCTGACCAAGGCATTCAGCCTGTAGCGCTTCCCGTGGGACCGGCTTTAGCCGGGAAGGCGGCAGTTCTGCAGATAGAGATGCAGTGGATATGTCGGCCTCTTCCCGGCTAAAGCCGGTCCCACGAGCCCCCCCACGAGCCGGTGCAACAAGCAGATCCCACAAGCCGCCCTACGCCGCAGGATCCGGCTCAACAAATCGTGTCGGCTCGCGTCCGTTGGCGTTTAGCTGGTAAATCTCGGTGGGCTGGCCATTACTGTCGAAAAAAACCTGGCCCACGCCCGCAGAGTTCCAGAGCCGTTCACCTGCTTTGCTGTGCTCCGGAATACGCGGCACAACGCGCATCAAGCGGCGCTTGGTAAACCAGTTGAGGGGTGAGCGGGGCGAATACAGCCAGCGGTTGAGACGGTCAAACCAGTCCAGCAAGCGCTGGGGAAACTCGTTTTTCAGGCCGCTGCTGGTGATCTGCCAGATGTGCGGGTTATCGCCCCGGTTGCGGATCAGGATCTTGTAGACAAACGAGTAGTGCACATCGCCCGACAGGATCACGTAATTACCCGGCGTACGTGAATGGCGAAAGATGTTGAGGATCACTTGCGCCGCGCCCCTGTGAGCCATCCAGTTTTCGGCGTCCACCAGCAATGGGTGGCCGCACCAGCTGAATATTTTTTGCACGGTTTCGATCAGCTTCACGCCGAATACCGGGGCGGGTGACACGATGATCGCTGAAGGATGATCCAATAGATCGTGTTGCAATTCGCTGAGCGCTTCCCAATCCAGCAGGCCCGATGGCTGATGCAGGTTGAACTCGCTGCGCCAGCGACGGGTGCGGGTGTCGAGCACCACCAGTGCCGGGGTGGTCGGCAACACGTAATGCCACTGCTGGAACTTCAGCAAGGTGTCGATCAGGCCATCCAGTGCTTCGCTTTGCAGATAGCCGTCAGTGGTTTGGCGGGTCAGCTGCTGCGTCTGCTCCAGCAAATCGGGAAAGGCATCGGGATTATTGCCCCAACCCTGACACAGCAGATAAGCCACCAGCGCGTTGCCGATGATGCGCTTGGAAAACGGGTGGCCGTAGGCGGTTTGCTCCCACTTGGCCGATAGGTTCCAGTCATCGGTCACGTCGTGATCGTCGAAGATCATCAGGCAGGGCAGGTGGGCGAAGACTCGTGCGACGCCCCCCAGCCCGGCAACGAATGCATCGATGAGGTGCTGTTCCTGCTGATAACGGGGCTGTTCGCCCGCTTCGAAAACCGGAGGCGTCGGCGCGATCAACGTCCATGGCACCGGTGACCAGACCAGCAAATACATGGCGATCACTTCCGCCAGAGTTACCAGGTGGTTATCCGCGCTGTTGCTGGTGAAGATCGGCTTGCGCGTGCCCCCGAAAAACCGCTCACGCAGGGTTTCGTTGCTTTTCAGTGCCGGTAACAGGTCGGCGCGGTTGTAGTAGCTGGCGGGGTGATCGTAGAGGGCTGCGCTGTCGCCGACCACGGCACCGTCCAGTCGCTCATGGAAAAGCCCAAGGCGTTCAATCAGCGCATGAATGGCCCGCAACATCGGCCCGGCCACATCGTCGGCATAGACCTGATCGCCGCTCATCATCAGCAAAGCCGGGCGCTGCTCTGGGGCAGGGTTGCCCGCGAGCAGGCGGTCCGCGCACAGCAAACCGTCTTCGGCGGGATGATGGGGTTTACGGCATGAGCCGTGGAGCAACTGGTCGATGGTGCTGCGCAGTACGAAATCCGGTAATTGCCGGTCGGCGTAGAGCAAATGCGCTGCCCAGTCAGCGATGCCCTGCTGGCCGTCGATCAGCAGGTCATAGGCAACGGGGGTATCGCAAGGCAGGGCGTTATCGAGCGGCACGTCGATCAGGTGGATGAAGGCGTGACGACCCACCTCAACCACTTGGCATTGCTGTCCATCCAGCAGGATATCCCGGGAATCTGACTCGCCCGCGACGCTCAGGCGCAGCGTCAGCGCCAATGGTTTCGTCCCCGCCAGCCACAGCACCAGCCGGCCCGGTTCAAGGCGGCGCAGGATTGGACCGGCAAGGACCGGGGGCAGGTTTTCGGCTGACGGCGAGATGGGAAAAGACATCCGGCAAGTAACTCTGACAAGACAGCCGCAGATGGTAACGCATCTGTCTGACGTGGGGCTTTCAACCTGTCAGCGTCGCGCTGACGCGGTTTCACCTGTGGGAGCGAATTCATTCGCGAAAGCGTCGTTCCAGACACTGATGCATATCGGCTGGACGCCTCGCGAATGAACTCGCTCCCCAAGGTCCGAGGTCTCCAAAGGTTTGTGCCAGGGCTGAGAACCGCTTTTTACGCACCCTCATTCCCGACACGGGTAAACGAATACCGATCAGTATCATCGCGCAACTTCCAGCCTTGGCTCTGCCAATAGCGGGCTGCGGTGGTGT
Organism: Pseudomonas syringae; assembly: GCF_000737245.1. GTDB lineage: Bacteria > Pseudomonadota > Gammaproteobacteria > Pseudomonadales > Pseudomonadaceae > Aquipseudomonas > Aquipseudomonas syringae_J. The sequence continues at coordinate 9,741 of NZ_JPQU01000055.1, read as the reverse complement.
TGGTCTTGAACACGTCCAGGTGGCACTTGTGGATGCCGAGCGCTTCAAGACTTGAAACACAGCGTTCGACCAACGCATTGGCGATGCCCTGCCGCCGATACTCGGGCAACACCAGCAAGTGCTGCAGATAACCTCGGCGACCGTCATGCCCGGACATGATGCAGCCGCACAGCACGCCGTTGACCTCGGCAATGAAGCTCAGATCCGGGTTGCGTTGTAGATATCGCTCTGTCGAATCACGAGAGTCCGCATCGCGCAGAGAAATACCCGGTGTATCGCGCATGAGTTGCAGAACCGCATCGTAATCCGACAGGGTCATGACTCGGATATCCAACATGAAGGTGTTCCTCATTTGAGGTCAGCGAGGCCCGCAGGCTAGCAGGATCCCAGCAGCTTCGGCAGTTCGCTTTCCATCTCTGCGAACCGCTGGCGCAGCATGGAATGCAATTGCTGAGTGGGCGCCGAGAATTGTTTGCGGTGCGGGCAGACGAAGTTCAGGGGCAAGGGTTCGCCCGGATAATCCGGCAGCAGCAGTTCCAGGCGGCCAGCCTTGAGGTCGGCGCTGACATCGAGCCAGGATTTATAGGTAATCCCTTCTCCTGCGACTGCCCAGCGCCGGGCCACGTCGGCATCATCGCAAAACAGCGGGCCGGAGACGGTTATCGTCCGCGCGCCGATTTGCCATTTGTCATAGATCCGTCCACTCAGGGTGTAAAGCACGCAGTCATGTTGCTGCAGATCATCCGGCACCTGAGGCCGACCGTGGCTGGCCAGATAATCCGGCGATGCCACCAGCACCCGGCGATTCCAGGGGGCCAAGGGTAGGGCAATGTAGTTGGCGTCTTCGATCACGCCATAGCGGATGGCCACGTCTACAGGATCGCGAAACATATCGGCCACCTGATCAGACAAAAAGAATCGCAGGCTCAAGGCGGGATGCTCGCGACGAAAAGCCGATAGCCACGGTAGCAGCACGTTGCGGCCCAGATCGGAGGATGCCGCGACTTGCAGAGTGCCGCTGAGCTCGGCGTTTTCTCGTCTGAGCTTTTCCTGGCCATCCTTCAACGCATCGAGCACGGTTTGCGCGACAGGCAAATACTGTTGGCCCTCAGTGGTGAGGCGCAAGCTGCGAGTCGAGCGGGCAAACAGCCGACTATCCAGCTCGCGCTCGAGGCGCTGTATCGCTGCCGCCACTTGTCCCGGCAGCAGGTCAACTTCCCGGGCTGCGTTGGAAAAACTGCCCAGTGCGGCGGTCCGCACGAAAAGTTCGAGATCTCCCAGACGAATCATCTTCACTCCAGCTGTGAAAGTGTTGAGCTAGTTTAGGGGTTTTTCTTTGTTGTAGAGAAGGTGAGGATGGACGCCTGATTTTTAATCATTACGCTCTTTTTGATGAGTGCTTACGCGAGGAACCCACATGAAAGCCATCGCTTTTACCCAACACGGTTTGCCCATCGAAGATCCGAATGCCTTGATGGATATGGACCTGCCCAAGCCGACGCCCGGCCCGCGTGATTTGCTGGTGGAAGTACGGGCCGTTTCGGTCAATCCGGTGGACACCAAGATCCGCGCCGGTTCAGCAGCAACCGAGCCCAAGGTCGTCGGCTGGGATGCGGTGGGCGTCGTTCGTGAAGTGGGCGCCGATGTGACACTGTTTCAGCCGGGCGACGAAGTATTCTATGCCGGCTCCATCGTGCGTCCGGGCAGTTACAGCGAGTTTCACCTGGTAGACGAGCGCATCGTCGGTCATAAACCGAAGTCTCTGGATAACGCCCATGCGGCGGCGCTGCCTTTGACGTCGATTACCGCCTGGGAGCTGCTCTTTGATCGCCTTGGCGTGCCGGAAGGCGGCGGTGAAGGTGAGAGTCTTTTGGTTGTTGGCGCGGCGGGCGGCGTCGGTTCGATCCTTGTCCAGTTGGCTCGTCAGCTGACCAAAATGACCGTGATCGGTACCGCATCGCGTCCTGAGACCCAGGAATGGGTCAAGGAGCTGGGGGCTCATCACGTCATTGATCACAGCCAGCCTCTGGTGGCGCAACTGGAGCAGATCGGCGTCGGGCAAGTCACTCATGTTGCCAGCCTGACCCACACCGACAGCCACTTTGCACAGCTCATCGAAGCGCTGCGTCCCCAAGGCCGACTGGCGCTGATCGATGATCCAAAAAACCTCGACGTCATGCCCATGAAACGCAAGGCCTTGTCTCTGCACTGGGAACTGATGTTCACCCGCTCACTGTTCGAAACCCCGGACATGATCAAGCAACACGAACTGCTCAATCGGGTTGCATCGCTGATTGATGAAGGCGTTTTGAAGACCACACTGGGTGAGCACTTCGGCACCATCAACGCCGAAAACATGCGCCGCGCCCATGCCGTGATCGAAAGCGGCAAGGCGCGGGGCAAGATTGTGCTTGAGGGTTTTTGAGCCGTCCTGGATTGTAGGGGCTGCGTGCCCGCGCGATGCAGGCGCCTCGGTTTATCAGATACGCCGCGTTATCGTTCTTCGCGAGCAAGCTCGCTCCCACGGGGATCACCGTAACTGTGGGAGCGGTGCTTGCCCGCGATGCAGGCGTCTCGGTTTATCAGATACGCCGCGTTATCGTTCTTCGCAGCCTGCGGCAGCTCCTACATGGATTACGTCAAATCAAAGTTGAGATTCGATGGCCGCCTTGTCGATCACCGACCACACCTGCTCGATCTTGCCATCCTTGAACCGGTAGAAAACGTTTTCGGTAAATCGGACCTTTCTACCGTTCACCGGCAAGCCGAGAAAAATCCCCCCAGGCGTGCAATCAAATTCCAGACGGCTGGCGACAAGATCTGAATTGGCGACTAGCAGCTGGATACGGAACTGCAGGTCCGGAATCTGCCGGTAATCGTTTTCCAGCATCCCGCGATACCCCGACAGACCAATGCGCCGGTCATTGTAGTGAACCTCCTCATGGACGAATTCCCCGAGCTGCGCCCAGTTTTGCCCGTTCAGGCAGGCGATGTAGCCTCTGTACAGGGTGGGAAGGTCGATGCGGTTCATGTTGTGTCCCCAATTTGGCTTCAGTAGATTTTACAGAGAGCGATGTATGGGATCAGAGTCGCTTTTTGGGAAAAATCCTACATTCATGGATTCAGGCTTAGCGGTAATGTACCGCCCACTTTCGCGATCCATAGAGCGGTACGCACATGAATGACGATGCGCGACTTATTCAGCGACTTCTGGCTGGCGAGGCTCAGGCCTATACGCAACTTGTCGCGACCTATCAGAGCGCCATGCACATGGTTGCCTATGCCATTGTTGGTTCGGGCAGCTGTGACGATGTTGTGCAGGACGCCTGGCTTTCGGTTGTGCGCAATCTGTCGAGCTTTCAGGGTCGCTCCAGCCTCAAGACCTGGCTGCTGACGATCACGGCCAACCAGGCCAAAACCCGTTACAAGCAGAATCGCCGTGAACTTTCCCTTGAGGATTTGCCCGGCCCTCACGGCACTGTCGGTGACGAGCGCTTTTCGCCGGTCAGCGGCCATTGGTCGTCAGCGCCGGTAACCTGGCATCACGATACCCCTGAAGCGTTGCTGATTGAGAATGAGCTGCGCGAATGCCTCAATCACACCTTGCATGGTCTCTCGGAACTTCAAAGTAGTGTTCTGCTGCTTCGCGAGCGCCAGGGCCTGGAACTGGAGGAGATCTCCACGTTGCTGGAGATATCAATGACCAATGTACGGGTTCTCCTGCATCGGGCCCGTTTGAAGGTATTTGCGACCCTGGAGCATTTTGAGGAAACCGGAACATGCTGACCTGCAAGGAACAAGTCGCCCTCTCAAGTGATTTTCTTGATAAACAGCTGAATTTTCGGCAGCGGTCGATGATGTGGAATCATTTTATTTTTTGCGCCGATTGCCGACGCTTCATCGGGCAGATGCGCCTGACGCAGAAAACCCTGCACGCCATGCCGGAGGATGTCTTGCCGGACGCGGCCAGCCTGGGTGAGCGGCTAGCATCTGAATATCGCAAAGAAACAAAATAAGCACACCCTGAAATACCGGCTTGGCACATGGCCGCACAAGCCTGAAACTTGGTCCATCAAACCTATTTCAAGGCTGTCCCATGATCACTATTCGCCCCATGACTGCCGAAGACTTCAAGCGCTTCTGGCCGACCTTTCATGCGGTTGTCGCCGCGCGGGAGACGTACGCCTATGACCCGCAGATGACCCAGGAACAAGCCCTGCATCTCTGGCTGGAATACCCGGCGCACACCCTTATTGCGGAGGAAGACGGCGAGTTGCTCGGTAGTTATTACCTCAAAGCCAACGCCGCAGGGCCCGGCAGCCATGTTTGCAACTGCGGCTATATGGTCAGCGAAGCGGCGCGCGGGCGGGGTGTTGCGCGTTTAATGTGTGAGCATTCCCAGCGGCTGGCCCGGGACAGCGGGTTTCTGGCCATGCAGTTCAACTCGGTGGTGTCGACCAACGAAGCGGCGGTAGCGCTCTGGCAGAAGCTGGGCTTTGAAGTGGTCGGCCGTCTGCCGCGTGCTTACCAGCATGCGCGGTTGGGCTTGGTGGACTGCCTGGTGATGTACAAATGGCTGGCGGTGGAAGAGCGCGAAGCGCCCAAGCTGATCGGGCGCAAGAACATTGAGTCAGTTGTGTCCCGCCCGCGCAGGCCGAAGCCGTAAAATCCGTGTTGAAATACCTTCCCTTTGTAGGAGCGCGCTTGCCCGCGATAGCGTCCGATCAGGTATAGATTTTTCGCTCACACGACGCTATCGCGGGCAAGCTCCTACAGAAAATTACCGCAGTCACCAAGTTAGGATCTAAACCTCAGAACACGCCAACATCCCGATATCTTCGGCAACCGAACGGCTGATTACGGCATTTTCCGGCCAGTCATCAATCTGTTTTTCGAGGATTTCCAGGGTGTGACCGGCACCGATCATTCGGACCGTCCGCTTTTCGCAGTTGTAACTGCGCTTGGTATACAGCTCGCCTGTCAGCCCGATGCGTTTGGTGATGATCACGCGGTGAGTGGGCTTGCCGCTTTTATGCACCAGAACGTGTTTCGCGTTCGGATCGTTGGGAACGCGAATGGTGATTTCTTCCTGCGCAAACGCCGACATCGTTACCATCCCTAACAACAGCACTGTCCATTTCATTGGCTCTCCTTGCCGACGCTCCGGTCCATGCCAAGTTTTTTATCTGATGTTTGATCGGCGCTATGCCGACCCTTGGCTATCGGCTAATGCGCGGGGAGCTGAAAGGCGGGAAGGAGAAATCCGGCGAACGGTCGGGCGGTTGCAGGGAGACAAAAGCGGCCTGTGGGAGCGCGCTCGCCGCGATAAACGCTAACGCGGCGCCCCTGAAAAAACCGGATCCCTGTAGGCGCCGAGCTTGCTCGCGATGACGTCAGTTCAGGCGCAGAGAAAGTTGCAGGCACACATAGAGTCTCTCTCAGAAGCCGCATCCACTGTCCTGTCCTGGTTGACAGTTAAACCCGTTTCAGCCGATTTATCCCCTTCAAGTGGATCGTTAATCTAGCCCCAAGTTGAACGACAGCTTCTAAACCCACTTCGAAAAAGGATTCCACCATGACTAACGCCACCTACAACCGCCTGAACAAAGACGACGCCGTAGTCCTGATGATCGACCACCAGACAGGTCTGATTTCCCTGGTGCAAGACTTCAGCCCCAACGAGTTCAAGAACAACGTCCTGGCGCTGGCTGACGTGGCTAAATTTTTCGATCTACCGACCATCCTCACCACCAGTTTCGAACAAGGCCCGAATGGCCCGCTGGTTCCAGAGCTGAAAGAGATGTTCCCGGACGCGCCGTACATCGCCCGCCCCGGTCAGATCAACGCCTGGGACAACGAGGATTTCGTCAAAGCCATCAAGGCCACTGGCCGCAAGCAACTGATCATCGCCGGTGTGGTGACGGATGTGTGCGTAGCGTTCCCGACTTTGTCGGCGTTGGCTGAAGGGTTTGATGTGTTTGTGGTGACAGACTCGTCAGGTACGTTCAATACAGCTGTGCAACAGGCAGCCTGGAACCGCATGACCCAGGCTGGCGCGCAGATGATGAACTGGTTCTCGGTGGCCTGTGAACTGCAACGCGACTGGCGCAACGACATCGAAGGCCTGGGCAATCTATTGTCCCAGCGCATTCCGAACTATCGCAACCTGATGAACAGCTACTCGGCCCTGGCTGCACGCCAAGCCTGATCAGACTGACTGCCCGAAGCCCGCCTGCAGAGGCGGGCTTTTTGGCGTTCAGCAATCTATCCCTTCCGTTCAATTTCTCGCGAAGGATACAAGCCGGGATACACGGCGATGGGGTATACACGGATACAAGGCTATACAGCCAGAAACAAGAAAGCCCGCACTAGGCGGGCTTCTTGTTGCTTCACGAGCATCAAGGATGTCATGAAGCAGGTACTTGGTGGCTACACAGGGACTTGAACCCCGGACCCCAGCATTATGAATGCTATGCTCTAACCAACTGAGCTATGTAGCCAAGTGGCGCGCATTATTCGCGGATAAGGGATATGTGTCAACCCTTGTTCTGAAAAATTTCTGCGTGTGATCAATTGCTTAGGGTGGAGGTTGCGGTCGCACCAGCGTGGTGCGTTTGGTAGCAGTGTTCCACGATTAACCGTTACACCCATTTGTGTGGTTTCGCCCCACGTCAGGGCAGATTGACAGTTTTTTGATTTTTGCCCCTTATTCCAGAGCCTTTACAGAACGGTCCAAATATTGCTTGGTTGCGCGCAACGGCAGGATTCGAGGTGTGCTGCACGTCGGTTCGAAGCCAAAATGCTTGAATGGCTATTACCATTGAAACAATAACATGGCATTTTGCCGGTAATGATAGGAAAGACACCTGCTGCGGCTCTCTGCCAGCCTGCAGGATGTCCAGGGGAGTGGTCGGACATGTACAGTCTTTTATCGCCGGGTATGCGTCTGCTCAGCCGTTTCGGTTTTGCGCGCAAGTTTCAGGTGCTGTTTCTTCTGTTCATGCTGCCGCTAGTGGGCAGTCTGTGGATGATCGGGCAGGACTATCGCAGCAAGCTGGCTTTGATTTCGGGTGAGCGTGCCGGGGTACGTCAGTTAATGGCGCTTGATGTCCTCGATGGCGAACTTTCCCATCAGCGCGATAACGCGGCGCGCTGGAAAGCGTCCGATATTCTCAAGACCCCAACGCCAGCCGCCAAGGCCGCGATGGACGCGATGGATGCGGCCAATCCACGGATTGCTCAATCTCTGGAATCGCTGGGCGCCACCCTCAATAGCGAAAAAGCCAGCGCCGATACCCTCAAGCGTTATGAAACCCTGAAAGCATCTGTCACCGGCATGGATATCGCTTCGTTGCGCACCGTGGGCTGGTGGCCTGATGGCTACGATCGTTTCACTAATATCCTCGGTAATCTGCAAGCGCTACGTGAACAGATCGCCATGGACAGCGGTCTGATCCTCGATCCATGGCTGGAAACCTATTTGTTGATGCAGATTTCCACCCAGCAAATCCCGGATCTGATCGAGCGTATCGGCCGCATGGCCAGTGTCGGTCAGACGTCCGTGGTCACTGGGCAATTCAGCCTGCAAAGTCGCTTGCAGATGCGCGACCTGCGCAGCCGTATCGGCGACGCTCAGGATCAAATGCTCAAGGCCGGTGCATCCTTACAGGCCAAGCTGCCCTCAGAATTGAAGCCTTGGGCGCAAAGCTACGAGGCCAACATGCAACGCCTCGACACTGAGTTGAAGGTGCTCGATGACGGCGTGTTTGGCGGCAGCATCAAACTCGATGCTCCAGCATTTGAGCGCAGTGTCGACGCCTTGCTCACTGGTTTGGCGGAGCTGCGTAACCTGTCGTTGCTTTCGTTGGATACGCGTCTGGAGTATTACCACGACAAATCCAACATGCAGTTCATCCCCATCGGCATTTGTTTTGGGCTGCTGTTGCTGGCCGCCCTCTATCTGTTCGCCTGTCTGCAAGCATCGATCCGCCGCAGTGCCAGCGGTATCACCACGCTGGCCGAGTCCCTGCGGGACGGCAATCTTTGCGTTCAGGTCGCGGTGCATGGTCGCGACGAGCTAGCGATCATCAGTGCTGCGCTAAACGCTGCCGTGGTGCAGTTGCGCACCAGCCTGCTTGGGGTCAATCACGAAACCAAGCAACTGGGTAGCGCAGTGCTGACCCTCAATGCTCAGTCCAGCGGTACGCTGAACGAAGTTGAAGAGCAGCAGTACCAGATCAGTCAGATTGCGGCGGCGGCGACTCAATTGGCTGCCACTTCTCAAGGCGTGGCGAAAAGTTGTGAACAGGCGTCAGACAGCGCTCGCCAGACGCGCAAAATCGCCGAGGAAAGTAGCCGCGACAGCCAGCGCACGACTGACAGCATTCAGCAGCTCAACCAGCGGTTGACTGACACCGCTGCTGCGCTGGGCCGCGTCAGTGAGCAGGGGCAGCAGATTCAGTCGGTGGTGGACGCGATTCGCGGTATTGCCGAACAGACCAACCTGCTGGCGCTGAACGCAGCCATCGAGGCCGCACGCGCTGGCGAACAAGGCCGTGGTTTTGCGGTCGTGGCCGACGAGGTGCGCAGCCTCTCGCAGCGAACCCAGACGTCTACAGCCGAGATCGCGAGTACAGTCGACAGCTTGCGCTCCACGGTGAGCCAGGCAGTTGGCTTGATGGAATCGGCATGTGGGCAGGCGGTCAATGATGCCCAATCGGTCACTGATCTGGGTCTGCGACTGGTGGAAATCGCCAGCGCGGTTCAGGGCGTTACCGATACCCTGGTGCAGATATCCACAGCCGTGGAAGAACAAGCCAGTACAGCCGACGAAGTCAGCGGGAATATCCAGCAGGTCGACCAGGCCGCGGGACGTCTGCTTGACGGTGCCCGCGCGGTGAACCAGGCCGCCGACACCCTGAGCAAAGGCAGCCGTGCACTGAGCGACAACACAGCGCGCTTCCAGCTGGATTGATATCGCGCTGCGGTAGGTCAGCCGCACCGCGTCATCGTTCTTCGCGGGCAAGCCTCGCTCCAACAGGTGCCCGTATCTCCCTGTGGGAACGGTGCTTGCCCGCGATAAGGGCGGCGCTGTCTGGCAGGCAGACCGCGTCATCGTTCATCGCGAGCAAGCTCGGCTCCCACATGAGAACGAGAATTCCCGATCCACCGCGTTATCGTTCTTCGCGGGCAAGCCTCGCTCCAACAGGTGCCCGTATCTCCCTGTGGGAGCGGTGCTTGCCCGCGAGAAGGGCGGCGCGGTCTGGCAGGCAGACCGCGTCATCGTTCATCGCGAGCAAGCTCGGCTCCCACATGAGAACGAGAATTCCCGATTCACCGCGTTATCGTTCTTCGCGGGCAAGCCTCGCTCCAACAGGTGCCCGTATCTCCCTGTGGGAACGGTGCTTGCCCGCGATAAGGGCGGCGCTGTCTGGCAGGCAGACCGCGTTATCGTTTATCGCGAGCAAGCTCGGCTCCCACATTAGAACGAGAATTCCCGATCCACCGCGTCATCGTTCCTCGCGGGCAAGCCTCGCTCCAACAGGTGCCCGTATCTCCCTGTGGGAGCGGTGCTTGCCCGCGATAAGGGCGGCGCGGTCTGGCAGGCATACCGCGTCATCGTTTATCGCGAGCAAGCTCGGCTCCCACATGAGAACGAGAATTCCCGATCCACCGCGTTATCGTTCATCGCGGGCAAGCTGAACTGGTCAAGTAATCACGGACACCGGTTACGGTTTATGC
>NZ_JPQU01000054.1 GCF_000737245.1 Pseudomonas syringae | reverse complement strand
CGATGGCGTTGGGTCAGGCAATAATTTTGCGACTGACCCAACGCCATCGCGGGCAAGCGCGCTCCTACAGGCACATGCATTTCAATTTCAAATATTTATTTCACGTTCCATCGCGACCCCCCACTTTTTTTGAAACTGGCATACTGGACGCCGATTCACTCTGAATCGCGTCTTGAGGAGTTCCGGTGAAGAAAATCGCGGTGTTCGCCGATGTACAGAACCTCTACTACACCGTCCGTCAGGCCCATGGTTGTCACTTCAACTACGCAGCGCTCTGGGCTGACATCAGCAAGCGCGGGGAAATAGTCGAGGCTTATGCCTATGCCATCGACCGTGGCGACAGCAAGCAGCAGCAATTCCAGCAGATCCTGCGCAACCTGGGTTTCACCGTGAAACTCAAACCGTACATCCAGCGCAGCGATGGTTCGGCCAAAGGCGACTGGGATGTCGGGATCACCATCGATATCATGGACGTCGCTCCGCAGGTGGATGAAGTGGTGCTGGCTTCCGGCGATGGCGATTTTGATCTATTGCTCGAACGCATTATCAGCAAGCATGGCGTCGAAGCGGTGGCTTACGGCGTACCGGGCCTGACTGCCAACTCGCTGATCCGTGCCGCCAGCCGTTATGTGCCCATTGAAGGCGCGTTGCTTTTACGTTGATTTTTTGAAGGGTTCAGCGAGTGTTGGAACGTGTAGCTGTCATCGACTTTGAAACCACTGGCATCTCCCCCGGCCAGGGTTGCCGCGCCACGGAAATCGCCGTGGTGATCATGGAGCAGGGGCGCATCGTCGATCGCTATCAAAGCCTGATGAATGCTGGTGTACGAATTCCTGGCTTCATCGAAGCGCTCACCGGTATTAGCAACAGCATGATTCGCACTGCACCGTCCGCTGAGCGGGTGATGGATGATGTCGCCAACTTCGTCGGCACCATACCGCTGGTCGCGCACAACGCCTCCTTTGACCAGAAATTCTGGGACCACGAACTGTCGCTTATCGAGCGCAGTCGTCAACAAAGCTTTGCCTGTTCGATGTTGCTGGCTCGACGCCTGATGCCCGGCGCGCCCAATCACAAGCTTGGCACTTTGACCAGCTATGCCCGCCTGCCCAACACCGGCAAGGCTCACCGGGCCATGGCCGACGCCGAGATGGCCGCCAACCTTACCGCGCACCTGACCAACGAATTGCGCCAGACCCATGGCATCCCCGGGGTCTCCCATCAGTTGCTCTGCACCCTGCAAAAAGTCCCCGCAGCGAAAATCAGCGAAGCCCTCAAGCGTCAGCGCGGTTTTTAATCACGCCCGTTGCTCTGACTGATTTGGCCCGGACAGGGTAAACTCCGCACCTTGCGTTGATTTTCCCTACGGTACTCCCATGACATTCGCCACACTCGGCCTGATCGAACCCCTGCTGCGCGCTCTTGAAACCCTCGGCTACCAGACGCCAACACCTGTGCAGGCGCAGGCGATCCCGCCGGTGCTGGCCGGGCGTGACCTGATGGCTGCAGCGCAGACCGGCACGGGGAAAACCGCCGGGTTTGCCTTGCCGCTACTGCAGCGCCTGACCCTGGAAGGTCCGAAAGTGGCGCCCAATACCGTGCGTGCGCTGGTGCTGGTGCCGACCCGCGAGCTGGCCGAGCAGGTTCACGAGAACATCCGCCAATACGCTGAACATCTCCCGCTGAGCACGTACGCGGTGTACGGCGGCGTGAGTATCAACCCGCAGATGATGAAGCTGCGTAAAGGCGTTGATGTGCTGGTGGCGACGCCGGGCCGTTTGCTGGATCTGTATCGCCAGAACGCGGTGAAGTTCTCCCAGTTACAGACGCTGATTCTCGACGAAGCCGACCGCATGCTCGACCTGGGTTTCTCGGAAGAACTGCGCGACATCTATAAAGCCCTGCCCAAGCGCCGCCAGACGCTGCTGTTCTCCGCCACCTTCTCCGACGCGATCCGTGAGCTGGCCGGGCAGATGCTCGACGACCCGCTGACCATCGAAGTCAGCCCGCGCAACGTGGCGGCGTCTTCGGTCAAGCAGTGGGTGGTCACGGTCGACAAGAAACGCAAAGCCGAGCTGTTCATTCATCTGCTGAAAAAACAGCGCTGGTCCCAAGTGCTGGTGTTCGCCAAGACTCGGGTGGGCGTTGATCAACTGGTTGATCGTCTGCAGGGGCTGGGCATTAGCTGTGACGGTATTCATGGCGACAAACCGCAGGCTACACGCCAGCGCGCGCTGGACCGATTCAAGGCCAGTGAAGTGCAGATTCTGGTAGCGACCGACGTTGCTGCCCGTGGTCTGGACATTGATGATTTGCCGACCGTGGTTAACCTCGATCTGCCTATCGTGGCCGAGGATTACATCCACCGTATCGGCCGAACGGGCCGCGCAGGTTTGACTGGCGAAGCTATTTCTCTGGTGTGCGCGGATGAAGTCGAGCTGCTGTCGGCGATTGAAACCCTGACCCGGCAGACGTTACGTCGCGAAGAAGAGCCGGACTTTGTGCCGGAGCACCGTGTTCCAGTCACCGACGCAACCGGTCAGATCCTGAAAAAACCGAAGAAGCCGAAAAAGCCCAAAGTCTCAGGCGGCGGCAAGCGCAACCTGGGTAAGTGGGTCGACAGTGGCGATACAGCGCCAGAGCCGGTAGCCGCCAAACCGGTGCGCAAAGTCCCGGTCTTCAACACCGGCCCGCGCAAGAAAAAGCCTTGATCTAGAGAGAGCAGTTAACGCCCGTGGGAGCGAGCTTGCTCGCGAATGCTATTTTTCAGGCACTAGATTTGTGTCGGTTGTAATGGCCTTTTCGCGAGCAAGCTCGCTCCCACAGGAATAGTTTTCACTCACTCCACCGCGGGCTGCCAACTCCCCACCATATGCACCAACCCCGGCTGCGCGCCTTCCAGGCGTAGCTGGCCGTGGGAACCGGCGGTGCTGGCCGACAGCACCACTTCACTGGGCAAGCGCACCGGTTTCAGGAATTGCACGCTGATGTCCAGGTTCGATGCCGGAAGGTGGTTGACCAGCATTGCCAAGGTCCGCGCCTTGAGCCACATGCCGTGGGCAATCGCCTGAGGGAAGCCGAACAACTTGGCGCTTGGCCCGCTCAAGTGGATCGGGTTGTAGTCTCTGGACACCTTGGCATAGCGCCGACCGATTTCTGCCGGAGCCTGCCAGCGGCCGACTTCAGTCACCGCCAGCGCTGCCGGTTCGAATTCGTCAGGTGGCGCACCTTCCAGCGCAACGTCGCGACAGAGCATGGTGCTTTCTTCTTCCCACAACATGCCCAATGAGTCCTCGACCTGAGTGATCAGGCTGAAGGTCGCGCCTTTGGCGTGAGGTTGCAGGTTTTCCGCGTGCACCCCGACATAGACTTTGTTCACGCCCCCCAACGGCCGGTGAATCTTGATCCGGTTGGCCACATGGATCAGCCCAAGCAATGGGAAGGGGAAATCCTTGTCGGTCATCAACTGCATTTGCAGGTGAAACGCCAACACGTGCAGATAAGTCGGCGGCAGCAGGCTGCTTTCGCTGAAGCCACACACGTTGCGGTAGTTCGCCAGCTTCTCGGGTTCCACCATAGTCCAGCAGCGCAGGCCGATCTCTGGCAATTCGGTACCGGTGACTTTGCGTTTCAACGCCGCATGCATAAAAAGATTCGGCAGCGTAGGCAGTGAATCCAGGTAACGCCAGTGAGCACTCATGATGCTTCTCCTTGTTCGATGAGTTGCAGGGGGTCAAGCTCCGATGACGCTCTGACCGCAGACCCGAAGGACTTGACCGCTGACGGCTCCGGCACCGGGTTGTGCGAGCCAGGCAACCGCCTCGGCGACGTCCTGGGGTAAACCACCCTGACCCAGCGAACTCATGCGGCGTCCGGCCTCGCGCAAGGCGAACGGCATGGTTGAGGTCATTTTCGTTTCGATAAAACCGGGTGCGACGGCATTGATGCTGATCCCGCGGTCATGCAGCGACGGCGCCATGGCTCGGGCCAGACCGATCAAACCCGCCTTGCTGGTGGTGTAATTGGTTTGCCCGCGATTACCCGCCAGGCCGCTGATCGAAGCCAGCAACACCACCCGGCCGTCGTCGTGCAGCGTGCCGCTGTCCAGCAGAGCCTGAGTCAGGATCTGAGGTGCACTGAGGTTGACTGCCAGCACCGAGTCCCAGAAATCTGCCGACATATTGGCCAGGGTCTTGTCCCGGGTGATCCCGGCGTTATGCACCAGAATGTCGATCCCGCCTGGCAAATGCTCGATCAACTGGCTGGCCGCGTCGGCGGCGCAAATGTCCAGCGTCAGGGCCTGACCGCCAAGCCGCGCGGCCAGGGCTTCCAGATCCGCTTTGGCCTGGGGTACGTCGAGCAGCACCACTTCGGCACCGTCGCGAGCCAGGGTTTCGGCAATGGCCGCGCCGATACCGCGGGCTGCGCCGGTGACCAGCGCTTTGCGACCGCTCAGCGGCCGACTCCAGTCCTGAACCTGCGTCGGGCATGGGCTCAAGCGAATCACCTGGCCAGAGACGAACGCGCTTTTGGGCGACAGGAAGAACCGCAGCGCGCCTTCAAGCTGATCTTCAGCGCCGCTGTCCACCTGTAGCAATTGCACAGTGCCGCCGTTGCGCATTTCCTTGGCCAACGAGCGACTGAAACCTTCCAGTGCCTGCTGAGTGCTGGCGATAAACGGGTCATCAAAGGTGGCAGGGGCGTGACCGAGGATTACGATATGTGCGCTGTGATCGAGATTCTTCAGCAGGGGCTGAAAGAATTCCCGCAGCCGCTTCAGGTCCTCGGTGTTGGCAAAGGCACTGGCGTCGAACACCACGGCTTTGATTTTCGGGCCTTGATCCGCCACCCAGGCGGTCGCGCCGGTCACTTCAGCGCCGAAGCTATAGAGGGAATCGGTGAGGCATTGAGCGAAGAGTCGCACCTGATCGGCCAAGGGGCCGGCACTGATCAGCAACGTGCCTTCGATAGGCCGCAGGCGACCGGCCTGCCAGCGTTCCAGTCTGACCGGCTTTGGCAGGCCAATAGCTCCGACCAGGCGGCTGCCCAGATCAGAATTGGCAAAATCAATATAGCGATCAGACGGCATGGAACACTCTCCTTGAGTCGGGGTTCAAAGGAATGGACCACACTCGGGCGACAATCGTTCGAGGCAGCCCTACGCTGTTCATCAGCGCTTTGCATCCAGAAAGGGAGTTTTCAATGAATCAGCCACGCCGGGTCGCCATTGTCGGTGGCAACCGTATTCCGTTCGCTCGTTCCAATGGGCCTTATGCCACTGCGAGCAATCAGGACATGCTCACCGCCGCGCTGGAAGGCCTGATCGAGCGCTTCAACCTGCACGGTTTGCGTATGGGCGAAGTGGTAGCCGGGGCTGTGCTCAAGCATTCCCGGGATTTCAACCTGGCTCGCGAGTGCGTGCTGGGCTCGCGTTTGTCGCCGCAAACCCCCGCCTATGATGTGCAGCAAGCCTGTGGCACCGGGCTTGAAGCGGCCCTGCTGGTGGCTAACAAGATCGCCCTGGGGCAGATCGACTGCGGGATTGCGGGCGGCGTAGATACCACGTCCGACGCGCCGATTGGCGTGAATGAAGACCTGCGTAACATCCTGCTGGAGGTTAATCGCACCAAATCCACAGCTGACAAGCTCAAGCTGCTGTTGAAACTGCGCCTGCACAACCTCAAGCCCGAACTGCCGCGCAATGGCGAGCCGCGCACCGGTCTGTCTATGGGCCAGCATTGCGAACTCATGGCTCAACACTGGGGAATCCCTCGTGACGCGCAGGATCAGCTGGCACTGGAAAGCCATCTGAAAATGGCAGCGGCCTACAGCGAGGGTTGGCAGAACGATTTGATGACGCCGTTTCTTGGCCTCAACCGCGATAACAATCTGCGCCCAGACCTGACCCTGGAAAAGCTCGCCAGCCTGAAACCGGCTTTCGAACGCAGCGCCAAAGGCACCCTCACAGCTGGCAATTCCACACCACTGACCGACGGCGCATCGATGGTTTTGCTGGCCAGTGAAGAATGGGCCAAGGAGCGTGGCTTGCCGGTGTTGGCGTATTTGCGTGACGGGGAGTCTGCGGCAGTAGATTTCGTCAACGGCGCGGAAGGCCTGTTGATGGCCCCGGCCTATGCCGTGCCCCGGCTACTGGCAAGGAATGGTCTGACGCTGCAGGACTTCGATTACTACGAGATCCACGAAGCTTTCGCCGCTCAAGTGCTGTGCACGCTCAAGGCTTGGGAAGACCCGGACTATTGCCAGACACGTCTGGGGCTGGATGCGCCGTTGGGTTCGATTGATCGCAGCAAACTGAACGTCAAAGGCAGTTCACTGGCCGCCGGCCACCCGTTTGCCGCGACCGGTGGGCGCATCGTTGCCAACCTGGCTAAATTGCTCAGTGTTGCGGGGCAGGGCCGCGGATTGATCTCGATCTGCGCAGCGGGCGGGCAGGGGGTTACGGCGATTCTGGAGCGGTAAGGGGGCTCTGAACTGCAAGGATATTCATGTGGGAGCGGTGCTTGGTCTGGGCCGATAGCGTCAGCTCAATCGACACGCATGTTGTGAGATAAAACCCTCAAGCAGCCCGCGCTTCTTCCAGTGCCTCAGCTGACAGCTGCTGCCTGTGGCGATTGGCGTAGTTCTCCGCCATCACCGAACACACAATCAGCTGCAGCGGGTGGTAGATCATGATTGGCAACAGGATCAGGCCCAGGCCTGGATTGTTGCCAAAGATCAGCGCGGCCATCGGTGCGCCGGCCGCCAAGGACTTCTTGGTGGCGCAGAACACCGCCGCGACCTTATCGGCATGGTTGAATTTCAACACACGGGCTGTACCGGTAGTCAGCAACAGAATGACTGCCAGCAGAACGCCGCTGCCGACGAAGGCCATGGCGATCACCGCGTTGCCCTGGGTTTGCCACAAGCCGGAAACCATGGAATTACAGAACGCTGCGTAAACCAGCAACAGAATCACGATCTTGTCGATCAGGTTGGTGTACTTCTTGTGCTTGGCGAAAAACTTGCCGATCAGTGGCCGCACCAGCTGACCCAGTACCAGCGGCAACAGCAGCATCAGGCTCAGCTTCAGCAGCGTAGGGCCCAGATCAATCCCGCCTGAACCGGTGCCGATCACCAGGCTCACCAGCCACGGCGTCATGAAAATCCCGAAGACGCTGGACATGCTGGCGTTGAGGATCGCCGCCGGCACGTTACCGCCCGCACTGCCGGTCAGGGCGACGGATGAAGAGATGGTCGAAGGCAGCGCGCACAGGTACAGGAAACCCAGCATCAGCAACGCAGGAATATAGGCACCGAATGCCTTGTCGCAGATCAGCCAGATCACCGGGAACACTACGAAGGTGAAGACTTGCACCATGATGTGCAGGCGCCAGTTCTTCAGCCCGTGCCGGATCTGTTCGCTGGAGAGGTTGACCCCGTGCAGGAAGAACACCACGAATACGCCAATGTTGATGACCCATTCAGCATGCATGCCGCCGCCGGTGGCACCGAAGCCGGGGAAGAAGTACGCCAGCACGGTCGCCAGAACCATACCGCAGAGGAACCAGTCGGTGACGACGCGTTTGAGATGTTTGAGTACTGACATAAGCGCTCGGCAGATTGTTTGTAAAAATAGATGTCCGCAGGTTAAACCACTCGTACACTGCCGTCTTGCGACATAAGGCCATTCCATACCGACTAACGGACAACCTCTATGCATCGGCCAGGAAGCGAACGGCAAATACCTGCACGGCATATCCCGGAGATCACGGAACTGCCGCGGCCATTGTACGCCCGCGCCGAAAGCCTGAGTGCCGGTTCATGGACGCCGCCTCATCGCCATGAGTGGGTGCAGTTTTCCTACGCGATCAGTGGCGTGTTGGGCGTGCACACCGCTGAAGGCAGCTTCTTTGCGCCGCCCCAATGGGGTGTGTGGATACCTGCCGGCCTGGAGCACGAGGTGGTGACGTCCATGCGCGCGGAAATGCGCAGCTTGTATGTGCGCAAGGAGGATTCCGAATGGGCACCGCAACGTTGCCGGGTTCTGGAAGTAACACCCCTGGCCCGTGAACTGATCAAAAGCTTCTGCCTGCTGCCCGCGTCCTATCCGTTGGGTGACAGCAGCGAAGCGCGGCTGGTGCAAGTGCTCATGGATCAGTTGTCCCATCTCCCGGAAGTGGGTTTTTCACTGCCGTTGCCTCGTCATCCGCGTTTGCTCGAACTGTGCAACGAGCTGATCGAGAATCCGAGCCAGTTGATCACTTTGCAGGATTGGGCAATTCGCCTGGGTGCCTCGGAAAAAACCCTGATGCGTCTGTTCCAGCGTGAAACCGGCCTGAGTTTTCGTGGCTGGCGGCAGCGCGCGCGGTTGCTCTCGTCATTGGGTGCGCTGGAGAACGGCGACAGCGTGACCAACACCGCACTGGCCTGTGGCTACGATTCCACCTCGGCATTCATTGCTGCGTTCAAGGGCTTGTTCGGTTTCACGCCCGGCGAATTGTTCAGGCAGTAAGCGATATTTCCTACTTTCGGCTGTCAGTGGATTTGTGCCCGGCCACGGCATGAAAGCTGCTTGATAGCGTTATGTCAGAAGAATTTCCGACACAATCTATCGCCATCAAACGTCAGCGCCCACTACTCGCTGGCGGAGGATTGCCGTATAACGGGCAACAATCGCGTGTTTGGTAACTAAGGACCCACAATAAAAGCTGATGAAAACTCCTAAACGCATTGAACCCTTGATCGAGGACGGTCTGGTGGACGAAGTGCTGCGCCCGCTGATGAGCGGTAAAGAGGCAGCTGTTTATGTGGTGCGCTGTGGCAATGAGCTGCGGTGTGCCAAGGTTTACAAGGAGGCGAATAAACGCAGTTTCCGTCAGGCTTCGGAGTATCAGGAAGGCCGCAAGGTTCGTAACAGCCGACAGGCCCGGGCGATGGCCAAGGGTTCCAAATTCGGTCGCAAGGAAACAGAGGACGCCTGGCAGAACGCCGAAGTGGCGGCTCTGTTTCGTCTTGCAGGCGCTGGTGTTCGTGTTCCCAAGCCGTATGACTTCCTGGAAGGCGTATTGCTCATGGAGATGATCGCCGACGAATACGGTGATGCCGCTCCACGGCTTAATGACGTCACGCTGGAGCCGGATCAGGCGCGGGAATACCACGCATTTCTGATCGAGCAGATCGTGCTCATGCTGTGTACCGGTTTGGTGCACGGTGACCTGTCCGAGTTCAACGTGCTGCTGACGCCGACCGGTCCGGTGATCATCGACTTGCCGCAAGCCGTCGATGCCGCTGGCAACAACCATGCGTTCAGCATGCTTGAGCGAGATGTCGGCAATATGGCTTCCTATTTCGGTCGTTTCGCGCCGGAATTGAAGAAGACCAAGTACGCCAAGGAAATGTGGTCGTTCTACGAGGCAGGTACCTTGTCGCCAACGACCGTGTTGACCGGCGAGTTCGATGAGCCGGAAGACGAAGCGGATGTGGGCGGCGTGTTGCGTGAAATCGAAGCCGCGCGCCTGGATGAAGACCGTCGCCAGGCCGCTCGTGCTGCCGACGATGCACCACCGAGCAAAACCGCTGAAGAACCGCCTCCGCCCTGGATGCAGTGATCGGTTGATAAAAACCCGGCTTCGGCCGGGTTTTTTGTGGGCTGCAATCCTGTAGGGCCTGCTCAATTGAACCTGTGGGAGATGAGCTTGCTTGCGAAGGCAATTGCCCGGGATCCTAAAATGTTTTGAATGTACTGGCCTATTCGCGAGCAAGCTCGCTCCCACAGAATCGTGTGCATTTCACAAAACTGTGGGAGCAAGCTTGCTTGCGAAGGCAATGGCCCGGGGTCCAAATATGTTTTGAATGTACTGGCCTATTCGCGAGCAAGCTCGCTCCCACAGAATCGTGTGCATTTCACAAAACTGTGGGAGCAAGCTTGCTCGCGAAGACAATGGCCCGGGCCCCAAATAT
Organism: Pseudomonas syringae; assembly: GCF_000737245.1. Lineage (GTDB taxonomy): Bacteria > Pseudomonadota > Gammaproteobacteria > Pseudomonadales > Pseudomonadaceae > Aquipseudomonas > Aquipseudomonas syringae_J. The sequence continues at coordinate 25,131 of NZ_JPQU01000054.1, read as the reverse complement.
GTTTTGGATGTACTGGCCTCTTCGCGAGCAAGCTCGCTCCCACAGAATCGTGTGCATTTCACAAAACTGTGGGAGCAAGCTTGCTTGCGAAGACAATTGCCCAGGCACCCAATATGGGCTGGATGTACTGGCCTATTCGCGGGCAAGCCGCGCTCCAACGGGTTTCTCACAACACCCACCGGACGCCAGATCCTTGAGGATCGGGCAATCGGGGCGGTCGTCGCCGTGGCAGTGTTCAACCAGCACCTGCAAGGTGTCGCGCAGGCTCGCCAGTTCTTCGATCTTCTGATTCAGCTCGACGATGTGCTGATGCGCCAAGGCTTTCACATCCCCGCTGGCCCGTTGCCGGTCCTGCCAGAGGGTCAGCAACTTGCCGACTTCCTCCAGAGAAAAGCCCAGATCCCGAGAGCGTTTGATGAACGCCAGGGTATGCAGGTCTTCCTGGCCATATAGCCGATAGCCGCTGTCACTGCGATGGGCAGCCGGGAGTAACCCGGTGGACTCGTAGTAGCGGATCATCTTGGCGCTGAGTCCGCTGTGTTTGGCAGCTTGTCCGATATTCATGACTTGGTCCCTGGATCTTTAGGTTTCCATGTCTTGAGGAGCAAAGCGTTGCTCACCACGCTGACACTGGACAACGCCATGGCTGCACCCGCCAGCACCGGATTCAGAAAGCCGAACGCTGCCAGCGGGATGCCGATCAGGTTATAGACAAAGGCCCAGAACAGGTTCTGGCGAATTTTTGCGTAAGTCTTGCGGCTGATTTCCAGAGCTGCGGGGATCAGCGCCGGATCGCCGCGCATCAGGGTAATGCCCGCCGCGTGCATGGCCACGTCGGTGCCGCCGCCCATGGCGATGCCGATGTCAGCCGCCGCCAATGCCGGGGCGTCGTTAATGCCGTCGCCCACCATCGCCACCACGCCATATCGTTTGAGGTCGGCGACGGTGGCGGCTTTGTCGGCAGGCAGGACTTCAGCGTGAACATCGCGAATGCCCAATGCCTGGGCGACCACGTTGGCGCTGCCTTGATTGTCGCCCGTCAATAAATGGCTGCTGATGTGGCGTGCAGTCAGTTGCTCCACGGCCTGCTGCGCGCCGGGTTTGAGGGTGTCACCGAAGGCGAACAGCCCGAGCACGGCAGGATTCGGGCTTTGCTCGATCAGCCAGGACAAGGTGCGGCCTTCCGCTTCCCAGGCATGAGCGGCGTCGGCCAGTTCGTCCATGGCCAGACCGCTTTCTTCGAGCAGCCTTCGGTTGCCCAGCGCCAGATCCCGGCCATCCAGCGTGCCGGCAATCCCTACGCCGGTCAGGGAGCGGCTGTTCTCCACGTTCGGCGGATTGAGTTTCCACTCCCGGCAGGCGTCCAGCACCGCTTTGGCCAGCGGATGTTCGCTGCCGCGCTGCAAAGCTCCGGCCCATTCCAGGACCTGCTCTTCATTGCCGCCTTTGGCGCTCAAATGGGCGATCTGTGGAGTGCCAGAAGTCAGCGTGCCGGTCTTGTCGAACACCACGGTGGTGACTTCATGGGCGCGCTCCAGGGCCTCAGCATCTTTGATCAGAATCCCGTAACGAGCGGCGACACCGGTCCCGGCCATGATGGCGGTCGGGGTTGCCAGGCCCAGAGAGCAGGGGCAAGCAATAACCAGCACGGCGACGGCGTTGATCAGTGCGGTCTCCAGCGACGCACCGGCCACAAGCCAGCCTGCGAGGGTGAAAAACGCTATGACTAGAACCGTAGGCACAAACACCTGGCTGACCCGATCCACCAGTTTCTGAATGGGTGCCTTGCCCGCCTGGGCGTCTTCCACCAGACGTATGATCCGCGCCAGTACTGTTTCAGTGCCCAGTGCCGTGGTTTTCACCAGCAGGCGCCCCTCGCCATTGATCGCGCCGCCCGTGACTTTGTCGCCGACCTGTTTCGGCACTGGCAGGCTTTCGCCGCTGATCAGGGCTTCATCGGCATGGCTCTGGCCTTCAATGACTTCACCATCCACCGGGAATCGCTCGCCGGGTTTGACCAGCACGATGTCGCCCAGATTCAAGGCGCTGATCGCCACGTCAAACTCCTGGCCATCAATCACTTGCAGGGCGCGCTCGGGGCGCAATGCTTCAAGGGCGCGGATGGCACTGGCGGTCTGACGCTTGGCGCGGCTTTCCAGGTATTTACCCAAGAGCACCAGTGCGATGACCACGGCTGAAGCTTCGAAATACAGATGCGGCATGCTGCCCGCTGGCGTGCTGACCCATTGATAAACGCTCAGGCCGTAGCCGGCACTGGTGCCCAGCGCGACCAGCAAATCCATATTGCCGGCTCCGGCACGCACCGCCTTCCACGCCGCCACATAAAAGCGGGCGCCGAGAATGAACTGCACGGGAGTTGCCAACGCAAATTGCACCCAGGCAGGCAGCATCCAGTGCACGCCGAAGGGTTGCAGCAGCATCGGCAGAATCAGCGGGAGGGCCAGTGCTATGGCCAGGATCAGCGCCCAACGTTCTCGACTCAGGCGTTTGTGGTGCTGGTCGGCAGTCACGGCGGGGTCTTGGGCGAGGGTCGCGCCGTAGCCGGCTTTGGCGACCGCTGCGATCAATGCGGCGCCGTCCGGCTCGCCATTGGTTTCGATGTGCGCCTGTTCGTTGGCGAGGTTGACGCTGACCGTCTTGACCCCCGGCACTTTGTTCAGTGCGCGCTCGACCCGACCCACGCAGCTGGCGCAGGTCATGCCGGAAATCGGCAGATCGAAGTTGAGCGGATTGAGCATGTTCACTCTCCCTGAAGGCGGTTGCCTGCAAGGATCAACCTTTCCATGAGGTGAAGGTCAAGTCCAGATCAATAGTTCAGGTCGGCGCGTTTCAAATAGATGCCACCGGGCCCGTTGGCCATTCGGTATTTGAGAATGTCTCCAGCCTGAATCCTGATCTTGGTGTTGGATTGCGCTTCCATGCCCGGATCACAGCCGAACACCTGACCCGGCAGCGAGCGCAGCCGCACGGAGACGTCGCCCGCCGGCAGGTTGAATGACACAGACTGCTCCTGGAACACCCGGCCCGCCAACTGGTCCTGAATATAAATGCCGATCTCACAGGATGTGGCGATTTCCAGGCGTTCGCGGGAAATGATCAGAACGCCATAATCCTGATCGGCCTGCACTGCCGGAGAGGCAGCCAACAGACCGAGAATGCCGAAGAGGCTCACTACTGGCCAGCGCATCGCTGATACTCCTGAGGTAAACGGTGATGATGCAGCTTGGCCGAGCCTTGCGCCGAATACCAGCCCGGCAGGTAAAAGAGAAACTTGACCTTGTCATAGTGGCAAGGTCGAACATGCGGTTCATACCTCTTTACTACGTCAAAGGAGCACCACCATGCAGCGATTCAATGTGCAAGGCATGACCTGTGGACACTGTGTAAAAGCCGTCACTGCTGCAATAAAGGCCCAAGACCCCAGCGCCATCGTCCAGGTCGATTTGCCGACCGGTGAAGTGATCGTCGAAAGCGACCTAGCCGCGCAGCAGATTATTGGTTTGATTGTTGAAGAGGGGTATCAGGCGCAAGTGGTTGCCTGAGTACCCTGTGGGAGCGGTGCTTGCCCGCGATAGGGGCGACGCAGATATCAGGCTCATGGAGTCCAGCCTTATCGCGGGCAAGCACCGCTCCCACAGAAGATCGCGCCCCCTGTTGGAGCGAGGCTTGCCCGCGATTCAGACGCCGCAGTCTGTCAGAAATACCGCGTTATCGTTCTTCGCGGGCAAGCCCGGCTCCAACAAGTGCGCGGAAACTTTTTGCAGTAATTACCCTTCCCTGACACTCAGTCTGTAAAGGCCCGGTTAGACTACCCGGCTGCACTGAATACTGTCTGGATGTCTGATGAACCTTCGCACGATCCTCATTCTGGGTGCCTTGAGCGCCTTCGGTCCTCTGGCCATCGACTTCTATCTGCCTGGGTTTCCGGCCATAGCACTGGCCTTCGGCACTGACGAGAAGCATGTCCAGTTGACCCTCGCGTCCTACTTTTTGGGCCTGTCCATCGGTCAGCTGGCTTATGGCCCGGTGGCGGATCGCTTTGGGCGACGTATACCGTTGTTGTTCGGGGTTTCGCTGTTCACCCTCGCATCTCTGGCCTGTGCGTTCGCGCCTGATCTGGAGTGGCTGATAGGCGCGCGCTTCGTCCAGGCGTTGGGCGGTTGTGCCGGGATGGTGATTGCCCGGGCCATTGTCAGTGACAAGTGCGATGCCGTGCAGTCGGCTAAAGTCTTTTCGCAACTGATGCTGGTGATGGGCCTGGCGCCGATTCTTGCGCCGATGCTTGGCGGCTTGCTGGTCAATCTCTACAACTGGCAGGCAATCTTCATCAGCCTGACGGCGTTCAGTGCGCTGGCGTCATTGGCTGTGGCCCTGGGTTTGCCGGAAAGCATGCCGGCCACTCATCCGCGCCAGCCTTTGTCAGGGGCGCTGACCCAATACCGCCGGTTGCTGGGCGACCGTATCTTTCTTGGTCATGCCCTGACCGGCGGTATCGTCATGGCCGGGATGTTTGCTTACATCGCCGGTTCGCCGTTCGTGTTCATCAAGTTGTATGGCGTGCCGCCGGAGCATTACGGCTGGTTGTTCGGTACCAACGCGGCAGGCTTCATTCTGAGCGCTCAGCTCAACGCTCGGCTGGTGGGCAAGACAGGTCCTGCGTTCATGCTGTCCCGGATAATCTGGATCTATCTGGCTGCGGCCCTGATGTTGCTGGCTGTTGCCGGTTTGCGTACCGAACAACTCTGGCCGTTACTGGTGCCTCTGTTCATCTGTATTGCCAGCCTGGGCTGCATTATCCCCAACGCATCAGCCTGTGCCATGAATGGGCAATGGGCGCGTGCGGGCAGCGCGTCGGCCTTGCTGGGCTGCCTGCAATTCAGTGTGGCGGCAGCGGCTGCGGCGCTGGTGGGCGTACTGCACGATGGCACGGCGGTGCCGATGGCGCTGGTAATCAGTTTATGCGGTGTGTTGGGGGTGACGCTCTCGGTGCTGACTCGCCGATTGCAGCACAAGCGTGATGCGGCGGCGGCACAGGGCTGATGTCAGGCGGTCATCCGTGGGAGCGACCGGGGTGGCGCTCCACCTTGCTCGCGAAGAGGGTGGTACATCCGGCAGATTTTCTGAGCTGGTTATATCGCTTTCGCAAGCAAGCGTGCTCCCACAGAGTCTGCATATGCAGTGTGCAGTTTAAATTCGTCAGTTACTTGTATTAAATGACTACAACGATCCTGGATTTATCCTACGGAGCGTTCGGAAAATCACCTGCGTAAATATCAATAACAGCGGCGAACTGCGAATATGGAGTTTGTTCGTTGTCTTATTTTGTTGCGTGATTTTTATGAGTTTGACGCGCTATGCAGGCGTGCTGTGCCGCTGGCGCTAATGCCGAAAGCCCAGAAATCAAGGCGCTCGCTCGCGGTTTTGCTGTTTTTGGCGCGGTTTTAAGTTACATATTTCAATCCGGACGCTGGCTGTAGCCGATGTTGCGAATTTTTTACCTGATTGGGTTGGTAATTACAAAGCTTATACTTTCCGGCTGGAGTTGGATCCGTGCTTGATATCAACTCCGCTAACTATCTCATCGAGACAGATGAAGTTTGGACAGGGAGTGAACCTATGGAATATGCACCTTGCGTCAGTCACATTGCGACCCTGCTGGCTGACCCCAAGCGCAGCGCGATGATTTGGGCCTTGATGGACGGCACCGCTCGGCCCGCCAATGAGCTGGCGCTGCTTGCTGGTCTGACTACCTCGTCGGCGGGGGCGCATCTGGCGCGGCTGGCAACTGGCGGGCTGGTCAAGCAAGAGGTTCGCGGTCGCAAACGGTTCTTCCGCCTGGCCGGTCCGCAGGTTGCTGCGGCACTTCATGCGCTGGCGAGCGCTTCGCAGGTCAGCGCCGCTGAGATCAATCGCTACGTTGCCCAGCCGATGCCGGTCATGCCGTTGCGCCAGGCGCAGATCTGTTGTGATCACCTGGGAGGGGAGATGGCCGCCGAGTTGTATCAAAGGCTGCTGGGGGCCGGGTGGATTGAACAGCAGGAACAGCGGGTCGAAGTGACCAGTATGGGTATCGCGAAATTCGCCGAACGTGGCATTTACATTCCGGCGCTGGCTTTGCGTCAGCGCGAAACGGTGTGTGCCTGCGCCGATCGGGACGAACGCTCTGCGCATCTGGGCGGAGCACTCGGGGCGGGGTTGTTGCAGTTGTTCATTCAGATGGGCTGGTTGCGTGCCACGGAAGAGTCCAACACCTTGCAGGTTTCATCCAGCGGGCAGCGGGAGATCGACAAGATCGCCGCTGCCGCCTGATGGCTGATCAGCTCAAGGTTTGATCAGACGTGCATCCAGACTGTTTTGGGCCAGACGCTTCGCCTGGTCCTGAGTCATCCCCAGGTGGGTGTACAGGGCATGGAAGTTTTCGGTCACGTAGCCGCCGAAATAGGCCGGATCATCGGAGTTGACCGTGACTTTCACGCCGCGCTCCAGCATGTCGAGAATGTTGTGCTGAGCCATGTCATCGAACACACAAAGCTTGGTGTTTGACAGCGGACATACGGTCAGCGGGATCTGCTCGTCGATAATCCGCTGCATCAGGCGCTCGTCCTCAATCGCGCGCACGCCGTGGTCGATGCGTTGAATCTTCAGCAGGTCCAGGGCTTCCCAGATGTACTCGGGCGGGCCTTCTTCACCGGCGTGAGCCACGGTCAGGAAGCCTTCGTTGCGAGCTCGGTCGAACACCCGCTGGAACTTGCTCGGCGGGTGGCCCATTTCTGAGCTGTCCAAACCAACGGCAACGAATGCATCGCGGAAAGGCAGTGCCTGGTCGAGGGTTTTTTCGGCTTCCTCTTCGCTCAAGTGGCGCAGGAAACTCAGAATCAAGCCGCTGCTAATGCCCAGTTTCGACTGACCATCCTTGAGCGCGGCGGCGATGCCATTGAGCACCACTTCAAACGGGATGCCACGGTCGGTGTGGGTCTGCGGATCGTAGAACGGTTCGGTGTGAATCACGTTCTGCGCTTTGCAACGCTCCAGATACGCCCAGGTCAGGTCGTAGAAGTCCTGCTCGGTACGCAGTACGTCTGCGCCTTGGTAGTAGAGGTCTAGAAACTCTTGCAGATTGTTGAACGCATAAGCCCCGCGCAGGGTTTCCACGTCATTCCACGGCAGCGCGATTTTGTTGCGTTCGGCGAGTGCGAAAAGCAGCTCGGGCTCAAGCGAACCTTCAAGGTGCAGGTGCAGTTCTGCCTTGGGCAGTGCGTTCAACCAGTTGTACATGTGCGTTTTCTCATCAGGTGCAGATCGCCAGCATTCTACAGAGTCATGCCCATCGAGGGGCAAAACCTGACCAAGCGGTTCAATTACGACGCTTGCGGCTCCCTTCGATACGCGTAGGTATCGGCGAAACGGGACAGCAGAAATTCCGCGCAGGTGGTGGCAGGGTAGCGGGCCGGCTGGCTTTCGCTCTGGCAGCCGGGCAGGCACTCGATGCGGGTGTCCGGGTTGGGCTCGACGAAGAACGGCATCGAATAGCGATCAACACCCAGCGGGCTGATGACCCGGTGTGGCGTCGACACGTACCGGTCATTGCTCCAGCGCGCCATCATGTCGCCGATGTTGACCACGAAGGTCCCTTCAATCGGCGGTGCATCAATCCATTGCCCACGCACGTCGCGTACTTGCAGGCCGCCGGCTGAATCCTGATGCAGCAGAGTAATGCAGCCGTAATCGGTATGTGCCCCGGCGCCTTGTTGCTCAGCGCTGGTGGCCGTGTGACGCGGCGGATAGTGGATGAAGCGCAGCACGCTGACCGGTTCAATGAAACGCTTGTCGAAAAAGTCGCGGTCGATGCCCAGCGCGACGGTGATCGCCTGCAGCAGCGTTTGCCCGAGAGCTTGCATGTCCAGATAGTGCTGCTCCATCAGCGCTTGCCAACCGTCTAGCTCGGGGTGGCGATTGGGGCCGCGCAAAGGTTTTTCGGCGACGACATCAGGGTGATCGGCGGGCAGGTGAAAGCCCATGTCGAAGGTTTCCTTGAGGTCGCTGGGTAAATTGGGGTCCAGCTGTTCAGTGGCAATAGCGCCATAGCCGCGGTGATGGCGGGTCTGGGTGATGTCGATCTTGAGCTTTTCGGACTGGGGCAGGGCGAAGAAGCGTTGCGCGGTGGCTACCACCTGTTCGATCCGCTCGGCGCTGATCGGATGGCCTTTGATATAGAAGAAGCCCCACTCGCGACAGGCCTGGTCGATCTGTCTGGCAATGCCCTGCCAGGCGGTCTGGTCGTCGCTGTAGAGCGGGGCGATGTCGATGATGGGGAGTTGGTTCACGTTTCTCTGTCCTGAAAATAATGGTCGGAATCTGTCGTGGGACCGGCTTTAGCCGGGAAGGCAATATTCCAGCCGCAAAATATGTTTGGCAGTGCCTGCCTCTTCCCGGCTAAAGCCGGTCCCACATTGTTCCAAGTTACTTCGGCAAATCCGCCTTGATGCCTTCGACGTAGTAGTTCATCGAAGCCAATTCAGCGTTGGTCGCCACTTTGCCAGCCGGGATTTTCACGGTGCCGGTCTGGTCCTTGATCGGGCCGGTGAACGGGTGGAAGGCGCCGCTTTCGATATCCGCGATGATTTTCTGTGCTTCAGCCTTCACGTCAGCCGGGACGATGTCGCTGATGGGCAGCTGAACCGTGCCTTCCTTCAGGCCGCCCCAGTAATCCTGAGATTTCCAGGTGCCGTTGATCACGCTTTCGGTGGCTTGAATGTAGTGCGGGCCCCAGTTGTTGACGATGGAGGTCAGCACCGCTTTCGGACCGAAGTGGGCCATGTCCGATGCGTACCCCACAGCATAGACACCACGACGTTCGGCGGTCTGGATCGGCGCCGGGCTATCGGTGTGCTGGAAGATCACGTCCACGCCCTGATCGATCAGCGCGTTGGCGGCGTCGGCTTCTTTGCCCGGATCAAACCAGGAGTTGACCCAGACCACTTTGATCTCGGTACCTGGGTTGTATTTGTTCAAAGCCAATTGGATAGCGTCGATGTCGCGCAACACTTCCGGAATCGGGAACGAGGCGACATAACCGATCTTTTTGGTCTTGGTCATTTTCGCTGCCAGGAAACCACCGACGTAGCGACCTTCATAGGTGCGCGCCAGGTAGGTGCCCATGTTCTTGTCTTGCTTGTAACCCGTGGCATGTTCGAAGGTTACTTTCGGGAATTGCTTGGCGACTTTCAGGGTCGGGTTCATGTAGCCGAACGAGGTGGTGAACACCAGGTCGTAGCCACCTTTGGCCATGTTGCGGATGACGCGCTCGGCGTCCGCGCCTTCCGGGACGTTCTCGACAAAGCTGGTAGTGACCTTGTCGCCCAGCGCTTCAACCATCGCCTTGCGGCCTTGTTCATGCTGATAAGTCCAGCCGTGGTCACCGATCGGGCCGATGTACACGAACCCGACTTTCAGCGGGTCTGCTGCCGACGCCATCAGGCTCGAACTCAGGCCGACAACCGCAGCCATGGCGCACAGCAATTTTTTCAGGGGGCGACGCGGGTGAATTGTGGAATGCATCGGGTCTAGCTCCTTGGAGTTTTGTTGGCACGGCCGTCTTAGCGGGTTACTTGAGCAATGCAAAAAACTGACCAACTGGACAGTTAATGACAGGGTCTTGGTTTTCGCTGGTTTTGCGATGTCGAGACGACACTGGACGGTGCAGTCAAAGCCCGTTTTGCCGCTAACTGGTGCACATCGAACCTGTAGGAGCGCGCTTGCCCGCGATAGCGCCAGTTCAGGCAGTGACGTGTTGACTGGTCGATCGAATCGCGGGCAAGCGCGCTCCTACGGTAAACCGCATTCCAGATCAAGTTCTCATCACTTTTGAAACCTTTGCTTACACTCGACACTCTCAACGCCTTGAGCGCGTTATCCGAACGGTTCATGTGTGAAGGTTTAAAGGCATTAAATGGGCTCAATACTCAAGCAAGAAAAATTTCTGTTACTGGCGATCATCGCGACGTTCGTCGCTTATCCCTTCGAGCACTTTTTCCTCAATAACGGCCAAGGTGTTGCACTGGCCGCCGGGATTGCGCTGGTCGGTTTTATCGTCTGCGCCTCGTTGCGTGTTGCCCATCACGCCGAACAGCTCGCTGAAAAAGTCGGCGACCCCTACGGCACCATGATCCTTACCCTGTCGGCGGTGCTGGTCGAGGTGGTGATCCTGGCGATCATGATGAGTAACGAGCCTTCGCCCACGTTGGTGCGGGACACGATTTACTCGGCGGTGATGCTCGATATCAACGGCATCCTCGGCCTCGCCGCGCTGATGGGCGGGCTCAAGCATGGTGAGCAGTCCTACAACGATGATTCGGCGCGCACTTACAGCGTGATGATTCTGACCGCCATGGGGGTTTCCATGGTGGTGCCGGAGTTCATCCCTGAAGGTGACTGGAAGCTGTATTCGGCGTTCACCATTGGCGCGATGATCGTGCTCTACACCCTGTTCCTGCGCATGCAAGTCGGACCACACAGCTACTTTTTCAGCTACAGCTACCCGGATAAAAAGAAGCGCAAGGATCAGCCTGACGCAGAAAATGCGCCGGTCAATCTGACGCTGTCCATCGCTACGCTGGTGCTGGGTGTCGTGGTGATTGGGGCGTTGGCTGAAGTGATGTCGAAGACCGTCGACCTGGGCCTTGAAGGCACCGGTGCGCCGCCGGTCATGACCGCAATTCTGGTGGCCGCGATTTCCGCTGCGCCAGAGATTCTGACTGCTTTACGCGCGGCGTTGGCCAACCGCATGCAATCGGTCGTGAACATCGCTTTGGGTGCTTCGCTGTCGACGGTGATCCTGACTGTACCCGTGATGGAAGCCATGGCGCTCTACACCGGCCAACCGTTCCAGATGGCCATGACCCCGGTGCAGACCGTGATGATCTTCATTACCTTGCTGGTCAGCGCGATCAACCTCAATGACGGCGAAACCAACGCCATCGAAGGCATGACCCACTTCGTGCTGTTTGCGACGTTCATCATGCTGTCGTTGTTGGGGCTTTAGAGCCAGGCCCCCGATCTTCACCTGTGGGAGCGGTGCTTGCCCGCGATAAAGTTAAGGTGATTGACCTGCAGAATCGCAGTGACCTTATCGCGGGCAAGCACCGCTTCCACAGGGATACGCGTTCATCATCCGCCAATCAACTCCCGCGCCGCCTGGCTGTGATCAGCGATCAAGCCCTTCAGGTCCAGGCCTTCAACCTGTCCATCAATAACCCGCCACTGGCCGCCGATCATCACCCGATCCGCCCGGTCTGCGCCGCATAGCAACAGTGCGGCAACCGGATCATGGCTACCCGAAAAGCGCAGCTCGTCCAGCTTGAACAGCGCCAGATCCGCTTGCTTGCCCACCGCCAGTTCGCCAATGTCGCTGCGGCCGAGCAACTGCGCCGAGCCCTTGGTGGCCCAACCGAGCACCAATTGCGGAGTGATTTTCTCGGCGCCATAGCGCAAGCGCTGGATATAGAGTGCCTGACGCGCTTCGAGAATCATGTTCGATGCATCGTTGGACGCCGATCCATCCACACCCAGCCCCAGCGGTGCGCCTGCTGCGATCAGGTCCAGAGTAGGACAAATGCCCGAAGCCAGACGCATGTTGGAACTCGGGCAATGACAAACTCCGGTGCCGGCTGCACCGAGTCGGGTGATTTCGTCAGGGTTGAAATGAATACCGTGGGCCAGCCATGTGCGCGGGCCCAGCCAGCCGACGCTGTCCAGATAATCCACGGTACGCAAGCCGAACCGCTGGAGGCAGAAGTCCTCTTCGTCGAGGGTTTCAGCCAGGTGGGTGTGCAGACGAACGTCAAGCTTTTCGGCCAGCGTCGCGCTTTCGCGCATGATTTCTGGTGTGACCGAGAACGGCGAGCAAGGCGCCAGAGCGATTTGAATCTGCGCGCCGTCGCCGCGCTGGTGATAGCGCTCGATCAGTCGTTGGCTGTCCTCGAGAATAACCTCGCCCTGTTGCACGGTTTGCTGCGGTGGCAAACCACCGTCTTTCTCACCCAGGCTCATGGACCCGCGAGTGAGCATCGCGCGCATCCCCAAATCCCGGACGCTCTCAACCTGTACGTCGATGGCGTTTTCCAGGCCATCCGGGAACAGATAATGATGGTCCGCCGCGGTGGTGCAACCCGACAACAGCAATTCCGCCAACGCGACTTTGCTGGCCAGCGCCAGTTTTTCCGGGGTCAGTCGCGCCCACACTGGATACAAGGTTTTCAGCCACGGAAACAATGGCTGGCTGACCACCGGAGCCCAGGCGCGTGTGAGGGTTTGATAGAAGTGGTGATGGGTGTTGATCAAACCGGGTAGCAGCACGTGCTCACGGGCATCGAATACTTGATCGCAGTGTTCGCTGGGTTGCTGATCTGTCGCGAGCATTTCGACGATGACGCCGTTTTCGATCACCAGACCGCCTCGGGCATCGAGGTCATTGGCAGTGAAAACAGCGAGGGGGTTTTTCAACCAGATACGGATCGCAGGCATCTTGCCGGCTCCTCTGAAAATAGGGTTCAGGTTCGCCAGCTCAGTGTTGCCCTGTCTGCTGATCCAGGGTCGCCGGTGCTTTGCAGCAGCGGCGAAGGGCGCGATTTTAACTGGATTTTGTGTCTATGCAAAACCCCTGTGGGAAACTCCATGTTGCCTGCAATCTTGACGTGGGACCGGCTTCAGCCGGGAAGAGGCCAGTACATCAACTCCATATGTATCGCCTGAAATGCCACCTTCCCGGCTAAAGCCGGTCCCACGTCGCGCGAGTTCAGCGTCTCTTAACTCACCAAGGAATCGTCTCGCCTTTGTAATCCACAAAATAATGCCCGCCCTTACCGGCATAGGCGTTGAGCTGTTCAACCAAGCCACGGGTACTGGTTTCGACGTCGATGGCAGCATTCTCACCGCCCATCTCGGTCTTTACCCAGCCCGGATGCAGGGACAACACCGTGGGGCGTGTCTCTGGCAGTTGGGTGACGAAGGTGTTGGTCAGGGAATTCAGGGCCGCTTTGCTGGCTTTGTATAGCGCCGCGTCTGCGCCATCGGGGCAGGTCACGCTGCCGAACCTGGAGCTCATGAAGGCCAGCACGCCAGTGTTCGGACGGATCTGCGGCACGAGGCGATCGGCCAGGCGGATCGGCGCGATGGCGTTGGTCAGAAATATCTGCGTCAGTTCAAGAGGCGTTACGGTCTCAATGCTTTGCGGCCTCGCCGGCCCCATGACCCCGGCGTTGATCACCAGGGCATCAAAAATCTGCCCCTGCAGCGTGTCTTTCAAAGCATCCAGGGAAGCAACATCGTCCATATCGAGAGTTTCGATGCGCACGCCAGGAATGGCCTTTAGATCGGCGGCCTTTTGCTGATCCCGCACGGTCGCAATGACGCTCCATTTCTGCTCGGTCAGGCGTTTGACCAGGCCAAGACCCAGGCCACGGGAAGCACCGATGATCAGTGCGGTTTTGCTGGCAGGCATTAATTTTTCTCCTGATGAATAGAAAATCGTCCTGCGCAGGATAGTCCGCCAGTTAGAGGATGTGGAGTTTCGGTTGAAGGAGCTGGCGTGCGTTTCTCAGCTGGCACGCGGCAGACAAGGGGCCTGTAGGAGCGACCGGGTGGAGCCCCTACAGGGGTGGCGCGTTGTTGACTCAATGCCCCGCCTGCCAAGGCTGCCCCAAGGAAACCGGCGCATACAGCCGGGTGCGCAAGGCATTACGCGACAGCATTACCAGCACGACGATGGTCGCCACATACGGCAGCATCGCCAGCAGATTGGACGGGATCGCCAGGCCAATACCTTGGGCGACCAAGTGCAGAATGCTGGCCAGACCAAACAGATAGGCGCCCAGCAGCAGACGCCATACGCGCCAGCTGGCAAATACCACCAGGGCCAGGGCGATCCAGCCGCGGCCGGCGCTCATGTTCTCTGCCCACATCGGGGTGTAAGCCAACGATAGATAGGCCCCGGCCAGGCCTGCCATCGCACCGCCGAACAAAACCGCCAAAGTCCGCACTCGCAATACCGGCAAGCCCATGGCGCTGGCAGCGTCCGGGTTTTCACCTACCGCCTGGATAATCAGACCGACACGGCTTTTCAGCAGCACCCAGGCGACTAGGGCGAACAGGGCAAAGGATAGGTACACCAGAATGTCCTGGGCAAAAAACATCCGGCCGATCAGGGGGATGTCGCTCAGGTAAGGGATCACAACCGGCTCGAAACCCTGCAATGGTTTGCCCACCCAGGCCGCGCCGACAAAGCTCGACAGCCCGACACCAAAGATGGTCAGCGCCAGCCCGGTTGCCACCTGATTGGCGTTGAACACCAGCGCAACGATGGCAAACAGGCCGGACAACAGCATCCCGGCAAACATCGCCAGCATCACGCCCAGCCACAGATTGCCGGTGCTCAGGGCGATGATGAAGCCGATCACCGCGCCAAACAGCATCATGCCTTCCTGGCCGAGGTTGAGAACGCCGCTTTTTTCACAGATCAGTTCGCCCAGCGCCACCAGCAACAGTGGCGTACCGCAGCGAATCATGGCGAAGAAAATATTGCTCAGCAGATCGATATCCATCACACGGCTCCTGAAGTGGCGGGTGCCAGCTGGCGTTTGTTCCAGCGCGCTTTGAGGCGCGGGCGATAAAGGATCAGGACGTCGCAGGCCAGCAGGAAGAACAGCATCATCCCCTGAAACAACTGGGTAATGGCCTGTGGCAGGTTCAGGGTCATTTGTGCGCTTTCACCCCCCAGATACAGCAGCGCCATGAGCAGGCTGGCGAACAGAATGCCGATCGGATTCAAGCGTCCGAGAAAAGCCACAGTAATGGCGGCATAGCCATAGCCCGGCGATACCTGAGGCACCAGTTGGCCGATCGGGCCGGTGACTTCGCACACTCCGGCCAGCCCAGCCAGCCCGCCGCTGATCAACAGCGCCAGCCAGACCAGACGTTTTTCGCGAAACCCTACGAACCCAGCGGCGCGCTTATCCAGACCGAGGACTTTGATCTGAAAACCGACAAAGCTGCGTTGCAGCAGAACCCAGACCGCCACCAGCGCCAGCAGCGCGAAATACACCCCGGCATGCACGCGACCGTCTTCGCTTAGTAACGGCAGGCGACTGGCATCACCGAACATCGCCGACTCAGGGAAATTCATCCCGGCGGGATCTTTCAGCGAGCCATGCACGAAGAACAGCAACAGGTTCAGCGCGATGTAATTGAGCATGATGCTGGTGAGGATTTCATTGGCGTTGAAATGCGTGCGCAGCCAGGCAGTCAACCCGGCCCAGGCGGCGCCGCCGAGGGTGCCGACCAACAGGATCAGCACCAGTGCCCAGCGGCTTTCCATGTCGATGATATTGACGGCGACCGCACTACCGGCCAAAGCACCGAGGAGCAATTGGCCTTCAGCGCCGATGTTCCAGATGCGCGCCTGATAAGCCACCGCCAGGCCCAACGCACATAGCAGAATCGGCAACGCCTTGACCATTAATTCCGAGACGCCGTACCAATCGCTGACGGGAGCGATCAGCAAGGTGTGCAGCGTCAGCACCGGGTCCAGGCCAAGGCCGACAAACAACAACGAGCCGCATACCAGGGTCAACACAGCGGCCAGCAGTGGGGAAAACCACAGCATGGCCCGGGATTGTTGCCCGCGCGGTTCCAGAGAAAGCAGCATCGGAAGCTCCGTTAATTAAGCGCGGCGGCTTGGAGTTGAGGTTGAACAGAAGGTGGGACATCGAACTTGCCGGCCATCCAGCCGCCGACCTGAACAGGTGAGGTCTGGGCCGTTGGCACCAGTGGCGAAAGACGACCACTGCTCAAGGCGGCGAGGCGGTCGCTGATCTGGAACAGTTCGTCGAGGTCTTCGGAAATCACCAGAATCGCCGCGCCAGCATCGCGCAGAGCAATCAGCGCACGATGAATCGCCGCCGCAGCACCGACATCGACGCCCCAGGTCGGGTGCGCTGCGACCAGCAGTTTCGGGTTCTGCAAGATCTCGCGACCGAGAATGAATTTCTGCAGGTTGCCCCCAGACAGACTGCGGGCCGGGGCTTGAGCGTCTGGCGTTTTCACCGCGAAGCGCTTGATGATCTCGTCTGCCAGTGCCCGCACTTTGCTGCGATGAATCAGACCGTTGCTTACCAAGCCTTGCTGAAACGCCGTGAGCAGGGCGTTATCGGTAAGGCTCAATTCCGGAACGGCGCCATGCCCCAGACGTTCGGCAGGGACAAAAGCCAGGCCGTTTTTACGCCGCGCATCCGGACGAAGATGGCCGACATTGACCTCAGCAAATCGAATCTTCGGTGACAACGCATTGCTCAACGTTTGTTCGCCGCTGAGCAATGCCAGCAGTTCGTCCTGGCCGTTACCGGCTACGCCCGCGATGCCAACAATCTCACCGCTGCGCACCTCAAGGTTGACGTTCACCAGCGAGCAGCCAAACGGGTCGGGGTTATGCCACGAAAGGTTGGCGACCCTGAGAAACGGCGCTTGCCCTGCAACCTTTGGATACTGTTCCGTCAGGCCTTCGGCATCACCGACCATTAATCGCGCCAGTTCCAGATCCGAGCACTCGGCCGGGATGCAATGCCCGGACACCTTGCCGCCGCGCAACACCGTCGCGCTGTGGCAAAGCGCGCGGACTTCACCGAGCTTGTGGCTGATAAATAGAATGCTGCAGCCTTCCTCGGCGAGACGCCGCAAGGTCACAAACAGCTCGTCAGCTTCCTGGGGGGTCAGCACCGACGTCGGCTCATCGAGAATCAGCAGGCGGATGTCTTGCATCAGGCAGCGAATGATTTCGACTTTCTGCCGCTCGCCAATCGACAGGCTGTGGACAAGTCGTTGTGGTTCCACGGCCATACCGTAGCGTTGCGACACTTCACGGATTTTCGGCTCCAACTGTTTCGGCGTGCCCGCCGCGCCGCCCATGGCCAGGGCGATGTTCTGGGCAACCGTCAAGGTTTCGAAGAGCGAAAAGTGCTGAAACACCATGCCGATGCCCAGGCCCCTGGCTTGCGCCGGATTGCGCATGGTCAGGCTCTCGCCCTGCCAGACAATCGCGCCGGAATCAGGTTGCGTAACGCCGTAGATGATCTTCATCAGTGTGCTCTTGCCCGCACCGTTTTCGCCGAGTAGCGCGTGGATTTCTCCCGCCTCAATACTCAGGTCGATGGCGTCGTTGGCCAGGCAACCGGGATAACGCTTGCTGATGGCGCGCAGTTGCAGGCGCGCGAGGGGCACAGGGTTTGGCATGACAGGCTCAACGTAAGAAGGATCGCCTGTGGATAAAGCAATTTCCTGGCCAGGTAGTCAGGTTTTTTGTCTTCCTGAGCGTGATTTGCCCGTGATACCGGCGCGATAAAGCTTGCAGCTGAGTTTTCGATAGTGGCTTAGAGAAATATCGCAGGATTGGCGATCCGCCTCGGCACCAGTTCAGGGCGAAGCTTTGGGCTATTGAGTCAATAGTGCCCACGGCGATTGCACAAAAAACGTACAGCTGCGGCCAAGTGCGCTGCACAAAGCGCTGGAGCGAGCCTTGCACCTGTTATCCACAGATTGTTCCACAGGAAATGTGGGCAAGCGAAAAACGTCGATATAAACAGCTGCAGCATGGGTTCTAGAGGCGATAAGCACCTTTAAAGGGCTGTTTTGTCAGGCATTTTGTTCGCAGAAAACATTTCTGTATAAAAAATGATCAAGAGCCCGGAAAGCAGGACCCACAAGCCTTGCAGCGTCATGTGCTCAGCTTATCCACAGGCGGATGCACAGTAGATGTGTGCAAATATTGAAGGGCAATGGGCCTGTAGGAGCGCGCTTGCCCGCGATATTGGCACCGCGGTGTTTCAGACAGACCGCGTTATCGTTCATCGCGGGCAAGCGCGCTCCTACAGAATTCGGTGATCTTCTGTGGGATCGAGGCTCGCCCGGGATAAGGTTTAGGTGATCACCTGCAGAATTTCGCTGCCCTTATCGCGGGCCGGTCCCACAAGTCGGCGCTAATCGTCAGACGAGAGGTGAAGCACAATCCGCCCGCGACTCAAATCTGCCAGCTGCCTGCGCAAAACTTCCACGTGCTCCGGCCCGACGGCGATCGACAGCTCCACGCCATTGGCAGTGAAGTCTTCGTTTTGCACTAAGCCGTTCAGTTCCGCGACCCGTAACTTGACCAGGGCCAGTTCACTGAAACTGCACGACAGGCTCAACGGAATGCGGTTGATCAACGGCAGGCGCTCGGCCTGTTGCAAGCACTTATTGGCACCGCCGCCATACGCCCGGGCCAATCCGCCGGTGCCGAGTTGGATGCCGCCGTACCAGCGAATCACCAGCACCACGACTTGATCGAATTCCTGAGCCTCGATGGCCGCGAGAATCGGACGACCCGCGGTGCCGCCTGGTTCGCCATCATCGTTGCTGCGATATTGATCGGCCAGCTTCCAGGCCCAGCAATTGTGCGTCGCATTCAAATCGCTGTTCTGCTCGATGAACGCTTGAGCGTCCGCAGCGCTGGAGATCGGCGCGGCGAGAGTTATGAAGCGGCTCTTGCGAATTTCTTCGCGGTATTCGCAAGGGCCAACCAGAGTAAAAGACATGCGTGGGTTCCAGCTGACGACGGGATTGACATCAATTCAGGCGGCGGGCGGCGTCAAGCCGCAACCCTTGAGGATGATGCGGATCAGATTGTCGCTCGCAACGTCTATGTCTTGCTTGGTTAATCGTGTGCGCCCCGTGACCTGGCAGATCTGTGTAGCGAAGTCGGCGTAGTGCTGGGTGCTGCCCCACAGCAGAAAAATCAGGTGAACCGGGTCCACCGGGTCCATTTTTCCTGCGTCGATCCAGGCCTGAAAAACCCCGGCTCGGCCCTGGAACCAAGTCTGATAATCCTGGCTGAAATATTCGTTGAGGCATTCGCCGCCGCTGATGATTTCCATGGCGAAAATCCGTGAAGCCTGGGGCTGGCGTCGGGAAAACTCCATTTTTGCGCGGATGTAACGGCTCAGCGCTAGGGCAGGGTCATCCTCGACCTTCAGATTATTGAAGGTGCTGTCCCATAACTCGATGATGTTGCTCAACACCGCGATATACAGCCCGAGCTTGTTGGTGAAGTAGTAATGAAGATTGGCCTTGGGCAGCCCGGCGTTCAGCGCAATGGTATTCATGCTGGTGCCTTTGAAACCGTGACGGGCGAACTCGTCTTCGGCGGCTTTGATAATGGCTTCTTCATTCTTCTGGCGAATACGGCTGGCAGGCTTGGTGCCAAGAGCGCTGTGCGCAGGGACTTCAAGGGTCATGGGCAGTTCCGGACAGATCATGGGGTGCTGCGCTGAACAGATAACGTACCTGCGCCGATCCGACAAGCATTGGCGCGGTAAAACCTGTTATCCGTTCAATATTCTCAGCATTTAATGAGCCGACGGCTCAACTTCGGTGACAGGTTCAGCAGTTTCGATGCTTGCTTTGTCCTCCGGCAACAGCAGGCACATCACGATCGCGGTGATGCCGCCGCTGGTGATTGCAGAGTCAAACAGGTTTTGCACCAGCTTGGGCATATGGTGGAGCAATGCCGGTTGCGCGGCGATACCCAGCCCGACCCCGAATGAAGTGGCGATGATCAACATGCTTCGGCGATCCAGTGGGGCCTGGGACAAAATGCGCACGCCAGCAGCGGCAACGCTACCGAACATCACCAGCGTTGCGCCACCCAGAACCGGCTTGGGAAGCTGCTGGAGCAGGGCACCGATGGTCGGGAACAGGCCGAGCATGAACAGCACCGCGCCGATGTACAGGCCGACATAACGACTGGCGACGCCGGTCAGCTGAATGACGCCGTTGTTCTGGGCAAATGTGGTGTTGGGGAATGCACTGAAGGTCGCCGCAATCATGCAGCTGACGCCATCGCCTAGTACGCCGCCCTTGAGTCGTGCGATGTAACTTGGGCCACTGATTGGCTTTCTGGCGAGCATGCAATTGGCGGTCAGATCGCCCACGGTTTCGATGGTGCTGATCAGATAGATCAGCGCGACCGGTAGGAAAGCGCTCCAGTCGAAGGCGAAACCGAACTTGAACGGCACCGGCACGCTCATCAGTGGCAGGTCGCTGACCGAATGCGGGATCAGTTTTCCACTGAACCAGGCCGCAAGGCTGCCCAGGGCCAGACCAATGATGATGGCGGACAAGCGTATCCAGGGGGTGTTCGAGCGATTCAACAGGATGATCGCCAGCAACACAAAGCCGCCAAGGGCCAGGTTCAACGGCGCTCCGAAATCTGGCGCATTGAAGCCGCCGCCCAGATCGGTGACCCCGACCTTGATCAGGCTGACGCCGATCAGCGTGATCACGATGTCTGTTACCAGTGGCGTTATGACCCTGCGCAATTGGCCAATGAATCGGCTCAACACGATCTGCACTACGGCCCCGAAAAAACAAACGCCGAAGATCATCGCCAGAATGTCTTCCGGACTGCCCCCGCGTTGCTTGACCAGAAAACCCGCTGACAGCACAGCCCCCAGAAACGCGAAGCTGGTGCCTTGCAGGCAGATCATCCCGGCGCCAATGCCAAATGGCCGACGAGCCTGGATGAAAGTGCCTACACCGGAAACCATCAACGCCATGCTGATCAGGTAGGGCATGTACGCACCCAACCCCAGCGCCGAACCAATCACCAGCGGCGGAGTGATAATCCCGACGAAACTGGCGAGCACATGTTGCAGCGCGGCAAGGATGGCCGGCAATGGTTTTGGGCGATCATCCAGGCCATATATCAGATCGCTGCTGGTTGAGGCTTCGGGCTGCATGTTGTGGTCTCGACATTGTTTGTAACAACATCACTGCAAAAAGCTGTCCAAGTGCTCAGGTTTTTTGAAGGTGGACGCCTGACGAACACACGTAGGAGCGCGCTTGCCCGCGATTGCGTCCGATCAGTCGACGAATATTTCGCCTGTACCACAGAATCGCGGGCAAGCGCGCTCCTACGGGTTGAGGAGATCGCACTGGAGTAAATGTCTCACCGCGTAGCAGCCAGCGTCTGCAAAAAACTTTCCAGCACCAAATGAGGGCGGCGGCCTTTGCGGGTGACCGAGACCAGGCTCAGATCGTAAAACCTTGATGCAGGCTTCAGTGCCCGCAAACGCCCCTGCTGCACCCAGAAACTTGCGTAATGATCGGGTAGATAACCGATGTAGCGACCGGTCAGAATCAGAAACGCCATGCCTTCGCGGTCCGAGGCGCTGGCTGTGCAATTGAGCGCCTGATAATGCGCCTGAATCTCCGCTGGCAGGCGGAAGGTCGGGGCGATGGCGTCCTGCTCGGCCAGTCGTTGATCATCCAGTGCAGCATCTTCCATATAGAACAGCGGGTGACCCACCGCGCAATAAAGTAGCGAACGCTCGCTGTACAACGCCTGATACTCAAGCCCCGACAACGCGCTGGCCTGAGGAACGACGCCCACATGCAGACGGCCATCGAGCACGCCTTGCTCTACCTCATTAGGCGCAATCATGCGGATGTTGATATGCACATCCGGGCCGCGCTCCTTGAGCTGAGCCAGCGCGTGGGTGATGCGCATGTGGGGCAGGGTGACCAGGTTGTCGGTCAGGCCAATGTTCAGCTCACCCCGCAAATGCTGGTGCAGACCGTTGACCTCCGTGCGAAAGCTTTCCAGTGCGCTGAGTAACTGCAAGGCCGATTGGTAGACCTCGCGGCCTTCTTCCGTCACCGAAAAACCGGCCCGGCCGCGCTGACACAGACGCAATCCCAAGCGCTGCTCGAGATCGCTCATTTGCTGGCTGATAGCGGACCGGCCAATGCCCAGCACACTTTCCGCCGCAGAAAAACCGCCTGACTCGACTACGCTTCTAAAGATGCGCAGCAATCGAATGTCGAAATCGCTGACTTGTGCCAATGGATCGGGACGACGGCTCATAGTTTAGTAATCGGCTAACTGAAGATCATAAAAGTTGGGTTTTTCCGACTTTATCCTCGTGGCACTTTAGCTGCATCAACAATTTTTACTCACTCACCGCCCAGCGCTCCAGCGAGGTCCGTTCTGATGAATAGTTTTGAATCGTCCGACATGTCTATCGCCAGCCAATTGAAGCTTGACGCTCATTGGATGCCTTATACCGCCAATCGAAATTTCCAGCGCGACCCGCGCCTGATCGTGGCGGCCAGCGGCAGTTACCTGACGGACGATAAGGGACGCAAGATTTACGACGCTTTGTCCGGCTTGTGGACGTGCGGCGCGGGACATACGCGTAAAGAGATTCAGGAAGCGGTCTCCAAACAGCTGGGCATTCTGGATTACTCGCCGGCGTTTCAATTCGGCCACCCGTTGTCCTTTCAACTGGCTGAGAAAATCACCGAGCTGACCCCAGGCAATCTGAATCACGTCTTCTATACCAACTCCGGCTCCGAGTGCGCTGATACTGCGGTGAAGATGGTGCGGGCTTACTGGCGCCTCAAAGGTCAGGCGAGCAAGACCAAAATGATCGGCCGTGCCCGTGGCTACCACGGCGTCAACATAGCGGGCACCAGCCTGGGCGGTGTGAACGGCAATCGCAAAATGTTTGGCCAACTGATGGATGTCGACCATCTGCCGCACACCTTGCTGGCCAGCAACGCTTATTCGAAAGGCATGCCGGAGGCGGGTGGCATTGCACTGGCCGATGAAATGCTCAAGTTGATCGAGTTGCATGACGCCTCGAACATCGCCGCCGTCATCGTCGAGCCCATGGCTGGCTCTGCCGGGGTGATCGTTCCACCCCAGGGTTATCTCAAGCGTCTGCGTGAAATCTGCGATCAGCACAACATTCTGCTGATCTTCGATGAAGTCATCACCGGCTTCGGTCGTACCGGTTCGATGTTCGGCGCTGAGAGCTTCGGCGTGACGCCTGACTTGATGTGCATCGCCAAGCAAATCACTAATGGCGCGATCCCAATGGGCGCGGTGATTGCCAGCAGCGAGATCTATCAGACGTTCATGAACCAGCCGACTCCTGAATACGCGGTTGAATTCCCCCATGGCTACACTTACTCCGCACACCCGGTGGCCTGCGCCGCTGGCATTGCTGCGCTGGATCTGCTGCAGCGGGAAAACCTTGTGCAACAAGCTGCCGAAGTCGCGCCGCATTTCGAAAGCGCGCTGCACGGCATCAAAGGCACCAAGAACGTCGTCGACATTCGTAACTACGGGTTGGCAGGTGCAATCCAGATCGCGCCCCGTGATGGTGATGCGATCGTGCGTCCATTCGAGGCGGGCATGAAATTGTGGAAAGCCGGTTTCTATGTGCGCTTTGGCGGCGACACCCTGCAATTCGGGCCTACCTTCAATAGCAAGCCTCAGGACCTGGACCGTTTGTTCGATGCGGTAGGCGAAGCGCTGAACCAGGTCGACTGATAAATCCTTCTATATAAGTGACGGGCGCGGATACGTTCGCGCCTGCTTTGGAGTCATTTCATGAGCACCATTCAACATTTCATCGACGGCCAGTTTGTTACCGAGAACGGCCGCACTGCCGACGTATTCAATCCATCGACCGGTCAGGCGATCCATAAAGTGCCTTTGGCCAGTCGCGAAACCGTGCAACAAGCCATCGACGCGGCCAAAGCTGCATTCCCTGCGTGGCGCAATACGCCTGCGGCTAAACGTGCCCAGGTGATGTTCCGCTTCAAGCAGCTGCTGGAGCAGAATGAAAGCCGCATCGCCCAACTGATCAGCGAAGAGCACGGCAAGACCCTCGAAGATGCCGCAGGTGAGTTGAAGCGCGGTATCGAGAACGTCGAGTTTGCCTGCGCGGCGCCGGAAATTCTTAAAGGTGAGTACAGCCGCAACGTGGGGCCGAACATCGACGCCTGGTCTGACTTCCAGCCGCTCGGTGTTGTTGCGGGTATTACGCCGTTCAACTTTCCGGCCATGGTGCCGCTGTGGATGTATCCACTGGCGATCGTCTGCGGCAACTGCTTCATTCTCAAACCATCGGAACGCGATCCGAGCTCGACCTTGCTGATCGCTCAATTGCTGCACGAAGCGGGTCTGCCTAAAGGCGTGCTCAATGTCGTCCACGGTGACAAGGCAGCAGTCGATGCGCTGATGGAAGCGCCAGAAGTCAAAGCACTGAGTTTCGTGGGCTCGACCCCGATTGCTGAGTACATCTATAAAGAAGGCGCTGCACGTGGCAAACGTGTTCAAGCGTTGGGTGGGGCGAAGAACCATGCGGTGCTGATGCCGGATGCCGACCTGGACAATGCGGTCAGCGCGTTGATGGGTGCAGCTTATGGTTCGTGCGGTGAGCGCTGCATGGCCATCTCGGTAGCGGTCTGTGTGGGCGATCAGATCGCCGATGCATTGGTGGCCAAACTTGTGCCGCAAATCGCTTCGCTGAAAATCGGTGCGGGTACCACCTGTGGGCTGGACATGGGGCCACTGGTTACCGGTCAGCATCGCGACAAGGTCAGCGGCTTTATAGAAGATGGTGTTCAGGCGGGTGCGAAGCTGGTGGTGGATGGTCGCGGTTTTAGTGTTGCCGGCAATGAGGATGGCTTCTTCATGGGTGGCTGCCTGTTCGATCAGGTCACCCCTGAGATGCGTATCTATAAAGAAGAGATCTTCGGCCCGGTGCTGTGCATCGTGCGCGTCGATAGTCTTGAGGCAGCCATGCAACTGATCAACGATCACGAGTACGGCAACGGCACCTGCATCTTTACTCGTGATGGTGAGGCGGCACGGTTGTTCTGTGATGAGATCGAAGTGGGAATGGTCGGGGTTAACGTGCCGCTGCCCGTGCCGGTTGCCTATCACAGCTTCGGTGGCTGGAAGCGTTCACTGTTTGGCGACCTGCACGCCTATGGGCCGGACGGGGTACGTTTCTACACCCGCCGTAAAGCAATTACTCAGCGTTGGCCGCAGCGTGCAAGCCATGAGGCATCGCAATTCGCCTTTCCAAGCTTGTAAGTAGTTACCTATAAAAGGGGCGTGCCGTAAGGCTCGCCCCTTTGTTTTAGGGTGTTTCGTGGAAATATGACAATTCAGTGAAATAAGGGGTTGACGGCCTCTGGAATCTCTCTATAATTCGCACCTCTTCTGGCGCA
>NZ_JPQU01000053.1 GCF_000737245.1 Pseudomonas syringae | reverse complement strand
GCGGGCAAGCCTCGCTCCAACGGGAAACTCAGTCGCCTGTTGGAGCCGAGCTTGCCCGCGAAGAACGATGACGCGATGCGCCTGGTGTGCCGCGTACCCTTGTGGGAGCGGTGCTTGCCCGCGAAGAACGATGACGCAGTAGGGCTGATGAACCGGGGTGTCTGGTTCGCGGGCAAGCCTCGCTCCAACGGGAAACTCAGTTGCCTGTTGGAGCCGAGCTTGCTCGCGAAGAACGATGACGCGATGCGCCTGGCGTGCCGCTCCCACAGGTGTGATCTCAAATATTGGCCAGCGCGTACTTCAGCTTGTAGGCAACCACAGGATCTCCGGCAGGGGCATGTCTTCTATTTAAAAACCCTCAATCCATCCGTAACGCCTCACACAGCAGCTCCACCAGCTGCTGCACTTTTGGCAGGGATTCGCGCTTGCGGGGCCAGGCCAGGTGCAGGTCCAGGCCTTCGGTGGCCAGGTGCGGGAGGATTTCCACCAGTTCGCCCCGTTGCAGTTGGTCCTTGATCAGCCAAGTGGCCAGTTGGGCGACGCCGCTGCCAGCCACCACCGCCGCGACCTGGGCTTCGCCATTGCCGACGACGATGCGGCTCTCGACCGTGCGCAATTGGGTCTGGCCCGTGGCGTCAAGGATCACCCATGGACTGGTGCTGCCGAAGGCGTTGCCATACAAAATGCAGGCATGTTCGGACAATTCTTCAAAGGTCGTCGGTGTGCCATGACGGTGCAGGTAAAGAGGTGCTGCGCAGAAAATCACCCGCTCGGTGCCCAGATAGCGATGGCCCAACGTCGCGGGCCAGGCGGCGGGACCGCCGATGCGTACGGCGATGTCGATCCCCTCTTCGATCAAGTCCACAAAGCGATCGGTAAAGGACACATGGGGGCGTAACTTGGGGTGCTGTTCGGCGAATTCCAGGATCAACGGCAAGACGTGGATCCGTCCGAACGAGGCCGGCAAGTCTACCCGCAGAAGCCCGGCCGGCTCTGAGCGTTGCGCGGCCAGCGCGGTTTCGGCGTCCTCAAGCTCAGTAAGGATGCGCGTGCAGACGTCGTAGTACGTCGCCCCTTCTTCGGTGAGCGCCAGGCTGCGGGTGGTGCGCTCGAACAGGCGCATGCCGAGCCTTGCTTCAAGGCGGGCGATGCTTTTGCTGACGGCGGAGTTGGTCAGGTTCAGACGCTCGGCCGCAGCCGTGAAACTACCGGCGTTGGCGACGGCGACGAAGCTGGAAATGCCCTTGAGACGGTCGGCGGAGATCATGGCATGCATCAATTATTGAAATGAATTCCATAATGCACGGAAAAAACGCCAAAGATAAGAATCGCTTTCTCGAATAGGCTAGCGCCATCTTTTTACTTTGAGTTATCCCCGATGTCTTCTCTGGATACCACTGCGGCAGGTTCTGCCAGCGGCGCGAGCGCGACTGGCGCAAACATGGCGATTGCGATTCTGGCCCTGGCCGGTTTTGTCATCGTCACCACCGAATTTCTGATCATTGGTTTGCTGCCTTCCATGGCCCGCGATCTGGGGATTTCGATCTCCGACGCGGGCCTGTTGGTCACGCTCTTTGCTTTCACCGTAATGCTGTTTGGCCCGCCGTTGACGGCCATGCTCTCGCACCTGGATCGCAAGAAAACCTTCGTCGCGATCCTGATCATCTTCGCGGCCTCCAACGCCCTCGCTGCACTGTCGAGCAATATCTGGGTACTGGCGTTCGCCCGCTTCATTCCAGCCTTGGCGTTGCCGGTATTCTGGGGTACGGCGAGCGAAACAGCCGGCATGATGGCCGGGCCGAAACAAGCCGGTAAAGCTGTCGCCCGGGTGTACCTGGGGATTTCCGCTGCCATGCTGTTCGGTATCCCACTGGGGACCCTGTTTGCCGATGCAGTCGGCTGGCGCGGCGCCTTCTGGGCGTTGACCGTGTTGTCGCTGCTGATGGCCTTGCTGTTGTGGATGGTCATGCCAACGATTGCCCCCACGGAAAAAGTCGGGCTGGCGAAACAGGCAAAGATCCTCGCGGACCCACGTTTCATCATCAATCTGCTGCTGTCGATTTTGCTTTTCACCGCTATGTTCACCGCTTACACCTACCTGGCCGATACCTTGGAGCGCATCGCCATGGTCCCGTCGGCACAGGTCGGCTGGTGGTTGATGGGCTTTGGTGCGGTCGGCCTGATTGGCAATAACCTGGGCGGACGCTATGTGGACAGCAGCCCTTTAGGTTCGACCATTGTGTTTGCATTGCTGCTGGGTGTGGGAATGGCTGCCAGTGTTCCGGCAGCAGGGTCCATCCCGATGCTGGGTGCCGTACTGGTGCTCTGGGGTGTCGCGCATACGGCGCTGTTTCCCATCTGCCAGATCCGCGTCATGCAGACCGCGCCCAAGGCTCAGGCCCTGGCCGGTACGTTGAATGTTTCGGCAGCTAACGCCGGGATCGGTCTGGGTTCGGTGATCGGAGGGCTGACTATCGAGCAATTGGGGCTGTCGTCTGTTGGCTTGGTGGCAGCAGCGATTGCACTCCTCGCGATCGTAACGGCGCTGATAGCTGTTCAGATGAAGCATGACTGAATGATCAAAATGCTCGAAGTGTCACAAACCGCGACAATTTGTGACGCTATTGTTCAATAATGGCAAATGGCTCTTCCCAGTATGCAGTGGGAGGGCCAAACTCCGCTATTTGCGTCCAGGCCCAAGTTTCGAGGCCAGCAAATGAAATATCGGTAGAGCGCCATGGTAAGTCATGAAGGTAGAGGGCACTCCTTTGCCAAACGAATATATTGGGTACGCAGCCTGGGTGTTGGCATTGGTTTCTTCAGTGTCGCGGCCACTATGTATCCGTTGCATCCCCCCCTCTGGGTCTGGGCGGTCATGCTCTGCAACGCGATAATCTGGCCGCCGATTGCCCTCTGGCTGGCCACGCGTTCACGCCAACCATTCCACGCCGAACGCCGCAATATCCTCGTTGACTCCCTGGCCGGTGGATTCTGGGCCGGGGCCATGGGATTCAACCCCTTGCCCACCGTCACCGTGCTGGCGATGATGGCGATGCATAACCTCGCCGCAGGCGGCAAGCCCTTGTTTTTGCGTGGCATTGTGGCTCAGATCGCCGGTGCATTGATTTCCGTGTTGCTGTTCCATCAACCATTCGTTTCCTACAGCTCACCGCTGCAGATCTATGCCTGCCTCCCGGTACTGATCGTGTATCCCATGTTTGTTGGCTATGCCAGTTACCAATTGGCGGTCAAGCTCAGCGAGCACAAGCACATTCTAGGAAAGCTCAGCCGCACTGACAGCCTGACCGGCCTGATCAATCACGGTTCCTGGAAGGACCTGCTGCAGCTGGAGTTCGCCCGCTGTGAGGCGTTGTCTCGCGAGACCTCCATCGCCCTGATCGACATCGACCACTTCAAGGCCATCAATGACACGCACGGCCATATCATCGGCGACAGCGTACTTAAGCGCTTGAGTGCTGCCCTGATCGCCAGCCTGCGTGAAACGGACCTCGCCGGACGCTACGGCGGTGACGAGTTCTGCGTGATCCTGCCCAATACCAGCGCAGCATTGGCTTGGCAGATACTCGAACAGCTGCGCAGAAATGCACTTGAGGTGCGTAATCCTCACCTGCCGCATCTGGAACTCAGCCTGAGTATCGGCATCGCCACTTATAGGCCGGACATGACTGATGCCGCCTGCTGGCTCAATGAAGCGGACAAAGCGCTTTATATCGCCAAAACAACGGGCCGTAACCGAGTGTGCCTGGCAGAATCAAACGTGATCGACTTCCCCAGATCAGGTTTCGGAAACGCAGCGCTGGAACATGAATAAGCGTTGTATCTGACTTGGTGTCTGGCGTTGCAGGAGCTCACGAGCAGCGCGAGGCAGCGATAGCGGTGTTCAGACAGATCGCTATCGCTGCCTCGCGGTACTCGTGAGCCCCTACAGAAAATATTTCAACTCAGTACTTCTTTT
Source organism: Pseudomonas syringae (assembly GCF_000737245.1). Classification (GTDB taxonomy): domain Bacteria; phylum Pseudomonadota; class Gammaproteobacteria; order Pseudomonadales; family Pseudomonadaceae; genus Aquipseudomonas; species Aquipseudomonas syringae_J. Next base: position 31,150 of record NZ_JPQU01000053.1, on the reverse strand, counting down.
TAAGCCGGATCCGTCATACCGGTCAGGCAGAGATTTTCCAGCAGCCATTGCGGCGGATGATCATCCAGCAACTCCACCACAGTCTTATCAAGTTTGAGCGGGCCGTAGAGGGCTTCTTCTCTATTTAGATGACCTTGTTGAACAGTGCGGTAATCCAGCGGATAGATACTTCGCTCAATCGGCATAAGCGCATCGAAATGTTCGAGCAGTCCAATAAAAACCAAACGCCGTTCTACGGTATGCCGGGTTGTGGCAATAAGTTTGGCGAAATACGCGCTGTCCTGCTGACGAAGCGCGTGGGCGGCGGCAAAGCGTTCAGCCAAGGTATAAGGCGCAGCATCGTCGAACACCACACAGCACAACAATCTGCGGTTCATCCCGTTGAATGGGTTGGCGGTGGCCTTATAGCGATGATGCAGGGCCAACACGAAATGAGCGCTCTTCTCCGCAAGCTGCCTGTGCCGGGCGCCACCCGGTACTTGCGAGTGATCCAGACCCGGCGCTTTCCTGCCCACCTTTGAAACTCGCAGTGAAAACCTCTCCAGAGAGCCTTGAGGCCCAAGCAGCCAAGCCTGCAGATCACACAGCTGAGATTTCGATAGAACCTCCTGCTTTGCGGCCAACAGTGTGAAAAGCTGACGAGTATCAGCTCCCGGCAAAAACGCCGCATGCCTGAATGACGGACACGACTGATCGGCGGTTCTCTTCAACATAACGCCCATTGAAAACTTCCTTTTATTATTAACAAGCTTTAACGCACAGCACTTATTGCGCCTATGAAGGCACGTCTTGCAGCGCCCTGACGAGCACTTCCCGACCCCAATCAATAACGAACGATCATTGTAAATAGTTAACCAGAAGAGGACCTCCCTACACACCCGCGAGGAACAACCTTCGAATTAAAAACCTCGCCCATCCGTATTAGATCACCAAGCCCACGCAACACTTGTGTCGAACGAAAAGATAAACGCCGAAAATGATAATTACAATCAGTTGGCACAAATAAATTGGATCCACAGCAGACTTACTTAATTAACTCTTATTTCTCAACAACAATAGGAAACAACCCACATCATCAATCGACATGGGCTGACAGACTTAAGACTGTTTGAACATTTCTTCGGCTCGACGGCGTATTTCTTCGGGTGCGATGTCCTCTTTGTGGGTGGCGATAAACCACACATGGCCATAGGGATCCCTCAGCGTGCCGCTGCGATCACCGTAAAACTGATCCGCCATGGGCATGATTTGTTCGGCCCCAGCATCCAGAGCCTGGTTGAACACCTGATCGGCATCGTCAACGTAGAGATACAGGCCAGACGGCACTTTGCTGTCGGCGGCCGGGCTGCCCAACACCCCCTCCTCGCAGGGTTCGCCCAGCATCAGCATCGAGCTGCCGATGCGCAGGGCGGCATGTCCGACGCGCCCGTCAGGGGTGTCGAGGCGGAAGTCCTGAGTGGCACCGAAGGCTTTTTTGTAGAACTCGATAGCCCCGGACGCGCCTTTCACACCCAAGTAAATGGTCAGGCTGCGATAGTCGTCGGGTACGGATTGAACACTCATTTTTTGTTCTCCGGATTCGTGAAACGGTTACCGGTCAAGGCTTAAGGTCAAACAGCGCCTTGCCGCTTTCCATATCGAAAGGTGCCGAGAAATGCTCATGGACGGCTTTCCAGCCCTCGGCCGTGCGGCGGAAACCTGCGCTGGCGCGCATCCATGACGACTTCATCTCGCCCTTCTCATCGGCGCCACCACAACTGTTCAACCAATGGGCGAACGCCAGTTGCTGGTCGCCATGCACCACCAGTTCGCTCTGCTCGAAAATCATCGGGCCCGGACACATACCCAGGCAGAACTCCCAGTGCTTGCCATAGGCTTCAATGCCCTTGAACTGCAGTTGAATGATGGCGTCATAGGCGACGATTTCCGGGTCGTAATACGCCATGATCGCCTCGATATCCTTGTCCCGTATGGCAGCGCTCCAGTGCTGAATCAGCGTCTGGATCTGCTCACGGGTGCTTTGCTGCTCAGCTGTGTTGACGTTCATAGGTGGTGTTCTCGCTAGCGGACTGTTGCAAGTTGAGGGTGCGTACTGGCCGAACTTCCACACTGCCCACACGAGCGGCGGGAACATTCGCCGCGATGTGAATGGCTTCGTTGAGATCCTTGGCGTCAATCAGGTAGAACCCGGCCAGTTGCTCCTTGGTTTCGGCGAAGGGACCATCGGTGATCAGCACTTTGCCGTTGCGCTTGCGCACGGTGGTGGCCGTCTGCACCGACTCCAGGGGCTCAGACGCCAACATGTGGCCGCTGGCTTGCACCGACTGGGCGTAAGCAAGACATTCATCATCCCGAGGGCTGTCGGGATGCGAGTGCAGGGTCTGTTCGTCGCTGTAAATAAGGCAAAGGTATTTCATGGCGTCCTCCATTACCGGCATTTGCAGGGATTAGTCGCTTGGAGATGGAGGAAATCGACAGCCTGCAGCGACTGTTTTGGGAAGTATCTGCGGTTAGCTGTTTTGGTCGGCCTGCAGGTCGTCCAGACAGCGCTGAAGAAATTGCCGGTCGACGGTCTGACGTGCCAGCTGTATGGCTTTGCGGTAGGCCACGCAGGCCTCGGCAATGTCCCCGCTACGACAGCAGAGGTCGGCTTTGGCGGACCAGGCAAGGTGATAATCCTGTAACTCGCCATTGCTCAATAGTGTTTCGATCAACGCCAGGCCTGCCTTAGGGCCGTGCAACATGGCAACGGCAACAGCCCGGTTGAGTGCCACCACGGGAGATTCGGTCAAGCAGATCAGCACATCATAAAGGCCGACAATTTGCGCCCAATCGGTGTCCTCGGCGTAGCCAGCGTCGGCGTGTACTGCTGCGATGGCGCCTTGCACGCTGTAGGCGTTATAGCGTCCGGAGCGCAGGGCTTTTTCGACCAAGGCCTGGCCTTCAGCAATCATCTGGCGATCCCAGAGACGGCGGTCCTGGCTGTCGAGCAAGACCGGCTCGCCGCTGGCGGAAATCCGCGCAGCGCGCCGGGATTCAGTCAGCAGCATCAACGCCAGCAACCCGCAGACTTCAGGCTCGGGCAGCAGCTCCAGCAGCAGGCGGCCCAGACGAATCGCCTCGCTGGACAACTCACTGCGCAGTAACTCGTCGCCCGAAGATGCGAAATAACCCTCGTTGAACACCAGATAGATGACCCGCAACACCGCGTCCAGCCGCTCGGGCAGTTCGCCGAGCGTCGGTACTTCGTAAGGGATGCGCGCGTCGCGGATCTTGTTCTTGGCGCGCACGATACGCTGGGCCACGGTGGAGGGCGTGATGAGAAAAGCGCGGGCGATTTCTTCGGTGGTCAGATCGCAGACTTCGCGCAGGGTCAGCGCGACCTGAGCGTCTTCGGTCAGTGCCGGGTGGCAGCAGGTGAAGATCAGCCGCAAACGGTCATCTTCGACGCTGTCCAGATCCGGCTGCTGCGTGTGCATCTGGCCTTCCAGCTCGCGAGCCATCTGTGCCAGCGACGCGTCGAAACGAGAGCGACGACGCAGGCTGTCGATGGCTTTGAAGCGTCCCGCCGAGATTAGCCATGCTCGGGGATTGTGCGGTAAACCGCTTTGTGGCCATTGCTCGACGGCCGCAATAAAAGCGTCCTGCAAGGCTTCTTCGGCCAATTCGAAATTGCCCAGCAGGCGGATCAGCGTCGCCAGCACCCGACGCGATTCCTGGCGGTACAGGGCCTCTACTTCGGCGTTGATCGCCTGAACATTGTTGCTATCAAGATCACGGTTCATGCCGGGCTCTCGTGGGGTCTGAATGAAGATTAGCTTCATCCAGACCGAACAAGAGGCAGGCCGTCAGCTACCCAGCAACACGGCGTCGACCTTCATGCCGCGACGCAGCCCGAAGACCGTGGCGGTCAGTAGCCCGACGGCGCCCATCACCGCCACATAGACCACGCATACCCACGGGCTCCAGGGCATCAGGGCGATCAGCATCAGCGGCGTGGTGCTGGCCCAGAGTGCGTAAGCAATGTTGTAGGTGAACGAAATGCCCGACACGCGGATATCTGCTGGAAACAGCCCCACCATCACCGACGGCACCACGCCGACAATCCCACATGCCAGCCCGGCCACTGCGTAGGCAATGCCCGGCGCGGGCCAATGGCCAATCAGGCTGGCATACAGCAGACCGATGCCCAGGGGTAATAGCGCGCTGTAAAACATCACGGCCCGCCACGCGCCGATCCGGTCAACCAGCCTGCCGGCCAGCACACAGCCGATATTGAGGAACACAATGCCAAGGCTGCTCAGGGCGAACGTATGGCTGGCGCTCATGCCGAAGCTTTTCTGCATGACCGTGGGGGTAATGACCACCAGCACCACGACCGCCGACGTCAGCACGCAGGTCAGCAACGCGGCGGGCAGCAGCGACTGACGGTGTTCACGCAACACGGCTTTCAACGGCAACTCGGTGACGGTTTCGCGTTGAGCCTGCATGGCCATGAACACCGGGGTTTCACTCAGCCAGCGACGCAACCAGACGCCCACTACGCCAAACACCCCGCCCAGCAGGAACGGAATGCGCCATGCCCCTTCGAGGATTTCCGCCGGGGTGAAGACTTTCGCCAACCAGGTTGCAACCAGCGCCCCCAGCAGATACCCGAAGGTCAGACCGGCCTGCAACACACCCAGGGCATAACCGCGATGGGATTTGGGCGCGTGCTCTGCGACGAATACCCACGCACTGGGCACTTCGCCACCCACCGCTGCACCTTGCAGAATGCGCAATGCCAGGAGGATCAGCGGCGCCCAGTAGCCGATCTGTGCATAGGTCGGCATCACGCCGATCAGCAGGCACGGCAAGGCCATCATCAGAATGCTGAGGCTGAAAACGCGTTTACGGCCCAGCTTGTCGGCGAAATGCGCCATCAGGATGCCGCCCAGCGGACGTGCCAGATAGCCGGTGACGAAGATCCCGAAGCTTTGCAGCAGGCGCAGCCATTCAGGCATTTCCGGCGGGAAGAACAGTTGGCTGAGGGTCAGCGCAAAGAATACAAAGATGATGAAGTCATAGATCTCAAGCGCCCCGCCCAGCGCCGCAAGGCCCAGGGTTTTGTAATCAGCACGAGACAGCGGCTGGGGGCGTGGTCGAACAATGGCCGTCATATGAACCCCGGACACGATTAAGAGTTGAGCGCGACAACCCGTCGCAGGGCGCGAAGAATAGCAAACTCAAGGGCGATGGGTGTTATGGGTTGCTGACTGGTTGGTCGAGTACGCATACCACCGAACCCGTGGGAGCGAGCTTGCTGGCGAATCAGACAAACCGCGTCGCTGCCATCGCGGGCAAGCACCGCTCCCACAGACGACCCCTTAACCTGTTGGAGCGAGGCTTGCCCGCGAAGCCGTCGACGCGGTCCGTCAGGCCAACTGAGGTGTTCTTATGTCAAGCAAGCTATTGAAGCGACATTCGCTGGCTCTTACTCAGAAAAACACCCTTCATTTAACATTAAGGATGAATTAAGTAAGTGTGGTTAATCTGGCTTCAACCAGACAAGGGAACGATTCGCTTCCCGCTGGATCTCAACTACCAGATCAATCAGAAGGAACGAAAAATGAAAACTCTATCTGCCATGTTTGCTGCCCTTGCCCTGACTACCGCTGCCGGTGTTGCTCAAGCTGATATCGGCCCGGACGAAGTGGTCCGCCTGCATAAAGCCGGGACGGTGATGGACTTCGAAAAACTCAACAAACTGGCGTTGGACAAGCACCCAGGCTTCACCATCCACGACACCGAGCTTGATAAGCACGCTGAGCGTTACGTGTATCAAGTTGAACTGCGCGATGCCAAAGGCGTGGAATGGGATGTAGACCTGGATGCCAAAACCGGTGACATCCTGAAAGACAAACAGGATAAGTAAACACTTATCACACCATGCGCATTACTCTGTAGGAGCGAGCTTGCTCGCGATTCGATTTGATCACGATGATTTATCGTCTGATCTAACGTTATCGCGAGCAAGCTCACTCCTACAGTTAATTGCAGATTGAAACTATTGCTTCAACCCAACTTTCAAAAGTTGCCCGTCACCCTCGTCGGTCAATACATAGATATAACCATCCGGCCCTTGGCGAACATCGCGGATGCGTTTCTTCAAATCCCCCAGCAAACGCTCTTCATGAACAATCTTGTCGCCCTGAAACTCCAGGCGGATCAGCTCTTCGCTTGCCAGTGCACCGATGAACAGATTGTGATCCCAGGCCTTGAAGCGTGAGGCATCGTAGAACGCCATACCGCTGATGCCAGGTGACTTCTGCCAGACGTGAAACGGCTTGATCGTCCCTTCGACAAACTCACCTTTTGATTCGGAAATAGGTACGCCGGAATAGTCGATGCCGTGGGTTGCCAGCGGCCAGCCGTAATTCTGTGCGCGTTCGATGATGTTCACCTCATCACCGCCTTTAGGTCCGTGTTCATTGGTCCACAAGGTGCCGGTCCAGGGGTTCAAGGCTGCGCCCTGCTGATTGCGATGGCCATACGACCAGATTTCCGGACGCACATTTTTCTGGCCTACGAACGGATTGTCCGGCGGTACCTTGCCATCGGCGTACAACCGCACGACTTTGCCCTGCAGCTTGTCCAGGTCCTGGGAAGTCGGGCGATTGTTGTTTTCGCCCAGGGCAATGAACAGGTAACCGTCGCGATCAAAGACCATCCGCGAGCCGAAGTGGTTGCCCACTGACAGCTTGGGTTGTTGACGGAAGATCACGTTGAAGTTTTCCAGCTTGCTCAGGTCGGTGGACAAGCGCCCTCGCCCTGCCGCCGTCCCGCCTTTGCCGTCCTCACCCACTTCGGAAAAAGTCAGGTAAACCATGCGGTCGGTGGCGAAGTCGGGGGAAAGCACCACATCCAGCAGACCACCCTGACCCTGAGCCCAGACCTTGGGCACACCGGACAGCGGCTTGGAAAGAGTACCGTCAGGCGCAACAATCCGCAGGTTGCCTGACTTCTCCGTGATCAGCATGCCTTTGTTGTCCGGCAGGAAAGCCAGCGCCCAAGGATGATCCAGCCCCTTGGTCACTTCTTCGACACTGATAGTGCCCTGTTCGCTTTTGAAATCTTGAACGGGTCCTGCAGCAGCGTTCAGCGATAACGTCAGAAAGGCGCTGGCGCAAAGTGTAGCGATCAAGGTTTTGCAATGCATGGACGATTCCTTATGTGCATGAAAATGCCCGCGGCGGACGGGGGAATGAAAAACTCAATCGGTGGTTTTGCGGTCGCCGCCCGACGGCCTGACAGGCTGCTGACGATCAGGATAGCCGTTACGGATGCCGCCGTTCTCCAGGGTCGGGGGGCGCGGATTGGGCGCAGTACTTGGGCCACGCACCGGCGGGATACTCGACTCAGTGCCCTGACGGCTGTTGGGATTGGCGCGGTGGATGGGGCTGTTATTCGGGTTGCCGTTATTGATCGTGCTGTTAGGCAAGGTCTGGGCCTGGGAAACACTGGCCAGGCCGGTCAAAAATAGGCCGCTCAGCGTGGAGATTGCTAAAAGTCGCGCAGAACTGTTCATCACTTACCTTCTGTGGGAAACGGTAACGATTCAGGCGTTTGATGGCGATTACCCACGTAGGTTCGCCTCAGGCCGGTGTGATGGGCAAGTGAAGCGGTTTCAAGTTTGTAACAAGGATGTGCAATGAGACAGACTGCCGTAGGAGCGCGCTTGCCCGCGATGGCTTCCAGACAGGCGACAAATGTGGCGGCTCTGAAATCGCATCGCGGGCAAGCGCGCTCCTACAAGGTCCGTGTTTGCTCCGTGACAGCATGGCGTCAGGGACATTGCGCGAGCTCCTACCAAAATGTGTTAACTGGGAAATACCATGACCGATACCCCGCAAGCCGCTCCGGCGCTCAAAGAAATATTTAACCTGGCCCGGTTGCAGCACATCGCCGAGCAGACCACGGCGGTTTATCCGGGGTTCGATACGCCCGCGTTTCTGGCCCACGTCGCCCACGACCTGGACAGCCAGTCGTTGATGCAGCGCCTCAACCGCGTCAGCCGCGGCCTGCATGCCGGGCTGCCGACCGATTATCCCGAGGCGCTGGCGATTCTCTATGCACTGGCGCCACGCTTGAACAGCAGTTTTGTCAGCCTGATCCTGCCGGAATACGTAGCGCTTTACGGCCAGCACGATTTCGAGCGCTCGATGCAGGCGTTGAAATTCTTCACGACGTTCGGTTCGTCGGAGTTTGCCGTGCGGCACTTTTTGCGCCTGGATTTGCCCCGCGCACTGGGCATCATGCAAGGCTGGTCGCAGGACGAAAACGAGCATGTGCGACGCCTGGCCAGTGAAGGCAGCCGCCCGCGCCTGCCGTGGTCGTTCCGAATAGAGCCGTTGTTGGCCGACCCGTCGCCGGTGCTGTCGATCCTGGAGAACCTCAAGGCCGACAGCAGTTTGTACGTGCGCAAATCTGTGGCCAATCACCTCAACGACATTACCAAGGACAACCCTGACTGGGTGCTCGACTACCTGGAAGGCTGGTCACTGGAGAACCCGCACACTGCCTGGATCGCCCGACATGCACTGCGCTCGCTGATCAAGAAAGGTGATCGCCGGGCGCTGGGGATCATGGGTGCAGGTCACAGGGCGGATGTGCGGGTGGATCAGCTCAGCGTCTCGCCGCAGAGCATTCGGCTGGGCGAAACCCTGAGTCTCGAATTTCGCGTGACCTCGACGTCTGCGCGAAGTCAGCGCCTGATCATTGATTACGCGATTCACTACGTGAAAAAGTCCGGCGGCACCTCGGCCAAGGTCTTCAAGCTAAAAACCCTGGAGCTCGGTGCCGGCGAATCGCTGATCGTGACCCGCAAACCACAACTGCGCAATTTCACCACCCGGGTGCATTACGCCGGCAGGCACGAGCTGGATGTGCTGATCAATGGTGAATGTCTGGGCAAAGGCAGTTTCGATCTGCAGCTCTGATTCAGATCAGCGGCATGCTGAAGGTGAAAGTGGTGCCGTCATCCCGGGTCGAGCGCACGTCCAGCCTCCCACCATGGGCCTGAGCGATCTGGCTGGCGATATAGAGACCAAGCCCCAATCCGGCCTGCGGCTCTTCTGCGCCCGGTCGTGAATAAGGCTGGAACAGTTGTGGCAAAACATCCTCGGGAATCGGCTCACCCTGGTTACTTACGCTGATACACAGCTCGCCCACGGCAATACCGGCCGCCACCTCAACTTCACCATTGGAGTCGCCGTGGGCGATGGCGTTGGCTACGAGGTTGGATAGCAGCTGAGCGATGCGCTCACGATCACACCGCACTTGCTCAAGGCCGGCAATGCTCGAACGAATCCGCCGCGACGGGTGAATGTGCTGCACTTCGGCAACCACATGCTGCAACGCGGCTTCCAGGTCGTCGCATTCACACAGGCTCAGCGGAATACCGTGGCCCAGACGCCCTCTGGCGAAATCGAGCACGTCATTCACCAGGTGCGAAGCGCGCTTGCCGGAGGTGAGAATATGCTGGGCGATCCTGTGTGCCTTTTCGTCGAGCGGCTTGCGCAGCAGCAGCTCGGCACTGGCGGTAATGGCGAACAACGGGTTGCGCAGATCATGTCCCAGCACGGCGATAAACTGCTCGCGCCACTCGGAGACTTCACGCTCGGCGCGCAGATCCTCTCGGGCGCGTTCCAGGCTTTCCTCGGCTTCGATCTGGATCGCCAATAGCCGCGCAAACGAAGTCATCATCGACTCAATGGAGGTGTTTTTCAGTTTGGCGGGGTTTGGATCAAGGGCGCAGATGGTGCCAAAGAATGAACCGTCGGAGAGGAACACTGGCACCGATATGTAGCTCTGAAACTTGTAGATCTGCGGCGTGTGATGCAGCCGATACTTATCGTCCTCGCTGACACAGTCGATAATCACCGACTCATGCAGTTGAGAGGCATGGATTTCATGGCAGATGGTGGTGGTCAACTCCAGCTCACCGCCCGGTTGCAAGCCAAAATCGAGCTTGTCGAGCACCGCACAAGCGGTCCAGGATGAATCGGTGACACGCGCCACGGCTGCAAAACCCATGCTGGTGGTTTCGCTGATGACTTGAAGAATGGCAGGTACAGCACTTATCCGACCGATTATCGCTACATCGTCGGCGATGGATTGCCTCATGTCAGTCCTGTATGCGTGAGTGGTAATTGGGAGCAATGGTAATGCGAAAATGCCGAGGCACCACGACTGTAGCGCCTCACTGCACAAATCTTCCAGACTTTCGGCAGAACTTCGGACCAATATAATCCAGACGGATGAAAATCCAGCAAGCATGCACTCATTTGCATAGCCAAACCTTTTTAGCAGGAACTCACCATGACCAGCAGCAACTGGATCGACTTGAAGCAGGACGCAGACTCCGGCATTGAGACGATTCGGGCGCATTTTGAAGGTCATGCCTACGATCCGCACTGGCATGACAGCTATCTGGTCGGATTTACCGAGCAAGGGGTGCAGCAATTCCATTGCCAGCGGCAGCAATACATCAGCACGCCAGGCCGGGTGTTTCTGCTGGAGCCCGGTGAGATTCATGATGGCGATGCTCCGACCCCAGGAGGTTTTACCTACCAGACGCTGTACCTGGACCCGAAGTGGCTGGACCGCGAGCTGCATTCGCTGTTCGAGCAGACACCCAGCCATTGCCAACTCAGTTTCGCCGCGACCCAGGCCGACGATTTGCGCCTGGCCAACGCCACCGCCAATGCCTTCCGTTCGCTGCATGGTCAGGAAATGCGCATCGTGCGCCAGACCGCACTGGATGATCTACTGGCCAATCTGACCGGCCACCTGCGTTGGCGAACCCTGATCAATCCGGATCCGCGCCTGCCCCTGGTGGCGCAGACTGCCAGGGATTTCCTGCACGGTCACATGACCCAGGACATCGGGCTGGATGACTTGGCGCGGGTGACCGGTGTCGACCGCTTTCGTCTGACCCGGGCCTTCAAGGCCGCCTTCGGGCTGGCGCCCCACGCCTATCTGATTCAACTGCGGCTGGCCCAGGCGCGACGTCTGCTCGCGGGCGGGCAATCCCCCGCAGAGGTGGCCGCGAGCCTGGGTTTTGCCGACCAGAGTCACTTGGGGCGCTGGTTCCGCCGTGCCTACCGCGTGACGCCGGCCGACTACCGAAAGCGCTGCTCAAACCTTCCAGACTGACGCACCGGCGGCGGCGATGATCGACTGACGATCAATCACCCAGAGTTGTGTCATGGACGCGTTCTTGCCCTTCATGCTGTTTGCCTTTGTTTCCTCGATCACGCCGGGGCCCACCAATATTCTGGTGCTCACCAACACCTCGCGACACGGCCTTTTGGCCGCCGTGCCTATCGTGATGGGAGCCTGCGCGGGCGCCGCCGGGCTTGTGCTGCTGGTGGGAACGGGGGTCGGGGATTTTCTGGCGCGGCATCAAATCCTTCAGACCACCATGTCGTGGATCGGCATCGCCTGGCTGAGCTGGATGGCCTGGCAGATTTTCCGTGCGCCTCCGGCAGCCATCGAGATAGAAGGCACCGACAGCAAAGGCCCGCGCCTGGGGCTTTGGGGAGCGGCGAGCCTGCAACTGGTCAATCCTAAAACCTGGATGATGGCGTTGGCGGTGGTCAGCGTATTCGCCGGAACAGAGGCCGATCGCACGTTACGAGTCGTCTATCTGGCGCTGCTGTTTTTCGCCATCGCCATCCCCTGCATGACCGTCTGGGCCTTGCTGGGCGTGAGCGCCAACCGGTTTTTCCGCTCGCCGCTAAGCATGCAGCGCTTCAACCGCTGCATGGCGGGGTTGTTGCTGGTGTCGACGTGGTTGACGGTGGTGGTGTGACCTGTTGGAGCGAGGCTTGCCCGTGAAGAACGATAAAGCGGTGTGCCTGACTAACCGCGTCGGCTAATTCGCGGGCAAGCCTCGCTCCAACAGGGAATCTCATCACCCCACCGGCCGCGCCAGGCTCGCCACGAAGGTGGTGCCTTCTTCCTCGCTGGAGCTCAGGCTGACATCCCCCCAATGCGCCCGGGCGATTTCCCGGACAATGAACAGACCGAGCCCGACGGTATGCGCATCATTATCTTCGGCGACGCCATACAGCATGGGTTCAAACAAACTGCCGACAAGCTCCGGCCCAATGGGTGCTCCGTGGTTGTGGACCGAGACCTTGATCCACTGCGCTTCAAACGCCGAGGTCACGACGACTTCACTGTCGGGAGCACCATAGGCCACGGCATTGCTGACCAGATTTTCCACCAGCTCGAATAATCGATCGGCATCGGCGCTGCACGCCCCTTCCCCTTCGATTCGATGAATCAGCGTGCGGTCAGGGAACATCAGCCTGAGTTCTTCCACGCACCGGCCTATCACCTTATGCAGGTCGATGGCTTGGGGCAGCACGGTAATCCCCCGGCCGACCCGAGCCTGGGTGAAGTCCAGCAGGTTGACGATCAGCCGCTGGGCACGTTCCACCGAGACCATCACGTGGTCAAGGCTGCGCTGTTGCCGCTCGCTCAACGGGTCCAGACCAATCAACCCGGCGGCCATCTTGATCGCTGCCAGGGGATTGCGCAGGTCATGGCTGACGAAACCAACCATCTGTTCAGCGAAGGTTGCACGGATGTCCGCTTCAATCTCGGCCAGACGCAGGCGGTTCTGTGCGGACGAGAGTTCCTTCTGCGAGGCCAATTGCTGCAACAACAGCTCTTCAGCCATCTTTCGCGAGGCCGTCAGCTCCCGCTCGTAGGTGGTCCGCTCCTGGGCGCCGAACAGCGCCAGTTCCTGGATCACGCCGTGAGGGGTCTGTCGGCGAACGGCATTGACGATCACGCTAATGCCGCTGCCGTCCTGACGCAGCATATCGAGTTTTACCTCGGCCACCGAGCCGCGCAGTTGCAGTAACGGCAGACAATGGGTCTGATAAAAGAGCTTCCCGCCCATGCTTAAAAGATCCTGAAACCGGCGGCCCAACAGCGCTTCGCGGGGCATGCCCAGCCAGCGGCAGAAAGTCATGTTGGCGCGTTTTATCGTGCCGTCGTCCAGGGTCAGCAACAAACCACAGGGCGCGTTCTCGATCAGCTCATCGCTACCCGGCAGGGCGTCGACATCATTTAACAAAAGCGACTACTCCAGAAGCGGCGAGGAATTCGTCAATGGCGGCGATGCAGGCATTGGGTGCGCTCATGTGCGGACAATGGCCGACATTTTCGATGCGACGCAGGGTGCTGCCGGCAATCACGCGATGGAGAAAATCCCCGACCTCTACCGGCGCGATGAGGTCGTCACTGCATTGCAGGATCAGGGTATTGGTGGTGAGCCGTGCAACCTGCTGGCGATGGTCGGATGTGAACGTAACCCGGGCAAACTGCTTGGCGATTTCCGGGTCGGCGCGGCAGAAACTGTCGGCCAGCTCCTGGCCCAGCTCCGGATGCTCGGGAGCGCCCATGATCGCCGGCGCCATATTGCCCGACCAGCCCAAATAGTTGCTGTCCAGTGCCTCCAGCAACGATTCGATGTCTTGCGGGCTGAAGCCGCCGTGGTAGTCACCGTCGTTGATGTAGCAAGGGGACGGACCGATCATCACGTGGGCGTCAAAATGCCCCGGGTCCTTGAGATCAGCAAGGACGGCGATCATGGCGCTGACCGAATGTCCGATATGAATCAAAGGCCCCGGCCCGGCAAACTCGTTGACGATTTCCAACAGGTCGTTGGCGTAGCCGTCCAGGGAGTCATACCTGCGTGGATACCAGGCGGAAATATCGGACCCGCCGTTACCGACCATGTCGAACAGCACCACACGGTATCGCTCGGCAAACAGCGGCGCCATGAACCGCCACATATTCTGATCACAGCCAAAACCATGGGCAAACATCAGCGTGGCGGGGCCTTCGCCCATGACTTTTACGTTATTGCGAAACTGCACCGACATCCGAAATACCCATCAGACGAATGGATTTAATGAGGCCAGATTAGCATCGTTCAGGCGGGTGGGAACTCATATGAGTGTTTTTGTGCGGGGTAAAGTTTTTCTCAAGGGTCGTGATGCGGGCTTGCGGCCATAAAAATCTCCTGTGGGAGCGCACTCCCATGTGAGTAACGCAATTTGATCCAGTCAGCGGTGTGTATCTCAGGGCCTGACGGTCTACTCCCCGATATCCTCATTCCACAACTCGGGTTTGCTGGCGATGAAGCCTTTCATCATGTCCACGCAGGTGGCGTTGTGAATCACCTCGACGTTCACACCCCGCGAACGCAGTAGCTCTTCTTCGCCCATGAAGGTCTGGTTTTCGCCGACGATGATCTTGCGGATGCCATACAGCAGGATCGCGCCGCTGCACATCGAGCACGGCGACAAGGTGGTGTAGAGCACGGCATCGCGGTAGACGCTGGCGGGTTGGCGGCCGGCATTTTCCAGGGCATCCATTTCGCCGTGCTTGATGGCACTGCCTTCCTGCACACGGCGGTTATGCCCGCGACCGATGATTTTGCCGTCATGCACGATCACTGAACCGATGGGGATGCCGCCCTCCTCCAGCCCGAGTTGTGCTTCGTCGATCGCCGCCTGCATGAATGGGTCCATGGGTTTACCTCCAAGTGAGTCAATTGTTAATCAGTGGGTAAGCGAAGCCTGCGCGTTGTTCAGCGCCTGGGAAACATAGTCCCTGAGCAGGTCGGCAGAACGCGCCTTCATGTCCATGCCGACATCATTCTGTTTGGCCCGCAATTTATTGGCCAGCATCGGTGGATCAGCGCCCTTGTTCATCGCCTGCAACTCCTCAGCGGTGAATGACAGAGCGTAAGCCGCCGCCAGATTGCGGTCCCATTGCGCCTGGAATTGGGGCTGTAGACGTTGCAGCTCATCCTTAACCAGCGCCTGAGCCTGTGTTTTGCCAATGGCCTCGACAATGCTGCCAAAGGCGGGAGTCCGGGAAGCCACTTGATAACCCAGCCAGCCAAGGCTTTCACCCAGGTGTCGCTCCTGGACAAACGCCAGCGCGCTATCGTCCACCTCGGATGCCTGAGCATTTCGTACGAGGGTGCTGGATACACTGATCAACAGCACGAAAGCCAGGGTCAAACCCGCAGCGGAAACCGGCTTGCGGAACGTCATGATGCCTCCCGTTTATTCCATGACTGCCTTGTGAACCTAGCAGCTACAGCCCGCTCTAGCATTATCGGTGTCGCTACCTGATAACCCGTGACGCTAACGAATCTCTTCCGTCAGCCATTGTTCGCGGGTCATCCTATAGATTCGCACGGCCAGCCGATGGTACTGGCTGTAAACAAAACTGCTGAAGCCTGTCTTCTGTATGACCCGCACGGATGCCGCATTGCCGGGCTGGACGATGGCGATGATCGACCCCAGGCCAAGCTCTCCGAAGCCATGCTCCAGCGTGGCGCGGACGGCCTCTGTGGCCAAGCCACGCCCCCAGTAATGCGGCGCCAGTCGATAGCCCAGTTCGATCTCATCGGCGCCATCGACCCGCTCCTGATTGAGTCCGCAAAAACCCGCCAGTTCGCCACTGGCCTTATCGACTATGGCCCACGGCCCAAAGCCAAAATCGGCATAAGACTCCATGCACCACTGGATGAACTCATCGGTGGCGTGCGCAGTCATCACGCCTCGCACGGAATAGCGCATCACCTCGGGGTCGGCCAGGATCGCGGACAGAGCCTGGCCATCTGCGAGGGAGAGTTCCCGTAGCGTGAGGTGAGCGGTTTGGAACAGGCCGTCAGATGCGTTCATTGGAAATGCTTAACCCGTTTATTCATGACACCTGTGCAGGAGCTCACGAGCAGCGCGAGGCAGCGATAGCGGTGCCATCGCGGCCTCGCGGTGCTCGTGCGCTCCTACAGGGATCGCGTTTGCTGTGCGACAGCGCGGCGTCAAATACGGGGCGCATCGAGTGTATTCAAAGGCTACTGGCGACCTTGCCGGCCACGTCTGCTGGCAGCCAGGCTTTCCAGACTTCAGGGTGTTCCTTTAGAAACGCCTGAGCGACGGCTTTGGGTTGTTCGCGTTTTTCGCTCATCTGGCCCAGGGTCTGGTTGAGCAGATCGATGGGCAGATCAACTTTCTCGAAGAAGGCCACCAGATCCGGGTACTGTTTATGGAACGGATCGGACACGCCGATGCTCAGGTGCGGCTCAAGTGAACGGGTGCCCTTTGGGTTCGGGTTGTTGGCATCGGCGAGGGTTTTCCAGGCTTCGGCATCGAACGGCGGCTCTTCCAGTTTGATCAACTTGAAGCGTCCCAGCAGCGGCGTTGGCGACCAGTAGTAAAACAGTACCGGCTTGCCACGATGGATCGACGAGCTGATTTCAGCATCCAGCGCCGCGCCCGAACCGGTACGGAAGTTCACGTAACTGTCGGTCAGGCCATAAGCCTTGAGTTTTTGAGTGTTGACGATCTCAGAGGTCCAGCCGGTCGGGCTGTTGAGGAAACGGCCTTGCTGTGGCGATTCCGGGTCTTTGAATACGTCCTTGTAGCGTGGCAGGTCGGCGACTGACTTGAGGTCCGGCGCCAACGGTTTGATGCCTTTGGCGGGGTCGCCCTTGATCACGAACTCCGGCACCCACCAGCCTTCGGTGGCGCCTTTGACGATGTTGCCCAGGCCGTGAACCTTGCCTTCGCTTTGCGCCTTGACCCACGCCGGACTGCGCCCGGCCCACTCTTCACCAATGACCTGAATGTCGTTCTTGGCCAACGCGGCCTCCAGGCTCACGGTGCTCCCCGGCAAGGTGTCAGTGGGGTAGCCATAGCCCTTTTCGACGATGGTGCGCAGAATTTCAGTGATCAGGCTGCCACTTTCCCAGGTGATGTCACCGAAATGGATCGGCGTAGCTTTATCCGCCGCAGCCACAGGCTGGCCAAGTAGACCGAGCGCCAGAAGCGAACAGCCGAGCAGGGTTCTGATTGATGTCATGGTCACCTCTGGTTTACATGGGAAATTAGCCAATAGCGCTATCACCTGTAGGAGCGCACGAGCACCGCGAGGCCGCGATTGCGGTGTGTCAGACAAATCGCCATCGCGGCCTCGCTTTGCTCGTGCGCACCTACAGACGCGCTGCGAAACGATTTGAACAGTTGAAGTTATCGACATCGCAAAAGGCAGATTAGTTGTGCTGGAGATGTATGTCAGGCGAACAGCGATGGCAAACCCAGGTTGATGGCCTGCTGCTGATAATCGAGCAATACCTGATAATCCGCCATGCTCGCGGGCTGTACGTGGGAGATGGCCAATACATCGGCGACTTCGGGCAGGTCCAGCAGCGCTTGATTCATCGCCTGACGGATGCCCTCGGCTTGTGCCGCGTCGAGGCTTCGCGCCGTGATAAACGGCAGGCACGGACTGGCGGCGCTGCGGGCGAGGATGCGTAGGCCAGCGATTTCTTCGCTGCCGTCACGGGCCAAATAGTCATAAGTCACACTGTCGATGGCCGTCAGATCACCGCGCCGCTCCTTGAGCCCGCGCAGGCTCAGGCGATGACCGCCGGTGAGGGAGACATCAGCGAAGAAACGCCCGTCACGTTGCAGCGGCGCCAAGGCATGGCGCAGCAGGTTCATGCCGGAGTTGGAGTCTTCACTGTTGATCAGGCCATGGCTGCCGAAAAATTCTTGCAGTTCAGTCCGGGGATCGTCAGCGCGCACCATCAACAAACTGCAATGGTTGCCTGCGGCGCTGTGGGGCAGCTCGTACACCGGGCGACCCACCAGCCGCACGTTGTCGCGTAACAGGGTCATTAGCGGATAACCGCAGGTTTGTGCCAGCAAAAGATGCTTTGAGAGCCAGAGGTCGGGCAGTTCCAGCGCTGCCGCCTCACGTTGTACGCCGAGCAATTGGCAGATGCGCCCAAGCCAGGCCTCGCTGGCCAGCTGGACGCGGTCGGGGGCGGTGTACATGGAGAGTTGGGTGAGGGTTTGGATCATCGTTTATGCGTGCTCAATTTGATAATCCTTTCCCGGTGGGAGCGGTGCTTGCCCGCGATAAGGGCACCGTGATTTAAAGTCAAACCGCGTCCAGCCCTATCGCGGGCAAGCACCGCTCCCACTTCAGACATCAAAACCCTAAAACACTTCGATCAATGCCCAAAAAGCCCGGTATCGGATTTCTTGGCTTTTTTGTCAGCGCGTTTTTCGTCGAGGGTCTTGGCCGGCTTTTTCTTTGCTGCTTTCTTTGAATCCATGCCTTTGCTCATGATGCGTGCTCCACGTTGAGGGATCCGACCTTTGTTATACACCCATTGAGCAATCCACCCGCGTTATCATGCGCAGCTTCTCACCATGCTGCCTGCCCCATGCCTGACATCGAATTCGTCCTGTTGCCCGAAGTGTGCCAGCCCTTGCTGGACAAGTTCTACCGCAGCCATCGCTCTGCCATGCGCTCATCCAGTGGCGCGCAGATGTGGGTGGCCAGGCAGCCGGACATCATTGGCGCGCTGTGCTTGAGGCCTGTGTCGGGCGGGAATTGGCTGACCGGTTTGTTCGTGGAACCGGAGCGGCGCAGCGAAGGGATTGCGGGGCGATTGATTGCCCAGGCATTGAAGGATTCAACCGGCACGGTGTGGCTTTTCTGCGATCCGGATCTGGCTGGCTTCTACGAGCGGCAAGGCTTTGCGTTGACCGATGATCTACCGCAATCGCTGGCAGAAAAGCTGATGCGCTACAGTCGGGCCAAGGCGTTGGTGGCGATGTCATCGCGGCCTCCGAATAACCTGTAGGAGCTCACGAGCAGCGCGAGGCAGCGATAGCGTACTGCCTGATGCACCGCTATCGCGGGCCTCGTAACCTCGGTGCGCTCCTACCGTATTGAGGTGTGCCTGAAAAAACTGACAACCTGGAGCGACTCACTCATCCGCATTCGGGTCCATGTCCGGAAACATCACGTCCATAAAGCCGAACTTGCTGAAATCAGTGATGCGCGAAGGGTATAGACGGCCAATCAGGTGATCGCACTCGTGTTGCACCACCCTCGCGTGAAACCCGTTGGCGATTCGCTGGATCGGCTGACCGTCGGGGTCGAACCCTTCGTAACGAATGCTCTGATAGCGGTCAACCGCGCCACGCAGGCCGGGCACTGAAAGACAGCCTTCCCAGCCCTCTTCCATCAACGGGCTCAAAGGCGTGATCAGTGGGTTGAGCAGGATCGTCTGAGGCACTGCTTCGGCGTCGGGATAACGTTCGCTGCGTTCAAAACCAAAGATCACCACTTGCAGATCAACGCCGATCTGCGGTGCTGCCAGACCAACGCCGCCGACGCTTTCCATGGTCTGGAACATATCGGCAATCAGGGTCTTGAGCTCGGCAGTGCCGAACATCGATTCGGGTACCGCTGGGGCGATGCGCAGCAAGCGCGGGTCGCCCATCTTCAGAATGTCGCGGATCATGACAGCGCGTATCCATCGATTGAAAACATCATCCTGCCATAGTTGCAGGGCATTGATGCAGCCAGCTGGATTCAGGAATCCCCGGCCTTGGCTGGCAGTGGCACGGAATGATCGCGCCCCAGCCCGGAGACCGGCTGCTTGTGGGTCGATTCCACCGCGCCGTCACCCTCTTCTTTCTCGCCTTTGTCTTTGCCTTCAGCCGACATGTGCTCGACCACGGCATTCATTTCCGCACCGAGCAAAAGCACTGCCGCAGAAATATAAAAATACAGCAGCAAGACAATGATCGCGCCAATGCTGCCGTACATGGCGTTGTAATCCGCGAACGTTTTGACGTAGTAGCCAAAACCCAACGAAGCCATGATCCACACCACCACTGCCAGCACCGAGCCAGGCGTGATGAAGCGAAACTCCTGTTTCACATCAGGCATGACGTAGTAGATCAAAGCCACCGCGACCATCAGCAGCATCACGATCAGGGGCCAGCGCAAAATGGTCCAGAGAGTGACGATGAACTCTTCCATGCCGATCTGCGCGGCCAGCCAGTTCATGACCTGCGGGCCTGTGACCATCAAGGCCGCCACTGCCAGCATCATCATCGCGATGCCGATGGTGTACAGCACCGAGAGCGGGATGCGCTTCCAGACCGGGCGTGCTTCAACCACATCATAGGCGGCGTTCATGGCGCTCATCATCAGCCGTACGCCGGCCGAAGCGGTCCACAACGCAATGAAGATACCAATGGACAGCAGGCCACCCTTGGATTGCTGCAGCTGGTCGATGACCGGGTTGACCTGCTCCAGAGCCTGAGGCGGCAACACCAGCTCCGATTGCAGACGCAGCCAGGAGAAAAAGTCCGGCAAATGCAGAAAGCCGATCAGGGCAATGAGGAACAGCAGGAAGGGGAATAACGAGAACAGCATCTGATAAGCCAGCGCCGACGCGTAGGTCGACATCTCATCATCGAGGAATTCACTGACCGTACGTACCATCACCTTGCCCAGAGGCAGTTGGCGCAATTCCGGGAAAATCATGGCGTCTCCTTCGCTACATAAACTGGCGCAGCTTACACATTCAGATGGGCGGGTACTGCGCTTCTCACACGACTGGAGCACAGATAGTGGCGTTTTACCTTATCCAGTGGACTGGATCAGCCGGGAAAAGGTTTCAAAATCAGTAGATCAGAAACAACAACGGCCATCCTGAGATGGCCGTCACGTTACGCGTCAGACCCGGAGTTCAATCCGGGCTGAGGTTAGGCTTATGCCTTGTCGACGCCTTTTTTCACGGCATCTTTGGTTTTGCCGACGGCCTGTTGAGCTTCGCCCTTCAATTCCTGAGCTTTGCCTTCACCTTGAAGCTTTTGGTTATCGGTTGCCTTGCCTACGCCTTGCTTGACGTTACCGACAGCTTCATTAGCCATGCCTTTAACTTTATCGCCAGTGCTGCTCATAGGATTACTCCGAAAAATAATGAGAGGTCATTGCCTCGACACAAAGATTGACCGGCTGCATTTGCCGAGAGTTTCAATTATTTTTCCCGGCGCTGCGCCCGTTCGTCTGCTCAGGCGTGGCTTTGAAAGAGGCGCTATTTGAAAGTTTGCCTTTAAGTTTGCGTGCCGACCCCCGAGAATGCGCAACGCAATCAGGCGACGACGGGCATGACTCGGCGCGCTGAATACATTGATCCGCAGAAACATGATCCGCAGGAACATTATGAAACTCGATAAAAAGCAGGCCATCGCACGCCGCAACCAACAGCTGGGCGGTGCCGTGCTGGGTACCAACAACACCCACTTCGCCGCGCTGAACACCAACCGCAACATCTGGTGGTTCGACCTGCCGGTACCGCGCCTGGCCGTCGGGCAATACGAGTGGGTGCACCTGCTGCTGCACACGCCGGACACCGATGAACTGCTGCACCTGAAAGTCACTACCGTATTCCTGCGCGATCACATGGAAGGCCTGACCATTCGCAACAAAGGCCAGCGCAAATCAACGGTGAGCCTCGAGTTGAGCGCGGATAAGGATTCGTTCTTGAAAGATGTGCGGCCGACGGGTGCGGGCCTGAGTTTTGCGGATTTTCTGCAGCGCTGATGCTTGAACTGTTGGAACTAGTGGGAGCGAGCTTGCTCGCGAAGGCAATATTTCACACACAGTTGATGTGCCGAATGTACCGCCGCCTTCGCGAGCAAGCTCGCTCCCACAGAGTTGGCCATAATACTTTATGAAACGCGCCGCGCTACGAGGTACCCAACCGCCCCCGCTGCTGCGGAGATGAAAGTACCCCACGCCAGATCCACCAACGCCAATTGCGCAGGCCAGCCTTGCAGCGTGGCCCAATTGGTCAGATCGTAAGTGCCATAAGCCACCAGCCCCAGCAGGGCGCTGCGTTGCAGGGCATGGGTCAAGCTGTTGCGACGCAGGGCCGACTTGACCGCCAGCATCACCACCCCGAAGGCATACAGCAGATAGAACACTACCGCCGGAAAGATAACCGGCTTGGCGAGCATCAACGGCCCCAGCCATTCCCGATAAGTCGGGCCCATGAGCCAGCCGAGCCAGATGCCGTCCAGAATCAGGAACGTCAGCAGGACACTGAAATAAGCGCAGAGGGTTCTTTTCATCGGGGCATCCTTGTCTGATCCGTGGAATTGGCGGCGGCGCGCTTGATGAGCGCGCTGCCGCTTTGGACTGACTTTTACCCGGAAACGATCCCTGCTCCCGCTTTTAACCGATGAATAGGCGATGAAGCGTCAGACCAGCTCGATACGGTCGGCGTGGATCACGATCTGACCTTGTTTGTACAACGCACCGATGGCCTTCTTGAAATTGCCTTTGCTGACGCCGAACAGATTGCTGATCACTTGCGGATCGCTCTTGTCGCTGACCGGCAGCACGCCGTTGTTTTCCCGCAGCTTGCCCAGAATCTTGGAGTTCAGGCTGCTGGCGGCCTCTTCACCCACCGGCTGCAGACTCAGGCTGATGTTGCCATCCGTGCGAATTTCCTTGATGAAGCCTTTTTCCTGCTTGCCGGCGCGCATGAACTTGAATACTTCGTTCTTGTGAATCAGGCCCCAGTGCTTGTTGTTGATGATCGCCTTGAAACCCATATCGGTGGCTTCGGCAACCAGCAGATCAACTTCCTGACCCACGCTGTAACTGGCCGGTGTCTTGTCCAGATAGCGATCCAGACGCGCCGTTGCGGTGATGCGTCGGGTGTGCTTGTCCAGATAGACATGCACCACGCAGTAATCGCCCGCCTGCAAGGTGCGTTTTTCTTCGGAGTACGGCAGCAGCAGATCCTTGGGTAGGCCCCAGTCCAGGAAAACGCCGATGCTATTGACCTCAAGCACTTTCAGGCTGGCGAATTCACCGACCTGGACCTTGGGTTTTTCTGTGGTGGCCAACAGCTTGTCTTCGCTGTCCAGATAAACAAAGACGTTGAGCCAGTCCTCATCTTCGCTGGGAATATCCTTGGGGATGTAACGGTTAGGCAGCAATATTTCGCCGTCCGCGCCGCCATCCAGATACAGACCGAAGTTAGTGTGTTTAACCACTTGCAAGCTGTTGTAACGCCCGATTAAAGCCATGTGCAAATACCCTCATTACGTGGGCGGCATTCTACCCGAGTTTGTCGGCGAAGACGCTGGTGCCCGATAGCTTCGCGGCGCAAGGCCGAAAGCTACGGAAAATCAATGATCTAGCGCAGGCAGGCACTCGCCCTGATCCCGCCCGCTCGTCCGATGCCAAGCAAAAAACCGGAGGCGATAATTCACCGCTGGCGCTCTCAATACAATTATCTTCTCAATTAAAACAATCGCTTAGCCGGAATAATTAATTGAAGCATCCATGACGGCGATAATCGCCTTGTGTTTTTAGAGGGATATTTACCAAGCAATTGTCAAGTGATTCGTGTACCATTGCTGGCCGTATCAAGTTTATATAGGTTAATGGCAGCCATGCGCGTAAAAGCATCCAACTCGAAAGCAAAGCCAGCTCCAGCCGTTGAAACGAGCGATTCGATCAACGCCCAGATTGCTGCTTTCCTCAAGTCCGGTGGCGAAATCCAACAGATCGCCAAAGGCGTCAGCGGCCAGACCTTCGGCCCGTCCAAACAGATTACCCTCGGCAAGAAGTAATTCTTCCCCGCTCCAGTTTTGAATCTCTATGCGCTTTGCCTTTCCTGACCGCTTTTGAATTGAAGCGTTAGGGCCAAAGCGCCAGATTTTCAGCCTTCGTAGCCTCCCTCCCGTTTCAAACTGACTGCAAACCCTGTTGTCCACTGTTGTGCTCGTTGACCCTTTAAGTTGATAAGAAGCGCGACCACGGGCAGGATGATGTCTTGAAGCCAGCCCTCTGCGGAATGCACGAATGAAGAACTGGATGCTGCTCGGCGCACTGATCACCCTGACCGGCTGTGCCTCTCACACCTGCAACAACGCTCCCGATGACGGTTATCCCGCGGGCAGTCAATGCCGTGCCGAGCATTTGCTGTATCAGAACGACATGCTGCAAGCCAAGCTGTTGATCAGTGAAGCCGACCGGGAAAACTATGAACTGGCCGAAGCGATGCTGCGCCGCGCAGGCGTGGACGATACGTCAGGTGAAGCCGAGTTCTACATGGCGGTGCTGTTGATTCGCCAGCAAGCCGATCAACCGCGAGTCATTGAGCTGCTTGAAGATGCCGCCAAGCGCAAGCATCCACTGGCCATCGCCCTGCTCTCGCAGCAACTGAGCATGACCGATCAGAAAAAGTCCGAAAGCTACCGTGCAGCCTACGCCGAACTGGACGTTGCCAAGAGCGGTTACCCGTCTTTTGAACAGGCGCTGGTGGTGATCCGGGGTCTGGTTATTCCCCAGAGCCAGGCAACTGCGGCAAATTGATGCAGGGCGGATCGACGAGCGGTCTGCTTAAGCTGATTTTCAACGGTATGCTTGCGAGGCTCTATCTCGCGGCTTTCTTGTAGTCCTCTTGGGCCTCTGGCCATTTCAACCTGCCCTCTCCGTAAGCTAAAGGAGTGAGCACCATGCTCAATATTCGCTGTTGCGCGCTTACATTTGGCGCTCTGCTCATTTGCCAGTCAGCGTCCGCCCAGATAATGGAGCGGGAGTGGGGCGATTTCAGCCTGAAACTCGGTACCACACCTACCCGCAGCATGGCGCAAGGCCTGGTCACCCAGAGTGGCGGGGGCTCGTTTCATGGCGGCCTGGACCTGACCCACGACAGCGGCTTCTATTTCGGACAATGGTCACCCAATGTAGGCGTGACGCCAGACAGCACCTTTGAAGTCGACTCCTACATGGGCTTCAAGAAGCCCTTCGATCAGACCCTGGGCTACGAGCTGGGCATGATCCATTACAGCTATCCGGACACCAGTCAGCTGGATACCCACGAATTCTATGCCGGGCTACGCGTACTCAATAGCCGAATTGGTGCCGCCTTCAGCAACGATGTAGGGCGACGGGACAGCACCTTGATTGTCGATCTCGGGGGTATTGAACAACTGGGGTTGGGCGTGCGTGTGCAATACGCGAACCACCAGTACGAGACGCCGCAACAGATATCGGACGGCAGCATGGTCAGCGGCTTCAATGATTGGTCGCTGAATCTCTCCAGGCCGTGGCTTGGTGTCGATATGAACCTGATCTACAGCGGCTCCAGCCTCACCGGCACTGATTGCAGTGCCTACAGCGGGCACAACCCGCAATGCGAAGGCACCTTTACCCTCAAGGCCGTGCGCTCATTTTTCTGAATCACTGAACTGCTACTCTCGGCCCTGCTCTACACATCAGGCAGGTCAATCCAGGAGTGGTCATGCGTACCCCGTTCAAAGCCTTCATTTCGTTGTTGATGGCCCTGCTGGTGTTGTCCGGCTGCAGTCGCATCGGGCTCGCCTATCGCAATCTGGACATCATCATCCCTTGGTCGCTGAGCGACTACCTGGACATGAACACCTCGCAGAAGGGCTGGTTCAACACCCGCCTGAAGGACCACCTGAGCTGGCATTGCAGTACTCAGCTGCCAAGTTACCTGACCTGGCTGGACCGCCTGCAACAGATGGTGGAAACCAACCAGGTCACTACCGGCGGACTTCAGGCCCGCACCGACGAAGCCAAGCAGGCCATCGCGCAGATATCCCGACAGATCACGCCGTCTGCGGTGGAGTTGTTGGTGCAGCTCGATGACAAGCAGGTGCAGGAAATGCAGGCGGCTTTCGCCAAGGACCAGCGCAAGCGTGAGAACGAATTCCTCAAGGAGCCGCTGAATACCCAAATCAGCGACCGCGCCGAACGTATGGAAAAACGCTTGAACCCGTGGATGGGCAAACTCAACGCGGCGCAACAGCAACGGATTCAGGATTGGTCGACATCGCTAGGCGAACAGAACCGCGCCTGGCTGGACAACCGCGCGCGCTGGCAGACGCTGTTTTTAGCAACGGTTCAGGAACGCCAGTCCCCTGAATTTCCCGGCAAGATCGCCAAACTGCTGCAGGACCGCGAAACCTTCTGGACTCCGCAATATCGTGTGGCCTACGAGCGTACGGAACAGGCCGCTATCTCTCTTCTAGTGGACCTGATGGCCCAGAGCACGCCGGACCAGCGTCAGCGCCTATTGACCAAGATCGCCGACACACGCAAGGACTTTACCGATTTGAGTTGCCTGAAAGCGGTGACAGCGGGCTGAACCATTGCCCACCTGTAGGATCTGGCCGAGGTTACGAGGGCTGCGCAGGCGATGTGTCAGGCAGATCGCGATTCGCAGCTTTCGGCAGCTCCTACAGAATTTCGATATCAGGCAATCTGCGCCTTTGCTGCCAGTATCTCGAACGTCGGCGGATCCAGTGGATCTTCCTGATCATCGAGCACCTGGCGCGGATGGTCATTGCCGGGAATGCTGCTATCGATCAGCGCCAACAGCTGTGCACCGCGCGGGGTCAGAATGAAGTTTTCACCGTTGCCACCGTCTTCTTCAGGGCGCGACTGAATGAAACCACGATTTAGCAGTAGAGACTCGTACTCGCCGGCAATTGCTTTCAGATGATCCAGATTCCCCACCTCTTCCCCATCTGCTGCCAGAGCAGCCGCGTGCTCTTCGGCATATTTGCGGGGTTTGAATGAGTCGTCGGCGCTGTTCTGCACTTCATGCAGCAGACGTTCAACGAGATCCCAGTCATAAGTCTTCTTATCCATTTTTATTACCTCCAACCAGCGTGAGTGATTGCTTCCTATGCTGGTTGTGACACGCCTGATCCTTAGCCGTTCAGCGCCAGCCTCCAGGCGGTCGCGCTGAACTTTTAACGTCAATCCAACCTCAATCCCACAAGCCCATCATGGATATAGAGGCATTTATGAAAACCCTGTTAAGTGTAACTACAGCTGTGCTCCTGCTGGCCGCCCTTCCCGCTTGGGCCTGCACGCCGGAGGAAGCCACCGCCAAGCGCGAGCAACTGGCCAGGCAAGTCCAGAAGCTGACCGAGCAGAATCCAGCCAAAGCCAAAGAGATCAATGACGAATTGCAGAAAATGGATTTGAAAACCGAAGCGGCAGAACTGCCGGATAAATGTCAGCTGATTGATGAGCGGATGAAGGAGTTGGGGACGGCGGAGAAGAAGGTGGAATAAACCGGCTTGTAGGAGCGCGCTTGCCCGCGATGCATTATCCCTGA
Source organism: Pseudomonas syringae (assembly GCF_000737245.1). Taxonomy (GTDB): domain Bacteria; phylum Pseudomonadota; class Gammaproteobacteria; order Pseudomonadales; family Pseudomonadaceae; genus Aquipseudomonas; species Aquipseudomonas syringae_J. The sequence goes on along the minus strand of NZ_JPQU01000053.1, from coordinate 4,080 downwards.
CAACACACTGTTGTCTGAGTAGACGCCATCGCGGGCAAGCGCGCTCCTACAGATTTTCGGCCAGTGTTACTCAGCCGCAGGCGTTTCAGTCTTGCGCTTTTTCAGCGGGGCCATGCCGTCTTTGCTGACCAGCGACAAGGCGTCGGTCTTCGGGCGGTTGGTGATCTTGCGCTTGGTCGGTGCCTTGGCCCCGGTTTTCTTCTTGTCGCCCTTGGCGTCGGTCTTTTTCTTCTTCACGCCGACAGCTTTGCCTGACGCCTTGACCTTCTTCGGCCCGCCGTAGGTGCCTTTGACTTCTTTGATGGTGCGGCGCTCGAAGCTCTGCTTCAGGTAGCGCTCGACGCTGGACATCAGGTTCCAGTCGCCATGGCAGATCAGCGAGATCGCCAAGCCTTCGCCGCCCGCACGACCAGTACGGCCGATGCGGTGCACATAATCGTCGCCACTGCGCGGCATGTCGAAGTTGATCACCAGATCCAGGCCTTCAACATCCAGACCGCGGGCCGCCACGTCGGTCGCCACGAGAATCTTGGTGCCGCCCTGCTTCAAGCGATCAATGGCCGCCTTGCGGTCCTTCTGATCCTTGTCGCCATGCAGCACGAAAGCCTTGTAGTCCAGCGCCACCAGGCGGCCGTACAAGCGGTCGGCCAAGGCCTTGGTGTTAGTGAAGATGATCGCCTTCTGATACGTCTCGTTGGCCAGCAGCCAGTGCACGATCTGCTCTTTGTGGCTGTTGTGGTCAGCGGTGATGATCTGCTGACGAGTACCGGAAGCCAGCTCGCTGACGCTGTTCACCTGCAAGTGCTGCGGATCGTTCAGCACTTTGCTGATCATTTCACGCAGGCCTGCACCACCTGTGGTGGCCGAGAACAGCAGGGTTTGCTGGCGATTGGAGCATTCGTTGGCCAGACGCTCGACGTCTTCCGAGAAACCCATATCCAGCATGCGGTCGGCTTCGTCCAGGACCAGCACTTCAACGTTCTTCAAGTCCAGGTTGCCGGCGTTCAGTTGCTCCAGCAAACGGCCCGGCGTACCGATCAGAATGTCCGGCACCTTGCGCAACATGGCGGCCTGGACCTTGAAGTCTTCACCGCCAGTGATCAGACCGGACTTGATGAAAGTGAATTGCGAGAAGCGCTCCACTTCCTTGAGGGTCTGCTGCGCCAACTCACGGGTTGGCAGCAGGATCACGGCGCGAATGTCGACGCGAACCTTGGCCGGGCCCATGAGGCGATTGAGGATCGGTAATACAAATGCCGCAGTCTTGCCGCTACCGGTTTGCGCCGTCACCCGCAGGTCACGCCCTTCCAGGGCCAGAGGAATGGCCGCTGCTTGCACAGGCGTAGGCTCGACAAATTTAAGCTCGGCCACAGCTTTAAGCAGGCGTTCGTGCAGGGCGAATTCGGAAAACACGGGTGTTACCTCGACGAAAAACAAAAATACGGCGCATAGCGTAACGGTTTCGGGCGCCATAACCGAGTTTCTTTACCACCAATGGCCGATTTTGTTACGCAATTTTCCAGCCTATGCCCTTCTTGACGTCATGAATGCTCTAATTGCCACGCTTTTTCTTCTGGATTACCGATACCCATGGATATTCAATCGTTATGGCAGCGCGTTCAGGAACTCTGGGCCGTGCTCGATCAACATCCTGTGCTGCACGCCAGCCTTGGCCTGATGCTTTTGCTGGTTGTCGCCCTTGTTTCGGGCCGACTGGCGCGGTTTCTGATCCTCTATGCGACTAAAATGCTCGGCCGCCAACCGGCGCTGCACTGGCTCAATGACTTGCTGCACAACAAGGTCTTTCATCGCCTGGCGCAGATAGTGCCGTCGCTCGTGATCCAGTTCGGGCTGAACCTAGTGCCGGCCTTGAGCGATACCGCCAAAACCGTAATCGGCAACATTGCCCTGGCCTTCACCATTCTGTTCCTGACCCTGGTGATGGGGGCGCTGCTCAACGCGCTGCTGGATATCTACGCCCGCACCACCCATGCCCGCACCCGCTCGATCAAGGGTTACGTGCAACTGGCGAAAATGATTCTATATATCTTTGCCGCCATCATCATTGTCGCCACCCTCATCGACCGCTCGCCGCTGTTGCTGCTTTCGGGTCTGGGTGCAATGTCGGCGGTGATTCTGTTGGTCTACAAAGACACCCTACTGTCATTTGTCGCCAGCGTGCAGTTGACCAGCAATGACATGCTGCGGGTCGGCGACTGGATCGAAATGCCCCAGGTCGGCGCGGACGGCGATGTAGTGGACATCACGCTGCATACGGTCAAGGTGCAGAACTTCGACAAGACCATCGTCTCGATCCCGACCTGGCGCTTGATGTCCGAGTCGTTCAAGAACTGGCGCGGCATGCAGCAGTCCGGTGGGCGACGCATCAAACGCAGCCTGTTCATCGACGCCAGCGGCGTAAGATTCGTGCGCGACGATGAGGAACTGCAACTGAGTCAGGTGCACCTGCTGACTGACTACATCGGCCGCAAACAAGCCGAGCTGCTGGCCTGGAATCAGGCTCAGGGCAATGTCGCAGCGCTGTCAGCCAACCGTCGGCGCATGACCAACATCGGCACCTTCCGCGCCTACGCCCTGGCCTACCTGAAAAGCCATCCAGACATTAATCCCGACATGACCTGCATGGTCCGCCAACTGGAAACCACCGCCCAGGGTGTACCTCTGGAAATCTACTGCTTCACCCGCACCACGGTGTGGGCCGAGTACGAGCGTATTCAGGGTGATATTTTCGATTACCTGCTGGCGGTGCTGCCGGAGTTCGGCTTGAGCCTGTACCAGCAACCTAGCGGCGCGGATATGCGGGTGGGGTTGGCGAAAGTGTAATGGATCACTTTGTAGGCGCTCACGAGCAGCGCGAGGCCGCGATCGCGGTGTGCCTGATACGCCGCCATCGCGGCCTCGCGCTGCTCGTGCGCTCCTACAGGGACCGTGTTTGCTGCGCGACAGCGCGGCGTCCGGACGACGCCAGATTGCTAAGCCAACTGTGCCTTTGTCGATCCCAACCGACTGATCCACAACGACACCAGAATCAGCACCCCGCCAAACGCCAGACGCTCCAGCGGCTCGTGCTGGTTCCAGATCAGCAGATTGATCAGCAACCCGACAGGCACGTGCAGCACGTTGAACACTGCCAGGGTGCCGCCGCTGACCAGACAAGCGCCTTTGTTCCACCAGTACATGCCCAGCGCCGTGGAGCACAGGCCCAGGAATAGCAGCACCATCCACTGATCGGCAGCATCCGGAAGGCGCTGGGCGTTGCCGAACATCAGGAACGCGGGCAAGGCGATGATCAGTGCGCCCAGGTAGAAGTAGCCGAAGCGCCGATAATGCGGCAGGTCGCTGGGGTAGCGTGCCACCAGATGTTTGTACAACACCTGCCCGGCGGCATAGGTGAAGTTGGCGACTTGCAGCAGCAGGAAACCACCGAGGAAGTTGCCGTCGATGCCGTCCCAGCGGATCACCCCGGCGCCCAGTACGGCAACCAGCGCGGCCAGCAACGCCCAAGGGTTGAAGCGGCGATTGAGTGCGTCTTCGATGAGGGTGACATGCAGCGGCGTGAGAATGGTGAACAGCAGCACTTCCGGAACGGTCAGCACGCGGAAGCTGAGGTACAGGCAGACATAGGTAATGCCGAATTGCAGCGCGCCGATCACCAGCATGCCGCGCATGAAGCCCGGCTCGACCCGACGCCACTGAGTCAGCGGGATGAACACTAGACCCGCGAGTACGACACGGATCAGTACTGCGAAATAACTGTCGACATGCCCCGCCAGAAATACCCCGATCAGGCTGAAGGAAAACGCCTGGATCAGCGTGACAAAAAGTAGATAGCCCATGAATGCCCCCTTGTTGAAGGCGGCGACCTTAGCGGGTTAGAGGTTTGGGTGTCTATTCAATAACGTTGCGGCTGATATGGCGGGGTATCAATTGCACTTGCGGTGCGCTTGCGTCCGGTTTCGCCCTGACGGTCGACCCCCTTTGTTTCGGCAAAGGGGGGAAACCATTTTTCGCTGACGTCCGGCCCCTGGTTCCCAGGGGTTCCTTCGCTCCGGCACCGTG
>NZ_JPQU01000052.1 GCF_000737245.1 Pseudomonas syringae | reverse complement strand
GCCGAGCACCAGCGAGGCACCGAGTGGTGGGGCAAGAGCGCTTTGGTTACTTTCGTCTGGGCCGGCATTCCGGCTTTTCGAAAGTGACCCGCCGTCAGGGCGGAACCCTAAGTAGCCATTACCGCAGGAATGGATATGTACACAAAAGCTGTGTAGATACACATGCTTATCGCGGGTAAGCCACAACAGGATCAGTGTGTCGAGGGATGAGGCAGGGCAGGTTGCTGCTCCACCCCAAAATCAAACGCCCCCAACTGAAACCCTTGCTCATCCACCTGCACCGCCCAGCCTTGCTTGTCCCAGTCACCCAACACAATCCGGCGGGCGGCCTGGTCGCCGATCTGGAGCTTGTGGATCGCAGGGCGGTGGGTGTGGCCGTGGATCAGGGTGCGCACGCCATAGCCCTCCATCACCCTTGGCACTTCCTCAGGGGTGACGTCGACGATGTCATTGGCTTTCATGCGGGTCTGGCTCTGGCTTTCGTTGCGCAGCTTGCGCGCCAGCTTGTGTCGCGTGCGCCTGGGCAGATTGCGCAGGACGAAGAGGGTCACTGGGTTGCGCAAATAACGGCGCATCCGCTGGTAGCCCTCATCTTTGGTACACAGGCTGTCGCCGTGCATCAGCAGCACGGGCTCGCCGTTCAGTTCGACGACACTTGGGTCAGGCAGCAAAGTGCAGCCCGCCGCTTTACAGAACGCACGGCCAATCATGAAGTCGCGATTACCATGCATCAGGAATATTGAGGTGCCGCTGTCGCTCAGTTCACGCAGAGCCTCGCAGATCGAGCGCTGGAAGGGCGACATTGCGTCGTCGCCAATCCATACCTCGAAAAAATCCCCGAGGATATACAGCGCCTGGGCATCGCGGGCCCGGCCCGCGATCAGATCCAGAAACGCCCGGGTAATGTCCGGGCGTTCTTCCTGCAAGTGCAGATCAGAGATCAGCAATATCACTCAATGATCTCGGCTTTCTCGATGATCACGTCTTCAGTCGGTACGTCCTGGTGACCCGACTTGCTGCCGGTGGAGACGCCTTTGATCTTGTCGACTACGTCGGTACCTTCAACGACTTTGCCGAACACTGCATAGCCCCAGCCCTGGGTGGTCTTGGCGCTGTGGTTCAGGAAGCTGTTGTCGCCAACGTTGATGAAGAACTGTGCGGAAGCCGAATGCGGCTCCATGGTGCGAGCCATGGCAACGGTGTATTTGTCGTTCGGCAGGCCGTTGTCAGCTTCGTTCTGGATGCTTGGGCGCTTGTCTTTCTTTTCTTTCATGCCAGGCTCGAAACCGCCGCCCTGGATCATGAAGTTACCGATGACACGGTGGAAAACGGTGTTTTCGTAGTGGCCGGCTTTTACGTATTCTTCGAAGTTCGCAACGGTCAGTGGCGCTTTCTCAGCGTTCAGTTCCAGGACGATGTCGCCGTGGTTGGTGGTCAATTTTACTTTGGACATATCAAAAGTCGCTCTTTTGGCATTCGTGAATGGACGCGTTATAACCCTGACGCGCAGTTTACAGAGGTCGCTACATAATTCTTTCGAGTTTTTACTCGAGGGTTTTCTTACAGGGCGCTGTCGGCCTATTGACAGCTTCGGCTATGATAAGCGCTTTGATTTAGTCGGCCTACCCTGGCCGCGCACTTGTATTGTCCAAGGATCCTATGAGCAAGCCCACTCAAGACCCCGCTGCGAATTCAAAGGCAGGCCCTGCAATTCCTACCAATTTCCTGCGCCCGATTGTCCAGGCCGACCTCGATTCAGGTAAGCACACGAAGATCGTGACCCGCTTTCCGCCTGAGCCAAACGGCTATCTTCACATCGGTCACGCCAAGTCGATCTGCGTGAATTTCGGTCTGGCTCAGGAGTTCGGTGGCGTCACTCATCTGCGTTTCGATGACACCAACCCGGCCAAGGAAGACCAGGAATACATCGACGCCATTGAAAGCGACGTCAAATGGCTGGGCTTCGAGTGGGACGGTGAGGTGCGCTATGCCTCGCAATATTTTGATCAATTGCACGACTGGGCTGTCGAGCTGATCAAGGCCGGCAAAGCTTATGTGGACGATCTGACCCCCGAACAGGCCCGTGAATATCGCGGCACTCTGACCGAGCCGGGCAAGAACAGCCCGTTCCGTGAGCGCGGCGTCGAGGAAAACCTGGACCTGTTCGCTCGCATGAAAGCCGGTGAGTTCGAAGACGGCGCTCGCGTGCTGCGCGCCAAGATCGACATGGCTTCGCCGAACATGAACTTGCGCGACCCGATCCTGTATCGCATTCGTCATGCTCACCACCACCAGACCGGTGACAAATGGTGCATTTATCCGATCTACGACTTCACCCACGGTCAGTCGGACGCCATTGAAGGCATTACCCACTCGATCTGCACCCTGGAATTCGAAAGCCACCGTCCTCTGTACGAATGGTTCCTCGACAACCTGCCGGTACCGTGCAAGCCGCGTCAGTACGAGTTCTCGCGTCTGAACCTGAACTACACCATCACCAGCAAGCGCAAGCTCAAGCAACTGGTGGATGAGAAGCACGTATTCGGTTGGGATGACCCGCGCATGTCGACCCTCTCGGGCTTCCGCCGCCGTGGTTACACACCGAAGTCGATCCGTAACTTCTGCGAAATGATCGGCACCAATCGTTCCGATGGCGTGGTGGATTTCGGCATGCTGGAATTCAGCATCCGCGACGACCTTGACCACAGCGCCCCACGCGCCATGTGTGTCCTGCGTCCGCTGAAAGTCGTGATCACCAACTACCCGGAAGGTCAGGTCGAAAACCTGGAGCTGCCGCGGCACCCGAAAGAAGACCTGGGCGTGCGTAACCTGCCGTTCTCCCGGGAAATCTATATCGACCGCGACGACTACATGGAAGAGCCGCCAAAAGGCTACAAGCGTCTTGAGCCAAACGGCGAAGTTCGCCTGCGTGGCAGCTACGTGATCCGTGCCGACGAAGCGATCAAGGATGCCGACGGCAACATCGTCGAGCTGCGTTGCTCCTACGATCCAGACACCCTTGGCAAGAACCCTGAAGGCCGCAAGGTCAAAGGCGTCGTGCACTGGGTGCCTGCGGCTGAAAGCGTTGAATGCGAAGTGCGTCTGTATGATCGTCTGTTCCGTTCGCCGAACCCGGAAAAAACCGAAGACGGTGCGACCTTCCTGGACAACATCAATCCGGACTCCCTGCAAGTGCTGACCGGTTGTCGTGCGGAACCTTCATTGGGGCAAGCGCAACCGGAAGACCGTTTCCAGTTCGAACGCGAAGGTTATTTCTGCGCGGACATCAAGGACTCGAAACCTGGTCAACCAGTCTTCAACCGGACTGTAACGCTACGAGATTCGTGGTCTTAAGGAGCCTAAGTGCTTTCGATCTACAACACGCTCACCAAGAGCAAAGAAGTCTTCAAGCCGCTGGATGGCAACAAGGTGCGTATGTACGTCTGCGGGATGACCGTTTACGACTACTGCCACCTGGGCCACGGGCGCAGCATGGTGGCGTTCGACCTGGTGACCCGCTGGCTGCGTTTCAGCGGTTACGATTTGACGTATGTGCGCAACATCACCGATATCGACGACAAGATCATCAATCGTGCCCGTGAAAACGGCGAATCCTTTGATGCTCTGACGGCGCGCATGATCGACGCGATGCATGAGGACGAGGCGCGCCTCAACATCCTCAAGCCGGACATGGAGCCGCGTGCCACCGACTACATCGACGGCATGCATGCCATGATCCAGACCCTGATTGACAAGGGTTATGCCTATGCTCCCGGCAATGGCGACGTGTACTACCGCGTTGGCAAGTTCCTCGGCTACGGCAAGCTGTCGCGCAAGAAGATCGAAGACCTGCGCATCGGTGCCCGTATCGAAGTGGAAGAAGCCAAGGACGATCCGCTGGATTTCGTACTGTGGAAAGGCGTCAAGCCGGGCGAGCCGAGCTGGGAATCGCCATGGGGCGCAGGGCGTCCGGGCTGGCATATCGAATGCTCGGTGATGTCCACCTGCTGCCTGGGTGAAACGTTCGATATTCATGGCGGCGGCAGTGATCTTGAATTCCCGCACCATGAAAACGAAATCGCCCAGAGCGAAGCCGCGACAGGCAAGACCTACGCCAATGCCTGGCTGCACTGCGGCATGATTCGCATCAATGGCGAGAAGATGTCCAAGTCCTTGAACAACTTCTTCACCATTCGTGACGTGCTGGAGAAATACTCAGCGGAAGTGGTGCGCTACTTGTTGGTATCCAGCCATTACCGCAGCGCTATCAACTACTCCGAAGACAGCCTGAAAGAGTCCAAGAGTGCGCTGGAGCGTTTCTACCACGCACTTCGCGGCTTGCCGGTTGCCGAGCCTTCGGGTGGCGAAGCCTTCGTCGAGCGTTTCTCCGCAGCCATGAACGACGACTTCGGTACGCCGGAAGCGTGCGCGGTGCTGTTCGAGATGGTTCGCGAGATTAACCGCCTGCGTGACACCGACCTGCCGTCTGCAGCCGGTCTGGCGGCACGTTTGAAGCAGCTGGCAAGTGTCCTGGGTGTCTTGCAGCTTGAAGCCGACGACTTTTTGCAGTCACGTGCTGAAGGGCGGGTCGATGCCTCAGAGGTCGAAGCGTTGATCCAGGCGCGACTGGCGGCTCGTGCAGCCAAAGACTGGGCCGAATCCGACCGCATCCGCGACCAGATCACCGCCATGGGCGTGGTGCTGGAAGATGGCAAGGGCGGTACGACCTGGCGCTTGGCGGATTGATTCGCTGAAAGGTCCTTGATCTGTAGGAGCCAACTTGTTGGCGAGGGCAGCATGTCAGACGACAAGTGTCTGTTGGCAATGCCCACGCCTCGCGAACAAGTTCGCTCCTGCAATGTCCACCTCAGCCGGTTTGTGCGACCAGATCACGGGTCAGGTGGTTGCAGCCTCTAACCCCGTCTTTCCCGCAACCGCTTATAAAGGGTATTGCGGCTCACACCCAGATGCTTGGCCAGTTGCGAGATATTGCCTCCGACTGCCTGCAGCATTTCAGTCAAATCCTCCCCAGCGTGCATAGCCCGTTTGCGGCTGAGCGCGGCCACCGTTTGAACATCCTCTGATTCCATCTGCAGATCAGCGAAAAAGTCATCCGGCAAATGCTCCGGACCGATCATTTCATCACCTGCCAACGCCAGTGCTACCTGAATCACATTACTGAGTTGGCGCAAATTGCCCGGCCAGGGGTGGCGATCGAACAACTCCAGCACCTCAGGCAAAAAACCCATGTTTTGCTGCGCTTCGCGATGCTGCTCCCAGATGCGCTGGACCAGCGCGGCCTTGTCGGTGCGCTGCCGCAGGGCAGGGAGTTCCAGGTTTAGCCCGCTGATCCGGTAATACAGATCCTGCCGAAAATGACCGGCCTGAACATCGTCACGCAAGTTTCTATTGGTTGCGGAAATCAGGCGGACGTCCACCGGATGCAGTTCGCTGCTGCCCAACGGTTGCACGCAGCGCTCTTGCAGCACGCGTAACAGTCGCGCCTGAACCGGAAGTGGCATATCACCGATTTCATCGAGGAACAGCGTGCCTTTATCGGCCTTGCGAATCAGGCCGATGCTGCCTTTGTGATGAGCCCCGGTAAATGCGCCTTTTTCGTAGCCGAACAATTCCGATTCCACCAGCTCAGCGGGGATTGCCGCGCAGTTGACCGCAATCAGTGGTCGGTCTGACCTGGAGCTGGCGTTGTGCAGCGCTTTGACGAAGACCTCTTTGCCGACTCCGGTTTCGCCGTGGATCAACAGCGCGATGTTCTTTTCCAGCAGCCGTTCGGCCTGAAGCACAGCCTTTTCGACTTTGGCATCACCAAGGCTGATCCCGTTGAGCGCGACCGGACCATGGCTGGCATCCGCTTTCAGCGGGGGCAGGCCGTGAATCCGCACTGGCTTGCGTTGTGGTCGACGCAGCAGGCCATGAAAACGATTGTGCCCGGCGGCCTGCAGCGCGAAGGGCTGGCTCTCGGTTTGATCAAATACCTGGCGAGCCAGGGTGTTGAAAATCTGTTCGATGTTTTTCCCCATCAAGCTCAGCCCCGACAACCTGGTCCCTGACCAGCTACCGCTCAGCAAATTATCAGCGCGACGGTTGGCGCTGACGATAAAACCGCTTTCATCGAGGATCAGCAGGCCAGCCCATTGACTGTCCAGGTTGTTCAGCCCGGTGTTGAAAGTCAGCTGAAAGTGCGTGTCCTGAAACTGATCAAGGATCAGCCGGTTCTCCACCGACTGGCTCATCATCTTCACCATCCCCAAAGTGTGGGAAGGCGGCAGGAAGCTATCGCTGGACACGTCCAGTACCGCGATCATACGGCGGGCGGCATCAAAAATCGGCGCTGCCGAGCCGGTCATGAAGCGGTTGGCCTTGAGAAAATGTTCGTTGTGTTCGATGTGTACCGCTTGCTCACAGGCCAGAGCAGTGCCGATGGCATTGGTCCCGGTACCGCGCTCGACCCAACTGGCTCCGGCCAGAAAGCCCTGATTGCAAGACGGTTCGATGAAGCGCTGTGTCCCCCATGACTTGAGCAGTTGGCCCTGATTGTCGGCCAGCAGAATCAGGCAGTTGGAGTTGCTAAGAATATTTTCGTAGAACGGCAATACCTGCTGATGGGTGGTTTGCACCAACGCTTGATGACGTTCCAGCAACTGGTTGACCTGATCCACCGGCAACTGGCCGAAAGAAGGCGGGCTTTGGTGACTCAAGCCGAAATCCCGGCAGCGGGACCATGAGTCTCTGATGATGGTGTCGTGAGCTGCATTGGCCATGTTGGCTGGGTCCCGAGTGCGTTTTTTATATTTTTTGTTGGGTCAGGGTTACATCTGGCACGGACGTCCAAGCCCGTGGCGTCCATGCAGTGTTACTCAGGACTGTTCAAAGTCAATGTTCAAAGTGTTCATCTGTTCAGCATTTTCTGTTCATTAATGTTCAGCAATGAATGCAAGAAAACGTGGTTTTTAGCGCGCAAGGCTCTGGTCTGGGCTTTAGCCGGGTTTGGCATGATTGTCGCTATCTGGAAGAAGCATTTGCGCACCCCCTGAATAAGAAACGAAAAAAAAGGGCAAGCCATGTCTCTAACACTGGAACACGTCAATCGCGCCGTCGACGGTCATACCTGGATCGATGATGCATCTCTTAGCTTCGAGCCCGGATCGTTCAATGTGTTGCTCGGCCGCACCCTGTCTGGCAAGACCAGCCTGATGCGACTGATGGCTGGACTGGATAAGCCCGACAGTGGCCGGATCCTGATGAACGGCAAGGACGTGACTCAGATCGCCGTGCGGCATCGCAACGTGTCGATGGTTTATCAGCAGTTCATCAACTACCCCAGCATGACGGTATTCGAGAATATCGCGTCGCCACTGCGCCAGGCCGGTGCCTCCCGCGAGGTTATCCAGAGCAAAGTGCTGGAAACGGCAAAAATGCTGCGCATTGAGAAATTCCTCACGCGCTACCCGCTGGAGCTGTCTGGTGGCCAACAGCAACGCACGGCCATGGCGCGAGCGCTGGTCAAGGATGCCGAGCTGATTCTGTTTGATGAGCCGCTGGTCAACCTCGACTACAAGCTGCGCGAAGAACTGCGTCAGGAGATGCGCGAGCTGTTCCAAGTGCGCCATACCATCGCCATCTATGCCACAACCGAGCCCAATGAGGCGCTGGCGCTGGGTGGCACCACCACGGTATTGCATGAAGGGCGGGTGATTCAGAGCGGGCGCACGCCCGAGGTCTATCACCAGCCGAAAAGCGTGCTGGCGGCAGAGTTGTTCTCCGAGCCGCCGATCAATTTGATGCCCGGCCGCATTCAGGGCAGCGAAGTCAGTTTTGCTAATTTTGTGCATTTCCCCCTCAACGTTGATCTGCGCAGGATTGGCGATGGCGATTACCGTTTTGGCGTGCGCCCCAGCCATTTGAGTCTGGTGCCTTCGAACGATGATGATCTTGAGCTGGCGGTGACCGTGGAACTGGCGGAAATCAGCGGCTCAGAGACGTTTCTGCATGTGCGAAACGAGCATTTTCAGTTGGTGCTGCATCTTCCCGGGGTGCACGCCTACGATGTCGATGCATCGATCCGCGTGTATATCCCGACTCATAAATTGTTCGTGTTTGATGAGCAAGGTCGCCTGATTCAGGCGCCCGGCTTGCGTATGGCGAGGGTTGCCTGATGGCTGAGATTCGACTGCAAAACCTCGCACACAGCTATAGCAAGCATCCGAATGGCCCCGAGGATTACGCGATTCGTGAGATGAGTCATATCTGGGAGCAGGGCGGGGCGTATGCACTGCTGGGGCCTTCCGGGTGTGGCAAATCAACTTTGCTGAACGTCATTTCCGGTTTGCTGAGCCCTTCGGAAGGTCAGGTGATGTTCGACTCCAAGGTGGTCAATACGCTTTCTCCAGAGCAGCGCAACATCGCTCAGGTTTTCCAGTTTCCGGTGGTCTACGACACCATGACGGTGTACGACAATCTTGCATTTCCGCTGCGCAATCAGGGCATGGACGAGAAAAGGATTCAAACCAAGGTAAATGAAATTGCCGACGTGCTGGACCTGCAACCCTTGTTGAAGAAGAAGGCCCGCAACCTCACCGCTGACGAAAAGCAGAAGGTCTCGATGGGCCGTGGCTTGGTGCGCGATGACGTGTCGGCGATTCTGTTCGATGAACCACTGACCGTGATCGACCCCCACCTGAAGTGGAAGCTGCGGCGTAAGCTCAAGCAGATCCACGAGCAATTCAACATCACCATGGTCTATGTCACCCACGATCAGCTGGAGGCGTCGACCTTCGCTGACAAGATCGCAGTGATGTACGGCGGCGCGATTGTTCAGTTCGGTACGCCGCGGGAACTGTTCGAAAAGCCTCGGCATACCTTTGTCGGTTACTTCATCGGTAGCCCCGGAATGAACCTGATTGAGGTGGTTCCACAGGCGGGAGGCGTGGGCTTTGGCGACGTCCATTTGCCGCTCCCGGCCGCGATGCAGCAGCGCATCAGCGAGAAAACCTGGAGCAGTCTGAAAATCGGCATTCGGCCCGAGTTTGTGCATGTCTGGGATGGTCCGGTGGACGATGCACTGTGCGCCGAGGTGAGCCATGTCGAGGACTTGGGCACCTACAAGATTCTGAATCTGCACCTGGCCGGACACGCTCTGAAAGTCAGGCTCGCGGAAGACAAGCCAGTCCCCGAAGGGCAAGCCTGGATCAGTTTCCCGGGCCAATGGCTGATGGTCTACGCGGATGATTACTTGCTGGAGTCAGGCCATGAATAAGGTTCAGAACAACAAGGCGTGGTGGCTGGTGCTGCCGGTTTTCCTGCTGGTGGCCTTCAGCGCCATCATCCCGATGATGACCGTGGTCAACTATTCGGTGCAGGACATCTTCGACCAGTCCAGCCGCTACTTCGTCGGCACCGACTGGTTCCGGCAGGTCTTGCAGGACCCACGTCTGCACGACTCGCTGCTACGCCAATTCATCTATTCCGCGTGTGTACTGCTGATCGAGATTCCGTTGGGGATCGCTATCGCGTTATGCATGCCGAGCAAGGGGCGCTGGTCCACGGTCTGCCTGATCGTCATGACCATTCCGCTGCTGATTCCGTTTAACGTCGTCGGCACCATCTGGCAGATCTTCGGCCGGGGCGATATTGGTTTGCTGGGTTACACGCTGAACAACGTCCTGGGCATCAGTTACAACTATGCGGCCAACGCATCAGACGCCTGGGTGACGGTGTTGATCATTGATGTCTGGCATTGGACGTCGCTGGTTGCGCTGCTTTGCTACTCAGGCTTGCGTGCGATTCCGGACGTCTATTACCAGGCGGCGCGTATTGATCGGGCCTCCAGCTGGGCGGTGTTCCGACACATCCAACTGCCGAAAATGAAGAGCGTGTTGCTGATCGCCGTGATGCTGCGCTTCATGGACAGTTTCATGATTTACACCGAACCGTTCGTGCTGACGGGCGGTGGGCCAGGCAACTCCACCACCTTCCTTAGTCAGACCCTGACCACCATGGCGCTCGGCCAATTCGACCTGGGCCCGGCGGCGGCATTCTCGTTGGTTTATTTCCTGATAATTCTGCTGGTGTCGTGGGTGTTCTACACCGCCATGACCCATAGCGAAAAGAACTGAGGAGGCGGACATGGACCTGCGCAAAGTCATACCGCTGTGGATTTACCTGCTGTTTTTGCTGGTGCCGATCTATTGGTTGGTGAACATGTCGTTCAAGACCAACACTGAAATTCTGGGCGGCCTGACGCTCTGGCCTCAGGATTTCACCCTGGCCAATTACAAGGTGATTTTCACCGACGAGAGCTGGTATAGCGGCTACATTAATTCTCTGTACTACGTTTGCCTCAATACCGTGATCTCACTGAGCGTGGCGTTGCCAGCGGCTTATGCGTTTTCCCGTTATCGTTTTCTGGGCGACAAGCACCTGTTCTTCTGGTTGCTGACCAATCGCATGGCACCGCCTGCGGTTTTCCTGCTGCCATTCTTCCAGCTGTATTCGTCCATCGGCCTGTTCGATACCCATATCGCAGTAGCGCTGGCTCATTGCCTGTTCAACGTGCCATTGGCTGTGTGGATTCTTGAGGGGTTCATGTCGGGTGTGCCCAAGGAAATTGATGAAACGGCTTACATCGACGGTTATAGCTTTCCGAAGTTTTTCGCGAAGATATTTGTTCCGCTGATTGGCTCGGGTATTGGCGTGACGGCGTTCTTCTGCTTCATGTTTTCCTGGGTTGAACTACTGCTGGCTCGCACTTTGACGTCGGTAAACGCCAAGCCGATTGCGGCAGTAATGACGCGGACAGTGTCGGCATCAGGCATTGATTGGGGTGTCCTGGCGGCGGCGGGGGTGTTGACCATCCTGCCTGGCATGCTGGTGATCTGGTTCGTTCGTAACCATGTGGTCAAGGGCTTTGCCCTTGGTCGGGTCTGAGGAGTCGAAAATGGAGTGGATGTCCTGGACACTGCCAACCGCGATCTTCTTCGGCAGCATTGCTTTGCTGTTGGCAGGGATGACGGTATGGGAATTGCGCTCGGCCAGCCTTGAGCGGCGAGGTTTTCTGCCGATTGCCACCACTCGTGGCGACCGATTGTTCATTGGGCTGCTGGGTAGCGCTTATCTGCATCTGTTGGTGATCGGCGCAACCGACTGGAATATCTGGGTCGCTTCAGGGATTTCTCTGGTGTGGCTCTTGGTTGTGATGCGTTGGGGGTAGAGAGCGGATCAGCGCTAATGCCAGGCTGATTCGATAGGTGGTATTCGAAGCGGGATTACATAAGAAACAACACTGGAGGTGTCTATGTTCAATAAGAAAAACAAGCTGCGACATAGCGTGACGCTGGCAACAATGGTGATGCTCAGCGGATTGAGCGTTTCGGCATGGGCGGATCAGTACGAAGATGCAGCCAAGAAGTGGGCGGCCAGCGAGTTCAAGCCGAGCACGCTTTCCGATGCCGAACAATTGAAAGAGCTGGAGTGGTTCATCAAGGCCGCCGAGCCGTTTCGCGGCATGGACATCAAGGTGGTTTCCGAAACCTTGACCACTCACGAGTACGAATCGAAAACGCTGGCGAAAGCCTTCACCGAAATTACTGGCATCAAAGTCACCCATGACTTGCTGCAGGAAGGTGACGTAATTGAAAAGCTGCAGACCGCCATGCAGTCGGACAAAAGCATTTATGACGGTTGGGTGAATGACTCCGACTTGATCGGTACCCACTTCCGTTATGGCAAGGCGCTGTCGCTGACCGACCTGATGGCAAGCCCGGAAGGCAGCAAGGTCACTTCGCCGACGCTGGATTTGAAAGATTTCATTGGCACCTCGTTCACTACTGCGCCGGACGGCAAGCTGTATCAACTGCCGGATCAGCAATTCGCCAACCTTTACTGGTTCCGCGCTGACTGGTTTGATCGCGCAGACCTGAAGGAGAAGTTCAAGGCCAAGTACGGCTACGAGCTGGGCGTACCTGTCAACTGGTCGGCTTATGAAGACATCGCCAAGTTTTTCAGCGAAGACGTGAAGGAAATCGACGGCAAGAAAGTCTACGGACACATGGACTACGGCAAGAAAGATCCATCGCTGGGCTGGCGCTTCACTGATGCTTGGTTCTCCATGGCGGGAAGCGGCGACAAGGGGCTGCCTAACGGTTTGCCGGTGGACGAATGGGGTATTCGCGTAGAGGACTGCCATCCGGTGGGTTCCAGCATTACGCGTGGCGGCGACACCAACGGCCCGGCGGCAGTGTTTGCGACCCAGAAGTACATCGACTGGCTCAAAGCCTACGCTCCGCCGGAAGCCGCGGGTATGACGTTCTCCGAGTCTGGGCCGGTGCCTTCGCAGGGTAACGTTGCTCAGCAGATTTTCTGGTACACCGCCTTCACCGCAGACATGACCAAAGCGGGCCTGCCGGTGATGAATGCCGATGGCACGCCGAAATGGCGTATGGCGCCTTCGCCAAAAGGCCCGTACTGGAAAGAAGGCATGAAGCTTGGCTATCAGGATGTGGGTTCCTGGACCTTTCTCAAGGCTTCCGACGAGAAAAAACGTCTCGCTGCCTGGCTCTATGCGCAGTTTGTAACGTCGAAAAGCGTCTCGTTGAAGAAAACCATCGTAGGCCTGACGCCAATTCGTGAATCAGACATCAACTCTAAAGAAATGACCGCCTTGGCGCCCAAGCTGGGTGGTCTGGTGGAGTTCTATCGCAGCCCTGCCCGCGTTCAGTGGTCGCCCACCGGGACCAACGTGCCGGACTATCCGAAACTTGCGCAGTTGTGGTGGAGTCATGTTGCCGAAGCTGTAACCGGCGAGAAAACGGCACAACAGGCACTGGACGGTCTGGCCAAGGATCAGGATGCGATCATGACGCGTATCGAGCGCTCCAAGGTTCAGGGCGCCAGCAAGTGCGCGCCTATAATGAATCCGGAAACCACGGCGGAAGCGTGGTACACCAAAGCTGAGCAGAGTGGTGGCAAGTTCCTGGCCCCACAACGCAAGCTGGCCAACGAAAAACCGAAGGGCGAAACCATCGCCTATTCAGACTTGCTGAAGAGCTGGGAGGCAGCCAAGAAGTAAGGCCGCTATGCAATGAAAAACGGCACCCCTCGGGGTGCCGTTTTCATTTATCCCGTAACCCGGCTATCAGCCGTGCAGGGTTTCTGCTGCGTACAGCGTGTTTTCCAGCAAGCAGGCACGTGTCATCGGGCCAACGCCGCCGGGGACGGGGGTAATCCAGCCAGCGCGGGGCAGGGCGGTGTCGTACACCACGTCACCCACCAGCTTGCCGTCGTCCTGACGGTTGATGCCGACGTCAATCACGATAGCGCCTTCCTTGATCCACTCGCCTTTGACGAGGCCCGGCTTGCCGGCGGCTACTACCACCAGATCAGCACGGCCCACGTGGCCCGCAAGATCCTTGGTGAAGCGATGGGTCACAGTCACAGTGCAGCCAGCCAGCAACAGCTCCATGGCCATCGGACGACCAACGATGTTGGACGCGCCAACTACCACGGCGTCCATTCCGTAGAGGTCCACGCCGGTGCTTTCCAGCAGGGTCATGATGCCCTTGGGTGTGCATGGGCGCAGCAACGGAATCCGCTGGGCCAGACGGCCGACGTTATAAGGATGGAAACCGTCCACGTCCTTGTCCGGGCGAATACGCTCCAGCAACAGTGATGCATCCAGGTGTTCGGGCAGGGGCAATTGCAGCAGTACGCCGTCGATGTTCGCATCGTCATTGAGGCGATCGATCAGTTCGGTCAGTTCCACCTGAGAGGTCTGCGCGGGCAGATCGTAGGCTTGCGAGACGAAGCCGACTTCCTCGCAGTCCTTGCGCTTGTGCGATACATAGACCTGGGAGGCGGGGTCGCTGCCCACCAGAATCACTGCGAGGCCGGGCGTACGCAGGCCTTGCTCGCGACGTTCGGCGACACGTTTGGCGATCTGCTGGCGCAGGCTGGCTGCGATCGCTTTGCCGTCGATTAGTTTTGCAGTCATTACGCGTGATTAACCATCGAAAGGGATCGGAAAAGAGCGCGCATTCTCGCATGTCATCGCCCTCGGGCAAAGGCGCTTGGTCTGCATATTCACCTAACCCCTTTATCTAACTGAATTTTTTTCTAAAAAAGAGTTGACGACCTTAAGGGGCGTCTATAAGATTCGTCGCACTTGTCGGGCACAGCCCAGCACTGGTTAAGCTAGCACTGGTTGTTAGAGTGATAAGTCACGCAGGGTTGAAGGTTAGCTCGGAGTGATTGAAAGCCTTTAATTTGTAATCGTTAAAGAATGCAGATTATATAAGTGCCCGTAGCTCAGCTGGATAGAGCATCCGCCTTCTAAGCGGATGGTCGCAGGTTCGAGTCCTGCCGGGTGCGCCATTAAAGGCAGCTTTGGCAAGTACAAGTTAGATGTCACGGTTACATGCAATATGGTGGGCGTAGCTCAGTTGGTAGAGCACGGGATTGTGACTCCCGTTGTCGAGGGTTCGATCCCCTTCGTCCACCCCATATTCAGAAAGGCGCCAGGTTAAAAATCTGGCGCCTTTGCTTTAAAGATTGACTGCGGATGTGGTGGAATTGGTAGACACACTGGATTTAGGTTCCAGCGCCGCAAGGTGTGAGAGTTCGAGTCTCTCCGTCCGCACCAAGAAATAAGCGTTATTACTGGTGAGCCGGTTATAGCGCGAAAAGAAAAGCCGCCTAGTGCGGCTTTTTTTGTTTCAGGATTATTGTTTTGCGTCTCGCGAGCTGGCCAGCGTTGCTGCCGTCGGTCGTGCGGGACGTGTTTCGCGGAGCGGAATCAACGCCCAGGCCGGGTCCATGATGCTTAATGCAGGGCCATGCCAGACGCGTTTCGGGCAGATGAACGCAACCACGGTTGTCATTCGCTGACCGTTTGATTCCCTTCTCTTTATTTGCCCTTTTTCAGTAGGGTGACTTCTTGAGTTCGACCCACTAGAATGCATGCCCTTGATTCTGGGGTCGGAAACGGCCGGCTAACGTCTGTGCAACGAGGAATATCCATGCAAGTTTCTGTTGAAAATACTTCCGCTCTTGAGCGCCGCATGACCATTGGCGTGCCAGCTGAGCGCATCGAGACTGAAGTCAACAAGCGTCTGCAGCAGACCGCACGTAAAGCCAAGATCCCGGGCTTCCGCCCAGGCAAAGTGCCTATGAGCGTGATCCGCCAGCGTTATGAAGATGGCGCGCGTCAGGAAGCGCTGGGTGATTTGATCCAGGCTACCTTTTACGAAGCAGTGGTTGAGCAAAAGCTGAACCCGGCTGGCGCACCAGCTGTAGAGCCTAAGTCCTTTGAAAAAGGCAAAGATCTGGAATACGTCGCAACTTTCGAAGTATTCCCTGAGTTTACCGTTGCCGGTTTCGATTCCATCACTGTTGAGCGTCTTTCTGCAGACGTGGCTGATGCTGATCTGGACAACATGCTGGAAATCCTGCGCAAGCAGAACGTTCGCTTCGAAGTGGCCGATCGCGCTGCCCAGAACGAAGATCAGCTGAACATCGATTTCGTCGGCAAGGTTGATGGCGAAGTGTTCGCTGGCGGTTCCGCCACTGGCACCCAGCTCGTACTGGGCTCCGGTCGCATGATTCCAGGCTTCGAAGATGGTCTGGTTGGCGCCAAGCCAGGTGAAGAGCGTGTTCTGAATCTGACTTTCCCGGAAGACTATCAGAACCTCGAACTGGCTGGTAAAGCCGCCGAGTTCACCGTGACCGTCAATACCGTTTCCGAGCCTAAGCTGCCTGAGCTGAACGAAGAGTTCTTCAAGCAGTTCGGTATCAAGGAAACCGGCATTGAAGGCTTCCGCACCGAAGTTCGCAAGAACATGGAGCGCGAGCTGCGCCAGGCCATCAAATCCAAGGTCAAGAATCAGGTAATGGACGGCTTGCTGGCCTCCAACCCGATCGAAGTGCCTAAGGCTCTGCTGGAAAACGAAGTAAACCGTCTGCGCGTTCAGGCTGTTCAGCAATTCGGTGGCAACATCAAGCCTGATCAGCTGCCAGCTGAACTGTTCGAAGAGCAAGCCAAGCGTCGCGTTGAGCTGGGTCTGATCGTTGCTGAAGTGGTCAAGCAGTTCGACCTCAAGCCTGATGATACTCGTGTTCGCGAGATGATTCAGGAAATGGCCTCTGCCTACCAGGAGCCAGAGCAGGTCGTGGCTTGGTACTACAAAAACGAGCAGCAAATGAACGAAGTGCGTTCGGTTGTGCTTGAAGAGCAAGTTGTGGATACTGTTTTGCAGAAGGCTAGCGTGACCGAGAAGTCGGTCTCCTACGAAGAAGCGGTCAAGCCGGTAGAAGCTCCACAAGCCGACTGATCTGTTTTCTCGTTCGAAAACACCTACAAGCCAGCCTTCGCGCTGGCTTGTGCGTATTCAAGAAATGACTATTTGGGAGTGAATGCGAGACATGTCCCGCAATTCTTATATTCAGCAGAACTCTGACATCCAGGCCGCTGGCGGCTTGGTCCCGATGGTTATCGAGCAGTCCGCCCGTGGCGAACGCGCCTATGACATCTACTCGCGCCTGCTCAAGGAGCGAGTGATCTTTCTGGTAGGCCCGGTAGAAGACTACATGGCCAACCTGATCTGCGCGCAGCTGCTGTTCCTTGAAGCGGAAAACCCGGACAAGGATATCCATCTCTACATCAACTCACCTGGCGGCTCAGTGACTGCAGGCATGTCGATCTACGACACCATGCAGTTCATCAAGCCCAATGTGTCGACTACCTGTATCGGTCAGGCGTGCAGCATGGGTGCCTTCCTGCTGACAGCGGGTGCGGCTGGCAAGCGTTTCTGCCTGCCGAACTCGCGCGTGATGATTCACCAGCCATTGGGCGGTTTCCAGGGCCAGGCTTCGGACATCGAAATCCATGCCAAGGAAATCCTCTTCATTCGTGAGCGTTTGAACACGCTGATGGCCAAGCATAGCGGCCACACCCTTGAAGAGATCGAGCGTGATACCAACCGCGATAACTTCATGAGTGCTGAAGCCGCGCGTGAGTACGGCCTGATCGATGAAGTCATCACTCAGCGCCCCGCTTAAATAAGCAGCTCAAAATAGGGTTGGTCGGCTCCTCTGATCACTGGCGGGCTTGAAAAAGCCCGCAATAGCCTTCATCTTGTGTTGCAAGCCTATCGGATTTGGATCGAACGAATGACTGACACCCGCAACGGCGAGGACAACGGCAAGCTGCTCTATTGCTCCTTCTGTGGCAAAAGCCAGCATGAAGTACGCAAGTTGATTGCCGGCCCCTCGGTCTTTATTTGCGACGAGTGCGTCGACCTGTGCAATGACATCATCCGCGAGGAGGTGCAGGAAGCACAGGCCGAGAGCAGCGCGCATAAATTGCCTTCGCCTAAAGAAATCAGCGGCATCCTTGATCAGTATGTGATTGGTCAGGAGCGTGCCAAGAAGGTTCTGGCTGTAGCGGTATATAACCACTACAAGCGTCTGAACCAGCGTGACAAAAAGAATGACGACGTCGAACTCGGCAAGAGCAACATTTTGCTGATCGGCCCAACAGGCTCGGGTAAAACCCTGCTTGCCGAAACCCTGGCCCGCTTGCTGAACGTTCCGTTCACCATCGCTGACGCAACCACCCTCACCGAGGCGGGTTACGTAGGTGAGGATGTCGAGAACATCATTCAGAAGCTGCTGCAGAAATGCGATTACGATGTAGAAAAAGCCCAGATGGGTATCGTCTACATCGATGAGATCGACAAGATCTCGCGCAAGTCTGACAACCCGTCGATTACCCGGGATGTTTCCGGTGAAGGCGTGCAGCAGGCCCTGCTCAAGCTGATCGAAGGCACGGTTGCGTCCGTCCCACCTCAAGGTGGTCGCAAGCATCCGCAGCAGGAATTCCTTCAGGTCGACACGCGTAACATCCTGTTCATCTGCGGTGGTGCGTTCTCTGGTCTGGAAAAGGTTATTCAAAACCGTTCCACCAAGGGCGGCATTGGTTTCAACGCAGAAGTGCGGAGCAAGGAAGAAGGCAAGAAGGTCGGCGAGTCCCTGCGTGAAGTCGAGCCTGACGACTTGGTCAAGTTCGGTCTGATCCCGGAGTTCGTGGGTCGTCTGCCGGTTCTGGCGACATTGGACGAGCTGGATGAGGCTGCATTGATGCAGATTCTCACTGAGCCGAAAAATGCCCTGACCAAGCAATATGCCAAGCTGTTCGAAATGGAAGGTGTGGATCTCGAGTTCCGCACTGACGCGCTGAAATCCGTGGCCCGCCGAGCGCTTGAGCGTAAAACCGGTGCCCGTGGATTGCGTTCCATCCTTGAAGGCGTTCTGCTCGACACCATGTATGAAATCCCCTCGCAGTCTGAGGTGAGCAAGGTGGTGATCGACGAAAGCGTTATTGAAGGCACGTCCAAGCCGCTGTTGATCTACGAAAACAGCGAGCCGCCGGTGAAGGCTGCACCTGACGCGTAAGTCATATTGCTGCATGAATGAAATGCTGCGCGAATAGCTGCACGAATAGAAAGGGGCCCTCGGGCCCCTTTTGCATTTCATGCCTCAAGGCTTGTTTTTTCAGGAAACTACCCCCATCTTGGATTCAAGCTCATTCCTGTCCACGGCCACATGGCCGCCGTAGAGGCGAAATCATGAAAACGACCATTGAATTGCCTCTCTTGCCATTGCGCGATGTTGTGGTTTATCCGCACATGGTTATCCCGCTGTTCGTGGGGCGCGAGAAGTCTATCGAAGCCCTTGAGGCGGCGATGACAGGCGACAAGCAGATCCTGTTGCTCGCGCAAAGAAATCCTGCAGACGATGATCCAGGTGAAGACGCTCTTTATAACGTCGGCACCATTGCAACCGTATTGCAGTTGCTCAAATTGCCCGATGGCACCGTCAAGGTGCTGGTCGAAGGTGAACAGCGCGGCTCCGTCGAGCGGTTCATCGAAGTCGACGGTCACTGCCGCGCAGAAGTTGCGTTGATCGATGAGGTCGATGCGCCTGATCGTGAGTCCGAAGTGTTCGTGCGCAGCCTGTTGGCTCAGTTCGAACAATACGTCCAGCTAGGCAAGAAAGTGCCTGCTGAAGTTCTGTCTTCGCTTAACAGCATCGATGAGCCTGGCCGTCTGGTAGACACCATGGCGGCGCACATGGCGCTGAAAATCGAGCAGAAGCAGGAAATCCTCGAAATCATTGATTTGTCGGCCCGGGTCGAGCATGTGCTTGCCTTGCTGGATGCCGAGATTGATTTGCTGCAGGTCGAGAAGCGCATTCGCGGCCGCGTCAAAAAGCAAATGGAGCGCAGTCAGCGTGAGTACTACCTGAATGAGCAGATGAAGGCTATTCAGAAAGAACTCGGCGACGGCGAAGAAGGGCACAACGAAATCGAAGAGCTGAAAAAGCGCATCGATAACGCTGGTCTTCCTAAAGACGCCATGACTAAAGCGACTGCGGAGCTGAACAAGCTCAAACAAATGTCGCCGATGTCTGCTGAAGCGACTGTGGTTCGCTCCTACATTGACTGGCTGGTTCAGGTGCCTTGGAAGGCGCAGAGCAAGGTTCGTCTGGATCTGGCTCGCGCTGAAGACATTCTCGACGCAGACCACTACGGTCTTGAAGAAGTCAAAGAGCGCATCCTCGAATACCTCGCTGTCCAAAAGCGCGTGAAGAAAATTCGCGGCCCGGTTTTGTGTCTGGTGGGCCCGCCGGGCGTGGGTAAAACCTCGCTGGCCGAGTCGATTGCCAACGCTACCAACCGCAAGTTTGTTCGTATGGCCCTGGGTGGCGTGCGTGACGAGGCGGAAATTCGCGGTCACCGCCGGACCTACATCGGTTCGATGCCGGGAAGATTGATTCAAAAGATGACGAAAGTGGGGGTGCGCAACCCGTTGTTCCTGCTTGATGAAATCGACAAGATGGGCAGCGACATGCGTGGCGACCCGGCTTCGGCACTGCTTGAGGTGCTGGATCCGGAGCAGAACCACAACTTCAACGACCATTACCTGGAAGTAGATTACGATCTTTCCGACGTAATGTTCCTGTGCACCGCGAACTCGATGAACATCCCGGCGGCTCTGTTGGACCGGATGGAAGTTATTCGTTTGCCCGGCTACACCGAAGACGAAAAGATCAATATTGCCGTCAAATACCTCACGCCGAAGCAGCTCCAGGCCAATGGTTTGAAAAAAGGCGAGGTCGAGTTCGACGAAGAGGCGATCCGCGACATCGTGCGTTATTACACTCGTGAAGCGGGTGTGCGAAGCCTTGAGCGGCAGATTGCCAAGGTCTGCCGCAAGGCGGTGAAAGAGCATGCGCTGGAGAAACGTTTTGCAATCCGTGTCAGCGCAGAAATGCTCGAGCACTTCCTCGGTGTGCGCAAATTCCGCTACGGCCTGGCCGAGCAGCAGGATCAGATCGGGCAGGTTACCGGTCTTGCATGGACTCAAGTCGGCGGTGAATTGCTGACCATCGAAGCGGCAGTGGTGCCCGGTAAAGGCCAACTGATCAAGACCGGTTCTCTCGGTGATGTGATGGTGGAATCGATCACCGCTGCATTGACGGTGGTCCGCAGTCGCGCCAAAAGCCTGGGAATCCCTCTGGACTTCCATGAGAAGCGTGACACCCACATTCATATGCCGGAAGGGGCAACCCCGAAAGATGGTCCTAGCGCAGGCGTAGGCATGTGCACGGCCCTTGTTTCAGCTCTGACACAGATCCCGGTGCGTGCCGACGTGGCAATGACGGGCGAAATTACCCTGCGGGGACAGGTTCTGGCCATTGGCGGCTTGAAGGAAAAACTGCTCGCGGCACACCGTGGTGGTATCAAGACGGTGATCATTCCTGAGGAAAACGTTCGCGATCTGAAAGAGATTCCTGACAACATCAAAGCAGACCTGCAGATCAAGCCAGTTAAATGGATTGACGAAGTCCTGCAAATTGCGCTGCAATACGCGCCGGAGCCCTTGCCGGATGTGGCTCCCGAGATGGTTGCAAAGGATGAAAAACGCGAGTCTGACTCTAAGGAAAGAATTAGCACGCATTAGTCTGGACTGCCTGCCTTGACAGCTTTTTAGAGCCCTTGTTATAAAGCGGCTCTTCTAAGCGTCTGCAGGCCATTCAGCGCTTGTTTTTGCTACACCAAAAAAACTTAGAAACATACTCAATATAGACATAAGGGGACTTAGAGTGAACAAGTCGGAACTGATTGATGCTATCGCCGCATCCGCTGATATCCCGAAAGCTGCTGCTGGCCGTGCGCTGGACGCAGTAATCGAATCCGTCACTGGCGCTCTGAAGGCTGGCGACTCTGTTGTACTGGTTGGTTTCGGGACCTTCTCCGTTACTGATCGTCCAGCGCGTATCGGTCGTAACCCTCAGACGGGTAAGACGCTTGAAATCGCTGCTGCGAAAAAACCAGGCTTCAAAGCCGGTAAAGCCCTGAAAGAAGCTGTCAACTAAGTTCTCAAAGCCTTTGCCCAACCGAGCAGAATTCATTCTGTGTCGGCAAGCGCAGCGGTGGTGCGGTCGGTTTGAATCCGGCCTGACACACCGGGGTCGCGGTTACCAGCCCCCGTCCGCTTCGCCAGTTACGAGAAGGCGCATCCTCGGATGCGCCTTTCTTCTATCCGCTTTCTACCCACGCTCCGCGGTTGGTTAGTCAGTACAACCGTTTTGGGGGACGCATGCTGCAGAACATCAGGGACAATTCACAAGGCTGGATTGCCAAGACAATCATCGGAATCATCATTGCGTTGATGGCTTTGACGGGTTTCGATGCGATTTTCACCGCCACAAGCACCAGCCAGGACGCCGCCAAGGTCAATGGTGAGGAAATCACCAAGAACGAGTTGAGCCAGGCCGTCGACATGCAACGCCGACAGCTCATGCAGCAACTGGGCAAGGATTTCGATCCTGCCTTGCTGGATGAAAAAATGCTCCGCGACTCGGCCTTGAAAGGTCTGGTCGATCGCAAGCTGCTGCTTCAGGGCGCCAGCGATGCGAAGTTCACGTTCTCCGAAGCTTCGCTGGATCAGCAGATTTTGCAGACACCTGAGTTCCAGGTTGATGGCAAATTCAACGCCGATCGCTTTGATCAGGTCATTCGTCAGTTGGGCTTCACCCGTCTGCAATTCCGCCAGATGCTGGCTCAGGAAATGCTGATCGGTCAGGTTCGTGCCGGTGTAGCGGGCAGTGCCTTTGTTACCGACGCACAGGTTGAAGCGTTCGCCCGTCTGGAAAAACAGACTCGTGACTTCGCTTCGCTGACACTTACCGCTGATCCATCCTCCGTGAAAGTGACCGAGGACGAAATCAAGGCTCACTATGATGAACACGCAAAAGAGTTCATGAGCCCTGAGCAGGTAGTCCTGGATTACATCGAGCTGAAGAAATCCTCTTTCTTCGACAAGGTGCAGGTCAGTGATGAGGATCTGCAGGCGGCGTACCAGAAAGAAATCGCCAATCTTGCCGAGCAGCGCCGCGGCGCGCACATCCTGATCGATGTGAACGACAAGATGACCGATGCCCAGGCCAAGGCGAAGATTGAAGAAATTCAACAACGTCTGGCCAAAGGCGAAGACTTCGCTGCGTTGGCCAAGGAATTTTCCCAGGATCCGGGTTCGGCATCCAAGGGTGGGGACCTGGGTTACGCGGGTAAAGGTGTCTACGATCCGGCATTTGAAGATGCGCTGTATGCGCTGAACAAAGATCAGGTTTCTGCTCCGGTACGCAGCGACTTTGGCTGGCACCTGATCAAGCTGTTGGGCGTGGAAGCACCGTCGGTGCCAACGTTAGCCAGTTTGAAAGGCAAGCTCACTAACGAGCTGAAATCCCAGCAGGTCGAGCAGCGTTTCGTCGAGGCGACCAAGCAGCTTGAAGACTCCGCGTTCGAAGCTTCCGATCTGGCCCAGCCGGCTCAGGAACTGGGTCTGAAGGTCCAGACCAGTGCTCCGTTCGGTCGCGAAGGCGGCGAAGGTCTTACGGCTAACCGCGCAGTCATTCAGGCCGCTTTCAGCCCTGAAGTGCTCGAAGAAGGTTCCAACAGCAATGCGCTGGAACTGGATCCCGAAACGGTCGTCGTGGTGCGCTCCAAAGAGCACCGCATGCCTGAGCAGCTACCACTGGAAGCTGTCGCCACCGCGATTCGCGCGAAGCTGGTCAAGGATCATGCTGCCGATGCAGTGAAGTCCAAGGGCGAAGCGCTGTTGGCTGGCCTGCGTGATGGCAAGATTCCATTGGCGGCGAAGCAGGATGGTCATAGCTGGAACGTCATGGAAGCGGTCACTCGCGGCCAGGAAGGTATCGATCCAGCTGTGCTGCAGGCGCTGTTCCGCATGCCCAAGCCTGAAGGCAAGGACAAGCCGGAGTACACCAGCCTTGCGCTGGCAGACGGCAGCTTCGTGATTGTGCGCCTCAATGGCGTGAACCAGGCGGCAGCACCGACTGACGCCGAGAAGGCTCAGTACCGTCGCTTCCTCGCTTCACGTGAAGGTCAGCAGGATTTCGCTGCTTACCGTGCGCAGCTCGAAAGCAAAGCGAAGATTGAACGCTTCTGATGGTTTGATCGGGTAGTAAAAAAGAAGGCCGCTCATTGAGCGGCCTTTTTTTTGGTGAAAAAAACGGTTCGAGTACATATCCGTTATTGGAGGTTAATTTGATTACGGTTCCGCTCTTACAGCGGGTCACTTTTGGCAAACAGCCGGAATGCCGGCCCAGCCAAATGCAACTAAAAGGCCTTGCCCCGCCACTTGGCACCTCGCTTGGGCTCGGTGTACCCGACCGCAGACCATGAACCGTGGGCCGCCGCAAAGGGCCATCCCTGGCCCAGTGCGGCTAACCCGGCGTCCTGCCGGGTTACCCACGGTTCAACGTCCGCGGTCGGCCGGCGTGGTTTAACGGGGCGCCTAAGATCAAAACCGCGCGAGGCGGCCTGTTTTATGCGGGCATGCCGCGCTATCTTCATCGTTTCATCCATTGCCTTCGCGAATGAATTCGCTCCCACGGGGTGCGCAGTGTGCTTGGCAAACCTCCGTACCTGTGGGAGCCGAGCTTGCTCGCGAAGAACGATAACGCGGTTCACCTGACAGACCAAAGCGCCTATATCGCGGGCAAGCACCGGTCCCACAGGCTCAGTGATCGTTTGTAAAATTCCAAAAAAAAGCCCGTAAATCTCTCGATTCACGGGCTCCAGATACCGCTCTGAAGATTACTCTTCGAGGTTACCCATCGCGGTCGTGTTGAAACCACCATCTACGTACATGATTTCGCCGCTGATGCCGGACGCCAGGTCCGAGCAGAGGAACGCGCCAGCGTTGCCGACTTCATCGATGGTCACGTTGCGGCGCAGAGGAGTCTGCGCTTCGTTGGCGGCCAGCATCTTGCGGAAATTCTTGATACCGGAAGCGGCGAGGGTGCGGATCGGGCCTGCCGATACAGCGTTCACGCGAGTGCCTTCCGGGCCAAGGCTGCCAGCCAGGTAACGTACGCCCGCTTCCAGGCTGGCTTTGGCCATGCCCATCACGTTGTAGTTAGGCATGGTGCGCTCGGCGCCCAGGTACGACAGGGTCAGCAGGCTGCCATTGCGGCCTTTCATCATTTCGCGACCAGCCTTGGCCAGGGCCACGAAGCTGTAGGCGCTGATGTCGTGCGCGATGCGGAAGCCGTCACGGGTGGTGGCTTCGGTGAAGTCGCCATCCAGTTGATCGCCAGGCGCGAAGCCTACGGAGTGAACGATCACGTCCAGGCCGTCCCACTTCTTGCTCAGGTCTTCGAAGACCTTGGCGATTTCTTCGTCGCTTGCTACGTCACAAGGGAAGCACAGCTCAGGGCCCGAGCCCCAGCCAGCGGCGAATTCTTCGACGCGACCTTTGAGTTTGTCGTTCTGATAGGTGAAAGCAAGCTCTGCACCTTCGCGATGCATGGCGGCAGCGATGCCGGATGCGATGGACAGTTTGCTAGCGACACCGACGATCAGGACGCGCTTACCGGCGAGAAAACCCATGTGTTGTTCCTCTTCAGGTTAATCGACAGCCACTGGTGCCAAAAAGGCGGCTTCCAGCAACTGCTGTGTATAAGGATGTTGCGGTGCGGCAAATATGGTTTGCGCGTCACCCTGTTCGACCACTTGGCCTTGCTTGACCACCATCAACTGGTGGCTGAGCGCCTTGACGACAGCCAGGTCATGGCTGATGAACAAATACGTCAGGTTGTACTTGGTTTGCAGTGACCGCAGTAGCTCCACTACCTGGCGCTGAACTGTCCGGTCAAGAGCCGAAGTCGGCTCGTCCAGCAGAATCAGCGCCGGTTTCAATACCAGTGCCCGGGCAATGGCAATTCTCTGCCGCTGCCCACCGGAGAACTCGTGAGGGTAGCGGTGCCGGGTTTCCGGATCCAGCCCTACTTCCCTGAGTGCTTCGATAACGGCCATTTCCTGCTCGTTTGCCGTGCCCATGCGATGAATGCGCAGGCCTTCGCCCACGATTTCACTCACCGACATCCGCGGGCTGAGGCTGCCAAACGGGTCCTGAAATACCACCTGCATCTGCCGGCGCAACGGACGAATCTGTTGCTGAGACAGGCAGTCTAGCGTTTCACCCTGGAAGCGTATGGCCCCCTGGCTACCAATCAGTCGAAGTATCGCCAGACCCAATGTCGATTTGCCCGAGCCGCTTTCGCCGACAATCCCCAGCGTTTGCCCCTTGGGCAGGCTGAAGTTAATCCCGTCCACCGCTTTGACGTGATCGACGGTCTTCTTGAACAGCCCCTTCTTGATCGGAAACCAGACTCGCAGATCGTCCACTTCCAGCAGCGGCGCGCCCGCAGGGTTGGGCGAAGGCCCGCCGCTAGGCTCTGCGCCAAGCAGAACTTTGGTGTACGGATGCTGCGGCGAACGAAACAGTTCGTCACAAGACGCTTGTTCGACGATGCAACCGCGCTGCATGACACATACGCGGTTGGCTATTTGCTTCACAACGTTCAAATCATGGCTGATCAGCAGTAACGCCATGCCCAGCCGCGCCTGAAGATCCTTGAGCAATTCGAGGATTTTCAGCTGGACGGTGACGTCCAGCGCCGTGGTCGGTTCGTCGGCGATTAATAGCTCTGGCTCGTTAGCCAGCGCCATGGCAATCATGACCCGCTGCCGCTGGCCGCCTGAGAGCTCGTGTGGCAGGGCTTTGAGGCGTTTGGCAGGTTCTGGGATGCCTACCATTTCCAGCAGCTCCAGGGTGCGGCGTGTGGCGTCCTTGCCGGTCAGGCCTTTATGCAGGCCCAGCACTTCGTTGATCTGTTTTTCAATGGATTGCAGTGGGTTCAGGGAGGTCATCGGTTCCTGAAAAATCATCGCGATTCGATTGCCGCGAATGCCTTGCAGTTTTTTCTCGCTCAATGTCAGCAAGTCCTGCCCGGCATAGTGGATCGTGCCGCTGGGATGACGGGCGAGGGGGTAGGGCAGCAGGCGCAGGATCGAGTGCGCCGTGACCGATTTGCCGGAACCGCTTTCGCCCACCAACGCCAGGGTTTCGCCACGGCGGATATCAAAGCTGATGCCTTCGACCACCCGCTGGCAACCTTCGCCGGAGACGAACTCGACGGCCAGATCGCGGATCTCGATCAGATTGTCATTGTTCATGTCATTTCCTTGGGTCGAAAGCGTCGCGGGCGGATTCGCCGATGAACACCAGCAAGCTCAGCATGATGGCCAGTACCGCGAACGCACTGATGCCCAGCCAGGGTGCCTGGAGGTTGGATTTGCCCTGGGCGACCAGTTCGCCCAGCGATGGCGAGCCGGCCGGCAAGCCAAAGCCGAGGAAGTCCAGCGCAGTCAGGGTGCCGATGGCGCCGGTGAGGATGAAAGGCATGAAGGTCATGGTCGAGACCATGGCGTTGGGCAGAATGTGGCGGAACATGATTGCCCCGTTCTCCATGCCCAGGGCCCGTGCGGCACGCACGTATTCCAGGTTGCGTCCACGCAGGAACTCGGCGCGCACTACGTCCACCAGGCTCATCCAGGAAAACAACAGCATGATGCCCAGCAGCCACCAGAAGTTGGGCTGGACGAAGCTGGCGAGAATAATCAGCAGGTAAAGCACCGGTAACCCGGACCAGATTTCCAGAAAGCGCTGGCCGAGCAAATCCACCCAGCCGCCGTAGAAACCCTGCAAGGCACCGGCAACTACGCCGATGATCGAACTGAGAATGGTCAGGGTCAGGGCGAACAGCACCGAAACCCGGAAACCGTAAATCACCCGGGCCAGCACGTCACGACCCTGATCGTCGGTGCCCAACAGGTTATCTGCAGAGGGCGGGGCCGGGGCCGGGACTTTCAGGTCGTAATTGATGCTCTGGTAGCTGAACGGGATCGGAGCCCACAGGGTCCAGCCGTCTTTCGCCGCCAGGAGTTCCTTGATGTACGGGCTTTTGTAATTGGCTTCCAGAGGGAATTCCCCGCCAAAGGTGGTTTCCGGATAGCGTTCGAAAACCGGGAAGTACCAACTGCCGTCGTAACGCACGGCCAATGGTTTGTCGTTGGCAATCAGTTCTGCGCCAAGGCTCAGGCCGAACAGGATCAGGAACAGCCACAGCGACCACCAGCCGCGTTTGTTGGACTTGAAGCGCTCGAAGCGGCGACGATTCAGAGGAGACAACTTCATATCAATGTTTCCTGCTTTCGAAGTCGATGCGCGGGTCCACCAGTGTGTAGGTGATGTCACCGATCAGTTTCACTACCAGACCCAGCAGGGTAAAGATGAACAGCGTGCCGAACACCACGGGATAGTCGCGGTTGATTGCCGCCTCAAAGCTCATGAGGCCGAGGCCGTCCAGGGAGAAAATCACTTCCACCAACAGCGAACCGGTAAAGAAAATGCCGATGAACGCAGAAGGGAAGCCGGCAATCACCAACAGCATTGCGTTGCGGAACACATGGCCGTACAGCACGGCGCGGTTGCTCAGACCTTTGGCTTTGGCGGTGATCACGTACTGTTTGCCGATTTCATCGAGAAAGCTGTTCTTGGTCAGTAGGGTCATGGTGGCGAAGTTGCCGATCACCAATGCTGTGACCGGCAAGACCAAGTGCCAGAAGTAATCGAGGATCTTGCCGCCCAGGCTCAGTTCGTCGAAGTTGTTCGAACTCAAGCCGCGCAGCGGGAACCAGTCGAAATAGCTGCCGCCGGCAAACATCACGATCAACAGGATCGCGAACAGAAACGCGGGGATTGCATAGCCGACGATGATCGCCGAACTGGTACAGACATCGAAGTGGCTGCCATGTCGGGTGGCCTTGGCGATGCCCAGTGGGATGGACACCAGGTACATGATCAGGGTGCTCCATAACCCGAGGGAAATGGACACGGGCATCTTTTCGACAATCAGGTCAATGACCTTGGCGTCGCGAAAAAAACTGCTGCCGAAATCCAGATGCGAGTAGTTCTTTATCATGATCCACAAGCGTTCCGGGGCCGACTTGTCGAAGCCGTACATCTTCTCGATTTCTTTGACCAGCGTCGGGTCCAGCCCCTGGGCGCCGCGATAGTTGGAGCCGGCGACCGACACCTCGGCACCGCCCCCGGCAATGCGGCTGGTCGCGCCGTCGAAGCCTTCGAGTTTGGCGATCATCTGCTCCACCGGCCCGCCGGGAGCCGCCTGAATGATGACGAAGTTGATCAGCAGAATGCCGAACAGGGTCGGGATGATCAGCAGCAGGCGCCGGAAGATATAGGCCAGCATGTTATTGCTCCGTACTGGCAGGGGTGGAGTCAGGTTGCGGCACTGGCGGCGCCGGACGGGCATCGGGTTTGTACCACCAGCTGTTGAGCCCTATGTCCGACAGGGCTTTCACGCCGGGATGGCCGATGTGATCCCAGTACGCCACGCGCCAGGTCTTGATGTGCCAGTTCGGCAGCACGTAGAAACCCCAGAGCAGCACCCGATCCAGGGCTTTGGCGTGGTCCACCAGTTCCTGCCGGGTGTTGGCGTTGATCAGGCCGTCTACCAGGATGTCCACCGCCGGGTCTTTGAGGCCCATGAAGTTACGGCTGCCTGTACGGTCGGCGCTGACGGAGTGAAAGTATTCGCGCTGTTCATTACCCGGCGAACTGGACTGGGGGAAGCTGCTGACAATCATGTCGTAGTCCCGGGAGCGCAGGCGGTTGACGTATTCCGCGGTGTCCACCCGGCGGATGGTGAGTTCGATGCCCAGATCGCTGAGGTTGCGCTTGTAGGGCAGCAGGATGCGTTCGAACTGGGTCTGGGCCAGCAGGAACTCCAGTTTCATCGGATTGCCCTGGGCATCGCTCATCTTGTCGTTTTTGACCGTCCAGCCTGCCTCTTGCAGCAGCTGGAAGGCTCGCCGCAATTGAGGCCGAATCATGCCGCTGCCATCGCTGACCGGCAGTTTGAATTCTTCGCTGAACACTCGGTCGGGGATCTTGCCGCGCAAGGGTTCGAGGATTTTCAGTTCTTCGCCGGACGGTAGGCCACTGGCGGCCATTTCCGAGTTGTCGAAATAACTCTTGGTCCGGCTGTAGGAACCATTGAACAGCTGTTTGTTGGTCCATTCGAAGTCGAGCAGCAGGGTCAGTGCTTCACGCACCTTCGGATCCTGAAACACCGGGCGCCGCAGGTTCATGACAAAACCCTGCATGCCCTGGGGGTTGCCGTTGGGCAGTTCTTCCTTGATCAGCCGGCCTTCGCGTACAGCAGGCGTGTCATAGGCGGTTGCCCAGTTCTTCGCGCTGGTTTCCAGCCAGTAATCAAACTGACCAGCCTTGCCAGCCTGCAAGGCGACGTCGAAGTCGCGGTAGTAGTCGTAGGCCATAACATCGAAGTTGAACTGCCCGCGGTTGATCGGCAGGTCCTTGGCCCAATAGTCTTTGACCCGCTCGTAACGAACTGAGCGACCGGCCTTGACCTCGGCGACCTTATAGGGGCCGCTGCCCAGCGGGAAATCGAGGTTGCCCTTGGTGAATTCGCGATTGGCCCAGAAATGTTTCGGCAGCACCGGCAACTGACCGAGGATCAGCGGCATCTCTCGGCTCTGGCTGTCCTTGAACTTGAAAAGGACTCGCAGTGGATCTTCGACCACCACCTTGTCGACGCCCGCGTAATAAGCACGGTACATCGGCGCGCCATCCTTGATCAGAGTATTGAAGGAAAACTCCACGTCTTCGGCGCGGATCGGGTGGCCGTCATGAAAGCGCGCTTCGGGGCGCAGGTAAAAGCGCACCCAGGTGTTGTCCGGGGCTTTTTCGATCTTGCTGGCGATCAGCCCGTACTCAGTCATCGGTTCGTCCAGGCTGGAGCGGGCCAAGGTGTCGTAGATCAGGCCGACGTCTTCTGCGGGGGTGCCCTTGTTGATGAACGGATTGAGGCTGTCGAAGCTGCCGAATCCCGCCTGACGAAACAGTCCGCCCTTGGGCGCATCTGGATTCACGTAATCGAAATGCTTGAAATTGGCCGGGTACTTTGGCGCTTCGTCGTACATGGTCACGGCATGCTGAGGCGCCGCTTGAGCGGTACAGGCCAGCCCGGCAAGGAAGAGGCCGCCAGCCTGCATCAGCAGGGAACGCAAAACGGTCATTGAGTCTTCTCCAGGGATTTGAGCCACCACGCGCGCAGCCCCAAGGTGTAGGGCGGGGTGGTGACCATGGCGAACCGATTGCGGTACGCCAGACGATGATTGTTCAGATACCAGTTGGGAATCATGTAGTGCTGCGACAGCAGGACACGATCCAGTGCCCGCGCTGCTGCGACTTGCGAATCACGGGTTTGCGCGCCGAGAAGCTGATTGAGCAGCCCGTCTACCATCGGATTGGCGATGCCTGAGTAATTCTTGCTGCCCTTGATGTCGGCCTGGCTGGAATGAAAATACTGCCATTGCTCAAGTCCCGGGCTGAGGGTTTGCGGCATGGTCATGCTCACCATGTCGAAATCGAATTGGTCCAGCCGCTGCTTGTACTGGGCGCGGTCCACGGTGCGCAGGCTGGCGTCGATACCGATGCGCCGCAGGTCTTCGATAAACGGCTGGAAGATTCGTTCAAGGCTGGGATTGACCAGCAGGATTTCAAAACGCAGTGGTTGATTGTCGGCGTTTACCAGGCGTTGATCCGACCACTTCCAGCCTGCCTCGGCGAGCAGCTTCAGGGCTTTACGCATGGTTTCGCGGGGGATGCCGCCGCCGTCGGTCTTCGACACGCTGAACGGCTGGGTGAAAAGGCTCGCTGGCAACTGGTCGCGATACGCCGAGAGCATCAGCCATTCGGCACCCGTCGGCAGGCCCGTCGCGGAAAATTCGCTGTTTGGGTAGTAACTCATGGTGCGCGTGTAGGCATCGTTGAACAGCGTGCGATTGGTCCATTCAAAGTTGAACATCAGGCCCAGCGCTTCTCGCACTCTCAGGTCGGCGAAGGTGCTGCGGCGGCTGTTCATGAACAAGCCTTGGGTTTGCGTCGGGATCTTGTGCGGGATCTGTGCCTTGATCACCTGCCCATTGGCCACGGCGGAGAAGTTGTAGCCGGTGGACCAGTTTTTGGCCTGATGTTCGATATAGATGTCGAACTCACCGGCCTTGAAGGCTTCGAAGGCCACGTCACTGTCGCGATAGAACTCCACTTCGACCCGGTTGAAGTTGTATTTGCCACGATTGACCGGCAGGTCCTTGCCCCAGTAATCCTTGACCCGCTCAAACACCAGTTGCCGGCCGGGCATGACTTTAGTGATGCGATACGGTCCGCTACCCAGTGGCGGCTCGAAGGTGGTGGCCTTGAAGTCGCGGTCTTTCCAGTAGTGCTGCGGCAGCACCGGCAGCTCGCCCAGGCGCAGGATCAGCAGCGGGTTGCCGGCACGTTTCAGGACAAAGCGGATGCGATGGCGATTGAGGATGTCGACCCGCTGCACTTCCTGCAAAGCCGTGCGGTATTGCGGATGTCCATCCTTGAGCAGCGTTCTGTAGGAGAAGGCGACGTCGTAGGCAGTGATCGGTTTACCGTCGTTGAAACGGGCCTGAGGCCGAAGATTGAACACCACCCAGCTGCGATCTTCACTGAATTCGACGCTCTGGGCGATGAGGCCGTAGCTTGAGGTCGGTTCATCGCCAGAGGGGTCATATTGCCCGGTACCGACCATCAACGGTTCGTTCAGCTCATTGATGCCGTATTGCAGGAAGTTGCCGGTGGAAACAGGGCTGCTGCCTTTGAAGGTGTAGGGGTTGAGGGTGTCAAATGTGCCGAACGCCATCATCCGCAGGGTGCCACCTTTCGGCGCCTCGGGATTGACCCAGTCGAAGTGGGTGAAGCTGGCCGGATACTTGAGCACACCAAACTGCGCATAGCCGTGGCTTTCGCTGATGGCTGCGCATACGGGAAAGCTCAAGACCAGGCTTAGGGCGAACAGGAGGGGACGTATCACGATCCAGACGGCTTGGGCTTTTGGGTCGGTAACAGTAACAGCTTGTATCGACTGGAAAAAGGGTTGTAGCTGAGCGAAGCACCCGTTGAAGCGAGCGGGCGGCGATCCGACTTGCCCGCGAAGAACGATGACGCGGTGTTACAGATACACCGTGTCATCGTTCTTCACGGGCAAGCCTCGCTCCAACGGGCACATGGAAAGCCCGGGGCAGGTGAGAGGATGCATCAATGCGGTAGGTAAACAGTCAATGTCTGACCTGGCTTGAGTGCCGACCCGGTTCGAGGGTTCCAGCGCTTGAGATGTTGCATCTCGACATTGAAGCGCTTGGCGACCAGATACATCGAGTCACCTTTCTGGATCTTGTATTGCATGGACTTCTTGTCAGCTGACTTGGCACTGGCCGTCGCAGTGCTTTTGGCTTTGACGGTGGTGTCTTCCATGACCAGAGTCTGGCCGACCTTGAGGTTTTGCCCGGAAAGCTTGTTCCAGTGCTGCAATTCCTTGACGTCGACCTTGTTCTTCTTGGCAATGAGCGACAGGTTGTCGCCCGCTTTAACCGTGTAATTGCGGCTGCGAGCCGGTTTTGTATTCGTTGCCAGTTCTTCGAACACCGGTTGTGCAGGGCGCATGCCGGGCTGGGTCGGGATAGTTAGAGACTGGCCAATGCTCAGGTTGTTGCCGGAGAGCTTGTTGCTGCTCTTGAGGGAGCTGACCGACACCTGATAACGGCTGGCCAGGCTGGCGAGGGTATCGCCCTTGCGAACCCGATATTGCTGCCAGTCCACCAGTTCCTGCGGCTTCATGTTCGACAGGCTGGCGGTGAGCAACTGCTTCTTCGACGTCGGCACCAGCAAGTGCTGTGGGCCATCAATAGTCAGGCGCTTTTTGAAGGCCGGATTGAGCTGGATCAGCTCGTCTTCGTCGATGTCGGCCATGGCCGCGACTTTGGACAGATCCATGCGCTGGTTGAGTTCGACGACTTCAAAATACGGCTGGTTGGCAATCGGGTTGAGGTTGACGCCATAAGCCTCGGGGGCCAATACCACTTGCGACAATGCCAGCAGCTTGGGCACGTAGTCCTTGGTTTCCTGCGGTAGCGGCAGGTTCCAGTAATCCGTCGGAAGGCCGAGCTTTTCGTTGCGCTCGATGGCGCGGCTGACAGTACCTTCGCCAGCATTGTAAGCGGCCAGGGCCAGCAGCCAGTCGCCGTTGAACATGTCGTGCAGGCGGCTCAGATAGTCCATTGCCGCACCGGTGGAAGCCTGAATGTCACGGCGTCCGTCGTAAAAACTGGTCTGACGCAGGTTGAAATAGCGCCCGGTGGACGGAATGAACTGCCACAGGCCCACGGCATTGCTGCGTGAAACCGCCATCGGGTTATACGCGCTCTCGATGACTGGCAGCAGCGCCAGTTCAAGCGGCATATTGCGCTCTTCGAGACGCTCGACGATGTAATGCATATACAGGCTGCCGCGCTCGCCAGCGTTCTCCAGGAACGACGGATTGTTGGCAAACCACAGACGTTGTTGATCGATGCGCGGGTTCAGGTCGTTGCCTTGCTGCAACTGAAAGCCTTGGCGCATGCGCTCCCAGACATCTTGTGGTGGCGCAAGCGGGGCAGGCTTATGGCTTAGAAAGACCGGTTTTTGCTTGATCCCCGCTGTCAGAATGGGCGCGCGGTGGGTACTGCTCGGTTCGATATGGCTGGTGGTCTGACAGCCCGCGAGCGTAGCGCTCACGGCTACAGCGATAGCTTGTGCCAACCGAGTCAATGCGTCTGAATTGAGGGTGCTACGTATAGATGACGACATTGGCTGGGAGATAGTTCCAGGCGAAAATGTCGGGCGATTCTAGGAACAGCCCTGCCAACGGTCAACCTTTGAGAATTTTCGTGCTCATAAAGTGGCGGCTTAGAACTTGTCTTTCCATGCCCTCAGGGCCGCAAAAATCTCGCTTGGCGACTGATTAGAGGTTCCAGTCCGTTCGTCTGCTTTTTCTTTAACAGATGTTTCATTAGTACGAATGAACGGGTTTGTGAGACGTTCCAGAGCTAGATTTGAGGGCAGGCTGATACGGTTTTCAGCGCGCCACTGCGTCACTTGGGCAAGGCGATCGGCGATGTCCAGATTGTGCGGTTCTACCGCTTGGGCAAAGCGCAGATTGCTCAGGGTGTATTCGTGGGTGCAGTAAACCAGGGTGCTGTCCGGTAGCGCGTTCAGGCGACTCAGCGAATGGTGCATTTGCGCCGGAGTACCTTCGAACAGGCGACCGCAACCTGCCGCGAACAGGGTATCGCCGCAGAACAGCAGTGGCTTGGGCATGCCCGCGTGATAAAAGGCTATGTGCCCCAAGGTATGTCCGGGTACTGCGAAGACTTCGAAGTCCAGCCCGAGAACACTGATTCGATCGTTATCGAGCAGATCGACATCCCGGGCGGGGATGTTCTCGTTGGCTGGGCCCGATACCTTGGCGCCGGTGTGCTGCTTGAGCTGGGCGACGCCCCCGACGTGGTCGTGGTGGTGGTGTGTCACCAGAATGTCGCTTAAGGTCCAGTCCGGGTGTTGTTGCAGCCAGTTGAGTACGGGCGCTGCATCACCGGGATCAACCACGGCGCAGTGTTTGCTCGAAGGATCTTGTAACAACCAGATGTAGTTGTCGGTAAAAGCGGGCAATGCATCGATCTGTATCATGGCGCAGTTCGCTTGGCTGGAAACAATGAGGCATCTTAGAGTCTAATGAGGCTCGATGCGAGGATCACACATGACCAATGAAGCATTCGCCCAGGCTGATCCCGAATGGCTCGCACTGATCAGTTCAGCACGCGAATGGTTGTCCGGGCCGCTGGGGCAGCTGTTGCTGCAGGAAGAACGCCGCGTCCTTGAAGAAGAACTCGGGCGTTTTTTTGGTGGTTATCTGGTGCACTACGGCCCGTCTGCGGAAACCCCTCCGGCGGCGCAACAGGTTCAGCGCAATGTGCGCCTGGGTGCGCCTTTGCCAGGGGTGGAGATTGTCTGCGAAGAACAGGCCTGGCCTTTGAGCGAGCACGCCGCCGACGTGGTAGTGATGCAGCATGGTCTGGATTTCTGTCTGTCACCGCACGGTCTGCTGCGCGAGGCGGCCAGCAGCGTACGTCCAGGCGGGCATCTGTTGATCGTTGGCATCAATCCCTGGAGTGCGTGGGGTTTGCGTCATGTGTTTGCCAAGGACGCGCTGCACAAAGCTCGCTGCATTTCGCCGTCGCGGGTCGCCGACTGGCTGAACCTGCTGGGCTTCGCGCTGGAGAAACGTCGCTTCGGATGCTATCGTCCGCCGCTTGCTTCAGCGAGCTGGCAAGCACGTCTTGCAGGTCTTGAACGTCTTGGTAACGGCTGGCAGAGCCCTGGCGGCGGCTTCTATTTATTGGTTGCCCGCAAGCTGGTGGTAGGCCTGCGACCGTTGCGCGAGCAGCGTCGCGAACCGATGGGCAAGCTGATTCCACTGCCCATGGCCAAGGTCAATCGCACTACCTGCGAGCCTGAACAGCGCTGAAGCCAACTAATTCTGGATGTCTGTACATGAGTGATAGCGTTGAACTGTTCACCGATGGTGCCTGCAAAGGCAATCCTGGCCCTGGCGGCTGGGGGGCCTTGCTGGTCTGCAAGGGTGTCGAGAAGGAGTTGTGGGGTGGTGAAGCCAATACCACCAACAATCGAATGGAGCTGACCGGCGCCATCCGCGGCCTTGAAGAACTCAAGCGTTCCTGCAATGTGACCCTGGTGACGGACTCGCAATATGTGATGAAAGGCATCACCGAGTGGATGGTCAACTGGAAGAAACGCGGCTGGAAGACTGCCGCCAAAGAGCCGGTGAAGAATGCTGACCTCTGGCAGTTGCTCGACGAACAAGTGAATCGCCATACAGTGACCTGGCAATGGGTCCGCGGGCACATCGGCCATCCGGGTAACGAGCGCGCGGATCAGTTGGCCAATCGCGGTGTGGATGAAGTAAGAGGCATCAAGCATGCGTAGTGTTGTACTGGATACCGAAACCACCGGTATGCCGGTCACCGATGGTCACCGTATCATCGAGATCGGTTGTGTCGAACTGATCGGCCGTCGCCTGACCGGGCGGCATTTCCACGTTTATCTGCAGCCCGATCGGGAAAGTGACGAGGGCGCTATCGGCGTCCACGGTATTACCAACGAGTTTCTGGTGGGCAAGCCGCGCTTTGCTGAAGTGGCCGATGAGTTTTTCGAGTTCATCAAAGGCGCGCAGCTGATCATCCATAACGCGCCCTTCGACGTTGGCTTCATCAACAACGAATTCGCCCTGATCGGGCAGCGCGACAGAGCCACCATCACTGACCATTGCACGGTGCTCGACACCTTGCTCATGGCACGTGAGCGTCATCCAGGTCAGCGCAACAGCCTCGATGCCTTGTGCAAACGTTATGGCGTCGACAACTCGGGCCGTGAGCTGCACGGAGCTCTGCTTGACTCCGAGATTCTCGCCGACGTTTACCTGACCATGACGGGCGGCCAGACCAGCCTGTCACTGGCGGGCAATGCCAGTGATGGCAATGGTTCCGGTGAAGGCTCTGGCAACACTGCCACCGAAATTCGCCGCCTGCCGGCTGACCGGCAGCGGTGTCGGGTCATACAGGCCAGCGAAAGCGAATTGGCCGAGCACGATGTGCGCATGGCGGCCATCGCCAAAGCGGCAGGTGCCCCGGCGCTGTGGGTGCAGTTGCAAGAGGCCGCCGCGCAAGCCACGGCATGATCGAACGCTCGACCCATTCACTGACAACGTAACGGGGTCACGATTTTGGCAAATCCGGTATTAAGCATTCGGGTTGCGGACGAATGCTTCGAGGATTACATCCTCAACAGTGTGTTCACCTTCACGGTCAGTGGCTATGCCCTGGCGCAGGTGGGGGAGCGCGTCGAATGCTGGCCGTTCGAGCCGGTGGAGCCTTATAGCAAGAACTACGGCATTGATTCCCAGGAGTTCTGCGATTATCGCGACGCTGCGGACAGCACCGTGCTGGTCGCCTGGCTGGGTCCGCAAGCGGTCGGGCATATGGTGCTCAGCACTCACTGGAATGGTTTTGCGCACATTGATGAACTGGCGGTAGATGCCTCGGCGCGGCGCAAGGGCGTCGCTCGTTCATTGCTGGACGTGGCCCAGTTCTGGAGCCGAAAACGCAACCTGCCGGGGATCATGCTGGAAACCCAGAACAACAATCTGGCCGCTTGTCGGTTGTATGAGGGGTATGGATTCGTGGTTGGCGGTGTCGATCACATGCGCTATCGCGGGATCGACCCGCAGACTCGAGAAGCGGCGATTTTCTGGTATTTGATGTTTGCGTGAGTCGAAGTTGGCTGTCTAGGTCCTGATTTTGTGCACACATCCGTTGTTCAGGTAACCGCTGCTTAGGGTTGCGCTTTTACAGCGCCTCACTTTTGATAGAGCCGCAATGCCGGCCCAGTCAAAAGTAAGCATGGTCCTGTCCCGTGACAACGGACGCCGCAGGCTTTCAGGCATACCGCGTTGGCCTTTTCGCGGGCAAGCCCGGCTCCAACAGAGAGAATGCGATCTGAACTGTGG
>NZ_JPQU01000051.1 GCF_000737245.1 Pseudomonas syringae | reverse complement strand
GAGCGGTAGCCGGGAAGAGGCCAGTACGTCCATCCGATATTTATCCTCTGAAATGGCGCCTTCCCGGCTAAAGCCGGTCCCACGTCACATCCGCTTGCGAGCAAACACAGAATCTCCCATAGGCGCTTGCATTCCCGCGAGCCAGGATACTGATCGGCTGTTACGCAAACACACCCGGGTAAGCAAACAGCGCTGGCGCTCCTCCGGTGTGGAGGAAGATCAACGGGCCTTCATCGAAGCGCTGGCGGCCGATGCCATCCAGTAAGCCGGCCATGGCCTTACCCGTGTAAACAGGGTCCAGCAGGATGCCTTCATGGCTGGCAACCAGCTTGATCGCCGATAACGTCCCCGCGTTTGGTTCACCGTATCGCGGGCCGAAATACTCGTCCCACAGCTCAACTTTGAAAGCCTCCGGCAGCGCAACGCCCATCAGTTCAGCCGTGCGTTCAGCCAGGCCCTGGACTTTCGGCAGTTGGGTTTCTTCAGGACGCGATACCGTAACGCCAACGACCGGCAAATTCGGCAATGACTCCGCCAGTGCCAGCGCGAGCCCACTGTGAGTACCAGCGCTGCCAGAGGCCAGCACGACTGCGGCGAATTCCAGGCCGGTCTGCTTGATTTGCTCAGCCAGCTCAAAACCCGCCCGCACATAACCCAGCGCACCCAGCGCATTTGAGCCGCCGATGGGCACTACATACGGATTCTTGCCGCTGTTTCTCAGGCGCGCAGCCAAGGCGTGAAGCTGCTCGTCGGCGTTATCGAGGTTTTCAACCAGCTCGACTTTGGCGTCGAACAGCTCCAGCAGCAGACGGTTACCGTTATTCAGGTAGTTGGTGTCTTCGGTCGCAATGGGGTTTTCCAGCAACGCCACGCAGCCAAGCCCCAGGCGCGCGGCGATGGCAGCCGTCTGGCGCACATGGTTGGACTGAATTGCCCCGGCGGTAATCAGCGTATCTGCGCCCTGAGCCAGTGCATCGGCAGCGAGGTATTCAAGCTTGCGGACTTTATTGCCACCCAGCGCCAGGGTCGTGGTGTCATCGCGCTTGATATAGATGTCGCGGCCAGCCCAGAGCGACAGCCGCTCCAGCTTTTCCAAGGCAGTAGGGCCGCCGAGTAGCTGTAGACGATTAAATTCGGCGAGCTTTTGTTTGATCATCATCAGAGGTGAGCCTATAGAGAGTCGTTCGACTATAGGCAGACGTTTCCTACAGGGCAACTTCTTGCGGCTTATGCCATCAGAGCAGAAGGCCTGCCCAATTAGTTATTTTTTCCCACATCAGATTTTCCGTAGAGTGGCCGCATTTGCGGCCAGCGTGAATTTCAGCAGCTATCTAACCCTGTAAAAAAAATCTATGTTTGCCTGCAAGCTTCGCTACGCCAGATTTTCGTGGGACCGGCTTTAGCCGGGAAGAGGCCGGTCCGGTCGCTGCATTGATTCGTCTGAAATGCTGCCTTCCCGGCTGAAGCCGGTCCCGCGGAGTTGCGCTAAGCCACTATTGCAGGCCGTCACCCAAACCGAGGAGAAGTCAGCGTGAGCGATATCCCAGAGGTACCCGCCGAAGGCCGTTCCAGTCACTGGCAGTTGCAGCAGATTGTCAGCGAGTTGCGTGCCGCCCGTGATGACTGGCGGACCCGCAACAAGCGCGTCAGTGGCGAGCATGGCGGTAGGGAGCTGCCTTCCCGGGCTGCGATGCGCGACATCCTTGAAGCCCTCTGCGGTGCCTTGTTCCCCATGCGTCTTGGGCCGGTGGATCTGCGCGAAGAGAGCGAGGATTTCTACGTCGGCCACACCCTCGACGTAGCCCTCAATGCCCTGTTGGCTCAGGCTCGTCTGGAGCTTCGTTACGTAGCTCACCAGCATTCGGAAGCCGTCGACACCTTGGATAAAAAGGCCCTGGACCTGATACAGGACTTCGCCCGAGCTCTGCCCGCCATGCGCACCCTGCTTGATACCGACGTGTTGGCCGCTTACCACGGCGATCCGGCCGCCCGCAGCGTTGATGAAGTGCTGCTCTGCTATCCGGGGATCCTCGCGGTGATCCACCATCGCATCGCCCATCATTTATATCGTGCTGGCTTGCCGCTGCTGGCGCGGATCAGCTCGGAAATCGCCCACTCCGCCACCGGCATCGATATTCATCCCGGTGCGCAAATCGGCCGCAGTTTCTTCATCGATCACGGCACAGGTGTCGTCATCGGCGAGACGGCGATCATCGGCGAGCGAGTACGCATCTACCAGGCCGTAACCCTGGGCGCGAAGCGCTTCCCGGCAGACGAAGACGGCCAACTGCAAAAAGGCCACGCCCGCCACCCCATCGTCGAAGACGACGTGGTCATCTACGCCGGCGCAACCATCCTCGGCCGCATCACCATCGGCAAGGGCTCCACCATCGGCGGCAACGTCTGGCTAACCCGCAGCGTGCCGGCTGGGTGCAATCTGACCCAGGCGAATTTGTTGCAGCAGGATGATGGGGGGCAGAAGTAGGGCGGAAATATGTTGGGTTAATGAGTGGGACCGGTTAGACGAAGGAGCTTGGTCCCACTTTTTCCAATGACGGTTTAGCACGGCCTGCAAGCGACGTCGGTATCGGAAGGGCGAGTGCATAGCATGACTCTGTCCACGTCTGTCGGGCCTTCTGGGCTGATATCTAGGTCACCATTCTTACTTAAGTACAAGTCTGTGCCATACCACTTAGGGCTAACTTTTGCGCATCCCCAATAGACTCGATTTCTCCACCATTCTACGACCATGAAAAAATCCTCCTCGGGAAAAAGCTCCCCTGGCTCTATCGATTTCATACCTGAGTACAGGGTGCCACGGTAAATTCTGTCGTGGG
Source organism: Pseudomonas syringae (assembly GCF_000737245.1). Taxonomy (GTDB): domain Bacteria; phylum Pseudomonadota; class Gammaproteobacteria; order Pseudomonadales; family Pseudomonadaceae; genus Aquipseudomonas; species Aquipseudomonas syringae_J. Next base: position 38,121 of record NZ_JPQU01000051.1, on the reverse strand, counting down.
TATTCCAGCGGTAAAAAATTTCATCTTCCCCATCTTCCGGGTAGTGCAGGGTCGCTTTGGGTGTAGCAAAATACCAAACAAAAAATATTGAAGCCATGGCGATAAATAACTTGCCGAATGTCTTCATATTGAATGTCCTGGCTGTTTTTTATAGCAGTCATGTAACTCGACTGCTTCGCCCCAATCTGTCAGGGGTGTGGAAAGTACAAGGTGCATAATTAGCGCAGGAGTTAGGTTGCCATCGGAGTATTGCTGATAAAGCCTTATCCCTATTGATATTGATAAACGGTCAGGGGCATCATCCCACGCGCGTAAACCCTCAACTCCGTTGGAGCGCCGGGGGCCCGGCTTCTCGTTCCAGTTGTTCAATTTTCTCCAGCTATCCGAGCCGATTTGCTCAAGGCCGCGCCATCCAATAATAGGTTTTCCGAAAAGCCAGCAGCAGTTCCAACATAACCGTAATGGATATTAGACCAAATATCATAGAAGTACGTATGCTGACCTTGCTTATGTCGTACTCCGTTGAATTTTCTATTAATGATCGGCTTGTGATCCCAAGGCCGATTCTGCCCAACCCGCTCAGTCCATAATGCAAACGCCCTAGCTTGTTTGGCAAGAGCGAAAGAGTGAAAGTCAGGTTGGCTACCCAGCCGTTTATAAAATGGCAGCGCCATATATTCCCGAGTTTCGGCCACCGGGTCGTAGCTGTTCAGTTCCTTCATTTCCAGCACTGAAGGGTGATTGATATTGCGGTTCATCTCGTCGGCAATGTAGTTGGCGAGCTCTTCCATTCGGTCGGGGTGGTTGCAGAGCTTTGAGCTGACGACGACAGGGGGTATTGGATCAGACGCCCGAGGGGTTGCTGCGGACCTGGTATTTGATTCGCTCACTGTTTGAGCGGAGGCCTTTTGAGCTTGTGGCGCAGGTTTATCCGCTTTTACGTAGGTATGTTTCATCGACGGGATGAACTGAGCGTTGCACGGGCAGGTGCTGAAACTATCCAAAGTCCCTGCCGGGCGCTTGCCATTGCTAGTGATGGTGCCGATGCCACCCCAGATCTTGTAGATCTTGCCGTCCTTACCGCAGCTTACTGGGTCTCCTTCACGCGCATGAGGCATGCCGGCCATGGTGGTGCGTCCATCCCCGGCCATGACTTGGCCGCCGCAGTGGGTCCGGTCGCCTTGGCGAATGAAATGTCCTGTCGCCATGGATTAACCCTCCACAGCTGGCAGGAAGTCCGCTGCACTGGGCACGCCGTCACGTTGTACGAACAGCACTAAGTCTTGTGGGGTGTTGATGATCTGATCGCCGTTACTCAGCAGGCTGCCCACCAATGCGGTATCGCTGTTTTCGTGGCCTGCTCCTGTCACGATCTGCACAGTCTTGCCATCGGGGTAAACGGCGTAATCGCCTTTCTGCGCAACGCGCGCCTGTTGGCCGTCACTTAACTCGATCACCATTTCTGACGTCGCATGCTGGATCACACCGCCGTCGCGGGTTTGGCTGCCTTCAGTTGCCAGTCGGTAAATCGCGATAGGTGGATGGGCATCACAGTGGGCCTTTTGTTGCTGGACGCAGAGGGCGGCCTCTTCATCGAACTCGGCCACTTGCTGATCCGTGAAAGGTGAAGCATCCAGAGTGCGAAGGAATTCCTGCGAGACTTCGTTGGTATACGACGTTGGAAAGGCAGTGCTCATTTCTATCATCCTGATTCGTTGGCTTCGGCATCCGCAGGACTGGTTGTCTCGCGAGAAAACGAACGCTAAACGAAAATTTCGGATGGCTATGTAGGGCAATTCTCTGGAGGGTGAAGGAAACCTCTCTAGATGTTTTCGCCGCAATTGCGTGGAGCAAATGAGTGCGCACTGCGCCTAAAAAAACAGTCAAAAATCGGGCTCGCCGCTTCGGTCACTCGACATGGTTTTATCGCACTGACAGGCGGGAACGATCCCCGTGAAACACCCGTCATAACCTCACTTGAGCCAGCACCCACTGGCCCGCGATTAGGCCTCGCGGGCGCTTCCATGTTTTAATTGAACGCTCGTTCAATTAAAACCGGTGGTTCGCTGCCCGCTCATATCAGGAGGCTTACCCTTGCTTAACCCGTTTGTTGCTGTCTTTTCCTCGGAGTCGGAGGTGCGTGTTTCATGAGTGCATCTGCCCCCGCTAGCGGTTTGGTCCGCATGAATCCGCCGGTTTTTTATTTCGCGGCGACGTTTATTTTGTTGTTCGGTTTGGTGGTCATTGCCTTCCCCGAAGCCTCTGGCCAATGGTTGTTGGCGGCGCAGAACTGGGCGGCCAATACGGTCGGCTGGTATTACATGCTGGCCATGACGATTTATCTGGTCTTCGTGGTGGTCACCGCCTTGTCTGGCTACGGCAAGATCAAGCTCGGTGCCGACCACGACGAGCCCGAATTCAGTTATCTGTCCTGGGCTGGGATGCTGTTTGCCGCCGGGATCAGCATCACGCTGTTCTTCTTCTGCGTCTCTGAACCGCTGACTCATATGCTCGCACCGCCTCAGGGCGAAGGCGGCACAACCGAGTCGGCGCGGCAGGCGATGCAGTTGCTGTTTCTGCATTGGGGCCTGCACGGCTGGGGCGTTTTTGCTTTTGTCGGCATGGCGTTGGCCTACTTTGCGTATCGGCATAATTTGCCGCTGGCTTTGCGTTCGGCGCTGTATCCACTGATTGGCAAACGCATTAACGGGCCGATCGGTTATGCGGTAGACGGCTTCGGCATCATTGCGACGATTTTCGGGCTGGGTGCCGACATGGGGTTTGGGGTGTTGCACCTCAATTCCGGGCTGGATTACCTGTTCGGCATGCCGCATACCCAATGGATTCAGGTCGGCCTGATCACGCTGATGATGGGCGCGGCGATTCTGGTGGCCATTGCCGGTGTCGATAAGGGCGTGCGCGTCATGTCGGACATCAACATGCTGCTGGCGTGTGCGCTGCTGCTGTTCGTGTTGTTCGCCGGCCCGACGCAGCATCTGCTCAACACGCTGGTGCAGAACATCGGTGATTATCTGGGCGCGCTGCCCACCAAGAGTTTTGATGTCTACGCCTACGACAAGCCAAACGACTGGCTGGGTGGCTGGACAGTGTTTTACTGGGCCTGGTGGATTGCCTGGTCGCCGTTCGTGGGGCTGTTCATTGCGCGGATTTCCCGTGGTCGGACCATTCGTGAATTCGTCTTTGGTGTGTTGCTGATTCCGCTGGGTTTCACCCTGGCCTGGATGTCGATTTTCGGCAACAGCGCCATCGATCAAGTGCTCAATCACGGGATGGTCGCGCTGGGCCAATCGGCTATCGATGATCCTTCGCGCACACTGTATTTGCTGCTGGAAACCTATCCGTGGAGCAAAACGGTCATTGGCGTGACGGTGTTCATCAGCTTCGTGTTCTTTGTGACTTCGGCAGACTCGGGCACTGTCGTGCTTTCGACGCTGTCGGCCAGAGGCGGGAACCCTGATGAAGATGGTCCGAAGTGGCTGCGAGTTTTCTGGGGTGTGGCGACGGCGCTGATTACCAGTGGCCTGCTGTTTTCCGGGAGTATCGATGCGCTGAAATCGGCGGTGGTGCTGACTTCACTGCCGTTCTCTCTGATTCTGCTGTTGATGATGTGGGGGCTGCATAAAGCGTTCTTCATGGAGTCCCAGCGCCAGATCGCGCAGCTGTACTCGCTGGCTCCTGCTTCCGGTGCGCGACGTGGCGGTTGGCGTCAGCGCTTGAGTCAGGCTGTGCATTACCCGTCGCGAGACGAGGTTTATCGCTTCCTGGAGCAGACGGTTCGACCGGCCATTGAGGATGTAACCGCAGTGTTTGCCGAGAAAGGCCTGAATGTTGTCACCCAGCCCGATCCGGCCAATGACAGCGTCAGCCTGGAAATCGGCCATGGCGAAGAGCGACCGTTCATTTATCAGGTGATGATGAAAGGCTTCTTCACGCCATCGTTTGCCCGAGGGGGCATGGGTTCCAAGCAGCTGAACAATCGTCGTTACTACCGCGCCGAGGTTCACTTGAGCGAAGGCAGCCAGGATTACGACCTGGTGGGGTACACCAAGGAACAAGTGATCAACGACATCCTTGATCAGTACGAACGCCATATGCAGTTTTTGCATTTGGTGCGTTAGAGAGTGGCTCGCGGCTGAAGCCGCTCCTACGACGGTGCCACACAGAGACCGTAGGAGCAGCTTTAGCCGGGATAGCGTCCTTTGATCCAATAAAAAGCCCGAGGCTGCGTGAGCAACCCCGGGCTTTTTGGTGCGAAGGCTTTAATCAGCCTTCATCACCCTCATCATCGTCACCACCATCGATCTTCATGCCCAATTCCTTGATCTTGCGAGTCAAGGTGTTGCGGCCCCAACCCAGCAATACGGCGGCGTCGCGACGGCGGCCAGCGGTATGCTTGAGTGCGGTTTCGATCATGATGCGTTCGAAGGTTGGTACGGCGCTGTCCAGCAGGCTGGACTGACCGCGTGCCAACGCCTGATCGGCCCATTGACGCAAGGCCTGCTCCCAGTTGGTCACGGGCGCGGCGTCTTGTGGCAGGCTCAGCAGTTCAGGCGGCAAGTCGCTGATGTGCACTTCACGGCCCGAGGCCATGACGGTGATCCAGCGGCAGGTGTTTTCCAGCTGACGCACGTTACCCGGCCAAGGCAGATGCTTGAGGTATTCCTCGGTTTCCGGCTTGAGCAGTTTTGGCTCTACTGCCAACTCCTGAGCGGCACGGCTGAGGAAGTGTTTGGCCAGGGTCGGAATATCTTCGCGGCGATCAGACATCCGCGGGATGTGGATGCGGATCACATTCAGGCGGTGGAACAAGTCTTCGCGGAATTTGCCCGCTTGCACCAGAGTTTCCAGATTCTGGTGAGTCGCGGCGATGATTCGTACGTCGACCTTGACCGGCGTGTGACCGCCAACGCGGTAGAACTCGCCGTCAGCCAGCACGCGCAGCAAGCGGGTCTGGGTGTCGGCAGGCATATCGCCGATTTCGTCGAGGAACAATGTCCCGCCGTCAGCCTGTTCAAAGCGACCGCGACGCAAGTTAGCCGCGCCGGTGAACGCGCCTTTTTCGTGGCCGAACAGTTCTGATTCCATCAGGTCTTTCGGAATGGCGGCCATGTTCAGCGCAATGAACGGCGAAGCCGAACGCGGGCTGTGGCGATGCAGGGCGTGGGCGACCAGTTCTTTACCGGTACCCGACTCACCATTGATGAGTACGGTGATGTTGGAGTGGCTCAGGCGGCCGATGGCGCGAAACACTTCCTGCATTGCTGGCGCTTCGCCAATGATTTCCGGAGTGCGGGTCAAGGTTGGCGCAACGTCCATGCCTTGCTGTTCCTGGGCATGCTGGTTGGCGCGTTTGACCAGGGAAACGGCTTCATCGACGTCGAACGGTTTTGGCAAGTATTCAAAAGCGCCGCCTTGATAGGAGGCTACGGCGCTGTCCAGATCTGAGTGAGCGGTCATGATGATGACCGGCAGACGCGGATGTTGCTCGCGAATGCGTGCCAACAGGTCCAGACCACTGGCGCCCGGCATGCGGATGTCGGAGATGATCACGTCCGGCTGCTGACGGGCCAGGCGGCTCATCACGCCGTCGGCGCTGTCGAAGCTTTGCGTGGTCATGCCTTCCTGCTGCAAGGCCTTTTCCAGCACCCAGCGGATGGAACGGTCGTCATCTACAATCCAGACAGTTTCACTACGGCTCATGTCGAAGCTGCTCCTTGTTCCAGCGGCAGGAAGATCGAAAACGTGGTGTGGCCGGGATGGCTGTCACACTCGATCAGTCCCTGATGCTGACTAATTATGTTCTGCGTAATCGCAAGGCCAAGCCCAGTACCGTCCGGGCGGCCGCTGACCATGGGGTAGAAAATGGTTTCCTGAAGTTCGGCTGGAATACCTGGGCCGTTGTCGATGATTTCGATTTTGCTGACCAGTCGGTGACGGACGTGGCCGATGGTGAACTGACGCATGGCGCGTGTGCGCAGGCTGATACGACCCAGGCGCAACTCGTTCTGGCTGCTGATGGCCTGCATCGCGTTGCGCACAATGTTGAGCACCGCCTGAATCATTTGTTCGCGGTCGATCAATACGTCGGGAATGCTTGGGTCGTAATCGCGCACCAAAGTGATGCAGCCCTGACTTTCAGCCTCGACCAGACTGCAAACCCGTTCAAGCACTTCGTGCACGTTAGTCATGGCCAGGGAAGGAAGCTTGTTGGAGCCGAGCATCCGATCCACCAGGTTACGCAGGCGGTCAGCTTCCTCGATGATGACGTTGGTGTAGTCCTTCAGGCTTTCTTCAGGCAGCTCGCGGGCCAGCAATTGCGCTGCGCCGCGGATGCCACCCAATGGATTCTTTATTTCGTGAGCCAGGCCACGCACCAGCATTTTGGTGGTTTCCTGTTTCGACAACTGAGCCTCTTCCTTGGTGATGCGCAGCAGGCGGTCACGAGGATGAACCTCAAGCAGAAGCATGGTTTGGCCTTGGCTGAGGATTGGCGTCACGGCGTAATCCACCGTGAGCGTCTGGCCGGTCAGGGCCGTGAGCATGGCTTCACGCTTGGTAAACGGATGAGCCTGTTCCACCGCCTGACGCAACGAGCTCAGTGCTTCAGCGGATTCAGTGAACAGCTCGCTGATGAATTGCCCATGGCTGCGCTGGCCGCTGATGGCCAGCAGCATTTCCGCAGCGGGGTTCATGTACTCAAGACGCAAATCGGCGTTGAGCAGAATCGTGGCAGTGGTGAGGTTGTCGAGTAACAAACGGTGCAGCGCGTCACTGATAGTCATTAAAGTCGTTGACCTCTTTTGGCACATTGCAGACCCAGGCGAGCCTTGGATCGCAGGCGCTGGTTGGTCTTACCCAGCTTTGGTAACGCCACGGATACAGTTGTATCCCGCGCAGATAAAGGGCTGTTAATGCCAAGTTGCAAAAACCAAACCAAGGCTCCGAAAAGAAGCGTTTAATCTGCAAAACCGGGCTTTTTTCGGTCGGTGCGTCGCATTGGTTCATCAGTTTCAGACAATCTCGAACCAAAATGGGATGCTGGCTCGGCCGCGCCGCAATATCTTGCACCAATATAGCGCCTGGTTGGCAGTGGCGTGCCCTTGCGTCAGAAGAAAGGCAGGAAGCTGGATTTTTCTTCCGGTTTGTCTTTGAGCGGACACTCCGGACGCACGCCGTACTCAAGCAACTGACAGGGGTTGGCAACGCGTTTCTGTGCCAGCGAGATGCGCTGCATGTGGAAGGGCTGGTTGGGTGTCCTCTCGAGCACCTTGCCGTTTTCGTCCAGGACCACCACTGACAGTTGATGAGTTCCTCGGTCGATGTTCTTCAGCGGGAATACAGGGCTGCGCCCTGGCTCAGCCGTCGGCGCACCGTCTACCAGCAGCTGATAGTTGTGGCCAGGTTGCAATGCTGGATCGCTGGTGACGGTCACGATCATGTCGCCGGGTGTGCTGCGCACTGTGGCGTCCGGCTCGGGTACCAGCACTCTGAGGAGCTGATAGCGAAACAAAGGTTTGTATTTGGCTTTGGCCGGGCTGCTTTGCACCGTTCGTTTTGGCGGCGTCCCGGTGGTGCTGTTGCTGGGCTGAATGTCCACCCGCTTGGCGTTCTTGTGCGGCTGGTCAGTGAAAACCCGATTACCTTCAGCGTCGATGTAGGTGTACACGTCCGCCATTACCGGGATCGACAGTGACATCAGCAGGCACAACAGAGCGCTGCGAACGAAGGTGGAACTACGGTTTGCCGACATGGACTCGCTGCACGGTAAGAGTGATGGTCGGACTTTGCTGGATGATGCGGCCGTTATCCAGTACCACGACAGCGAAGCTATGCTCGCCTCGATCCAGATTGACGACTTGCAAGCGAGGAACGTTGCCCGGCTGCCCATATTGATTGCCATCGACCAGCAGTTGCAGCTGATGCCCAGGTGCGAGGCGCGGCTGAATGGCGACGCCTATAGTGAACGTCCCGTTATTGGCGCGAAGTGCCCCACCGTCGGGCAGGTCCGTCAGCTCGAGCTTCTCATAGGCAACTTCTTTCAGCGGGACTGGAGAGGGAGGGCTTGGGGCGGGCGCGTTCTGGCTTGGCAGTTTCTGCGAATCGACGCTGTTCAGCGGAGGCAATTCGACAACCTTAGCCTTGACCCCATCAGGCGGCTGGTTGCTGAACGCGGTATTGCCGTTGGCGTCGGTATAGCGATAAATCTGCGCTGCGGCAGGAAGCGCGAGCATGATCAGCAGCAGGCAGGTGAGACGTTGAAGCATGCAGACTCCGGTAGCGATAAAGCGGCTGGCGGTGTTGCGCAGCATAGAACACATCAGTTGGGATGCTCAGGTTTCATTTGCGGATCACACACAACTCGCCTGCTGCGCGAATCAGTGCCAGATCGTGAAGGGCATCCGAGGATAGCGTTCGGCGCTGCTGGTTGAGCCAGCTCGGGCATTGCGGATCCTGGCGATAGGGCGCGAATGCGGCGTAATTTTGCAGCAGACGGATTTGTAATTGATCCAGTTGCGGTCGGATTTGCCGAACCAGATCCGGACGGGCTGTGGCGGGCGCGCTGCCTGCTTCGCTCCATTTTGCCAATAAGCCGTACTGCACCAGTTTGTTGGCTTCTATCTGCGCCGCCAGGAATTGGCTGACCTCTTCAACATCGAGCTTGTAAGTGGGCGCAAGCTTTGCGGCCGCAGCGATCACCTGCGCTTCGCGAGGGCTGTCCTGAATAGGCTTGCCGCTGTCCCATTTGGTCAGCGCGACCTGATCGGCGACCTTCAGGCGTTCGCTCATGGTTGTGAGGAGTGGGGCTAGTTGAGGTGGGGCGGGTGGATTCATGGTTGCGTCGGCGCAGCCAGCATTGATGGCGAGTGTTGCAATCAGGGCGGTCAGTCGTGGGAGATTTGGCATGGTTGATCTCGTTTTATTACCCCAGTTGGTGACTGTTGGAGCTCACGAGCAACGCGAGGCAGCGCTTGCGGTGTGTCAGGCATGGCCTCATCGCTGCCTCGCGTTGCTCGTGAGCTCCTACAGGGATTGCTTCCAGATCATGCTCCCGATGCTGCGCAGCCGGGTAGTACATATGTATAGGCGATTAAATCCCGCCCACAAAAAAGACCTCCCGAAGGAGGCCTTTTTTAGCGCGTCATGGATGACGCGACTGGATTAGCAGCTGTAGTACAGCTCGTATTCCAGTGGGTGTACGAAGGTACGTACTTTGATTTCTTCTTCGCTTTTCAGGGCGATGTAAGCGTCGATGAAGTCGTCGCTGAAAACGCCGCCTTTGGTCAGGAACGCACGACCTTTGTCCAGCTCTTCCAGGGCTTCTTTCAGGCTGCCGCAAACTTGTGGGATCTCTTTAGCCTCTTCAGGCGGCAGGTCATACAGGTTTTTGTCAGCTGCGTCGCCAGGGTGGATCTTGTTCTGGATGCCGTCCAGGCCAGCCATCAACAGTGCAGCGAAGCCCAGGTACGGGTTAGCTGCTGGATCCGGGAAGCGAGCTTCGATACGGCGGGCTTTAGGGCTCGACACGTAAGGAATACGGATCGAAGCGGAACGGTTACGAGCCGAGTAGGCCAGCATTACCGGAGCTTCGAAGCCTGGGACCAGACGCTTGTAGGAGTTGGTCGACGGGTTGGTGAAGCCGTTCAGGGCCTTACCGTGCTTGATGATGCCGCCGATGAAGAACAGAGCGGTGTCAGACAGACCGGCATAGCCTTCGCCTGCGAAGGTGTTCTTGCCATCTTTGGAGATGGACATGTGAACGTGCATACCCGAACCGTTATCGCCGTACAGAGGCTTAGGCATGAAGGTCGCGGTGCGGCCGTATGCGTCAGCTACGTTGTGTACGCAGTATTTCAGGGTTTGAACTTCGTCAGCTTTCTTGACCAGGGTGTTGAACTTCACACCGATTTCGTTCTGGCCAGCAGTCGCCACTTCGTGGTGGTGAACTTCAATGACCAGACCCATTTCTTCCATGGCATTACACATGGAGGTACGGATTTCGTGGTCGTGGTCGAACGGAGGAACCGGGAAGTAGCCGCCTTTCACGCCTGGACGGTGGCCTTTGTTGCCGCCTTCTACGTCCTGGTCAGACATCCACGAACCTTGTTCGGAGAAGATCTTGAACATGGAGCCGGAGATGTCGGACTTGAACTTCACTTCGTCGAAGATGAAGAATTCTGGTTCCGGGCCTACGAATACAGTGTCACCGATGCCGGTGGACTTCAGGTATTCCTCAGCGCGGTGAGCGATAGCGCGTGGGTCGCGATCGTAGCCTTGCATGGTCGAAGGTTCGATGATGTCGCAAACCAGGATCAGGGTTGGCTCTTCGGTGAACGGATCGAGAACGGCTGTTGCGTCGTCCGGCATCAGGATCATGTCGGAAGCTTCGATGCCTTTCCAGCCGGAGATGGAGGAGCCGTCGAACATTTTGCCGATTTCGAAGAAATCGTCATCCAGCGCATCGCGAGCCGGCATGGTCACGTGGTGCTGAGTACCTTTTGTGTCCGTGAAGCGCAGATCAATCCACTTTACGTCATGATCTTTGATGAGTTGAACCGACTTCGACATGGTGTCCTCCGGGTGGCTTCGGGCCGTTTTATGTTTTAGGCCCTTAGAATTTGGGTGATGCCGGCGCGAATACTCTGCCAAGGCAACCTGCCTCACAAGGGAGCAAATTGCATGCCAGTGCCCCGAGATGGATTTATTGCCCCAAACCTTAGCAAAAAAGAGCATTTAAGCCAGTTTTCAAAATAATCACGCACCTTAATGATGCTCATCATGGTGCGCGAGACCTTTTTTGGTGCGTCGATGATTGGTTGCACGATAACTGGTTAAACCTTGAACAATTTCCGCTATAATCCCGCCCCCTCTTTTTCGGCTGGCACCTCGCGCGCTGTTTTCATGAAACTAATCGTAAAAGTCTTCCCCGAGATCACTATCAAAAGCCCGCCGGTGCGCAAGCAGTTCATCCGTCAGCTGGGCAAGAACATCCGTACCGTGCTCCGCGATCTGGACCCGGCACTGGTGGTGGATGGTGTGTGGGACAACCTCGAGGTGCAGACCCGGCTGACTGATCCGAAGATCCTGCAGGAAATGACCGAGCGCCTGAGCTGCATGCCGGGCATCTCCAATTTCCTGCAAGTGGCCGAGTATCCGCTGGGTGACATGGACGACATCGTTGCCAAGTGCAAGCTGCACTACGGTGATCTGCTGCCGGGCAAGATGTTTTCAGTGCGCTGCAAACGGGCAGGCAAGCACACCTTCAGCTCCATGGATGTCGAAAAATACGTCGGCAGTCAGTTGCGTCAGCAGTGTGGTGCGGCCGGTATCGAGCTGAAAAAGCCGCAAATCGTGGTGCGGATGGAAATTCGCGACAAACGGTTATTCGTGATTCACAGCCAGCACAACAGCATCGGCGGTTATCCGCTGGGCGCCCTCGAACAGACCCTGGTGTTGATGTCCGGCGGTTTCGATTCGACGGTGGCGGCCTATCAGGTCATGCGCCGTGGGCTTATGGCGCATTTCTGCTTCTTTAATCTGGGCGGTCGTGCCCATGAGTTGGGCGTGATGGAAGTCGCGCATTTCATCTGGAAGAAGTACGGCAGTTCCCAGCGAGTGCTGTTTGTCAGCGTGCCTTTCGAGGAAGTTCTCGGAGAAATTCTGCAGAAAGTCGATAACAGTCATATGGGTGTAGTTTTGAAGCGTATGATGTTGCGCGCTGCATCCTCTATCGCTGATCGTCTAGAAATCGATGTGCTGGTAACCGGCGAAGCGATTTCTCAGGTTGCCAGTCAGACGCTGCCCAACCTTTCGCTGATCGACAGCGCGACCGACAAACTGGTTTTGCGTCCGCTGATCACCAGCCACAAGCAGGACATCGTCGATCAGGCGGTGGAAATCGGCACTGCCGATTTCGCCAAGCACATGCCTGAGTATTGCGGGGTGATTTCGATCAACCCGAAAACCAACGCCAAGCGTAATCGCGTTGAGTACGAAGAGCAGCAGTTCGACATGGCAGTTCTTGAGCGAGCGCTCGAAAATGCCAAGCTGGTATCGATTGATCGGGTTATCGACGATCTGAGTCGCAGTGTCGAGATAGAAGAAGTCAGTCAGGCATTGGCCGGGCAGGTCATCATCGACATCCGTCACCCGGATGCTCAGGAAGATCAACCGCTGATACTGCCTGGCATAGAAATACAGGCGTTGCCGTTCTATGCACTGAACAGCCGCTTCAAGGAACTGGATAACACGCGCCAGTACCTGTTGTATTGCGACAAAGGCGTCATGAGTCGCCTGCATGCTCACCATTTGCTCAGTGAGGGGTATGCCAATGTGCGCGTTTATAGACCGAGCTAAGTGCCCGGGGCTGTTTGCCTGTGGCTTGCGTCACCGGCCCCCCGACGCCAGTCGTCTAGCCGTAACGGCTTTTGGCCGACTCTGACGTTATAAATAGCTGTATAGAAGTATCCAGCTGACCGAATCCTCTGATCGAGATACACAAGTGATCGAAAATCTACGCAACATCGCCATCATTGCTCACGTTGACCATGGTAAAACCACCCTGGTAGACAAACTCTTGCGTCAATCCGGCACTCTGGAACGCGGCGAGCTCAACGACGAGCGCGTGATGGACTCCAACGACCAGGAGAAAGAGCGCGGTATTACCATTCTGGCGAAAAACACCGCCATCAACTGGAACGGCTACCACATCAACATCGTGGATACCCCGGGCCACGCCGACTTCGGCGGTGAAGTTGAGCGCGTAATGTCGATGGTTGACTCCGTGCTGCTGCTGGTTGACGCTCAAGACGGCCCTATGCCGCAAACCCGTTTCGTGACCAAGAAGGCTTTCGAAGCCGGCCTGCGTCCAATCGTGGTCATCAACAAGGTTGACCGTCCAGGCGCGCGTCCGGACTGGGTTCTGGATCAGATCTTCGACCTGTTCGACAACCTGGGTGCTACCGAAGAACAACTGGACTTCAAAGTCGTTTACGCCTCTGCGCTGAACGGTATTGCCGGTCTGGACCACGCCGAAATGGCCGAAGACATGACCCCGCTGTACCAGGCAATTGTCGACCACGTTCCGGCTCCACAGGTTGACCGTGACGGTCCGTTCCAGATGCAAATCTCGGCACTGGACTACAACAGCTTCCTGGGCGTCATCGGTGTTGGTCGTATCGCTCGCGGTAAGGTCAAGCCAAACACTCCGGTTGTTGCCATCGACATCGACGGCAAGAAGCGTAACGGCCGTATCCTGAAGCTGATGGGTCACCACGGTCTGCACCGTATCGACGTTGAAGAAGCAGCTGCCGGCGACATCGTCTGCATCAGCGGCTTCGACCAGCTGTTCATCTCCGACACTCTGTGCGACCCACTGAACGTCGAAGCGATGAAGCCGCTGACCGTTGACGAACCAACCGTTTCCATGACCTTCCAGGTAAACGACTCGCCTTTCTGCGGTAAAGAAGGCAAGTTCGTCACCAGCCGTAACATCAAGGAACGTCTGGACAAAGAGCTGCTGTTCAACGTTGCTCTGCGCGTTGAAGAAGGCGACACCGCTGACAAGTTCAAGGTTTCCGGCCGTGGTGAGCTGCACCTCTCGGTTCTGATCGAAACCATGCGTCGCGAAGGCTTCGAAATGGGCGTTGGTCGTCCGGAAGTGATCATCCGTCTGGTAGACGGCGTGAAACACGAACCGTACGAAAACGTCACCATCGACCTGCCTGAAGAGTCGCAAGGCGCAATCATGGAGCAGATGGGTAACCGTAAAGGCGACCTGACCAACATGGTTCCGGATGGCAAAGGCCGTGTTCGCCTTGAGTACAACATCCCGGCTCGTGGCTTGATCGGTTTCCGTAACGAGTTCCTGACTCTGACTTCCGGTGCTGGCATCCTGACCTCGATCTTCGACCGTTACGACGTGATGAAGTCCGGCGACATGTCCGGCCGTCAGAACGGCGTTCTGGTTTCGGTTGCTACCGGCAAGGCGCTGACCTACTCCCTGGAAACTCTGCAGGCACGTGGCAAGCTGTTCCTGGGCCACGGTGAAGACGTGTACGAAGGTCAGATCGTCGGCATCAACAGCCGCGACAACGACCTGGGTGTAAACCCAACCAAGGGCAAGAAGCTCGACAACATGCGTGCTTCCGGTAAAGACGAAACCATCGCTCTGGTTCCGCCTATCCGTTTCACCCTGGAACAAGCGCTGGAATTCGTTCAAGAAGACGAATTGTGCGAAGTGACTCCAAAGTCGATTCGCCTGCGTAAGAAAATCCTTGGCGAAAGCGAGCGCACCCGCGCTGCCAAGAAAGGCAACTGATTAATCAGTTAGTCTGCTAAAAACAAAACGCCCCCGATCGCAAGATCGGGGGCGTTTTTGTTTGTGTGGTGATGGGTGAGGCAAGACTAGTTGTGGGGCCGGCTTTAGCCGGGAAGGCGGCATGCCTGAAAACTTATGCTTTGGATGTACCGGCCTCTTCCCGGCTAAAGCCGGTCCCACATCAAAACTTCGGAAACGGCACGCTGGTGTTGTTTTTCAGGGTCCCGGTGGCCTGACGCACGACATCCTTGGGCTTATAAGCGCAGTAGCCTGGGCGCGGGCCGATCTTGGGATGGTTGCGGCAGGTATCCGGACGCTTGTCGTAAATGGTGCACATGCGGCTTTTACGGTCCAGATATAGGCAGTCGTTGTTGCTCATGCGCTGCAACGTGAAGATCTCTGACTTCTGGTTATAGCGTTCGACGATGCCTTCTTTCTGCAAACGCTTGGCGATGTTCTTGGCCGGCTCGCCGCGTTCGAAATCATCAACGATGCCGATGCGAATCAGATCCTTGATCTTCACTTCAACAGGCAGCGTGCAGCAGCTGGAGACACAGCCCCCGCACATATGGCTGGAGTATTTGGCCCAGGTATCGATACGGTCGAGTTCTGCGGCGGCGATCAAGGTCGGTTTCATGGGGAATACGGTTCCGGGTGTATCGGGCGCGCGATGATACCGGTGTCCGGGGAAATCGAGTAATCAAAAATTACCAATGCGACTGGTGGACATGGATCTGGGAGGAGATTGCTTGTGGGAGCAGATCACGATTCGAATATAACTCGCGCCAACTCTTCTATCTGCTCCTGCCGCTCCGGCTGATTGAGTTTCGCCCCCGGATTGAGCGATGACCACTGCGGATGGGCGCGGGCCTTGTGCAGGGCTTCGGGGAGTTTGCCTTCGCGCCAGGTTTTATCTTGCGGGGTGGTGAGCTGGATGCTCTCCATCGCCGCATGGCCCCGTGCGCCGAGAGCCTGGAGCAAATGGCGCTGGCGCAGCGCAAGCAGGCGCAGAACGGCATCATCAACGGTCAGCTCCCGTTGGCCTTTGAATTTACCCATCAACCTTCCACCGTAGCTGCGCGCAGTCTGCAAAGCTCCACCGGCGATGGCGCCGACCAGCGCGGCGGCGCCGAGGGTGATGCCACCGACCAGCAGGTCTACACCAGCGCCCGCCGCCGCTCCGGCAGCGATGCCGCCACCGACTCGCACGCCAAGCTGCTTGAGGGTTTCCGGGTTGAACAAATCGTCACCCCAGCGCCCATCCAGCAACGGTAGATCGCTGGCTGCCGCATCCTGGACACGGAAGGCATACAGCTTGAGCAACTCTTCAACACAGCGTTGCTCTCGCTGACGCACGGCTTTGCGCAGCTCATCGATAGCCTGTTGCTCCTGCCCGGCCTCGGTAGAAACACTGCGTCGGCAGGCGGCGCAGTCGATCAGCAATTGGGCGATCAGGCGAGCGGCGCTTTGCAGGCGCGCTTGGCGCTGGACTTCCTGATCAAGGATCAAGCGCTCAAGTTGACCTCGGGAGTTTTCCAGTAACAGAGCCAGGCTTTCATACAAGCGGCGCTCACCATCTTCCGGTGGGGCGACGCTGTCGAAGCGAACCAGCGCATGCAGACCCAGTCGCGCCAGCGCTTCGCGCCACGCCGGTTCGCGATGCTCGGCGCTGCTGACGAAATTCAGCACTGGCAGCAGTGGCTTACCGCAACTGGCAAGGATCGACAGCTCATCCCGGTATTTGGCGAGCACCGGTTCCCGGGCGTCGATTACATAGAGGCCGGCATCCGATGCGAGTAGTTGGCGCAACACTTTGGCTTCCTGTTCAAAGCGCTGCCGAGCTTCGCTGCTGTCGAGGAAGCGTGCCAGCCGCGCCGGCCCATCCAAGCGCTCGCCGGGGCGATCCAGACGTTCCAGATAATCCAGCAGCGCAATGGCATCTTCCAGGCCAGGCGTGTCGTACAGTTCGAGGAGCGCCACGCCATCCACCGAGAGCCGTGCGCCTTCCACGTGACGCGTGGTGCTGGGGCGATGGGAGACCTCACCGAAACCGACATCCCGAGTCAGGGTGCGCAGCAACGAGGTTTTGCCAACGTTCGTGTGGCCGACCACTGCCAGTTTCAGGGCGCGGATGTCGTGCGAGTCAGTCATCACCGGTCTCCAGCCAGTTCAGTGGCGGTTGTTCGCTGCCGGGTAACTCCAGCTGATGCAGTGCGGTTTGCCAGTCACCGACACGCTCTGCGTCCAGATGCTGCCCTGCCGGTGCGGGTAACAGCCAGATGCGCGTCGAGCCTGCGCAACGGGCCAGCTCGGCAATTAACGCGAGGCTGCCCCGATCTGGAGAGCGCCGCGGATCACAGGCAATCAGTAAGCGCGCAGGCGGGAAGCGGGTCAGTTGGTCCAGCAATTTAAGGCGCGATTCGCGGCTGTCGAGAATGCCTGCGTCGGCCACTGTCTCTGGCAACTTGGGCGGCCAAGGCTGCTCATCGTCCAGTTCGATCGCCACCAGCAGCGCGCCATTGCTGTTTTGCGCGCCGCTATTGGGAAGTACTTGATGCAGTTGCTCGGGTGCAGCATCACTGACCCCAAGTCGCTCGCTGCTGGGCATCAGGCGTTCACGCAATTGGTTGTAGCCGGGCAGGGTCAGATCTAGGCTCAGCGCATCCCGACCCTTTCGCCAACGCCATAGGCAGATCAGCGCGAGGATCAGACGTGGCGCAATGCCGTACACCAGAAGCACACCCACCAGCCATGCCGCCCATGCCTGACGACCTGTTTCCACAAGCAGGGCGCTGTCGCCACTGGCGCGGATCATGGCCTCACTCGGCACGCTGAAGCCCAGCAACCCCGGGAGTGAGCCCAAGGTCTGCGTCAGGCTGACGAAGGTGTCGCTGCCCAGAATTGTGGTTTCCCAGATGAAGCCGTAGCGCCGCGTGGCCATCAGCAACAGCAACAGCACCAGCGCGCTGACCAGCGCCAGCAGCCACAGGCTATGGATCAGTGCACCCAACGCCCAGCGATTCAGGCGTTGGCGCTGCAACAGGACAAGCAAGGCGGGGGCGATCTGCGCCGCTTGGGCATCGCGGGCAAGCTTTTCGCTGAGCCAGAGCCAGATACGACCCAGGCTCGCAGTGCTTTGCCCGGAAACGCTAAAGCTCAATGCCCAGCTGATCAGCAGAATAAGGTTCAGCCCCAACAGGCTGCCCAGCGCCCAGAACACATTGACCGGAGTCTGGCCGTCACCAAGGGCGGCAAATGCCAGGCCTGCGCCACTGATGACCGAAAATATCGCCAAGGCAATCAGCGCCAGGCGGGCCCCTTGTTTCCAGTGCCGCAGGGCGCCGAGCATGCCGTCGCGTTCGGCCAGCCACAGGGCGCGGCTTTTGATGCGGCTTGAGAGATCGCCAGCATCGGCTTTGGCGCGGCGGTTGGCTTCAAGGTCTTCCAGTGGGCCAGCCTGTTCTTCGCGCAGGCGCACGGCTTCGGTCAGCCACAGGGTGTCGAGGGGAGTCAGAGCAGTCACACGGTGTCTCGTTGATTGAATCAGTGGGTGAGCATAACCTCTGCGCCCTCTATTCGAGCAATAAGCCCGGTACGAATTCCGTGTCGGCGTCTGTTATTCTCGCGCCATGAAAAAACACCTCCCCCTCAGCCTGATTGCCGCCCTTGGTGAGAACCGAGTGATTGGCGTCGACAATTCCATGCCCTGGCATTTGCCGGGGGATTTCAAATATTTCAAGGCGACGACCCTTGGCAAGCCGATCATCATGGGCCGCAAGACCTGGGATTCGCTGGGCCGACCGCTGCCAGGCCGCCTGAACCTGGTGGTGACCCGGCAAGCGGATCTGCAACTGGACGGTGCCGAAGTGTTCACTTCCCTGGAATCTGCCGTGGCACGTGCTGAAGACTGGGCACGTGAGCAGGGAGTATCCGAAGTAATGCTGATTGGCGGCGCTCAGCTGTATGCCCAAGGGCTGGCGCAGGCCGATCGTTTGTACCTTACCCGCGTTGCGTTGAGCCCTGAGGGCGATGCCTGGTTTCCGGAGTTTGATCTGGCAGATTGGTTATTAATTTCTGAAGATAAATATCCTGCTCTGGATGATAAGCCAGCCTATACCTTTGAGGTTTGGCAGCGCCGGTAGGCGACGTGGGACCGGCTTCAGCCGGGAGGGGGCCCGTACATCCAATGTCTATTTCTGTCAGGGGTTGCCCCTTCCCGGCTAAAGCCGGTCCCACGACATCTGGTAATGGCTGCAACAAATGTCGCAATCGACGATCCCTGTCGCGAATTGTTGTTGCCATGACGCCTTCTGAACACGGGCAGTCGCTGACATCTCCAATCAGTCACAGCAATTTGTTACGGTCGGACCTCTTATTTTCGGAGGGACACCACTATGAAGTTCGCGTCAGGATTGCTTGCCGCTGCATTCTGCCTGGGTATGGCCGGTCAGGCTTACGCGGCCACCGAGCTGAAACACTGGCCTGAGCCTGCCGCCAAGGCCCTCGACGCCATGATCACCGCCAATGCCAACAAGGGTAACTACGCGGTTTTCGACATGGACAACACCAGCTACCGCTTCGACCTCGAAGAGTCGCTGCTGCCGTACATGGAAAACAAAGGCCTGATCACTCGGGAAAAACTCGACCCCTCCCTGAAGCTGATGCCGTTCAAAGACACGGCTGAGCACAAAGAAAGCCTGTTCAGTTACTACTATCGCTTGTGCGAAGTCGACGACATGGTCTGCTACCCGTGGGTGGCGCAGGTGTTCTCCGGTTTCACCCTCAAGGAACTCAAAGGCTACGTCGATGAGCTGATGGCTTCAGGCAAGCCGGTTCCGGCCACCTATTTCGATGGGGATGTGGTCAAGAAGCTTGATGTAGAACCGCCTCGGATCTTCACCGGGCAGAAAGAGCTGTTCAACAAACTGATGGAAAACGGCATTGAGGTCTATGTGATGACCGCGGCTTCCGAAGAACTGGTGCGCATGGTCGCGGCTGATCCGAAGTATGGGTACAACGTCAAACCGCAGAATGTCATTGGCGTAAGCATGCTGCTCAAGGATCAGAAAACCGGCGAGCTGACCACCGCGCGCAAACAAATCACGGCCGGCAAGTATGACGAGAAGGCCAACCTCGGCCTTGAGCTGACGCCGTACCTGTGGACTCCGGCTACCTGGATGGCAGGCAAGCATGCGGCGATTCTGACCTACATCGATCAGTGGAAAAAACCGGTTCTGGTCGGTGGCGATACGCCAACCAGTGATGGCTACATGTTGTTTCACGGTGTGGACGTCAGCAAAGGCGGCGTGCATTTGTGGATCAACCGCAAAGACAAATACATGACCCAGCTGAACGGCATGATCAAAAGCAACGCCGAAGCCCAGGCCAAAGAAGGCTTGCCGGTGACGGCGGACAAGAACTGGGTGATCGTCAAGCCGGATGAGATTCAGTAAATAACCGAATGACGTGACCTTTGTGGGAAATTCTATGTTTGTCCGTAATCTGACGTGGGACCGGCTTTAGCCGGGAAGAGGCGGTTACAGTCCCTGAAAATGGGTCGTTAGAAGTACTGCTTTCCCGGCTAAAGCCGGTCCCACGTCGGCAGGCAAGCAAACATAGAATGCCCCGCAGGTCATTGCCTTGCGAGAGCAACAAAAAACCCGGCATCGCTGCCGGGTTTTTTGTGTTCGCCGAAAAGCTTAAGGCACCAGCTTGTCCAGCAACGCCTTGTCGCGCACAGCGCCTTTGTCGGCGCTGGTGGCCAGCAGGGCGTAGGCCTTGAGCGCGGTGGTCACTTTGCGTGGGCGCGCTTCAACAGGCTTCCAGCCTTTTTTGTCCTGCTCTGCACGGCGCTCGGCCATTTCCGCGTCGTCGATCAACAGGTTGATCGAGCGATTAGGGATGTCGATCAGCACTTTGTCGCCGTCGCGCACCAGACCAATCGCACCGCCGGCGGCAGCTTCTGGCGAAGCATGCCCAATGGACAAGCCCGAAGTACCACCTGAGAAGCGGCCGTCCGTCAGCAGGGCGCAGTCTTTGCCCAAGCCTTTGGATTTCAGGTACGAAGTCGGATAGAGCATTTCCTGCATGCCAGGGCCGCCTTTCGGACCTTCGTAACGGATGATCACGATGTCGCCAGCTTTGACTTCATCAGCAAGGATGCCGCGTACCGCGCTGTCCTGGCTTTCGAAGATCTTCGCGTTGCCTTCGAACACGTGGATCGACTCGTCTACGCCTGCGGTTTTGACCACGCAGCCATCCAGCGCGATGTTGCCGTACAGCACGGCCAGGCCGCCCTGTTGCGAATAGGCGTGCTCGACACTGCGGATGCAGCCGTTCTCGCGATCGTCATCCAGAGTTTCCCAGCGGGTCGACTGGCTGAACGCCGTTTGCGTCGGGATGCCAGCGGGGCCTGCTTTGAAGAAAGTGTGCACGGCCTCGTCGTCAGTCTGGGTGATGTCCCATTTGGCGATGCCTTCGGCCATGGTCGCGCTGTGCACGGTCGGCAGATCGGTGTGCAGCAGACCGCCACGCGCCAGTTCGCCGAGGATGCTGAAGATCCCGCCCGCACGGTGCACGTCTTCCATGTGGTACTTCTGGATGTTAGGCGCGACTTTGCACAGTTGCGGCACTTCGCGGGACAGCCGGTCGATGTCACGCAGGTCGAAATCGATTTCGGCCTCTTGAGCGGCAGCCAGCAGGTGCAGGATGGTGTTGGTCGAGCCGCCCATGGCGATGTCCAGCGTCATGGCGTTTTCGAAGGCCTTGAAGTTGGCGATGTTGCGCGGCAGCACGGCTTCGTTGTTTTCGATGTAGTACTGGCGGCACAGGTCGACGATGGTGCGGCCAGCCTGCAGGAACAGTTGCTCGCGGTCGCTGTGGGTCGCCAGTGCAGAACCATTGCCCGGCAATGCCAGGCCCAGGGCTTCAGTCAGGCAGTTCATCGAGTTGGCGGTGAACATACCGGAGCACGAACCGCAGGTCGGACAGGCGCTACGCTCGTACTCAGCTACTTTTTCATCGCTGGCGGTATCGTCAGCGGCGATCACCATGGCATCCACCAGGTCCAGGCCGTGGGCTGCCAGTTTGGTCTTGCCGGCTTCCATCGGCCCACCGGAAACGAAAATCACCGGGATGTTCAGGCGCAGTGCGGCCATCAGCATGCCAGGGGTGATCTTGTCGCAGTTGGAGATGCAGACGATGGCGTCGGCGCAGTGGGCGTTGACCATGTACTCCACGGAGTCGGCGATGATCTCGCGGCTCGGCAGGGAATACAGCATGCCGTCGTGACCCATGGCGATGCCGTCATCCACCGCGATGGTATTGAACTCTTTCGCGACCCCACCGGCACGCTCGATTTCACGAGCAACCAGTTGGCCCATGTCTTTGAGGTGCACGTGGCCCGGTACGAACTGGGTGAACGAGTTGGCAACGGCAATAATCGGCTTTTTGAAATCCGCGTCCTTCATCCCGGTGGCGCGCCACAAGGCACGAGCGCCGGCCATGTTGCGACCGTGGGTGGACGTTTTCGAGCGGTAATCAGGCATGGAGCACTCCTGGCGGCTAATCAGGTAAATAGAGAGGGAGTGAGCTTCTGGTGTCTTCACCGGCAAACGGCAGTGACCGAATGCTGCGAGGGAAACCGAAACACTACGGGATCACCGTACGCTCGGCCTGAGCTCATAAACCCGCCGGGGATGACTGGCGATGAATAGCGTCGATTCTACACCTGTAAAGGGGAGAAGGAATGTTGAGGGGGGGATTTATGGATGAATGCCTGGGCCGATACATTCGGCAGCACTTGAACCGGGCGGTATCAGGGCTGAATGACTAACGTGTTGATGATCTGAACAGAGGGCAATGGATTGCCAGATTTGCATCGTAGTGAGCAAGCGCGGGCGGGACGATATTCCGAGACTGGCCGAATTTATCTACTTACATCAGTGGTTCAAAATCGACAGCCTGTTTTCTCGGACTGGAGGCTGGGCCGAATAGTAGTCAAAGAATTCCGATGGGCTCACGAGCAGGGGCTGGTCAGGTCTTTGGCCTGGGTCGTAATGCCCGACCACTTTCACTGGTTGATCGAGCTTCAGGCAGGAACATTGCAGAGACTGATGCAAGGTACAAAGTCTCGTAGTGCGATTGCGGTGAATCGTGCGAGGGGATGTAGCGAACAGCTTTGGCAGAAGGGCTATCACGATCGGGCCATTCGGTACGACGGAGATTTACTGAAGGCCGCTCGCTACATCATTGCTAACCCGTTAAGAGCAGGGGTGGTGAAGCGAGTTGAGGATTATCCTCTCTGGGATGCTGTTTGGCTTTGAGGCCGCCATCGCGAGCAAGCTCGCTCCTACAGTTGAAATACGTACCCCTGTAGGAGCGAGCTTGCTCGCGATGACGTCGGGTATCGCAACGCAAAATCAGGTTTGATAATGCGGTCGTATTCTGTAGGAGCGAGCGATGGCGTCATTGGCCGTTCACAAACCCACCTGACGAATCAAACCCACCCATCATTCTTCTTACGGCCGCGGGTCAGGGCCGGGATGATCAGGCCGACCAGCAGGCCGGCGCCGGCGATGCTGCCGCCGTAGACCATATAACGCATTAATACGAGGTTATTTTCGTCGCCAAGCTTGGCCTGGGTGGTGCGAAGCTCTGATTGCGAAGCGCTGAGTTGCTCGTTGAGGTCTTTGCTACGGGCTTCGAGTTCATCGATCAGCTTTTTGCGGGTGTCGAGGGTTTCCTGCATGCCTTGCACGCGGGTTTTCCAGCTGTCGTCGATGGTTTTCAACTGGCCGCTGAGGTCTGCCACTTGCTGCGTCAGCTCCGGCAGACGCTCTGCCTGACCGGGTTCGGCTTGCAGGTCGCTGGTGGGGATCCAGACCGAGCTACCGCCTTCGCCACGCACCTGGCTGTAATCGCCCTGGGTATTGATCAATTCAACTTTTTGCCCGGACTTCAGCGTGCCCACAATGCGGTAGCCATCAGTCGGACCGCTACGCACGAAAGTATTGAGGCTGTCGCTGACCCAGCGGTCGTTAGGTTTGTGTTCTGCGGCGTTGGCGGTGCCACAGACGGCGATCAGTAAGGCGGCGCCCAATGTGCGACGGTTTAGCAGGCGATGAGAAATGAAGGCTGAAAGATGACGAGACATAGACATGGTTATCTTCGATAAAAGGAAAGATAAAGGCGCCGATGGTCGGGCCGGTAAAGATGGTGCAGTGACATGCAGCACAAGCTGCAACGGCTGCGAAAAAAATCGGCATTGGGCGGGGAAGGGGAAACTGCTTGAGCCCTTTTTCAGGGTCTACACCCGAACGCCATCCGTTTTAATCCCAACTCACAGACCATAGGAATCGTTTCAGGTTCATTGCCGGGGCGGGAGGGTGACGGAATTCTGACTTGCGGTAGGGGGGCGGGGATGTGGTGGCACGAATTCGTGGGACCGGCTTTAGCCGGGAAGGCTGCATTTCAGCCAACCCACTTTTGGGGCTGTACCGGCCTCTTCCCGGCTAAAGCCGGTCCTACGAGGATATGCATCGCTGGTTGACGCGTTGGGGTGGACGAAGCACCCCAACCATTCAGAGCGATTTAGCTGTTGGGCAACAACCGGCAAGTAATGCTCTTGATGTAGCGGGTTTCAGCGATAGCTGGGTGGACCGGGTGATCCGGACCCTGGCCGCCGCGTTCCAGCAGCTGGATGTTGCGGTCCAGATGGCGGGCGCTGGTCAGCAGGATGTTTTGCAGATCGTCTTCCGGCAGGTGCATCGAGCATGAGGCGCTGACCAGGATGCCGTCCTTGCTGAGCAGGCGCATGGCTTGCTCGTTCAGGCGACGGTAGCCGGCTTCGCCATTCTTCATGTCTTTCTTGCGCTTGATGAAGGCCGGAGGATCGGCAACGATCACGTCGAAACGCTCTTCGCCTGCTTTCAGCTCTTTCAGGGCTGCGAACACATCGCCTTCGATGCAGGTGAGCTTTTCTGCGAAACCGTTCAGCGCCGCGTTACGCTCAACGCCGTCCAGTGCGAACGAGGACGCATCGATGCAGGTCACTTCGCTGGCACCAAACGCCGCAGCCTGAATACCCCAGCCGCCGATGTAGCTGTAGAGGTCCAGAACCCGTTTGCCTTTGACGTACGGAGCCAGGCGCGCGCGGTTCATGCGGTGGTCGTAGAACCAGCCAGTCTTCTGACCTTCCATGACCGGGGCTTCGAACTTCACGCCGTTCTCTTCCAGGGCAACCCACTCAGGGACCAGGCCGAAGACTGTCTCGACATAGCGATTCAGGCCTTCAGCATCACGGGCAGCGGAGTCGTTTTTGAAGAGAATGCCAGTTGGCTTGAGGACCTGTACGAGTGCCGCGATGACGTCTTCTTTGTGGTTTTCCATGGTGGCCGAAGCCAGCTGGACCACCAGAATGTCGCCGAAACGATCAACCACCAGCCCTGGCAACAGGTCCGAATCGCCGTACACCAAGCGGTAGAAGGGCTTGTCGAACAGGCGATCGCGCAATGACAGAGCCACGTTGATGCGATGCACCAGCAGCGACTTGTCCAGCGGCAATTTAATGTCGCGGGAGACAAGGCGGGCGCAGATCAAGTTGTTGGGGCTCATGGCGACGATGCCCAGTGGCTTGCCGCCAGCTGCTTCCAGCAGCGCTTGATCGCCAGCGGCGAAGCCGTGCAGCGGGGTTGCGGCGACGTCGATTTCGTTGCTGTAGACCCACAGGTGACCGGCGCGCAGGCGACGGTCGGCGTTGGCTTTGAGGCGCAAGCTAGGCAGGGACATGACGTCGCTCCTGAAAAAAGAGCGGGATTATAGCGGGAATCGAATAGTGGTCGTCGGTTTTATGGAGGGTAGAGAGGGGGTTGAGGGTTGGTGCGACTAATGGTAGGCGAGCAAGCCCATTCCTGCAGGACACCGCGCTCCCACAGGTCCCGCGAAGTTAAGCAGAAGGCGCCTGAATCAACTGGACCTGTCAACTCGACTTGTTCAAATCACGTCTGTGACCAGGATGGCGACGCGCTTACCGTTCAAAGATTTAGACATGAATTTTCTCCAGCTTCAGATTCGAGACCGATCCAGACGCATATCCATCATTTTGAATGGGTTGCGAAGCCTGGGCTTACAGTTTCCGAATAGTTGACGCCAATTAAGTTCCAGACATTTGCCCGAGTAGCTGTAAAGCGCATGAGAGGTAGGGGTAGAATCCAAGCCTGTCCTGGAGTGTTACCCCCATGTCCCAAGAGCTAACGGCTGAGCAGATCAAGCAAGTCCTGCAAGGCATAAGTGTGCCGCCGCAGCCGCAAATCATGGTTGATTTGCAGATGGAGCAGTACATGCCGGATCCCGATCTGGGTGTCATAGCCAAGCTGATCGCTCAGGATCCCGGCTTGTCCGGCGCGTTGTTGAAAATCGTCAATTCAGCCCATTACGGCCTGGTCAACAAAATTGCCTCGATTCAGAAAGCAGTGAATCTGCTGGGCATTCGTTCGGTCGTCAATTTGATCAATGCGCAATCGATCAAGGGCGAGATGAGCGATGAAACCATCGTGACCTTGAACCGTTTCTGGGATTCGACCCAGGACGTGGCGATGACAAGTCTGACGATCGCCAAACGCATTGGCTCGCAAACGGTGGATGAGTCCTACGCGCTGGGGTTGTTTCATGACTGTGGCATCCCGCTGATGCTCAAGCGATTCCCGGACTACATGCAGGCATTGGAGCGGGCCTACGCCAACGCCGGGCCGAATCATCGCGTGGTGGACACCGAGAACGATGAGTTCAACACCAACCATGCAGTAGTAGGCTATTTCACTGCCAAATCCTGGCGTCTGCCCGACCATGTCACCAATGCCATAGCCAATCACCACAACGCACTGGCGATTTTTCAGGACGATTCCAACCGTAACGCGCCTTTGAAAAACCTGCTGGCGGTGTTGAAGATGGCAGAGCACATCTGCGCGTCGCATCGGGTGCTGGGCAACGAAGACGAAGATCACGAATGGAATACCATCGGGCATCTGATTCTGGATTACGTGGGCCTTTCCGATTACGACTTCGAAAACCTCAAGGAAAGCATTCGCGAGTTGTCTGCGCATTGACGTGCCGCAAACCTGAATTTGTAGGAGCTCACGAGCACCGCGAGGCAGCAATGGCGGTGTATCTGACAGACGTAATCGCTGCCTCGCGGTGCTCGTGAGCTCCTACAGAAAAGCATTCAAATTCTAATAGTCAGTTACCCATGCCCGAATTACCCGAAGTCGAAACCACCCGCCGGGGCATCGCGCCTCACCTTGAAGGCCAGCGGGTCAGCCGCGTCATCGTGCGTGACCGGCGTTTGCGCTGGCCAATCCCGGAAGATCTGGATGTACGTCTTTCCGGACAAAAAATCGTCGTTGTCGAGCGTCGCGCCAAATACTTGTTGATCCAGGCTGAAGTCGGTACGTTGATCAGTCATTTGGGCATGTCGGGTAATTTGCGCCTGGTCGAAGCCGGGCTGCCTGCGCTGAAACACGAGCACGTGGATATCGAGCTGGAATCCGGGCTGGCGTTGCGCTACACCGATCCACGTCGGTTCGGCGCCATGCTCTGGAGTCTCGATCCACTCAATCACGAGCTGTTGATCCGACTCGGGCCTGAGCCGTTGACGGATCTGTTCGACGGCCTGCGTTTGTATGAGCGGTCGAGAGGTAAGTCCATCGCCGTGAAGCCATTCATCATGGACAACGCGGTGGTTGTTGGCGTCGGTAATATCTACGCCACCGAAGCCCTGTTCGCCGCCGGGATCGACCCACGCCGGGAAGCTAAAAGCATCTCCAAAGCCCGCTATGTGAAGCTGGCCATCGAGATCAAGCGCATCCTCGCGGCTGCCATCGAGCGCGGCGGCACGACCCTGCGTGATTTCATCGGCGGTGACGGCCAGCCGGGTTACTTCCAGCAAGAACTGTTCGCCTATGGTCGTGGTGAATTGCCCTGCAAGGTGTGCGGCACGACGTTACGAGAGATCAAACTCGGGCAGCGCGCGAGTGTGTATTGCCCGAAGTGTCAGAAGTAGAGCCGTTCGCGGCGTAATGCCTGTGAACGCAGTCTCCTGTGGGAACGCATTCCAACATATCGTTGTGATTGCCCCACTTGCTTAACCCCCATCGCTGTTTATAGTGAACGCCATCTCAATTCGTAGTGTTTGAAGGACCAATGCCATGAAGCCGTTTCGTATGCTCGCTGCCACTCTGGCGCTGTTTTTTGGATTGCAGGCAGTACCGGCGATGGCGGGTACGCAGACGACGAGCAGTGGCGATCCGGTTTACGACATTCAGAACCCACCCGCTTTCGCCATGATCGGTGACTTGCTCATCGCCCGGCCGCTGCTGATTGCGGCGACGATCATTGGTACCGGATTGTTCGTAGTGGCCTTGCCATTCACCGCAACCGGCGGCGGCATCGGGCGCACAGGCAAGGCGTTGGTTGTTGATCCAGCGAAAGCAGCGTTTGTGCGCTGCCTTGGCTGCACCGGCGATGGTTACAACCAGCAGGAGTAATCCTGCGGTTTACCGAAGTCGAGGATCAAAACTCTGTGATTCACCCAGGCCGCGAGGATCGCTGGCGGCTTCGACCTTCTTGCCGCTCTTGTTCCAGAACAGCACCTGCTGATTGCCATAGCCCTTTGGCACCTCTTTGAACTGATAACCGCGGGCGTGCAACTGGCTCATTTCATCCGGGGTAAAAGCATCGGGCTCATGCTCGACCACATCCGGTAAATACTGGTGGTGATAGCGCGCCACGGCGGGCCAGCTGGCGACGGGTTGGCCGTCCAGATATTGCAGCATCGATAACAGCACCATGCTCGGAATCCGGCTGCCGCCTGGCGTGCCGAATGCGGCGAACTCCTCAGGACTCTCAATAAAGCTCGGGCTCATGCTCGACAGCGGCCGCTTGCCCGCTGCAATCGAATTCGCCTGACTGCCCGCCAGACCATAAGCATTGCTGCCGTGGGGATCAGCGGCAAAGTCGTCCATCTCGTCATTGAGCACTACGCCGGTGCCGGGCACGGTAAACGCTGAACCGAACGGCAGATTGACCGACAAGGTCGCGGCAACCGCATTGCCATCGTTGTCGAGAACCGCAAAGTGCGTGGTGTGTTCCCCTTCACGCCATGGCGGGGCTGGCGGCAGGCTTTTGCTGGGCGTTGCCTGCTCGGGGGAGATACTGCCTGCCAGCTGAGCCAGGTACTCGCGGTTCAGCAGATGAGTGAGCGGGTTGGCGACGAAGTCCGGATCGCCCAGCAAGCCACGGTCGCGATAAGCGCGGCGCAGCACTTCCAGCACGTAATGGGCGCGCTGCACCTTGTCGGACTCGCGCCACGGCAGTTGTTGCAACATGGTCAGGCTCTGGGCCAAGGCCACACCGCCAGCCGAGGGTGGTGGGGCGCTGATCAGTTCCCGTTGACCGTCCAAGGGGTAGCGCAGCGGGGTGCGCGTAGCGATCTGGTACTGGTCCAGGTCTTCAGGACTCCAGATGCCGCCTGCGACTCGTACCTCGTGGACCATGGATTGGGCGGTCAGGCCGTTGTAAAAGCCATCGCGCCCCCGATCGGCGAGGCGATTCAGGGTGGCGGCCAGTTCCGGTTGTTTGATGACCTCATCCAGCGCTGGCACCTGGCCGTTGCGCAGGAACAGCCGTGCGCTTTCCGGGTCATCCCGTAATGCCGAGAGGCGGGCAGTGGCGCGCTGCTGGTAAATTCGATCAACCGCAAAGCCTTGGTAAGCAACACGGATCGCCGGAGCCATGGAAATGCTCAACGGCAATTTGCCGTAACGCTCGGCCAGCTCGACCAATGCCGCGGGCAGACCTGGAATGGCAGCGGCCAATGGGCCGTTCAGGGACAGCGCGGGTTGCACCTTGCCGTTGCGACGATACAGATCGTAAGTAGCCTTGAGTGGCGCCTTCTCTCTGGCATCAAGGAAGACGTAACCGGCGGGTTGGCCGCTTTGCCGCAGGAGAAAGAACCCACCGCCGCCCAGCCCTGATCCGTACGGCTCGACCACCGCCAGTGTGGCGCTGATGGCTACGGCTGCATCAAACGCGTTGCCCCCGGCGACCATGATTTCCCGACCAGCGGCTGTCGCCTGCGGGTGTGGGCTGGCGATGGCGGACTGTTCCGGACGAGGGAAGGGATTTTCAGCAGCGACGACAACGTGCGTCGTGAGTGCGCAGAGCATGAGCAATGCGCTGGATACAAGCTGCCGCCCGGTCTTCAACGTAATTCTGTAGGAGCGAGCTTGCTCGCGATGAACGATAACGTGGTGTGACAGGCAGACCGAGTCGGCTGCATCGCGGGCAAGCGCGCTCCTACAGGAGAAAGACTTCAAGTCAGATGTTCGGATCATGCCGGGCTCACTTTGGTTAACAGGCTTAAAGCCTGATCCCGGCGAACAGGTGGACGCCGACCTTAGACCTTGCTGGTGAGGATCAGGTACTTCTGCATCAGCTCGTCTTTGCTTTCGACGTGGTTTTCATCCAGAGGGATGCAATCCACCGGGCAGACTTGCTGGCACTGCGGTTCGTCGTAATGGCCAACGCATTCGGTGCACAGGCTCGGATTGATCACGTAGATCTCTTCGCCTTGAGAAATCGCCTCGTTCGGGCACTCGGGTTCGCAAACGTCGCAATTGATGCAATCGTCAGTGATGATCAGGGACATGAAGCACTCCTGCCCCAGCCGACGCGGGGGCACATGAAATCTAATGCGGCGAATTGTGCCGCATTAGTCGTTCCGATGCACCCGGGGCGTGCGGCAAAGAGCTTAGCGCTTGAAGCGTTCAGTCAGCGCCGTGGCGACGGCCGGATGGACGAATTTACTGATATCCCCGCCCAGTGCGGCGATTTCACGGACCAGTGTCGAGGAAATGAACGAATAACGTTCCGACGGAGTGAGGAATAAACTTTCGACGTCCGGTGCCAGTTGGCGATTCATGTTCGCTAGCTGGAACTCGTATTCGAAATCCGAAACGGCACGCAGGCCGCGAAGGAATACGTTGGCGTTCTGCTCCTTGGCAAAGTGCGCAAGCAGTGTCGAAAAGCCCACCACTTCAACATTCGGCAGATGTTTAGTGACCTCGCGGGCCAGCTCAACGCGCTGTTCCAGCGGAAACAGCGGGTTTTTCTTCGGGCTGGCAGCCACAGCAATCACGACTTGGTCGAACAGGCGCGATGCTCGTTCGACCAGATCGCCATGGCCCTTGGTAATAGGGTCGAAGGTGCCTGGATACAACACTCGGTTCATCGCGTCGTCCTGGTCGGAGTCCTTTGGGGAGTCGGATGGTATCGCAGCAATCCCGGTGGGCCAAGTCGGCGTGCTGAAGGCGAAGGTCGTATTGCTATCGATCTGGCCCTGAATACCTCTGTGGGAGCGGTGCTTGCCCGCGATAAGGTTTGGGTGATCTAAAGTTAATTGCGGCCAGCCTTATCGCGGGCAAGCACCGCTCCCACAGGGGGAGAACCTTTTAACGAATAAACAATTTATAGACCAACTTCTGAATCGCCTTGCCATAGGGCGGGTAAATCAGCCGCGCGGCGTTGAAGCGTTGCTTGATGAGCACGCCCTTGGCTTTGCTGAAGGTCATGAAACCTTCGCGACCGTGGTAATGGCCCATTCCAGAAGGGCCTACGCCGCCAAATGGCAAATCATCCTGGGCGACATGGAGCAAGGTGTCATTCAGACACACGCCGCCGGAATGGGTCTGCTCCAGGACGCGAGTTTGTTCGGCCTTGTTGTAGCCGAAGTAATACAGGGCCAGTGGCCGAGGCCGCTGATTGACGTAGGCAAAGGCCTCGTCGATGCGTGAGTAGCTGACGATGGGCAGCAGCGGTCCGAATATTTCGTCCTGCATCACCAACATGTCGTCGCTGACATTGAGCAGCAGGCTAAACGGCATGCGTTGTCCCTGGCCGGTTTCGTACAGGGCAATGACCTTGGCGCCCTTGAGAGTGGCATCGTCCAGATAATGATTGAGTCGTGCCAGCTGTCGCTGATTGATGATTGCCGTGTAGTCCGGGTTATCAATCAGCGTCGGATAAAACCCCAGGACCGCCCTTTTGTAGGCTTCAACAAAGCCCTCGACTCGATCCTCCGGGACCAGCACGTAATCCGGCGCAACGCAGGTCTGGCCGGCGTTCATCGTCTTGCCAAAGGCGATGCGCTCGGCCGCGTCCTTGAGCGGCACGTCGTGGGACACAATCGCAGGGGATTTGCCTCCCAGTTCCAGGGTCACGGGTGTGAGATTCTCCGCCGCAGCGCGCATTACATGCTTGCCGACGCTGGTTGCGCCGGTGAACAGCAGGTGGTCGAACGGGAGGCTGGAAAACGCGATGCCTACGTCAGCTTCACCGAGCACCACGGCAACCAGATCTTCAGGGAACGCCCGCGCTAACAGGCGCTTGAGCAATTCACCGGTGGCGGGGGTCGATTCGCTGAGCTTGAGCATCACCCGATTGCCCGCCGCCAACGCGCCGATCATGGGCCCGATGGCGAGAAACAGTGGGTAATTCCACGGGACGATGATCCCCACCACGCCCAGCGGTTGGTAGATCACCTTGGCGGAGGCTGGTTGAAAGGCAATGCCCACCTTGCGCGGGGATGGCTTCATCCACATCTTCAGATGTTTGAGCGCATCCTTGATGCCGAACAGGCTGGGCATGATTTCAGCCATAAGTGTCTCGTCGGCACTGCGATGGCTGAAATCGCTGCTGATTGCTTCGATCAGCGCCTGCTTCTCGGCGCAAAGCAGATTATGCAAACGGGTCAACCATTGCGAGCGCTCATCGTGAGTCGGCATCGGGTTGGCTGCGAAAGCCTTACGCTGGGTGGCGAACACGCGCTCAAGTTCACTGAGTGGTGAAGTCCGGTCCGGCAACCAGGCGTGTTCGGCGGGCATGTGGGTGATTCCAGTTGGAGTTATCTGTCGGTTTTAGAGTTGTTGCTCTAGGAAGTCAAATGTTCAGGCACCTGTGCGCAGGAGCAGACAGGCATAGACTTCCCCATAGGGCGAGGCTCACTGCCAGTCCTTTGAGGCACTGCTGAGCATTTCATGAATCATCTGCCCAAAACGCTTTGTCAGCATGCTTTGTGGTCGATCAGACGGCAGCAACAGATAAGTCGTGAAATGTATCTGCGGGCGAAATGGCCGAATTCCGATTCCGGTATGCAAGTAATCCAGCGCCACCATCGGGCTGACAATGCTGACTCCCAGGCCAAGCCCTACCAGCGAGCACACGGTCGCTGCATAGGGAGTCTCCAGGCTCAGTTTTCGATAGCCCTTGCTATCAGGAAACGCTCGATCAACACGGGTCCGTGAGCCGTCATTGAGGGACAGTGAGATAAATTCTTCGTCCCGCAGATCCTCCGGCGTCACTGACTCAAGCGTGCTCAGGCGATGATCTTTGGGAAATACGCAGACGCCTGGCACATCGCAGATCATCTGCGCGTTCACCCCCGGCATGTCTTCGCCGATGTATGACACCAACCCAAGGTCACAGAATTGCGAGGCAGCCCAATGCGCCACCATTGGAGAGTCGCTGGTGTGAATCGAGATCGTGACGGCTGGATTTTCCTGGCGAAAGCGCTGGATAACTTTGGGCAGAATCGTCAGCGACAGTGAGGGTACCGCCGCGATACGCAAACGGCCGGTACCACCCCGGCGAATGTTCTGTGCCGATTTTTCCAGGCTCTGCAGGCCAATGAACGCCCGCTCTACGTCGGCGAAGAGCGATGCGCCCTCATCGGTAGGCAGCACTCGCCCACCCACTCTTTCAAATAGCTTGAAACCACTGCTGCGTTCCAGCTGCGCAATGAGTCTGCTGATGTTCGGCTGGGAAGTGTGCAAAGACGCCGCGGCAGCGGTCATCGAGCCGCTCAGCATCACCGCGCGGAAAGCTTCAATTTGTTTGAAGTTCATAATCGGGCATATCAAATCGGTATGGATGCCTACTGTATTGTCATTTGTTGACATGATCCAGAGGCTTTATAACTGATTGCGAGATCGAAATAACCGCGCAGACGGACTCGATCTAATCCGCTCCATCATCACCTTGTTCTGCCCTTGAATTCATTGCGTCGTCCCGTGCCACTGGTCGGTCGTCGCTGTTATGTACCAGGAGGCATCATGTCGTTTTCTTACAAGAAATTGGGTAGCGCGCTGGCATTGTCGTGCGTTGCATTCGCAGGAATCGCGCAGTTGCAGGCGGCCGAACTTCCCGCTGTACCCGCCGAGATCAAAGACGCCGGGCAACTGCGCGCTGGCGTGCGTTGTGACCAGCCACCCTACGGCTTTCAGGACGGCAGCGGCGAATTCGCCGGTGTCGAAGTGGAAATGGCCAAGCAGATTGGATTGTGGGCGCTGGGCTCCAAAGACAAAGTGACCTTTACCTGCGTGACCGCTGAAAATCGCGTACCGCAGCTGCTGGGTCGCAAGGTCGATTTCCTTATCGCCACCCTTGGTGTGACGCCTGAGCGTCAACGCGTGATCGACTTCACGACGCCGTACCGATGGGGTGCCAGCGACGTGATTGTCAAGAAAGACAGCGCGATCAAGAAAATCACCGACCTTAAGGGCAAAACGCTCGCCACCCTGAAGGGCTCAGTGCAGGCCAAGTGGTTTGAAGATCACATGCCCGAGGTCAAAACCCTGCGAATGAACAGCGCTGCCGACGCGCTGCAGACGTTCCGTCAAGGCCGTGCCGACGCTTACACCCACGATGCCGCCACGCTGGTGGTTGTCATTGACAACGATAAAGACGCGCGACTGCTCAATGAGCCGTTCCAGATTTCCGATGCTGCCATTGGCGTGCGCAAGAACGAAGATCAGTGGCGCGATTACCTGAGTGCGGCCGTAGCCCGCATGCACGAAGAGAAGCTGTTTCGTGTGTGGGTACAGCAATTCGTCCCGACCAATATCCAAAGCTATTACCTGAGCGTCTTCGAGCAGGCCAAACCTGCTGAAGCCCTCTGACGGGCGCCACTCATGGACTTTGATTTCAACTACCTGCTGGCGCAATGGCCTGCACTGCTCGACGGCGTGTTGATGACGTTGCGGGTGTCTTTGCTGTCCATCGTGCTCGCATTGCTCATCGGTGTCGTGGGCGGCGCCGCGCGAGTGATGAAAGTCCCGGTGATCTCGCAATTGGTGGTGCTGTATGTGGAGTTGATTCGCAACACACCAATTCTGGTGCAGTTGTTCTTCATCTTCTACGGGCTGCCAGCCATTGGCCTGGAGTTGTCGCTGTTCTGGTCCGGAGTGTTTTGCCTGTCGTTATGGGCCGGTGCTTACCAGATTGAAAACATGCGCGGCGGTCTGGCGACCGTCGAGCATGGGATGCGCGAGGCAAGCATGGCCCTGAGCCTGAAGCCGAGTCATTACTTCTGTCTGGTGGCCTTGCCCATCGCATTTCGCACCAGTTTGCCGGCGGTGCTCAATACGTCGATATCACTGCTCAAGAACTCCTCGTATCTCCAGGCGATTGGCTTGGCGGAGCTGACTTTCGTGGCGGTGGATCGAATTGCGACGGATTTCCGGGCCATCGAGATGTTCAGCGCTATCTGCGTGATGTACCTGGCATTGGTGGCGATTCTGGCGCTGTTGACCGGACGTCTTTCGGCTCACTTGCAACGACCTTTCCGGCAGTGAGGCAACGATGAATTTTCTAGTCGAAAACTGGGGTTTCGTTTCCAAAGGCTTGTGGATGACGCTACGCCTGGCCCTGGTGGTGCTGCTGTTCACCACGTTGATCTCCGCGCTATTCGGGGTGCTGGCAACGCTGAAAAACCGCCTCCTGCGCTGGGCAATACACGGTTACGTTGAGCTGTTCCGCTCGATCCCGCTGATCGTCAACGTGTTCTTCATTTTTTTCGGCGCACCCATGTTAGGGCTCGACCTGAGCCCTTTCGCGGCGGTGACCACCGGCCTGACGTTGTGGGGCAGTGCCAATGGCATCGAAATCGTGCGTGGCGGGCTTGAGTCGGTCGCTCGCCATCAATGGAAAAGTGCCTGGGCCTTGGGTTTACGGCCCTGGCAGATCTATCTGCACGTGATAGTCCCGCAGTCGATGCGCGCCATTCTGCCGGCCTATACCGGGTTACTGACCATGCTCGTGCAAGCCACTTCCCTAGGTGCGCTGGTGGGTGTCGGTGAGTTCCTCAAAGTCGGCCAGATCATCATCGAACGCACTACGGTCATGACCGGTGCCAGCCCTGCATTCACCGTCTACGGCGTGGTGTTGCTGGTGTACTTCGTCATTTGTTCACTTCTGAGCTGGCTCAGTCGTTATCTCGAACGTCGCCTGGGTCGCCCAGTGACGCGTGCCACTATTTAAGAGGTTTCACCATGCAAGAATCCAAAGTCAGCAGGCGTTTGAAAGAAGCCACCGCCCCGGAAGTCAACGAGTTTATCTACCGGCCGCGCCTGGAGGGTTTCGCCGATGGGTTCGATAACCTTGGCAACGTCAATAAGGCGCACATCGTCATGCTCGCCGAGCAAGGCCTGATTCGTGGTGAGCACGCCGCCGCGCTGGCCAAGGGCGTCCTGGACATGGAGGCGGCAGGAGCGAGTGTCGTGCCACTGGATCCGTCCCGGGAAGATGCGTATTTCAACTACGAAGCGCATCTGATTGAGCAGATCGGCACCGACATTGGCGGGCGCTTGCATACCGGCCGTAGCCGTAACGACATTCTTGCCACGCTGGATCGCTTGCGCTGCCGTGAAGTGTTGATGGATCTGATCGATGCGTTGATTCAAGTGCGCCAGACCGCCCTCAACAACGCCGAAGTGTTCGCCACAGTGGTCATGCCCGGCTACACCCACCTGCAACCCGCGCAGCCGATCACCTACGGTTATTACCTGTCGGCCGTTGAGCAGGCACTGGAACGTGACTGCAAGCGTCTGACCCGGACGCTGGAAACCATGAACCAAAGCCCGCTCGGTGCTGCAGCCTTCGCTGGCACACCTTTCGATATCGATCGTGCGCGTACCGCAGAACTGCTGGGTTTCGATGGTTATCTGGATAATGCGCTGGACGCAGTGGGTTCGCGGGACTTCATTCTGGAAAGCCTGTCGCATTTGAGCCTGCTTTCGGTGTTCTGGAGCCGGGTGGCACAGGATTACTTTATCTGGAGCACCCACGAGTTCAGCCTGATTGACTTCCCGGACAGCGTTGCCGCCACGTCAAGCATCATGCCGCAGAAGAAAAACCCGACCGTGCTCGAATACCTCAAGGGCCGCACCGGGCACATCGTCGGCCTGTTGATGGGCGCGAGCATGAGCATCAAGGGCAGCAACTTTTCCCACACCGGCGACGCCAACCGCGAAGGCACTCGTGGCTTCTGGGAAGCGGCTGAAGAAAGCCTGCGCTGCCTGAAATTGCTGGACCTGGTACTGCGTACCGCGACGCCAAATGCCGGGCTTGCGGTCAAGCGTGCGGGTGAGGACTTCTCGACAGCAACCGGTCTGGCGGACTTGATCGTACGTGAGGCAGACCTGTCGTTCCGTGAGGCCCACCACGTGGTGGGCGGCGTGGTGCGTATGGCGATGGATGCCGGTATGCCCGCCCACCAGATCGACACAGCCATGGTAGACACCTGCGCCATCGAGCAACTGGGCCACGCGCTGAATTTGCCCGCGCAGAAAGTCCGGGACTGCCTCGACCCTGTCGCCAACGTTCAAGCGCGCAGTTCCGCAGGTGGGCCGTCGCAGGCTTCGCTCGCACCGAGCCTGCAACGTGCCGGAGTACGTCTGGCGAGTGAGCGTCAAGCCAATCAGGCGCGTCGTGATCGTCTGACAGCCGCTCATGATCGTTTGCAAGCCGCCACCAAGGCACAGGCTGGCCTATGAGCGCGATCCTGACCGTACGCGGGCTTCATAAGCATTTTGGCGATCACGAAGTCGTCAAAGGCGTGGACATGGACGTCCACCAAGGGGAGGTGGTGGTCATCATCGGCCCTAGCGGCTCGGGAAAGTCCACGTTCATTCGTTGCCTGAACAGTCTCGAAGAGCCCTCGGCCGGGAGTGTCGTGATCGCCGGTGGTGAATCGGTCAAGGCGGGCAACCGCAAGGCACTGGCCAGGTTGCGCGAGGAAGTCGGCATGGTGTTTCAGGATTACACCTTGTTCCCGCACATGACGGTGATGGCGAATATGATATTGGCGCCTGTCAAGCTCAAGCGCGCGTCCAAGGCTGATGCGCAGAGCAATGCCCTGGCGCTGCTGGATCGCGTTGGACTTCGGCACAAGGCTGACGGCTATCCGTCCGAGTTGTCAGGCGGACAGCAACAGCGCGTGGCGATTGTCCGCGCGCTGGCGATGAAGCCCAGGTTGATGCTGTTCGACGAACCGACCTCGGCCCTGGACCCGGAAACCGTGGGCGATGTGCTCAACGTCATGAAGGGGCTAGCCAGCGAAGGCATGACTATGATCGTCGTAACCCACGAAATGGGCTTTGCTCGGGAAGTGGCGGACCGAGTGGTGTTTTTTGATGGCGGCCGGATAGTCGAAATGGGGCCGCCGTCGCAGATTTTCAGCGCGCCGAAAGAAGCCCGTACCCGGCAGTTCTTGCAGAGTGTTCTTCACTAGGAGCTTGTGATGAGTGACGTGATCAATAAGCCTCTGGGCGCCGAAGGCATGATCCGCATGGAGGGCGTACACAAGTGGTACGGCCAGTTTCACGTGCTCAAGGACATTAACCTGAACGTGCGTCAGGGCGAGCGTATTGTGTTGTGCGGGCCGTCGGGCTCGG
>NZ_JPQU01000050.1 GCF_000737245.1 Pseudomonas syringae | reverse complement strand
CCGAGCCCGATGGCCCGCACAACACAATACGCTCGCCCTGACGCACGTTCAGGTTGATGTCCTTGAGCACGTGGAACTGGCCGTACCACTTGTGTACGCCTTCCATGCGGATCATGCCTTCGGCGCCCAGAGGCTTGGTGATAACTTCACTCATGTCAAAACTCCTAACGCTTGTGGCCTGTGTCCAGCTTACGTTCCAAATGCATGGAATAGCGGGACATACCGAAACAGAAGATCCAGAACACCAGGGCCGCGAAGACATAGCCTTCTGTGGCCATGCCCAGCCATGACGGATCGGCAGTGGCTTGTTTGACGCTGTTGAGCAGGTCGAACAGGCCGATGATGATCACCAGGCTGGTGTCTTTGAACAGGGCAATGAAGGTGTTGACGATGCCGGGAATAACCATCTTCAACGCCTGAGGCAGGATGACCAGCCCCATGCTCCGCCAGTAACCCAGCCCCATCGCCGAGGCAGCTTCGTATTGACCTTTAGGGATGGCCTGCATGCCGCCACGTACCACTTCGGCAATGTACGCCGACTGGAACAGGATCACACCGATCAACGCGCGCAGCAGTTTGTCGAAGTTCATCCCTTCAGGCATGAACAACGGCAGCATCACCGAAGACATGAACAGCACGGTGATCAACGGCACGCCGCGCCAGAACTCGATGAACGTCACACACACCACGCGCACGGCGGGCATGTTGGACCGTCGACCCAGCGCCAGCAGAATACCCAGCGGCAATGCACCGGCGATACCGACAGTGGCGATCACCAGGGTCAGCATCAGGCCGCCCCATTGGCTGGTCGGCACGTTGGTCAGGCCGAACGCGCCACCGTGCAGCAGGTAGAACGCCAGCACCGGGTAAATCACCAGGTAGCCAATCGCCCAGACAGCCTTGCGCGGAAAGCGGGAGATGAACAGTGGTGCAGCACCGACGATTGCCAGGACGGCAGTCAAGTCCACTCTCCAGCGCAGTTCGGTCGGAAAATAACCGTACATGAACTGGCCGAAGCGTTGCTGAATGAACACCCAGCACGCGCCTTCCTTGGTGCAGTCCGCGCGAGTGGTGCCGATCCAGTTGGCGTCCAGGAACGCCCAGCTCAGGATCGGCGGAACCACCAGATACACCAGATACAGCGAGAGCAAGGTCAGCAGCGTGTTGATCCAGCTGGAGAACAGGTTCTGGCGCATCCAGGCAACCGGGCCGAAAACTTTGCCCGGTGGCGGCATGTCAGGTTTGAAAATATGAGTTGTCATGCGCGTTTCCTCACCGCTCGATCAGCGCAATGCGCTTGTTGTACCAGTTCATCAGCAGGGAAATGCTGATACTGATCGCCAGGTACACGCTCATGGTGATGGCAATGACTTCAATCGCCTGACCGGTCTGGTTGAGCACCGTACCGGCAAACAGCGAAACCATTTCCGGATAACCAATGGCTGCGGCCAGCGAAGAGTTCTTCGCCAGGTTCAGGTATTGGCTGGTCAGCGGCGGGATGATCACGCGCAGAGCCTGCGGGATGATGACCTTGCGCAACGTTGGCCCCGGACGCAGGCCCAGCGAACGAGCCGCTTCGGTCTGGCCGTGACTGACCGACTTGATACCCGAACGCACAATTTCAGCGATAAACGCTGCGGTGTAGACCGTCAAGGCGAGCGTCAGAGAGATCAGTTCCGGGATCAGTACCCAGCCGCCGACGAAGTTGAAGCCCTTGAGCTCAGGCATTTCCCAGTGCACTGGGGCCCCGAAGATCAGCATGCTCAGGCCAGGGATCACGAGGATCAGTGCCAGGCCAACCCAGAACTTGTGAAAGGGCTCGCCCGTGGCTTCAAAACGCTTGTTCGCCCAGCGCGTCATCAGCACAACGGCCGCGATGGCCAGCAAGATGCTGATAAAGAATGGCCAGGCACCTTCGGCAGCATAAGCGCTCGGCATGTTCAGGCCGCGGCTGCTGATGAAGAACATGTCGAAGTAACCGTGAGCCTGTCTTGGACCTGGCAGGGTCAGAAAGACAGCGGTGTACCAGAACAGGATCTGCAACAGTGGCGGGATGTTACGAAAGACTTCGACATACACCGTTGCCAGCTTGTTGATCATCCAGTTGGGTGACAAGCGTGCGACGCCGATGATGAAGCCCAGGATCGTGGCCAGGAAGATACCAATGACCGAGACCAGTAAGGTGTTGAGCAAGCCGATGACAAAAACGCGGGCATAGCTGTCCGCTTCGGTGTAATCGATAAGGTGCTGAGCAATGCCGAATCCGGCACTGCGCTCAAGAAAGCCGAAACCCGAGGTGATACCACGGTGTTCGAGGTTGGTCTGGACGTTGTCGAACATGAACCAGCCCAACGAAACCACTGCAACTACGGTGATGATCTGAAACAACCACGCGCGCACTTTTGGGTCGCTCAAGGAGAGCTTTTGCTTGGGTGCGACGATTTGCTTTTCCATGAAGTGCCCCAGGAAAAATGGAACGAACGACGCCCGACAGCCCTTTCAGACTGTCGAGCGCCGGGTCAATCAGCGAATTGGTGGAGCGTACTGAATGCCGCCTTTGTTCCACAGGGCGTTCTGGCCACGCTTGATTTTCAGCGGGGTCGATTCGCCAAGGTTACGGTCGAACAT
Source organism: Pseudomonas syringae (assembly GCF_000737245.1). GTDB lineage: Bacteria > Pseudomonadota > Gammaproteobacteria > Pseudomonadales > Pseudomonadaceae > Aquipseudomonas > Aquipseudomonas syringae_J. The sequence continues at coordinate 39,482 of NZ_JPQU01000050.1, read as the reverse complement.
TTCGCCATAGTTACCGACTTGCGAGACGATCTTCACTACCCAGTCTTTCGGCAGTTTCAGGTCGGCACCGTAAGCGCCATCAGCACCCAGCATACGGGCAACGTCCGGGTTCTTGGTGGACTTGGCTTCTGCCATTACGTTTTTCGAGGTAATGCCAGCTTCTTCAGCGTTAAGCATTGCGAACAGGGTCCACTTGACGATGGAGAACCACTCTTCGTCGCCTTTACGCACGACAGGGCCCAAAGGCTCTTTGGAGATGACTTCCGGCAGAACAACGTAGTCGTTCGGCGCGGCCAGCTTGCTGCGCTGTGCGTAAAGCTGGGATTGGTCGGAGGTCAGAACGTCGCAACGGCCGCCTTCCAGGGATTTGGCGCTTTCGTCAGAGGTGTCGAAAGTGATCGGGGTGTATTTCAGACCGTTCGAACGGAAGTAGTCGGAAACGTTAAGCTCGGTGGTAGTACCCGCCTGAATACAGATGGTTGCGCCATCCAGTTCCTTGGCCGACTTGACGCCCAGCTTGTTGTTTACCAGGAAGCCGATGCCGTCGTAGTAAGTCACACCAGTGAATACCAGACCCATGCCCGAGTCACGGGAGCTGGTCCACGTGGTGTTACGGGACAGGATGTCGATTTCGCCCGATTGCAGCGCGGTGAAACGCTCTTTGGCGTTCAACTGGCTGAATTTCACTTTGGTCGCGTCACCGAAAACGGCCGCTGCAACAGCGCGGCAAACGTCGGCGTCGATACCGGTGATTTTGCCGGTAGCATCAGGAACGGAGAAACCTGGCAGACCATCGCTGACGCCGCACTGTACGAAGCCTTTCTTTTGAATGGCGTCCAGTGTTGCGCCTGCCTGAGCAAAACTGCTCACGCCGAGTGCTGCTGCAGCGGCTACTACAGCCAGGGTGGATTTCAACATCTTCATTCAAACCTCCAGTTTTGCTCTTTGTTGTTTAGGCACTTGAATCCCGTCGCACCCTTGTGAGGCATACATGACCCGTGCTGGCTTTTTTTTGGGTCATTGGACGTCAGGCCAGATTGCCAACCAGACGTGAGTTCATCTCATCGCCTGCATCATCAATCGTAGACGGCCCATCGGATTCAAGCGCCATGATATTCCTGAACCAACCCGGTACAGGACGAACCTTGCCGAAAATCCTGATGCATGGATTCCGTGCTGTCCCCGGCGAGCATCACTAATAGCACAATAGTGTTACCGCCCGAGGTGAGCGCTCTCACTCCCGGGTTTTCATAGCAAAGCCCGTACCAGCATGGTGGCGATGTCGAATTAGCGACAGGTCAAGAGGAAAACTTGTAACCTTGCGACATCTTCTTTCACTTTTAAATACACGCGCACCGCATTAACGCACTGCAAAAGAGCGAGCGCACTGCATTGGAGCAACCATGAGCGAACACCTGATTCTGGAACCCATTAACAGTGCAGATGCCTGCGTCATCTGGCTGCACGGCCTGGGTGCCGACCGTTACGACTTCATGCCGGTTGCTGAAGCGCTTCAGGAAACTTTGCTGAGCACCCGCTTCATCCTGCCGCAGGCACCAACCCGGGCAGTGACTATCAATGGCGGCTACGAGATGCCCAGCTGGTACGACATTATCGCCATGAGCCCCGCCAGGGCTATTGATCACGACCAGCTTGAGGCTTCGGCTCAGACTGTCCTGAGCCTCATCGAAGCCCAACGCGACAGCGGCATCGACCCGGCGCGGATCTTTGTGGCCGGGTTCTCTCAAGGTGGCGCGGTAGTGCTGCACGCGGCGTTTAAGCGCTGGGAAGGACCGCTGGGCGGTGTCCTGGCGCTTTCTACTTATGCACCGACTTTCAGCGATGAGATGGAGCTGTCTGCCAGCCAGAGACGCATTCCGGCTTACTGCCTGCACGGCACTCATGACAATGTGGTCCTGACTTCCATGGGGCGAAGCGTCTATGACCGTTTGAAGGCTCAGGGCGTAACCGTCGCATGGCAGGAATACCCAATGGAGCACCAAGTGTTACCGCAGGAGATTTCCGACATCGGCGCGTGGCTGGTCGACAAACTGAGTTGATCGACTACTTAAGGATAGACGTGGGACCGGCTCGTGGGACCGGCTTTAGCCGGTAAGGCGGTGTCTCTGTCACTCAATGTCAGTGATAGTACCGACCTCTTCCCGGCTAAAGCCGGTCCCACGGCAGCGATTCAGATGCCCGCGCATGATTCTTGCTTTACACTGCTGGGCGTACATTCCTTAATCAACTGACGAGATCACCGTGCTCAAAGCACTTAAGAAGATGTTTGGTAAAGGCGAGGTTGAGCCGCTCGCAGCTGGCCCTGTCACCACCTCCCCCGCTCCCGCCGGCAAGATCGAAAGCGCCCCGCGGGCTAACAGCGCCCCTGTTTCAGCCCCGGCTACGAGCCCAGCCGTCGCTCCAGAGGAGGTCGCGCAAACTGCGACCCAAGAGCTGACCAGCGCCGCCAGGCCAAAATCCGAGCGCCCACGTCGCGAACGTGCGCCAAAGCCACCGGTCATCCCGTGGACCCTGGCAGACTTCAGCGTGGAGCCCCAGGAAGGCAAGACCCGCTTCCACGACTTCGCCCTCGCTCCTGAACTGATGCATGCGATCCAGGACCTTGGTTTTCCTTATTGCACGCCGATTCAGGCACAGGTCCTGGGCTTTACGCTCAAGGGCCAGGACGCCATCGGTCGCGCACAGACGGGCACCGGCAAAACCGCCGCCTTTCTGATTTCGATCATCTCGCAGCTCACGCAAACGCCGCCGCCCAAAGAACGCTACATGGGCGAACCCCGCGCGCTGATCATCGCCCCGACCCGAGAGCTGGTGGTACAGATCGCCAAAGACGCCGCCGACCTGACCAAGTACACCAACCTGAACGTCATGACTTTTGTCGGTGGCATGGACTTCGATAAACAGCTCAAGCAGCTAGAAGCACGGCACTGCGACATTCTGGTCGCCACCCCTGGCCGCCTGCTGGACTTCAACCAGCGCGGTGAAGTGCATCTGGACATGGTCGAAGTCATGGTCCTCGACGAAGCGGACCGCATGCTCGACATGGGCTTCATCCCGCAGGTCCGCCAGATCATTCGCCAGACGCCGCAGAAAAGCGAACGTCAGACTCTGCTGTTCTCGGCCACCTTCACCGAAGACGTGATGAACCTCGCCAAGCAGTGGACCACCGATCCGGCCATTGTCGAAATCGAAGCCTTGAACGTTGCCAGCGAAAACGTTGAGCAACATATCTATGCCGTAGCCGGTGCGGACAAATACAAGCTGCTCTACAACCTGATCAACGACAACGGTTGGGAGCGGGTCATGGTCTTTGCCAACCGCAAGGACGAAGTGCGCCGCATCGAAGAGCGCCTGGTGCGTGATGGCGTCAACGCCGCCCAGTTGTCCGGCGACGTGCCGCAGCACAAACGCATCAAGACTCTGGAAGGCTTCCGCGAAGGCAAGATTCGCGTGCTGGTCGCCACAGACGTGGCCGGACGCGGGATCCACATCGACGGCATCAGCCACGTGATCAACTTCACCCTGCCAGAAGTGCCGGACGACTACGTGCACCGTATCGGCCGGACTGGTCGTGCAGGGGCCGCAGGGGTTTCCATTAGCTTTGCCGGCGAAGACGATTCTTACCAGCTGCCATCGATCGAAGAGAAACTGGGTCGCAAGATCAGCTGCGAAACGCCGCCGACCGAGTTGTTAAGGGCTGTGGTTCGCAAGCCAGCTCAGCCGGTGTAACTGCACTTCAAAATCCTGTGGGAGCAAGCTTGCTTGCGAAGGCTGTATTTCAGGCTCTAGAACTGTGTCTGACTCACCGCCGCCTTCGCGAGCAAGCTCGCTCCCACAAGGTTTAGCGCCGTATCAGCGCTTGTCCCACCTTCCCGCCGCCGCATGATCACTCTCACGTCCCTCAACCCACTTCGGCCCTGCAGAAGTATTTTCCTTCTTCCAGAATGGTGCCCGGGTCTTGAGGTAGTCCATGACGAAATCACAGGCTTCGAATGCTGCCTGGCGATGTGCACTGGCAACCCCGACAAACACAATAGGCTCACCAGGCTCCAGCGGACCGACCCGGTGTAGCACCTCCAGCTTTAGCAATGGCCAGCGCTGCTGCGCTTCGTCAGCGATCTTGCCCAGGGCTTTTTCGGTCATTCCAGGATAATGCTCAAGGAACATCCCTGACACTTCCCGCCCTTCGTTGAAATCTCGTACGTAACCCACAAAACTGACCACTGCACCGACGCCAACATTGGCCGCGTGCAGCGCGTTGACCTCGGCCCCCGGATCGAACGGTGCTGCTTGAACCCGAATCGCCATGCTCAGCCTCCGGTCACGGTCGGGAAGAACGCCACTTCGTCACCGGCCTGCAACGGCTCGTCCAGCTGACACATTTCCTGATTGCGGGCGCACATCAGGCTTTGCTCTGCCAGGACCTCCCACGCACCGTCACGTGCGAGCAAATGTCGGCGCAGGGCATCAATGTTGGGGAAGTCGCCTTCCACCAACTCGCCATCCAGGCCGAGGGTTTCCCGATAACGGGCGAAATACTGGACGTTTACGCTCATTGCGCCTCCAACTCGTCGGCAATGAAGTGGCCGCTCTTGCCACCGAGTTTTTCCAGCAGACGCACGGTTTCGATGACCATGCCGCGATCCACCGCCTTGCACATGTCATAGATAGTCAGAGCGGCGACGCTGGCGGCGGTCAGTGCTTCCATTTCCACGCCTGTCTGCCCGGCCAGCTTGCACCGAGCGACAATACGCACCGCGTCCGCACCTTCGGCACTGAGTTCAACCTTGATACTGGTGAGCATCAGCGGGTGGCACAACGGGATCAAATCACTGGTTTTCTTCGCTGCCTGAATCCCGGCAATACGTGCCACGGCAAACACATCCCCTTTGGGATGCCCACCGCTGACAATCATTTGCAGGGTTGCAGGCAGCATACGGATTAACGCTTCAGCCACGGCTTCACGGGACGTCACGGCTTTATCGGTGACGTCGACCATATTGGCGCGACCTTGGGAATCGAGATGAGTGAGCACAGCTTTACTCCTGAACAGGAGTGGGGATTGTAGGTAGGAAGAGCCGCAAGCTACAAGCTGCAAGCCACAAGCTTCCTGACTCAAAGCTTGCAGCATGCAGCTTGACGCTTGCGGCTAGGCGGTTCGCCCGACTACAAATGCGACTCCGCATATTCAGCCAGGATGGAGCGTGGCACGCCTTGCAGAGAGATGTGCACGCCGTTCGGGAAGTCTTTGAAGCGCTCCGTCAGGTAAGTCAGGCCGGAACTGGTGGCAGACAGATAAGGGGTATCGATCTGCGCCAGGTTACCCAGGCAGACCACTTTGGAACCGGCGCCGGCACGGGTGATGATGGTTTTCATCTGGTGCGGGGTGAGGTTCTGGCATTCGTCGATCAGAATCAGGCTTTGCTGGAAGCTGCGGCCCCGGATGTAGTTGAGGGATTTGAACTGCAACGGTACTTTGCTGAGGATGTAATCAACACTCCCGTGGGTGTTTTCGTCATCCATGTGCAGGGCTTCGAGGTTGTCGGTGATTGCGCCGAGCCACGGTTCCATTTTTTCCGCTTCGGTGCCGGGCAGGAAACCGATTTCCTGGTCCAGACCCTGCACGCTGCGGGTGGCGATGATGCGCCGGTAGCGTTTACTGACCATGGTCTGCTCGATGGCAGCAGCCAGCGCCAGGATAGTCTTGCCGGAACCGGCAGCGCCGGACAGGTTGACCAGATGAATATCCGGGTCAAGCAAAGCGAACAGTGCCAGGCCTTGATAGATATCCCGCGGCTTGAGGCCCCAGGCTTCCTGATGCAGCAGTGGCTCCTGATGCATGTCGAGGATCATCAGTTCGTCGGACTTGACGCCCTTGACCCAGCCCACGAAGCCTTGTTCGTCGATGATGAACTCATTGATATGGACCGACGGAAGCATCTCCGTCATCTGAACCCGGTGCCAGGTGCGGCCGTGGTCTTGGCGGGTGTCGACCTTGCTGACCCGATCCCAGAACGAACCGGTAACCGTGTGATAACCACGGGACAGCATTGAAACGTCGTCGACCAGTTGGTCGGTGCTGTAGTCCTCGGCAGCAATACCGCAGGCGCGGGCCTTGAGACGCATGTTGATGTCTTTGGTGACGAGTACAAGGCGCAGGTCCTTGTCGCGCGCATGCAGGTCAATCAACTGGTTGATGATGATGTTGTCGTTCAGGTGTTCGGGCAGAAGGCTGTTGGGTTCCTCGCGCTTGCTCATCAGGATCGACAGATAACCTTTGAAAACCCCCGTCCCACGGTCAATCGGCACGCCCTTCTCGACTTCATCGGGAGTGGCTTCCCCCAAGGTCTTGTCGATCAATCGGATAGCCTGACGACACTCGGCAGCGACCGAATGCTTGCCGGCCTTTAGCTTGTCCAGCTCCTCAAGCACGGTCATGGGGATTGCAACGCGGTGTTCTTCGAAATTCAGCAGGGCATTAGGATCGTGAATCAGTACGTTAGTATCGAGCACGTAAAGGATTGGCTGGTTAGAGGAAGGGGTGCGTCCGTGATCATCCATACTCGCTCACCTTTATAAAAGCCAGGCGACGCAGAACCACTACAAAACTGCGCCACGAAAAGGCCGCCGGGCTCTCTCCTTCAGGCAGGAGAGAAAATGCTCAAGATGGGTCTGGAAGGACGCCACCTGTGTTGCAGGTTTCGGCGGTCTGTAGTGGTAATACCGCAAAACACATGACAGAAAAAAGCTCTTTGACAGATTTTTGAAGTTTATTTCACAGTTTGACGAATAGCCCTTGGCGACCCGCCGCGACCCGTTTACAGTCGGAAGTCCGCCACGCCTGAAATCCCCTGAAAATCCGCCTTCAGCATCCACTCAAATGCGTGCAACCCCTTAGCCTGCGGGCCTTTCAGGGATGTTATGGCAATCGTCCCAGATCAATTCGCTTTGCGCGGTATGGGCCAGTAGCAATGGCACCGCTGATTGCACCCTGGCGCTGGCATCGTGGAAAACCACCGTACCCCGTCGCCACAACAACATCAGGCTGATGACCCGGTCACTGATCTGTTCCGAAGACAGACGGCCGTTGGCGTCCTGAGCATCAATATTCCACAGCGAAACACGCAGATTCTGATCGCGGAAATATTGACCGCTGTCGGCGCGGCGGTGGCCGTAGGGTGGGCGGAACAGCGGTAGGTAGTTATCGGGCAGCAATTGCTGAGTCAGCCCGGCGCTGCGCTGAACCGAGTCCTTCCAGTCCAGCCACTGGCTGTGGGAACGGTACTCCCAGCCTTGAATGCCCACGCATTGCAGCCGATACAACGACTGCAGCGCAGCCGCCGTCCCGGCTTCAAGCCGCTCTTGCAGGCTTTTACCCAGCACGAAGAAGGTCGCGTTCATTTTTTGCTGGCGCATGAAATCTGCCAGCCAGTCAGTGCCGCCATCAGCGCCGGTGGGGCCGCCTTCGAAATTGAGCTGGAATGTTCGATCGGCCATTGCGTCACCGCTCAGCTCGTCCGAGTTATACAGAGCGATTTCACTGCTGGTCTGCGGGAACAGCGCTGCCTGATACAGCAGCTCGTTGAGGTAACGCTCAAAAAAAGCTGCGCTGGGTGCTGCCCAATTGGCGTAGAACGAGTCATTGGCGATGGTGTATTCAGTGGCGCGCTGGCGCAGTTGGTCCATGTCTTCGACCAGCACACAGAACGATGCATCGCGCTCGCAGCTTTTTTGCGCGTTCTGATAGTTTTCCAGCAGGCGGGTCCACAAGCGGTTGCGTACCAGGTTCAACGAAGACACGTTGATGTAGCGTAAACCCAGGCGCTGCTTGAGGCCGTCTTCGTCGAGGTTTTCACTCAGCAGCAATTGATGGGCAAAACCTAGAATCTCCGCACGGGAGGCGACGTCGAACAAGTCGGGGGTTTCCAACCGCTCAGGCCAGGTACTGCGATCAATGATTGCCACTGGCGGTAAGGCCGCATTGGCTTGGACCCAGAACAGACACGCGCAAACTGCCAGAAAAATACGCAAAACCAAAAGCTCCCTACCCTGAACATCGAATCCCGATTAGCGCCGCACTATAGCTGATCTGCACGCAATGGCTGATGTCGGGGGTGATACAAATACGCCTCGCGTTGACCCGTAGGAGCGACCGGGGTGGCGCTCCACCGTGCCCGCGATGGCGTCGAGTCAGCCGGTGAAGATTTAGCCTGATCAACCCAATCGCGAGCAAGCTCGCTCCTACAGTGACCGAGGTGTGCCTGAAAAAACACCGAACCTGTAGGAGCGCGCTTGCCCGCGATGGCGCCGGATCTGGCGGTAGAGATGGCGCCTGATAAAACCAATCGCGGGCAAGCGCGCTCCTACGGGTCATGCATTCATTCAGGCACACCTCTATTTTGTAGGAGCTGCCGAAGGCTGCGAACAGGGGTGTATCAGATACATCGCGGTTCGCAGCCTTCGGCAGCGCCTACACGGAGTGCAAATCACCCCACCTATCACCGCCATAGCTGGAGTCCCGCAGCAACAGTCCCTAGAATCCCCCGACGATTAAAGGAGACCAAGACATGCTGATGGTGATTTCCCCAGCGAAAACCCTCGATTTCGAAACCCCGCCTAGCACCACGCGTTTCACTCAGCCGCAGTATCTGGATCACTCCCAGGAGCTGATTACCCAGCTGCGCGAGCTGACGCCTGCGCAGATCGGCGAGTTGATGCACCTGTCCGACAAGCTCTCCGGCCTGAACGCTGCACGCTTTGGCAGTTGGAATCCGGGATTCACTCCGGAAAACGCCAAGCAGGCGCTGCTGGCGTTCAAGGGCGATGTGTACACCGGTTTGCAGGCCGAAACCCTCAGCGAAAAAGAACTGACCTACGCCCAGGATCACCTGCGCATGCTGTCCGGGCTTTATGGCCTGCTGCGCCCGCTGGATCTGATGCAGCCCTATCGTCTGGAAATGGGCACGAAGCTGGCCAATAGCCGCGGCAAGGACCTCTACGCCTTTTGGGGCACACGGATCAGCGAATGGTTGAACGAAGCCCTGGCCGAACAAGGCGATGATTTGCTGTTGAACCTGGCTTCCAACGAGTACTTCTCGGCAGTCAAGCGTTCGGCACTCAAGGCGCGCATCATCGACACCGAGTTCAAGGATCAGAAGAACGGCCAGTACAAGATCATCAGCTTCTACGCCAAGAAGGCCCGCGGCATGATGAGCCGGTTTGTAATTTCAGAGCAGATCAATACACCCGATGCACTGAAACAGTTCGACGTGAACGGCTACCGCTACAGCAGCGAGCAGTCCACCGCCACCAAACTGGTCTTTTTGCGCGACTCGACTGAACAGTAAAGCGTTCAATAGTGGCGCATCGACTCTTCTCGATGCGCCGCAGCCCCCCGCCCGCCCCGTCTTGCAAAATGCAAAATGACAGTAGCTTGACGCCAATATATAGGCATCTAAATTTTGAAGTTGGAATTCTCAAAAAATTAACAACTTTTTTGTGTACTAGCCTTTAGCTTTTTTGCAGTAGTGGCACTTTTACATTCAACTCCCTGAAGCACCCATGAACTAAGGCCCAAACAAGAATTGCTATCAATGTGCAATCACTGAAATAAGGCCGAGGAAAATCCAAATTCTCGAAAAGAGGACGAGCGGCCAGGAACTTATCTGGAAATCAGACGCTCCTACATCCCGTAACAATTCTCGCCCACCTTGTGAGAGATCACTTACAAGCGGCGCAGAAGAACTGGAAGTTGCCGCCCCACATGATTTGACCTTAGGGTCATAGGCGGTAGGTATCAGGAGACAAATGCACCATTACAACTTCACTAGTTTGGCAAAGCGCTGTTCAGGTGCACAGACAAAGGGTTCATGAAGACAGCCGAGGCTTTGCCCCGGGCCTGCCAGCCACGAAGCCGGCGCAGCACCCACGAGGAGTGGTTTACCACATCCCAGAGCAAGGCCCTGTAGCTCAACCTGAACAGGTCACTTGCCGTTCAATACCTAGCAGTATTTGAGTTTGCCTTAGTCATTCGGCACTCACCTTTCAAATATGCCTGTACTAGTTATGAGACTTTTATAAGTCACACTTTCTGGTGCGCGATAACTGCTGTTTAAAATTTAATATCCAGCCAACTTATGGCGTGAAAACGAGGAGAATACGATGCGTATCAGCATCTTTGGTTTGGGTTATGTCGGTGCAGTATGTGCCGGTTGCCTTTCTGCGCGGGGTCATGATGTTGTTGGTGTGGATATCTCTAGCGCCAAGATTGACCTTATCAATAGCGGCAAATCGCCAATCGTTGAACCGGGTCTCGGAGAGCTTCTGGACCGTGGTATTCGCACTGGCAAACTGCGCGGCACTACCGATTTTTCCGAAGCGATTCGTGCCACTGATGTATCGATGATCTGCGTCGGTACGCCAAGCAAGAAAAACGGTGACCTGGAACTCGACTACATCGAAGCGGTGTGCCGCGAAATCGGTTTTGTCCTGCGTGACAAAGCCTCTCGCCACACCATCGTGGTCCGCAGCACAGTTCTGCCGGGCACGGTTGCCAACGTAGTGATCCCGATCCTCGAAGACTGCTCCGGCAAGAAAGCCGGTGTTGATTTCGGCGTTGCAGTGAACCCTGAGTTCCTGCGTGAAAGCACCGCGATCAAAGACTACGATCATCCGCCGATGACCGTTATCGGTGAATTCGACAAGGCTTCCGGCGACGTTCTGCAAGCGCTGTACGAAGAGCTCGACGCACCGATCATCCGCAAGGACATCGCTGTAGCCGAAATGATCAAGTACACCTGCAACGTGTGGCACGCCACGAAGGTCACCTTCGCCAATGAGATCGGCAACATTGCCAAGGCGTGCGGCGTTGACGGTCGTGAAGTGATGGAAGTGGTTTGCCAGGACAAGCAACTGAACCTGTCGCAGTACTACATGCGCCCAGGCTTCGCTTTCGGCGGCTCTTGCCTGCCTAAAGACGTCCGTGCCCTCACCTACCGTGCTGGCAGCCTGGATGTTGAAGCGCCTCTGCTCAACTCGCTGATGCGCAGCAACGTATCCCAGGTACAGAACGCTTTCGACATCGTGGCTGCCCACGACACTCGCAAAGTCGCCCTGCTGGGCCTGAGCTTCAAGGCTGGCACCGACGATCTGCGCGAAAGCCCGCTGGTAGAGCTGGCCGAAATGCTGATCGGTAAAGGCTTCGAGCTGAGCATCTTTGACAGCAACGTTGAATACGCTCGCGTTCATGGTTCCAACAAGGAATACATCGAATCGAAGATCCCTCACGTGTCGTCCCTGCTCAACTCGGACTTCGACAAAGTGATCAACGACTCCGACGTGATCATCCTCGGTAACCGCGACGAGCGCTTCCGCGCCCTGGCCGACAAGGCACCTGCGGGCAAGCACGTGGTCGATCTGGTGGGCTTCATGACCACCACGACCAGCGAAAACGAGCGTGCCGAAGGTATTTGCTGGTAAGCAGCCGCAAGCTGTAGGAGCGCGCTTGCCCGCGATGAAAGCAACGCGGTCAGTCAGAGACTCCGCAGAACTTTTGTTCGCGGGCAAGCCTCGCTCCAACAGGTCACGTTTCAAACTATGCGGATACAGACTATGCACAGGCTAAAGCATGGCCTTTTACAGGCCGCAGGTTGGCTGTTTTATTTGAGTTTATTAGGGGCACTCGCTGCGGCGCTGCCCACAAGTATCTTCGACTCACAGTCCAAGAACTTTATTTTCCTGATTGGCGCCGTGGGTATCTGGCGCTATTCGATGGGTATTACGCACTTTGTGCGCGGGATGATTTTTCTCTACATCGTTTACCCGCACTTGCGTCGCAAAGTACGCAAGCTGGGCGATTCGGCGGACCCGTCTCACGTGTTCCTGATGGTCACCAGCTTTCGTATCGACGCGCTGACCACCGCGCAGGTGTACAGCTCGGTAATTCGTGAGGCCATTGAATGCGGCTTCCCGACCACCGTGGTCTGCTCTCTGGTGGAAATGTCTGACGAGCTGCTGGTCAAGGCTATGTGGGAAAAGGCGAATCCGCCTGAGCACGTCAAACTGGACTTCGTGCGCATCGCCGGTACCGGTAAGCGTGACGGCCTGGCCTTTGGTTTCCGCGCGATTTCCCGGCACATGCCGGACGACCGCGCCGTAGTAGCCGTAATCGACGGCGATACCGTGCTGGCTGAAGGCGTCGTGCGCAAGACCGTGCCGTGGTTTCAGCTGTTCGGCAATGTCGGCGGCCTGACCACCAACGAGTTCTGCGAAGTCCGCGGCGGCTACATCATGAGCGAGTGGCACAAACTGCGCTTCGCCCAACGCCACATCAACATGTGCTCGATGGCGTTGTCCAAACGCGTACTGACCATGACCGGTCGGATGTCGGTGTTCCGTGCCACCGTCGTGACCGACCCGGAATTCATCCGCGACGTTGAGAGCGATTCCCTGCACCACTGGCGTCTGGGCACCTTCCGATTCCTGACCGGTGATGACAAATCGAGCTGGTTCAGCTTGATGCGCCTTGGCTACGACACGTTCTACGTGCCGGACGCGGCGATTCACACCGTTGAACATCCGCCAGAAAAAAGCTTCTTAAAGGCCAGCCGCAAACTGATGTATCGCTGGTACGGCAACAACCTGCGCCAGAACTCACGGGCTCTGGGTCTAGGTGTGCGTCGTCTGGGTCTGTTCACCAGCGTGGTGCTGTTCGACCAGCGAGTGTCCATGTGGACGTCGATCCTGGGCCTGACCGTCGCAATCATCGCCAGCTTCAAATACGGCGGCATGTTCATCCTGATGTACTTGCTGTGGATCGGCATCACCCGCCTGATCCTGACCCTGCTGTTGTCCTGCTCGGGTCACAGAATCGGGCCTGCCTACCCGATCATTCTTTATTACAACCAGATCGTTGGCGCCCTGATGAAGATCTACGTGTTCTTTCGCCTGGACCGCCAGTCGTGGACGCGCCAGGACACCAAACTCAGCCGTGACATGGCCAGTTTTCAAGGCTGGTTCAACACCTGGTCGTCTCGAACCATGACTTTCTCGGCTGGCACCATCTTCGTCGCCGTGCTGTTGACGATGGTTTGACCGGACAAACGGATTAATCGCTTAAGTAGGAAAATTAGCCATGAATACAGCCGTGAATACAAATGTTGTGCATGAATCCGAAGCCCAGCGCCAACATGCGCGGGTCAAAATCCCGGCCAAGCTGCGCCTGCTCAACGGTGCCCCCAACGCGCCGCTGGTGCGTATCGAAGACTTGTCTGCGGGCGGCCTGAGCTATATCGCTCCTGCCCAGCAACGTCCGGCAGTGGGTGAAGTCATTCAGGCTCGTCTGCAATTTCTGATCGACAACCTTGGCCTGGCCATGGACGTGGAATTGCAGGTCCGCAGCCTGGACGCTTCCACCGGTCGCGTCGGCTGCCAGTTCCAGAATCTGGAAGCCCAGGACATCGCCACCCTGCGCCACCTGATCACTTCGCACTTGAGCGGCGATATCGTCAGCATGGGTGAAGTGCTCGCCACGCTGCAGCGCGACAACTTCACCAAAGCGCGCAAGGTCAAAGGCGACGGCAGCGGCATGAGCGCCATGGGTCGTCTGCGCGCCGTGACCTTCAGCCTCGGCATCTTCATTGTCGGCCTGGCGGCATTCGGCTTTATCTTCAAGACCGTCTACAGCCTGTACTTCGTCAGCCACGCCTCGGCCGGTCTGGTGTCGCTGCCCGCCATGGACGTGACCATGCCTCGTGAAGGCACTGTGCAAAGTCTGGTCGCGGTCAACACGCCGGTCGCCAAAGGCGCACCGATGGCCTCGTTCAACACCAGCATGCTGGAAATGCTCAAAGGCAGCCTGAACGGCGACGACCTGCAGCCTGCGAAAATCGAAGAGCTGTACGGCAAGCAAATGGCCGGTACCCTGACCAGCCCATGCGACTGCGTGATCGCCAAGCAATTGGTCGCTGACGGTCAGTTCGCCGCCAAAGGCCAGGTGATCTTCCAGTTGGTGCCGCGCAATACCGCCGCCAATGTTGAAGCGCGCTTCACCTATCGCCAGTTCAACGACATCAAGCCAGGCACCAGCGTCAACTTCACGGTTGCAGGCGACGACACCGTACGTACCGGCAAGATCGTCAGCAGCACTAACCTGAACGACGCCGATCTGGCCACCGACATCCGTGTGCAGATCAAGCCTGACGAAGTCCTCGATGCCTCCCTGGCTGGCCGCCCTGTTGACGTGACCAGCGACCGTGGTCCGTCGATGAACTGGCTGATCGACAAAGCCATGGCTGCGGGTCTCTAACATGGGTAGCCCACTACGAAGCTTGTCGAGCCCCACGCTATTGAGCCTGGCCGTTGCCATCGCACTGACCGGTTGCGCCGGTCTGCCCGATCAACGCCTGGCCAATGAAGCCCTGAAAAACGGTGACACCGCACTGGCTGAGCAGAATTATCGGCAACTGGCGGACCTGGGCTACAGCGATGCACAGGTTGGTCTGGCAGATATTGGCGTACAAAGCGGCGACCCACAGAAGATCAAGGAAGCCGAAGCAACTTACCGTGCGGCGGCTGAAACCTCGCCACGCGCCCAGGCACGTCTGGGTCGCCTGCTGGCGGCCAAGCCGGGTGCGACCGAGGCCGAGCACCATGAAGCCGAAGACCTGCTGAAGAAAGCCTTCGCCAGTGGCGATACTTCTTCCCTGACGCCGTTGGCCATGCTCTATCTGCAATATCCGCACTCGTTTCCCAACGTGAATGCGCAGCAGAAGATCAACCAGTGGCGCGCCGAAGGTTACCCGGAAGCCGGTCTGGCCCAAGTGCTGCTGTATCGCACTCAGGGCACTTACGACCAGCACCTGGATGACGTAGAAAGCATCTGCAAAGCCGCACTGAACAGCGTCGATATCTGCTACGTCGAGCTGACCACGGTGTATCAGAAACGTAATCAGACCGAACAACGCACAGCGCTCATCGAGCAACTGCGCAGCGCTTACGCCATCGGCCGTGTCGATGCGCAGCGGGTCGATAGCGTGGCTCGAGTGTTGGGTGATACCAGCATCGGCACCCCGGACGAAAAGACCGCCCAGCAATTGCTGGAGCAGGTCGCTCCGGGCTATCCGGTTTCCTGGGTGACGTTGGCCAAACTGCTTTACGACTTCCCTGATCTGGGCGACGTCGACAAGATGATGGAGTACCTGAACAACGGTCGTGCCGCGGATCAGCCGCGCGCCGAGCTGCTGCTGGGTCGCCTTTACTACGAAGGCAAATGGGTCCCGGCTGATTCGCACAAAGCTGAGGAACACCTGAAAAAGGCCGCTGGCAGCGAAATCTCCGCGCACTACTACCTCGGTCAGATCTATCGCCGTGGTTACCTCGGCCAGGTCTATTCACAAAAAGCACTGGATGAATTGCTGACGGCTGCACGTGGCGGCCAGAACAGCGCCGACTTCGCCATTGCTCAACTGTTTTCTCAAGGCAAGGGCACGATGCCCAACCCGGTCAACGCCTGGGTGTTCAGCCAACTGGCTGTGCAAAAACCCGAGCCAACCCCGGCTGCCGTCGAACTCGCGCAGCAAGTCAGCGCAGCACTACCGCCAGAAAAGCTCGCCACCGCCCAACGGCTGTTGCAACAAGAGCAAAACGTCCGGGGCGCAACCAGCCAGAACGCGCTGGCCATGCAAGCCCTGAAAGAAGAAGACGGCGAGGAAAAACCACTATGAAGTTGAATTCCCTGATGGCCGCTGGCCTGGGTCTTGGCTTTACCCTGCTGTGGGCGACCCCGACATTGGCAGCCATGACCGAAGACAAGAATTTCGGTCTCGAAGTGAAAATCACCGGCCAGGCCGAAGACGACCGCGACCTGGGCACCCGCTCTGGTGGCGATGTGAATGGTATCGGTCTGGACCTGCGCCCTTGGGTGTACGGCGAACGTGGCGCCTGGAGTGGCTACGCAATGGGTCAAGTGGTCACCGCCACTGACACGATTCAGACTGACCCCCTTGAGCAGACCGACTCCATCACTCAGGAAAGCACCCAGGCTCGCGGCAATGCCAGCGAGCGCGAAGTCGACAAGAACTACCTGGCCCTGCGTGAATTCTGGATCGGCTACAGCGGTTTCACGCCTTACCCTGGCGAGATGCTCAAAGTCGGCCGTCAGCGTCTGCGAAATGACGACGGTCAATGGCATGACACCAACATTGAAGCCGTCAACTGGGTCTTCGACACCACCCTGCTGCGTGCAGACGTGGGTGCTGCCCAGCGCTTCAGCGAATACCGCACGGACCTGACCGAACTGTCCCCGCAAGACGAAGACCGTAAACACATCTTCGGTGACGTCAGCTACCAGTGGATGCCGGGTCAATGGGCCGGTGTGCGTGCACACCACAGCCAGGACGACGGCAACCTGAAAAAGCCGGGCAGAAACCTCGACGATCTGGACAAGACCTCCAACGGCGACCTCACCTGGCTGGGCCTGCAAGCCAACAGCGATGCTTACAACCATCGCAACACCAACCCTATCAATTACTGGGGCAGCCTGACCTGGCTCTCCGGTGATCGTAGTCAGATCGCTGCCATCGCTCAGCCTGACGGTACTTATCAGGCCGGCGACAAGACCAATAACAACGTCAATGGCTGGGCCACTGACCTGGGTCTGCGTCTGCGCGTTGATCCGCAATGGCAAGTCGGCGCCGCTTACTCGCGCGCCAGCAAGGAATACGAACAGAACGGTCTGGAATCGAACCGCTCGAACTGGACCGGTACCCGCTCCCGCGTACACCGTTTCGGCGAAGCGTTCCAGGGCGAAATGGCCAACGTGGAAAGCGGCTCACTGTTCGCTTCCTGGCAGTTGCGTGATGAATACGACGCCTCGTTGATCTACCACAACTTCCGTCGCGTGGATGGCAATGCGCGCATCGGTACGTCGGGCATCAACGCTGTGGGCGCGGAAGACAGCGGGGTTCTCTCTTCCCTGCCGCTGACCACTGATGGCGATAAAGATCTGGGTCAGGAAATGGACCTGGTGGTCACCAAGTACTTCAAAAGCGGCCTGTTGCCGGCTGCCCTCAGCCAATCGATGGATGACCCATCGGCCCTGGTTCGTCTGCGTGCCGGTGTCTTCAAACCGGGCGATGCCTATGGCAGCCAGGTAGACAGCTACATGCACCGCGCCGTCGTTGACGTCATCTGGCGCTTCTGATGCAAACGCGAAAGGAGTGCGATGAGATGAACAGTCAAGCAAGCCGTCTGCGCAGCCGCGCATGGCCACATGCATTGCTCGAAAGCGCAGTGCTGAGCAGTGCGCTGTTGCTCGCCAGCTCCGCCATGGCCAACACCGTTGCGGTGGAGCCGACTGCAGCCGAAAAAGCGTCTGTGGTCAAAGAGCTGCAGCAAGCGAAAAACTACACCATCACCAGCCCTGATGCCGCCACGCTGCACATGGAAAAGCCGCGGCTGCCGGATATCTCCGGTTACACCGAGGCTGCCGCCGCGAAGAAAATCGTGCGCAGCAAACCCGGCAAAGTCCGCATTACGCGGATGATGGAAGAAGTCGGCCTGAAGGAATTCATCGGCGGCGACAACAAGATGGCCGAGTGGGTGGCGCGTCAGCAAGGCATCCCTCAGGCAATCGTTGTCGAAGGTGGATACATGAGCCTTCAGGACCTGGCAAAAAAGGTCCCGAAACAGTTCCTCAGTGAAGTTTCGCCAGGGGTCTACGTGGCGCGCCTGCCGATTCTGGTCAAGGCCGACGGCATTCTTGAAGTCGACAAAAAGACCAAAGAGCTGCGCCTGTCCCAAGAGAAAGGCTCGTTCCTCGTCGTCGAAGGCAAGCTGTTCACCAGCAATACCCAGATCAGTGGCTGGCGTGAAAAAGACAACGGCCCGGCGACCTTCCGCAAGCCTGATGAGTTCCGGCCGTTCCTGCTGACCTGGGGCGGTTCGCAGGCCTACATCATCAACACCAAGGTGGCCAGCCTGGGTTACAACAAGAGTAAGTCCTACGGCGTGAGTATTTCCCAATACACGCCGAACATGGTCAAGCTGATGAACAAGCCTGATCCGACTGGCTGGATTGTCGGCTCCGAGTTCTCGGACATGTGGTACGGCTTCTATTGCTATGAAACCCGCGACTTCGTGGTCAAGGGCAATACCTACCGCGACAACATCGTTTACGGCATCGACCCCCATGACCGTTCCCACGGTCTGATCATTGCCGAAAACGACGTTTACGGGACCAAGAAAAAGCACGGGATCATTGTTTCCCGTGAGGTGAACGACAGCTTCATCTTCAACAACAAAAGCCACGACAACAAATTGTCCGGCCTGGTCCTGGACCGTAACAGCGTCAACAACATCGTCGCCTACAACGAGATCTACCAGAACCATACCGACGGCATCACTTTGTACGAAAGCGGCGACAACCTGCTCTGGGGTAACAAAGTCATCGCCAACCGTCGCCACGGCATCCGTGTACGTAACAGCGTGAATATCAAGCTGTACGAGAACAAAGCCATGGCTAACGGCTTGATGGGCGTCTACGGGCACATCAAAGACTTGAGCAATACCGACCGCGACATCGCCCTGGACCCGTTCGATACCAAAGTGTCCCTGATCGTCGTCGGCGGCGAGCTGACCGGCAACAACTCCGGCCCGCTGTCCATCGATTCGCCCCTGAGTATCGAGCTGTACCGCGTGGCCATGCTCGCACCGACCAAGTCCAACGGCATCAGCCTCAACGGTGTTCTCGGTGAACGTCAGGACGAAATTCTCGACCTGCTGGTGCGCCAGCAGAGAGCGGTGTTGATCGATCCGGTCGAAAGCCAGAAAGAACTTCAGGACTGAGAAGGTAATTTTTATGCACGCACACTCGATCAAGTTACTCAGCCTGTCCGGCCTGACCGCAGCCTTGCTTGCCATCAGCAGCGGCGCTCGCGCAGACGAAGTCCAGGCCCCGGCATTCACGGCCGAACCTTGCTGCCAACTGTGCCCTGAAGCCCATGACGCGAAAAACTACACCACGCGCTATCAGCAGAACTTCACCACGCTGGTGCAGGCCCAGGGCGACTGGTTGTTCCGTACCCAGGAAGATTTGCGCACCGAATTCGACACGTCGCCGGAAGGTTATCGCCGCATGAAGCAGCTGCACGATGCCTTCAAGAGCAAGGGCGTGGAGCTGGTAGTGGTGTATCAACCGACCCGTGGTCTGGTGGATCGCAACAAACTGTTCCCGGCAGAACGCGACAAGTTCGACTATGAAAAAGCACTGAACAACTACAAGGCCATGCTCGGTCGCTTCGACAAAATGGGCTACTGGGTACCTGACCTGTCGCCGTTGACCAATGAGCAACAGGCCCACGATTTCTACTTCCGCGGCGACCAGCACTGGACCCCGTATGGTGCTCAGCGCACAGCAAAAATCGTCGCTGAAACCGTGAAAAAGGTGCCGGGCTACGCTGACATTCCCAAGCGTGAATTCGAAAGTCATGTCAGCGGGCGCATGGGCAAAACCGGCACCCTGCATAACATGGCGGCGCAACTGTGCGGCAACACGTATGCCATCCAGTACATGGACCAGTTCACCACCGAACCCAAGGGTGAAGCGGCGGACGGCGATCTGTTCGGCGATACCGGCAACCCGGAAATCACCCTGGTCGGTACCAGCCACAGCGGCAAGAACTACAACTTCGCCGGCTTCCTGCAGGAATACATCGGCGCTGACATTCTCAACGTCGCCTTCCCTGGCGGCGGTCTGGAAGGCTCGATGCTGCAGTATCTGGGCAGTGAAGACTTCCAGAAGCGCCCACCAAAAATCCTGATCTGGGAGTTCTCGCCGCTGTACCGCCTGGACCAGGAAACCATCTATCGCCAGATGATGTCGCTGCTGGATAACGGCTGCGAAGGCAAACCGGCGGTCATGAGCGCCAGTACAACTCTAAAAACCGGCACCAATGAAGTGCTGGTCAACGGCAAGAACGGCATCAAGAACATCCGCAACGGCAGCAACCAGATTGACATCCGTTATGCCGACCCTTCGGTGAAAGTCCTTCAGGCCAGACTCTGGTACATGAACGGTCGTCACGAAGACTTGAAAATCGAAAAACCGGAAACATCCGATACAGACGGGCGCTTCTCCTTCGAATTGCGAACAGATGAAGACTGGGCTGACCAGCAGCTGCTCGCACTGGAAATCCAGGGTCCGGAAGCGGGCGCTGCACCCCAGAAAGTCGAAGCGAAAGTATGCAAACGCAACGTGTTCCCAGGTACTGCGCAGCAAACCGCGCAGGCCGGGTTATGAGGCCATTTATGCAGACTCCGAAACTGATGCTCCCTACCCTGCTGTCGCTCGCGATGTTCGCGGGTGCAGCAAGCGCCGCCAATCTCGTGCCGCCAAAGGGTTATTACGCTCCGATCGAGAAATTCAAGACCGGTGAAAACAACTTCAGCTGTGCAGCGGTGCCCAAGCCGTACACCGACAAACTGGTGTTCCGCAGCAAATATGAGGGTTCCGATAAAGCCCGGGCGACCCTGAATAAAGAATCCGAACAAGCGTTCCGTGATGCGACCAAGTCCATCACCACCCTGGAACGCGGTATCAGCAAAGTCGTCATGCAGTACATGCGCGATGGCCGTCCGGAACAACTGGATTGCGCGCTGAACATGCTCACCACTTGGGCCAAGGCTGACGCACTGGAGTCCACGGACTTCAACCACACCGGCAAGTCCATGCGCAAATGGGCACTGGGCAGCATGTCCTCTGCTTACCTGCGCCTCAAGTTCTCCGATTCCAAGCCACTGGCTAACCGCCAGGAAGAAGCGAAGATCATAGAGACCTGGTTCAGCAAGCTTGGCGATCAGGTAGTCAGCGACTGGAGCAATCTGCCGCTGGAAAAAATCAACAACCATTCGTACTGGTCCGCCTGGGCAGTGATGGCAACTGCTGTCGCAACTGACCGCCGGGATCTGTTCGACTGGGCAGTCAAAGAGTTCAAGATCGGTGCCAATCAGATCGATCAGGACGGCTATCTGCCCAACGAGCTCAAGCGTAATCAACGCGCCCTCGCCTATCACAACTATGCCCTGCCGCCGCTGGCAATGATCGCCAGTTTCGCCCAGGTCAACGGTGTGGATCTGCGTCCGGAAAACAACGGCGCCTTGCAACGTCTAGGCGAGCGGGTACTGGATGGCGTCAAGGACCCGAGTGCTTTTGCCAAACGCAATGGCGACAAACAGGACATGACCGACCTGAAAATCGACAGCAAATTTGCCTGGCTCGAACCCTACTGCTCGCTCTACACCTGCAAGCCGGAAGTTCTCGAGCACAAGCATGAAATGCAGCCCTTCAAAACTTTCCGCCTCGGCGGTGACCTGACCAAGGTCTTCGACCCGAGTCATGAGAAGGGTGACAAAGGGTCGTAAGTAAAATACCACCCCTGTAGGAGCGCGCTTGCCCGCGATGGCGGCGTGACAGACACCGAACGAGTCGACTGACCTGACGCTATCGCGGGCAAGCGCGCTCCTACCGGGTGAGGCAATAGAAATACGTTTTAACCCCCATATTTTCTATGGGGGGTTTGGGGGGGCTTCGGCCTTTGACTGTTGGATCAACGGAGATATCAGGATGGTTTTCTCATCCAACGTGTTCCTGTTCCTGTTCTTGCCGATCTTTCTCGGCTTGTACTACCTGAGCGGGCAACGTTATCGCAATCTGCTGCTGCTGGTTGCCAGTTACGTGTTCTATGCCTGGTGGCGTGTGGACTTCCTCGCGCTGTTCATTGGCGTCACCGTATGGAACTACTGGATCGGCCTGAAAGTGGGCGCAGCAGGCGTGCGTACCAAACCCGCGCAGCGCTGGCTGTTGTTGGGCGTGGTCGTCGACCTGGGGATCCTGGGCTACTTCAAGTACGCCAACTTCGGCGTGGACAGCATCAACGCGATGATGACCTCCGTCGGTCTGGAGCCGTTCATCCTGACCCACGTGCTGTTGCCGATCGGTATCTCGTTCTATGTGTTCGAGTCCATCAGCTACATCATCGACGTCTATCGCGGTGACACACCGGCCACGCGCAACCTGATCGACTTCGCAGCGTTCGTGGCGATCTTCCCGCACTTGATCGCTGGCCCCGTGCTGCGTTTTCGCGACCTGGCTGACCAGTTCAACAATCGTACTCACACCCTCGACAAATTCTCCGAGGGCTGCACGCGGTTCATGCAGGGTTTCATCAAGAAGGTGTTCATCGCCGATACCCTCGCGGTTGTCGCCGACCACTGCTTCGCCTTGCAAAACCCGACCACGGGCGATGCCTGGCTTGGCGCTCTGGCCTACACCGCGCAGCTGTATTTCGACTTCTCCGGTTACAGCGACATGGCCATCGGCCTGGGCTTGATGATGGGTTTCCGCTTCATGGAAAACTTCAAACAGCCGTACATCAGCCAGTCGATCACCGAGTTCTGGCGTCGCTGGCACATCAGCCTCTCCACCTGGCTGCGTGACTATCTGTACATCACCCTGGGCGGCAATCGCGGCGGCAAGTTCGCAACTTATCGCAACCTGTTCCTGACCATGTTGCTGGGCGGTCTGTGGCACGGCGCAAACATCACTTACGTGATCTGGGGCGCATGGCACGGTATCTGGCTGGCCATCGAGAAAGCGGTCGGCATCAACACCACGCCGCGCAGTTTCAACGTGATTCGCTGGGCACTGACCTTCCTTTTGGTGGTCATAGGCTGGGTCATCTTCCGCTCCGAAAACCTGCACGTTGCCGGCCGTATGTATGGCGCGATGTTCAGCTTTGGTGACTGGAACCTGTCGGAGCTCAATCAGGCCAGCCTCACCGGTCTGCAAGTGGCGACCCTGGTGGTGGCCTACGCAACACTGGCGTTTTTCGGGCTGCGTGATTTCTACGCCAATCGTCCTGCGGAAAAAGCAGTCAGCAAGAACACTCCGGATCTGGGCGTTCAGGCCGACGGCCCTGCCACTGCGCAGCCAGGCATGATCAAAGCGGTACCGGGCGACAAGCCAGAAAGCATTCATCAGCCGGGCTACATCGTAGGCACCGATGCTCAAGTGCAACCGGCTTACTGGGTTGCCGACTGGCCACGCTATGCAATGCGCGCACTGATACTGCTGCTGTTCATTGCTTCGATTCTTAAACTCTCGGCGCAAAGCTTCTCGCCGTTCCTTTACTTCCAGTTCTGAGGGGCCTGTCATGACGCGATCATTACGCATCCTCTATATCGCCCTGTTCCTGGCCATCCTGTTGGGTCTGGGTGCCTGGTCGCTGCGCAGTTTCGGCAGCTTCTCGACATCGGCCGAAACCACCGTGCTCAACGGCAAATGGACCAAGGCGGCGGAAACTCATTACGACGAAGAGTTTCCCATCAAGCGTCTGGGTACCAACCTCTGGGCGGCGCTGGACTACAAACTGTTCAACGAAGGTCGTCCCGGCGTTGTGCTGGGCAAGGACCAGTGGCTGTACACCGATGAAGAGTTTGACGCGGTAGCCAACGGCGAACAGAACGAAGCGGACAACCTGGCAATCATCCAGGGCGTGCGTGACGCGCTGAAAGCCCAGGGCACGCAATTGGTACTGGCGATCATCCCGGCCAAGACTCGCCTGTATCCAGAGCACATCGGCGATGCCAAGCCTGCGTCGCTGCATACCGATCTGTATCAGCAATTCCACGCTCAGGCCGCTCAGGCTGGCCTGGTAGCTCCGGATCTGCTGGCACCGCTGCAAGGCGCCAAGCAACACGGCCAGGTGTTCCTGCGTACCGATACGCACTGGACGCCAATGGGTGCCGAAGTTGTCGCGCAGCAGCTGGGCGCAGTGGTTGCCCAGCAAACGCCATTGAGCGGCGAACCTGAAAAGTTCGTCACCCAGGCCAAGGAAACAGCGCCCTACAAAGGCGATCTGACCAACTTCCTGCCACTGGACCCGCTGTTCAGCAACTTGCTGCCACAGCCTGATCAATTGCAACAACGCAGCACCGACCCGGTTGCTGCCGACGCTCAAGGCGATGACGCCCTGTTCGCCGACAACAGTGTCGCGGTCGGCCTGGTGGGCACCAGCTACAGCGCCAACCCGAACTGGAACTTCGTCGGCGCCCTTAAACAGGCACTGCACAGCGACGTCGTGAATTACGCAGAAGACGGCCACGGCCCAATCCTGCCAATGCTCAAGTACCTGCAGACCGATGCGTTCAAGAGCAGCCCGCCTCAGGTGCTGATCTGGGAATTCCCGGAACGCTATCTGCCCGCACACAACGACCTTGGCGAGTTCGATCCGAAGTGGATTGCCGAACTCAAAAAGGCCGGCGAATCGCAACAAAACCTGGCACTTAACGCCAAATCTTCCGAGTCGCCTACCCAGGCGCAAAACTGAGAGGACTACCCAAATGACCTTACAGACAACTTCGAAATTGCTGCCACAAACCCGTAACGGCAAAAAAGGCCTGCTGAAAACCTGCGCTCTCGTAGCCGGCATCAGCCTGTTCTCCCTGCAAGCCTTCGCCGGTGATTCGGCACTGTACGGCCCGACCGCCCCGAAAGGCTCGACCTTCGTACGTGTCTACAACGCCAGCAGCGCGGAAATCAGCGCCAGCGTTGGCAACACCAACCTCAACGAAGTCGCACCGCAAGCCAGCACCGCGTTCAGCTTCATGCCCCAGGGCGACTACAGCGCCAAGCTCGGCAGCCAGACCGTCCCGGTGAAACTGGCCGGCGATCACTATTACACCCTGGTCAACAACGCTACCGGCAAGCCGCAACTGGTTGAAGAACCGCCGTTCAAGAACAAGCAGAAGTCTCTGGTGCGTGTGCAGAACCTCAGCGACAAGGCCCTGACCCTGAAAACCGCTGACGGCAAGACCGATGTCGTCAAGGCCGTTGCTGCCAAAGGCACCGGCGAGCGTGAAATCAATCCAGTCAAAGTCAGCCTGGCGTTGTACGACGGCGACAAGAAAGTCAGCGACCTGAAACCGGTCGCCCTGGAACGCGGCGAAGCGGCCGTGCTGTACATCACCGGTAGCGGCAGCAGCCTGTCGCCAGTGTGGGTAAAGCCACCGGTCGCTACGCGCTAATAACGGATTAGTCAGTCGCTGCGCCCTTTTTCAGATTTAAGAGAGACGCGCAGCGGCCGACGCGGAAACAAGAAAAAGACTGAAACGACAGACCGACGTACAGCCCCATTTCGAATGCTATTGGAGAAACAAAATGATTCCAGTGATCTTGTCAGGCGGTAGCGGTTCACGACTCTGGCCGCTTTCGCGTAAGCAATTCCCAAAACAGTTCCTGGCCCTGACCGGGAACCACACCCTCTTCCAGCAAACCCTCGAGCGCTTGAAGTTCGATGGCATGCAAGACCCGATCGTGGTCTGCAACAAAGAACACCGTTTCATCGTCAACGAACAGCTGGGCGCACTGGGCCTGGACACCCAGACCGTGATCATGGAACCGTTCGGCCGCAACACGGCTCCAGCCGTCGCCATCACTGCCATGCTGCTGCTCAGCGAAGGCAATGACGAGCTGATGCTGGTGCTGCCAGCCGATCACGTGATCGACGATCAGAAAGCCCTGCAACGCGCACTGGCTCTGGCCACCGTGGCCGCTGAGCGTGGCGAAATGGTCCTGTTCGGCATTCCGGCGACCAAGCCGGAAACCGGTTATGGCTACATCAAATCCACCGCCGATGCGCTGCTGCCAGAAGGCGTTAGCCGAGTATCGCAATTCGTCGAAAAACCAGACGAAAAACGCGCTGCCGAATTCGTTGAAGCCGGTGGTTACTTCTGGAACAGCGGCATGTTCCTGTTCCGCGCCAGCCGTTATCTGGAAGAGCTGAAAAAGCACGATCCGGACATCTACGACACCTGCATGATGACCCTGGAACGCAGCAAGCACGAAGGCGACACCATCGACATCGATGAAGCCACTTTCGCCTGCTGCCCGGACAACTCCATCGACTACGCCGTGATGGAAAAAACCCAACGCGCCTGTGTCGTGCCTTTGAGCGCTGGCTGGAACGACGTCGGCTGCTGGGCCTCGCTGTGGGCCGTGCAGGAAAAAGACAGCAACGGCAACGTCACCAAAGGCGACGTGGTCATCCAGGACAGCCGCAACTGCATGATCCACGGCAACGGCAAGCTGGTTTCGGTGATCGGTCTGGACAACATCGTCGTCGTCGAAACCAAAGACGCCATGATGATTGCCCACAAAGACAAGGTTCAGGGCGTCAAGCAGATGGTCAACACGCTCAACGAGCAAGGCCGTAGCGAAACCCAGAATCACCTTGAAGTTTATCGCCCGTGGGGTTCCTACGATTCGGTCGACATGGGTGGCCGCTTCCAGGTTAAGCGCATCTCGGTCAAGCCGGGCGCCAGCCTGTCGCTGCAGATGCACCACCACCGCGCAGAACACTGGATTGTGGTATCAGGCACGGCTCAGGTGACCTGCGATGAGAACGTGTTCCTGCTGACCGAAAACCAGTCCACCTACATCCCGATCGCCTCGGTCCATCGCCTGAAAAACCCGGGCAAGATTCCATTGGAAATCATCGAAGTGCAATCGGGGAGCTACCTGGGCGAAGACGACATCGAGCGCTTCGAAGACGTCTACGGCCGCTCCGGCGCGGTAGAGGCGGGTGTGAAAACACAAACCATCGCTCGTTGATTTCCCTTTAGCTGTGTAAAGCAGTGCACCTCAACAACCTTTTGCGTATCCCCATCCGCAGAGGGTTGTTGAGGTTTTTTTTGGCCTGCGATCCGTTGAAATTGAAATGGGATATAACTCTGTGGGAGCGTGGCTTGGTCTAGGCGGCATTCCGACGATAAGGGCGACTCGGTCATTCAGATCAAACCCAGACAGCATCCCACAGCGACTAATCCCCAACGCGCTTGACCAGCCCGGCGCGTACGGGGTTCATCACAATGTAAAGCGCTACCGCCCTGAGATCTTGTTCACGACGTAGGGCTCGATCATGAAAACCCTGTTGCCAGATACTCCCGGTACAGCCTTGCGCAGCATTTACTGTCAATCTTGCGAGAGATTTCGTGTGGCCAACTACTTGGCTCAGCGAATCGCTCTTTAGCTCAATTAACCAATGAAAATGATCAGGCATCACCACCTAAGCCCGAGACCGGACGAGATTGTCTTCTTCGGCTTGCCTGAACTGCTTTGCCACAAGACATCCCAATCTCCAATCCTGAAAGATAGGCTGACGATTCTTGGTATTGGACGTAACCAGATAGATTCGGCCATGTTCGCTGTGCCGACCTGTTCGAAGCCGACTCGGTTGATGAGGTGAGGGCATTCCATTGCCTCTGTGCTTTTCGAACTTGAAAACTAGCGCAGCTGTTGCGTAGATAAACTGAATTATTTGACTGGATATTTAGAAACCGAGTCGCCTCTATCGCGGGCAAGCCACGCTCCCACAGGAAAATGCGTTGTGCTGTGGAGCACCATTACCACCCTCCACCCCTCTTTCGGTACGATGCTCGCTCCTGTGTTCACGAGGCGCGACTCATGTTGTTCGGCGCATTGCTTATCCTGACCTGGCTGGTCCTGCTGCTGCGTTATCCGGCCAAGGCCTTGCCTGTGTCTCTGGCCGCCGCTATGGGCTTGGGGATCGTGGCCATGGTGGTGATCTGGCAAGACAGCCAGGAAACCCGGCAACTGGAGCGTCTGGGTTTGCGGATGGATTACGCGCCGGACCAATGCCCCGCTGGAAAACCCCTGCTGGTACTCATCGACAACACCAACAAAGTGCCGCTACGTGAGTTGCGCTGGCGAGTGGCCGCTTATGCACCGGGCGATACCGTCAATCTCACCGACGACGCCTATGCCGGCCCGCGCTACCGTGGTCCGGGAGATTTACAGGCTGGCAGCCAGTGGCAGGATTGCTTGCCCCTGCCCACCCTGCGTCCGGGCTATCGTCCGCAAACGCTGGAGTTCCGCGCCGAGCATCTACAAGGCAGTTTTGCTGACTAACCCACAAGGAACACTGACATGCCCAACGTTCTCATCACCGGCTGCTCCACCGGCATCGGCCGCGCACTGGCCGATGCTTTCAAGAGCGCGGGGTATGAGGTCTGGGCCACGGCGCGCAAGGCTGAGGATGTTGCAGCGCTGGATGCGGCTGGTTTCACGGGCGTGCAACTGGACGTTAATGACGGCCCGGCGCTGGATCAATTGGCCGCGAAGTTTGATGGGCTGGATGTGTTGATTAATAACGCTGGTTACGGTGCCATGGGGCCGTTGCTGGATGGCGGCGTCGAGGCCATGCAGCGTCAGTTCGAGACCAACGTGTTTTCCGTGGTGGGCGTGACTCGTGCGTTCTTTCCGGCCTTGCGGCGCAACAAAGGTCTGGTGGTGAACATTGGCAGCGTTTCCGGGGTATTGGTCACGCCCTTTGCCGGCGCTTATTGCGCGTCCAAAGCCGCTGTGCATGCCTTGAGTGAAGCGTTGCGGCTGGAGCTGGCGCCGTTTTCGATTCCGGTGATGGAGGTTCAGCCCGGCGCCATTGCCACCAGCTTCGCGAAGAACGCCAGCCATGAAGCCGAACAACTGATCAGCGAACAATCCCCCTGGTGGCCGCTGCGCGAAGGCATTCGTGCCCGTGCCAAGGCCTCACAAGACAACCCCACCCCCGCCACCGACTTCGCCCGCAACCTGCTGCGCGCCGTGCAACAAGCCAACCCACCCCGTTTGCTGCGCTTGGGCAACGGCTCGCGGTTGATGCCGCTGATGGCGTGGCTGCTGCCCAAAGGGTTGCTGGATAGCAAACTGCGCCAGCGGTTTGGGTTGGATAAAAAGCTCTGACTGACACAGCTCCTACAAGATGCAGAATCGGCGCTTCGATCCGCGGGGTTCGACTCCGCACCACAAATCCCGCCTATTGGGGGACCACGAAGAGTATTCCAAGCGAACAATGTTCCACCCTTAGCCAGGACATGATTCCCGCATGCCCCGTACCCACTCGTCGGCGACTGGCATTTATGACAGTACCCAAGCTGAGTCAGCAGCTATAGCATATTCATACAAATCAGATAGCAAATATGCCGCCATGATTTGAGAAAGTAATAACTAAAAGGAATTAGAAAAATGAAACATTCCAAAGAACGTCTTTCACCCTCAACCACCTTATCCAAAGACAGATCAAAACAGTCATTAGCTCCGCCTTATATTAGCGAAATGCCTATTGGGAGCGACCGATTGCCAATCGCCGTGGCCAACGGCGGATTTTCCGTTGTCGTGCCGGCGTTTAGCGACCGATCCTTCAACAGGGTCCTTATATACCTTGTAAGCGGCACTGATGTGGCATATCCAATCCCCATCAAGGATGCCTTTCCTCAGACGGGTGTAGATACAACCCTCACTTACACGTCAGCAGATGTTGATAACCATTTCAAAGTTAATGACACCGTAAAAATACATAACCATTACTGGTATGTAGACGAAGAAAGATGGACCCATGGCCCGGCCTCTATGGTTTACACCGTGGTTGCTTAACAGCCATTCGTCACCACGACCGGGTGAGCCCTCGACCCGGTCCCCCCTGCCAAGAGCCGTTTCTTACACCCCGATCATCCAAGAGTGATTCAACCAAGCTTCGATCGCGCCAAAATAGCGAAACGCCCTACAGCCACACCGCATTAGCCACCCTATATTTTTCACAGGAGACCCAACCCTGAATTCAAGCAGAGCAATGGATGCACTGCAAGCGCCATCAAGGAGTGATAAATGCACGCGACCCTGTCAGCACCCGATGATTTTGACGACGACAACAGCCCGAACCCGCCGGTTTCCGTTCCCCCCGATATTGATCAATTAGCCAGTGAACTGGCCGAGTTGATCGACGCGGTTTCCCAACCCAGATTGCTTTCCCCTTTTGCTTTTATTGATGATTTCATTCGTACAGAAGTAAAGCGCTCAACAATGCATGAGCCGCATAAAGCACTGGTCACCAGCAACATGAAGATTAATGTCGAATACACCGACTCTCACCACAGCGGATTGATAGGCGTAAGCCCTCCCCGTCCCAAAATCGCCACTTTCGAACTCCATCAGATCGTCACTGATTTCTTCCGCCACGATCTGAAAGGCGCGACCAGACTGCGCATTCGTTGGCCCCCTGCGTTTCCACCTGAGCTACGCGAACTGTTCCATACGGTAAACCTGCAGGAGCGCTACATAAACGAGGTCGAGGCGCACTTTAATCGGCCACAGGTCAAAGAACTTTCCCTGCTGCTTACACGAAATGAACTGGATAATATTATCCGCCGCTATCTGGAGCGCGGCCCCTCAACCACAACTCTGAATGCGCTGGCTAATGACTACTTGAATGACTGGATCGAACCACTGCTTGTGCAGTTTGAGGGCACCACGCGAGTCAAGCTGGAACGGGCGGTGTTTCTGCCAACGCCTGAATATTATGAAGACCAGACAATTGAAGGCTTATTGGTATTTCTGGGTAATGAACCACAGCAAAGATCGGTCTACGAAATACCGCGTGATTTCACTCAGTTTCGTGCATTGATCGAAAAACACGCTGCACTGCGCAAAAAGGTATTGGCGCGGATTCCGCTTTACCAGCGACTCAAGCCGGGGAACGACGAAGTCAAATATGTCCGCAGGTTCGAGACCAAGTATTACTGGGTCGCTCCCATCACCTTCCATGCAGACCCCGACATCGCCAACGCGCTGTTTGACTTGAGCTACCAGCGCTTGTTGTCAGACATCGATACGCTGGTTTCAACCGATGGTGAGCGTCTCGCTGATTCGGCGCTTGAGTTCAGCGGCTATCTCCTGGCAGGCCTGTCGCTGGGCATCACGCTGCCGGTAAGCGTCAGTCTGGTGCCCGTCAGGCTGATTGCAGCTTTCCTTTTGGGGGTTGCTTCTGCAGCAACCGATGCAGTGAGGGCCGAACTCGAAGATCTGCCCGAAGTAGCGGCTGATTTGTACCGCGCAGCCATCATCGGAGCAGTGGCTGAAATCATTGGCCCTCTGGTGTTGAAGGTTGCCGGCAAAGGACTTTCAGTGCTGGCCAGGACTCAGCTTGCACAAAAGCTCAGAGTCATCCTGAACACGAAAAAACTGCCATCTTCAGCAACGCCCTATTTGATCGATGCATTGGAGCGTTCTAAATACTCGGCAAAGATGCGCGCCCTTGAACTGAAACTGAATGCCGACTTTAAAAGAGGTCCGCACGTCACCCAGCATTGGGTGGAACAGCAAGGGCGTTTTTCACAGCAGTTCATCGAGCCGTATGACATTACGGTGTATCGCGGTTATGTTTTTCGCGGCGATTCTCGCGCCCCGGAGGTCATCTTCAAAAAAGGCTTCCAACTGCGAACGCCGGCCGCTGATCTGCAAAAAGACATCCATCAGGCGACCGGCGTTCGCGGCGGATTCGGGGGTGGCCATGACGCCCTGGACCCTGATGGCAGAGGCATCTCGACATCGGTTTTCTACGACAAGGATCACGTCGGGGCTTTTACCTACGGCGGAGCTAAAGGGGGTCACACTTACCTCATCGATGCGCGCAAGCTCGACGGTTATCACCTTTATGCCAATGATTTCGCTGCACGTTACCCTCAATCTCCACGCTTGAATCTGGCTCCGGTCGAAATCAACTTCGCAACCGATATACCACCCTCGGCGATTGTCGGTGCCTACGACAAGGACGGTCTGTTCATTCCAAACCTCGACGGGGTGCGCAGAACCGCGCGGATCAATCAGGCGCGACTTGAGCGAGAACTGACTAGACGCACGTTCAGCCGCGCGACTCAGAAAATAGCGGCAGACGAGGTCAGCATGAGCATCGGGGCGACCCTTAAATTGTTTTCCTAGGCTCATTCAACGATAACGCGCAGGTTTGAGAGCGCTAACCCGTGGGACCGGCTTTAGCCGGGAAGGCGACATTCCACTCAATAGACAGGCTGCGAATGTACTGGCCTCTTCCCGGCTAAAGCCGGTCCCACGTCGTCACGCCAATATTGAGATCAGTCCTGTGGGTGCTTGCATTTCAATCATTGATTAACGCTCCACGTCCGGGTTCACAATCACGGTGCACGTCAGCCCTGCCGCCAGCAGCACGTCGTCAGGCACTTGATCCAGGTGAATACGCACCGGCACGCGCTGGGCCAGGCGTACCCAGTTGGAGGTCGGGTTGACGTCGGCGATCAGTTCGCGGCTTTGCGGGTTGTCCCGGTCGTAGATGCCGCGGGCGATGCTTTCCACGTGGCCTTTGAGTAACTGGCCGCTCATGAGCTGCATGTCCGCCGGGTCGCCGATACGGATGTGCGGCAGCTTGGTTTCTTCGAAGAAGCCGTAGACCCAGAACGAGTTCATATCCACCACGGCCATTTTCGCGTCACCGATACGCGCGTAGTCGCCGGGATGCACGTTGAGGTTGGTGACGTAACCGTCCACCGACGCCAGCACTCGGGTGCGACGCAGGTTCAATTCCGCCGCTTCCAGCCCGGCCAGTGCCAGTTGGTAATCAGCCTGTGCGGATGTGGCGATGTTGCTGGCGTCGTCGCGGCTTTCGGTGGAGATCACCAGGTTGTCCATGTCCGCTCGCCGCTTGGCGTTGACCTTGCGCATTTCCCAGGTGGCCTTGCGTGACGCCACCAATGCCTGGGCTTGCTTGACCGCCACTTCGTAGTGTTCCGGATCAATTTGCAGCAGCAAGTCGCCTTTTTTGACTTGCTGGTTATCGCGCACCGGCACGGCAACGACTGTGCCGCTGACATCAGCCGCAACGTTGATGATGTCGGCGCGTACCCGGCCATCGCGGGTCCAGGGCGTGTCCATGTAGTGGACCCACAAGGTGCGACCGATCCAGATGGCCAGCGCCAGAACCAGTAGTGTGGCGATCAGACTGAAGAGCTTTTTCATCAGGGCTACTCAAGAATCAACGGTAAACGGTCAGCGCCATGGCGCCGAAAATGCAGGCAAACAGGCTCAGCCTCAGCAACGCCGGGTGCCAGAAAAACCGGTACAGATCCAGGCCAGACAACAGCCGGTCGAGTGCCCAGGCGAGGACCATGGCGATCAGAAACAGAACGGTGACGCTGGGCATGTACAGGCCATGAAAAGCGATTTCACGTGGCATGAATCGATCCTTGCCGCTGCCCGTCACGGGACAGCGCGGCCAGAGGTGATTGAGGGTCCAGCAGCGACGAGCGGATGAAGTGCAGATAGCTTTTCACCCGCCGCAACACGGAGGTATCGAAGTGCGGACCGAAGGGCTCGTCGCTGTTTTGCACCCGGTTGATGGCATGGTCGACGGCCGCCAGCGCCCGCTGCCAGTTACTGTAATCCGGCTGGATGAACAGGCGAATCAACGCCCGGCCCATCACCCGGATCGCCACCCGCCAGGACTGCCAAGGCGCATAAGCGGGGTGAACCGGTAGCAGCTCTTGCTCGCGACGCAACTCGATAATCGCGTGGCCGATTTCCAGGACCACGAACATCCAGCGCAATAATTCGCGCTGCACCAGCGGTTTGCCCGACGCCAAACCATAGGCCTGGTGCATCAGGTCCCGGGTCTGGCTTTCGAAACTTGAGCTCAGCCTATGCAACGGCGCACTGATGGCAAATACCACTTGGCGGCGCAGGTCATTTTCCAGCCGGCGCCACATCCATCGGCTGTTGGGCGGCAGGATGATTGCTCCGGCTGCCGCACAGAGCAGCATGCCGATGACCATGGCGATGTAGTCGTTGATGTAGGTGTAAGGGTTGTAGATCGTCAGGTTGTCCGGCACCGAACCGATGCCGAAGAAGATCAGCAGACCCAGCCCGTAGCCTGCCCACTGTGGACGGGAACCAAGGAAAGCGCCGAGCATGAACACTGGCGCCAGGCATAGACACAGCAGCGGGAAGCCATCGATGAACGGGAAGATGAAAAAAGTTTCGGTGAAGCCCAGCAGCGCGCCCAGCAAAGTGCCGCAGGCCATTTGAAAGGACATGCGTTTGGGGTTGTTGGTGGTAGAAGACAATGCCACGGTGGCCGCCGACACCAGAATCATTGTCATGCCACTGGGCCAGGCGGTTGCGACCCAATACACACTCATGACCGACAGAATGAAGGTCGCCCGAATACCCGCTGCCGCCGCCGTCATCCAACTGGTCTTGGGCAGAAACTCTTCCTGCCATTTTTCCCGAATGTGGTTGTGAGCAGCCAGCGACGCATGGGTCTGGGCGTAGTCGTGCATATCGCTGAGCAGGCGATACAGCAGCTCATACGCGGTGTGAAAATCCAGCAGTTCGGCTTCGCTGGGCTGGAGTTCTTCAAGAGCCGCCCGTTCGGTCCTTACGCGCTCCGGCAGGCCTGCCTTGAACTCTTCCAGTTCGTGCACCAGTTTCGCGGCGTCCCCGGGGGTCAGGAATCGATTGGCAAAGCCGTCGAGCATCCGGGCGAAAGCACTCAGCCCCGGTTCGGCAGCAATCATCACCCGACTGACGCCATCGCCGCGCAAGCGCTCAAGCAGTTGGTGCAAGGCGTTGAAGCGTGTAGTGATGGCCATGAATTCGCTGTTCAAACGATTAAGCCGACCATTGCGCCGACGCATGTGCGGGTCTTCAAATACCGTGACGCTGCGCATCCCTTCCAGGCCAATGGCTTCGGCAACGAAACGCACGTTGCCGGTTTCAAAAGCCTCCCGAGAGTTGCTGCCCCGCAGACCATCGGCGACAAAGCGAGCGAACACGCCGAAGCGCAGATACAACGCGTTGCGCATGGCTGCGGCGGAGCTTTGCGGCAGGATGGCGGCGGTAACGGCGGTCGAGCACAGAATGCCGAGACTGATTTCCAGCACCCGCCAGACCGCCGCCAGGAACGAGTTTTCGGGATGCGCCAGTGCGGGCAGGCCAACCATCGCGGCGGTGTAGCCAGCGAGGACAAAACCGTAGGCGCGAAAATTGCGATAACGCGCCGCGCCTGCCGAGCAAAAACCTACCCACAGCGCCAGGCTGCCGAGGAACAGTTCGGAGTTCTGTGCAAACAGGGCCATGAGCACGACCATCACCGTCGACCCCGCCAGGGTGCCGAGCAGCCGATAGAAACTCTTGGCGAACACATGGCCGCTTTGCGGCTGCATGACGATGAACACGGTGATCATCGCCGTGCGTGGCTGCGGCAATTCCAGGCGCAGGGCCAGCCAGTAAGTCAGGAAAGCCGCGATCAACACCTTGAAGATGTAGATCCAGGTCACCCCGTCACTACGCGCCCAGCTGTTGAATTCCCGCCGCCAGGGGAGTTGGGTGATGCGCAATAGGGTTGCATTCATTGAGCAAGGAACCTTGCTGGATTCAGAACCGCAATCGCGGGCAAGCGCGCTCCTACAGGAGAACTCGTCCTTCTGTAGGAGCGCGCTTGCCCGCGATGACGTCGGTTCTGGCACTGAAAATCTATTGGTTTCACCGCCCAAACACCGCCAGCGCAGCCGGGGTTTTCGGGGCCTGGGTCTTCTCTGCGGCGGGCACATCATCCCCGGCCGCCAACCCGCCACCCAGTGCCACCACCAGTTCGGCATGGGCAGTCAGGCGGGCGGCCTGAACTTGTTGCTGAATCTGTTGCTGACGAAACAACAACGTCTGAGCGTTGAGCACGTTGAGGTAGTCAGTCAGGCCCCGTTGATAAGCGATCTTGGCAATGTCGTAAGTCTTCTGCGCCGACGCCACGGACTCACTGACAAACACCTGCTGTTTATCCATGGATTCGCGCCGAATGAGCTGATCGGAGATGCTTTTGAGCGCACTGATCAGGGTCTGGTTGTACTGAGCCACGGCCAGGTCATAACCCGCCGACGCTTCACCCAGCTCCGCACGCAGACGCCCGCCATCAAAGATCGGCAAGCTCACCGCCGGGCCGCCGCTGTAGTTGAATTTCTTGCCGGCGAGGAATTCGAGCATGCCACCGCCAGTGGCCATGTACCCCAGATTGCCGATCAGATCGACGTTGGGATAGAAACCGGCATAGGCGACATCAATACCCCGCGCCTGCGCCGCGACTGCCCAACGGCTGGCGACCACATCAGGACGCTGGCCGAGCAATTGCGCAGGCAGGGCCGAGGGTAATTTCAGCGCGTTACTGAGCGACAGCGACGGGCGTTGCAGTGCCGCGCCCTCGCCCGGGCCTTTACCGGCAAGGGCTGCGAGTTGATTACGGCTCAGTGCAATGGCTTCATCCAGGGCGTCGAGTTGCCGATGAGTTTCGGGCAGCGGCGTTTCAGCCTGGCTGACTTCGAAATGGGTGCCGATGCCGCCTTTGAGACGACGTTGGGCCAGATCAAGAATCTGTTGCTGCTGAGCCAGGGTGGCTTCGACGATATCTCGCTGAGCGTAATGCAACGACAACTGGATGTAGACCCGCACGATGTTGTCCTGCAACTCCAACTGCGCCTGCCTGCCCTGAGCGGCGCTCATGTGCGCCAGGTCAAGGGCCTTCTCGCTGGCATTGCTTTCCCGGCCCCAGAAATCCAGCGAGTAGCTCAAACCCAGAGACGCATTGTTGTCCCAAGTGGTGGTATTGGCGAGCGCGCCGGGGCCGTAAAACTGATCGTTGGGCCAGTTGTGGCGTTTGAGGGATGCGTCACCATTGATATGCAACGCCTCGGCCGATTCAGCCACGCCAGCCAGGGCGCGAGCCTGACGCACTCGCGCAGCCGCCATGGCCAGACTCGGTGCGCTGGCGGCGGCCAGTTCTATCCAGTGATTGAGCTGCGGATCGCCATAGGCCTGCCACCACTGCGCAGCGGGCCAGTGGGCGTCGCGGTCGGCGTTCTGGATGGCCTGATCGGTGGCCAGGCTTTCGACAGGCAAAGCGCTGCCTTGAGGTGCGATCCCGCCGGTTCCGATGCAGCCGCTGATGACTAACGTTAAAGCCCAGACACTGAAGGGCGCGGCCCCCCGGATAATGCGACGCACTGCTAGAGCTTCCCGACGTAAGGTGAAACGACCTGAGTGCCGCGATTCTAGGGGTCGCCACGTACGCCGATAAGCCGGGAGAAGTGTGATTCTTTGTTACAAAAACGGAGATAATCCTTTGGTATGCTGACATGGATCAGTTACTTCGTGTCACAATTTGCCATCTCTCCAGAGAACTGCCCATGGATACCCTGCAAAACATGCGCGCGTTCAGTTGTGTGGCGCAAGCGGGAAGCTTTACCGCTGCCGCTGTGCAGCTCGACACCACCACCGCGAACGTTTCCCGCGCCGTTTCGAACCTCGAAGCTCATTTGCAAACCCGCCTGCTCAACCGCACCACTCGCCGAATCGCGCTCACAGAAGCCGGCAAGCGATACCTGCTGCGTTGCGAACAGATCCTCGGGTACGTCGAGGAGGCCGAAGCCGAAGCCAGCGATGCTCATTCGCGCCCGGCCGGGCAGCTCAAGGTGCACTCCATGACCGGCGTGGGTCAGCATTACGTGATTGATGCCATTGCCCGCTATCGGCGCAACCACCCGGACGTATCGTTCGACCTGACCATGGCCAACCGCGTGCCGGACCTGCTCGAAGAAGGCTATGACGTGTCCATCGTGCTGGCCAGCGAGCTGCCGGACTCAGGGTTTGTGTCTCAGCGCCTGGGGATCACTTACAGCATCGTTTGCGCTTCACCGGAGTACGTCAAAACCTTCGGCATGGCGATCAAACCGACTGATCTGCTTAACCACGCCTGCCTGCGCCTGGTCAGCCCGGTATTCCCGCTGGAGAAATGGCTGTTCAACGGCCCTGAAGGTCAGGAGATGGTCACCATCAACACCTCGCCCTTCCAGGTCAATTCGGCGGACGCCATGGAAGCCGCGATCAGCAGCGGAATGGGCGTTGGTATCCTGCCGATCTACTGCGCCATCGAAGGACTGCGCAACGGCACACTGGTGCGGGTGCTGCCTGAGTATCGTTCCCATGAGCTGAACCTGTACGCCATCTACCCGTCGCGCCAATACCTGGATGCGAAGATCAAGACCTGGGTGGAATACCTGCGCGGCTCGCTACCGGAAATTCTCGCCGCCCATGAGGCTGATCTGCAGAGCCATGCGCTGCGGGATATCGCGTGATCTGAAATGCATTTCCTGTAGGAGCTCACCGAGGTTACGAGGCCAGCGATCGCGGTGAGTCAGGCACACCGTCATCGCGGCCTCGCGGTGCTCGTGCGCTCCTACAGGTTTGGAGTTGTGCCTGAAAAAACGCTGGATTTGTAGGAGCTGCCGAAGGCTGCGAACTGCGGTGTGTGAGACACACCGCGTTATCGTTCATCGCGGGCAAGCGCGCTCCTACAACAACACTGCGTAAAAACCGGATGCCTCAGGACGGCCAAGAATGTTAGCGTGCTACCCATCTCTAACAAAAGTCCGAGGAGTAGCTGCCCGATGAAAAAGACTGTACTTGCCTTCAGCCGTGTATCCCCCGAAATGGCCGAGCGCCTGGCGCGGGATTTCAACGTTATCGTGCCCGACCCGAAGCTGGGCGACTTGAATGCCCAGTTCAACGAAGCGCTGCCCAAATGCCACGGCATGATCGGCGCGGGTAAGCAACTCGGACGTGAGCAACTGGCGGCAGCCACCCAGCTTGAAGTGGTGTCGAGTATTTCGGTGGGTTACGACAACTACGACGTCGGCTATTTCAACGAGCGCGGCATCATGCTCACCAACACCCCGGACGTGCTGACCGAAAGCACCGCCGACCTGGGCTTTTCATTGATCATGAGCAGCGCCCGTCGCGTAGCGGAGCTGGATGCCTGGACCAAGGCTGGCAACTGGAAGCGCAGTGTCGAGGCGCCACAGTTCGGCACTGATGTACATGGCAAGACCCTGGGTATCGTCGGCATGGGCAACATCGGCGCGGCGGTTGCGCGACGCGGCCGTCTGGGTTTCAACATGCCGATCCTGTACAGTGGCAACAGCCGCAAGCCCGAGCTGGAACAGGAGCTGGGCGCACAATTTCGCAGCCTTGACGAGTTGCTGGCCGAAGCGGACTTCGTCTGCCTTGTGGTGCCATTGAGTGAAAAAACCAAACACCTGATCAGCCGCCGTGAACTGGGCTTGATGAAGTCCAGCGCGATCTTGATCAACATTGCTCGCGGGCCGATTGTTGACGAAGCTGCACTGATCGAAGCGCTACAGAACGGCACCATCCGCGGTGCCGGGCTGGACGTCTACGAGAAAGAGCCGTTGAGCGATTCGCCGCTGTTCAAGCTGAGCAACGCCGTGACCTTGCCGCACATCGGCTCAGCCACCACTGAAACCCGTCAGGCCATGGCTGACCTGGCCTACACCAACCTGCGCGCCGCATTGCTGGGCGAGAAGCCGCAGAGCCTGGTGAATCCGCAGGTATGGAAGGGGTAACAAACACTGGAGATCTCCCCCTGTGGGAGCGGTGCTTGCCCGCGATGAACGATGACGCGGTATTCAGTGACAACGCGCTATCGTTCATCGCGGGCAAGCACCGCTCCCACAGGGTTGTG
>NZ_JPQU01000049.1 GCF_000737245.1 Pseudomonas syringae | reverse complement strand
ATTTCAGACGATAAAGATCGGGTGGATGTACTGGCCTCTTCCCGGCTAAAGCCGGTCCCACGTCATGGTGCCAATATCGAGATCACTCCTGTGGGAGCTAGGCTTGCCCGCGATGCAGGCGCTGCGGTGTGTCAGGCAGACTGCGTCATCGTTCATCGCGAGCAAGTTCGCTCCAGGATTCGCGTGTCTGTGGGAGCGGTGCTTGCCCGCGATACAGGCGCTGCGGTGTGTCAGGCAGGCCGCGTCATCGTTCATCGCGGGCAAGCGCGCTCCGACTGCGGCCATCCGTGTCACCTCCCATTCGGGTCGACACCACTGCTTATAACCGATCGATCTAAAACTCCCCGGTTTCACATGGGTCAGTTTCAGGGTGACTGCATTTCTCAGTCACCTTCCCCAACGGAAAACCGGTAAGGACTTATGTGCGGATTAGCAGGTGAACTACGTTTCGATCATCAACCAGCGGATCTAGCCGCTGTTGAACGCATTACCCATGAGCTGGCGCCTCGCGGCCCGGATGCGTGGGGGTTTCACAGCCAGGGGCCGATTGCCCTTGGTCACCGTCGTTTGAAAATCATGGACCTGTCGGACGGTTCGGCGCAGCCGATGATCGACAGCCACTTGGGTCTGTCCATGGCTTTCAATGGCGCGATCTACAACTTCCCGGAACTGCGCACCGAGCTGGAAGGCCTGGGTTATCAGTTCCATTCCGGCGGCGACACCGAAGTGCTGCTCAAGGGCTATCACGCGTGGGGCGCGGAAATGCTGCCCAAGCTCAATGGCATGTTTGCCTTCGCCATCTGGGAACGTGATACCCAACAGCTGTTCATCGCCCGCGACCGTCTGGGCGTCAAGCCGCTGTACCTGTCGCGTACCGACAAGCGCCTGCGCTTCGCCTCGACCCTGCCCGCGCTGCTTAAGGGCGGCGATATCAGCGGTATGCTCGACCCAGTCGCGCTCAATCACTACCTGAACTTTCACGCCGTCGTGCCTGCACCCCGCACCCTGTTGGCTGGCGTGGAAAAACTGCCGCCTGCCAGCTGGATGCGCATTGATGCCCACGGCAAGGTTGAGCAGAAAGTCTGGTGGCGTCTGCCTTATGGCCCACATGCCGATGAAGCAAACCTGACCCTCGAAGACTGGCGCGACCGCGTACTGGACAGCACTCGCGAAGCCGTAGCGATTCGTCAGCGTGCAGCAGTGGATGTCGGCGTGCTGCTTTCCGGCGGTGTGGATTCAAGCATGCTGGTGGGTCTGTTGCGTGAAGTCGGTGTCGAGAACCTCTCCACCTTCTCCATTGGTTTCCAGGATGCGGGCGGCGAGCGTGGCGACGAGTTCCAGTATTCAGACCTGATCGCCAAGCATTACGGCACCAATCACCATCAGCTGCGCATTCAGGAACACGAGATCATCGAGCAACTGCCCGCAGCGTTCCGCGCCATGAGCGAGCCGATGGTCAGCCACGATTGCATCGCCTTCTATCTGCTGTCCCGTGAAGTCGCCAAGCACTGCAAAGTAGTGCAAAGCGGCCAGGGTGCCGACGAATTGTTCGCCGGTTATCACTGGTACCCGCAAGTCGACGGCGCCGCCGATCCGGTGGCTGCCTACCGCGATGCGTTCGTCGACCGCAGTTACGACGAATATGCCGCCACCGTGCAGCCCAAGTGGCTGACCGCCAATGACGCGGCAGGTGATTTCGTCCGCGAGCACTTCGCTCAGCCGGGTGCAGATGCCGCCGTGGACAAAGCCTT
Source organism: Pseudomonas syringae (assembly GCF_000737245.1). Classification (GTDB taxonomy): domain Bacteria; phylum Pseudomonadota; class Gammaproteobacteria; order Pseudomonadales; family Pseudomonadaceae; genus Aquipseudomonas; species Aquipseudomonas syringae_J. Next base: position 40,431 of record NZ_JPQU01000049.1, on the reverse strand, counting down.
GCGTCTGGACAGCACCATCATGCTGGTGGACGACCCGGTCAAGCGCGTGGACAACATGACCATGGCCTGGGGACTGGAAGCGCGCACACCGTTTCTCGATTACCGCCTGGTGGAACTCTCCGCGCGCATTCCCGGCAAATTCAAGCTGCCAGATGGCGGCAAACAAGTGCTGAAGGAAGCCGCGCGACTGGTCATTCCATCGGAAGTTATCGACCGCAAGAAGGGCTATTTCCCGGTTCCGGGCCTCAAGCATCTTGAAGGCAACACCCTGGGTTGGGTACGTGACCTGCTGGTTGATCCAAGCCAGGATCGCGGCCTGTTCAACCCGACCATGATCGACAAACTGCTGACCAACCCCGATGGTCAATTGACTCCTTTGCGCGGCTCGAAATTGTGGCAGTTGGCGGCGCTGAACCTGTGGCTCAGCGAACAAGGACTCTGATTGATGAAACAGAATTCGACGGCTTACAGCCAACGTTTGCTGCGTGGCCAGTCGCCTTCCTATGAACGGCTTCAGGCGCGTTTTGCCGAGGATGGCAGCGACACGGAGGCCAAGCCGCTGGCATTGCACTGCGGCTGGGGACGCCTGTTGATAGGCCATACCTACCCTGACCCGGCGACACTGGCCAACGAACTGCTGAACGAAAAGCCCGGCGAACGGGACATCGCACTGTATGTGGCCGCGCCGCAACAGGTACTGGCGCAGTCGCCTCAGCAGTTGTTTCTCGATCCGTCCGACACCCTGCGCCTGTGGTTCAGCGACTATCGCCCGGCCCAGCGGGTGTTTCGCGGCTTTCGCATTCGTCGGGCACAGAACAGTGCGGACTGGCAGTCGATCAATAACCTGTACATCGCCCGGGGCATGCTGCCTATCGACCCTGCCCTGCTGACTCCGCGCCATCAAGGTGGCCCGGTTTACTGGATCGCAGAGGATGAAAGCAGCAACGCAGTAATTGGCAGCGTGATGGGACTCAATCATCACAAAGCCTTCAACGATCCTGAAAACGGTAGCAGCCTGTGGTGTCTGGCGGTTGATCCGCAATGCACCCGGCCCGGCGTGGGTGAAGTGCTGGTGCGCCACCTGATCGAGCACTTCATGAGCCGCGGCCTGAGTTATCTGGACCTGTCGGTGCTGCATGATAATCAGCAGGCCAAAGCGCTGTACGCCAAGCTCGGCTTTCGCAACCTGCCGACCTTCGCGATCAAACGCAAGAACGGCATTAACGAAAGCCTGTTTCTCGGCCCCGGCCCTCAGGCGGACTTCAATCCGTATGCGCGGATCATTGTCGAAGAGGCCCATCGTCGTGGTATCGAAGTGCAGGTGGATGATGCCGAAGCCGGTTTGTTCACCCTCGCCTATGGCGGACGGCGGATTCGTTGCCGGGAATCCCTGAGTGATCTGACCAGCGCTGTCAGCATGACGTTGTGTCAGGACAAGAGCATGACCCATAAGGCGCTGAAAGCCGCGGGGTTGAACCTGCCCGCCCAGCAACGGGCTGGCAACGATGAGGCTGACCTGGCGTTTCTCGAAGAGCACCAACAGATCGTCGTCAAACCGCTGGATGGTGAGCAAGGTCAGGGCGTCGCGGTCAATCTGCGCACCCCGGAAGAAATGCACGGCGCCATCGAACGCGCCAGGCAATACGACACCCGGGTGATTCTGGAGAGCTTCCATGAAGGTCTGGATCTGCGCATCGTTGTGATCGGCTTCGAAGTAGTGGCCGCTGCGATTCGCCGACCGGCCGAAGTGGTGGGCGATGGTCGTCATACCGTCGGCCAGTTGATCGAAGCCCAGAGCCGCCGTCGCGCGGCCGCCACCGGTGGTGAGAGCAAGATTCCGCTGGATGAAGAAACCGAACGCACGGTGCACGATGCCGGCTACGACTATGACAGCGTGCTGCCGATGGACGAACGCCTGGCCGTGCGCCGCACTGCCAATCTGCACACCGGCGGCTGTCTTGAAGACGTCACTGCGATCCTCCACCCGGTACTCAGCGACGCCGCCATCCGCGCTGCCCGGGCCCTGGACATTCCCGTGGTGGGCCTGGACCTCATGGTGCCTGCCGCCGACCAGCCGGAGTATGTCTTCATCGAAGCCAACGAACGGGTTGGCCTGGCCAACCACGAACCGCAACCGACTGCAGAACGCTTTGTCGATCTGCTGTTCCCCCATAGTTTGCCTGCGCATAGCTGAGAGCAGCTCCAAGCCACAAGCGGCAATTAGACCTGTGGGAGCGAATTCATTCGCGAAAGCGGTGTATCAGTTGTTGCTGAACTGACAGACCTGACGCCTTCGCGAATAATTCGCTCCCACAGTTAATTCGCCAGCATTGATACCTCGCATTTCAGGAGTACCCCATGACCACTGCAAAAAAAATCCCCGAACCGGATCTGAACTACCTGCAGAAAGTCCTGTTGGAAATGCTCGCGATCCCAAGCCCCACGGGCTTCACTGACACCATCGTGCGTTACGTCGCCGAGCGTCTTGAAGAATTGGGCATCCCGTTCGAGCTAACTCGACGCGGGACTATCCGCGCCACCTTGAAAGGCAAGCAGAGCAGCCCCGACCGGGCAGTGTCTGCGCACCTGGACACCATTGGTGCCGCCGTTCGTGAAGTGAAAGACAACGGGCGTCTGTCATTGGCGCCGATTGGTTGCTGGTCGAGCCGATTCGCCGAGGGTAGCCGAGTCAGTGTGTTCACCGACACCGGCGTGATCCGCGGCAGCGTGCTGCCATTGATGGCTTCCGGGCACGCTTTCAACACCGCTGTCGATGAAATGCCCATCAGTTGGGATCACGTCGAACTGCGTCTGGACGCTTACAGCACCACCAAAGCTGATTGTGAATCGCTGGGCGTTGGCATCGGTGATTTCGTGGCCTTCGATCCGCTGCCGGAGTTTACCGAAAGCGGTCATATCAGCGCCCGCCATCTGGACGACAAGGCTGGGGTCGCAGCGCTTCTGGCTGCACTTAAAGCCATTGTCGACAGTGGTGCCGAGCCGCAGATCGATTGCCATCCGCTGTTCACCATCACCGAAGAAACCGGCACCGGTGCAGCTGGCGTGCTGCCATGGGACGTGAGTGAGTTTGTCGGCATCGACATTGCCCCGGTTGCTCCAGGCCAGCATTCCAGTGAGCATGCGGTCAGCGTGGCGATGCAGGATTCCGGCGGACCTTACGACTATCACCTGTCGCGCCACCTGCTGCGTCTGGGCAGCGAAAATGAACTGCCGGTGCGCCGCGACATGTTCCGCTATTACTTCAGCGATGCGCATTCGGCGGTCACGGCCGGGCATGACATCCGCACCGCCCTGCTGGCTTTCGGCTGCGACGCCACTCACGGCTACGAGCGCACCCACATTGACAGCCTTGCGGCGCTCAGTCGCCTGCTCGGCGCCTACATGCTCAGCCCGCCGGTGTTTGCCAGCGATGCCCAGCCTGGCAAAGTTTCACTCGAGACATTCAGTCATCAGATTGAACACGATGCGCAAATGGAGAGCGATACCCGAGTGCCGAGCGTCGATAGTTTGATCGGGCAGAACCGGGAAGAGGTGGAGTAACCTTTCGGTCGTCAAATGCACCTTGTGGGAGCGAATTCATTCGCGAAGAGGCCAGTACAGTCACTACCAACAGGTAGCCTGAAACACCGCTTTCGCGAATGAATTCGCTCCCACAGTCGATCACCCGACAAAACTCTCAGCTTTTTCCCGGCATCAGCACTATCATCGCCAGCATCTGATACGAGAACCCCCATGCTGATCCCTTACGACCAACTCGAAGCCGATACCCTGACCCGACTGATTGAGGACTTCGTGACCCGTGACGGCACCGACAACGGTGACGAAACGCCTCTGGAGACCCGCGTATTGCGGGTGCGTCATGCGTTGAGCAAAGGCCAGGCGGTGATTTTCTTCGATCTTGAAAGCCAGCAATGCCAACTCATGCTCAAGCATGACGTGCCCAAAGAGTTTTTCGACTGATCACTCAGGGTGATCCTCTTCCAGCCCAGCCGGTTCCAGTCGTCGTTGCACGATGCGTCGGTAGACCTCTGCCCGGTGAATTTTGACTTGCCTGGGTGCGGTGATTCCAAGACGTACCTGGTTGCCGTGGACCGCCAAAACCTGCAGGTTGATTTCATCGCCGATCGAGAACGCCTCGCCAGCTTCACGGTTGAGTACCAGCATTTTTCTGATCTCTTCTTGTTAACGAGAAATCAGATTGCATGGCCGGTGCGCTGGCAGCAATTGGCCAGAGCCAAATCAGTCATGTCCTTCAAGCTCGCCGGACAACGCTGAAGGATCCGTCCTACAAAGGGATCGGAAGCCCTACTCAGGGAGCCGACCAGCGCGGGCCTAACAGGATGATGGTCGCACCGATGACGCACAGCGCTGCGCCGAGCCAATCCGAGTTCAGCGGCCTGACGCGCTCGATAATGCCCAGCCAGGCAATCGACGCCACGACGTAAATCCCGCCATACGCCGCATAAGCACGCCCCGCATAGGCAGCTTCTACTCGGGTCAACAACACCGCGAACAAGGTCAGACTGACCAGCGCCGGAATTACCCAAAGCGCACTCTTGCCCTGACGCAACCACATCCAGAAAGCGTAACAACCGGCGATCTCGAACAACGCCGCGAGGAAAAACCACAGGTAATTGAGCATGGAGATCAGTCGTCCAGGGTTGCGATCAAAGGCGGCAACCCTAGCAGAAAAGCGAGATGCGAGCCTGTGCAATACCCTTGTGGGAGATTCTATGTTTGCTCGCAAGCGGATGTGATGACGTGGGACCGGCTTTAGCCGGGAAGGCGGCATTTCAGACGAAAAATATCGGGTGGATGTACTGGCCTCTTCCCGGCTGAAGCCGGTCCCACGTCGTCGCGCCAATATTGAGATCACTCTTGTGGGAGCGGTGCTTGCCCGCGATAAGGGCCCCTTGGTCTATCAGGCAAACCGAGGTGTTCTTATCGCGGGCAAGCACCGCTCCCACAGGGATGAGTCTACCCAAGCATTTAATCCCTATCACTGCCGCGCCTTGGCCCGCATCTTCTCGCACATATTGGCCATCTCGTCGTATAGCGCTTGGGGGTTTTTCTGTTTCAGCTGCCAGGCCATGCGTCCCTGCTCATGGGGCAGGATCATGAATTCGCCGTCTGCGACATGGTCGTAAATGTATTCGGCAACCTGGGTAGCCGTAATCGGCGAGCTTTCCAGCAGCTTGCCCACCTGAGCCTTCATGGCTGGAGTCGGGCCACGGAAGGAGTCCAGCAGATTGGTCTGGAAGAACGACGGACAAACCACATGCACCGTCACTTCTTGCTCACGCAACTCGACCAGCAGGCTTTCCGAGAGCGCCACCACACCAGCCTTGGCCACGTTGTAGTTGCTCATCGCTGGACCTTGCATCAACGCAGCCATGGAGGCGATGTTGATGATCTTGCCTTTACTGGCCTCAAGCATCGGCAAAAACGCCTTGCAGCCCTTGACCACGCCCATGAGGTTGATCGCAATCTGCCAGTCCCAGTCCTCGAGCGACAACTCGCTGAAGAATCCACCGGACGCCACGCCAGCGTTATTGACGATGACGTCGATGCCGCCAAATTTTTCTTCACAGGCCTGCGCCAACGCCGTCAACTGGCTGTAGTCACGCACGTCGCAGCGCTGCACAAAACCATCACCCCCCGCCTCGCGCACCAGCCTGAGGGTTTCCTGCAAACCGACGTCGTTGACGTCAGACAACGCCAGGCGCCAGCCTTCACGGGCCCAGCGCAGTGCGATTTCGCGACCCAGACCAGAACCTGCGCCGGTGATCATGATGCGATTTTGCATAGGGAAACGCCTTGTCTGTAAGGGGATTGAAGCTGAGTGTAACCACTGATTTCACCGATTCGATCCACCATCAGGGCGCTGAATGACCCAGGCAAACCCACGGCTTACGCGGGCTTGCGGCGCAGCCAGAGGCGACTGACCAGACGGCCGTAAACGAGCAGATTGCTCAACAATACAATGCCTCCCAGCCACAGTTGGATCTGCGGTGTCAGGCCTGCCGGGTAAATCAGCGGGATCAGGTAATGCTCGATGAAACCGCCGTCATAACCCTGGCTCCCCGCTTTGGTCCGGAGTGAGTTTTCCAGAGGCGTCAGCGGACAGTACAAATGCAGGAACTCAACCGTCGCCGCCCAGATCATCGCGGGCACATGCAGCACAATCAGCCAGCGCCAACGCAAAACCAGCAACCCGCCGAACAGCACGAAGACGATAAACAACAGGTGGATGACCACCACAGAATCGGCGGCAAGACGATAAAACATGGCGGCCTCTATTCAATCAACGCAACAGTTAGCGGGCATTAAAGTTCAAACTTTCTTGGCGATACATCGACCTTTAACTAAATGTAAAATTTATCGTACAGCCCATGGATTTTTTTAGAGTGCCGACAGTCGGATGTTTCAAGCAGCACAAACTTTACGCCAACCCGGTAAAAGCTTGAACTGTTGTAGCCATTAACCAAGAACCAAAGAAGGAACTCGTCATGGGCATCGGCACAATTCTTATCATTATCCTGATCTTGCTGCTGGTTGGCGGTTTGCCAGTCTTCCCTCACTCCCGCAGCTGGGGCTATGGTCCGTCGGGGATCATCGGTACGATTCTGGTCATTCTGTTGATTCTGGTATTGCTGGGACGGATATAAATATCCGTTTGGCATAACCTGAAGCCCCGCTTTTTAGCGGGGCTTTTTATTGGGTGGTTTAATTGCCTACAGGCGATTTCAATCAACTTACACTCCCCCTGTAGGAGCTCACCGAGGTTACGAGGCCAGCGATAGCGTTTTGTCTGACACACCGCCATCGCTGGCCTCGTAACCTCGGTGAGCTCCTACAGGCCCAGCATTCACATCAATAAATCCGGTGTTTACAGGAATAAAAAAAAGCAGCCCGAAGGCTGCTTTTCTTTTTTACAACGACTATCGCTTAGTGGGAAACCGCACCGCTGGCACCCAAGCCAGTCTGGGAGCGGACGAACTGCGGGTAGAACAACGCGCGTTCGCCTTCTGCGGCTTTCGATTTGTCGGTGATGGAGAAGAACCAGATGCCCACGAATGCGATGGCGATGGAGAACAGCGCCGGGTATTCGTACGGGAAGATGGCCTTCGGATTGTGCAGGATCGATACCCAGATGGTCGGGCCCAGGACCATCAGCACCACGGCGCTGATCAAGCCCATCCAGCCGCCGATCATGGCACCACGAGTGGTCAGGTTTTTCCAGTACATGGAAAGCAGCAGGACCGGGAAGTTGCAGCTCGCCGCGATGGAGAACGCCAGGCCCACCATGAACGCGATGTTCTGACTTTCGAAGGCAATGCCCAACAGGATCGCCACGATTGCCAAGGCAATAGTCGTGATCTTCGAGACGCGAATCTCATCCTTCTCGTTGGCTTTGCCCGCTTTGATCACGCTGGCATACAGGTCGTGGGATACCGCCGAAGCGCCCGCCAGGGTCAGACCGGCTACCACTGCCAGAATGGTGGCAAAGGCTACTGCCGAGATGAAGCCCAGGAACAGACTGCCACCCACCGCATCGGCAAGGTGCACCGCTGCCATGTTGTTACCACCCAACAGCGCACCGGCCGCGTCCTTGAACGCAGGGTTGGTGCTGACCAGCAGGATCGCGCCGAAGCCGATAATGAAGGTCAGGATGTAGAAGTAACCGATGAAGCCAGTGGCGTAGAGCACCGACTTACGGGCTTCCTTGGCATCGCTCACAGTGAAGAAGCGCATCAGGATGTGTGGCAGACCAGCAGTACCGAACATCAGTGCCAGGCCCAGGGAGAACGCCGAAATCGGATCTTTCACCAGACCGCCCGGGCTCATGATCGCCTCACCTTTAGGGTGAACCTTGACCGCCTCGGAGAACAGCATGTTGAAGTCGAAATTGACGTGTTTCATGACCATCAGCGCCATGAACGACGCACCGGACAGCAGCATCACCGCCTTGATGATCTGTACCCAGGTGGTGGCCAGCATGCCGCCGAACAGCACGTACAGGCACATCAGGATACCGACGAGGACCACGGCAACCGCATAGTCCAGACCGAACAGCAACTGGATCAGTTTGCCGGCACCGACCATCTGCGCAATCAGATAAAACGCCACCACCACCAGCGAACCGCAGGCGGACAGGGTGCGAATTTCTTTCTGCTTGAGGCGATAGGACGCCACGTCAGCGAAGGTGTACTTACCCAGGTTACGCAGGCGCTCGGCGATCAGGAACAGAATGATCGGCCAGCCCACCAGGAAGCCGATCGAATAGATCAGGCCATCGTAGCCGGAGGTGTAAACCAGCGCGGAAATACCCAGGAAGGACGCCGCTGACATGTAGTCACCAGCAATTGCCAGACCGTTCTGGAAACCGGTGATCTTGCCCCCTGCCGAGTAGTAGTCCGAGGCGGTCTTGTTCTTTTTCGATGCCCAGTAGGTGATGTACAGCGTGAAGGCGACGAACACGACGAACATGACGATCGCCGATGTGTTCAGAGGTTGTTTCTGCACAGCGCCAGTCAACGCGTCAGCCGCCCAGAGGGACGGTGCGAAGGCGGCCAGGCCGAATGCTGCAAATAGGCGCCGGATCATTGTTGCGCCTCCTTCAGGATCGCGTTGTTCAGGTCATCGAATTCACCATTGGCACGGCGAACATAGATGGCTGTCAGCACGAACGCAGACAGGATCAAACCGACCCCGATCGGCATGCCCCAGGTAATGGTTGAAGTCGGGCTCAGTTTGGCGCCCAGAAGATGCGGTCCATAAGCGATCAAAAGGATAAAAGCGGCGTAAAGCCCAAGCATGATCGCCGAAAGAATCCAGGCGAAACGCTCCCTTTTGGATACCAGCTCCTTGAAACGGGGGCTGTTTTGAATCGAGAGGTAAATGCTGTCGTTCATTGTTTTTGTCCTCGCAGCACAGATGAGATGTCACGCATCCACTTTAGTCCGCTCTGGCCGCTGCTCCAGACGACCTTAGTATTAGAACGACATTAGTTGGGGATCGGGGGAGGTGCATACCTGCACGGAAATTCCGGTGGGAGCGAGCTTGCTCGCGAAGAGGACGGGACATCCGAACATATTTCTGGAATCAGGAACATTGTCTTCGCGAGCAAGCTCGCTTCCACGGGGTTAATTGCATCCCCAAACATTCTGCGCAAGCCACAAAAAAACCGCCCGGTCGTTAAACCGGGCGGTTTCGCTTGTTGCTTTAAAGGGTCTGGCTTATTTACCCGTCCACTCTTTTACGCGATCAGGGTGCTTGGCAACCCAATCCTTGGCCGCCGCTTCAGGCTTGGCGCCGTCCTGGATGGCCAGCATCACTTCGCCGATTTCGTCCTTGGAAGCCCACTGGAACTTCTTCAGGAACTCAACCACTTCCGGTGCTTTGGTGGCCAGTTCTTTGCTGCCAATGCTATCCACGGTTTCCGCAGCACCGTAGACACCTTTTGGATCTTCGAGGAACTTCAGTTTCCACTTGGCGAACATCCAGTGCGGTACCCAACCTGTCACAGCGATGGACTGTTGTTTTGGATAAGCGCGAGTCAGCTCAGCGATCATGCCAGCGCCGGAGCTGGCCTGCAGTTTGTAACCTTCCAGACCGTAATCCTTGATGGCCTGATCGGTTTTGATCATCACGCCTGAACCGGCATCGATACCGACAATCTTTTTCTTGAAGGAGTCATCGGTCTTGAGGTCTTCGATGCTCTTGGCTTTCACGTATTCGGGTACGATCAGGCCGATCTTGGCGTCTTTGAAGTTGGAGCCGTAGTTCACAACGTTGTCTTTGTTCTTGGCCAGGTATTCACCGTGAGTGACCGGCAGCCAGGCCGACAGCATCATGTCCAGTTTGCCTGTCGCAACGCCCTGCCACATGATCCCGGCAGCGACCGCCTGAAGTTTTACGTCATAACCGAGCTTTTGCTTGATCACCTCAGCCGCAACGTTGGTCGTGGCAACGCTATCGGACCAACCGTCGACATAGCCAATGCTCACTTCTTTGGCAGACGCCAGCGTGGAACTGACAGCGAGGGCCAGCGCAGCACCCACGCCCAGGATTTTTCGCATCTTCATCGTTACTTCCCCGGTAGTCTCGCGCCCGACAAAGGTCAGGCGTCGTTAACGTTTTTATAAAGACCGCAGTCCGCGCACACCGCAGCTGCACTGCGCACTTTTTCACGCCTCATTTGCCAAGCGGACGATGAACTGCACCGCATGCCCCCCTGATCATCAACCCGCACGGCGATGGGACATGCTCTGTCAACGACCTCAAGACACGGAGAAACGACATCAGCGCGCCATCAGCGACAACCTTGTCGTAAAAACTGTAGATGGGTGAGGACCAGCGCGGGAACACATTGTGTTACCTCACCGCCGAAAATCTCTCCAGAGACGGGTAACACGGAAACAGATGTCGTCAGGGTCAAGCAGATGAAAACCTTTAAGACTTTGATTTAACTAACATTTAAAAAGTTGGCACAGCTCCTGCTATATCTCTGGCACAACAAGAATAAAATGCAGCAAACCTAATAAAAACAAGACGTACCGGCTCTGACATAACAAGAACAAAGGCACAGAGGCGCAGCTAACAGATTTTTTTGGAGTGGATCAGCTTTACAGAGGCGCTTAGGGGCCTCGCAACCGGACAGAGAATAATAAAACTGCCTTCAGGTAGCTCCCGTACTGGTTGGATCGCAAGATCAAAGCGAGTCAGCGCTCAAAAAAATACGTTTGCTCTTGACCCCGGATGGGGGTCGAACAAGATCGCAGTAAAGGGACAGGTCGCCAAAAACAACAACAGGCCACCCTAAAATAATAAAAAAAGAGCACGTAATACGATTCAAAAGGGGAGCTTCGGCTCCCCTTTTTGCTGTCTGTGAAACCCCGCACCTCCCCCCTGTAGGAGCGCGCTTGAACTGGTCAAGCTTGCCCGCGATTCGGTCTGTCGGACGATGAATAGTCGCCTGTACTGACGCCATCGCGGGCAAGCGCGCTCCTACGGGTAGTACGTATCGCCGCCCGCCCATGCATTCTATAAACGACAAAAAAGCACAGCATTGCTCTCTTGACGCCAGAGAACGTGTATTGTCTCGAACTATTTACAACGGGTTTACCTTTTTGTAGGGCACTTTGGCACTACACCGACGGTCTGAGCCCGCGTACATCATCAGCACTTCTTTCCCAAGGGATCTAGTCATGCTCCGTTTCCTGCGCTTTGCTGCCATTATTGGCGGCCTCTGTTTGAGTGCGTCCGCTATGGCGGTCAACGTTGACCCCGCCACCTATGGCTTCCCTTTAAAGAACCCTTTTGAAGCGACCATCGCCACCACGCCTCCCGACATGCGCCCGGAGCTGCCAAGCGACGACGACATTGATCAGGATGATTACACCCTGAACCTGCGCCCGGAGCGTGAATTCACGCTGCCGGACAATTTCTGGGCGGTGAAGAAGCTGCGCTATCGTCTGGCCAAGCAAGACAAGCCAGCACCGTTGATCTTCCTGATCGCCGGTACCGGTGCGCCATACAACAGCACCATCAACGAATTCCTCAAGAAGTTGTACTACGGCGCGGGCTATAACGTCGTGCAGCTGTCGTCGCCTACCAGCTATGACTTCATGAGCTCCGCGTCTCGTTTCGCCACGCCAGGGATCTCCACCGAAGATGCCGAAGACCTCTACCGGGTCATGCAGGCCGTGCGCGCCCAACAGGCTGATCTGAAAGTCACCGACTACTACCTGACCGGTTACAGTCTGGGCGCATTGAACGCCGCGTTTGTCGCCCGCCTGGACGAAACCCGTCGCAGTTTCAACTTCAAGAAAGTGCTGTTGCTCAACCCGCCGGTCAATCTATACACGTCGATTTCCAACCTCGACAAACTGGTGCAGACCAACGTCAAGGGCATCGATAACAGCACCACGTTCTATGAACTGGTCCTGGAAAAGCTGACTCGCTACTTCCGTCAGAAGGGTTACATCGACCTCAATGACGCATTGCTCTACGACTTCCAGCAATCCAAACAGCACCTGACCAACGAACAGATGGCGATGCTGATTGGTACCTCGTTCCGGTTCTCGTCGGCTGACATCGCGTTCACCTCGGACCTGATCAACCGTCGCGGCCTGATTACACCACCGAAATTCCCGATTACCGAAGGCACCAGCCTGTCGCCATTCCTGCGTCGTGCGCTGCAATGCGACTTTGATTGCTACCTGACCGAACAAGTCATCCCGATGTGGCGTGCTCGCACCGACGGTGGCAGCCTGTTGCAGCTGGTGGACCAAGTGAGTCTGTACGCACTCAAGGATTACCTGCACGACAGCAAGAAAATCTCGGTCATGCACAACGCCGACGACGTGATTCTGGGCGCCGGTGACCTGGGCTTCCTGCGCAAAACCTTTGGCGATCGCCTGACCGTTTACCCATACGGCGGCCATTGCGGCAACATCAATTACCGCGTCAACAGCGACGCCATGCTGGAGTTCTTCCGTGGCTAAACGTCTTTTACTCCTCGCTGCCCTGCTCTGCGCAGGAACTGTCCAGGCCGCTGACGCGACCAACAGCAACCTTGCCGAACATCCGGCGACCGTGGCTCGCCAGGTTGATGCTGACGGTTTCACTCAGCCGTTGAAGTCGCTGAAATTCAATCCGGGCCTGGATCAACGGGAATTCGAACGCGCCACACTCACTGCGTTGGAAGTCTACGACCCTCTGGAATCATGGAACCGCCGGGTCTACCACTTCAACTATCGCTTCGATGAGTGGGTATTCCTGCCGGTGGTAAACGGCTACCGGTACGTCACCCCAGGCTTCGTGCGCAGCGGCGTGAGCAACTTCTTCAGCAACCTGGGCGATATTCCCAACCTGCTGAACAGCCTGTTCCAGTTCAAGGGTCAGCGTTCTCTGGAAACAACGGGTCGACTGCTGGTTAACACCACTGTCGGTATCGCTGGTCTCTGGGATCCGGCAACCATGATGGGCCTGCCGCGCCAGAGCGAAGACTTCGGCCAGACCCTGGGCTTCTATGGTGTGCCAGCCGGCCCGTACCTGGTGCTGCCGCTACTGGGCCCTTCGAACCTGCGTGACACCGGCGGCCTGCTGTTCGACTTCACTGCCGAGTCGCAGATCAACTTCCTCAACGTCTCCCAGGTCAGCAGCGACCACCCGGAACTCTACGTTCTGCGTGCCATTGATCGCCGCTACGGCACCAGCTTCCGCTACGGCCAGATGAACTCGCCTTTCGAATACGAAAAAGTGCGCTACGTCTACACCGAAGCCCGCAAGCTGCAAATCGCCGAGTAACAAACAAGGCGTAACGAAAACGGCCAGCCGGAGCGATCCGACTGGCCGTTTTTTTGTTCGAGCGATGGATCTGAACCTGTGGGAGCAAGCTTGCTTGCGAAGACAATGTTGCAGTCGCAGAAAATGCTACGGATTCACCGGCCTCTTCGCGAGCAAGCTCGCTCCCACAGAATCACATTTCAATTCAATCTGCTAAGTCGATCAATTACCCGCAAAATCATCACCCATCAATCGACCAAACAGGCATAGCATGGTCGCCATTGATGAGGAGAGCTTACCCATGAGCCAATTTCGTAAAGTGCTGTCGATCCAGGCTGGCCAACCCACCTCGGATGGTGCAGGCGTAAAACTGACCCGTGTCTTTGGCGGGCCAGGTGTCGAGCAGTTCGACCCGTTCCTGATGCTGGATGAGTTCGGTTCGGACAAGCCTGACGATTACATCGCAGGCTTCCCACCGCATCCGCACCGGGGCTTCGAAACCGTGACCTACATGCTCGAAGGCCGCATGCGTCATGAAGACCACATGGGCAATGTCGGGCTGTTGCAAGGCGGCGGCGTGCAGTGGATGACCGCAGCACGAGGCATCATCCACAGTGAGATGCCGGAGCAGGAAGAAGGCGTGATGCGCGGCTTTCAGCTGTGGTTGAACCTGCCAGGCAAAACCAAGCTCAACGACGCCAGCTATCAGGACATCCAGCCGGAAAACATCCCGCGTCTGACCACGCAAAACGGTGTTGACGTGGTGGTGATCGCTGGCCAATTCGACGACGGTCTGGCCCAACAGGCTGGCGCTGTTCAGCGTCCGGATACCGAACCGCAGTATTTCGACTTCCACATGCCCGCTGGCTCCAGCATCAGCCCGCGAATCCCTGAGGGCCATCGTGCATTGCTGTATGTCTACGAAGGCAGTCTGGAACTGGCTGGCCATCCTCAGGCGGTCAGCGCCAGCCGTATGGTGAGGTTGTCCGAGGAAGGCGAACTGCAACTGAACACCACCACGGGTGCCCGAGTGCTGTTGATCGCTGGCAAACCGCTGCGCGAGCCGATCGTCCAATACGGCCCGTTTGTGATGAATACCCGTGAAGAGATCGAACAGGCATTGCGGGATTTTCGGGATGATCGGTTGACGGCGTAACCGCTGTTTTGACTTGAAATGGTGCCCCCTGTGGGAGCGGTGCTTGCCCGCGATAAGGTTTAGGTGATCGACCTTTTATGCGCGGTGCTCTTATCGCGGGCAAGCACCGCTCCCACATGGATCGCATTGCAGGGCGAATATCAATCCAACCTCAAAAACCGCTTCAACTGCTCACCCTGGGCCATGGCGTCGTAACGGCCCAGTTCGATCAATTCCCGGCAGTAACCGGCCTCGAATAGCAGATAACTCAGCACGCTGGCACCGCTGGTCTTGGTGGCGCCCGGCCCCCGTAAAAAGGTGCGCAGGGCCCGAGGCAGCTCGTGGCGATGGCGGGCGGCGATCTGGTCGATGGGTTGGCTGGGAGCAATGACCAAGACTTCAACCGGCGCCAGACCCTTCTTGCGCACACGCTGCTCACAAGGCAGCAGATCACTGACCAGATTCATGCGCTCCAGCACTTCGATATCGCTTTCCAGATTGTCAATGAAGGTGCTGTTGAGCATGTGCCCGCTGATTTGCGCCAGGGTCGGCTGCTTACCACTGGCAACCCGCTGAATCTGCTTGCCAGCATCGATACCTCGCGAGTTACCGCTCACTCCCACCACCAGAACCCGATTGGCCCCCAGGTGCAGGGCCGGGCTGATGGGGGCCGACTGGCGTACTGCGCCGTCACCAAAGTATTCCTGACCGATTTTGACCGGTGCAAACAGCAGCGGTATCGCTGAGCTGGCCAGCAGGTGATCGATAGTGAGCTGGGTAGGCACGCCCAGGCGACGATGGCGCAGCCAGGGTTCGATGGTGCCTTTGCCCTGATAGAACGTCATCGCATGGCCGGACTCGTAACCGAACGCCGTAACCGCCACGGCGCGCAGATGTTTGGCCTCGATGGCGGCGTTGATGCTTTCCAGGTCCAGCCGCTCATTGAGCAGATCCCGCAGCGGCGAACTGTCGAGAAGCGCCACCGGCACGTGGGAGCCGATGCCTAACAGGCTGTTGCCGACAAACCGTCGGGCCTGACCGATGACCCCTCGCCAGTCACTGCGCAGCACCTGTTCGCTGCGAAATCCCTGCCAGAAGTCGGTCAGTTGATGAACGGCGGTGCGGAAGTGTAACGCGCCGCTGGCCAGCTTGACGGCGTTGATGGCGCCGGCGGACGTACCGACGATAACCGGAAACGGGTTCGCTGCCCCTGGTGGCAGCAAGTCGGCAATCCCCGCCAAAACGCCCACCTGATAGGCCGCACGCGCCCCACCGCCAGACAGAATCAAACCGGTAACCGGCTCGACATCATTTACAACGTCCATCGCTACGGCGGGTTCAAGCATTTAGGCGGCGCCTTTACTGATCAGTCACGCTTTTTATAGAGTTTCGGCTCGCCCGGCGGTCTGCTTTTGAAACGACGATGCGCCCAAAGATACTGCTCGGGACATTCCCTAATGGCACTTTCTACCCATTGATTGATGCGCAGGCAATCGACTTCATCGCTTTCGCCGGGGAAATCCTGCAAAGGCGGGTGAATCACCAGGCGATAGCCACTGCCATCGGCCAGACGCCGCTGCGTGAACGGCACCACTTGTGCGCGGCCGAGCTTGGCAAATTTGCTGGTGGCGGTCACGGTGGCCGCCTGAATGCCAAACAGCGGCACAAACACGCTCTGCTTGGCGCCGTAGTCCTGATCCGGCGCGTACCAGATAGCGCGACCGTTGCGCAGCAATTTGAGCATGCCGCGCACGTCCTCGCGCTCTACCGCGAGAGAATCGAGGTTATGCCGCTCACGACCGCGCCGCTGAATGAAATCAAACAGCGGGTTCTTGTGTTCGCGGTACATGCCGTCGATGGTGTGCCGCTGGCCCAGCAGCGCCGCGCCGATTTCCAGGGTAGTGAAGTGCAGCGCCATCAGGATCACGCCCTGCCCTTGCTGCTGCGCGGCGCGCAGATGCTCAATGCCTTCGATATGCGCCAGCCTGGCCAGACGCTCTTTCGACCACCACCAGCTCATGGCCATTTCAAAGAAAGCGATCCCGGTAGACGCGAAGTTTTCCTTGAGCAGGCGTTTGCGCTCCACGCTGGATAACTCGGGGAAGCACAGCTCCAAATTGCGCGAGGCAATGTATTTGCGATCAGTGGCGAAGCGATACATCACCGCACCCAGCAGTCGGCCGATGACGACCAGGACGCGAAATGGCAGCTGAACGATCAGCCAGAGCAGCCCGAGCCCAAGCCATAGCGGCCAGAAACGCGGGTGCAGAAAAGAAGTTCGAAAACGCGGGCGATCCATTAAAGCTTCCGTCAGAACCATGGCCGCGCATTCTACAACGGTTCGACCCCGCTTGCGGCTAGCGGGCGTTCTCGTTATAAGTCTCGGCACTTTTAGCGACAAGCCGTTGTATGCCAACCATGAGCCAAAACGAATCGCAAGAACAGGAACCTGTCTTCCAACTCAAGGGCAGCATGCTGGCCATTACCGTATTGGAGCTGGCCCGCAACAACCTTGAGGCCCTGGACCGTCAATTGGCGGCGAAAGTGGCGCAGGCCCCGAACTTCTTCAGCAATACCCCGCTGGTACTGGCGCTCGACAAGCTCCCGGCCGACAGCGGTGCCGTCGACCTGCCCGGCCTGATGCGGGTCTGCCGTCAGCATGGGCTGCGCACTCTGGCCATCCGCGCCAACCGTATCGAAGATATCGCCGCAGCGATCGCAATTGATTTGCCTGTATTGCCGCCATCGGGTGCCCGGGAACGTCCGCTGGACCCACTGGAAGGCGACGCCGCGAAGAAAAAAGCTGAAAAACCACCTGAGCCAATCATCAAGCCAACCCGGGTCATCACCGCCCCGGTGCGGGGCGGCCAGCAGATTTATGCCCCAGGTGGCGACCTGGTGGTGATTGCGCCGGTCAGCCCTGGTGCGGAACTTCTGGCCGATGGGAACATCCATGTTTACGGCCCATTGCGTGGACGAGCACTGGCAGGAATAAAAGGCGATACCAAAGCGCGTATTTTCTGTCAGCAAATGGGCGCCGAGTTGATATCCATCGCCGGGCAATACAAGGTTTCCGAAGACCTGCGCCGTGATCCCCTGTGGGGGAGCTCGGTACAGGTCAGCCTGTCTGGCGACGTGTTGAACATCATCCGTCTTTAACGGATACTGCGCCATTTTCAAAGCATCTCTGATTCGTCGCGAAAACGTAGCAAAGGCTGTAGGAAATCCGGGGATATTCACTTTCTCTGGCAGATTGCTCCGAGGTCCAGACCGACGGGCATTTAAATTTCCCTCATTGTTCGAATGCCGCCGCTTCAAGGGACGCTCTTCAGGACTAAAAATCCTTTTCCTCTAGGGGTGATACACCTTGGCCAAGATTCTCGTGGTTACATCCGGTAAGGGTGGTGTGGGCAAGACCACCACCAGCGCCGCCATCGGTACGGGCCTCGCACTGCGCGGCCACAAAACTGTCATCGTCGACTTCGACGTCGGCTTGCGTAACCTCGACCTGATCATGGGCTGCGAGCGTCGCGTGGTGTATGACTTCGTCAACGTGGTCAACGGCGAAGCCAACCTGCAACAGGCCCTGATCAAGGACAAGAAGATCGAAGGGCTGTACGTACTGGCCGCCAGCCAGACCCGTGACAAGGAAGCGCTGACCAAGGAAGGCGTGGAAAAAGTTCTGATGGAACTCAAGGAATCCTTCGAATACATCGTCTGCGACTCCCCGGCCGGTATCGAAACCGGTGCTCACCTGGCGATGTACTTCGCTGACGAAGCCATCGTCGTGACCAACCCGGAAGTCTCGTCGGTACGTGACTCGGACCGCATGCTCGGCCTGCTGGCCAGCAAGTCCCGTCGCGCCGAGCGCAACGAAGAGCCGATCAAGGAACACCTGCTGTTGACCCGCTACAACCCGGAGCGTGTCAGCAAGGGCGAGATGCTTGGCGTTGAAGACGTCAAGGAAATCCTCGCGGTGACTCTGCTGGGCGTGATCCCGGAGTCCCAGGCAGTATTGAAAGCTTCCAACCAGGGCGTCCCGGTCATCCTTGATGAGCAGAGCGATGCCGGTCAGGCCTACAGCGACGCTGTTGATCGTCTGTTGGGTAAAGACCGCGAGCACCGTTTCCTGGACGTACAGAAGAAAGGATTTTTCGAACGCCTGTTCGGGGGTAATTGATGAACATTTTCGACTTCTTTCGTGCCAGCAAAAAAACCAGCACCGCGTCGGTCGCGAAAGAGCGTCTACAGATCATCGTGGCGCATGAACGCGGCCAACGCACTACTCCGGATTACCTGCCAGCTCTCCAGAAAGAGCTGGTCGAAGTGATTCGTAAATATGTCAACATCGAGTCCAACGATGTTCAAGTGGCTCTGGAAAACCAGGGCAGCTGCTCGATTCTGGAACTCAACATCACCCTGCCAGATCGCTAGATCCGGCGGTTGTCTGCGGCGGTACAGGCTCCTTTTCAGGAATGGGGCTTGTACCGCCGTTGGCGTTTAGAGGCCACTCAATGCCGTTGTCGAATATCCGCATCATTCATCAGAACGCTGGCGTTCTGGTGATCGATAAGCCCACCCTGCTGCTTTCCGTTCCCGGCCGCGCGGAGGACAACAAGGATTGCCTGATTACCCGCCTGCAGGAAAACGGCTATCCCGAAGCCCGTATCGTCCATCGCCTGGACTGGGAAACCTCCGGGATCATTCTGCTGGCTCGCGACCCGGATACTCATCGCGAACTGTCCCGACAGTTTCATGACCGGGAAACCGAAAAAGCCTACACCGCCTTGTGCTGGGGCGAGCCGACCCTGGACAGCGGCAGCATCGACTTGCCCTTGCGCTACGACCCACCCACCAAGCCTCGGCATGTAGTGGATCATGAGCAGGGCAAGCATGCACAAACCTTCTGGAAAGTGCTGGAGCGTTGCGGTCAATACAGCCGGGTGGAGCTGACGCCAATTACCGGGCGTTCCCATCAATTGCGGGTCCACATGCTTTCGATTGGTCATCCGCTGCTCGGCGATGGCTTGTACGCGCATCCCGAGGCATTGGCTGCCTACCCGCGTCTGTGCCTGCACGCCAGCATGCTGAGCTTCACTCATCCGCAGACCGGCGAGCGGTTGCGGTTTGAATGCCCTGCGCCGTTTTAGGTTTTGCTGTGAGTTTAACGACGCCATCGCGGGCAAGCGCGCTCCTACAGAGAAAACGTCACCTGTAGGAGCGCGCTTGCCCGCGATGACGATTTAACAGGCAACATAATTAATAGGGACAACCCCAACACAAAGCACACCCGCAATAACACGACACACATCAATACGGTAAACTCCCGCCATTGCTGTCTGGAGTGACTTATGCGCGAAGAGCTGAACCAGGGCCTCATTGACTTTCTCAAGGCCTCCCCTACCCCCTTTCATGCCACTGCCACTCTCGTTCAACACCTTGAAGCCTCTGGCTTCCAGCGTCTGGACGAGCGTGAAACCTGGGCGACCGAAACCGGTGGCCGGTATTACGTCACCCGTAACGACTCGTCTATCGTGGCATTTCGTCTGGGCCGGCAATCGCCGCTGACCGGCGGCATTCGCATGGTGGGCGCGCACACTGACAGTCCGTGCCTGCGGGTCAAGCCACAGCCGGAACTGCAACGTCAGGGTTTCTGGCAATTGGGCGTCGAAGTCTATGGCGGCGCCCTGCTCGCCCCTTGGTTCGACCGCGACCTGTCCTTGGCAGGGCGAGTGACTTTCCGTCGTGACGGCAAGGTCGAAAGCCAGTTGATCGACTTCAAACTGCCGATTGCGGTGATCCCGAACCTGGCGATCCACCTCAATCGCACCGCCAACGAAGGCTGGACGATCAACCCGCAGACCGAACTGCCGCCGATCCTGGCCCAGGTGGCCGGCGACGAACGTGCCGACTTCCGCGCCCTGCTCACCGATCAACTGGCTCGCGAGCACGGCCTGAACGCTGATGTGGTGCTCGATTACGAGCTGAGCTTCTACGACACGCAAAGCGCTGCCGTCGTCGGGCTCAATGCCGACTTCATCGCCGGCGCACGTCTGGACAACCTGTTGTCGTGCTACGCCGGTCTCCAAGCGCTGCTCGGCACCGATAGCGACGAAACCTGCCTGTTGGTCTGCACCGACCACGAAGAAGTCGGTTCATCGTCGACCTGCGGCGCAGACGGCCCGATGCTGGAGCAGATCATCCAACGCTTGCTGCCCGATGGCGCGGATTACGTGCGCACCATTCAGAAGTCGTTGCTGGTTTCGGCCGACAACGCCCACGGCATCCACCCCAACTACGCTGAGAAACACGACGCCAACCACGGCCCGAAACTCAACGCCGGCCCGGTGATCAAGGTCAACAGCAATCAGCGTTACGCGACCAACAGCGAAACCGCCGGGTTCTTCCGCCATCTGTGCATGGCCGAAGAAGTACCGGTGCAGAGCTTCGTGGTGCGCAGCGACATGGCCTGCGGCTCGACCATCGGCCCGATCACCGCCAGCCACCTGGGCGTGCGGACTGTCGACATCGGCCTGCCGACCTTCGCCATGCACTCGATCCGTGAGCTGGCCGGCAGTCATGACCTTGCGCATCTGGTGAAGGTGTTGACGGCGTTTTATGCGAGTCATGAGTTGCCGTAACCACCTGCACCCATTCTGCAGGTGACCGTTGTGGGAAATTCTATGTTTGGGGTGAAGCCCCAAATATAGAGTTTGGTCGGTAATCGGTCTGTCTGATGCACCGCAGCGCCCGAATCGCGAGCAAGCTCGGCTCCTACAGAAGATTGCAAACCCGTTGGAGCGAGGCTTGCCCGCGAAGAAAGACGACGCGGTGTACCTGTGGGCGAATTCATTCGCGAAAGAGCCGGTGTATCTGGCAATTATGCGGCGTCTGAACGAATGTCTTCGCGAATGAATTCGCTCCCACAGGTGAAATCTGCAACACGTTCCATCCACCAAACCCACCTACACTCATGGCATCAACCTTCAGGAGGTTCGATGCCATGAACGCGTTTTTCGCACTGCTTCTGCCGGTCATCGGCGGGATGTTGCTGTTGTGTGTTGGTTACAGCTATCAGGAACGTCCCGCCGGGGTGCTGATGATATGGCTGGGGATGATGTCGCTGATCGGGACGGCGTGCTGGAAGATCCTGGAAAAACTCACCTGAAGCACAACCTCGCGGATTACGTGGGCCGCAGCGCTGAAAAGCGACTCGCCAAGCGCGCGCACCGCTCGTAAACTCCTCGTTCATTCATGTCCGGGCCGTTCGGCTTGGGCGTACCGATGTCGATTCGAGGTTTACAGCCTGGTGACCGCTTCCCCCTGTTTTTCACTCGTGCAACGCCTGTTTCTGATCTGCCTGCTGGCACTGCTCCCCCTGACAGCAGCCCACGCTGTGGGATTGCCGGGCGTATTGGGGGGCGGGACGAAAACCCAGCCTCAGGCACAAGAGCCTTTGGGGCAGTCCCTGGATGAAGTGATCAAAAGCCTGGAAAACGATCAGCAGCGAGCCCAATTGCTGACCGATCTGAAAAAACTTCGAGACGCCACGCAGAAAGCCCAGGCAAGCGGCGATCAAGGGGTTCTGGGCCTGATCGGCGGTACATTGAGCGAGCTGGAGAAAAAATTCTCCGGCGATGACAGCCCCATTACTCGCTGGGCCGAGGAAATCGATCTGGCCCAGGATGAATTCCTCAATGTGCTGCTTCCCGCCAATCAATGGCTGCCAGTCATCGTCGGTTTTGCTCTGGCATTGCTGCTGTGGAGCCTGCTGGCGGCTGCGCTGATCTGGCTGGGGCATTGGGTGCGGATGCGTTTCGGCCTGTCGGAGGAGTTGCCGCAGAACCCGCGAACCCTGGACATGCTGCGCTTCGCCCTGCGCAAACTCGGTCCGTGGCTGATTGCGTTGGTGATCACCGTGTACCTGAGCTACAACTTGCCCTCGTCGCTGGGCAAGGATCTGGCCATGGTGCTGGCCTACGCGCTGGTGGTGGGCACGCTGTTTTCGGCGATCTGCGTGATCGCATTCTCGGTGCTCGACGGCCCGCATCGCCATAAGGCCTTGTATATCCTGCGCCATCAGGCGTTCAGGCCGCTGTGGCTGATCGGCAGCTTTGCCGCCTTTGGCGAGGCTCTGAACGATCCGCGTCTGATTGCCAGCCTTGGCGTACATCTTGCGCATACGGCTGCAACTTTCACCAACGTCATGGCGGCGATGTTCAGCGGTTTGTTCATCCTGCGATTCCGTCGGCCTATCGCGCACTTGATTCGTAACCAGCCCCTGTCGCGCCGCCTGACCCGTCGCGCCCTGAGCGACACCATCGATATTCTCGGCACGTATTGGTATGTCCCGGCACTGATGCTGGTCGCGGTGTCGCTGTTCGCCACCTTCTTTTCCGCAGGAGATACGAGCACGGCCCTGCGACAAGCGCTGATCTGCACGGTTTTGCTGGTGGTGTGCATGGTGATTCAGGGGCTGGTCAGGCGCCATGCACAGCGCCCACGCCACGGGCACAAACGCCACGCGCTGTATTCAGACCGGCTGAACAACTTCTTCTACACCCTGGTGCACCTGCTGGTCTGGCTAGCATTCATCGAGCTGGGTTTGCGGGTCTGGGGCATGTCGTTGATCCGCTTTGCCGAAGGCGACGGCCATGACATCAGCGTCAAGCTGTTCAGCCTGATCGCGACCCTGCTGTTCGCCTGGCTGATCTGGATCGTCAGCGACACCGCCGTGCATCACGCCCTGACCCGCTCGCGCAAAGGCCTGGCCAATGCCCGGGCGCAAACCATGATGCCGCTGATTCGCAATGTGCTGTTCGTGGCGATCTTCATCATTGCGCTGATCGTTGCCTTGGCGAACATGGGCATGAACGTCACCCCGCTGCTGGCCGGTGCCGGTGTGATCGGCCTGGCCATCGGCTTCGGCGCGCAATCGTTGGTGGCAGATTTGATCACCGGGCTGTTCATCATCATCGAAGACTCACTGGCTATTGATGACTACGTGGACGTCGGCGGCCATCTGGGCACGGTCGAAGGCCTGACGATCCGCACGGTGCGCCTGCGGGACATCGACGGCATTGTGCATACGATTCCGTTCAGCGAGATCAAAAGTATTCAGAACTACTCCCGGGAATTCGGCTACGCGATCTTCCGCATCGCCATCCCGGCGAGCATGAAGATCGACGACGCCCTGAAGCTGATTCGCGACGTGGGCACCAAAATGCGCGCCGATCCGCTGCAACGACGCAATATCTGGTCGCCGCTGGAGTTTCAGGGCGTGGAGAGCTTCGAGTCCGGCAACGCCATCCTGCGGGCGCGCTTCAAGACCGCACCGATCAAACAATGGGAAGTCTCCCGGGCGTTCAATCTGTCACTGAAACGGCATCTGGATGAAGCGGGCATGGACCTGGCGACACCACGGTTGAGTGTGCAGGTGATGACGGCTGGGGGAACAAAAAAAATAGAACCCGACAGCGCACCGGATCTGTAGGGGCTGCCGAAGGCTGCGAATAGGGTTTTGACACGACATTTAATTCGACCGAGATGACGCCATCGCGGGCAAGCGCGCTCCCACAGGTGTGATCTCAATATTGGCACGACGACGTGGGACCGGCTTCAGCCGGGAAGAGGCCGGTACAGCCACCCGATATTTATCGTCAGAAATACCGCTTTCCCGGCTAAAGCCGGTCCCACGAGCCTCGCGCCAACAGATGCCTCACTGCCCTCAAATATCCCTAACCACCGCGCTCACATGAATCGCATCATGGCGCCAGTATTCCAGGTCGCAGTCGATCAGGCGGCCGTTCTGGTCGAAGTTGACCCGTGCAATTCTCAAGCCGGGGCTGCCCAGGGAGACTTTGAGCGCCGCCGAAGCCTCGGCATGCAACGCCGTCGGGACCATTTCGAAGCGCACCTGCCCGTAGCGCAGGTCATAGCGACTGGCGTAAAGCTCTGTCAGTGACTGATTCAGGTCGCAATCGAGAATGCCGGGGAAGTAGTCCGGGTTCAGATAATGCTCCACGTACAGCACCAGACGCTGATCAATGCGCCGTGCCCGGCAGATCTGGATCACGCTGGACAGCGCCGGCAACTGCAGCATCTCGCAGATCCTCGCCGAAGCCGGTTGCAAGCGCGCCGAGATGACCTGTGTGTCCGCCACCCGCCCCTGGGCGCTGACCATGGCGTGAAAGTGGCTGCGGCGCATCAGGTCATAGGCCAGACGCGGCGGCGAAATGAACCAGCCGCGACGCTCCTCACGGTAAATCAGCCCTAGTGCTTCGAGCTGCACCAATGCCTCACGCAGGGTGATGCGCGTGGTGTCGAAGACCTCGCTCAGCTTGCGTTCGGCGGGTAATTTGCTGCCGGGGGGCAACAGGCCGTGCTCGATCTGCTCTTGCAAGGCATTGCAAATCGTCGTGACCGCACGGGGCACTTCTTCGCGCATCAGGTTACCTTTCTGGACTAGACCAGCGCCAAAACAGGGCACCAGTTGTTCTCATCGCATCGCTTGGGGTGCAGCAACAGCCTACGTAGCGTAGATGACTGACGCATGACATGACCCATCACAAACCATGCCAATCGGACCTGAAAATCATCTCAAGCCCTTTCAGATCAATGCTTTGATCTTGGTCTACGCTTATCTCGCGTTGACCCTGATATGTGCGGCGAACGCGCTGCAGAGGCCATCCCAACATAAAAATGTCATCGAAAAAGCTTAACTTGGCTCAGGTATTGCTGACCTAGACCAACCCACCCGCAACGATCACTTCTTCAAAAATATTTCAAGAAGTGCACAAGGAGCTTCGAATGAAACACCTTTTGCTGGCATCACTCCTCGGTTCCGCCATTGCTCTGAGCACCTCGGTCATGGCCGCGGACGTCGACCTGAAAACCCTCGAAGCCGCAGCCAAGACTGAAGGCGCGGTAAATAGCGTTGGCATGCCGGACGACTGGGCAAACTGGAAGGACACTTGGTCGGATCTGCAGACCAAATACGGTCTCAAGCACATGGACACCGACATGAGCTCGGCCCAGGAAATCGCCAAGTTCGATGCGGAAAAAGATAACGCCAGCGCCGACATCGGCGACGTGGGTGCAGCCTTCGGTCCTATCGCCGCGACCAAGGGCGTGACCCAGCCTTACAAGCCAAGCACCTGGGACCAGGTTCCGGACTGGGCCAAGGACAAAGACGGTCACTGGGCGCTGGCCTACACCGGTACCATCGCATTTGTGGTCAACAAGAAGCTGCTGCACGGCTCTGAAGTGCCGACCAAGTGGTCAGACCTGAAAGATGGCAAATATAAAGTCACCATCGGCGACGTCAGCACCGCCGCCCAGGCTGCCAACGGTGTCCTGGCCGCTGCAATTGCCATGAAAGGCGACGAGAAAAACATCGCACCTGGCCTGCAACTGTTCACCGAACTGGCCAAGCAGAAACGTCTGGCCCTGAACAATCCGAACATCCAGAGCATGGAAAAAGGCGAAGTCGAAGTCGGCGTGGTCTGGGATTTCAACGGCCTGAGCTACAAAGCCAAGATGACCAACCCGGATGACTACGTGGTGCTGATCCCGTCTGACGGCTCAGTGATTTCCGGTTACACCACGATCATCAACAAATACGCGAAGAATCCGAACGCCGCCAAACTGGCTCGTGAATACATCTTCAGCGACGCGGGCCAGATCAACCTGGCAAAAGGCAATGCACGTCCGATCCGCGCCGAGCACATCAAGCTGCCACCTGAAGTTCAGGCCAAGCTGCTGCCTAACGAGCAGTACAAAGGCGTGACCCCGATCAAAGATGCAGCGGCATGGGAAGCCACTTCCAAGAAACTGCCGCAGATGTGGAACGAGCAAGTCATCATCGAAATGAACCAGTAACGCGCTACCGGCCTCAAGGATGAGGCCATTTTTATCGCCCTCCCCGTATCGAATCCCGTCGGAGCGACTGGCTCATGAAACACAACGTCATTCTCGTGGTGCTCGACGGCCTCAACTTCGAAGTCGCCCGGCATGCCATGGGCCACCTTCAGGCTTATAGCGAGGCAGGCCGTGCCGCGCTCTACAAATTGCAGTGCGAACTACCGGCCCTTTCCCGGCCGTTGTACGAATGCATTCTGACCGGGGTGCCGCCCATCGAAAGCGGCATTGTGCATAACCAGGTCTCACGCCTGTCCAGCCAACGCAGCATGTTCCACTACGCCACCGATGCCGGACTGACCACCGCTGCGGCGGCCTATCACTGGGTCAGCGAGCTGTACAACCGCACACCGTTCGAGGCCGCTCGTGATCGCCACACAGATGACCTAGAGCTGCCGATTCAGCACGGGCACTTTTATTACGCCGACCATTACCCTGATTCACACCTGTTTGCCGATGCAGAAAGCCTGCGGGTCAAACACGCTCCCAACCTGCTGTTGATCCACCCCATGAACATTGACGATGCCGGACACAAGCACGGCCTCGACAGCCCGCAATACCGCAATAGCGCGCGCAGCGCCGACATCATCCTCGCCGATTACCTGCAAGGCTGGCTCGACGCCGGTTATCAGGTGCTGGTGACCGCCGACCACGGCATGAACAATGACCGCTCGCACAATGGCCTGCTGCCCGAGGAGCGAGAAGTGCCGCTGTTTGTACTCGGCGATGCATTCAGCCTGGACCTTAACGCCGCGCCCAAGCAAACCGAGCTGTGCGGCATTGTCTGCGAACTGCTCGGCGTGCCCCACGACAAACCGGTATGTCGGGAGATTCTCAAGTGACCAACAATCGAGGCAAATGGCTGAGCCTGCTGTGCCTGCTACCCTTTGCGCTGTTTTTCTTCGTGTTCCAGATTGCCCCGCTGGGCTGGGTGGCGATCAACAGCCTGCATTCGGAAGCGGGTTGGGGCATCGAAAACTTCATTAACGCGTTCAGCTCGCGGTTCTATCGCCAGGCAATGCAGTTCAGCCTGGAGATCAGTTTCTGGTCGAGTCTGTTCGGCATCATCATCGCCGTGCTGGGCAGTTATTCCCTGCGCAACGTGGATTCGCGACTGCGGGATTTCGTCAATTCCTTCGCCAACATGACCAGCAACTTTTCCGGAGTGCCGCTGGCGTTCGCCTTCATCATCCTGCTGGGCTTCAACGGCGCCGTGACCCTGATGCTCAAACAGGCCGGGATCATCGAAGACTTCAACCTGTATTCGAAAACCGGGCTGATCATCCTCTACACCTACTTCCAGATCCCGTTGGGCGTGCTGCTGCTTTATCCGGCCTTCGACGCCTTGCGTGAAGACTGGCGCGAATCGGCGTCACTGCTCGGGGCGAGCAGCTTCCAGTTCTGGCGGCACATCGGCTTGCCGGTGCTGACCCCCGCCCTGCTCGGTACCTTCGTGATTCTGCTGGCCAACGCCTTGGGCGCCTATGCCACGGTGTATGCCCTGACCACCGGCAACTTCAACGTGCTGCCTATCCGTATTGCAGCCATGGTTGCTGGCGATATCAGCCTGGATCCGAACATGGCCAGCGCACTGGCGATCATTCTGGTTGGCTTGATGACGCTGGTGACTGTCGTTCATCAGTGGTTGCTGAAGAGGAGCTACCATGTCTCGCGTTGAAAGAGGCCCTGCCCGGTTTTATCACCGGACTATCGTCTATCTATTGTTCTTCATTCTGCTGCTGCCGTTGGCCGGGACGATGCTCTATTCGCTGGCCACCAGTTGGTCAGCCAGCATTCTGCCCAGCGGCCTGACCTTCAAGTGGTACATCGCGCTGTGGAGCGACCCGCGCTTTCTCGCTGCCTTTGGTCAATCGCTGCTGGTCTGTGTCGGCGCGCTGATTCTGTCGGTGGTGCTGATTCTGCCGCTGCTGTTTGTGGTGCATTACCACTTCCCGCGGCTCGACGGGCTGATGAACATCCTCATCCTGCTGCCCTTCGCCGTGCCGCCGGTGGCGTCGTCCGTGGGCCTGTTGCAGCTGTATGGTTCCGGGCCGTTCGCGATGGTGGGTACACCATGGATCCTGATCG
The DNA here is from genome assembly GCF_000737245.1 of Pseudomonas syringae. Taxonomy (GTDB): domain Bacteria; phylum Pseudomonadota; class Gammaproteobacteria; order Pseudomonadales; family Pseudomonadaceae; genus Aquipseudomonas; species Aquipseudomonas syringae_J. The sequence continues at coordinate 11,975 of NZ_JPQU01000049.1, read as the reverse complement.
GTTGCTACTTCACCGTGGCACTGCCGTTCATGTACCGGGCGATCAGCAACAACCTGCAAGCCATCAACCTGACCGACCTCATGGACGCCGCCCAACTGCTCGGCGCCAGCACTTGGCAGGCGGCATTTCTGGTGGTGCTGCCCAACTTGCGCAAAGGGCTGATGGTCGCGTTGCTGCTGTCGTTTTCCTTCCTGTTCGGCGAGTTCGTATTCGCCAACCTGCTGGTCGGCACCCGCTATGAAACCTTGCAGGTGTACCTGAACAACATGCGTAACAGCAGTGGCCACTTCAACAGTGCGCTGGTGATCTCTTACTTCCTCTTCGTGTTGCTGCTGACCCTGGCCGCCAATCGCCTGAATAAGGACAAAGACTGATATGAGTTTTGTCAGTGTTGAAAATCTGCAAAAAAACTACGGCAGCACGGCAGTGTTCAGTGACATCAACTGCACCATCGAACGGGGTGAGTTCGTCACCCTGCTCGGCCCGTCCGGCTGTGGCAAATCGACCCTGCTGCGCTGCATTGCCGGTCTGACTTCGGTCAACAGCGGGCACATTCTGCTCGATGGCGTGGATTTGGTGCCGGTGACTCCGCAGAAGCGCAACATCGGCATGGTGTTCCAAAGCTACGCGCTGTTCCCCAACATGACCGTGGAACAGAACGTCGCCTTCGGCCTGCGCATGCAGAAGGTCAATGCCGATGACACCCACAAACGGGTGGCCGAAGTGCTGAAGCTGGTGGAGCTGACTGACTTCGCCAGCCGCTATCCGCACCAGATGTCCGGCGGCCAATGCCAGCGAGTAGCCCTGGCACGCTCATTGGTGACCCGTCCGCGCCTGTTGTTGCTGGACGAACCTCTGTCGGCGCTGGACGCGCGAATCCGCAAGCACTTGCGTGAGCAGATCCGGGCGATTCAACGCGAGCTGGGCCTGACCACGATCTTCGTCACCCACGATCAGGAAGAGGCGCTGACCATGTCCGATCGCATCTTCCTGATGAATCAGGGTCGTATCGTGCAGAGCGGCGACGCCGAAACCCTTTACACTGCGCCCATCGATGCCTTCGCTGCCGGCTTCATTGGCAACTACAACCTGCTGGAAGCCGATGACGCCAGCCGCCTGATGCAACGGCCGATCACCAGCCGCATCGCGATTCGTCCGGAAGCCATCCAATTGAGCCTGACCGGTTCCCTGGAAGGCGAGATTCGCAGCCACAGCCTGCTGGGCAACGTGATCCGCTACCGGGTTGAAGCCCGTGGCGTAGAACTGGTGGTGGACGTACTCAACCGCTCGGCGGACGATTTGCTGGCCCATGGACGGCGGGTGTCGTTGAGGATTGATGATTCGGCGTTGTGTGAAGTGGTCTAGTAGCGCAGATCGAGGTAGGAGCGCGCTTGCCCGCGATTGCGGTGTGTCAGATACACATTTTTCAATGACCCTCCGCAATCGCGGGTAAGCGCGCTCCTACGGCATAACCTGCACCCATTCAGAGGACAGATTTTCAATGGCTTTAGCAATTTTTGACCTGGACGAAACCCTGATCGCCGGCGACTGCGCCAGTCTCTGGAGCGAGCAGATGGGCAGGCTTGGCTGGGTTGATCCCGAGTCATTCGTCAAACGTGACCACGAACTGATGCAGGCCTACAGCGAGGGCAAGCTGGCGATGGAGGACTACATGGCCTTCAGTCTGGAGCCGATGCTGGGCCGTACCCCGGAAGAAGTCGATCACCTGGTCGGCCCTTGGGTAGAAGATTTCATCGAACCAATCATTTTCAGCGACGCCACCAAGTGCATCGCCGAACACCGCGCAGCGGGCGACAGAATCCTGGTGATTTCCGCCTCGGGCATTCACCTGGTGAAACCGATTGCCGAGCGCATCGGTGTGGATGAAGTGCTGGCCATCGACCTGGATGTGGCTCACGGCGTTTACAACGGCCAGACCGTCGGCACCCTGACCTATCGCGAAGGCAAGATCACCCGGCTGATGGAGTGGCTGGACGCCGAAGGCGAGAACCTGGAAGGTGCGAGTTTCTATTCGGATTCACGCAATGACCTGCCGCTACTGCTGAAGGTTGATTATCCCCACGCCGTCAACCCGGATCCGATCTTGCTGGAGCATGCCCGGAAGGCGGGCTGGCCGGTTCATAGCTGGAAGTAGAATTGCGCACCTGTTGGAGCGAGGCTTGCCCGCGAATCAGTCAACGCGGTGAAACAGGCACACCTCGTTATCGTTCTTCGCGGGCAAGCCTCGCTCCAACAGAGTCAAGTCACACCAGACTCTCATCAATCACCAGCACCAGCTTGCCATTGACCTTGTTGCCCGCCAGTTCGGCATAAGCCGCTGCGGCGTCCTTGATCGGGTAGCTGCGGGCCAGTTGGGGTTTGAGGCGGCCTTCGGTGAACAGCGGCCAGACGTGCTGCCCCAGGTCATGCATCAGGTCAGCCTTGAAGGTGTCGTCACGGCTGCGCAGGGTTGAGCCCAGCAAATGAATGCGTTTGCCGAGGATCTGCGCCATGTCCAGTTTTGCCTCGCGGCCCCCCATCAGGCCGATTAACACCCAGCGGCCGTCGACACCCAGCAGCTTGACGTTCAGTTCGGCATAGTTGGCGCCCACGGGGTCGAGTATCACGTCAAACGGCGCGAAATCCTTCAGGCTCTCCAGGCTTTCATTGCGTACCACACCACCTTGGGCACCCAGCTCGATGCAGTACTGAAGACGATCCGCCGAGCCGACGCTGACCCATACTGGGTTGCCGAACGCCTTGCAAAGCTGAATGCCAGCTGAACCAACTCCACTTGCTCCGGCGTGCAGCAAAACCTTTTCGCCGGGCTCAAGCCTGGCCAGCTGAAACAGATTCAGCCAGGCGGTGGCATAGACTTCCGGCAGCGCCGCGGCCTCGGCCAAGGTCAGCCCCTCGGGGACTGGCAACACATGTCGCCCGTCGACTACCGCCTCTTCGGCCATCGCCCCGCCCGCCAGCAGGGCACAAACCCTGTCGCCCACTTGCCAGGACGAGCCCGGCCCGACCTCGGCGATCACACCCGAACATTCCATGCCGAGGATTTCACTGGCTCCCGGTGGGGGCGGATAAAGCCCTGCTTGTTGCAACAAATCGGCGCGATTCAGACCTGCGGCCGCAACTTTGATGCGAACTTGCCCCACATCGAGTGCCGGACTCGGCTCCTCGACCCATTCCACTTGACCTTCAACGCCTTGCAATGCCTTCACAGTGCCTCCATAGTGAGTCTGGACTGGGCCCGAATGCTGAAACAGCACGGGCTTTCTTGCATTATGCGACCGGATCCGACGGGACCGGCGACTTCCAAAGACGGCCTAATATGCGTTATCAATTGTCCCCGCGTCGAATCAGCATGAAGCATTTCTTTCCCAGCACCGCTCTGGCGCTGGTCGTGGGTCTCAGCATTCTGCCGATGTCCGCCAGCTCTTTCGCTGCCAACAGCTGGGATAACCTCCAGCCAGACCGCGACGAAGTGATCGCCAGCCTGAATGTGGTCGAACTGCTCAAGCGGCATCATTACAGCAAGCCGCCGCTGGACGACAAGCGTTCGATCATCATCTACGAAAGCTATCTCAAACTTCTTGACCCGGCGCGCAGCTACTTTCTGGCCAGCGACATTACCGAGTTCGACAAGTGGCGCACTCAGTTTGACGATTTCCTGAAAAGCGGCGACCTGAACCCTGGCTTCACCATCTACAAGCGCTATCTGGACCGCATAAAGTCGCGTCTGGATTTTGCTTTGGCAGAGTTGAACAAAGGCGTCGACAAGATTGATTTCACCGGCAAGGAAAGCCTGCTGGTGGATCGCAAGGACGCCGCCTGGCCGAAGAATGAAGCCGAACTGGACGACTTGTGGCGCAAGCGCGTTAAAGATGAAGTACTGCGTCTGAAAATAGCCGGCAAAGACCCGGCCAAGATTCAGGAAACCCTGACCAAGCGCTACAAGAATCAATTGGCGCGTCTGAACCAGACCCGTGCCGAAGACATCTTCCAGGCGTACATCAACACGTTTGCCATGTCCTACGATCCGCACACCAACTACCTGTCACCTGACAGCGCGGAAAACTTCGACATCAACATGAGCCTGTCGCTGGAAGGCATCGGGGCCGTGTTGCAGAGCGACAACGACAACGTGAAGATCGTGCGGCTGGTGCCGGCGGGTCCTGCGGCCAAGACCAAACAGGTTGCACCGGCTGACAAGATCGTCGGCGTTGCCCAGGGCGATAAAGAGATGGTCGACGTGATCGGCTGGCGTCTGGATGAAGTCGTCAAACTGATTCGCGGTCCGAAAGGCTCGGTGGTGCGCCTGGAAGTGATTCCAGCCAGCAACGCGCCTAACGATCAGACCACCAAAATCGTCGCTATCACTCGCGAAGCGGTGAAGCTTGAAGAGCAGGCTGCGAAGAAATCTATCCTGCATCTGAAACAGGATGGCCGCGACTACAAGCTCGGCGTGATCGACATTCCGGCGTTCTATCTGGACTTCAAGGCTTACCGTGCCGGCGATCCGCAGTACAAGAGCACCACTCGCGACGTGAAGAAACTGCTGACCGAACTGCAGGCCGAGAAGGTCGATGGCGTGGTACTGGATTTGCGTAACAACGGCGGCGGTTCTTTGCAGGAAGCCACCGAGCTGACCAGCCTGTTCATCGATAAAGGTCCGACCGTACTGGTGCGTAATGCCGACGGTAAGGTTGATGTACTGGAAGACGAAAACACCGGGGCGTTCTACAAAGGCCCGATGGCGTTGCTGGTCAACCGTCTATCTGCCTCGGCTTCGGAAATTTTCGCCGGCGCCATGCAGGATTATCACCGCGCGTTGATCATCGGCGGCCAGACCTTCGGTAAAGGCACCGTACAGACCATCCAGCCGCTGAACCATGGCGAACTGAAACTGACGCTGGCCAAGTTCTACCGGGTGTCCGGGCAGAGCACCCAGCACCAGGGCGTGGTACCGGATATCAGCTATCCGTCGATCATCGACACCAAGGAAATCGGCGAGAGCGCGCTGCCTGAGGCTATGCCGTGGGACAGCATCAAACCGGCGATCAAACCGGCTGTCGACCCGTTCAAGCCTTTCCTGGCGCAACTGCAATCACGTCACGAAGCTCGTTCAGCGAAAGATGCCGAGTTCGTCTTTGTCGAACAGCGTCTGGCCTTGGCCAAGAAGCTGATGGCGGAAAAAACCGTCAGCCTCAACGAAGCGGATCGTCGTGCAGAACACGCTTCGATTGAAGGCCAGCAATTGGTTCTGGAAAACACCCGCCGCAAGGCCAAAGGTGAAGAGCCGCTCAAAGAGCTGAAGAAAGAAGACGAAGATGCGTTGCCGATGGATGACGATAAGACCAAGCCGGAAGACGACGCCTACCTGTCGGAAACCGGTCGGATTTTGATCGACTATCTGGGTCTCAATGCGACAGTGGCAAAGAAGTAGATCTATAACGCCGGGGATTTAAATGTGGGAGCGAATTCATTCGCGAAGCGGTATATCAGGCGAAACATCTGTGTCTGGTAAAACGCTTTCGCCAATGAATTCGCTCCCACAGGTCAGCGAGCGTTCGCATCATCACAGACTGTCCTTGGTAGAAATGGCTATTTGATAGCAACCGTCATCAAACAGTCATGAATCTGTCGTGAAATGTGGGGTCAGGCGTATCATTGCCTGGCCCCTTTTTCTTGCCTCGAGATTGCCATGCCCACGACTGAACAGCTGAGCGCACTGAGTTCGATTCTGGCTCACAGTGATTTGCACAGTCTGTTTCAACCCATCGTCTCTTTGCCCGAACGACGCATTCTGGGTTACGAAGCGCTGACCCGTGGCCCTTCCAACAGCGTGTTGCACTCTCCTGTGAGTCTTTTCGCCGTTGCGCGTCATGCAGGACGGCTCAGCGAACTGGAAATAGCCTGCCGCGAAAGCGCTTGTCGCCGGTTCAGCGAACAGAAGCTGGAAGGCAAGCTGTTCCTGAATATTTCCCCCGAGTCTCTGCTGGAAGCGTCGCACCCACCGGGTCGGACCTTGGAACTGCTGCAACGCTATGGCATCGCGCCCAGCGCCGTGGTGATCGAACTGACCGAACAGACCCCGACCGAAGATTTCCAGCTGCTGTACACCGCCCTTCACCACTATCGCGACATGGGCTTTTCAATCGCCATGGACGATCTGGGTGCCGGGTATTCGAGTTTGCGTCTGTGGTCGGAGTTGCGCCCCGAGTACGTGAAGATCGACCGACACTTCATCGATGGCATCCATCAGGACGCAGTGAAGCGCGAGTTCGTCGGCTCCATGCTGCAAATGGCCAAGGCTTCAAGAGCACAAGTGATCGCTGAAGGCATCGAATTGCCGGAAGAACTCGCGGTGCTCAACGAGATGGGTATCGAACTGGTCCAGGGTTACCTGCTATGCCGCCCGCAAGAACAGCCTCCCCGTGACGCTCGCGCCTTGCTGCCCAAGCTCGACGCCCTGGCCAGCCCGGCCATGGCTGACGAAGGCAGCGACCTCAGCGCGTTGCTCAACGAGCAACCGGCCGTGCCTCGTGACACGCCCACGGCCTCGGTACTCGAAGCTTTCCGCAAGCAGGCCAACCTCAACTCCATGGCGGTTCTGGATGAACAGGGTCGACCCTGCGGCATCGTGCATCGACACTCCCTGTCCGAAGTGCTGCTCAAGCCCTTCGGCACCGAGCTGTTCGCCCGCAAACCCATCAGCCGGTTAATGAGCGATGATTTTCTTGCCGTGGAACTGAGCCAGTCCCTGCAACAGGTCAGCCGGCTGTTGACCAGCCGCGCCCGGCAGCGCATCGAGGAGGATTTCATCATCACCCTCCATGGTGCCTATCTGGGGCTGGGTCGGGTAATAGACGTGCTCAAACTGATCACTGAGTTGAAGATCCAGCAAGCCCGACATGCCAACCCACTGACCTTGCTGCCGGGTAACGTACCGATTCAGCAATGCCTGACGCGCCTGCTGCAACAAGGCCGGGAGTCGATGATCTGCTACGTGGATATCGACAGCTTCAAACCGTTCAATGACATCTACGGTTACGGCCGTGGGGATGAAGTGTTGTTGTGTCTGGCGCAGTGCCTGAATGATCGCATCGACCCGAGCCGGGATTTCGTCGGGCACATCGGCGGTGATGATTTTCTGATGGTGCTGGGTTCCGAAGACTGGGAGCGGCGGCTAAATGTGCTGCTGGAGGATTTCCAGAACCAATGCCGACGCTTCTACCGCGCCGAACACCTGCACGCCGGTTGCTTCATCGCCCTGAACCGCCAAGGCCAGCGCCAGGATTTCCCGCTGCTGTCACTGTCCATCGGCGTCATTCATCTGCATCCCGAGTCCTGCACCCGGCTCGACGCCAGCCAACTGGCCGAGCTCGCCTCCCAGGCCAAGCACTATGCCAAAGAAGTTATTGGCGCGAGCATGCATGTGATTGATACGCGGGAGTTGGGGTAGAAATATCTGCCGCACCTGGACCCGCTGTGGGAGCGGTGCTTGCCCGCGATAAGGCTGGACGCGGTTCAATTCAGAATTGCGGTGCCCTTATCGCGGGCAAGCACCGCTCCCACAGGATCAGCGCCAGACACGCTCTACTCGGGATAACTGAACTCAAACACCCGCACCACTTCCGAGGCATGCCAAGAGGCGGCGGCGACGCCATCGGAGGGGCCTGAGAACCGCCCCAGACGCTCCACACACTCAAAGAAGCCGGTACGCGGCAAACGACTGGCGCCCTGGCTGATCACCAAGGAGCTGCGCAAGGGCTGCTCTGCCTTTGCGTCCAGCGCGGCCAGATGCTCCAGCGCGGCAGTCAGCGTCTGCATGGCTGGGCTGGGCAACTGCAAGCGCTCCAGCAAGGCACGATAGGTCAAAAGATGGCGCTGGCGGCGTGCCTGGTCCAGCTCAGTCAACAACCCCTCCCAGTGCTGACGACTGATGCGCACGCTCATGCCTCACCCCGCCAGCCGGGTACGCCAAGTTCCCATGCCAGACTGCGGCGAATGGCAGCATCTGGCTGACGCACGCCGGTTTCGATCAATTCCAGATAAGAAGGGCTTATTCCGACGGTGCGCGCCAGTTGAGCCCTCTCAAGGCCCTTGGCCTCTCTTAACGTTGCCAGTTGGTCCAGACCGGGTAGCTCGTCAGCCTCGCTGCTTGACTCGGCCTTCTGATCAGAGGGTTCGCCACCCGGCTTGTGAGACAAACCCGCTGCACGCAGCAGCGCCTGATACTGAGCCCACGGCAGAACGGCATACTCTGGCTCGCCATCCCGTGAAATAACCTGCAGATCCATACAACCCCCATGTAGGACAACTACACATTACGAGTAGGTTTATTCCATATGCTGGCATCTTAACAGCGGTCAGGGGCTACTTGCCTGCTGTCTATGCTCTTAGGTCGCTAATGGATGTCGCGGATCAACTGCCAGCACGACGGCGCATCCTCAATCCTTGGCTTTCTCCCGCTCAAGCAACTGCTGAGTAGCTGGAAGACGCTCCACCACAATCAGTTTTTCCGGTGACTGACCCGCCCGCCACTGGCGAAAGGCTTCAAGCTCGGCATCAAGGCTTTTCATGACCCAGGCGAGCACGGCGATATCGTCGAGCATGCCGATACCGGGAATCCAGTCAGGGACCGCATCCAGCGGGCTGAGGAAATACATCAAGCCTGCGACGATGGACAGAATCGCTTTGGGGCTGATTGCCCGATACTCGCCGCGCCAATACGCCAGGCAAAGGGCCTGTAACAAGCGCAGGTCGTCCTTGATTCTGCCCAATCGACTGCCTTCAGCCGAACCTTTGCGAGCGACAGCAAACAGCAATCCCGGCAAGCGCCCGGCGGCCATGAGGCGGCGCGCCATTGGCAAGTATCTAAGAAGATTCCACGGTGCTTTCATATCCCCTCCCGTTGAGCGAAGTTCTGTGCCGATAAACAGCGGGCCTACAAATATCGATATTGGTTCGTCGCAAAGGTTATCCACACAACTTGTGGATAACCTTGTGAACAGAGCCATTTTTTAGCGCCGAAACCCTTGTTCTACGCGGCCTCAGCTCAAATCGGGCGTTTTTTACTCACATAAAAAAACCATAAAAATCGTTGACTTGAGCCTGTTCAGAAGTTACCCACAAGCCAATATCCTGATTCATGTTGGATCGTCGGACAAACCTCTGGCGACTCTCGGCACCCCTGTGGACACTTTCAAGTAATCGGACTACCACCGTTCAGATCGGTTCGCCCGAAAACGACAACGCCCCGTCGAAACGGGGCGTTGTGGTCAAGCCAGAGCGTTGCTTACTTGGAAGCAGGCGCCGCTGACTCTTCTTCTTCCTCAGCGTCTGCCGCACCAGGTGCGCCTGCTGCTGCCGGGTCTTTGATAGCGATCAGCTCCAGATCGAATACCAGTACCGAGTTGGCAGGGATCGTCGGGCTAGGGCTCTGTGCGCCGTAGGCCAGATCGCTCGGGATGAAGAGCTTGATCTTCTCGCCAACGTGCATCAGTTGCAGGCCTTCAACCCAGCCAGGGATCACGCCGCTAACCGGCAGATCGATCGGGCTGCCACGCTCAACGGAGCTGTCGAACACCTTGCCGTCAGTCAGTTTGCCTTCGTAGTGAACAGTTACCACGTCAGTCGGCTTAGGCTGTGGGCCGTCGGCTTTCTTGACGATTTCATACTGCAAGCCGGAAGCGGTAGTAACTACACCTGCCTTCTTGCCATTTTCTTCGAGGAATTTTTTGCCGGCTGCGGCAGATTCTTCGCTCATCTTGGCCATACGCTCTTCGGCACGCTTTTGCAGTGCAGCGAAAGCTTCAACCAGTTCTTCGTCTTTCAGTTTCTGTTCTTTCTTGCCGACGGCATCTTCGATGCCTTGGGCTACGGCTTTGGAGTCCAGGTCATCCATGCCTTCCTGAGCCAGGCTTTTGCCCATGTTCAGGCCAATGCCGTACGACGCTTTCTGGGCCGGGGTTTTGAGCTCAACAGTGCTGGCTTGCTTATCACAACCTGCGAGTACCAGACCGACCAGGGCAATCGCCGCTGCCAACCGATGCTGTTTCATGCTGATTCCTTGTTCATGCGCCAATAGGGCAAACGAGTAAAGCCGCGAGCTTATCAGGCTGCCGCGATCAATGGCTACCGGCATGAGAGGCAGAAAAGGCAGATAAGTTCAGGTATCCAAAGGTTTTATTGCCCCCATGCGCCGTCGTTCAGTCCCGGTTCAGGCTCGCGACGAAAATTCCCACGCGCCTGAAACAGGACTCTTACAGTTCTTGCTTACACTTAGCGGGCTGGCACCTGCACCAATGCAGGCTGTACGGCCGTTTTACGCCCCAGAATTACCGTACACACCACCGCCGCAGCGAAGACCCAGGTCAGGGTGTCGATATGCTCGCCAAAAAACAGTGCCGAAAACGCCATGGTGAAAAATATCTGCAGCAACTGGACCTGGCCGACCCGGGCAATGCCGCCCATGGCCAGCCCGGCATACCAGGCGAAGAATCCAATAAACTGGGAAAACAGGGTGATATAACTGAAAGACCACCACGCCTGACTGGAAATGACACCCTCGTGCCGCCAGGCCAGCCACACGACCGGCCCCAGCAGCAGCGGACTGGCGATTACCAATGCCCAGCAGATCACCTGCCAGCCGCCCATTTCTCTAGCCAGGCGCCCTCCTTCGGCATAACCCAGCCCGCCCATGACGATGGCCAGTACCATCAACAGGTCACCGAGGCTGATCGAACCCGCTCCCTGAATCACGGCGTAACCCAGCACGAGGCCGCTGCCCAGTGCAGCGCACATCCAGAACGCTTTCGATGGACGTTCGTGTGAAAGCCACGCGGCGAACAGCGCGACCACCATGGGCTGTAGGCCATTGACCAACGCGCCGTGGGACGCAGGCAAGGTTTGCATGGCCCAGGACGACAGCATGGGGAAACCCAGGATCACGCCGAGCACAACCATGCACAGTCCTTTGAACTGGCTGAAGGTTGGCAGTTTTTCCCGGCGCCACAGCAGTAAGACCGCCGCGGGTACTGCCGCAAACAGTGCGCGAGCCAGCGCGGCCAGGATCGGGTTGACTTCATGGACCACGATGCGGGTCATGGGCAGGGTCAAGCTGAAGATGATTACGGCAAGCAGGCCGAGGGCCATGCCTTGGTTTTCGCGCTGGGTCATGAGTGTCTGCATGTCGAGCTATTAAGGCAGTCATTCTGTCACGCAGGTGGGTGGGGTCTTGGCTACAGCTATAGGAGGGATGAGCGGTACAGTTGGATTTTGTTTAGGGTGAACCGATACAGCTGACCCTGAGCAGAGGTAGCTGCACAGGTTTTTTGCGTACATATCCATTACCTCGGTAACGGTTACTTATGGTTGCGCCCTTACGGCGCGTCACTTTTTTCAGACGCCAAAAAAGTAACCAAAAAGGCTGTGCCCCACCACTCGGTCCCTCGCTCAGGCTCGGCATGCCCGTAATCCGACATTCATTCGGCGGGCCGCCGCGAAGGGCCATCCCTGGCCCAGCGCGGCTAAACCGGCATCCATGCCGGCTTACCCGCCTAATCAATGTCGGCTTCCGGCCAGCGTGGTTTGACGGGGCGCCAAGATCAAAAGCAGATCAAAATCAAAAGCAGTCAAAAGCAGAAGCGAGGCGGTCTGACAGTCGGCCTGCTCTCAAGGCATCCGCACGCCTCTGTTGGAGCGAGGCTTGCCCGCGAATCATGCGCCTCGATTCATCAGTAAGACCGCATTATCGTTCTTCGCGGGCAAGTCGGAATGCCGCCCACTCGCTCCAACGGGCACCGGTACTCCACGAAGTAGAGCAAAAGCCAAAAATCGCAGACAACAAAAAGCCCGCACTAGGCGGGCTTTCTGTTGCGTCAAGGAGTTCAAGGGCCTTGAAGCTGAATATGGCGCAGCGGACGGGACTCGAACCCGCGACCCCCGGCGTGACAGGCCGGTAT
>NZ_JPQU01000048.1 GCF_000737245.1 Pseudomonas syringae | reverse complement strand
CACACCGCAGAATTGATGGCGCTCATACCAGCCTCTTCCCGGCTGAAGCCAGTCCGACGTCGGGTTGTGTCGTGGGACCGGCTTAAGCCGGGAAAGCGTTGAGCATGCTCGACCTGCACGGCCCAGGCTCCGACATTTCCGGATAACCATCATCAATGTCTATAGCGTCACAGTGCTCTTATTCTTTGCCTTCAGATCCAGAAGGGAAGCAAAGGAATGCAAGGATATGCCCACGAACGTCTTCTTCGCACCAATCGATTCTCCAGGCCTGGCCACAGCTACCTGATAACTTGCGTCATAAAAGATCGCCACCCCGTATTCAGCGACTTCCATATTGGTCGCATGCTAGTCAGTGAAATGAAGCGCCTGCACAACTCTGATGTCGTGAACTCACTGGCATGGGTGATTATGCCGGACCATTTTCACTGGCTGCTTGAGTTGAAGTCAGGATCGCTGGCGACGCTCATGCAGTCGCTGAAAGGCGGTAGCTCCTTCGCAATCAACAAGGCATACGGTGCCAAAAAGCTCACATGGCAGAAGGGTTATCACGATCGCAGGGTACGGGTCGAAGATGACTTGGCGGAGATGGTTCGGTACGTCATAGCCAATCCGGTAAGAGCCGGGTTGGTTGAGCACAAAGGGGATTACCCATTATGGGACTGTGTATGGACATGGGACGTGCTCTAGCCGGGAAGGTGTGAGGCGTCACACCGCATAATTGATGGCGCTCATACCGGCCTCTTCCCGGCTGAAGCCGGTCCCACGTCGAGTTGTGTCGTGGGACCGGCTCTAGCCGGGAAAGCGTCAGGTTTCACACCGCAGAATTGTGGCTCCCCTATCAACCCATCCACCATCGGTCTGCGCGAGTCTCCGCGCCCGGCGAGGCCGCGTAATTCCTTATTCAGGTACCAACCAGAATAAAACGCCGACACCCCATAGCCCCTCGCAATAACAATATTGTATCTCGCGATAAAAATCTCGAAACCACTTCAAATGATTCTCACACACAACATAGCAAACAGCACATCCCCAAAATCAACGTACTACACTAACACTCGAGTACACACGCCAAACGACCGAATAACACCACCCACCAACACGGAGATATAACTCCATGTTTAAAACTTTACTAAATCGCCACTACCATAATACTGACAAGTTGCACTTACACATCAGAACAACTAAATAGACCTGCTCAACATATGCCGCCCAAAGCTATGTCATATAGCACGGGAGAATTGGTAGCATGGCAAATTACCGAACGCTTTAACGAGACGCGCGTCAACTGTGGAACTGCAACACAACCGGCGTTTCTATGTAGTGGCGTGCTCATCAGATATGCCGATTTTTACCCAACTTACCATGTCTGGGATAACTCTATAGAGGCCCACACGAAAGGCGGCGTTTCCTTTGGCTGGCTGAGAACAGACTCACAATTCATAGAGCTACTGGGGGAGGACGGCTATCTCTTCTCACCGCCCTTTTATGCCATTGGGAAATTGGCGCCAGAAGTGCTTTGCTCGTTCCCACAGACTGCGCTCTCGTTCCTTCGGGAGGGAACAGGCTGTGGCGCAATGCCTAATTTTCCGACCAGTGAACCCTGCCAATCCCAAGGCGTTACTAGCGCAAGCGGTTGGTATGACCATTTTACGACGAGCCAAGGAGGACAGGAAACTACGTGCGGCTTCGATGTAAGGCGTGCCTTAGGTGCTGGCGCAACGACCGCTTTTATCGCAACACTAGAGGCAATGGAGCTTTATAAACGCAATCACGGAGAGGGCGTTTTCGCGCGTAGCAATGAATTAGTGCTTGCGGTATGGCCTGACGGCGAGGGCCGCAACCTGCCCTTACAAGCGTTTTGGTATAACACCGCCTGGAATTTTGGGGCACGTGAAAATGCGCAACGCAATCAGCTCGATTTTAAAAATGTGACAGGCCTCAGTGTACCTATCACTGCTATTCAAACCCTACATACGGCGGAGGAGTTCAGATTCGACTACCTACCCGAGGATCAAGTTATTGATATCCCTTAATCTCATGATTGATCTGAACGCTTTTCTGGTCACTCCATGACCCTCTAGTGTAAAGGTGATTATATCCAGCAAGCGTTAACTCGTTAGCGAGCGCCTGTGCAGAGCAATCAAAACTATTGCATGCTGAAAATCAGGCTCTTATTAGATTAGACGCAAAATGATTATCTGAATTGACATGCTTTCCTGCAAGAGCGTAGACGCGCCTGGACGACGGGTGATCTCACCGCAGCTCTCCAGACGCGCCCCACAAGCCTCTCATCACTCAGCAATCAACCAATCCATCTTCCAGTCACCCTTGGTTTGTCCCAGCTTCTGCGCCAGATACGGCAGCAGCTCGCGCAGTTCTTCTTCCAGGCCCCAAGGTGGGTTGGCGATGGCCAAACCTGAGCCGTTGAGGCTGGCGGGGGTGTCGAGCGGGTGGACGTACAGCTCGACGCGCAGCAGTTTCGGCGCGCCGGTTTCGGCCAGGTCTTGGTAGAAACGCTTGAGCAGGCGCTGATCCTTGACTGGATACCAGATGGCCGCCACGGTCTGGCGCATACGGCCGATGGTTTCTTTCAGGGCGACTGCGCAGCGCTTCATTTCGTCGAGCTGCTCAAAAGGCGGATCAATCAGCAGCACCGCCCGCTTCTCGCCTACCGGCAACAGCGCGCGGGGCACATGCCAGCCTTCCCCCAGATGCACTGCCACGCGACGATCGCCCTTCATGTTTTCTTTCAACAGGCGCCCGTCTTCCGGGTGTTTTTCGTTGAGCAGAATACGGTCGTTGGCGCGGGTCGAGCGGCGGGCGATTTCGGGGGAGCCGGGGTAGTAACGCAATTCCCCATCGGGGTTCATGTCATGCAGCAATTGCATGTAATCGGACGCCAGCGCAGGCAAATCCGGCGCATCCCACAAGCGGGCGATGCCTTCCAGGTATTCGCCGGTGCGGCTGGCCTGATCGCCTTTGAGGTCATACAGCCCTAGCCCGGCGTGGCTGTCGATATAGGCGAACGGCTGCTCCTTGCGTGCCATCAGGGCAAACAAGCGAGTCATGATCAGGTGTTTGAGCACATCGGCGTGGTTGCCGGCATGGAAAGCGTGGCGGTAATTCATGGCAGCTCCTCGAAGGCTGCGCAGTTTAGCAAATTGACGCGGGCATTATTTGATCGCAGCCTGGGCTATCCGAAAACGACCTGATCATAGGCATGACGGCCATCCCTGCAAACGGACCTTGCCGATGCCCCCTGGCACTACCAGAATCACCCCATACCTAAACAAAAAGGAGCGCATGGGATGATGCACGTGGACTTGATTGACCAGGAAGATTTGATCAGCCAGCTCAGGGCAATCGGCTTCGAGATGCCCTCCGGCGCAACTGCCGAGCAAGCCTGCGCACAAGCCGTCTGCGGCCTCACCGACGACCGAGCCACAGCCCTGCGCCGCCTGGTAGAACAAATGCTCAGCGGCAGCGCAACGATCTTGCCAGCAGTAAGGCAGGCGATCGATAAACAGTTGTTGCCGGCATTGGTCGAGTACAAGCAGGCGCGTGGGTGAACTCAATTTCGTCACGGGCCCCATATTGGCGTGGGACCGGCTTTAGCCGGGAAGGCGTCGCGCGTCATAACTCAGAACAGCGCTCAGACCGGCCCGTTCCCGACTGAAGTCGGTCCCACGACAACAGTGGCGTCTTACAACCGCACACTCGCAAAGGTCGACTCGTTCCGGGCCTGGCTCAAGGCCGATAGCGGGCCTGACAGCGGAGCGAGGACCATGGCTTGCGGGATTGGCATCATGGCGACTTGCTGGGTGGTGTTGGAGCCCACGCGTTCGTCACGCGGCGGGATGCCGAAGTATTCGCGGTAGCATTTGGAGAAGTGTGGCGTTGAGACAAAGCCGCACACGGAAGCCACTTCGATGATCGACATCGGCGTTTGCTTGAGCAATTGCCGAGCGCGGATCAGGCGCAGTTTCAGGTAGTAACGCGACGGCGAGCAGTGCAGGTATTTCTGGAACAGCCGCTCCAGCTGACGCCGGGAGACGGCGACGTAGACCGCCAGCTCATCCAGGTCGATGGGCTCCTCAAGATTGGCTTCCATCAGCGCGACGATTTCCTGCAGTTTCGGCTGATTGGTGCCCAGCATGTGCTTGAGCGGCACGCGCTGGTGATCCTGCTCATTGCGGATGCGCTCGTAGACAAACATCTCGGAAATCGCGGCCGACAGTTCACGACCATGATCGCGACTGATCAGGTGCAGCATCATGTCCAGCGGCGCGGTGCCGCCCGAACTGGTGAAGCGGTTGCGGTCCAGGGTGAATAACCGAGTGCTCATGGCGACCCGGGGAAAGGCTTCCTGCATCGAGGCCAGGCATTCCCAGTGCACGCTGCAATCAAAACCATCGAGCAGACCCGCGCAGGCCAATGCCCAACTGCCGGTGCACACCGCACCCAGACGCTTGGACTGACGCGCCTGGCTCTGCAGCCAGCTGACGTGCTCACGGGTAACCGTGCGCTGAATGCCCACACCGCCACAGACAATGATTGTGTCCATGGCTGGGGCCTTTTGCATGGCGGCGTCAGGGGTGATCTGCAGACCGTCGCTGGCCCAGACCTGACCGCCGTCGGCAGTTAGTGTGGTCCAGCGATACAGCTCACGACCGGACAACTGGTTAGCCATGCGCAGAGGTTCAACCGCTGATGCGAGAGAGATCAGAGTGAAGTTATCCAACAGCAGAAAACCGATGGATTGTGGTGCGCGATTCTGGGGTTGCGCCCCGGAGTTGAACGAAGTCATCACGGTATCTCCTCACACAATGCGGTTGGAGGCCTCAGGTGGAGGCTCTTGTTATTGCCCCATGTAAAGCAGGGCTTTGTGATGACAACGCAAATGCCATGCCTAAACTTGAATGGCCATTCAATAACCCCTGAAAACGACGTCGTGATGTGTCTATTCAGCAGCGACGCGGGTTGTCGATTTGCGACGCGAGCAAGCTATGCGAGCCGCATGGCATGGGTTGGGTGAGCACTTCGGTAGCACTTGTGTAGGTGAGAAACCGGCCGTCGCACGGCAGTGTCACTCAACGCACGGAACGGCCTGACTGCAGCGCGCCCATAGACATAGCATTGCGCCATATTCATTGGCTTTCGCGCCAAAAGGTCGCAGTGGATGAGGTCGGTGACCAATAAGAGCGCAGCCTATGGCATGACGCCAAAATCCTGTGGGAGCGACCGGGGTGGCGCTCCACCTTGCTCGCGAAGACACCGGCACATCCGACACATCATCTGGGTCGGTTAGACCGTCTTCGCGAGCAAGCTCGGCTCCCACAGGGATATGCATCGTTCGATCCATTAGGGAACGTACCACTCAAATGACCATCCAAAACCACCGGGGCGGGTGAATTGAGGGGTCAGCAGACGTTAAATGCAGCTGCTACGCTGCATCATCGGGCCATTGCAAGTGCTTGCATCACCCCATACCGACTCACTCATACCCACCAACGCCGCCCGCCAGTCAAAGGGTCGTCACGCGCCGGTTTTCGCCGCTTTTACGCAGCAAAAGTGTCCTTGCGGCATGGAAAAAAGCTGTAAGCGACGTCACCGGCACTGGATACGACTCCCTATGTACTGGTTACGACCCCCCCTGTAGGCGTTTGATTTTTGCTGTTACATGATCGCTATCGACTCAATCGCCAGCCGCAGTGAAAGAGCCTTGATCAAACGCTTTGTACTACAGCCGAAAAAAACACAAACCGCATTGGCTCGCGTAGCTGATGACGAGAAGAAAATCCAAAGGGAGTGCTCTTGATGAAAGGTTCTAAATCGCTGCTACTGGCTGTTGCTTTAGGCATGCCGGTGCTGGCCCAGGCCGCCGAGCCCGCGCAGTGTCATACGGTCAATTTTTCCGACGTGGGCTGGACTGACATCACCGTGACCACGGCCGTGACCAGCGCAGTGCTCGAGTCTTTGGGCTACAAGACCAAGACCACCATGATCTCCGTACCCGTGACCTACAAGTCCCTGGCTGACGGCAAGAACATGGACGTGTTCCTCGGCAACTGGATGCCGACCATGGAAAACGACATCAAGCCGTATCGTGATGCCGGCACCGTGGAAACCGTGCGCGCGAACCTGGAGAACGCCAAGTACACCCTGGCGGTCCCAGAGGCCCTGTATAACAAGGGCCTGAAGGATTTCTCCGACATTGCCAAGTTCAAGAAAGAGCTGGACGGCAAGATCTACGGCATCGAGCCAGGCAACGATGGCAACCGCCTGATCCAGAGCATGATCGACAAGAATGCTTTCGGCCTGAAAGACGCCGGTTTCAAAGTGGTCGAGTCCAGCGAAGCGGGCATGCTTTCGCAGGTTGATCGTGCATCGCGCCGTAACACCGACGTGGTATTCCTGGGTTGGGAACCGCATCCGATGAACACCCGTTTCAAGATGAAATACCTGACTGGCGGTGATGAGTTCTTTGGCCCGAACTTCGGCCAGGCGACCATCTTCACCAACACGCGCAAAGGCTACGCTCAAGAGTGCAGCAACGTGGGTCAATTGCTGAAAAACCTGTCGTTCACCCTGCCGATGGAAAGCACCCTGATGGGGAAAGTCCTGGACGACAAACAGAAGCCTGACGTAGCCGCCAAGGCGTGGCTCAAAGCCAATCCGCAGGTGCTCGACACCTGGCTGGCCGGTGTAACAACAGTGGACGGTAAACCAGGCCTGGAGGCCGCCAAAGCCCAGCTGACGAAGTAATCCGACAGGCAGGCGGGTTCGCTCGCCTGTTGTCCCCTTTCCTCCCGCAAGCGGAAAATCGATACCATGCTGACTGATCATAAAATCCCTCTAGGCGAATACATCGCGGCCTTCGTCGACTGGCTGACCCAACACGGCGCCAGTACTTTCGACGCGATCGCCTCAACGCTGGAAACCATGATCCATGGCCTCACGTTTTCGCTGACCTGGTTCAACCCTTTCGTTCTGATCGGCCTGATCGCCGTGCTCGCCCACTTCATCCAGCGCAAGTGGGGCCTGACGGCTTTCGTGATCCTGTCGTTCTTGCTTATCCTCAATCTGGGGTATTGGGAACAGACCATGGAAACCCTGGCGCAGGTGCTGTTCGCAACCTTCGTCTGTGTATTGATCGGCGTGCCGCTGGGCATCATTGCCGCGCACAAGCCGATGTTCTACACCATCATGCGGCCGGTTCTGGACCTGATGCAGACGGTGCCAACCTTCGTATACCTGATCCCTACCCTGACCCTGTTCGGACTGGGCGTGGTGCCCGGCCTGATTTCCACAGTGGTGTTTGCCATCGCCGCGCCGATCCGCCTGACGTATCTGGGTATCCGCGATGTGCCCCACGAATTGCTGGATGCCGGTAAAGCCTTTGGCTCTTCACGCAGCCAACTGTTGACCCGCATCGAACTGCCTTACGCCATGCCAAGCATTGCCGCCGGTATCACCCAATGCATCATGCTGTCGCTGTCGATGGTCGTGATCGCGGCACTGGTAGGCGCTGACGGCCTGGGCAAACCCGTGGTCAATGCACTCAATACCGCCGACATCGCTCTAGGCTTCGAAGCGGGTCTGGCGATTGTATTGCTGGCCATCATGCTCGACCGCATCTGCAAACAACCCGAAGCTAAAGTGAGGGCTGACGCATGAGCATTATTAAATTCGATAACGTTGACGTTATCTTTTCCAAAGACCCGCGCGAGGCGCTCAAGCTGCTCGATCAGGGCATGACCCGCGATCAGATCCTGAAAAAAACCGGGCAGATCGTCGGTGTTGAAAAGGCCACGCTGGAAGTCGAAAAAGGCGAAATCTGCGTGCTGATGGGCCTGTCCGGCTCGGGTAAATCCAGCCTGTTGCGCTGCATCAATGGCCTCAATACGGTGAGCCGTGGCGCGCTCTATGTGGAGCACGAAGGCTCGCAGATCAATATCGCGAACTGCACCCCCGCCGAGCTGAAACTGATGCGCACCAAGCGTATCGCCATGGTGTTCCAGAAGTTCGCCCTGATGCCCTGGCTGACGGTGCGCGAGAACATCAGCTTCGGCCTGGAAATGCAGGGCCGTCCTGAAAAAGAACGTCGCAAACTGGTGGATGAAAAACTCGAACTGGTCGGCCTGACGCAGTGGCGCAACAAGAAGCCTGACGAACTGTCCGGCGGCATGCAGCAGCGCGTGGGCCTGGCCCGTGCGCTGGCCATGGACGCCGACATCCTGTTGATGGACGAACCGTTCTCGGCCCTGGACCCGTTGATCCGCCAAGGCTTGCAGGACGAACTGCTGGAGCTGCAAAACAAGCTGAGCAAGACCATCGTTTTCGTCAGCCACGATCTGGACGAAGCCCTCAAGCTCGGCAGCCGTATCGCGATCATGAAAGACGGCCGGATCATCCAGTACAGCGTGCCGGAAGAAATCGTCCTCAACCCGGCCGATGATTACGTGCGCACTTTCGTCGCCCACACCAACCCGCTCAACGTCCTGTGCGGTCGCAGCCTGATGCGCACGCTGGATAATTGCACCAGGGTCAACGGCTCAGTGTGCCTGGACCCAAGCGTCGATTCGTGGCTGGAGCTGGCAGAAGGCAACACCATCAAAGGCGCACGCCAGGGCGCGGGTCAGCTGGATCTGCAGAACTGGACGCCGGGCCAACCGATGGACAGCCTGGACCGCAAACCGACCCTGGTGCATTCCAACATCGGCATGCGCGACGCACTGCAAATCCGCTACCAGACCGGCAACAAACTGGTGCTGCAGGATGGCAATCAGGTGGTGGGGATACTGGGCGATAGCGAGTTGTACCACGCGCTTCTTGGTAAAAACTTGGGGTAACAGCCTGACACTGTAGGAGCGCGCTTGCCCGCGATGGCGGTGTGTCAAACGCCAGATTTGTCGCAGACAGACCGCCATCGCGGGCAAGCGCGCTCCTACAAAAGAATTGCATTCCATTGACTGACAGGGTGCATTTTAGAGGCTTTGCACGCGTCCACCCTTTTTTATTGATTGAACGTTCAATAAAAAACCTTTAGAGTAGCGGAGCCTTTTCGGGCAGTGCAGCAGCCCGACGAACCAGGAGATTTCAGCTAATGCCCAAGGTCGGTATGCAACCCATCCGCCGTCAACAGTTGATCCACGCCACGCTAACCGCGGTGGACCAAGTCGGCATGGGCGAGGCCAGCATTGCGCTGATTGCTCGTCTGGCAGGTGTTTCAAACGGCATCATCAGTCACTACTTTCAGGACAAGAATGGCCTGATCGCAGCCACCATGCGCCACCTGATGAATGCCTTGATCGAGAACGTCGGCGAACGCCGGCTGGCCCTCACCGATGACAGCCCACGGGCGCATCTGCAAGTGATCATCGAGGGCAACTTCGACGCCAGCCAGGTCAATGGCCCGGCGATGAAAACCTGGCTGGCCTTCTGGGCCTCCAGCATGCACCAGCCGTCATTGCACAGGCTGCAGCGGATCAACGATCACCGCCTGTATTCGAACCTGTGCTGTCAGTTCCGTCGTGTACTGCCACTGGAGCAAGCGCGAAGCGCGGCTCGTGGCCTGGCGGCTCTGATCGATGGTCTGTGGTTGCGCGGCGCACTGTCGGGCGACGCCTTCGACACTGAACAGGCGCAACAGATCGCCTACGAATACATGGATTTCCAACTGGCGAAAGCGGTGAGCTGAAACGCTTCACTTTCCTGAAGCGAGCACCGAACGACTGCATGACGGCGTTGCCCAATCTCACATGGCAAGCTGACAACAGTCATCGCCAGCCACTGAAGAATTTGCGAGGACTTTATGGCCCGTTTCGAACAGCAAAAACTCTACATCGACGGCAACTACGTAGACGCCACCAGCAATGCGACCTTTGATGCCATCAACCCAGCCAATGGTGAGGTGCTGGCTCAAGTCCAGCGCGCCTCCAAAGACGACGTTGAACGCGCTGTAGTCAGCGCCGAAAAAGGCCAGAAAATCTGGGCCGAGATGACCGCCATGCAGCGTTCACGAATCCTGCGCCGCGCCGTGGAGATCCTGCGTGAGCGTAACGATGAACTGGCAGCGCTGGAAACTCTGGACACCGGCAAGGCGTTCTCGGAAACCAAATACGTCGACATCGTGACCGGTGCCGATGTGCTTGAGTATTACGCAGGCCTGGTTCCCGCCATTGAAGGCGAACAGATCCCGCTGCGTACCTCTTCCTTCGTTTACACCCGTCGCGAGCCATTGGGCGTAGTGGCCGGTATCGGTGCCTGGAACTACCCGATCCAGATCGCCCTGTGGAAATCCGCACCCGCCCTGGCGGCTGGCAACGCGATGATCTTCAAGCCAAGCGAAGTCACTTCCCTGACTACCTTGAAGCTGGCCGAAATCTACACCGAAGCCGGCGTTCCGGATGGTGTGTTCAACGTATTGACCGGCACTGGTGCAGAGGTCGGCAACTGGCTGACAGAGCATCCGCGTATCGAGAAAGTCTCGTTCACCGGTGGCGTTCAGACCGGCAAAAAAGTCATGGCTGCTGCTTCCAGTTCTTCTCTCAAGGAAGTGACCATGGAGCTGGGCGGCAAGTCGCCGCTGATCATCTTCGACGACGCCGATCTGGATCGCGCCGCCGACATCGCGATGATGGCCAACTTCTACAGCTCGGGTCAGGTCTGCACCAACGGTACTCGGGTGTTCGTGCCCAATGCCTTGAAGGCAGCGTTTGAAGCCAAAATCGTCGAGCGGGTGAAGCGTATCCGTGTCGGTAACCCGGAAGACGAAAACACCAACTTCGGTCCGCTGGTCAGCTTCGCTCACATGGAAAACGTGCTGGGCTACATCGCCTCCGGCAAAGAGCAAGGCGCACGCCTGCTGATCGGTGGTGAGCGCTTGACCGAAGGCGAGTTCGCCAAGGGCGCGTACGTAGCCCCAACAGTCTTCACCGACTGCAGCGACGACATGAAAATCGTCCGCGAGGAAATCTTCGGCCCAGTGATGAGCATCCTCGGTTACGACACCGAAGAAGAAGTCATCCGTCGCGCCAACGACACCGAATTCGGTCTGGCGGCGGGCATCGTCACCAAAGACCTGAACCGCGCCCACCGCGTGATTCACCAGCTCGAAGCCGGCATCTGCTGGATCAATGCCTGGGGCGAATCGGCCGCAGAAATGCCAGTCGGTGGCTACAAACAATCGGGCGTCGGCCGCGAGAACGGCATCAGCTCGCTGGCGCAGTACACGCGGATCAAGTCGGTGCAGGTTGAGTTGGGTGAATACGCGTCGGTGTTCTAGTCAGTGTAGACGTGGGACCGGCTTCAGCCGGGAAGAGGCCCTTACATCCAATGCATCTCTGTGATCAGGAATGCAGTCTTCCCGGCTAAAGCCGGTCCCACGACCTAAGCAGCACCGCGCACTTGTATGGGGTGCAAGGGGTCGAATGAGTACGTCATTCCCCCTCCCCGACTACTTTCAAAGAGGGTGCAGTAATGTCCCAGGAATTCGATTACATCATCATCGGCGCAGGATCGGCCGGTAACACTTTGGCAGCCCGTCTCACCGAGGACGCAGGCGTCACCGTTCTGCTGCTTGAAGCAGGCGGCCCGGACTATCGTCTGGATTTCCGCACACAAATGCCTGCCGCACTGGCATTCCCGCTGCAAGGCCGTCGCTACAACTGGGCCTATGAAACCGATCCAGAGCCACACATGGGCGGCCGCCGGATGGAGTGCGGGCGCGGGAAAGGCCTTGGCGGTTCTTCGCTGATCAACGGCATGTGCTACATCCGTGGCAACGCCATGGATTACGACGGCTGGGCGAAAAATCCGGGCCTGGAAGACTGGACCTACGCCGACTGCCTGCCGTATTTCCGCAAGGCGGAAACCCGTGACATCGGCCCCAACGATTACCACGGCGGCGATGGCCCGGTCAGCGTGACCACGCCAAAAGCCGGTAACAACCCACTGTTCCACGCCATGGTTGAAGCGGGCGTACAGGCCGGTTACCCGCGCACCGATGACCTCAACGGTTATCAGCAGGAAGGTTTCGGCCCCATGGACCGCACCGTAACGCCCAGAGGTCGTCGGGCCAGCACAGCTCGCGGTTATCTGGACGAAGCCAAGAAGCGCTCGACCCTGACTATCGTCACCCATGCCCTGACCGACCGGATTCTGTTCGACGGCAAAAAAGCTATCGGCGTTGCGTATCTGGTGGGCGACAGCGATGCACGCATCGAGGCCCGAGCCCGCAAGGAAGTCTTGCTGTGCGGTGGCGCGATTGCCTCGCCGCAGATCCTGCAACGTTCAGGTGTCGGCCCGGCTGAAGTCCTGAATGCGCTGGACATCCCCGTGGTGCATGACTTGCCCGGCGTTGGCCAGAATCTTCAGGATCACCTGGAGATGTACCTGCAATATTCCTGCACCAAGCCGGTGTCGCTGTACCCGTCTCTGCTGTGGTGGAACCAGCCTGCCATCGGCGCAGAGTGGATGTTCCTTGGCACGGGCATTGGCGCCAGCAACCAGTTCGAAGCGGGCGGTTTCATTCGCTCCCGTGAAGAATTCGAATGGCCGAATATTCAGTACCACTTTCTGCCGGTAGCGATTAACTACAACGGCACCAAGGGCGTACAGGAGCATGGTTTCCAGGCCCACGTGGGCTCGATGCGTTCGCCGAGTCGTGGCCGGGTGCAGGTCAAATCGAAGAACCCACGGGACTACCCGAGCATTTTGTTCAACTACATGTCCAGTGAGCAGGACTGGCAGGAATTCCGCGACGGCATCCGCCTGACCCGGGAAATCATGCAACAGCCCGCGCTTGATCAGTACCGTGGCCGTGAAATCAGCCCCGGCATTGAAGTGCAGTCTGACGAAGAGCTCGATACCTTCATTCGTGAACATGCCGAGACGGCCTATCACCCGTCGTGCTCGTGCAAGATGGGCACGGACGAAATGGCTGTAGTCGACGGCGAAGGCCGCGTAGATGGCATGCAGGGCCTGCGGGTTGTGGATGCGTCAATCATGCCGCTGATCACCACCGGCAACCTGAACGCGCCAACCATCATGATCGCCGAGAAAATCGCCGACAAGATTCGCGGCCGCGCCCCATTGCCACGCAGCACGGCTGACTACTTCGTCGCCGCTGGCAAGCCAGTGCGTGGCAAGCCGGTACGGGAAGTGAGTCGTACGGCTAACTGACACCCGTCCCGGCAGGTACAGCGCAAAGCCCCTGTGGGAGCGGTGCTTGCCCGCGATAAGGTCGCCGCAATTCTAAAGTGAACCGCGTCCAGCCTTATCGCGGGCAAGCACCGCTCCCACATTGGATCGTCGGTGCCTGCCCCCTACCGTTTTTATCTTGAGGCTTGAAGCTTGCCGCTTGAAGCTCCCGCGCCAGCGGCCTAATCTAGCGTCAGTCCCAAGATCAACCCCCCCGCTTCAATCGACAAGCCGGCAATGACTGGCCACGAGGCTTACACATGTTTGATGTAGTTTCTTCGAGCAAATGGCCCACCGGATATCTGATCAACCCCAACGCCGAGCCGCTGGACCCGAAGTGGCTGACCGCTTTCAGCAAGATTCCTGCTGCCGCCGTCAGTGACTGCCTGGGTCGTAACGTTGGTGGTCTGGGCCTCAAAGCCTTCCACGGCAATGCACCAATGCTCGGCAGCGCGCTGACCGTGCGTGTGCGTCCCGGCGACAACCTGATGATCCTCAAAGCCATGCAAATGGCTCGACCTGGCGACGTGCTGGTCATCGACGGCAGCGCCGACCTGACCCGTGCCGTATTCGGCGGCATCATGCGCGCCATGGCCCTCAAGGCTGGCATCGTCGGTGTGGTCATCAACGGTGCACTCCGTGACTTGGACGAATGGCAGACCGGTGAGCTTCCAGCCTACGCCATCGGCGGCGTGCATCGCGGGCCGAGCACTGACGGCGGCGGCGAAATCAACGTGCCGATTTCCTGCGCAGGCATGCTGGTCATGCCCGGCGACTTGATGATCGGCGATGGCGACGGCGTAGTTGCCGCAGCCCGCGCCGAATTGCCGGAACTGCTGGTGCGTTGTCAGGACCTGCTGGCTCGTGAAAAAGCCACCCTGGCGGCCATCGAAGCCGGCACCCTGGACCCGGATCGTTTCGACGCCATCCTGCGTGCCAAGGGTTGCCCTCTCTGATCCACCCCGCTCGACTGTAGGAGCGCGCTTGCCCGCGATAAGGCCGGAACGGCCTTCAATCTGATTTGGACTCAAATCTTTTGCCAGCGCTACGCACTGGATCGCGGGCAAGCGCGCTCCTACGGGCCATTAGTCCCGCATAGCATAGAGGCCACTCTGCATGTTCGATCTCTCCGCTCAGCTCTCTCAGCGGTTTGCCGCCCTGCAGAGCCGCGCCCAATTCTTTTCCCTGCGTTACGTCCGCCAGACCAGCCAGCACTTGTGCGTGCGCAAGAACGTCGCCGAGCCGCCGCACTTGAGCAGCGACGAAGGCGCAATGCTGACCGTGCGCCTCAACGGCGTGGAAGCCTACGCGGCGACCCGGGACTTATCGCAACGCGGCCTGCAAGCGGCTTTGGAACAGGCGGAACAACACGCCTCACGCCTTGCGCCCCATGCGCTGCTCGATCTCAGCGATCAGCCAGTGGCGACCGCGCGTGCCGATTACCTATCGCCGCATCTGCACGATGCCTTTGCGCCGCTCAGTGACTGCATCGCGCTGCTGATGAGCGAGTCCAGCGCCGTGCCCAAAGACGAACGCCTGGTGAACTGGCAAGTCAGCCTGGGCCTGGAAAACGTCGAGCAGATCTACCTGAACAACGCTGGCGCGCAGATTCGTCGAGCCCAGCGCTTTGTCTATCCGGGCATGACCGTCACCGCGTTCGACGGCAGCGACAGCCAGACCCGCAGCCTGGGTCGGGACAATTTCGGTCAGCAAGGCGGCGCGGAAGTCATCAGCAATTGCGGACTGGTGGGCGCAGCCGCTCAAGTTGCCGACCAGGCCTTGCAGCTAATCATGGCCCCCAACACGCCGAACGGGCCTCGCGACCTGCTGTTGATGCCCGACCAGATGATTCTGCAAATCCACGAATCCATCGGCCACCCGCTGGAGCTGGATCGCATCCTGGGCGATGAACGCAACTACGCCGGGACCAGCTTCGTCAAAGCCAGCGACTTCGGCCACTTGCAGTACGGCTCAGAGTTGCTCAACGTAACCTTCGACCCGGAAATCCCCGAGCAACTGGCCAGTTACAGCCACGACGACGATGGGACTCCGGCCAGCAAGCAATTCCTGATTCGCAACGGGCTGCTGGAGCGTCCGTTGGGTGGCGCGCTGTCGCAATACCGTGCCGACATGCCTGGCGTCGCCAACAGCCGTGCCTGCGGGTGGAACCGTCCGCCCATCGACCGCATGGCGAACCTGAACATCGAGCCTGGGGACAAATCCCTTGAGC
The DNA here is from genome assembly GCF_000737245.1 of Pseudomonas syringae. Taxonomy (GTDB): domain Bacteria; phylum Pseudomonadota; class Gammaproteobacteria; order Pseudomonadales; family Pseudomonadaceae; genus Aquipseudomonas; species Aquipseudomonas syringae_J. The sequence goes on along the minus strand of NZ_JPQU01000048.1, from coordinate 29,523 downwards.
AGTTGATCGGCGGTATCGAACACGGTGTGCTGATGTCCACCAACCGTTCTTGGTCTATCGACGACGCGCGCAACAAATTCCAGTTCGGCTGCGAGTGGGGCCAGTTGATCGAGAACGGCGAACTCAAAGGCGTGGTGAAGAACCCCAACTATCGGGCGATTTCCGCGCAGTTCTGGAAAAACCTCAGCGCCGTGGGCGACCGCAGCACGTTCAAAGTGCTCGGCACACCCAATTGCGGCAAAGGCGAACCCAACCAGGTCATACGCGTCGGCCATGCCTCGCCAGCCTGCGTATTCAAGCAAGTCGATGTATTCGGAGGGGATGCCTGATGTCGCATCAAGAGCAATTTCAGGCACTGGTGGAAACGCTCAAGGCCGCGATCACCGGGCAGGAACATTTCACCCTGGCCTACAACGCCGAAGAGTCGGATTTCATTCGCTTCAACCACGCCAAGGTGCGTCAGGTCGGCCACGTGCAGCAAGCCAGCGTGACCCTCAAGCTGATTGACGACGAACGTCATGCCGATCTGCAACTGACCCTTTGCGGCGATGGCACGGTAGACGCCCAGCGCTTGATTGAAGCGCTGCAGCAGTTGCGGGAAATCCTGACGCTGCTCGACAAGGATCCGTATCTGCAGCCCAACACCGAAGCCTGGCAGCACACAAATATTCAAGACGTTGCCTTGCCGGACAGCGAACATGTGGTCGAACACATTGCGCGGCTGGCACAAGGTCTGGATCTGGTTGGTTTCTACGCGGCTGGACCGCTGTACCGCGGCTTCGCCAGTTCAAGGGGCGCTTTTGGCTGGCATCAGGCCAACAGCTTCAATTTCGACTGGAGCCTGTTCCACGAGAACGGTCAGGCGGTTAAAGCCAACTACGCCGGCCATGAATGGAGCGACGCCGCTTTCACCCAGCGTTTTGCATCGGCTCGCGAGCAGTTGGAGTTTCTCGGCAGACCGCTGAAAACCCTGGCGCCCGGCCAATACCGCGCCTATCTGGCGCCAGCGGCCATGGACGAGATCGTCGGCATGCTGTGTTGGGGAGGTTTTTCGGCGCAGTCTCTGGCGACCAAGACCAGTCCGCTGCAACGGCTGTACAGCGGCGACGCACAGCTCAGCCCTTCGGTTAGCATTGATGAGCAAGTCACCGGTTCGCTGTCGCCAGCGTTTTCCGGCGAAGGTTATCCACGCAAGGATCTGGCGCTGATCGCCAACGGCCAGGGTCGCGAACAACTGGTCGGTTCGGCCAGCGCTGCGGAATATGGGTTGCGGGCCAATGGCGCCGAGCCGTGGGAGTCACCGAGCTCATTGAGCATGGCGGCGGGAAGCCTGGCGCTGGAGCAGATTCTGCAAAAGCTCGGCACCGGCCTGTACATCGGCAACCTCTGGTACCTGAACTACTCCGATCAGCCCGCTGCACGCCTGACCGGCATGACCCGCTTCGCCACGTTCTGGGTCGAAGACGGCAAGATTCAGGCACCAGTGAGCACCATGCGTTTCGACGACAGCGTCTACAGCTTGCTGGGCAGTGCACTGGAAGAATTGACCACCGACCGGGAACTGATTCTCTCCACAAGTACCTATAGTCAGCGCCAGACAGCTTCCAGCCAGTTGCCGGGGGCGTTGATCAGCAGGTTGACGTTGACGCTGTGACAGCAGCCGAAGGCAAACCTGTGGGAATGGGCGGCGATCCGTCGTGGGACCGGCTTTAGCCGGGAAGAGGCCAATGCAACCAAAATATTTGCTGCGTCTGGAATGCAGCCTTCCCGGCTAAAGCCGGTCCCACGACTGGTTGTCGTCCGCTCCTCCAACAATCACCGCAATAAAAACAAGGACCCCCATGCCGACCACCACCCCGCTTCTGGATGAAAAAACCCTTCGCTGGTTGCCCTGGGTTGTGGCTATCGCGTTCTTCATGCAGAGCCTGGACGGCACCATCCTCAATACCGCGCTGCCGTCCATGGCGCGGTCGCTGGCTGAAGACCCCTTGCGCATGCAGTCGGTGGTCATTGCCTACATGCTGACCATCGCCTTGCTCATCCCGGCTTCCGGCTGGATTGCCGACCGGTTCGGGATCAAACAGATTTTCTTCAGTGCCATCCTGCTGTTCAGCTTCGGTTCGCTGCTCTGCGCGATTTCCAACTCACTGGGCATGCTGATCGGCGCGCGAATCGTTCAAGGGCTTGGTGGGGCGTTGATGCTGCCCATCGGGCGGCTGATCGTATTACGGGCTTATCCGCGCTCGGAGCTGGTGCGGATCATGAGTTTCATCACCTTGCCCGGTCTGCTGGGCCCGTTGATGGGCCCGACCATGGGCGGCTGGATGGTCGAGTACCTGAGCTGGCACTGGATCTTTCTGATCAACATTCCGGTGGGCATTGTCGGTTGCTGGGCGGTGCATCACTTCATACCCAACCTGCCCGGCGGCGGGCGAACACGATTCGACGGGGTGGGCTTTGCGCTGTTTGGTGCAGCGATGGTCCTGATCACTATTGCGCTGGAAGGCCTGGGCGAATTGCACTTGCCGCACCTGCGCGTGGTGCTGCTGTTGTTCGCCGGCTTCGGCTGCCTGGCGGCTTATTGGCTGCGGGCCGGACACGTTGAATCGCCGCTGTTTGCTCCGTCATTGTTCCGCACCCGAACCTTTGCTGTTGGCATCCTCGGCAATCTGTTCGCCCGGCTGGGCAGCGGCGCCCTGCCCTTTCTCATGCCGTTGCTGCTGCAAGTGGCGCTGGGCTACTCGCCGTCCCAGGCCGGGATGAGCATGCTGCCACTGGCCGCTGCGGCGATGTTCGCCAAGTCGGTTGCGCGCTGGCTGATCGAGCGGCTCGGTTATCGGATCATCCTCACCGGCAACACCTTGATGCTGGGCATTCTGCTGTCGAGCATCGCTTTGGTAGATGCACAAACCCCTTACTGGATGCTGCTGGTGCATCTGGGTCTGCTCGGCGCGGTCAACTCCTTGCAGTTCACCGCGATGAACACTGTGACGTTGATCGACCTAGACGACGCCAGTGCCGCCAGCGGTAACAGTTTGCTGTCGGTGGTGGCGCAATTGTCGTTGAGCTTCGGCGTGGCGTGCGCAGCGGCGTTGTTGGGTGGCTTTACCGAGCAGGTCTCGACCGGCGAAGTCAGCAGCGTGCTGGGCGCGTTCCAGCTGACCTTCCTGACCGTGGGCGTGATGGCGATGCTGGCGGCGGGGATATTCCTGCAATTGCCGTCGCGTGAGTTGAAAGCCAAGGCAGCTTGACCCTGTGATCCCCTGTGGGAGCGAGCTTGCTCGCGAAGGGGCCAATCCATCCAATGACTTTGTAGCGCCTGAAAAATTTTCTTCGCAAGCAAGCTTGCTCCCACTGGGGATCCTATCCAGGAGTCAGGTAATCACCACCCAGCGGGAGCGAGCCTGATGGCCTCGTGACCTGATACACTGCGCGACATTTTGTTTTGCAGGTCCACTGTCGTGACTAACACCGCTTTCAATACTTTGCCTCTGTCTGCCGCCATGCTGGGTAACCTGGAGTCCCTTGGTTATGCCGAGATGACGCCGATTCAGGCGCAGAGCCTGCCGGTGATTCTCAAGGGCATGGACTTGATCGCCCAGGCCAAAACCGGTAGCGGTAAAACCGCAGCCTTCGGTATCGGTCTGCTCAATCCGATCAATCCGCGCTACTTCGGCTGTCAGGCACTGGTGCTGTGCCCGACGCGGGAACTGGCTGACCAGGTGGCGAAAGAAATCCGTCGCCTGGCCCGTTCGGAAGACAACATCAAGGTCCTGACCCTGTGCGGTGGCGTGCCGTTTGGCCCGCAGATCGGTTCACTGGAGCATGGCGCGCACATCATCGTTGGCACCCCAGGGCGCATTCAGCAGCATTTGCGCAAAGGTTCGCTGGTGCTTGATGGCCTGAACACGCTGATTCTCGACGAAGCCGACCGCATGCTGGACATGGGCTTCTACGATGCCATTGCCGATATCATCGAGCAGACCCCGAAAAAGCGTCAGACCCTACTGTTCTCCGCCACTTACCCGGTTGGCATCAAGCAACTGTCGTCCAAGTTCATGCGCGATCCGCAGACCGTCAAAGTCGAAGCGCTGCACGCCGACAGCCAGATCGAGCAGATCTTCTACGAAATCTCCCCGGAAGATCGCCTCGACGCAGTGGTGAAAGTCCTCGGTCATTTCCGCCCGCAGTCCTGCGTCGCGTTCTGCTTCACCAAGCAGCAATGCCAGGAGGTGGTCGATCACCTGACCTCCAAAGGCATTTCAGCTGTTGGCCTGCATGGCGACCTGGAACAGCGTGATCGCGATCAGGTATTGGCAATGTTCGCCAACCGCAGTACTTCGGTATTGGTTGCCACTGACGTCGCGGCCCGTGGTCTGGACATCGATGCGCTGGACATGGTGATCAACGTCGAACTGGCCCGTGACTCCGAGATGCACATTCACCGCGTCGGCCGTACCGGTCGTGCGGGCGAAAAAGGCGTGGCCGTGAGCCTCGTTGCACCGTCCGAAAGCCAACGTGCCCGCGCCATCGAAGAACTGCAGAAAGCCTCCCTGCGCTGGGAGCAACTGGACAGCCTGAAAAACGCTGGCGGTTCGCAGTTGATCCCGACCATGAGCACCCTGTGCATCGGCTCTGGCCGCAAAGACAAGCTGCGTCCGGGCGACATCCTCGGCGCGCTGACCGGCGAAGCTGGCATCCCTGGCGCTCAGGTGGGCAAAATCGCGATTTTCGACTTCCAGGCCTACGTGGCCGTTGAACGCGGCGTCGCCAAACAGGCGCTGGAGCGTTTGAACAACGGCAAGATCAAAGGCAAATCGCTGCGCGTCCGGATTTTGTAAGGTCGCAAACCCAGCGCAGGACCTGTGGGAGCGGTGCTTGCCCGCGATAAGAGCAACGCGATTCTAACGCGAACCGCGTCCAGCCTTATCGCGGGCAAGCACCGCTCCCACAGGGGCCGTGCTTAAACTCTCCCGAGGAAATCGCTTTGCCCGTTACTGACGTTGTGATCATTGGCGCTGGCGCCGCAGGTTTGATGTGCGCGCTGACCGCCGCTGCTCGGGGGCGCAAAGTGATGTTGATCGATCACGCCAACAAACCCGGCAAGAAGATCCTCATGTCCGGTGGCGGACGCTGCAATTTCACCAACATGTACACCGAGCCGAGTAATTTCCTGTCGCAGAACCCGCACTTCTGTAAATCGGCTCTGGCGCGCTACACCCAGTGGGATTTCATCGCCATGGTCGGCAAGCACGGCGTGCCGTACCACGAGAAAAAACTCGGCCAGCTGTTCTGCGATAACAAATCCAGCGACATCCTCGAAATGCTTCTGGACGAGTGCAAGCAAGCCGGTGCCAGCCTGCACATGGACACCTCCGTGCAGCAGATCGAGAAAACCGAAACCGGCTATATGCTGGCGACGACCCTGGGCAACATCAGCTGTGCATCGCTGGTGATCGCCACCGGCGGGTTGTCGATCCCGACCCTGGGCGCGACCGGTTTTGGTTATCAAGTCGGCAAACAATTCGGCCATACGCTGCTGCCGACCCGGGCCGGGTTGGTGCCGTTCACCATCACCGATCAGCTCAAGGAATTGTGCACCGAGCTGTCTGGCACCTCAGTGGATTGCCTGGTCAGCTGCAATGACACGAGTTTCCGCGAGAACATCCTGTTTACTCACCGGGGCCTCAGCGGTCCGGCGATCCTGCAGATTTCTTCGTTCTGGCATCCTGGCGATGCGGTGGAGATCAACTTGCTACCCGATCATGACGTCGCCAGCTGGCTCACTGAGCAACAAGCCGACCGGCCGAACAGCGAATTGAAAACCTTGCTGGGAGAAATCTTCACCAAGAAGATGGCCAACCTGATCGCCGAGCAGTGGTTCGTGTCCAAACCAATGAAGCAATACACCCATGCCGAGCTGGCTGATATCGCCGCAAAACTTGCGTCGTGGCAGGTTGTCCCAGCAGGCACCGAAGGCTATCGCACCGCCGAAGTGACGCTGGGCGGCATCGATACCCGCGAAGTGTCGTCCAAGACCATGGAATCGCTGAAATCACCGGGGCTGTATTTTGTCGGTGAAGTGCTGGACGTCAGCGGCCACCTGGGCGGCTTCAACTTCCAGTGGGCGTGGGCGTCGGGGTATGCGGCTGCGCAGTTTGTTTGATGAGCTGAACACAATTTTCTTCTGTGGGAGCGGTGCTTGCCCGCGATAAGGACACCGCAACTTTAAAGTGAACCGCGTCTAGCCATATCGCGGGCAAGCACCGCTCCCACAGGTTTAGATCTCGATCGCTCTTGCGACACAATAAATTTCACCCAGCCGATGTACAGACCCGGCTCATGCCTGTACATATCCACTCAGCCTTGATCAACCGTGAAACAGCCCCTCTATGGCCTCGAAATCTCTTCGTCATACTTTCCGCCGTCTGTGGGCGCTGGATAAATTCAGTTACAGCGTTCGGGTATTCATTGCCCTGACCGGCAGCATGGCGCTGTGCTGGTATCAGAATGAAATGGGCCTGCTGATCCCGCTGTTTCTGGGGATTATCGCCTGCGCACTGGCAGAGACCGACGATAGCTGGCAAGGCCGTCTGAATGCACTGGCGGTAACGCTGGTGTGTTTCAGCATTGCAGCACTGGCGGTTGAGCTGCTGTTTCCCTATCCATGGATTTTCGCCATCTCCCTGGCCGTCGCCAGCTTCGCGCTGACGATGCTTGGTGCGCTGGGCGAACGCTACAGCGCCATTGCGTATGGCACGCTGATTCTCTCGGTCTACACCATGATCGGCGTCGATCAGCGTGGCGGCCAGGTGCTGGACTTCTGGCATGAACCGATGCTGCTGGTGGCGGGTGCCGCCTGGTACGGTTTGTTGTCAGTGCTGTGGCAGATGCTGTTTTCCAACCAGCCAGTGCAACAGGCGCTGGCACGGCTGTTTCGTGAACTGGGCCAGTACCTGAAGCTGAAATCCAGCCTGTTCGAGCCGATCCGTCAGCTGGATGTGGAAGCCCGGCGTCTGGAGTTGGCGCAGCAGAATGGCCGGGTCGTTGCAGCCCTGAACGCCACCAAGGAAATCATTCTGCACCGGGTCGGCAGCGGTCGCCCCGGCTCGAAAGTCAGCCGTTACCTGAAGTTGTACTTCATCGCCCAGGACATCCACGAGCGCGCCAGTTCCTCGCATTACCCTTACAACTCCCTGGCCGAAGCGTTTTTTCATAGCGATGTGCTGTTCCGCTGCCAGCGTCTGCTGCGCCAACAAGGTTCAGCCTGCATAGCCCTGTCGGAATCGATCCAACTGCGCCAGCCCTTCGTCTACAACGACAGCTTCGCCTTCGCCATGGAAGACCTGCGCGCGTCGCTGGAGCACTTGCGCATCCAGAGCAATCCAGCATGGCGCGGGCTGTTGCGTTCGTTGCGTGCCTTGGCGAACAACCTTGAGACCCTTGACCGCCTGCTCAGCGACGCAAGCAACCCGGACGCAGTGGCCGACGCCACCGACAGCTCGCTGCTGGACCGCTCCCCACGCACCCTCAAGGACGCCTGGACTCGCCTGCGCCTGCAGATGACGCCGACGTCGCTGCTGTTTCGCCACGCCCTCCGACTGCCACTGGCGTTGATGGTTGGCTACGCGATGGTCCACTTGATTCACCCGTCGCAGGGCTACTGGATCATCCTCACCACCGTTTTCGTCTGTCAGCCGAGCTATGGCGCGACCCGGCGCAAACTGGGCCAGCGGATCATCGGCACTGCCATTGGCCTGACCATCGGCTGGGCGCTGTTCGATCTGGTTACCAGCCCCATCCTGCAATCGATGTGCGCGGTGTTGGCGGGGGTGGTGTTCTTCGTCAACCGCACCACCCGCTACACCCTGTCGACGGCGGCCATCACCATCATGGTGCTGTTCTGCTTCAATCAGGTCGGCGACGGTTATGGGCTGTTCCTGCCGCGCCTGTTCGATACCTTGCTGGGCAGTCTTATCGCAGGCCTGGCGGTGTTCCTGTTCCTGCCGGACTGGCAGGGCCGACGCTTGAACAAGGTGCTGGCCAATACGCTTACCTGCAACAGCATCTATCTGCGCCAGATCATGCAGCAATACGCCAAGGGCAAAAGCGACGACCTCGCTTATCGCCTCGCCCGACGCAACGCGCATAACGCCGATGCGGCACTGTCCACTACCCTGGCGAATATGCTCATGGAGCCGGGGCACTTTCGCAAAGAGGCGGATGTGGGGTTCAGATTTCTGGTGCTGTCACACACCTTGCTCAGCTACCTGTCAGGACTCGGCGCGCATCGGGAAACCCAGTTGCCTTCGGAGGTTCGCGAACACCTGATCGAAGGCGTCGGCGCGACGCTGGCGGCAAGTATCGACGAGATCGCCCAGAGCCTGGCCGAAAAGCAACCGGTGGCCATCCACAGCGATACTGAAGAAACCCTGGCCTCCGACCTTGAGCTGATGCCCGACGATCTGGATGAGAGCCAGAGGCTGGTGCAGACGCAATTGGCGCTGATCTGTCGTCAACTGGGTCCGTTAAGAACCCTCGCCGCGCACTTGATCAAAGCACCGACGCCGGTTACAGACCATGCCGTTTGAACGTCGCGTCATAGGTGCCGTCAGCTTTCATGGCGGCTATCTCCCGGTCGAAGTCGGCGACGATTTGGTGATGACGCGGGTTTTTCAGACTGACCAGAATATGCAGGCTGTTTTCGGTCAGTGATTTGGGCAGGAACGCTAGATTCTCGCGGATATTCTTCGGCTCCCGAGCCAGGTAGTAACGCGCGACGAACTCATCTTCCACCGCCAGATCCACTCGTCCGGCAGCCACCATGCGCGCAGCCATGATGAAGCTGGAGACCGGTACCTTTTCCAGCAACGGGTCGTTATCAAACTCCGGGGAATAGGAGTAGCCGCGCACCACCGCAATGGGCCGTGTGTAGAGCTGGCTGAGATCGCGAAACTCGACGCTGGACCGGCTGCGTTTCACGATGCGCACGCGATTGACCAGATACTCCGCCGAGAACTCACCCAGTCGCGTTCGGTCGTCGCTGTACCAGGCATTGATCAGCACGTCGTAATGGCCTTCCCCCAAACCGTGCATGGCTCGGGCCCACGGGACCTGATGGTATTCAGAGGTGTAGCCGGCACGAGCGAGCGCCGTGCTCACCAGATCGGTCGCCAGGCCGTTATTAAGCAGCGAAGCGTCGGTGAACGGCGCCCAGGCATCGGCAACCAAACGAAGTTTATCTGCAGCAGCGGCATGAGCCGTCAGCAGCATTCCCAGCAAACCCAAGGCTCGAAGCAAACACGGCATGCTCATGTTCCTGAGACGGGTATAACCCGATTAGTACACGCCAAAGATACTGGCATGTCGCCTTTATTGAAGCTGCATTCCACGGTTTTCACAACTCATACGAAGGTTGCGTTTGTGCGCTGGTGCAGCAAAAAATCCATTTAGCAATCTACTTACTGTTTCTTGACCCGCCAGCAGTGAATTCATCTCAGGGTTTTATTGGGTATCTGCCAGGATGCGTTTAGTATTCCCTCCAGATTTCCTCTGCGAGTCAGCGACATGTCAATCAACTGGATCTGCAAACACCATACCGACCTGAGCAAGGAACAGCTCTACGCCATCCTGAAATTGCGTGCTGAAGTGTTCGTGGTCGAGCAGCAGTGTGTGTATCTGGATGTCGATGGGCTGGATTTGATGGGCGACACCTGCCATCTGATGGCCTGGCAGGAAGACCGTCTGGTCGCTTATCTGCGCCTGCTCGACCCGATCCAGCAAGGCGGCGACGTGACCATTGGCCGCGTGGTGACCGCACCGTCCATCCGCAGCCGTGGCATCGGTCACGAGCTGATGGAACAGGCGCTGGAAAACGCAGAAAAAACCTGGCCCGACCAACCCATTTATCTGTCAGCCCAGGCGCACTTGCAGCGTTACTACGCGCGCTATGGCTTCGAACCGGTGGGTGAGGTTTATCTGGAGGATGAAATTCCTCACATCGGCATGCGCCGCGACCTTGAATGAAGCAACTGACTGCGCTCAGGGATAATTCAGCACCGTTTTGATTTGCCCCAGGTGGGCCGCAATCCAGCTTTTGTCGATCGCGCCCCAGTCACGAATCCGATAATGCCCGGCGTGATTACGGCCGCCATCGAGCTGTTCGAATTCGCACTGAATATCCAGATCTGCCAGCGCAGCAATGGTGTCCTGCGCCGTGCGCCGTGGCATGCCGGTGGCTTCTACCAGCGCAGGAACATTACTGGCAAGTTCGCTATCGATCAGATACGCCACGTACAGGCGGCGGTAGAAGCTGGTTTTGGTTTTGCTGATGTCCATGGTGATCCTTGATTGAGCGGCATGAACTGGACCTGTGGGAGCGGTGCTTGGTCTGGGCGGCATTCCGACGATAAGGCTGGACGCGAGTCAGGTTAGAATTGCGGTGCTCTTATCGTCGGAATGCCGCCCAGACCAAGCACCGCTCCCACAAGGGGTACGCCAAGCCTGTGTGTTATTGCATATCCCGCCAGGTCAGATAAATCCGTAGATCAAACTCTATCTGGTGATACCCCGGCTGCATGTGCTCGCACAGCTTGTAGAACGCCTTGTTGTGGTCCGACTCCTTGAAATGCGCCAGCTCGTGGACGACGATCATTTCCAGAAATTGCGGCGGCGCTTCCTTGAACAGGGAGGCCACGCGGATTTCCTTCTTGGCCTTGAGCTTGCCGCCCTGTACCCGGGAAATCGTCGTGTGCAGGCCTAACGCGCGATGGGTCAGGTCCAGGCGATTGTCGAACAGCACCTTATCGATGCTCGGCGCATTGCGCAGGTGTTCCTGCTTGAGGGCCAGTGCATAGGCGTACAGCGCTTTGTCACTTTGCACGGCATGGCGGTCGGGATAACGCTGCTGCAGGTAGTCACCCAGTTTGTTCTGGGCGATCAGCTGCCGCACCTGATCCTGAAGCGCCGGCGGGTAAGCCTGAAGGTATTTGAGAGGAGCGAGCATGAGCCGTGACACTAAGTTCAAAGCCGCCAGTGTACAGAACTCATTCGGACTTTATGGCCTGCCAGTCAAAAGTCGACGGGAATGCCAACGCCTCTTCGGCAACCACGGGTCGTGACACCAAAAAGCCCTGAATCAACTGACAACCGTTGTCGGCCAGCCATTGATACTGCTCGATGGTCTCCACACCCTCGGCAATCACCAACACATTCAGGTTGCGGCACAAATCGATGATGCTGCGCGCCACCGCCTTATCCCGCTGGGAGGCAAGCATGCCGGCGATGAAATGGCGGTCGATCTTCAAGGTGTCGATATCAAGGTTGCGCAGGTGCGTAAGCGAACATTCGCCCACGCCGAAATCGTCCAGCGCGACGCTCACCCCAATGTCATGCAAATGACGAATCTGGTTTCGACTGTGCACCAGGTTATGCACCAACGAGGCTTCGGTGATCTCGACTTCCAACTGGCCTGGTTTGAGATTGAAGCGCTGCATGGCGCGACGGATTTCCGCAGCGAGGTTAGGCATGCTGAACTGAGTCGGACTGACGCTGACGCTCAGCACCAGACCGGCGCCAAATACCTCATCCCAGCGGCTACGCTGCTCGGCGCCCTGCTCGAAAATCCAGCTGCCCAGCTTGTTGATCAGTCGGGTTTCTTCAAGCAGAGGAATGAACAATCCTGGTGGCACGTCCCCGGCGCTCGGATGCTGCCAACGCAGCAGCGCCTCGAAACCGCGCAAGCGACCGTCTGCGATGAACACTTGCGGCTGATAGACCATGGAAAAATCCTGGCCGTCGATGGCGGTCCGCACGCTGTTTTCCAGCATCAGGCGTGAGCGGGCACGGCCGTTCATATCCTGATCGTAGAAGCGATACTGCTGTCGCCCTGCCCGCTTGGCTTCGTACATGGCGATATCCGCTGCGCGCAGCAGGCCGTCCAGATTCGAGCCACAATCGGGGTAGGTTGCAATTCCGATGCTGGCTCCGAGGGTCACGTCCACACCGTCCACCTGGCGCCGCACCGAAACCCGTTCGATGAGTTTTTCTGCCACTTTGGCGGCGTGCTCCGGGAAATCCAGGCCCTCGATCACTACGGTAAATTCGTCCCCGCCCATGCGCGCCAGCACATCGTATGGGCGCATGCAGTCCTTGAGTTGCTGGGCCACCCAGAGCAGAACCTGGTCCCCCGCGTCATGGCCCAGGGAATCGTTGACCCGTTTGAAACCATCCAGATCCAGGTACAACACCACCAGAAACTTGCCGGCATGTTCGTTGCGCAACAACATGCCTTCGACCGCCTGATAAAAGCCACGCCTGTTCAACAGCCCGGTGAGGGCGTCTGTCACCGCCTGATGCTCTAGCTGCTGGTAGAGATCGCGCACCACCGACATGTCGAGAATGCTGAACACCATCGACTTCTGTTCCACCGGCAGCGGCGCGCAGGACAACGCAACCGGTACCTGGCAACCTTCGCGGGTACGCAGAACCGCATCATGCAGCCGATAGATTTCGGCGCTGCGGTAATGCCGGTAGAAGCCGGACTGAGTCCATTCAACCACGTGGGGCTCAGCCAGGTAATCAATCACGCTGGTCCCCGTCAGCTCGTCGACGCTGGCACCCAGCAGGCGGCAAATGGCCGGGTTGGCGAAGTTGATCAGACCGGCTTCATTGACCACCAGAATCCCTTCGTCAATGTTGTCCAACACCGAAGCATTGAAGGCCCGTGCGGTCTCCAGTTCATGGGAAAGCTTTTGCAGGGTACGGCGATTCTGCTGCTGCTCCAGCAGGGCTTGGACCTTGGGCTTGAGTACGTGGGGATCGAAGGGTTTGAACAGATAGTCGACGGCACCGCTGGCGTAGCCGCGATGCACTGCGTCCTGAGACTGTTCATTCGCGGTCAGGAAAATAATCGGCGTCAGCCGGGTCCGCTGACTGCCGCGCATGAGGCGGGCAACTTCGAAGCCATCCATCCCCGGCATCTGCACATCCAGCAACACCAGATCCACTTCCCGCTCCAGTAACACGGACAGCGCCTCGATGCCTGAGCTGGCCGTGACAATGCACCAGTCCTGCCTTTGCAGTACGGCGCGCATCGTCACCAGATTTTCCGGATAGTCATCTACAACCAATAGAACCGAACGGCCATCACCAGGCTTGGGTTGCGCGCATTCCATGCTGCTTCTCTTATGTAGTTCGACGCTAACAGCGGAGGCTAGGCCCCTCATCCGAGTGGATCCACTCTAGTCGGGTATTTGAGAAACCAGAAGTCGGCTAGCGAAATGCCACTAATAAAGCTCCAACAACCCGACTAACGGTAGGTATGCCCAGGTGTATACGGCATGTGACCTGCGGCGAATGTGACACCATTTTGACGCCAGCCGTCGGACGTTTTTCAGTTAACAGGAACTAATCAAAACCGTATAACAAAGGCCGCAAAGGCTTGAGCCAGACGCGTGCTAATAGCAATGAGACATAATGGAAACTGAAAAATGGTAGACATGGCATCTTGGAATCTGAGCATTCCTGTGGGTTCGCCCCCCAAAACCATCGAGACCTCTGCGCTGGTCAAAGGCTATGACGGCAAGTACTTTCGCTCTGAATCCGGGCACATCTTTTTTTGGTCGCCGGTGACCGGGTCACGCACCGCCAACGCCAAATTCCCCCGCAGTGAACTGCGAGAAACCTGGGCCGATGGCACCTTGCATAACTGGATGTATCCGGACGCGGACAACTTTCTCAATGCCACCCTGGAAGTCAATCAAGTGCCCTCGTCAGGCAAGATCGTCATCGGCCAGATTCATGCCTATGACAGCACCGAGCCCATGCTCAAGGTCGAGTACCAATATAAAGAAGCCACGCACAACGGAAACATCGTGGCCAAAGTGCGCAATCGCTTTGATGACAAGGAAAGTCGAGTGATTCAGGTCGCGGAAGGTGTGCCGCTCAACGAGCGATTCAATTACATCATCCACTTGAGCCCTGGTGGCGAACTGAGCGTCAGCGCCCGAGGCAAAAACTGGAGCACTCCGATCAGCGCAACCTGGCGTGACAAGCCGCTGTACTTCAAGGCAGGGGTTTATGTGCAGGACAATAGCGGCTACAGCAACGAAGGCGGCAAGGCCACCTTCTATAAGCTGGATATTGACCACAACAGGACCTGATAGACCAGGCACTGCTTGACTCGGCGGGACGTGGGACCGGCTTTAGCCGGGAAGGCAGCACTCCAGTCAACAAATATGTCGCGGATGTACTGGCCCCTTCCCGGCTAAAGCCGGTCCCACAGGTTATAGGTTGATTTACCGGGTAGCAGCCTTGAACTCCTGCTCTGCCAGATCAAAGCGGAACGACTTTTCTGCAATGGTGAGTCCGCATTTTTCACGACCGCTTCGCGGTCACTCGCACACCCCGACCCACCAGCACCCGTTGGAAACCAGCGCCCAGCAATCAATCGGGAACCAGTGTATTTAGCGAACAAGGCCTGCAAGTGATATTTTCCTCGGGCCGGTTAGTACAGTGCATAACCCGATCCAGATCAGTGCCGCCCTCAGAGCTCAGGTCAAGATTGCCGTCGGCATCTAGATAGATATCGGTGCCGTACCACTTCGGGATGACCTTTACACACCCTCTATATTCACTATTGATCCACCAATCGACCACCGTATAGAAATCTTCTCTGGGTATTAATTCACCTGGTTCAGTAGCCCGACCACCTGAAAGCATGTCACCTCGATAGATTCGGTTCCGCGTATTCCATTGGTAGCCGACCTCACCAACCCCGTCTGCTGGAAAATTAAGAGTGGCTCTAGGCATCGCGACAAACCAGACCGTCAAAAGAAAAAACAGGGCAATAAATAGCCTAGCCAGCCACCTCATATTGCCCTTCCTTTAGTTAACAAGGCCTGCAAGTGATATTTTCCTCGGGCCGGTTTGTGCAGTGCATAACCCGATCCAGATCAGTACCGCCTTCAGGACTTTGGTCAAGTTGGCCATTGGCATCCAGATAGATATCAGTGCCGTACCATTTCGGGATGACCTTGACACATTGCCTTCTTCCACCATCAGCCCACCAATCGACGACCATGAAAAAGTCCTCTTTCGGAAATATGTCACCCCAGTCAGTCACTCTTTCGCCGGGATAAAGCTCCCCTCGAAAAATCCTATGGCGTGCGTTCCACTGGTAGCGAATTTCGCCTATGGCGGTTTCCGGGAAATGCAGCGTAGCCGTGGGGGTTGCCGTGGTCCAAACAACCCAAATAATGTAAAGCACCCCGATTAACTTACCCAGAAACTTCATGTAACCGCCAACTTTGTTTTATAGCAATCGTGTACCTCAACGGCACTTCCCCAATCAGCCAAAGGTACTGCCAAGACCTCCTCCACGAGGATTGGTGACGTAAGCCCTCCAGTGGAATATCGCCGATAGAGCTTAATACCGATAGCGATTGAGATTCGATCAGGTGGGTCATCCCATGCTCGCCAGCCCTCAACGCCTTCAGAGCGGCGAGGACCCGGCCGCTCACGCCACTTCTTTATTTTTCTGACACTGTCAGAGCCGATCTGCTCTAGACCTGCCCCATCAAATAACCAGTCCTCGGAGAACCCGCAGGCAACACCAATATAGCCATAGTGAACATTGGACCAAATATCGTAGAAATAAGTGTGTCGTCCATATTTGTGCCAAGCGGCACCATTAAATCTAATAATTAACTTCGGCTTATGATCCCACTCTTGATCCTGCCCAACCATCTTCGCCCACAACACAGCTGCGGCCGCTTGCTTGCCCAGCGCTATGCCATGGAAGTCGGGAACTCTGCCGATTTTGCTATACCAGGGCTGTGCCAACCATTGGCGTTGTTCTTCAATAGGGTCATAGCTGAGCAGTGTTTTTATTTTCGAGACAACCGGGTGACTCAGGTTCCGGTTCATTTCCTCGGCGATGTAGCGCGCCGGTTCGTGCAATTGATCGGGGTGATTACAGACCACCCCTTGAGTTTCAGACCCGGGCAGGTTGAATGAAGCGGCGATTTTATCCGAAACCCAAGGGTTGGCTGGTTGAGCATTTGTCGCCGGAGGCCTGATTGGCGCGGCCATTGCTCTGGATACCTGCGGCCCTTCAACGGGAGCTTCCAGTCGGTTGCTGCCGGGTGGGCAGCCGCAGAGGATTTCCGCGCCATCCATGGCGACCGGAATCCCGTTGTATTTCATGGTAGGCATCAGGTTGCCGACGATTTCACCGGCCTTCCCGCATTTCGGGCAGGGAGTGGTTACATCGCCGAGTCGCAAAATCCCGCGACCTCCATTGGTTGCCTCGGGCAGGCTGGTAATACACACCGCGCCGGTGGTTGTCTTGTCACCGTCTAGACCTTTTCCTATTCCTTGAGCTGTGGAGCGCACCATGGCTCATCCCTCCACCACAGGTAGAAAATCATCCTTCATGGATATGCCGTCATGCAGCACGAACATACCTATGGCTTGCGGCGTATTGATGATCTGGTCGCCATTGCTGAGCAGACTGCCAACCAATGCTAAATGGTCATTATCCTGACCCGCCCCCGTCATGATCTGCGCTGTGCTGCCATCGGGATATTTGGCGCAATCCCCGACCCGAGCCACGCGCACGCATTGACCGTTTTCCAGGGTGATCTCTAACGGTGTGGTCCCCTGCTGGATCACGCCACCGTCACGGGTTTCGCTGCCATCGGTCGCTAGCCGAAAAATAGCAACAGCAGGATGGGCCTTGCGATGAACCTGTTGCTGGCGAATGAGCGCCACAGCCTCTTCGCTGAATTCAGCAAGCTGCCGATCAGTGAAGGGCGATTTATCAAGAGTGCTGAGAAGCTCTGACGAGGCTTCGTTGGTATAAGGGGCTTGCTGCGATCCTTTCATATTCATCATCCTGACATTCTGATTTAACGAGATACGCGCGCCGCAATTGCCCTGAAAAGAGGCATCTACGACGAGGCGGTAAGACGATAAACAAAAGCCAGGAAGGACTATGTAGGGATAATCCGCAAAGGCCGAAGGAAACTTCCTGAGTCGCTTGCATTGAGATATTTCTACCTACAACCCTTGAAGCAAAACACAGCCTGATCCAGTTGGGAAATACGATCCCGGAGCTCACAAGCAATGCGAGGCAGCGATGGCGGTGGGTCAGGCAGACCGCCATCGCGGGCCTCGTAACCTCGGTGCGCTCCTACCGGGCCGGGTGTGTCTGGAAAAACACCGGACCCGTAGGAGCGAGGCTTGCCCGCAAAAAAACGATGACGCGGTACATCTGGCTAACCGCGTCGTCTGATTCGCGGGCAAGCCTCACTCCAACAGAGCCCCCCACAGGTATAGATGCTCACTTAGCGCGTAGCAGCCTTGAACTCTTGCTCGGCCAGCTCAAAGCGTGTCTGCATGCCAGCCGACGGACCTTTACCGATGCTACTGAAGACCACGATCGCAATGCTGGCGAAGATGAAACCAGGGATGATTTCGTACAAGCCCCAGATACCCAGTTGCTTCCAGACAATCACAGTGATTGCGCCCACCAGTACACCGGCCAGCGCGCCATTGCGGGTCATGCCTTTCCACAATACCGAGATCAGCACCACTGGGCCGAACGCAGCGCCGAAACCTGCCCAGGCATAGCTCACCAGACCCAATACGCGATTTTCCGGGTTTGCCGCGAGGATGATGGCGATGATCGCGATCAGCAGCACCATGGCGCGACCGACCCAGACCAGTTCCTTCTGCGAAGCGTTTTTGCGCAGGAATGCTTTGTAGAAGTCTTCGGTCAAGGCGCTGGAGCACACCAGCAGCTGGCAGCTCAAGGTGCTCATGACTGCGGCAAGAATCGCCGAAAGCAGAACGCCGGTCACCCATGGGTTGAACAGCAGCTTCGCCAGCTCAATGAAGACACGCTCAGGGTTTTCAGTCACCGGCCCGGCCACATCAGGGTGCGCCGAGAAGTAGGCAATCCCGAAGAAACCCGCAGCGACCGTACCGGCCAGACACAGGATCATCCAGGTCATGGAAATGCGTCGCGCGCTGGCAATTGACTTCACCGAGTCTGCTGCCATGAAACGCGCCAGGATATGCGGCTGACCAAAGTAACCCAGACCCCAGCCCATCAAGGAAATGATGCCGATGATGCTGGTGTTCTTGAACATGTCGAAGTTGCCAGGATCCTTGGCTTCGATGGCCAGGAACGTCGCGTCGACACCACCCGTGGCGAGCAGCACGATGATCGGGGTAAGGATCAGCGCAAAAATCATCAGCGTCGCCTGCACCGTATCGGTCCAGCTGACTGCGAGGAAGCCACCTACGAAGGTGTACGCGATAGTGGCTGCCGCACCGGCCCACAACGCGGTCTCGTACGACATGCCGAAGGTGCTCTCAAACAGCCGCGCACCGGCAACGATTCCTGACGCACAGTAAATAGTGAAGAACACCAGAATCACCACAGCAGAAATCACCCGCAGCAGACCGCTTTTGTCTTCGAAGCGGCTGGTGAAATAGTCCGGCAGAGTCAGGGCGTCGCCGTTGTGCTCGGTCTGCACGCGCAACCGACCTGCTACGAACAGCCAGTTCAGATAAGCGCCAGCGATCAAGCCGATGGCAATCCAGCCCTCTGAGAGACCAGACATATAAATAGCGCCCGGCAAGCCCATCAAGAGCCAGCCACTCATGTCCGAAGCCCCTGCAGACAATGCCGTCACGACACTGCCCAGGCTGCGGCCGCCAAGAATGTAATCAGAGAGGTTATTGGTCGAGCGATAGGCCATAAGACCAATCAGAACCATTGCTGCGATATAAATCACGAACGTGATCAGGGTGGGATTGCTGACACTCATTGTATTTCGCCTGGGCATTGTTGTTATAGAACGCCAACTGCCGTCACCTCGTGACGTACCGAACCTGCGTCCGATCAAAAGCCAGCCATGCGGACCGGGTTTTTCTGTTGAAAACCTCAGTTATTGGAGCAATTCTCAATCGTGGTTGCGACATTGCGACGCATCCTATTCAACAAGTCACGAGCGGTGCAACCTATTTACCGACGAAAAGTTGCACCTGCGTGTCGTTTTTTTCGGATTTTGACGAGTGAACGCCTCGTTCCAGAGCATCAACTCCCTTCCGTCAGAACAACAAGCACCACGGTTGTGCAGGCTCAGCAGGCAAATCAACCGTCTGGCAGGCGAGAAAAATAATCAATCAAAAAAGGGTTGCACCCGGTTGCACCCGGACAGGCGCATCGATAATCTTGTCCGACAACCAAGGCCACATTGCAGTGGCACGATGAGGACAGCACATGGCGACCACCACCCTGGGTGTCAAACTCGACGACCCGACCCGCGAGCGATTGAAAGCAGCCGCTCAGTCCATTGACCGGACTCCGCACTGGCTTATCAAACAGGCAATTTTCAATTACCTGGAAAAACTCGAAGGTGGTGCGACCCTTTCGGACCTCAACGGTAGCGCTGCCAAAGACGGCGACGACCACGGCGATCTGCCGGTGGACGCGGTGCATCAGTGCTTCCTGGAGTTTGCCGAAAGCATCCTCCCGCAATCGGTATTGCGTGCGGCCATTACCGCCGCCTATCGCCGCCCGGAGCCGGAAGTGGTGCCAATGCTCATCGAGCAGGCGCGCTTGCCTGCTCCAATGGCCGAAGCCACCAACAAGCTGGCCGCCTCGATTGCTGAAAAGCTGCGCAATCAGAAGAGCGCGGGTGGTCGTGCGGGTATCGTGCAGGGCCTGCTGCAGGAATTTTCCCTGTCCTCTCAGGAAGGCGTGGCGCTTATGTGCCTGGCCGAAGCCTTGCTGCGCATCCCGGACAAAGGCACGCGTGATGCACTGATCCGCGACAAGATCAGCACCGGCAACTGGCATCCACACCTGGGCAACAGCCCTTCGCTGTTCGTCAACGCCGCGACCTGGGGCCTGCTGCTGACCGGCAAACTGGTCGCCACACACAACGAAGCCGGGCTGACCTCCTCCCTGAGCCGCATCATCGGCAAGAGTGGCGAGCCAATGATCCGCAAAGGCGTGGACATGGCGATGCGCCTGATGGGCGAGCAGTTCGTCACCGGTGAGACCATCGGTGAAGCCCTGGCCAACGCCAGCCGCTTCGAAGCCAAAGGCTTCCGCTACTCCTACGACATGCTCGGCGAAGCGGCACTGACCGAACATGACGCCCAGAAATACCTGGCTTCCTACGAGCAGGCGATCCACTCCATCGGCAAGGCGTCCCATGGCCGAGGCATTTATGAAGGCCCGGGCATTTCCATCAAGCTCTCGGCTCTGCACCCTCGTTACAGCCGCGCTCAATACGAGCGCGTCATGGAAGAGCTGTACCCGCGCCTTTTGTCCCTGACCCTGCTGGCCAAGCAATACGACATCGGCCTGAACATCGACGCAGAAGAAGCAGACCGCCTTGAGCTTTCACTGGATCTGCTGGAGCGCCTGTGTTTCGAACCGCAGCTGACCGGCTGGAACGGTATTGGCTTTGTCATCCAGGCCTATCAGAAGCGCTGCCCGTATGTGATCGACTACGTGATTGATCTGGCGCGTCGCAGCCGTCATCGCCTGATGATTCGTCTGGTGAAAGGCGCGTACTGGGACAGCGAAATCAAACGCGCTCAGGTCGAAGGCCTGGAAGGCTATCCGGTGTACACCCGCAAGGTGTACACCGACGTGTCCTACATCGCTTGCGCACGCAAACTGCTGTCGGTGCCTGAAGCCATCTATCCGCAGTTCGCCACGCACAACGCCCATACCCTGTCGGCCATTTACCACATTGCTGGTCAGAACTATTACCCCGGCCAGTACGAGTTCCAGTGCCTCCATGGCATGGGCGAACCGCTTTACGAGCAGGTTGTGGGCAAAGTCGCCGATGGCAAGCTGAACCGACCGTGCCGCGTCTACGCGCCAGTCGGCACCCACGAAACATTGCTGGCTTACCTCGTACGTCGCTTGCTGGAGAACGGGGCCAACACCTCGTTCGTCAACCGCATTGCCGACCAGTCGATCTCGATTCAGGAACTGGTAGCCGATCCGGTAGCCAGCATCGAGCGCATGGCGACCCAGGAAGGTGGTTTCGGCCTGCCGCACCCGCGTATCCCATTGCCGCGTGACCTGTACGGCCCGGAGCGCGCCAACTCCAGCGGTATCGACCTGGCCAACGAACATCGCCTGGGCTCACTGTCTTCAGCCCTGCTGGCGACGGCGCACAACAACTGGAAAGCCGCGCCGATGCTGGGTTGCCCGGCCAGCGAAGGTCCTTCGACTGCGCTGCTGAACCCGTCCGATCTGCGTGACGTAGTCGGTCACGTGCAGGAAGCCAGCCTGGCAGACGTCGACAACGCCCTGCTCTGCGCCTTGAGTTCCGGCCCGATCTGGCAAGCCACGCCGCCAGCCGAGCGTGCCGCGATCCTGGAACGCGCCGCCGACCTGATGGAAGCCGAAATCCAGCCACTCATGGGCCTGTTGGCTCGTGAAGCCGGCAAGACTTTCGCCAACGCCATCGCCGAAGTCCGCGAAGCGGTCGACTTCCTGCGCTATTACGCCGTGCAGGCGCGCAATGATTTCAGCAACGACGCCCATCGCCCGCTGGGTCCGGTGGTGTGCATCAGCCCATGGAACTTCCCGCTGGCAATCTTCAGCGGTCAGGTTGCCGCAGCGTTGGCAGCCGGTAACCCGGTCCTCGCCAAACCGGCCGAGCAAACACCGCTGGTGGCAGCGCAAGCCGTGCGCATTCTGTTGGAAGCTGGCATTCCGGAAGGCGTGCTGCAGTTGCTGCCGGGTCGCGGCGAAACCGTCGGTGCACGTCTGGTCGGCGACGATCGGGTCAAAGGCGTGATGTTCACCGGTTCCACCGAAGTCGCTCGTCTGCTGCAACGCAACATCGCCGGGCGCCTGGATGCTCAGGGCCGTCCGATCCCGCTGATTGCCGAAACCGGCGGCCAGAACGCCATGATCGTCGATTCCTCGGCGCTGACCGAGCAAGTGGTCATAGACGTCGTTTCCTCGGCTTTCGACAGCGCCGGCCAACGCTGCTCGGCTCTGCGGGTCCTGTGCCTGCAGGAAGACTCGGCAGATCGCGTTATCGAAATGCTCAAAGGCGCCATGGCTGAATGTCGCCTCGGCAACCCTGAGCGTCTGTCTGTGGACATCGGCCCGGTCATCGACGCCGAAGCCAAGGCAGGCATCGACAAGCACATTCAAGGCATGCGCGACAAAGGCCGCACGGTCTACCAGGTTGCCATTGCCGACAGCGACGAAATGAAGCGCGGCACCTACGTGATGCCAACCCTGATCGAGCTGGACAGCTTCGACGAGCTGCAACGGGAGATCTTCGGCCCGGTACTGCACGTGGTTCGCTACAAGCGCAGAGAACTGGACCAGTTGATCGGCCAGATCAATGCTTCCGGCTATGGCCTGACCCTCGGCGTGCACACTCGCATTGATGAGACAATCGCCAAGGTCATCGACAACGTCAACGCGGGCAACGTCTACGTTAACCGCAACATCGTCGGCGCAGTGGTAGGCGTACAGCCATTCGGTGGTGAAGGCCTGTCGGGCACCGGCCCGAAAGCTGGCGGCCCGCTCTATCTGTATCGCCTGCTCTCGACCCGCCCGGTTGATGCCATCGAGCAATCGTTCGTGCGTGGCGACACCCTCACAGCCCCGGATGTGCGGATGCGCGAAGCCATGAGCCAGCCGTTGCAGGCGCTGAAAACCTGGGCGACCGGCAATCAGCAACCTGAACTGGATCAGCTGTGCAGCCAGTTTGCGGCGCAATCGCAAAGCGGGATCACACGCCTGCTGGCCGGCCCGACCGGCGAGCGCAACAGCTACAGCATTCTGCCTCGCGAACATGTTCTGTGCCTCGCCGAAGCCGAAAGCGATCTGTTGATCCAGCTGGCCGCGGTTCTCGCGGTTGGCAGCAGCGCCATCTGGCCGGACAACGCCCTCTGCAAGCCACTGCGCGCTCGCCTGCCCAAAGAAGTCCAGGCGCGCATCAAGCTGGTGGCCGACTGGAGCAAGGATGAGGTGCTGATCGATGCCGTTCTGCATCACGGCGACTCGGACCAACTGCGCGAAGTCTGCGAGCAGGTTGCCCAGCGTGCTGGCGCCATCGTCGGCGTCAACGGGCTGTCCCATGGCGAAACCAACGTTGCACTGGAACGCCTGGTGATTGAGCGCGCACTGAGCGTCAACACCGCTGCGGCGGGTGGCAACGCGAGCTTGATGACCATCGGCTGATGGTTTGACTGGCAACTGAAAAGAGAGCTTCGGCTCTCTTTTTTTTGGACTTTTATTCGAGTTACTTGACAAACAACAAACTAATTGATTCGATACAAAATAAGCTTTATATATATTAGCCAATACATATATATACACACAGCAAAATACTCAAAAGACCACAAAAAAACATATTGCACTCTCTGAACTCCTGTGATTAAACGCATTATCGATTGATCAATAAGCATCTCTCGAAAATACATAATTACCGCAATTAGAGATCAAACAAATGACTCAAACTCAACGCAATGAGCTGGACCCGACATTTGGTGTTAATGGCAAACTCGATGTTCGCCCGCCAGGCAACTTCCGCAATGACCTGTCAAACCTGGCCCTGGATGCAACCGGCCGCCGCTTGATGATCTATGGCTCCTACGAGCGAGAAATTCCGAACCTGTCCATCCCGGGCGTTGGCGCCCTCATTGATGACGGCGCCTTTGACACCCGCTTCGGCGATACCCAGGATGGCCTGTCCACTGTGCCGCCCGTTAACCTTGCAGCCAGCGTCAGCAGCATTGCCAGGCTGGCGGACGGATCATTCTTTGTTACCGGCGCAGCGTACAGCCAACTTCCACTGATCAACTATGATCAGGACGGCAAGTTCATTTCTATCCGCGATATCGCCGAGGGTCCGCAATCCTCAACTCCGCGACTATTGGGACTGGACGACAAGTTCCTGCTCGCCACATCAAACCGCAGTGGCGGCGTCGTTCATCGTCGACACTTCGATGGGGAACAAGATGGTAGTTTCGGCACCGCAGGCATCGCAACTTTCCTGACCGGCAATACTTATGTATCTACTCTGCACATGGCGCGCAGTGTTAATACCACGTCATTTTATTTGGCCGGCGAAGTAGGTAATGACGGTTTTATCCTGCGCATGAATGACGCGGGCGAACTGGATCTGGATTTTGCCGACGGCGGCGTGTACGCGGTCAGGATGATCAATGCCCGTTACACGGCATGCCGCCGAGTGAACGAGCTCGACAACGGCAAAATCGTTGCACTTATCAACAGCTCGAACATCGACAATAGCGCGGCCAGTTACCTGATTTGCCTGACAAGCACCGGACAAATCGACGTGACATTTAACCGCGGCGAGCCATTGCGCGTACCGGGCGAGGTTGGCGAAGACATGACCCTGCAAGCAGACGGCAAAATCCTGGTAGCCCACCGCGGCGTGATAACCGCCAACAGGCTGACCCGCTACTTCCCGGATGGCGGTCTGGATAGTGAATTCGGTAGCGACGGCTCAGGCTCGATCACCTTCACCGACGAGCAGATCGGCTTCGTGAAAAGCGTGATGGTCCAGCCTGATGGCAAGATTGTCGTCGGCGGGACATCCGGATCGGTCACGACGCTGTTGAGGTTGTTGGCGTAACAACTCCGCTCCTTAGACGCCAGTAGGAGCGCGCTTGCCCGCGATCAGGGTTCCGCCCACGACACATTAGTCGACAGTGAGGACGCAATCGCGGGCAAGCGCGCTCCTACCGAGGTGTGGCGCAGCCCCCGCCATCACCCAAATCAATCATCCTGTGCAGCCCAAAATCAGCGGCCTAGACTCAACCCATTCCAACAAAAAGGTACAGGGTCATGTCCGAGTTGCTGCTCAGTTCCCGCAATCTGGCTTTCGAGCTTTACGAAGTGCTGGACGCCGAAGCCCTGACCCGGCGTGAGCGGTTTGCCGAGCACAATCGGGAGACGTTCGACGCTGCGATTGGCACGGCGCGGGCCATCGCTGAAAAATACTTCGCCCCACACAATCGCAAGGCCGATGAAAACGAGCCGCGCTATGAAAATGGCGAGGCGATCTTGATACCCGAAGTAAAGCCGGCGGTGGATGCGTTCCTTGAAGCGGGTTTTCTGAATGCAACCCGAGGCTTCGAAGACGGCGGCATGCAGTTGCCGACTCTTTTATCTCAAGCCTGTTTTGCTCATTTTCAGGCTGCGAATGCGGGCTCCACCGCGTATCCATTTCTGACCATGGGTGCGGCCAACCTGATTGAAAGTTTCGGTAGCGACGCGCAGAAGCAGCAGTTTCTAAAGCCGATGATTGAAGGCCGCTTCTTCGGCACCATGGCGTTGACCGAACCCCATGCTGGCTCTTCGCTTTCGGACATCCGCACCCGAGCGGAGCCCGCTGAAGATGGCACCTATCGTCTGCGTGGCAACAAGATCTTTATTTCCGGCGGTGATCATCAGCTTTCCGAGAATATCGTGCACATGGTGCTAGCCAAGCTGCCGGATGCGCCTGCCGGAGTGAAAGGTATTTCGCTGTTTATCGTGCCCAAGTTGCTGGTGAAAGAAGACGGCAGCCTTGGCTCGCGTAACGATGTGATTCTGGCCGGGCTGTTCCACAAGATGGGCTGGCGCGGTACGACCTCCACCGCGCTGAACTTCGGCGATAACGGCCAGTGTGTTGCTTATCTGGTGGGCAAACCACATCAGGGCTTGAGCTACATGTTCCAGATGATGAACGAGGCGCGCATTGGTGTGGGCATGGGTGCGGTGATGCTCGGTTACGCGGGTTATCTGTATTCACTGGATTACGCCCGCGAGCGGCCACAAGGTCGCTTGCCGGATAGCAAAAGCCCGGACAGTGCGCCGGTGCCAATCATTGAGCACGCAGATGTGCGGCGCATGCTGCTGACGCAAAAAGCTTATGTGGAAGGCGCGTTTGATCTGGGCCTGTATGCCGCCAGGCTGTTCGACGACACCACCACCGGGGAAACCGAAGCGGTTCGCCAGCAAGCCCAAAAGCTGCTGGACTTGCTAACGCCAATCGTCAAGGCCTGGCCTTCGGAGTTTTGCCTGAAGGCCAACGAGCTGGCGATCCAGGTCCTCGGCGGTCACGGTTACACCCGGGAATACCCGGTCGAACAGTATTACCGTGACAATCGCCTGAATCCGATCCACGAAGGCACCAATGGCATTCAGTCCCTGGATTTGCTGGGGCGCAAGCTAGCGCAAGACGGCGGCGCGGGCCTCAAGCAATTACTGCGGCTGATTGCCGAAACCTCGCAACGCGCTCAAGCCCACGAGACATTGACCGAGCTGCGCCAACCACTGGAGCATTTGGTGGCGCATCTGCAGACCGTGACCCTCGCGCTACTGGGCGATCTGGCGCAAGGCAAGGTCAACGCAGCGCTGGCCAACTCGGCGCTGTACCTCAAGGCATTCGGCCATACCGTAATCGGCTGGCGCTGGCTGGAACAGGCGATACACGCACAACAGGGCCTCGCCAATGGCAACGTGGCCGATAAGGACTTCTATCAAGGCAAACTGCAGGCTGCGCGTTACTTTCTGACCTGGGAAGTGCCGAGCTGCCATCACGAACTGGCGATTCTTGAAGCCCGTGATGACACCTGTCTTGCTATGCGGGACTGCTGGTTCTAAGTCAGGTCGCTGGCGGGAAGAACAAGTGCAACAGCGCTGCGCCCTGGGGCCCGAGCTTCGCCGCGTATTGCTCGCGATTGAAAGGCTCTCCGGTGCGCAGATCAAAAATCCGCCCTGCGGGTTCACCGGTGCGGTGCCGGCCGGGCGGACTTTCGCTTAAGCGCACCTTGATGAACTTGAAATGATCGCCTGCCACTTCCTCGATGTTCTCGATCCTGAAATAAGTGCCAGGTTTGAAGACCGACTCGGCCTCCTCCCAATCGCCCGAAAATGGCGCTATCGGCGTCGCCGTTCGATAGGCTTTGCTCGGCAATTCGAAAACGATGGAGGTGTCGTCAAACGTGATCGCAGCACCATCGTTGATGTGCAGCTGAAAAATATGCGATTGCACACCCCCTTGGCTGCTGGAAAAAATCCGCGCCACATAGGGATTTTCACTGAATGAGGTGAAGTCGGTATTGACCAGA
Source organism: Pseudomonas syringae (assembly GCF_000737245.1). Taxonomy (GTDB): domain Bacteria; phylum Pseudomonadota; class Gammaproteobacteria; order Pseudomonadales; family Pseudomonadaceae; genus Aquipseudomonas; species Aquipseudomonas syringae_J. Next base: position 2,373 of record NZ_JPQU01000048.1, on the reverse strand, counting down.
ATATCCCCGGCCTTGATCTTGCCGCTGCGGAACGTCAAGCCCGACGTACTACGATGGCCGCTGCCGCCGCGATACAGGTCCACGTCGTTGTTGCAACCAATGCTGTCGATATCCTCGGCGAGCTCCTCGATCATTTCGATCTGATTCGCAAGCTGCGACTCACCAGTGCGAAGGTAGACGTTGAAATCCGTGTCTCGCGCCGTGTAATCAGAAACACGCCCACCGATGTACTCATCCTCGGTTTTAAACAAGCGATGCTCGTCGCCCCAAGCGTCAACCAATAGCCGGTTATCGTCCTCATCCGTTGTAATGAAGCCACCGGAATCCATTTCCGAGTCAAAGTCCGACGCCGGGTCATACTCCCGAACGCAGTCATCCACCACCGCTTTTTGCCGCGCAAGGGCCATTTCGGAGAGTCGCTCCTCTTCGAGCAGGTCAAAGCGCATATGGGCATCCCAGAATGCGGATTTGGTCGAGACCAGGGGTTGTGATTGAAAGACTGTCGATGACGATGATCCTGCAACCTCATCAATGGGAGAGCCGCCAGCCAGACCAGGCGGAACCAATAACTCCCATTCCCCTTGAGCATTGAGCCGCACCGGCTTGAATCCAAAGAAGGCGAACGGGTTTTGAGGATCGACGACGGTCCAGGTTCGCAGCGAGCTGTTATACGAAACACGATAGGGCAGATGGTGGATTTCAATCCACGTCTCACCATTCGCGCGCACCCTGATGCCCTGCATGTGCCCGGACGCGACGCCAGGGTCCTCATCCAGAATCACATTGCCCCGCAGCTCGGCCAGAGATGCATCGCTGTTAGCGGCTGGCACCCAATCCTCCACCGTTTCAATTGCCGCCTCCGCTTCCGACAACTCCCTGCCCGGACCGGCAACGGCCGCGATTTCCGGCAGGTTGAACACCACAAAAACCGTACTGAGAATTGCGCTAATCACCCCTGCCTTGCGCAGCCTGGGCGTGTTGCCGTTAATGGCCTGATCAATGCTCAAACCGACATTGATCAGAGCGGCGCCAATCAGCGTCAGAGTCAAAGGCCACGCCAATGGGGCGACCCCATCGAACACTTGGGTGAAAGCGTTTAGATAGCCAATCATCATCTGTTTGCGCAGGTCGGCATTTGATGTCAGAAGCAGGTGGGCCTGCGCTTTCATATTGGCCTGAGCGAGTTCACGCAAATGCTCAAATACGTCGGTTTCAATCTCCTGATCGATACGATTGATGACTTTCTGATCAGACCACTCATTGCGTTGCAGCTGCCCGATCCAGCTGTCGAATACTCCGTTGTCCTGATCCTTGGCGGCCTGCGAGGAAAAGAAATGCAACGTGAAGGCCGATCGCGACACGTCAGTTGCGCATTGCGTCAGCACCCAGGCTTGCAGGGCGGCATCATCGGCAAAAAAATGGAAAGCGTGCTTCTGCGCAGGTACGTACAGAATTTGCCCACCCTTGCTATCGACAATTCGCACAATGTCATGGGCGACGTACTCGCCGATGTCGAAGCTGCGCAAAGTGACGCCCGGTTGCGGAGCAACACGCGCCTGAAGCACCGCCGGGGTCATGACATCCGGGATTGAGGCGGCTACGGCATGAATGATCGTCTGGTAGTGCTCATCTGGTAGCGCAAAGGCACGCTTTGCGTTGGCAGCAGCGGCGAGGTAATGCGCTTTGGCCAACGTGCGGAAGTTTTCGCTGTGCATGGCCCAGAAGTGCGACAGCCCCCTGGTGTAGGTGTCACTGAAATCGAGGGCCCAGAAATCACTCAGTACGTCGTGCGGCAAAAGGGCGACTTCATTGTGCTCGTTGAAAACCCTGTGCTCTGGCCCATCGGTGTAGAAACCTCCCGTTAGTTCAAGTGCACCGGGCTCGGCGTCTTGGTCCTGGGCGCTGAATCTGTGCATGACCAGTTCCACCAGGGTCATCGACTCTACGGGCTGACCCAAATGCTCCCAGCCAGTGAAGGTCCGGGGGCTGGAGCGAGTCCCGTCAGAGAAGCGGTGCCAGTAGATCTTGTCTGGATTGAGATGCCCGGCTGAGTGTTTTTTCAGGATCCTGTGTGCCTGGACATAGGCCAGCCCGTGAATGTCCGGGTAATCGGCGAGGAACCGCCGGGCCATTTTTTTGAGCCGAGACTCGTCGCTCGTGCTGCGCTCGTTGAGTGCAGCCGTATCAAAACCGGTAACTGTAGCGCCCATCCTGTCCATTCCCTTGGATATATTGGAGGGGATATCCAACCAGCTATGGGGGAAACAGGTGCGGTAGTTAATTACCTACATGCGCGCTGGTCCGCGATGCCATCGGCGTGGCGCGACGACGTGGGACTGGCTTTAGCCGGGAAGAGGCCAGTACATCCACCCG
>NZ_JPQU01000047.1 GCF_000737245.1 Pseudomonas syringae | reverse complement strand
ACACACCGCGTCATCGTTCTTCGCGAGCAAGCCCGGCTCCAACAGACGATCACCGGTCCCGTTGGAGCGAGGCTTGCCCGCGAATCTGGGGCCTCGATATTACAGATAGACCGCGTCATCGTTCTTCGCGGGCAAGCACCGCTCCCACAGAAGATCACCGATGCCGTTGGAGCGAGGCTTGCCTGCGAATCAAGCACCTCGATATTACAGATAGACCGCGTCATCGCTCTTCGCGAGCAAGCTCGACTCCCACAGGCGATCACCGATTCCGTTGGAGCGAGGCTTGCCCGCGAATCAAGCACCTCGATATTACAGACACACCGCGTCATCGTTCTTCGCGGTCAAGCCCGGCTCCAACAGACGATCCCGGTACCTGTGGGAGCGAGGCTTGCCCGCGAATCAAGCACCTCGCTCTGGCAGACACACCTCGTCATCGTTCTTCGCGGGCAAGCTCGACTCCCACAGGCGATCACCGGTCCCGTTGGAGCGAGGCTTGCCCGCGAACCGGTCAGCTCGGTCTGGCAGACACACCGCGTCATCGTTCTTCGCGGGCAAGCCCGGCTCCAACAGACGATCCCGGTACCTGTGGGAGCGGTGCTTGCCCGCGAATCAGGCGCCTCGCTCTGGCAGACACACCGCGTCATCGTTCTTCGCGGTCAAGCCCGGCTCCAACAGACGATCCCGGTACCTGTGGGAGCGGTGCTTGCCCGCGATGCAGGCGCCTCGCTCTGGCAGACACACCGCGTCATCGTTCTTCGCGGGCAAGCCCGGCTCCAACAGACGATCACCGATTCCGTTGGAGCGAGGCTTGCCCGCGATGCAGGCGCCTCGGTTTCCGGCTATCAGCACAATCCTCTTTATCAAGCCTGACTGTCTCGGCATGATTGCCGCACCTGTAGCCATCCCGAGAGCAAAAATGAATGACGATCTGATCCTGCGCGCAGCCCGCGAGGATGACATGCCTGCCGTGCAGGCGATTTATGCGCAACACGTGCTGACCGGTATCGCCAGTTTCGAGCTGGAACCGCCTTCACTGGAGGAGATGCTGCGCCGCCGCGCTGAGGTGTTGTCGCGCAAGCTGCCTTATCTGGTGGCGGAGCTGGACGGCAAAGTGGTCGGTTATGGTTACGCCACGCTGTATCGTCCTCGCCCCGGTTACCGCTTTACCGCCGAGGACTCGGTGTACATGGCCGACGGCATGAGTGGAAAGGGGATCGGCCAGGCGCTCCTGAGTGCAGTCATTGAACACTGTGCTCAGGGCGGTTGGCGGCAAATGGTGGCGGTAATCGGCAACAGCGAAAATCTAGGCTCTTTACGCCTGCATGAAAAACTCGGGTTTCACCGCGTGGGTGTATTTGAGTCGGTGGGCTTCAAGCACGGCCGATGGGTCGATTCCGTACTTATGCAACGGGAGCTCGGCGACGGTTCGCGCAGCTTGCCTGACGATCAGTGATTTTTTGTAGAGGTTGAGTAACCCGCCCAATCAGCACCCCGGCCTCCCGGGGCGACGGATAAGCGGGGATCAGAACCGCGCCTGGGCGGAATATTCCGGGCCGTCATTGAAGCAGGCAAGGTCGACCAGCAAGGTTTCCCACTCCACGCCATCGGCAAATGCGTCCAGGTAGGCGTCGCCAGCGTCGGCATCAGCGGCGGTGACCGGCTTCACGGCTTCGATGGGTGCAGGCTGGATTGATGCGTCCAGGTTGCTGGCAGCTGTTTTGTCTGAAGCACGGGAAAACAGCGATTCCTTGAGCAACATGAGATAGGACATGGGTAGAACTCCTGTTCGATGGCCGGGTCGCAATGCATGACCGTGGGTGCACTGCAATGGAACGACATTCTCTGTTCAGGGCTGGCATTGGTGCGCGGCGGGTTTCGCCGCACAGGCCAGTAGCCTGAAATCCGGTAACCAGGCAGACCATGAAATTAACGTGCCAGGCTGGGACGATGGTGCTGGATCCGGCCGGTGCAGTGAACATTGCGGCCTATTGCCTTTGACGGTAGGGTGCTGGGCTGTCTAGCAAGGAGCAGTACATGAGTCAGTCAAACCCGCCGACAGGGATGAATGAGTCGGTTGTCACACCTAAGCAGCGGCGCGCGCCCAAGGGCGAAAAGCGTCGTGAAGAACTGCTCGATGCCGCGTTGCAGGTGTTTTCCCTGGAAGGCTACAGCGGCGCATCCATGGCCCATGTCGCAGGCATTGTCGGGATTTCGGTCGCCGGTTTGCTCCACCACTTTCCGAGCAAGATTTCACTGCTGATGGGCGTGCTGCAACGGCGTGATGAGGTCAACCAGAAGATCGCCGATGAGGTCCGTTCCGAGAAATCACTGTCGGGTCTGCTGGGCAGTCTGCGGGCGATCAACCGCTCTAATGCCACTGCACCGGGCGTGGTGCGAGCCTTTACCATCCTCAACGCGGAAAGCATGGTTGAAGGCCATCCGGCCTGGCAGTGGTTTCAAGACCGGTATGAGGGGATCTACGGACGCCTGTTCAGCCAATTCGATGATCTTGTCCAGATGGGCGAGGTGCGGGCTGACGTCGATTTGCCCGGTCTGGTTCAGGAGATTCTGGCGATGATGGACGGGCTGCAGATTCAGTGGCTGCGCTTCCCTGACAAACTTGATCTGGTGGAGCGCTTTGATAGCTACATCGCGCGGGTCGAGGCGGCTATTCGACAACGCTAAAGCAAAAAAAGGGCTCATCTCTGAGCCCTTTTTATTGAGTCAACCGATCAATTACTCGGCCGTTTCGTCGTTGTGATCCAGCACACCACCGGTTTTCACCGTTGGTGACTCCCGCAGCGTCGAGTTCAGTGCCGAACGTGGCAGCGGGTTGCTGGTGCTGTTCGACAGTTCCTGACGGAACGAGTTGGTCAGCTTGGCGTTCAGGCGGATGTCCTGAGACGACGAGCCCACCGACAGATTGAAGCTGTCAGCATCCACGACCCACTGCTTGCTCTTCTCGTCGTAGTAAGCCAGCGATCGATCGTTCAGCTCGATGGTGACGCGCTTGCTTTCGCCCGGATTCAGGAACACTTTCTTGTAGCCCTTGAGCTCCTTCATGGCGCGTTCCACTTTCGGGTTCTGCTGGCCGACATACAGCTCGGCAACTTCGGAACCACCCACCTTGCCGGTGTTGGTCAGGTCGAAGGAGACCTTGATCGGCGTATTGCCCACGGCGACGCCTGGCGTCACGCTGATGTTGCTGTAGCCGAAGGTGGTATACGACAGGCCGTAACCGAACGGGTAGAGCGGCTTGATGCCTTTCTTCTCGTAACCGCGATAGCCCAGGAACAGGTCGTCCTTGTAGCTCATCTCAGCCAGGGTTTCCTGGTTGTCCCATTTCGGGAACGTCGCGTAGATCGGGTTATCTTCAATGTTGCGTTCGATACTGATCGGCAGTTTGCCCGACGGGTTGACCTTGCCGAACAGGATCTCGGCCAGAGCCTGACCACCGTTCTGACCCGGGTAGAAAGCGTGCAGCGCGGCCGGCACCTGATCGATCCAGTCGCTCATCTTCAGGCCGGTACCACCGTGCAGGGTGACCACGGTGTTCGGGTTGACCTTGGCGATGCTCTGGATCAGCTCGCCCTGGAACTCAGGCAAGTCGAACCCGTGGTCAAAACCTTCACCTTCGTATTCATTGCTGTTGCCCACTGCAACCAGTACAGCATCGTACTTGGACAGGTCCTGCGGAGCTGCCAGGGATGCCCAGCTCATCTGAACGCCAACCAGGCCGCCCATGGTCGACAGGTAACCGGCACGGCGCGAGTACTCAAGCTTCACGTCGTAGGATTTGCCGGCTTCCAGGTTGACCTTGGCGAACTCAGGAATCGTCGGCGGGATGCTGTTGTTAGGCAGCGGCTTGCCTTCGCCGTTGTTGATGATTTCCTTGCCGTCGACCCACAAACGAATGGCGCCGTCAGCACGGACCTTGAACACTTGTTCGCCGCTTTGGGTCGGGGTGATTTTGCCGGTGTAGCGAATCGAAGTGGAGGAGGTGTCGCCATTGAGCGAGCCGGACGTCGAGCCTTTGCTGGCATAGGCGTCGGACGCTTCGGTGTTGCTTTCGAACGGCAGGTCAGTGTCGTTGGCCCAGTCCAGATTGATCTGTTTCTCGGTGCGGGTTACCGCAGCGTCGCCGGACCAGTCGGCGTTGCTGAAGTATTCGGCGGTAAGGCCTTGAACTTCGTTGCCCTTGGTATTGGTGCTGCTCCAGACCGTAGTGGCCGGATCCAGAGACAGGCCGTCGATGAACTCGACTTTGGCGTTCGGCGCCAGTTGCTGCAGACCACTCAGCTCGCTGATGTAGTGCGCAGCCATGACGTTGGCGCTGCCGAAGCCGGTTGGTGGCGCGTATTTGGCCAAGGTGCCGACCACTGCAATGTTTTTGACTTTCTTGGCGTCGAGCGGCAGCAGGCTGTTCTGGTTTTTCAGCAGAACGATACCTTCACGCGCAGCATTCAAAGCAACCTTGTTGCTGGTCGCGCTGTTCATGTTGTGCACGGTGGACGGGGTCTTGGTGTCGAACTTGTACAGGTAGATCTGCTTCAGGATGCGACGGACCTTGTCGTCGATCGTGGCCTGGCTCAACTCACCGCTGTCCAGGTGCGGCTTGAGGATGGTGCTATTCATCTGATAGCCCATCATGTCCAGGTCGGTACCGGCCTGGGCTGCGTTCAGGCCGTTGACGACTGCGTTGTAGTCACTCTGGACAAAGCCTGCATAGCCCCATTCGGTCTTCAGGATTTCGCGCATCAGGTGGTCGTTTTCGCAGGCGAACTCGCCGTTCACTTTCTGGAACGCGCACATCATCATGGCCACTTTACTGTTCTTTGAAGCGGACTCGAAGGCAGGCAGGGTCATCTCACGCAGCACGCGCTCGCTGATGATTTCGTCCAAGTGGAAGCGGTTGCTTTCCTGGTCGTTGGCGGCGAAGTGCTTGGCGTTGGCCCAGACACCACGAGACTGAATGCCGTTGATCACTGCAGGGCTGAGGCTGGCGCCGAGGAACGGATCTTCACCGGAAAGGTATTCGAATGCACGGCCGCTGTAAGGCATGCGGTACAGGTTCACGCCTGGACCGGTGACGAACTGGTAACCACCGATGGCAGTGTCATAGCCCAATGCACGACCCAGGTCGATAGCCCGACGCGGGTTCCAGGTGGCTGCCAGGTTAGGGCCGGATGGATAGACCACGCCTTGTGCGTTGCCTTCGCTGGTGTAACGCACGCCGACGCCGCCGTCTGCGCCATGAATTTGCGGAACGCCATACTGGGTCAGCGGTTTCACGTCCCAGCCACCGGTACCGCCGATATAGGCCAGTTTTTCTTCCATGGTCATCTTGGCCAGGGTTTTGTCCGCAGCTTTTTCAGCGCGGTTAACCATGCCGTCATCCAGCGCAGGGCTGGTGGACGCGTAAACCTGTGATACCGCCAGTGCCAGCAAGGCCATTGCTGACTTCGCACCGATCATTTTCCGTTTGCTCATGTGTCTCTCCGACAACTGTCATTAAATTGCTATTACTAAATTGCTGTGCGTTACCAACTTGGCCGTGACCAGGTTGTGGCAGTGTTGCGTGAACAGGTCATAACTTTCGCAAGGTAATAGATTGCCTGCTTCGCAACTTTCGAACTGATGGCTCATTGCAATAGCTGGTGTTTTTCAGGTGTTTTATATTATAAAAATTATAGTTTTCTAATAACGAAATTGATATCAAAGTGATGTCGCGTAGTGGCACTTTGAATCGCGTTGGCGGACTAATTAAGGCAATTCTTGACACAGTAAGTCAAACAAAAGGTTGAATTTGGGTGTTTTTTGATTTTTTTCGTTACATATTGGAACTCTCGCTAAACCTACCGGTCGATTGGTTTAAGAATTTTCAGTCTCTCGCTAATTTGTCTTTTATGCACGACTGAAATTTCCACTAGTTGCCAGGATGGCCTTGAGATTTGTTCAAGGCCTTTTTTGTGGCTATTCACTATCTAATGCTTGGAGTTTTTTTATGAAGTTGCCTTTGATGGGTGCGGGTCTGGTGTTGGGTTTTGCTCTTTGCGGTTCTGCTTTTGCCGCTGAAGCCACCGACGCCGATGCAAAATCCGGCGCCGCTGACTCCACGGTATTGACCCAGACCACCGACGCCAAAGTGGTGAAAAAACAGCAATCCCAGAGCGCTACCCAGAACACCAAGGGCGGCCGTCCGCTGACCGAAACGAAAAACAATTCGCAGAAAACGTCCAACTGATGGTCTAAACGTTTTTTGTGTCGCAGGCAGCTGCCGGGTCAAACCTGTGCAGCTGCGCTGTGAGCCTTGCCCCTTCGATCTGTAAAGATGTCTATACCCATGCCGTTAGCCCCCATCGATACCGCCCGATTGCAGATTCCTGATGCCGAGCAGGTCTGTGCCTGGTTGATGGAAAATGCCGGTTTGAAGACCGTCGATCTGGAACGCGCCCGCCGTTTGTCGCAAGAGTCCGCTCAGCAGTCGCAAGATCATGAGTTGCTGGGGTTGCTGACCCGTCTGGGACTGGTATCCGAATTTGAACTGGCCCGCGCCTGGGCTGCATTACTTGATGCGCCACTGGTGCTGGCCGAGTCCGCGCCACCCTTGCTGGACCCGTTGCCGCCATTGACCGAACGCTTCATGCGTCACTATCAGATAGTGCCGCTGGGCTGGAGTCAGGGTGGCTTGCGCGTATTGGCTGCCAACCCGAATCTGCTTTATCCATTTCAGGCGGTGGCTTATGCCTGCGATGTTTCTGTATGGCTGTCGATTGGGCCGCGCAATGAAGTGGAAACCCTGATCGAGCGTTATTACGGTCAAGGCCGTTCGGCCATGGGTACGCTGATCGAAAACCTCGACGAAGAGGGCGGCGCGCTGGAGGACATCGAGCACCTCAAAGACATGGCCTCCGAAGCGCCGGTCATTCGGCTGGTCAACCTGATTCTGCAGCGCGCTGTGGAACACCGCGCCTCGGACATTCATATCGAGCCTTTCGAAAGCCAGCTAAAGGTCCGTTATCGCATCGACGGCGTGCTGCACGAAGCCGAAGCGCCGCCGTCCAGTTCGTCCGCTGCGGTGATTTCCCGAGTCAAGATCATGGCCCGGCTGGACATCGCCGAGCGCCGTCTGCCTCAGGATGGGCGAATCATGCTGCGGATTCAGGGCAAGGAGCTGGACCTGCGGGTGTCCACCGTGCCCACCAGTTTTGGTGAGTCAGTGGTGATGCGTCTGCTGGATCGGCAGACCATCAACTTCGACTTTCCGAGCCTGGGTTTCGATGGCGAGCGGCTCGATGAATTCCTCGAGGTGCTGGAACGACCGCACGGCATTCTGCTGGTGACCGGCCCTACGGGTTCGGGCAAGACCACCACCCTTTATACGGCCCTGTCGCGGCTTAATACCGCCGAGCGCAAGATCATCACCGTCGAAGACCCGGTGGAATACCAGCTCGAGGGTATCAACCAGATACAGGTCAAACCTTCCATTGGCCTGGACTTCGCCGGGGCGCTGCGCTCCATCGTGCGTCAGGACCCGGACGTGATCATGATCGGTGAGATGCGCGACCTGGAAACCTGTCGGATCGCCATTCAATCGTCGCTTACCGGTCACCTGGTGCTCTCGACCCTGCACACCAACAGTGCGGCGGCGAGTATTACCCGGCTGCTGGATATGGGCGTCGAAAGTTACCTGATTGCCTCGACCGTCAACGGCATTCTGGCCCAGCGACTGGTGCGCCGTCTGGATCCCGAGACTCGGGAAGCCTTTGAAGCACCCGCTGAATTGATCGAAGAACACGGCCTGGATCGCTTCACTGACCAGCGCCCGATCATGCTCTATCGACCTCGCGCCGATGCGCCGGGGGGCGGCTATCGCGGGCGCAGTGCAATCACTGAATTGCTGGTAATGAACGAAGAATTACGCAGCCTGCTGATGCGCCATGCCGACGCCTCGACTCTTGAGCAGGCGGCCCGGCGTGGCGGTTTGCGCACGCTGCATGAAGAAGGCCTGCGCCAGGCCGTGGCGGGTGTGACCTCCCTGGAAGAAGTGCTGCGTGTCACTCGCGGAGATGGCGCGTGAGTCTGTTCAAGTTTCGTGCGCTGGACAGCCAGGGCGTTGCCCAGAATGGCACCCTGGAAGCCAAGGATCAGGATGCAGCCGTCGCGGTGTTGCAAAAGCGAGGCCTGCTGGTCTTGCAAATCGATGCGGCGGGCATGGGCGGGCTGCGCAATGCTCTGGGTCGCGGCATGCTGAACGGCGCGGCGCTGGTGAGTTTTACCCAGCAGCTGGCGACGCTGCTGGGTGCCGGTCAACCACTGGAGCGCTCCCTGGGCATTCTGCTCAAACAGCCCGGCCAGCCCCAGACCCGCGCGCTGATCGAACGCATCCGCGAACAGGTCAAGGCTGGCAAGCCGCTGTCGGCAGCGCTTGAAGAAGAGGGCAGCCAGTTTTCTTCTCTTTATATAAGCATGGTCCGGGCGGGCGAAGCGGGCGGCGCGCTGGAAAGCACTTTGCGCCAGCTCAGCGACTATCTGGAGCGCAGCCAGTTGCTGCGTGGTGAAGTCATTAACGCCCTGATCTATCCGGCGTTTCTGGTTGTCGGCGTTCTAGGGTCTCTCGCTTTACTACTGGCCTACGTGGTGCCGCAGTTCGTGCCCATCTTCAAGGACCTTGGCGTGCCGATCCCTTTGATCACTGAGGTGATCCTCAACCTGGGCGAGTTTCTCAGCGCCTACGGCCTGGCCGTGCTGGTCGGGCTGATCGCGTTGATCTGGGGCATGAGCCTGCGTATGCGTGATCCCCAGCGTCGCGAGCGCCATGACCGGCGCCTATTGGGCATTCGAATCATCGGTCCACTGTTGCAAAGGATCGAGGCTGCACGTCTGGCGCGCACCCTTGGCACGCTGCTTCATAACGGCGTGGCGTTGTTGCAGGCGCTGGTGATCGCCCGGCAGGTCTGCACCAACCGGGCGTTGCAGGCGCAGGTCGCCCACGCCGCTGAGTCGGTCAAGGGCGGCGGAACCCTGGCCAGTGCCTTTGGCGCTCAACCCCTGCTTCCGGATCTGGCCCTGCAAATGATTGAAGTCGGCGAACAGGCCGGTGAACTGGACAGCATGCTGCTCAAGGTCGCCGATGTGTTCGACGTGGAGGCCAAGCGCGGCATCGACCGCATGCTTGCCGCGCTGGTCCCGACCCTCACCGTGGTCATGGCGGCGATGGTGGCGGTGATCATGCTGGCGATCATGCTGCCGCTGATGAGCCTGACCAGCAATATCTGAATTTTCCAAAGAGGACCCATCCTGATGAGTTTTAGCCGTAATCGCTTCAAACCTGCCCGTCGCCAGAACGGTTTCACCTTGCTGGAAATGCTCGCGGTCATCGTCCTGCTGGGCATCGTCGCCACCATCGTGGTGCGCCAAGTGGGCGGCAACGTCGACAAAGGCAAATACGGCGCGGGCAAGGCGCAACTGGCCAGCCTGAGCATGAAGATCGAAAGCTATGCGCTGGACGTCGGTTCGCCACCCAAGACCCTGCAACAGTTGATGGAAAAATCGGGCAATGCTGCTGGCTGGGCTGGCCCGTATGCCAAGCCGTCAGATTTGAAGGATCCGTTTGGCCACGCCTTCGGTTATCGCTTCCCGGGTCAGCACGGCACTTTTGATCTGATCTTCTTCGGGCAGGACGGCCAGGCGGGCGGCGAAGGTTACAGCGCCGACCTTGGCAACTGGGAATAACTGATTGTCATGAAAATGCCTGCTGCAAGCCGTGGTTTCACCTTGATGGAAATGCTGGTGGTCATCGTTCTGATGAGCATCGCCATTGGCCTGGTGGGATTCGGCCTGCAACAAGGGCTGAGCGCCGCCAAGGAGCGGCAGACCGTCGGGCAGATGGTCAATGCGCTGCGGGCCACCCGGGTCAAGGCGATTGTCACCGGTCAACCGGCGAGGACGGTGTTTGATCTGCGCAAGAAAGCCTTTCAGGCGCCGGGGCAGCGTGCACACCAATGGCCAGCCGGATTGCAGGTGACCATGCAGACGGCTGCCGAGATGGGCTCCACAGTGGAGTTCTACCCTGATGGCGGTTCGACCGGCGGCAACCTGATGCTGGTCAACGGTGATCGGCGCTGGCGCATAGACATCGGCTGGCTGACCGGCAGTGTGCAGTCCAAGGCCTTGCAATGAGCCCCTCAGGTCAATCGGGTTTCACCCTGCTGGAAATGCTCGCCGCTCTCACCGTGATGGCGGTGTGCAGCAGTGTGTTGCTGGTGGCGTTTGGGCAGAGCGCACGTTCACTGCAACAAGTTTCACGCAGCGACCGGCTGACTCACGCCGCGCGCACGATCATGGATCAGGAAGCCGCAGGCCCGTTGCAGAGTGGCACCCGGCAGGGCGTGTTGGCCGGCAGCATCAACTGGCAGCTGGATGTTCGCCAGCAGGCCACGCAACTGGGCCAGCCGCGCTTGTTTCGTGTCGACCTGACGGTTAGCGAAGCCAGGCGCAAGGCGCATTTCAGCACTCTGAAGTTGCGCGGCGTTACTGACAAGGCCGGCTCTTGAAGCGCGGCGGTCGTCAACAGCGAGGCTTCACGCTGCTGGAAATCATGCTGGTGCTCAGCCTGCTGGGCGTGCTGCTGACCCTGGTCGGTGGTGCGTTGCTGGGGGCTAATCGGGCGGTGCTCAAGGCCCAGCGCTACACGGTCAGCCTGGACGAAATGCGCGCTGCGCAGAAGTTTCTGCGCAGCTCCATCGCTCAGGCGCTGCCGCTGGACACATCGGAAGACGACAGCGAAACCAGTGGATTTTTTGAAGGCTCAGCCCAGCGTTTGCAATTTGTCTCGACGTTGCCCGGCGAATTGGGCGGCGGTATTCAGCGCCATACCTTGCAGCTGAGCGGGCCTGAAGGCCGTCGTCAGCTGCAAGTGGCGTTCGAACAGATCCAGACCGACGCCAATGGCACGGTGCTCAAACCCTGGGGCGAGCCGCAGGTGCTGCTCAAGGATGTCGAGCAACTGAATTTCAGTTATCAGGGCCTGACTCCCAAAGGTCAGCCCACCGGTTGGCTCAGCGACTGGCCGTGGCCGACGCGTCTGCCTAAGGCCGTGCGTATCGATGCCAAGGTCAAGGGACCGGTGGATTGGCTGCCCGAAGTGGTGGCCTTGCGATTGGATTTGTCCGGCGGAGCAGGGGGCTGATGAGACAGTCTCCTATGAAGTCGTCCAGTGAAAACCAGCGCGGTGTGGCGCTGCTGCTGGTGTTGTGGGCGCTGGCTTTACTCAGCGTGCTGCTCGGTGGGCTGGCCAGCTGGGTTCAGTTGGAGAGTCGCCAGGCCCTGTGGCAGCGGCAGCACACCCAGGCGCTATTGGCCGCTGAGGCTGGCTTGAACCTCGCGGTGCAGGGGTTGAGTGACCCGCAGCAGCGCAAACGCTGGATTGCCGACGGCCGTGAAGTGGCGCTGCGTTTTGATGATGCGCAGCTGCGGATCAGCGTGCGCAGTGAGCGGGGCAAGCTGGACTTGAACAGCGCAGTGGTCGGGGATATTGCCCGGCTGGCCCAGGCGTGCGGCGCAACACGGGATCAGGCAACTGCCCTGGCGCAACTGATTGAAGAGCGTCGCGGTGGCGGTTCGGCGCCGCTGCGAGTGATTGAAGAAGTCCGCCAGCTGCCTGGCATGAATCAGGCGCTGTACGCCCGTATGTTGCCGGAAGTGACTCTGTGGAGCGGTCTGGATCGCCCGGATCCGGCCTTCGCTTCGGCGCTGCTGCGTCGCGCGTTGAATATGCCGACTCAGAGCGCAGTCGGCGCCGATCCCGGCGAGGTACTGATGATTGAAAGTCACGCACAGCGGCCCGGCGGCTTTCATGCCGAGCTGCACACTACTGTTTTATTGAGCCCATCGGAGGGAAGCGCACAGCCTTATCGGGTGCTGCGTTGGCAAGAATGAATCGATTATTTTCCCTGCGTCCGATGTCGTTGCCAGCACCGGTTGTGGCTTTGCTGGAGCGCGTCGCGCAACAGTGGCGCGGCAGCGTGATGCAACGTGGCTGGCAGCTATGGCTGATCGAGTTGCGTGCCTGCATGCCGGAAAAACTGCAGCGGCTGTTGATCCACGACACGCCGGAGCATCTGCATGCCTGGCCATTGAGCGGGCCGCTGCCTGCGCTGTCGGCGCAGGTGCAACAGATCCTGCTGCTGCCACCTTCGTCGGTGCTGGTGCAAACCCTGCAATTGCCCTTGGCGGCAGCCCGTGATCTGAACTCGGTGGTGGGTTTCGAGCTGGACCGCTTCACGCCGTTCGACGCCTCACAGCTGTACTTTGTGGCCCGTCAGGACAAACGCGTCGGCGGGTTTATTCAAGTAACGCTGGTCGCCATCCTGCGCGAGCGTCTGGATAGCATTCTTGCCGACTGCGCAGCTTTGGGTCTGCAACCTCATGCCGTTGATGTCGGTCACGATGCCCAGTCGCGACTGGGCATCGACCTGCTGCCCGTGCCGTTGCGTCCACGACAGCAAGGGCACCATCTCGGCCTGCAACGCAAACTGCTATGGCTGTGTGGCGCCTTGTTGATTGTCGCTATGTTGTTGTGGCTCAACGACCGACAGCGCCTGCTCGAAGACATGCAGGCCAGCGTCAAGGCGCAGAAAGCCCAAGTGGCGCAGATCCAGAAGATCCGTCAGCAACTGACCAATACGCGTGGCGCGGCCAATTACCTGATCCAGCGTAAATCCGCGCAACCCACCCAGGTGGCATTGCTCAACGAGCTGACCGCCTGCCTGCCCCACGACACCTGGATCGACCAGCTTGAAATCAATGACAGTGCCGAAGTTTCCTTTTCCGGGCAAAGCGCTAAGGCCAGCGCCTTGATTGGCCGGATCAAGGATTGTCACAGCCTGGAGAACGCCCAGTTTCAGGGTGTGATTCAGCCCGACCCACAGACCGGCAAGGATCGTTTTTCCTTGCGCGCTCACCTGCATCAGGAGGCCGCCGATGCGCCGACCACTGACCAGCCGTGAACGTCGCGGTGCCGCGCTGATCGTCCTGGCACTGGTGCTGTGCGCCGGTTACTGGCTATTGATCGACAGCTGGTTCGCCGGCCCCTTGCGTGACATCAATGCCCAGGCCGACCAACTGCGCGAGCAACAACAACGCTACGCCGGCTTACTGAGCCAGGGCGATGCCCTCAAGCAGCAACTGGAACAGGCTCGTAATGATCCCGCCAGCAGCACGAGCCTGTTACCCGGCGACGATCCCAGTGCCGTGGCTGCCGACCTGATGCAGCGGGTGGCCGATCTGATCAGCAGTCATGCCAGCACCGGCGGCGGTTGCAGCCTGACGCAACGCATGCCGATCACCCCGGAGCAGGACGGTGCCGAGCCCTATCGTCAGGTAAAAGTCAGCCTGACTCTGGAATGCGCCATCGAACCGCTGACCGCTATCCTCCATGAGCTGGAGTATCAGCGGCCGTTCCTGTTCGTTGACGAAATGAGCATTCGCCGTGGGGCTGATGCGCCCCTCAAAGGCGGGGCCGGGAAACTCGTTGCTCACTTACTGGTTCGCGGTTACCTGCAGCCGGCTGCCGTCGTGGAGGCTACGCCATGATCGGTTCGTTGCGCTCCACCGAATGGGCCTTGCTGGGCCTTGCCAGCGTTCTAACCCTGGTGATTGCCGGTGTTCTTGGCGGGGTTGCCGACTCGCCGGACTGGTTGCCGGAACAGGCACCCCGCAACCCGCAAGATGCGGGCGCGAAAGCCCATGTCGCACCCAGCGCGACCCTGGAAAGCCTTTCCGGAACCTGGCAAGCACCGCTGTTCAGCACCGACCGCAGCGCTGATCGCTCCACGCAGCAGGCCCAGGCCTCGAATCTGGCTGGCCTGACCCTGACCGGGGTGATGATCGATGGCGAACTGCGCGTAGCCCTGATCAAGCGCGCCGACGGTCCACCGCTCAAGGTTCATCAAGGCCAGGCGCTGCCCAACGGCTGGAAGCTGGAAAAGCTGACCCCGACCCAGGCCGATTTCTCTTCAGACGGACGCACGCAAAGCTTGAACCTGCGTGCGCTGCGCTTACCGCCGCCTTCCAATATCCCACCGATTTCTCTTCCTCGTGAGTCCACTCAGTGAACGCTAATCTTCCAGGAGTCCGTAAAATAGCCACCTTGCGCACCCCCATGCTTTGCCTGGCTACCGCCGTCGCCCTCGGCGGCTGTGCAGCCACGCCCAAAACCTACGATCAAGACAACGACATGCTGCGCGAGGCCCTGAATGGCACGGGCTCACAACGTCCGCCGGTTGACCCGCGCAGCGAACTGCCGCCTGCGGACACTCAGCAACCCCAGGCCGCGACTGCACCGACGCGACAGTTGATTCGTGGCAATCAGCAGTTCATTCGCAAACCTGCACCAGCGCCCGCGGCGCGCGGGGGAGCACCGGCGGCAGATAAAGAGCAGGGCGACATCGTTTTCAACTTCACCAACCAGCCTATCGAAGCGGTGATCAACAGCATCATGGGCGACTTGCTGCACGAGAATTACAGCATCGCGCAGGGCGTGAAAGGTGACGTGAGCTTCTCCACCTCCAAGCCGGTGAACAAGAAGCAGGCGATGTCGATCCTGGAAACCCTCTTGTCCTGGACTGACAACGCGATGATCAAGCAGGGCGACCGTTATGTGATCCTGCCGTCCAGTCAGGCGGTGGCGGGCAAGCTGGTGCCGGAAATGACCGTGTCCCAGCCAGCGGCAGGCATGTCGGCGCGGCTGTTCCCGCTGCGCTATATCTCGGCCACGGAAATGCAGAAGCTGCTCAAGCCGTTCGCCCGGGAGAACGCATTCCTGCTGGTGGACCCTGCGCGCAATGTGCTGAGCATGTCCGGCACGCCGGATGAGCTGGCCAACTATCAGGACACCATCGATACCTTCGACGTCGACTGGCTCAAAGGCATGTCCGTCGGCGTGTTCGGCCTGCAGCGCGCCTCGGTGGGCGAGTTGATGCCGGAACTGCAAAAAATGTTCGGCCCGGACAGCGGCATGCCGTTGGCGGGCATGGTGCGTTTCCTGCCGATCGAGCGGACCAACTCGGTGGTGGCGATTTCCTCGCAGCCGGAATACCTGCGTGAAGTGGGCGACTGGATCCACACCATCGACGAGGGTGGCGGCAACGAGCCGCAGATGTACGTCTACGACGTGCGCAACATGAAGGCCACCGACCTGGCCAAATACCTGCGCCAGATCTATGGCAACGGCGCGATCAAGGACGACTCGGCTGCCAAGGTCGCACCGGGCCTGCGCACCCGCTCACTATCATCACTCAGTTCCAACAGCAGCTCCGGCGGCATGGGCGGCAGTGGAGGGCTCAGCAATGGCCTGGGCGGCGGCATGGGTAACAGCAGCGGCATGGGCATGGGCGGCAACCAGAATGCCTCAGTCGATGAAGAACAGGACGCCGAAGGCGGCGAGGAAAATCTCGACAGCGAAGCGGATAGCGGCGCAGAGCAAGGCGGCGAATCCGGCACCGCGTCTAAGGGCATCGACGCCAGCACCCGCATCACCGCGCAGAAAAGCAGCAACCAGTTGCTGGTTCGTACCCGTCCGGCGCAGTGGAAGGAAATCGAGTCGGCGATCAAGCGCTTGGACAACGTGCCGCTGCAGGTGCAGATCGAAACCCGGATTCTGGAGGTCAACCTGACCGGCGAGCTGGACTTGGGCGTGCAATGGTACCTGGGCCGACTGGCCGGAAACTCCAGCACCACCAACATTGAAAACACCGCGGGCAGCCAGGGTGCGCTGGGCGCGGGTGGCGCAGCGCTGGGCAACTCATCGCTGTTCTACTCTTTCGTCAGCAGCAACTTGCAGGTCGCCCTCAAGGCCCTGGAAACCAACGGCCGTACCCAAGTGCTCTCGGCGCCGTCGCTGGTGGTGATGAACAATCAGCAGGCACAGATTCAAGTGGGCGACAACATCCCGATCAGCCAGACCACGGTCAACACCAACGTCTCCAACACCACCTTGAGCAGCGTTGAATACGTGCAGACCGGGGTGATCCTCGATGTAGTACCTCGGATCAATCCAGGTGGCCTGGTGTACATGGACATCCAGCAGCAGGTCAGCAATGCCGATTTGGCATCGATCTCCGACAGCCAGACCAACCCGAGCATCTCGACCCGCTCGGTATCCACTCAGGTAGCGGTGCAAAGCGGCCAGACGGTGTTGCTCGGCGGTTTGATCAAGCAGGACAACGCAGAAAGCGGCTCCTCAGTGCCGTACCTGGGGAAAATCCCCGGTCTGCGCTGGTTGTTCGGCACCACCAGCAAATCCAAGGCGCGCACCGAGCTGATCGTGCTGATTACCCCGCGCGTCATCACCAGCAGCAGTCAGTCGCGACAAGTCACCGATGACTACCGC
This sequence comes from Pseudomonas syringae, assembly GCF_000737245.1. Taxonomy (GTDB): domain Bacteria; phylum Pseudomonadota; class Gammaproteobacteria; order Pseudomonadales; family Pseudomonadaceae; genus Aquipseudomonas; species Aquipseudomonas syringae_J. Next base: position 31,717 of record NZ_JPQU01000047.1, on the reverse strand, counting down.
CAGCAAATGCAGCTGCTCAAGCCAGGCAGGGCGAACCAGGCAATGAGCGATTTTTAACACGACCTCCGGCAAACGACATACCGTGTGCGTTGTCCAATTGATCGGACAACGCACTTTCCGAGGTCATCTTCCGATGTTGAAATTCTTCGCTGTTTTACTGTTGGCGTTTACCGGCTTTGCCCAGGCCGCGCTACCACTTCAAACCGATTTGCCGTTGAGCTACGTGGCGCAAATCAACTCCGATGCCCAAGACCGGCCGCTGGTTATCTTCATGCATGGTTATGGCAGCAATGAGCTGGACCTGTTCGGGATCAACTACGCGCTCTCCAAGGACTACAACTACCTGTCGGTGCGTGCGCCGGTCAGTCTGGGGGAAGATCGTTACCAGTGGTTCACCAAGAATCCGCAAAGTGCTGACTACGATGGCGTGACGGTTGATCTCAAGCGCAGCGGTGAATCCCTCAGTCAGTTCATCGAGCAGGCCACGCAGAAGTACCACACACAGGCCTCGAAAGTGTTCCTGGTGGGCTTCAGCCAAGGCGCGATGATGACCTATGAAGTTGCGCTGCGACATCCACAACAGGTCGGCGGCATCGCCGCGTTGAGTGGCAAGGTGTTGCCGGTTCTGAAATCCGAGCTCAAAGCCGATCCAGCCTTGAAAAATCTTCAGGTGTTCATCGGCCACGGTAACGCTGATCCTCGCGTGCCATACAACGGCGCCACCGAAGCCAATTCGTACCTGAAGACCCTGGGGGTGAAACCCGAGCTGCATTCCTATGCGGGTGTCGGGCATACCATCAGCCAGGCAGAGGTGGGGGATTTGAAGGTGTGGTTAGAGTCGAAAATAAAGTCGAAGTGATTCTTGCTGCCCAGAACGTGCATTTTGACCTTCTTATCCGGGATAATGGCGAAATACCAGCATTGCTGGTCGACGCTAATCTTGCCCGATCTTTAATAGGGGGCGGCGAGAATTCTCCTGAAATCGTACAAGGCCTAACACGCAATGGATGCAGCAGTAATTCCTCGCAGCAAAACCTCAATGCTTTTCACCAAAATCAGCGCAGGTGTAGGCAGCTTGCTTGGGGTTTTGTGGGGGCTTTTTACCTACGTTTTTCCTGATCCCAGTGTTTTCGGTATCAATCTTGAATTCCTGAACTGGCGAACCATGATTGCGCTGGTCAGCGTCGTTACATTCCTCATCGCATTCTGGATCGCCTTTCTTGCCAACAAGCTGCCGCGCCCACTCAAATACACGGTCTGGTTGCTTCTGTCCCTGATGCTTTGCGGCGTCTTCTTCAAACTGGGTAGCGAGTACGCCAAGCCATCTTTTGAATTTGCTCGCGGTCAAAAACTCATCCAGGAAAACGACAGCAGCAACGTGTTCGGTAAACGAGTGGAAACCGTTGATGATGTTCGCATCGAGCTGCAGGAATGCGAGCAAAACGGACAGGCGCCAACCTGTACGCTTGTGCTGACGAACAACACTTCCGACCGAAATTTCCGGTTGGTATCTCCTAGCAGTCTGTTTGAAGAGGCCGGTGGGGCATTGAATCTTGCCCAGTTGCGCGTGGGCGACGCCAAGTTTGATCGCTGGGACTCGTTTCAGTTGATTCGCAATGTCCCGACCCGTTTGACACTGATTTTCGAGGCAACGAAGGCTCGGGTTAAAGTGTCACCGGCCCTGAAACTGACATTTAGAAATCGGGACAGCAATGAAAGCGTACTGAAGTTCAATGAGGTGAAGGTCAACTGAGGCTGGCTGTAGCCGGATTCTGGGGCTTGGCTATCCTGCCTGACAGGCGCATTTCTATTTGGTAACTTGCGCCTTGTAGACGCTTCAAGCCGGAAAATGAATGGCATAATCCGGCTCGTCACTCATTCAGGATCAAGCCTTTCAGGGACTCCATGGAAATCAAAAGCTTCAGGCTCGTTAATGTGGGCCGTTTTACCGACCTTGAGGTCGCAATGGCGCCGACTGAAAGGCATGCGTCCAAGGTGACAGTGCTGGTCGGGAATAACGGGGCCGGCAAAACCACATTGCTCAGGTCGGTGGCTACTTCACTGAGTTGGTTCGTGGCGCGGATTCGAACGGAGAAAGGCAGTGGCAACCGCATTGATGAGAACGCGATGCGCAACGATGCTTCTTCTGCCTCGATTCTCCTTGAGATAAGTGATGCTGTGGTCTTTGATCCGGACATCCACAGCCCTTCTTCGAAGTGGGGGATATCGACCGCGAGAAAGGGGCGTAAGGCAGCTTCGGTGTCTACATTGAGTGATCTGAATCTTCTGGCTGACAGTTACCGCTCGTTGTTAACTCAAAGCAACGAGGCGTCGTTGCCTCTGGTAGCGTACTACCCGGTTGAGCGCTCGGTTCTTGAAATTCCATTGAAGATTCACGCTAAGCACACGTTTGATCAACTGGATGGGTATGACAACTCGCTCGCGAGAGGCGTGGACTTTCGCCGGTTTTTTGAGTGGTTCAGAGAGCGTGAGGACAATGAAAATGAAAAAGGAATATCAGCAGAGCTGTTAAATGATCTGTCTCATAAAGTCGCACCAGACAGCGCAATGTGGAAACTGCTGGCGCAAGAGCACGCTTCATCGCGTGATCGTCAGCTAACAGCTGTAAGGGTTGCGGTAGAAGCCTTTATGCCGGGGTTCAACAATTTGCGTGTCAAGCGCAGGCCACGTTTGCACATGGCTATTGATAAAGAGGGTGCCACCTTAAATGTCTCCCAGCTCTCGCAGGGGGAGAAGTCCATGATGGCTCTGGTTGGAGACATCGCCAGACGTCTCGCAATGATGAATCCGGCACTGGGAAACCCTTTGCATGGCAAAGGTATTGTGATGGTCGATGAGGTTGATCTACACCTTCATCCTCGGTGGCAGCGTAGATTGGTCGAACAGCTCACCACGACCTTCCCTAATTGCCAATTTCTGTTGACAACCCACTCGCCTTTGGTCATCAGCGATGCCAAGGATGTATTGGTGTACGTGATGGACGATGGAGAGTTGCATGAGCAGGACAGTCTTTATGGCCTGGATGCCAATCAGGTGTTGATGAGTGTCATGGATACTGACATCCGTAATCCTGTCGTTCAGACCTGTCTCGATGAGTTGCAACATTTTCTTGTGAGGGGCGAGCTGGATGAGGCTCGTACCCTTTACAGATCATTGACCAACGAATTGCCTGCAGATCATATCGAACTGGCCAAGGCCTCACTGTTGATACGCAAGCTGGAACTACGTCGTGCGAAAGCTTGAAAAGGGAAGTTTGGCGGCGCTGGAAACATGGAAGCGAAAGAATCCAGGTGCACAATATCGAGACCTTGTGGGGCACGATGTTGTGAAAGATGCCATACGGCAGGCGTGTGTCGGGGAACAATATTGGCTTTGTGCTTACTGCTGCCGCAGGGTTACGCCCGAGAAAATCAGTGCTCACAATGAGCATCTCGAAGCTCAGGTCTTGGCGAAGAATCGTACGTTGGACTTCTCAAACATGGTCGCCAGCTGCAATTCACCAGGGAGTTGCGGTAAAGCACACGCTAGTCAACCTCTGCCGCTAACGCCGCTCATGGTGGAGTGCGAAACGGAACTACAGTTTGAGCTATCTGGCCTGGTAAACGGAACTACAGAGCGTGCTCGCTCTACCGTAAAAGTGCTCCGTCTTGGTGCCGACTATAAATGTAACCGACGTTTGATTAGTGAGCGTAAACAAATGCTGGACACGCTCATTTACGACGGCGGACTCCTGCCAGCTGAGCTGTCTCTAGCTTGCGATGAAGTATTGCAGGCGTTGCTCAACGATTTAAGTCAGCCGGATAACCAATCGAAATTACAGGCATTTTCTCCTGTTCTGATCAACGTAATCCGTCAAATGCGCTCGAGGAATAACTAAGAGGTTAGCCCACCTCAATATCCAGCCGCTTCAACCGCGAAGCCAGTGTCGTCGGCTTCAATCCCAGCAACTCTGCTGCACCTCCTTTGCCGAACAGTTTGCCGTTGCTGGCCTTCAGCGCGGCTTGCATGTTGGTGCGCTCCAGATCACGTAACTGGGCGTCGGTCATGATGCTGGCGCTGGTCGATTCCGCGGCCGATACGCTTTCGCGTTTATTGAGTTCTTCGGGCAGGTCCATGTTCAGGTCTGCACCATGGGAAGTAATCAGCGCGCGCTCGATTACATTCTGCAGTTCGCGAATATTGCCGGGCCATGAGTAACGTTGCAGGCGTTCGATGTCGCTGTTGCGCAGGCGGCGGCCAGGCATGTTCAGACGCTTGGCGGTTTGCTTGAGAAAGTGCGCGGCCAGCAGCGGAATGTCCATCGCACGCTCACGCAAGGCCGGTGACTGGATCGGGAACACGTTGAGGCGGAAATACAGGTCTTCGCGAAAATGCCTGGCGGCCACTTCCTGACGTAAATCGCGATTGGTCGCGGCGATGATCCGCACATCTACCTTGCGGGTGCGCTCTTCACCGACTCGCTCGAACTGACCCTCCTGTAGAACCCGCAGCAGTTTGCTTTGCAGTTCCAGGGGGATCTCGCCAATCTCGTCCAGAAACAGCGTGCCGCCATCGGCCAGCTCAAAGCGTCCGACGCGATCACGTATCGCGCCGGTGAATGCGCCGCGAATGTGGCCGAAGAATTCACTCTCAAACAGTTCGGTTGGGATTGCTGCGCAGTTGACCCGGATCAGTGGGTGAGCGCTACGACGACTCGCCTGATGGATAGCGCGGGCGATCAATTCCTTGCCGGTGCCGGACTCGCCATTGATCAATACGCTGGCATCGGTAGGGGCAACAACATCGATCTGTTTGATGATTTTCAGGATCGGCTCGCTCTGGCCGACGATCTCCCTAAAGTTATGCTCGATATGAATTTCTTCCTGCAGGTAAGCGTTCTGCTCTTCCAGGCGCTGCTTCAGTACCTTGAGTTCTTCCAGGGCATTGTGCAGCTGGTTTTCTGTGGTGCGCCGTTCGGTGATGTCACGGAACACCACCACCGCCCCGGCAATGCGCCCCTCGGAAATGACCGGGGTGCTGGTGAATTCCACCGGAAATGAGCTGCCATCCCGGCGCCAGAAAACCTCCTGGCGTCCCTCATGAACGATGCCATCGCGCACCGCTTTATAGATCGGGCAATCTTCCACCGGGTAATGGCTGCCATCGGCGTGGGTGTGGTGATGGATACGGTGGATATTTTTGCCAATCATGTCGCCCGGTTCCCAACCCAGCATGCGCGCACCTGCCGGGTTGACGAAGGTCGCCAGGCCGTCGGTGTTGATGCTGTAGATGCCGTCGCCTACGGCGCTGAGGAGGAGTTGGTTGTCGCGCTCGCTTTCCTGGAACAGGTTGAGGATGTTGCGCCATTCCAGCAGCCCCCCGCGCATGGTGCGTTCGGTGTGGGCCTGATCGCGCTGATACTTCTCGTGGCTGGCTTCGCGCATCACCAGAATCAACTGCGGGCTGCCTTTGACCTGCAGGATAGTGGCCGACAGTTCCAGCTCGATCCGCTCACCTGTCTTGCAATTGCAGCTCAAGTCCTCGCTCCAGCCGCGACCCTTGTCCATCACCGCCTGGGTAAACACGATCAGGTCAGCCAATTGATGGCCAAAAAGTTTGCTGACGGGCAGTTCCAGCAATTCCTGGCGCGGGTAGCCCAGCAATTTGCAGGCGGCGATATTCAGGTCGCCAAACCGATCGGCAACCGGATCGAGCAAGGCAATAGCTTCTGCACAGTGCTCGAAGACCATATGCCGCGATGAATAGGCCAGGTCAGCCCAGCCGCTCAGTGAATCTGGCTCGCTCATTACGAAATCTCGTGATTCAGGCTTACGAAGATTCGTATTTTTACGGGAATGCGTTGCGTGGCGATAGCATCAGAAAAGGGCTGAAAAAGCGGATCAGATTTGAATCTGCATTCGAATCAATCAGTTACCGACAAACGCAGACCTGCTTTTATTTTTGGCACGCCGTTCGCTCTAGTCCTGTTGTCACCCACAGCCTCACACCGCTGATAAAAACTCGACTTACTGGAGAACGACGACATGCCAACCGTGGACATTGCTCATTACCAAGACGGCGACTTTCTGGTCAATTACGAAGAAAAAGTCTTTGAGGACGTCAAGGCCGAACCTGGTGAAAAAGTCCTGATCACTTTCCACACCATCGCCTTCGAAGGCTCCATTGGCCTGGTGAATATGCTTCAGGCCAAGCGTCTGCTACGCAAAGGCTTCGAGACCAAAATTCTGCTGTACGGGCCAGGGGTACAACTGGGTGTGCAGCGTGGTTTCCCGACCCTGGGTGCTGAAGCTTTCCCCGGTCACCTGGCGGTCAACAACCAGCTCAAGGCATTCATGTCCGAAGGCGGTGAAGTCTATGCCTGCCGGTTTGCTTTGCAGGCCCTCTATGGCCAGACCGAAAAAGCCCTGATCGAAGGCATTCGCCCGATCAATCCGCTGGACGTGATGGACCTGCGTCTGCTGATGCGCCGCGAAGGCGCGATGATTATTGATACCTGGACGGCTTGATATCGAAAGATAGATGTAAACCCTGTGGGAGCGGTGCTTGCCTGCGATGAAAGATAACTCGGTACATGCCTGAGACCTCGGTTGAAATTATCGAGGGCAAGCACCGCTCCCGCATTGGAATCTCATTTCAAATCAGACTGTTGTGTGTTGTTCGATGAAAGCAGCTACAACTTTTCAGGACCTGACAATGACCACCATCCGCGCCGCCGCCGTACAGTTCAGCCCGGTGCTGTACTCCCGGGAAGCCACTGTCGCCAAACTCTGTAACACCTTGCTGGAGTTGGGCCGGGAGGGTGTGCAGTTCGCGGTTTTTCCAGAAACCGTGGTGCCGTATTACCCCTATTTCTCCTTCGTCCAGCCACCATTCGCCATGGGCAAGGAACACCTCAAACTGCTCGAGCAGTCGGTCATCGTGCCGTCGGACGTGACCCGGCAGATCGGCGAAGCTTGTCGCGAGGCCGGGATCGTCGCCTCTGTCGGCGTCAACGAGCGCGATGGCGGCACGATCTATAACGCACAGCTGCTGTTCGATCGGGATGGCACGCTGATCCAGCACCGCCGCAAGATCACCCCCACTTATCACGAACGGATGGTCTGGGGGCAGGGCGACGGCTCGGGGCTGCGCGCCGTCGACAGCGCAGTCGGGCGCATCGGCTCGCTGGCCTGCTGGGAACATTACAACCCGTTGGCCCGCTATGCGCTGATGGCTGACGGCGAGCAGATTCATGTGGCGATGTTCCCCGGTTCGCTGGTGGGAGACATTTTTGCCGAGCAGATCGAAGTCACCATCCGCCATCACGCGCTGGAGTCGGGTTGCTTTGTGGTCAATGCCACTGCCTGGCTGGATGCCGAGCAACAAGCGCAAATCATGCAGGACACCGGCTGCGCGCTGGGGCCAATCACCGGCGGTTGCTTCACGGCAATTGTTTCCCCCGAAGGCAAGTTGCTCGGCGAACCACTGCGCTCGGGCGAAGGCTGGGTGGTTGCCGATCTGGACATGGCGCTCATCGACAAGCGCAAACGGATGATGGATTCAGTGGGGCATTACAGCCGTCCGGAATTGCTCAGCCTGTTGATCGACCGTACGCCAACGGCCCATGTGCATGAGCGCGCTGCCCAGTTGAAAACCGAGGAATATGCCCATGCAGACCAATGAACTACTCGCTGAACTGCAATGCCATGGCGTGCGCTGGCCCGCTGCGCAGAATGGCCTGTCACGGCAGGGCGGGGCAGGGCCGTCGGACCACAAGGCGCTGACGTTCGGCAGTCGGACCATGATGGTGCCGATCCTCAATCAAGCCTCTCAGGATTCGCCCTACCAGGCGCAACCCAGCGCCGATGGCAGCCAGGCACTGATTTTCCGTCAGGGCTTGCAGGTCGGTCAGGTGCAGATGCCGGGTGTGCCGAAGTTCTATGGCCTTAGTACCGACGACGGCATTCCGTATTGGAAAATCGCTACGTTGCACAGCAGTGATGTGCTCGCGACTACGGTGTTGCAGCACTGCATACGCTTCAATGATCGCGGCACCTCGTGCCAATTCTGCGCCATCGGTCAATCCCTGGCGGCGGGCAAGACCATCGCCCGCAAACGTCCGCAGCAACTGGCTGAAGTGGCCAAGGCTGCCGTTGAGCTGGACGGTATCAAGCACATGGTGATGACCACCGGCACCCCGCAAACAGCGGACCGCGGCGCGGCGATTCTGTGTGAATCCGCTGCCGCCGTGACGGCCGCAGTCGACCTTCCGATTCAGGCCCAATGCGAGCCGCCTGACGATGACGTCTGGTTCACGCGCCTGCGCGACAGCGGCGTGGTGTCGCTGGGCATGCACCTGGAAGCCGTCACTGACGAGGTGCGCCAGCGGATCATGCCGGGCAAGGCCGAAGTGCCGATGACGCGCTATTTCGAAGCATTCAGCGCGGCCGTCGAGGTATTCGGTCGTGCCCAGGTCAGCACTTACATTCTGGCTGGGTTGGGCGACAGCGAAGCGGCGATCACCCAAATGAGCGAACGCTTGTGCGAGTTGGGTGTGTATCCCTTCGTGGTGCCCTTCGTGCCCATCGACGGCACACCGCTGGCCCATCACCCCAAACCCGACAGCGCGATGATGGCCCGTCTCTATCCGCAGATTGGCGCAAGCCTGCGTCGCCATGGTTTGCACTCTGAACAGATCAATGCCGGCTGCGCCAAATGCGGTGCCTGCTCGGCGCTGAAAAATTACGAGTAAGCCGCTTCAGTCAGGGAGAAAACCTCATGTCCAGCCTTGCCTTTGCCCTTGTCGACAGCACCTTCGAGCCATTCCGTGCCGGTGAGTTATTGGTCAAGCCCGCGACCGAACAGTGGGAGAAACAGGCCTATTACGCCTTGCGACGTGCGGTGTTCTCGGACGAACAGCAACTGCTGGCACAGGACAAGGACAGCCATGACTTTCAGGCGATCCCCATCGTCGCGTTGGCTGGCAGTTGCGGCATGGCCGATCAGGTGGTGGGCGCCGTGCGGATTTATCAGCCACAAACGGGCTTATGGTTCGGTGGGCGCCTGTGCGTCGCGCCTGCCTATCGGCGTCACAGCATGATTGGCAAGGCACTGGTCAACGAGGCGGTTTCCCGGGCAAAGGAGCTGGGTTGCGACGTTTTCCACGCGACCGTCCAGGCGCCGAACGAGGCTTATTTCCATGGCCTGCATTGGCAGACGCTGAAGCAGCTTGATTTACTCGGCCACCCTCATTGCCTGATGCAAGCTGATCTGGCGAGCTACCCGATCATGCCACGGCAAGTCTCGTTGCGGGCATTGAAGGGGGCGCGTCATGCGTGAAGTCCCGGATCTCATGCAGTTGATGAAACAGCTACGTAGCACGCCAGCGATGCTGTCCAAGCAAGCGATTCAGCAGTCTGCGCAGGTCATGGGCCGAGCTACGCAAACGCTGAGCCCCGCTCAGCTGTATGCCTTGCCCGGTGACGACACCGCTGCCATTGCCTGCGGCGAGCACTACCAGTTATTGGCTATCGAAGGCATGTTGCCCACATTCGTTGAAGCTGCCCCGTGGTTTGCTGGCTGGTCGGCGGTGATGGCCAACGTCAGCGATATCACCGCCATGGGTGGCCGCGCTACGGCGGTAGTCAATGCCTATTGGCATCACGAACAGGGTGCCGCGCAGCAAGTGCTGGCGGGCATTCGTGCCGCCTGTGAAGCCTACGGTCTGATTCTGGCTGGCGGGCATACCAGTCTGGCGGATGGCAACCCGACTGCCCTGGCAGTGGCGATTACCGGGATGGCCAGCAAACTGTTGTCCAGCCTGCACGTTGCACCGGGTCAGGTAATCGCCATGGCGGTTGATCTTGAAGGCCAATGGCACGCCAACAGCACCTATTGGAAAGCATTTGAAGGCGTCCCTGCCGAACGGCTGCGCAGCAAGCTGGAAGTGCTGCCGCGACTGGCTGAAGCGCAACTGCTGCATGCCGCCAAGGACATCAGCAATGCCGGCGTGTTGGGCAGCTTGCTGATGTTGCTGGAGGCGACCGGTAGTGGCGCGCATATCGATTTGAGCAGGTTGCCAAGCCCGCCGGACGCCGATCCAGGTCGCTGGCTACAAGTCTTTCCCAGCTACGGCTTCCTGATCACCCTTGATGAAAAAGACTGGCCCAACGTGCAGGCCGCGTTTGCTTTCGAAGGCGTGTGTTGTGAGCGCATCGGCAAGGTCAACGCCAGCGCTGCGCTGACCGTTGAGGCCGATTCGCAACGTGTTGAATTCTGGAATCTGGCTGAGCAGGTGTTTACCGGCTTCAGCTACGCCCATCTGGATTTGTCCCCTTTACATTTCTCACAGGAGTACTGACATGCCCGCTGTCAACTTCACGATTCGCTGGCCCAACGGCAAAGAAGCCGCAGGCTACTCACCCTCGACGGTGATCTATGACCACTTGCAGGAAGGCGCCAGTTATCCGTTGGCGGACTTTCTGGAACGCATTGAGGGCGGCCTCAACAACGCCTCGGAGCGGGTCAAGGTGGTCAAGGGCTTCTATTGCAGCTCGGCCATGGACACGCTCAATTCTCTTAAAGGTCAGGCCATGCGTCAGGAAGACGGGGCAGTGCAAGTGATCAGTATGCGCACCGAAGGCGGCGGACGGATTCCCGGTGCTGGCTGGAGTTCTTTCTGAGCATGTACCTCATCCGGTAGGAGCGCGCTTGCCCGCGATTGGATTTACCTCGCGACCCTCTGCCGCCTGACACGACGCCATCGCGGGCAAGCGCGCTCCTACGACCCGAAACTCTTGGAGATCATCGAATGCCAACCCCCATCACCTCAATAAAACCAGCTCACCACAGCGTCATCGTGGTCGGCGGCGGGCAGGCTGGTCTATCCGCCAGCCATTATTTGCAGGCCCATGATATTGACCATCTGGTCTTGGAGAAACACAGCCTGACCCACACTTGGCGGAACCGGCGCTGGGATGCTTTCAGCCTGGTGACGCCCAATTGGCAGTGCGCTTTGCCGGGCTATCGCTATAGCGTGGAGCATCAGGGTAATGACCCTCACGGTTTCATGACCAAGGATCAGATCAACGACTATCTGGCGGGTTTCGTCGCGTCAGTCAACGCACCGGCGCTGGAAGGTGTTGTGGTGCAGCGCGTGGTGCCACGCGCTGCTGGAGGGTTTCATGTATACACATCGCTGGGTGAGTTCACGGCCGATCAGGTGATCGTCGCTTCGGGTGGCTATCACACGCCGATCATCCCGCGCCTGGCTGAGCGCGTATCCCCACAGATCAATCAGATCCACTCGGAGCAATACCGCAATGCCCAGGCTTTGCCTGAGGGCAATGTACTGGTGGTCGGCTCCGGCCAGAGCGGGGCGCAAATTGCCGAAGATTTGCATCTGGCTGGGCGCAAGGTCTATCTCGCAGTGGGCGATGCACCCCGTTGCGCGCGATTCTATCGCGGCAAGGATGTTGTCGATTGGCTGGCGGAAATGGGCTACTACGATATTGGCGTCGACACCCATCCGCTGCGTGAAGGCGTGCGGGACAACACCAACCATTACGTCACTGGTCGTGATGGTGGACGTGATATTGATCTGCGCCGTTTTGCCGCTGAAGGTATGGAGTTGTTTGGGCGTGTGGAGGGCTTGCAGGGTGAAGTTCTGACGTTTTCCGGCAACCTCGGGCAAAGCCTGGACAGCGCCGATGCGGTGTATAACCGGATCAACGCATCCATCGATAAATTCATCAGTGAGAAGGGCATCGACGCGCCTGATGGCAACGTCTATTCACCGCAGTGGACACCGTCCCAGGAGCGCACGGAACTGGATCTGGACGCCGCGGGGATCACCAGTATTATCTGGTGCATCGGTTTCACGCCCGATTTCACTTGGGTTGAAGCCCCGGTGTTCAACGGTCGTGGTCACCCGGGCCACGTGCGTGGCGTTACCGCACAACCCGGTCTGTATTTCCTCGGGTTGCCGTGGCTGTACACCTGGGGTTCAGGGCGCTTTTCAGGCGTAGCGCGGGATGCTGAATATCTGGTGGGGCAGATTGTTGATAGGTTGGCGCCTTCGCAGCCTTCGGCGGTTCCTGCCAAACACGCCATAAATTACTGAAGAAACGATTTCCTCTGTAGGAGCGCGCTTGCCCGCGATGACATTCGCAAAAACAACACATTAGGTCAGCCTTGAAATCGCATCGAGGGCAAGCGCTCTCATCAAACATAAGATAACTATCTGGATTGAAATGATTTTCTGTGGGAGCGAGCTTGCTCGCGAAGAGGCCGGGACATCGGCATATATTTCTGAAGGCAGGAACATTGCTTCGCGAGCAAGCTCGCTCCCACAGGTCCTGTGTTTGCTGCGCGACAGCGCGTCGTCTGGACGACGGGGGATCTCCTACGGATTTGCCGATACCCGTAAATCCGGATTTCCGAGCGGATGGCTCTTCGCATCGAAGAAGGTGACTTGCGCATCAGCAAACAACTCCCGATAGCGACGCTTCTGAGCGATCACGAATGCCTCACTGCGCGGCAGGATCGAGATCGCGATGCGCTTGGGTTGCGCCTGGAGAATCGCAGCCACGATATGGGCGTCCTGTTTGCCCAGTGAATGGCCGAAAATGCACAGGGCATCGGTATGTTGCGCCAATTGCCCATGGCAGAACGACAGGTAATCGGAGGTGCGGATGATCTTCATTTTTTCCGCGCTGCTGCCTTCGCTGATGAACAGCGGCACATCGTCCAGAGCATTGATGGCGAAGCTGCCCAATAGGGTGCTTTCCGAAGACTGCAACTTGCGCACCGTCCCGTTGAGGTTCTTTACCAGATGCATGCCGCCATGCAGATAGAGCACTCGAGTGCCCTTGGCCTGAGACGCGTGCAGGTTGAACGTAGCCTCATCGTTGAACAGGTCATCGAAAGGCCCCGGGGCATGCATCACCGCCCAGTAAGCCAGCAGGTCATAGTTGCTGGAATAAACGCTGGTGTAGCGCTGCAATTCAGCATTGAGGCGGGCGAGGGTGTCGGTCTGGATCAGCTTCCAGGGGATGTGCACCGAGCGAATGGCGTGGATCAAGGCTTCCTTGATCGCGAAATAACGATTGCGCGGCGACGAGGAACTGACGGTCAGTGCCGCGTTGACCCGCATGGCCGATTTCAGCGCAGCCAGCACCGGCTCGAAATTACTCGTCTCCATAGCGCTGAATACCGCCAGCTCGGTGCGGCTCATGGGGTTGCTGCGAGTGGTCTGAGACAGCTCGAACAGCGAGTCGTAGGCGAAGTTCTTCCACACGGCCAGACTTGAGCCGTTACCCATCAGCAAACCCCAGGGTTCATCGCCGTCAGCTCGCAGGTCGTTCCAGTCAGCCAGTGCCGCGTCAGTATCGGTCAATTGCATCATCTCGCTTTGCCGCAGGTTCAAGATCGCCCTCGACGCAAAGGTCGTCGGGCTGGAAACCCGCCCATCTTATAGAAACACTCGGATAAATGTGGCCAGCTTGCACTTGACGACTTCCATGATCGCGACAATACTTCGTCTCACATTCATATAGATGACTAGATAAATAAAAATATGAACAGATTATCCAGTGATGAACGTCTACCCCTCTATCAACGTTTGCGCGACCAATTGGCCGAGCAGATTGCCAATAATCGCTGGCGTCCGGGGGAAGCCATTCCTACCGAAGCCGCCTTGTCCAGCGAGTACTGCCTGTCCACCGGCACGGTGCGCAAAGCCATCGACATGCTGGTGGCCGACAACATTCTCGAGCGCCAGCAGGGTCGTGGCACCTTCATTCGTCGCCCGCAGTTCGAGTCCTCGCTGTTTCGCTTCTTCCGTTTTCAAAGTGCGTCTGGCGCTCGCCAGGTGCCGGAAAGCCGGATCCTGTCCATCGAGCCGATGATTGCGCCGTCTGCCGTCAGCCAGGCTCTCGGCCTGATCCCCGATGCGCCGGTGATTCGCATGGTGCGTCTGCGTTTGCTGGAGGCAAAGCCGGTTCTGGCTGAGGAGATCTGGTTGCCTCGCTTGCAATTTCAGGCCTTGCTGGATAACGACCTGCAGCGTCAGGGCCCGTTGCTGTACCCGATTTACGAAGCCTTGTGTGGCCAGGTCGTGGCGTATGCCGAAGAAACCCTGACCGCCGAAGCGGTGGGCGATGCCCATGCCCGTCTGTTGCAGATTCCCGCGAACAGCCCGGTGGTGGTGATCGAACGTCTGGCCCGTAATTACGCCGGCGAACCGCTGGAATGGCGTCGCTCACGCGGCCACGCCAGCCATTTCCGCTACAGCGTCGAAATACGCTGAGACTCCCTCTCGGCTCTCTACTGCAACGCACTTTTAGAAAACAACCCGAAACTGCCTGGATTGAAATTCGATTCACCGTGGGAGCGAATTCATTCGCGAAGGCGGCAGCCCTCAGAAGTATCCGGGGCTGACACACCGCTTTCGCGAATGAGTTCGCTCCCACTGGCCCGGTCAGGGCGCCAGGTAAACCCTCATAAGGACAAAAACAATGTTCAGTTGGTATCGCCAAGTCACTCCTCGGGAGCGCAAAACGTTTTGGGCCTGCTTCGGCGGCTGGTCGCTGGATGCGCTGGAAGTGCAAATGTTCGGTCTGGCGATTCCGGCTCTGATCGCCGCATTCGCCCTGACCAAGGGCGACGCCGGCTTGATCAGCGGTGTAACCCTGGTGACCTCGGCGCTGGGTGGCTGGGTTGGCGGTACGCTGTCGGACCGTTACGGTCGGGTCCGCACACTGCAATGGATGATTCTCTGGTTCTCATTTTTCACTTTCCTTTCCGCGTTCGTGACTGGCTTCAACCAACTGTTGATCGTCAAAGCCCTGCAAGGCTTTGGCATCGGCGGTGAGTGGGCTGCGGGTGCGGTGTTGATGGCCGAGACCATCCAGTCCAAATACCGTGGCAAGGTGATGGGCACCGTGCAGAGCGCCTGGGCTGTGGGTTGGGGCCTGGCGGTGCTGGTCTTTACCCTGATTTATTCGCTGGTGCCGCAGGATATTGCCTGGCGCTTGATGTTCCTGGTGGGCCTGTTGCCGTCGCTGCTGATCATCTGGGTACGCCGTAACGTTGAAGAGCCGGACAGCTTTCAGCGTCAGCAGAAAGAAAAAACGCCGCCCAAAAGTTTCTTCAAGTCCATGTCCGGGATCTTCCGCCCCGAACTGCTGCGCGTGACCTTGCTCGGCGGCATCCTCGGTCTGGGTGCTCATGGTGGTTATCACGCGGTCATGACCTGGCTGCCGACTTTCCTCAAGACTGAGCGCAACCTGTCAGTGCTCAACTCCGGCGGCTATCTGGCAGTGATCATATTTGCCTTCTGGTGCGGTTGTGTGGCCAGTGGCTTCCTGGTCGATCGCATTGGCCGACGCATGAACATCGTGTTGTTCGCGCTGTGCTGTGTGATAACCGTGCAGTGCTACGTGTTCCTGCCGCTGACCAACACCCAGATGCTGTTCCTGGGCTTCCCGCTGGGGTTCTTCGCGGCGGGTATTCCGGCGAGCCTGGGTTCGTTCTTCAACGAGCTGTACCCGGCTGACGTGCGTGGTGCAGGGGTTGGTTTTTGCTACAACTTTGGCCGCGTCCTGTCTGCAGTGTTCCCGTTCATGGTCGGCCACATGAGTGCTTCCATGTCCCTGGGCAGCGCTATCGGTATTGACGCCGGTATCGCGTATGGCGTGGCGGTGATCGCTGCGCTTTGCCTGCCTGAAACCCGTGGCCGCAGTCTGGATGCGACCACGCCCGCACCTGATGCCACTCAAGGACGTGAAGCGCCGCAGCAAGCCTGACTTGGCTGTAAACCCGCGCGGTGTCCCGCACCGCGCCTCCTTCATAGATGAGTTCCATGCCTGACACCAGTCACTCCCCGATCATCGGCATCGATGGTCACGCCCATGTATTCAGCCGCGATCTGCAACTGACTTCCGGCCGCCGTTACACCCCGGACTATGATGCGACCCTCGAGGCGTACCTTGAGCAACTTCGCGAGCATGGTTTGAGCCATGGCGTGCTGGTGCAACCGAGTTTTCTCGGCACCGATAACCAATATTTGCTGGAGGCCCTGAAACGAGCGCCCTCTCAGTTGCGTGGCGTCGCCGTGGTTGATAGAGACATCAGCCGCGCCGAGCTTGAGCGCCTGGCCGAGCAGGGCATTGTCGGTATTCGTTTGAACCTGATGGGTAAGCCTTTACCGGACTTCACTCAGCCGGCCTGGACGCGCTTGCTCGATGACGTGGCAGCGCTAGGCTGGCATGTGGAATTGCATCGGGGTGTCGAGGATATCCCCGCGTTGATCCGCGGTTTGTTGCCGTTTGGCTGCAAAATCGTGGTGGATCACTTCGGTCGGGCCGACGCGAGCCTGGGCGTGGATCATCCGGCGTTTCAGGCGTTTCTCGAATGCGGCAGCAGCGGTTTGGTGTGGGTCAAAGTCTCGGCTGTTTACCGGCTGGATGGCACGCCTGAGCAGAACGCGGAGTTTGCCCGGGCGGCTCTGCCATTGCTGATCGAAGGCTTTGGTCTTGATCGTCTGGTCTGGGGCAGCGACTGGCCCCATACCCAGCACGAGAGTGAGATCGGTTATGGCGATGTGGTGGAGCAGTTGCGGGAGTTGGGGTGTTCGGACGACGTACGCCGGGCGCTGTTGATCAATGCGCCGCAGGTGTTGTTTGGGTTCTCGGTGGTTGAGGAATTGTAATTATCCTTCAATCGGGGTGACCTTATCGCGGGCAAGCACCGCTCCCACAGGTTCGGGGAGCGCGTTGGAGCGAGTGGGCGGCATTCCGACTTGCCCGCGAATCAGTCGACGCGGTGTGGCAGCTACACCGCGTTATCGTTCTTCGCGGGCAAGCCCGGCTCCAACGGCGAAACGTAATCTCCTGCGGGAGCGGTGCTTGCCCGCGATAAGGCCTCCACAAAACTTCCTTAAACCACCGCCACCGTCTGCCGGCATTCCAGGCTCAGCTTCGCGCCGCCTAGCTTGCTGCTGCCGATGCTCAGGGTGAAGCCGTGCAGGTTGACGATGGCGGCGACGATGGACAGGCCCAGGCCAAAGCCGCTTTGCGGATTGCCATCTTCGCTGCGATAAAACCGTTGGAAGACCATTTTGCGCTCGCTTTCCGGGATGCCGGGGCCCGCGTCCTGGACTTCGATGCAGGTGCTGTCGCCGTCCGCGCGGGCGCTGAGAATCACCTTGCCGCCGGGCGGGCTGAACTTGATCGAGTTGCTCAGCAGGTTGGCCAGTGCCTCGAACAGCAAGGCGCGGTCACCGAGCACAGGTGGCAATCCCGCTTCTGTCTCAAGCGTGAGTATGACGCCGCCTTCTTCCGCCAATGGCAGGTAGAAATCATGGACTTCCTGCAGCAGGGCGGCCGGGTCCACGGTGACGAACGCTGAGCGCCGCTGGTGATCCTCGATCTCGGAAATACGCAGCAATCCACGAAAACGCGCCATCAAGGTATCCGCTTCGGCAATCACCTGATCCATCTGCGTGGCCACCAGCGAATCTTCCGGGGACTGCTGCTGAATGCGATACAGCTTGGCGCGCAGGCGGGTCAGCGGCGTGCGCAGGTCGTGGGCGATGTTGTCGCAGA
The DNA here is from genome assembly GCF_000737245.1 of Pseudomonas syringae. Classification (GTDB taxonomy): domain Bacteria; phylum Pseudomonadota; class Gammaproteobacteria; order Pseudomonadales; family Pseudomonadaceae; genus Aquipseudomonas; species Aquipseudomonas syringae_J. Next base: position 14,111 of record NZ_JPQU01000047.1, on the reverse strand, counting down.
CGCCCTTGACCTCATTCATGAGTTTTTCAATGCGTTCGAGCATGGCGTTGACGATCACAGCGAGCATATCCAGTTCGTCACGCCGCGCTGAAACCGGCAGGCGCTGCCCCAGGTTGCCCGCCACGATGGCTTCGGCGCTGGCCTGTATATCGCGGATACGCTGCAGCGGCCGACGCCGTAGCAGGTGCCAGCCGGCGATACCGGGAATGATCGTCAGCGACAGGCCCCAGAGCAGGGCATGCAGGATCAGGGTGGTCACCGCAAACAGCGAGCCGTTGTCGCGCACCAGCACCAGCCAATGCCCGTCCCGGGTCTGGCTGGCGACCGCATCACAGGTGTCTTGCGGCATGTGCGGATCTTCGGTGTCGATGCAATTGCTCAGCTGATGAATCTCGCCATCCAGAGGCAGGCTGGCAGGGATGGCGGTGATTGGCCCGCTGAGCGGCCGCAGGTTGGCGTCGAACAAGCCATAGGCGTCCACGGCGCGCATGTCGAAAGTGATGCTGGCGGTCAGCGCCTCAATCAATTGCTCGCCTTCGAAGCGCGCGAACAATTGTTGGCGTTGCATGAGGGAATGACGGGCGAGGTTGTTCAGGTAGGTGCTGACCTCCCAATACACCACGCCGATCAGGGTGCAGCTCCAGGCCACGAACAGGAAGCTGTAAAGCCCCAACAAGCGGCTGCTGGATGAGCGCCAGCCTTTAGACGGGTTCAGCAATGACATAACCCGAGCCTCGCACGGTTCGAATCAGCGGCGCCACGCCCGGCGGGTCGATCTTTTTGCGCAGGCGACCGATGTGCACATCAATCAGGTTAGTCCCCGGATCGAAGTGATAACCCCAGACTTCCTCGAAAATCATCATGCGAGTAATGATCTGGCCGCTGTTGCGCATCAGGAATTCCAGCAGCTTGTACTCGGTGGGCAGCAGCGTCAGCGGGTTTTGACCGCGACTGGCTTCGCGCTTGATCAGGTTCAGTTCCAAGTCCCCGACCCGCAGAATGGTCTCCGCAGCCGCCACCGGGTTGCGACGGCGCAGCAGGACTTCGACCCGGGCCGCCATTTCATCGGATGCAAAAGGCTTGGCCAGATAGTCATCGCCACCGGCGCGCAGGCCCCGAACCCGCTCGTCGACATCGGAAAGGGCGCTGATCATCAGGATCGGGGTGGAGATGCCTTGGGCGCGCAGGGTGGTGACGATGGCCAGGCCATCGACTTCCGGCAGCATGCGATCCAGGGTGATCAGGTCATAGTCGCCACTGACCGCGCGGGCCAGACCTTCACGGCCGTTGTCGACCCAGTCCACCTCAAGTCCGTGGTTGCTCAACTCGGCGACGATTTCCTGCGCGGTCACCGCATCATCTTCGATGGTCAGAATTCGGGTCATCTTGCCGCCTGAAAGGAATTACAGCCAAAACAGTATTCTGGCGGAAAAGACCTGAACAGTTTCTGAAAAGATTTTCATCTGCCCAGTAGGCTTGTTGGAGCGAGGCTTGCCCGCGAAGAACGATGACGCGACCTACCTGACAGACCGAGGTGGCGGGTTCGCGGGCAAGCCTCGCTCCAACAGGGGCTTAGCCAGCCAACCGTTCCTCCTTGTCCTTCTCTTCTTTCTCGCGCTTGCGATCTTCGATTCTTTTCAACCGATCCCGCTCCAGCTTGGCCGTGGTGTCTTTCTCGCTGCGGATCTGGGCATGGCTGAGGATGGCGAAGATGAAGCTGCCGCCGATGATATTGCCGGCCAGGGTCGGTGCCGCGAAGACCAGCCAGAAATCCGACCAGGACAGCTCGCCGGCGAACACCAGATAAGACGCCTCGGCCGAGCCGACGACGATGTGGGTGAAGTCGCCCAACGCCATCAGATAAGTGATCAGGATGATGATCCAGATCTTCGCGGCCTCCATGGAGGCGATCATCCAGACCATGGTCGCGATCATCCAGCCGGAGACGATGCCCTTGGAAAACATGTGGGTGACGTCGTTCTCCATGACCTTGCGGCCGATTTCCAGAAAGGCGTGGTCAGTCTGGCTGTCAAAAATCGGCAGGTTCAACATCACGTAAGCCACTAATAAGGTGCCGCACAGATTGCCGAACAGCACCACGCCCCACAAACGGAGTAACCGACCGAAATTGGCCAGTGTCGGTTTGCTCATCACCGGCAATACCGCAGTCAGGGTGTTTTCGGTGAACAGTTGCTGGCGAGCGAGGATCACCGCCAGAAAGCCTGCGGAATAACCCAGGCTGGCGATCACATGGCTGGATTCAATATCCGGCAGTCGGGATTTGAACAGACCCATGGCCATCAACGACAAGCCCATGGTCAGGCCAGCGGCCAGCGCCGACCACCACAATGCCGCGATACTGCGCTCCAGTTCGTGGTCACCCTGGATGCGGATAGTCTCGTGGAGCACCGCCGCACGGGGTGGCTGGTTCTCGTCGACTTCGCGCTCTTCCTCTGCGGATAACCCGGGTGTTCTGCCTTCTGACTTATCGTCCATACAACTTCCTTAATGCGGGTGAGGGCGTAGACCTTTTAATGCTGCGCCGGGCTGTTGCTTGAGACACAATCCACCGCCGGTCGTTCGCTGCTGAACGACGCTGCCATACAGATAAAAGGAGAAAGTTGTGACTGTGCAAATTCGTGAAGCCACCCGAGCCGATGCCAAGGTGATTCTAGGCTTCATTACCGAGCTGGCGATCTATGAAAAAGCCGAGCATGAAGTGCTGGCCAGCGTTGCCGATATCGAGCGTAGCCTGTTCGACGAAACGTCTCCCGCGCGAGCGCTGATCTGCCTGCTCAATGACCAGCCCATCGGTTTTGCCGTGTACTTCTTCAATTACTCGACCTGGCAGGGCCGCAAAGGCCTGTACCTGGAAGACTTGTTTGTTTCCCAGAAACATCGTGGGGTCGGTGCGGGCAAACTGTTGCTGCGCCATTTGGCGAAGATCGCTCATGACAGCGGTTGCGGGCGTTTCGAATGGAGCGTGCTGGACTGGAACGAGCCAGCCATCGAGTTCTACAAATCCATTGGCGCAGTACCGCAGGATGAGTGGGTGCGCTACCGCATGGAAGGCGAAACGCTGAAGGATTTCGCGCTCGGCGTTTCCTGAAGCCTGAACCCTGAACCCTGCAGCGGCCCGACAGTCAGACTGCTATCGTCGTGTCCCTCAGGATTGCTCAATGCTCAGTCGTACTTTGTTCCCCGCGTTCATGGTCGCCCTGGCGAGTCTTTCCTGCGCTCAGGCCGACGAGCCGTTGCGGGTCGAGCGCCTGCAGCGCTGCGACGATTTGACGGGTCGTGAGCAACAGACGTTCTGCCTGGGCGCGCGCGGGCTCACGTCTGAAGACGTGCAGCTCAAACTCGACGGTAAACCACTGTCCCAGTCGCTGCTGGAACGCGATGGCCAGCAGCTCAAGCTGCGCCTGAATGCTGCCGATTGGCGCAGCGGGCCGCTGTGGCTGGAGCAGGGCGGCCGCAGCAGCAATGCGGTGTGGCTGAGTCTGGCGGGCAGCCATGTGCTGGCGGCCACCCCACAGCAAGTGGCGAAAAATATGGACGGCCTGACAAGTTATGTCGATCTGGTCAGCGTGATCATCGAGGAACGCTTCAACGGCGCCGAGGAAGCCGAGCGCATCGCCCGCAAATTCGGCGCTACGGTGGTGGGCTCTATCGCGCCGCTCAATACCTACCAGTTGCGTCTACCGGTCAACGATCTGATAAATCGCGACGCCCTGGTCCTGCGTATTGGCAGCGAGGTCAGCGTGGATGCGGTGGTGGTCGAAGAATCCGCCGCTGAGCCTGAGATCACTCAACCGTCAGAAACCGACGCCGCACCCAGCGACGGCAAGCAGCCCAAGCCTACTCAGGAACAGTGGGCGGCGAATCGGTTTATGGACGCGGTCAATTATTACCAGCGCCGGATTCCCGCCAAAGCCTCATCCATCAAACCAGTACCCATTCGCATCGGCATCATTGAGCGTGATGTGGATTTTGATGCGCCGGACTTTGCCGACTATCTCGGTGACTGCAACTCCGGCAAGCCACGCACCTGCCTCTACGCCCGCGATGCGAAAAAGCCCGATGGCCATGGTTCGACAGTGGCCGGGATACTCGCCGCCGATACCGGCAAGGGCGGCAACACGGGTTTCCTGCGAGCGCTGGACGGCGTCAGCCAGGGCTTCGAGGTGATCGTTGAGCGCAATTCGGACGCCGGGATCACGGCCAACGTTGCGGCGTCGGTCAACCTGGTCGAGGACGGCGCACGGGTCATTAACTGGAGCTGGGGTTTGCATCGGGTCGGGGCGAAAAATGTCGAGGGTGATGAAGTTGAGTCACTGATTCGCTCCGGTCTGGCGATGTCCGGTTACGAAGAGCTGCTGGAGGAGTTTTTCCTCTGGTTACGGCGCCAGCACCCGGATGTGCTGGTGATCAACTCGGCAGGCAATGGCTCATCCTTTTCCGGCACTGATGAGTACCGGTTGCCGTCGTCTTTCATCACCGAGCAGTTATTGGTGGTCGGCGGACATCAGCGTAGCAAGGACGACGATCTGCCCATCGACGACCCGGCTTACGTCGAAAAGCGCGCGTCGTCCAACGTCGACAGCCGCGTAGACATCATGGCCGCCGCCTGCACCCGGGCCTCGACGCTGATGGCTGGCGAGCAGGGCGCGGTGCATTGCGGCACGTCCTACGCGACGCCCATGGTCACGGGGATTGTCGCGGCCATGCTGTCGATCAACCCGAAACTGACACCTGAACAACTGCGCATGCTGTTACGCCGCAGCGCCATGCCCATCGGCGGCAATTTCGATTTCGAAGCCATGGATGCCGACGACCTCACCGCACCGATTTTGCCCTCGGAGCGCAACTATCAGATGGACGACAAAAACATTGGCCGCTCGGCGCGCCTGGATATGCAGAAGGCTTTGGATCTGTCAGTGCAAAGCCTTACGCGAGAGCGTTGAACACGTGCACGTGACTTTTAGTGAAAGCCACAGGTGTCAATCTCAATATTGGTGCGATGACGTGGGACCGGCTTTAGCCGGGAAGAGGCCGGGACGATCACTGATCATGGGTCGTGAGAAATACCGCTTTCCCGGCTGAAGCCGGTCCCACGGCGTACTTCAGCTTGCAGCCAACCATAGAGCTTCCAGCGGAAAAACGGCACCGCCATCGCAGGTGTTGTCATCCGTTAAGCAATTCGCTGCTGGTTATACGCGTCACCCCGGCCGCCAACATGTCCTGCCAAGCCTTTTCCAGCGTGCCATTCATATCGATGGCCCGACAGGCGTCTTCTATAACCACGGTGGTGAAGCCCGCCGCCCTGGCATCCAGCGCTGACCACGCCACACAGAAGTCCAGTGCCAGCCCGACCACAAACACGTTCTTGACGCCACGTTCATTCAGGTAGCTGGCAAGGCCGGTGGGCGTCGTGCGGTCTGCCTCAAGGAATGCCGAATAGCTGTCGATATGCGAATTACAGCCTTTGCGCAAGATTAATTGCGCGTGGGGCAGGTCAAGTTCGGCATGCAGCTGTGCACCCTGGCTGCCCTGAATGCAGTGATCCGGCCACAAGGTTTGCTGGCCATAGGGCAGGGCGGTGATTTCGAAGGGGACCCGCCCACTATGGCTGGAAGCAAAGGAAATGTGCCCGGCCGGATGCCAGTCCTGTGTAATGACAACACCCCGGAACTGCTGCCCCAGGCGATTGATCAACGGCACCAGCGTATCCCCTTCAGCCACCGCCAGAGCGCCACCGGGCATGAAGTCGTATTGCATGTCGATGACCAGCAGGACGCTGTCGAGGTCGAATGGGGTCATGGTAAGTCTCCTGTTCTGTTGTCGCAGATCCTGTGGGAGCGGTGCTTGCCCGCGATAAGTCTGAACGCGGTTCACATTAGGTCGCGTCCGGCCTTATCGCGGGCAAGCACCGCTCCCACAGAAGTCAGACGCCTCAAGAAAACACCCGAATCGGCGCACCCGCATCCCAGGCCTGGATATCTTCAATCATCTGGCTGAAGAACATCCTATAGTTGTTTTCCGTGACATACCCCACATGGGGTGTGGCGAGCAGGTTATCCAGCGTGCGTAACGGATGGCCAGACGGCAACGGCTCAATGGCGAACACGTCCAGCGCTGCGCCTGCAATCCGCCGTTGTTGCAGGGTATCGATCAACGCTGCCTCGTCAACAATTGGCCCGCGGGCAGTATTGATCAGATAGGCCGTTGACTTCATCCAGTCCAGCGCCTGCTTGTCGACGAGGCCTCGGCTGCGGTCACTGAGCACCAGATGGATGGACAGAATATCTGCCTGCTCGAACAATTCCTGCTTGCTGACGTAAGTCACCCCGGATTCGGCAGCCGCCTCAGTGGTGAGGTTTTCGCTCCAGGCGATGACCTTCATGCCAAATGCCAGGCCGTAGCGGGCGATCCATTTGCCGATGCTGCCCAAGCCGAGGATACCCAGCGTCTTGCCATGCAGGTCGCTGCCCAGGCCGATCTGCCACTGGCCGTCGCGCAATGAATTGGCTTCGGCCACCAGATTGCGTGTCACACCCATGATCAGCGCCCAGGTCAGTTCGGGCGCAGCATGTTTGTAGCTTTCGGTGCCGCAGACCTGAATACCAAGCCGTCCGGCAGCTTTAACATCAATGGCCGCGTTGCGCATGCCGCCAGTTACCAGCAGCTTGAGATGCGGCAGCTGGACGAGCAGGGCTTCATCGAAAACCGTGCGCTCGCGCATCACGCAGATCACATCAAAGGCCTGCAGACGGGCGGCCAGGGTATCGGTATCGGCGGGATATTCATGCAGGAAGCTCACTTGGCCGATGCCATCGAGCACCGACCAGTCCACAACTTTGCTGGCGACGGATTGCCAGTCATCGAGCACAGCAATTTGCGTTTGCGTCATGTCGGATCGCCTTCAAGAGCTTTTTAAGGTTGTGCCGCCACATTAGCGCCAGATTGCCGCTTAGCCAAACAGACCGGCAGCAATATTGATGGAAAAGCCCAGAATCGCTGTATTGAAGATGAATCCGATCAGGCACTGTGCGAGAACGATCCTGCGCAGACCCGGAGTCGCAACCCCGACATCGGAAGTTTGCACGGCAACGCTCAAGGTGAACGAGAAGTACAGGAAATCCCAGTAGTCAGGGTGCCGCTCGCCATCAGCAAAGCGCAGGGCGGGTTCCTTGCCTTTCCAGGTGTAAAACAGCCGGGCGTAGTGCAGGCTGAAAATCACCCCGGTCACCAGCCACGAACCGACAATGGTCAGGCCGGTGAAGGCGTAATGCAGCGCCCGATCGTTGCTGGTCATCTCCTTGCTGCCGGCCAGTTCCAGGGTGATTGCCGCGAGACTGGCCAGTGCCGCGACACAGACGGTGACCAGCACCAGGCCAGCGTTTTCATCTTCGACCATGGAAATACGCTCGGCGTCCGCCGCGTTGGTGCGGAAGGTGCGCACCAGGATCAACGCCAGATAGATCCACACGCCGACGTTCCACGCGATAAGGCATTTACTGGTAATTGAGAACTGCGGGGCAAATACGGCTGCTGCGATACCGCTGGCAAGGCCAAAGCCTGCGGCGATGCTCAAACGGGGATGGGTATGAGCGATATGGGACATGTCCGGGCTTCATGACGAGAGAAGCACGAACCTTAACACGCGGTTGAGCGGGCATAAAAAACGGCGCGCAAGGGGGTTGCGCGCCGTATGCCAGCTTGGCAAATCTTCAGATGTAAACCCCCTGTGGGAGCGGTGCTTGCCCGCGATAAGGCTAGACGCGGTTGGCCTGATATCTGAGACGGCCTTATCGCGGGCAAGCACCGCTCCCACAGGGATTGGCGTCAGGCATTCAGCTCAAAATATCAACGCACCAGACACGGCTGCTTATTGTTGAACTTCCAGTCCGGCACCAGGAATTGCATCGCGGCGCCGTCGTCGCGGGCACCCAGGCCCATGCCTTTGTACAATTCGTGAGCCTTGTGGACCTGATCCATGTCCAGCTCGACGCCCAGGCCCGGCTTTTTCGGCACCTGCACGCAGCCTCCGACGATCTCCAGTGGGGCCTTGGTCAGGCGTTGGCCGTCCTGCCAGATCCAATGGGTGTCGATGGCCGTGATATCGCCCGGTGCAGCGGCGGCCACGTGGGTGAACATCGCCAGGGAAATATCAAAGTGGTTGTTGGAATGCGAACCCCAGGTCAGGCCCCACTCGTTGCACATCTGTGCGACCCGAACCGAACCCTGCATGGTCCAGAAGTGCGGGTCCGCCAGCGGGATGTCCACTGACTGCAACTGAATGGCATGGCCCATTTCACGCCAATCGGTGGCGATCATGTTGGTGGCCGTCTTCAAGCCCGTGGCGCGGCGGAATTCGGCCATGACTTCGCGACCGGAATAACCATTCTCAGCGCCACAAGGGTCTTCGGCGTAAGCCAGTACGTGATGTTGATCGCGGCACAGGCGGATGGCTTCTTTCAGTGACCAGGCGCCATTGGGATCAAGTGTGATACGGGCTTCGGGGAAGCGTTCGGCAAGGGCGGTTACCGCTTCGATTTCCGCATCGCCGCTGAGCACGCCGCCTTTGAGTTTGAAATCCTGGAAGCCATAGCGCGCTTGCGCAGCCTCGGCCAGACGCACCACGGCTTCGGGAGTCAGGGCCTCTTCGTGGCGGACGCGGAACCAGTCGTTGTCGGCATCTTCTTCACGGCGATACGCCAGATTGGTCTTGCCTTGATCGCCCACGTAAAACAGATAGCCGAGCATCTTCACTTCATCGCGCTGCTGGCCTTCACCAAGCAGCGCTGCGACTGGCACGTCCAGGTGTTGGCCAAGCAGGTCGAGGAGGGCGGCCTCCAGGCCGGTCACGGCATGGATCGTCACCCGCAAGTCGAAAGTCTGCAGGCCACGACCACCGGAATCGCGCTCGGCAAAGGTCTTGCGCACTTCATTGAGGATTTTCTGATAGGTGCCGATCGGGCTGCCTACCAACAGTTGCCGGGCGTCTTCCAGGGTCTGGCGAATGCGTTCACCGCCGGGGATTTCGCCGACACCCGTGTGCCCGGCGTTGTCCTGCAGGATCACGATATTGCGGGTGAAGTAAGGCCCGTGGGCGCCGCTGAGGTTGAGCAGCATGTCATCGTGGCCGGCCACTGGGATGACTTGCATGCTGGTGATCACGGGTGCCTTGTTCAGATTCTGATTCATGTTGTAAATCCCACTCGTTATTTTTATGCGGGTTGCTCACGCTTGTCGCTTGCCTTGAGAGACATCATACAAGTAAGGCGCCGGTGTGCAACTAGTCGTTCACTTGTTTTTAGAAATTTGGGGTGGGAATTATTAAGGTGATCCGCCGCGCCTGGTCCGCTAGACAAGTACATTTATTCTGGTTTATCCCCATGAATACGGGTGTTTATGGCTTTATCTTGCGGGCGGGTGAGGTATGGGTAATCTCGGCCTTGCACAGCAAGGTCACTGATTTCGAGGCTTTCAGCGATTGGAGTTAAAGCTCGCCTAACCGGGTTGTCATACAAGCTGGATGAGTTTTACAGGGCTGCTTGTCTGACAAGTGCCAGCGGCGAGGTGATATATTTGCAACATCTTGTGGTTGCCAAGCGGGTTCATGGAGCCACATAACGGCCTCAGACCGACTCACGAACGGCTGTTCAGGAAAACACTTCATGCAAGAGCCAACCCAGCCTGCCCCAAAGCGGCGGCAACATAATCTCGCCACAGATCTGGTGACGGACCTTAGCCAGCGCATTCTGTTGGGCAAGATACCGGCGGGGCAGAAGCTGCCGTCTGAAAACGAAATCGTTCGCCAGCATGGGGTCAGCCGGACGGTGGTGCGCGAGGCCATCTCCAAACTGCAGGCGTCGGGGTTGGTGGAAACCCATCATGGGGTCGGCACCTTCGTTCTTGATCGCGGCAATCAGACCGGGCTGCACCTGAAGGTCGAGACCGCCGCCAGCGTGCGAGACATCATTGAGTTGCGCATGGGCCTGGAAACTCAGGCGGTGGCGCTGGCAGCGTTGCGGCGCACCGACGAGCAACTGGCCGCGATGCGTCAGGCGCTGGATGATTATCAGAATCAGCTGGCCAATGCCGACAGCTGCGTGGAGGCGGACAAGCGTTTTCACATGTTGATCGCCGAGGCGACGGGCAACTCGTACTTCACGGAAATCATGCAACACCTGGGCAGCGCGGTGATACCCCGCAGCCGGATCAATGCCAGTGAACGTGCCGGCACCAACCTTGCGCGCCATGGTTATCTGGCCAACCTGGAGCACGAAGCGTTGCTCGCCGCCATCCGCCGCCAGGATCCCGACGCCGCCCGCGCGGCGATGTGGACACACCTGAGCAACAGCCGCGAGCGGCTGGCGCCGCTGGAGTGAGTGTTGAACGGGCTATTTTCTGTAGGAGCGCACGAGCACCGCGAGGCCGCGATGGCGGTGTGTCAGGCTGGACGCCATCGCTGCCTCGCGGTGCTCGTGAGCTCCTACAGGTCAGTCATTTAGCTTCAGCTCCCAACACCCCCATCATCACCGTTGACTGCCACTCGAAATACGGATTGAAGGTCAGGCGTGCGTGAATTTTTCCCGCTTCGCGATGGCCCCAATCCGAATACCAGACCGGCTGGCCCGCCAGGCATTTCTGCATGTCCGGGGTTTCCTGGCCGTTCCAGCAGATGCGCTGTTTGCCGTCCACGCCGTACAGAGCGTTATCCGGGGAGAACAGCAGACCCATATGGGAAAACTGGCTGATGCGGTACTGCGGCAGATAATCCTCGCGCACCAGCACTCGGGTATTTTTTGCGGCAGGGGCCGGGCTATCCCCGTACCAGATCAGCCGACTCGCGGGGTGGGTGAAGCGCGCGTTGAAGGTATCCAGCACATAACCCGTATCCAGCACCGAATCGTGCTGGGTAATGGCGACGAACACCGGTTTGTCATAGCTACGCTGATCCAGGCGCTTTTGCGCCAGCACGCTGCTGCGATAGAACTGCGCAAATCCGTTAGTGGGCACATTCAGGTAACGCACCGGGGTTTGCAGTGGGCGCAGCGGGTCGTTCGGGCTGGCCAGCCACGGACGTGCCCAGGAGATCCATTGGGTCAGCCAGGCATAAGGGCTATCAGAGCGAAAGGCCGGTGAGAACAACACCAGTCCGGCAATTTCATCGTGGTCGTAGGCGTAATCCAGAACCAGATTCGCCCCGGTGGAAAACCCGCCCAGATACACCTTGGGCACTTCCTCGCTCAGGGTCTTTGCCTGTTCACGAACCACGTTCTGCCACTGCTCAAGGGTCACATCGAGCATGTCGGACGGCTGCGTGCCGTGCCCAGGCAACAGCACGGTGCGAACCAGAAAACCCTGGGCAGCAAGCCGGGCGCCGACGTCATGAAAAGACCATGGCGAGTCCCCCAGACCGTGAACCAGCAGAATCCCGCCCTTGGGCTGGCCGTTCGGCCGCCATTCCTGAGGCGCGTTCCATTGCAGCTCGACGGCACGATCGTTGGTTTGAAAGACGCGGCGTTGCTCAAGGATCTCCAGAGTCTGCTGGCGATAGTCGGCGAAGCTGGGGGATGGTTTGTCCGCACTGGCCAGCAAGGTGCATGACTGGAGCATGAGCAAGGCAGGAAACAGGAAGATGATGTTGGGTCTGGCCAAGAGTGATTCTCTTCAAGGAGGACAGTGCATCGCGTCAAATGGCTTCAAATACTTGAGAGCGCAAGCACTGTGCCATGACCAGGGTTGTGACGGCCAGTTGGCCGGAGTGCTTTCTTGTTGAGGGGCGCGTGTGGAAAAGGTTCTCGTTGTGAGGCAGCCTTTCTTGGCATAACTTGACCGCACAAATCAGCGCGCCAGCAAAACATCTGCCTGTGCGACCCAGGAGCATTATCCATGATCGACCACCTTGACCATCTCGTCCTGACCGCCACAAATGCCGAAGCCACTCAGGACTTTTACGTCCGGGTAATGGGCATGCAACTGGAAACCTTTGGTTCCGGCCGGATGGCTTTCAGGTTCGGCGCGCAGAAGATCAATTTGCACATTCGTGGGGCAGAGTTCGAGCCCAAGGCTCACTTGCCGGTGCCCGGCGCGCTGGACCTGTGTTTCATCGCCGCTGTCCCGCTGGAGCAAGTTATCCAGCGGCTACAAGCCTGCGACTGGCCGATTATCGAAGGGCCGGTTTTACGCACCGGGGCGACCGGCCCGATTCGCTCGGTGTATGTGCGAGACCCGGATCTGAACCTGATCGAGATCTCTGAGTTGGTGTGAGTGATGAGGTGGCACACGATCTATTGTGTGGGAGATTTTCTGGTTGCCCGCAAGCTGACGTGGGACCGGCTTCAGCCGGGAAGGCAGCATTCCAGACGATAAATATGGCTCGGAGGTACTGGCCTCTTCCCGGCTGAAGCCGGTCCCACGTCATCAGGCCACCTTGCGGGCAAACAATTGAATCTCCCACGACCCCGCACATCAATGTGCGAATCCATCAATCAACCCCAAGGCGTCGTCCGCCATCAACGGTTGCTTCATCCTTTCGGCAAACATCGCCATAACGCGCTCGTATTGGCAGGCCACAATCGCGTCGACTTGACCTTCCCGGCAGATCAACGCAATGAAATCGAAGTTTTCCGGTTCCCCTTTGAAGATGATGTCATCCCAATGCTCGGCGTGGCCTAGATAGTCGATGCGTTTGCCGAAATGGAAGGTCCAGAAGAACGGCACGTCAATATAGCGATCTGTGCCGCCGAGCATATTTCGGGCAGCGATACGCGCCTGTTGTTGTGCCACGCGCCAGTGCTCGATGCGCAAAGGTGTTCCGGCAAGCGGAAAGGTCGCAATATCTCCGGCAGCCCAAACCGCATCGCCTAGTCGCATACCCGCATCCACCGGCAACGAATCGTCTTCTTCGCGGGCGACGCCGTGGAGAAAATCAGTCGCCGGACGTACGCCGGTTCCCAGCAGTACCAGATCGGCTGGCAAGCGCTCGCCGTTATTGAGCACCACATCCGTGAGTTGCACCTCACCCTCGAATCTCACCGCTTCCACATGGGTGCGAAACAATACGCCGTTTTGTTCGTGGAGCTTGCGCAGCGCTTTGCCAATGCGTGGGCCGAATTGTTTCTCGAAGGGTATTTCATGACGGGCCAGGACGGTGACGTCCAAACCACGTTTACACAGCGCCGAGGCTGCCTCCAGGCCAATAAAACTGTCGCCGATGATCACCGCATGACCGCCGGGCTGCGCAGCATCGAGCAGCGCGCGAGCATCATCGCGGGAGCGCAATGTGAGCACTTGCGGCAAATCTGCACCGGGCAGTTTCGGGCGCTTGGGTATGCCTCCGGTCGCGATCAGTGCTGCGTCGTACCTCAACTGCTGTCCGTTGCTGAGCGTCAGCATTTTACTCGGCATGTCCATGCCGGTAACCATTGCCTGAATACGCTGGATCCGCTGTTCGCTATAAAAACTCTCGTCGCGCAACGGCGGTACTTCATCAGGTGGCATCTGACCAGCGATCACGAATTTGCTCAAGGCGGTTCGGTCGTAGCCTGGCTGCTGCTGCGGGTCGATCAAAACCAGCCCGCCGGCGAAGCCCATTTCCCGCAACGCAGACGCTGCCGCAGTACCCGCAGCGCCAGCGCCTACGATCACGAAGCAACGTGAATCGGCCGATGCACTTTCTTCTTTGCCCGTTGGCAAAGGCTGATCATCGATCACCACCTGGCCGTCCACCACCCTGGCCGGATAGCGTCGCAAGCTATCCAATGCCGGCGGCTCGCACAGGCTGCCGTCCGCGATAGCAAATGCAGCGTTGTGCCACGGGCAAATCAGCTTGCCGTTGCAGATCGCACCTTTCGCCAACGGCGCGCCGGCATGAGGGCATTCGCCCTGATACGCGCGAATCTGATCATCGATACGGATGAGGGCGATTTTCTTGTCACCGATCTTGACCTGCGTTGCACGGTCCAGAGGCAGATCGGCAAAGCGGGCTACTGGATGGAGAGGCATGGGGTTCTCCTGAATAAATTTGGCACATACCTCCTGTAGGAGCGCGCTTGCCCGCGATTGCGTTGTGTCAGGCCATAGATTTTTCTCTGACACAA
>NZ_JPQU01000046.1 GCF_000737245.1 Pseudomonas syringae | reverse complement strand
CATGAAAAACACCCCAGAGGTTGGACGGGTGTCCAACTTTTGGGGCGCACTTCAGTATGCCTGCATCGCGGGCAAGCACCGCTCCCACATGAGATTGTATTCCTCCCCCAACCCGCGGGCGGTCGCCCCTACAACTCCGGATCCTGCGCCCCACCGTAGATATCCGACTCTTTATAGATGTCGTGCATGTGCCGCACCAGCACCATGATCACCGCCGCCACCGGCAGCGCAAGCAGGATGCCGGTGAAGCCAAACAATTCGCCGCCCGCCAGGATCGCGAAGATCACCGCCACCGGGTGCAGGCCAATGCGGTCGCCCACCAGCAAGGGGGTCAGAACCATACCTTCCAGCGCCTGACCAATCATGAATACCGCCGCAATGCCCAACATTGGGTAGAGATCGCCGCCAAACTGGAACAGCCCGGCAATCAGCGCCGCGCCGATACCGATCACAAAGCCCATATAAGGAACGATCGCGGCAAGCCCGGCGATTACCCCGATCAACAGCCCCAGTTCCAGGCCCACCAGCATAAGGCCAGCAGCGTAAATAACGCCCAGGCCCACCATCACCAGCAATTGCCCGCGAATAAAGGCGCCCAGTACTTCGTGGCATTCACCTGCCAGCTTCACGACCTGCTCTTCGCGATGACGCGGCAGCAGGCTGCGAATCTTGGCCATCATCACATCCCAGTCCCGCAGCAGGTAGAAACAGACCACCGGGATCAGCACCAGATTGGTAATAAAGCCAATTAACGCAAGGCTCGACGCCGTGGCCTTGGAAAGCACCACGCCGACGATATCGCCGGTCTGCCCCATATGCTCGGAGATGGCCGCTTTGACCTTGTCGAATTTCCAGAAACCGTCGGCCAGGCCGAACTTGGTCTGCACCCAAGGCAAGGCAGTGTGCTGCAACCAGTCGAGCATTTGCGGCGCCAGCTCATAAAGGCGGAACAGTTGCTTGGCCAGCATTGGCACCAGAATCAACAGCAGGCCCATGAAGATCAGGGTGAACAGGGCAAACACCGCCACCACACTCAAGGTCCGCGACAGGCCGAGCTTTTCCAGCTTGTCGGTCAGCGGGTCGCCCATGTACGCGAGCAGCAGCGCGACCAGAAACGGGGTCAGAATCGAGTGCAGCAAGAACACAAACAGGAACAGCAGGACAATCCCGCCGAGCCAGAACCAGCGCCGTGTGTCAGTCATCAAAACCCCTTACTACTCATGGATACGTCTAGTGATTTACCAGCGGAAATACAGTTGCGCCGCCGGAGCAGGCACGATCATCGGTGCTGGAGCCTGAACCGCACCTGTAGCATTGACAGGAGCCTGAGCCACCGGAGCGACTTCAGGTGCCGGCGTTTCCTGCAACTTGGCCAGCGCCAATTGCGAGCGGATCTGCTCAGCGCTGCCACTGACCTCATACATGATGCGATCGCCTTCAACAGACTTCAGACGCGCGCCAAATGGTTCGAGTAACTGCATCAGTTGCGCATAGCGCTCCAGATTCATGCCCTGCACTTGCAGCAGCATCCCCGTGCTCGCGCCAGGCTTGACGACGAAGCGTGGGGCAAGCCGCTCACTCACGGCCAACAACACGGCGTCAGCCAAGGCCTCGGAGCTGGCGCCGGTTGCGGTGCCCTGCTCGCGCTTGTCGCCCATCCACAGCCGCCATTTGCCTTGCCATTGACCGGCCTCCTCCTTGGCATGCACTGCCAGCAGCGCGTCGGCGCCATAACGCTCAGAGGCTTCTTTAAGA
The DNA here is from genome assembly GCF_000737245.1 of Pseudomonas syringae. Taxonomy (GTDB): domain Bacteria; phylum Pseudomonadota; class Gammaproteobacteria; order Pseudomonadales; family Pseudomonadaceae; genus Aquipseudomonas; species Aquipseudomonas syringae_J. Next base: position 50,506 of record NZ_JPQU01000046.1, on the reverse strand, counting down.
GGAGCAGCATCGGTGCCTTCAAGATTTTTTGCGGTGCCGACGCTCTGCTCGCCAAGGTCAGCAAGGGGCAGGCGCAATGGCAGACCACGATGCTGAGCCGCACGCCGCAGCGGTTCGGCAGCGCTCTGGCCGTCACCGACCAGATTGGAACCCTCGGTTGCGTCGTTCAGCCACCAGCCGAGAATGGTCGGTCGATTGCTACCCCAGAGGGACAGACCCGCCTGACGCAATGAACGGTCAGTGCTGACCGGATCGAAATCTACCAGCAGGGATTCCGGTGGTCCGGCCTCGTAGCCGTATTGGCTGATGACCTGCTGGGGATCCTTGCGCAACTCGGCCAGCGCCGGACTCTGCGGCGCCTTGGCATCGCCGGTCAGGCGCAGGACCAGGGTTTCCAGTGCCGCCTGAGTGGCACGGGTACGCTCATCAGGAGACTGGCCACTGACCGGCTCACGCACTTGATAGAGGTTATTAACGGTTTCAGCGAAGCTCGGCAGACTGAGCAATGACAGGCAGCCGGCAAAAAAGAATCTCGAAAGACGCATAAACAGTTCCCGAACGGAAAAAAAGCGGCCAAGAAGGAAGCCGCGTCAGAAATGGCTGACGTGTTTGAGACCGCAACAAGCGGTCAATCATTCACATTGGAGACAAAGGCTACACCTAATCGAGTCTTCGCCGAACCAGTCAGCCAAGTTGTAACGGGTTTATTTTGTATCCAGAGGGCCAGCCCGTCGGCCTAAGGATGGCCGCTGCCGCCCAAGCCTGATAAAATCGCGCGCCTTCGCAGACTGGCGATGGTGGCGGCCCGAAAAACTGCATGCAGATTTTCAGAGGCCCCGCTATTTCGGTCGATCCCCCGAATCCCCCCTAAAGGCCTGGATTATGAGCAAGCAACCCTCCCTGAGCTACAAAGACGCCGGTGTAGACATCGACGCCGGTGAAGCATTGGTCGAACGCATCAAGAGCGTCGCCAAGCGCACCAAGCGGCCAGAAGTCATGGGCGGCCTGGGTGGCTTCGGCGCCCTCTGCGAAATCCCGGCAGGCTACAAGCAGCCGGTTCTGGTTTCCGGCACCGACGGCGTTGGCACCAAGCTGCGTCTGGCGCTGAACCTGAACAAGCACGACACCATCGGTATCGATCTGGTTGCCATGTGCGTCAACGACCTGGTGGTCTGTGGCGCAGAGCCGCTGTTCTTCCTCGATTACTACGCCACCGGCAAACTCAACGTCGACACTGCGGCCGATGTTGTCACCGGTATCGGCGCTGGCTGTGAACTGGCGGGTTGCTCGCTGGTGGGCGGCGAAACAGCTGAAATGCCTGGCATGTACGAAGGCGAAGACTACGACCTGGCCGGTTTCTGCGTTGGCGTCGTGGAAAAAGCCGACATCATCGACGGCTCGAAAGTAGCTGCCGGTGACGCCCTGCTCGCCCTGCCATCGTCCGGCCCGCACTCCAACGGTTACTCGCTGATCCGCAAGATCATCGAAGTCGCCGGTGCCGATATCGAAAACATCCAGCTCGACGGCAAGCCGCTGACCGAACTGCTGATGGCCCCGACTCGTATCTACGTCAAACAACTGCTCAAGCTGATCAAGGACACTGGCGCGGTCAAAGCCATGGCCCACATCACCGGCGGCGGTCTGCTGGACAACATCCCACGCGTTCTGCCAGCCGGCGCTCAGGCCGTGGTCGATGTCGCCAGCTGGCAGCGTCCAGCGGTATTCGACTGGCTGCAGCAGCAAGGCAACGTTGATGAACACGAGATGCACCGCGTGCTGAACTGCGGCGTTGGCATGGTGATCTGCGTCGCTCAAGAGCACGTTGAAACTTCGCTGAACGTCTTGCGTGAAGCAGGCGAGCAGCCTTGGGTGATCGGCCAGATCGGCACCGCTGCCGAAGGCGCTGCACAAGTTGAGCTGAAAAACCTCAAGGCGCACTGATGCCTGCAACCTGCGATGTTGTGGTGCTGCTGTCCGGCACCGGCGGTAATCTGCAAGCCATGATCGACAGCTTCAAGGGCGGGGACCATCCCGCCCGCATTCGCGCGGTGATCTCCAACCGCGCCGATGCTTTCGGCTTGCAACGCGCTCGGGACGCAGGCATCGAGACCTGCGTACTTGACCACAAGGCTTACGAAGGTCGCGAAGCCTTCGACGGTGCGCTCATGCAACTGATCGACAGCTACCAGCCACAGCTGGTGGTGCTTGCCGGTTTCATGCGAATCCTGACTGCCGGATTCGTGCGGCATTATCAGGGTCGCCTGTTGAACATTCACCCTTCCCTGCTTCCTCGCTACAAAGGCTTGCACACCCATCAACGGGTGTTGGAAGCTGGCGACGCCGAGCACGGCTGCAGCGTGCACTTCGTCACCGAGGAACTCGACGGCGGACCACTGGTCATACAGTCAGTCATTTCGGTAGAGCCTGATGACTCTCCGACGACCCTGGCCCAACGCGTTCATACCCAGGAACATCATATTTATCCGCTGGCAATCCGCTGGTTCGCTGAAGGCCGCTTGAGCCTTGGCGAAGAAGGCGCATTATTGGACGGTCAGTTACTCGCCGCCCATGGCCACTTGATTCGAACCTAGGAGATATTATGCGTCGCGCTTTGCTTTTCGCTTTGGCCTTGCTCGCCCTGCCTGCTGCCCAGGCAACCGACCTGCAACCGTTCTCCGCCAGCTACACCGCCGACTGGAAGCAACTGCCCATGAGCGGTACGGCAGAACGCAGCCTGGAGTCCGGCCCTAACGGCGTCTGGACCCTTAATTTCAAAGCCTCCATGATGATCGCCAGCCTGACCGAAGTCAGCACCCTGAAGGTCGACAAGGACACCCTGCTGCCGCAGACCTATAACTTCGAGCGAGGCGGCCTGGGTAAATCCAAGAAGGTTGATCTGGCGTTCGACTGGTCCAATAAATTCATCACCGGGACTGATCGCGGCGATGCGGTCAAGCTGCCACTCAATCGCGGCATTCTCGATAAATCTACCTATCAGCTGGCGTTGCAGCACGACGTGGCCGCTGGCAAGAAGAGCATGAGCTATCAGGTCGTCGACGGTGACGAAGTGGATACTTATGACTTCCGGGTACTGGGCGCCGAGAAAGTGGCGACCAAGGCGGGCCAGATCGACGCCATCAAGGTCGAACGCGTCCGTGACCCGACACAAAGCAAGCGCATCACGGTGCTGTGGTTTGCCAAGGATTGGGATTACCTACTGGTTCGCCTGCAACAGGTCGAAACCGACGGCAAGGAATACAACATCATGCTGCTGGACGGCACGGTGAATGGTAAAGCGGTTAAAGGCAGCTGATTTAGCCCCGCAGCCATTAGAGAGCCCCGCCGTTGAGCGGGGCTTTTTTTTAACGGTGTTGCTGGAAAAACGCAATCCCTGTGGGAGCGGTGCTTGCCCGCGATAAAGCTGGACGCAGTTCACTTTAGATTTGCGGTGCCCTTATCGCGGGCAAGCACCGCTCCCACAGGAAAGAGCGCGGTCAGTCTGAACCTGCGCGCACTACATGAAATAATCTTCATTTACCCGCCAGCCCCGCTACAACCCTTATGAATAAAGGCCTGCAGCACCCCGATCGCCCCTTGCATCGAACATGAAAAAAACAAGCTATTTACGTAGTCAGCTAACAAATTCTATAACTGAGGCCTGCGACAGATCGCCGCAGTCCAAGTCAGGAGTTTGAACTATGACCGTAAGAGTAAGTGAACGCGACGACGCCCATATCTCCCATGAAAGCATTGCCGATGGCATTCAAATCTGGGACGTCTATCAGCAGGATCAGCTGGTCGGCATGTTCCACGTTGAGTCGGATGCGCACCGGTACAAAATGGAGCTGGAAGAGCAGGAAAGCCGCCGCACCCAGTAAGCAGTCATTTCAGAATCGCTAAAAAACAAAACCCGCCATGAGCGGGTTTTGTTTGTATCAGGATCCGTTACCACATCAGATCGTCAGGGATCTTGTAGGCCGCATAAGGATCATCGCCTTCGACTTTCTCTTCCGTCGGCTCGCTGAGCAGCACGACGCGACGTGGGTCGCGCTCCTGGATCTTCAGCGCCGCTTCACGAGGGATGACTTCGTAGCCACCTGCGTGAGTCACGATCGCCAGCGAGCCGTTGCTGAGCTTGCTGCGCATCAGGTTGTTGACCGACAGACGCTTGACCTTCTTGTCATCGACGAAGTTGTAGTAATCCTCGGTGGTCAGCTTCGGCAGGCGTGAGCTTTCAATCAATTGCTTGATCTGCGCCGCTCGTGCCTTCTGCTCGACTTTTTCCTGCTGCTGACGATTTAGCTCCTGATCGCGCTTGGCCTTTTCGGCCATGGCTTCCTGGGCTGCACGCTTTTGCGAGTCGTCGATTTCCACCTGACCTTTGTGGGCCAGACGCTGTTCTTTCTGCTTGTCTTTGCTGACCTGCTTGGCCTGCTTCTGGTTGACCAGACCTGCCTTGAGCAACTGATCGCGAAGGGAAATGCTCATTGTTTACTCACTTATGCAGCGGGCTCAGCCACAGCTGGGCGCGTTTTTTTCCTGACGTTTGGCTTCGCCCCAGAGAGCGTCCATTTCTTCGAGGGTGCAATCTTCCATGGGACGCTGGGTCTGGCGCAATGCCTGTTCGATAAATCTGAAGCGGCGCTCGAATTTATTATTGGCGGCGCGTAAAGCATTTTCCGGGTCGACCTTGAGGTGCCTTGCCAGATTCACTGCTGCAAACAGCAGGTCACCGACCTCTTCGGCAATGCCCTCGGCATCGTTATCCGCCATGGCTTCGAGCACTTCATCCAGCTCTTCGCGCACGTTATCGACCACGGGCAACGCCGCAGGCCAGTCAAAACCCACCTGCGAGGCACGCTTCTGCAATTTGGCGGCGCGGGACAAGGCAGGTAGTACAGCGGGCACATCGTCGAGCAGCGACAGTTGCTCCGGCACGCCCCTCTTGGAAGCGCGCTCCTGAGTCTTGATTTCTTCCCAGCGCTGCTTGACCTGATCATCGCTCAGGCGCGGGGTTTCCAGTGGCGCGTACAAATCGCCCGTGGGGAAAACATGAGGGTGGCGACGGATCAGCTTGGTGGTAATGCCGTCGATGACGCCATCAAACTCGAAACGCCCCTCCTCCCTGGCCAGCTGGCTGTAATAGACGACCTGAAACAGCAAATCACCCAGCTCGCCCTTGAGATCATCAAAGTCACCACGTTCGATGGCGTCGGCCACTTCATACGCCTCTTCGAGGGTGTGCGGCACGATGCTGGCGTAATTCTGCTTCACATCCCAGGGGCAACCGAATTTCGGGTCACGCAGACGGGCCATGAGGTGAAGCAGGTCTTGGAGTGTGTACATCGGGTTCCCTTCGGTCACAGCGATAAGCGGCAAGCCAAAAGCTACAAGATATCCGCGTATCGCTTGCGGCTTGTAGCTTGAAGCTGGCAGCTACGCCTCAAGGCGTTCGGTTCCGCCGCGTCTCAATAATGTTCGGCAATTGCGAGATCCGCCCCAACAACCGGCCCAGTGCATCCAGCCCTGGAATCTCGATGGTCAGGGACATCAGCGCGGTGCTGTCTTCCTTGTTAGAGCGGGTGTTGACGGCCAGCACGTTGATCCGCTCGTTAAGCAGAACCTGAGAAACGTCCCGCAGCAGACCTGAACGGTCGTAGGCGCGGATGATGATGTCCACCGGATAGGTGAGCACCGGCACCGGGCCCCAACTGACCTGGATGATCCGTTCCGGCTCGCGGCCGCCAAGCTGCAAGACCGAAGCGCAGTCCTGACGGTGAATACTCACCCCACGACCCTGAGTGATGTAGCCCACGATGGCATCGCCCGGCAGCGGCTGGCAGCAGCCGGCCATTTGCGTCATCAGGTTACCAACGCCCTGAATCTGGATATCGCCACGCTTGCCTGGCTTATAACCAGTGGCCTTGCGCGGGATCAGTTCAAGCTGCTCGTTGCCGCGTTCCGGCTCAACCAATTGCTGCGCCAGATTCACCAACTGGGTCAGGCGCAGATCACCCGCGCCCAGCGCCGCATACATGTCCTCGGCAGAATTGAGATTGGCTTTTTCCGCCAACCGATCGAAGTCCACCGCCGGCAACGCCAAGCGCGCCAGCTCACGCTCAAGCAGTGTTCTGCCGGCTGCGACGTTCTGGTCACGCGCCTGCAATTTGAACCAGTGGACGATTTTCGCCCGCGCTCTGGAGGTGGTGATGTAACCCAGGTTCGAGTTCAGCCAGTCACGGCTCGGCGTGCCGTGCTTGCTGGTAATGATCTCGACCTGCTCACCGGTTTGCAGGCTGTAGTTGAGCGGCACGATCCGGCCGTTGATCTTCGCGCCCCGGCAGTTGTGGCCGATTTCGGTATGCACCCGATAAGCGAAGTCCAGCGGTGTCGCGCCCTTTGGCAAGTCAATGGCGTGGCCGTCCGGGGTGAAGACGTAGACACGATCCGGCTCGATATCGACCCGCAGCTGTTCAGCCAGGCCGCCGATATCACCCAGTTCTTCGTGCCACTCCAACACCTGACGCAGCCAGGAGATTTTCTCTTCGTAATGATTGGAGCCGGATTTGACGTCGGTGCCCTTGTACCGCCAGTGAGCACAGACACCCAGCTCGGCCTCTTCGTGCATGGCGTGAGTGCGGATCTGCACTTCCAGCACCTTGCCTTCCGGCCCGATGACGGCCGTATGCAGTGAGCGATAGCCGTTCTCCTTGGGATTGGCGATGTAATCGTCAAACTCCTTGGGAATGTGCCGCCACAAGGTATGCACGATACCCAGCGCGGTGTAGCAGTCGCGCATTTCCGGAACCAGCACGCGCACGGCGCGAACGTCGTAGATCTGGCTGAATTCCAGGCCCTTGCGCTGCATTTTGCGCCAGATGGAATAGATGTGTTTGGCGCGGCCGCTGATATCAGCCTTGACGCCGGTGGCCAGCAGCTCGTTGTCCAGTTGCGACATCACATCACTGATGAAGCGCTCACGGTCCAGCCGCCGCTCATGCAGCAACTTGGCGATCTGTTTGTATTGCTCAGGCTCAAGGTAGCGGAAGGACAGGTCCTCCAGCTCCCACTTGATATGACCGATGCCCAGGCGATGGGCCAGTGGTGCGTAGATGTCGAAGACTTCCCGGGCAACCCGGTTGCGCTTTTCTTCGTCGGCATTCTTTACCGCCCGGATCGCGCAGGTGCGCTCGGCCAGCTTGATCAACGCAACGCGAACGTCATCGACCATGGCCACCAGCATCTTGCGCAGGTTTTCCACCTGAACCTGAGTGCCGAGCACCAATGACTGACGCGGACTGAGGCTGGCGCTGATCGCCGCCATGCGCAGCACGCCATCGATCAGGCGGGCGACGGTGGCGCCAAAACGTTGCTCGACATCCGGCAAGGGGATCTTGCCTTCGCGCACGCCACGGTACAAAACCGCGGCAACCAGCGAATCCTGATCAAGTTTGAGGTCCGCGAGGATCTCGGCGATTTCCAGGCCAGTACGAAAACTGGACGTGCCTTCGGCCCAAAGGTTCTTCGCAGCGTTGTCCTGCTGCTCGGCCTGTCGGACAAACTCACAGGCCTCTTTCAAAGCCTGTCGATCCACTATGAGGTCGACGCTGACCACATGATCAAGCCATGCGTCGAGGTTGATACTGCCGTCTGTGTTTATCGGCTGGTGTGCTCTCACCTGTACCATGTTGCTTACCTTCCCTAAGGCGCGATGAATAGCGCCTACAGTCGCTGACCTTCTTGAGCGAACACTCCTTGCCGGGCAAGCAAGGGCTGGTGTTCGCGGGCCAGTCGGATTAAACGAGACTCCATGTAAGCCGCTTACTCGATTCCTTGGGCAGCGGCTTACTTACTCGCTTCAAATAAAGCCATCGCCTCGACATGCGCTGTCTGTGGAAACATATCGAGGATTCCGGCACGTTTTAATCGATAGCCCTGATTGACCAATTCGACAGTGTCGCGAGCCAAAGTTGCCGGGTTGCATGAAACATAAAGCAACCGTCCGGCGCCTAGTGTTTTCAGCTTGCGTACCACCTCCAAAGCACCGTCTCGCGGTGGGTCCAGGAGCACTGCAGAAAAGCCTTGCGCGGCCCAGTTCGCCTGCGCCAGCGGCTGTGACAAATCTGCCTGAAAAAATTCTACGTTATGCAGAACATTACTCATTGCGTTGCGGGTGGCACGCTCGACCATGGTCGCAACCCCTTCAACTGCCACCACCTGACTGACCGTTCTGGCCAGTGGCAGGGCAAAGTTGCCCAGCCCACAGAACAGATCCAGCACCCGCTCATCAGCCTGAGGTGCAAGCCAATCAAGCGCCTGTTCGATCATCGCGGTATTGACCGCCTCATTGACCTGAATGAAATCCCCCGGCCGATAAGCCAGCTCCAGGTTCCAGGGCTCCAGTCGATAAGCCAATGTCTGGATCGGGTCTACCGGTTGCGGATCACCTTCGCCATGCAACCATAGTTGTGCGTCATGAGTATGGCAAAATGCTTTCAAGGTATTTAAGTCGACTTCCGCCAACGGCGCGGTATGTCGGACCAGCACCGCGCTGGACGTTCCCCTGAACAATTCGACATGGCCCAGCACCTGTGGCTTGCTGAAACTTTTCAGCATTGCAGGCAGCTGCATCATGATCGGTTGCAAAGCCTGTACCAGCACCGGGCACTCAGTAATCGCAACGATGTCCTGACTGGCCGCCGCACGGAAACCCACATCCAGCCGCTTGGCCTTGACGTCCCAGCGAACCGCGACCCGGGCACGTCTGCGGTAGGCAAATTCCGACCCGGTCAGAGGCGCTGCCCACTCCTCGGGTTCGACACCTGCGACACGCATCAACTGCTCCGCCAACATGCGCTGTTTGAGGGCAAGTTGTTCAGTGTGGGGCACATGCTGCACGCTGCAACCGCCGCACCGACCGAAATGCGCACAAGGGGCCGGGCGACGCATGGCGCTGCCCTGCAAGACTCGCTCGGTGCGCGCTTCGACGATTTTGCCGTGGGCATTCAGGACCCGGGCTTCGACTTCTTCACCCGCGAGACTGCCGGCGACAAACCAGGTCTTGCCCTCGAAGAACGCAATACCGCGCCCGTCGTTGGCAAGACGCTCGATGGTCAGGCGCTGTTTTTTGCCGGTCGGGATCTGATTGACCCGAGTACCGCCTGCTGGTTGAAAGCGCAGGCCTCTTTCGTGCTTGGCCATCAGTTAGGCGCGTCGTAGACGCCGGTCGACAAGTAACGGTCGCCACGGTCACAAATGATCGCGACCATGACCGCATTTTCGACTTCACGAGACAAACGCAACATCCCGGCAACGGCTCCGCCAGAAGAAACACCACAGAAGATGCCTTCCTCACGCGCCAGACGACGCATGGTGTCTTCGGCTTCGGTCTGATCCATATCGACGATGCGATCCACCCGGTCCGCCTGGTAGATGCGCGGCAGATATTCTTCCGGCCAGCGGCGGATACCAGGAATGGCCGAACCTTCCATGGGTTGCAGACCGACGATCTGCACGTTGGGGTTCTGCTCTTTCAGGTACCGCGAAACACCCATGATGGTGCCGGTGGTGCCCATGGAGCTGACGAAATGGGTAATGGTGCCGCCCGTCTGCTGCCAGATCTCCGGACCAGTGCTGGTGTAGTGCGCCTCAGGATTATCGCCGTTGGCGAACTGGTCGAGGACTTTGCCACGGCCTTCATTCTGCATGCGCTCGGCCAGGTCCCGGGCGCCCTCCATGCCTTCTTCCTTGCTGACCAGAATCAGCTCGGCCCCGTAGGCGGTCATGGCCGCCTTGCGCTCGGCACTGGAATTGTCCGGCATGATCAGGATCATCCTGTAACCCTTGATCGCCGCAGCCATGGCCAGCGCGATACCGGTGTTGCCGGAGGTCGCTTCGATCAGGGTGTCGCCGGCATGGATCTGCCCGCGCAGCTCGGCACGGGTAATCATCGACAGTGCAGGACGGTCCTTGACCGAACCTGCAGGGTTATTACCCTCCAGTTTCAGGAGAAGCGTATTGCTGGTATGACCCGCCATGCGTTGCAGACGCACGAGCGGAGTGTTGCCGACGCAATCGGCAATGGTTGGGTACTGCAAGGTCATGGCGTATTCGCAATCCAGACTGCGGGGGCGCCTATCATAACGGCAAACGCCAAAAGCCCATATCACGCAAAGTGCGGGGCTTATCGCTAAATGGCATAAGTGCACGGTAGTTGTTACATGGTCACCCCCCTTAACTGTATTTCGCGATCGTTTTCGCGGCTTTTTCGTATGAGGTCCCGCGCTGTGGCACAGCAAACACGGAACCCTGTAGGAGCGCGCTTGCCCGCGATGGCGTCAGCTCCGATAAAGGATTGTGGCTGACACAACGCTATCGCGGGCAAGCGCGCTCCTACACAATCAGCATTCCAGTTCAGATAATTGATTTATGTTTGATTAGAGCGCGCGAGCACCTACAGGGGGCGTGCCAGGCAATTTGCCGAGATTGAGCGGCGTTTAGTGGCTACACTGGCCCAATCTCGGCAAACTCCCGAGTCGAGCGAAGATCGTCCTGGCCTGCTGGAGAACAAGCGTGCTGACCAAGCTGGGTATAAAAGGCCGCGTACTGCTGCTGACCATTCTGCCTGCCATGCTGATGGCGACGTTGCTGGGCGGTTATTTCACCTGGATGCAGTTGCACGACCTGCAAGCGCAGTTATTGCAGCGTGGGGAAATGATCGCCGAAGAGCTGGCTCCGCTTTCAGCACCCGCGCTAAGTCGCGGCGACGCCAAGCTGCTCGAACGCATCGCGGTGGAAACTCTGGAGCAGACTGACGTGCGCTCAGTTTCGTTCCTCAGCGCAGACCGGCAAATGCTGGCCCACGCGGGCCCGAGCATGATCAATCCACCGCCCAGCGGAAACAGTGACGAACTACTGCAAACCTCCGGAAGCGATGCCACCCGCTACTTGCTACCGGTACTTGGCCGCCAGCGGCACCTGACCGGCGCAGTGGTCCCGGAAGAAGCCGACCGACTGCTGGGCTGGGTAGAACTGGAGCTGTCCCACAGCGGCACGCTGCTGCGCGGCTATCGCAGCATGTTCGCCAGCCTGTTGCTGATCCTGGCTGGCGTCGGCCTGACCGCAGTCCTGGCGATCCGCATGAGTCGCGCGATCAACGGGCCACTCAGTCTGATCAAACAAGCGGTTTCCCAGCTCAAGGACGGCAGGCTGGAAACGCGGTTGCCGCCATTGGGCAGCCTGGAACTGGACGAGCTGGCCTCGGGCATCAACCGCATGGCGGCCACCTTGCAGAATGCCCAGGAAGAGCTGCAGCACAGCATTGATCAAGCCACCGAGGACGTGCGGCAGAATCTGGAAACCATCGAGATCCAGAACATCGAGCTGGACCTGGCGCGCAAAGAGGCGCTGGAGGCCAGCCGCATCAAGTCGGAATTCCTCGCCAACATGAGCCACGAGATCCGTACTCCGCTCAACGGGATTCTCGGTTTCACTCATCTACTGCAAAAGAGTGATCTCACGCCGCGCCAATATGACTATCTGGGCACCATCGAAAAATCCGCCGACAGCCTGCTGAGCATCATCAACGAGATTCTCGACTTCTCGAAGATCGAAGCCGGGAAGCTGGTGCTGGACAACGTGCCCTTCAACCTTCGGGATCTGCTGCAAGACACCCTGACCATTCTCGCCCCCGCCGCCCACGCCAAGCAGCTGGAGCTGGTGAGCCTGGTTTACCGTGACACACCGCTGTCGCTTTTGGGCGACCCGTTGCGACTCAAACAGATCATGACCAACCTGGTCAGCAACGCCATCAAGTTCACCCGCGAAGGCACCATCGTCGCCCGGGCGATGGTCGAAGACGAGACCGACGACAGCGCACAATTGCGCATCAGCGTGCAGGACACCGGTATCGGGCTGTCCAGCCAGGACGTGCGCGCCCTGTTCCAGGCATTCAGCCAGGCGGACAATTCGTTGTCCCGACAACCCGGCGGCACCGGGCTTGGGCTGGTGATTTCCAAACGTCTCATCGAACAGATGGGCGGCGAGATTGGGGTAGACAGCACGCCGGGCGAAGGCTCGGAATTCTGGATCAGCCTGAAATTGCCAAAAGCCCGGGACGACATTGAAGATGTCCCGGCAATGGCCTTGCAAGGGCTGCGGGTCGGAGTGCTTGAACAGCACGATCTGGCTCGCCAGGCACTGGAACACCAGCTGGAAGATTGCGGGCTGCAAACCCTGATGTTCAACAATCTGGAAAACCTGCTCAACGGTGTCACCGCCGCGCATCAGACGCCTTCTGCGATCAACTTTGCCGTGCTGGGCGTCACGGCCCACGAGTTGCCGCCGGAAAGATTGCGCCAGCACATCTGGGACCTTGAAAACCTCGACTGCAAAGTATTGGTCCTGTGTCCGACCACCGAGCAGGCTTTGTTTCAGCTCGCCGTGCCTGATATGTACACCCAGTTGCAGTCCAAACCCGTCTGTACTCGCAAGCTGCGCCGCACCCTTTGCGAATTGATCAACCCGAAAACCCCACGCAGCGATGCCACCGAACCGCTGGCCAGTCGCCCGCCACGCTTGCTTTGCGTCGACGACAACCCGGCCAATCTTTTGCTGGTGCAGACCTTGCTCGAAGACATGGGAGCCGAAGTCACCGCCGTGGACAGCGGTTATGCGGCACTGCATGCCGTTCAAACCCAGACCTTCGACCTGGCGTTGATGGATGTGCAGATGCCCGGCATGGACGGTCGGCAAACCACCGAAGCGATTCGCGCCTGGGAAACCGAGCGCCAGAGCACGCCGCTGCCTATCGTCGCCCTCACCGCCCACGCCATGGCCAACGAAAAGCGCTCGCTGTTGCAGAGCGGCATGGACGATTACCTGACCAAACCGATCAGCGAACGGCAACTGGCTCAGGTGGTGCTGAAGTGGAGTGGCCTGGCGTTGCGCAACCAACAGCCGGAACGTCAGCAGGAAGTTCCACGCAGGAGCGCAGACCTGCTGGTCCTCGATCACGAGGAAGGCTTGAGACTGGCCGCCGGCAAACCGGATCTGGCCGCCGACATGCTGGCCATGCTCCTGGCGTCCCTGGACAGTGACCGAGAAGCCATCCGTGCCGCACGGGAAAGCAACGATCAGTCAGCATTGATCGAACGGGTCCATCGCCTGCATGGTGCGACTCGATATTGTGGAGTTCCGCAATTACGTGCTGCATGTCAACGCAGCGAAACCTTGCTCAAGCAAAATGCCCCCTTGGCGCACCATGCGCTGGACGATCTGGAATCCGCCATCAACCGCCTCGCAGCCGAAGCGCGGGTGAGTGCTTGATCGCCCTCGTTCCATCTCCTGTGGGAGCGAGGCCTGCCCGCGATACAGACAACGCGGTCGGTAGGTTAACCGCGCCCAGTCTCATCGTCCGGATGCGGGCCAGACCAAGCACCGCTCCCACAGGAATCGCGTTTTTTCTGTTGGAGCGAGGCCTGCCCGCGAATTGGTCGACGCGGTCTGTCAGGCACTCCCCGTGATCGCTCTTCGCGAGCAAGCTCGGCTCCAACGGTGATACGCGCGACTGTGGGAGCGTTCCAACTGTAGGAGTGAGCTTGCTCGCGATTTCGTCAGTTCAGATGCACAGAAGCATTGCAGGCAAACTTGCAAATCTCCCACATGGGCCACAGCCAGTGTCCAGTGAATCTCATTACAAGGAACCGTAGATGCGCACTCTGATCTTCAGCAGCCAGACCTACGACCGGGAAAGTTTTCTCGCCGCCCATCTGCCTGCCAATCTGGAACTGCATTTCCAGCCCGCCCGACTGACGCTGGACACCGCCGCTCTGGCTGACGGGCACGAAGTGGTCTGTGCCTTCATTAATGACGACCTCAGCGCCCCGGTGCTGGAGCGGCTAGCGGCCGGCGGCACGCGGCTGATTGCCTTGCGCTCGGCCGGCTACAACCATATCGACCTGCCCGCTGCGAAAAAGCTGGGGATCAGCGTCGTGCGGGTACCCGCCTATTCGCCCCACGCGGTGGCTGAACATGCCGTGGCCTTGATTCTTGCCCTGAACCGGCAATTGCATCGCGCCTACAACCGCACCCGTGAAGGCGACTTCAGCCTCCATGGCCTGACGGGCTTTGATCTGGTAGGCAAAACCGTGGGAGTCGTCGGCACTGGGCAAATCGGCGCCACGTTCGCGAAAATCATGTCCGGCTTCGGCTGCAAACTGCTGGCTTATGACCCGTACCCCAACCCGCAAGTCGAGGCTCTGGGCGCGCACTACGTGAGTCTTGAAGAGCTATTGGCCCAGGCGCAGATCATCAGCCTGCACTGCCCGCTCACCCCGGATACCAAGCATGTGATCAACGCGCGCTCACTGGCGACCATGCAACGTGGCACGATGCTGATCAATACCGGGCGCGGCGCACTGGTAGACACCCCGGCCTTGAGTGACGCCCTGAAAAGCGGCCAGCTCGGCTATCTGGGCCTGGATGTTTACGAAGAAGAAGCCCTGCTGTTCTTCGAAGACCGCTCCGATCTACCGCTGCAAGATGACGTACTGGCACGCCTGCTGACCTTTCCCAATGTGATCGTGACCGCTCATCAGGCTTTTCTGACCCACGAAGCACTGGGTGCCATCGCGCAGACCACACTGAACAACATCCAGGCCTGGGCTGACGGAGCTGCGCAGAATCTGGTGGTCGGTTAGCGAGGGGGAGACAAGCCACACGTGCGTGATAGGATGCGCGCAATTTGGAGGACCTCATGGCCGAACACGATTTCCGTTACAGCATGCTCAACCCGCAACACACCCTGACCGAGTGCCGCACCCTGGCGCCTGGCCGCTATCAAGTGACCGGCAACGGCGGCTCGATCCATGATCAGGACGAATTGCTGGTGACCATCAAGGGCAGCAAAACCCTGCACATGCGCCTGCAAGTCGAGAAGGTTCGTCACCTGATCAACCCGCCAGGGCAGTGGATCGCCGTTGCCAAAGGGCCGGTGTTCGACGAGCTGGCCATCCATCAGTGGAAGGTCAACTGCGACGGTTGCAGCACCGTGCTGGACTTCGAGTTCATGGTTGATGCCAAAGCAGGCGTCTCGGCGCAGAAGCCGGCTGCAGCAGCGCGGATTGCCGAACTGGGCTGGAAAACCGTGGGCGAGAAGCACTTGTGCAAAAAGTGTCAGGAGAAGGCGGCATGAAACACGTTCTGTCCGCATTGATCGGCGTTGCCTTGCTGACCGGTTGCGCGGCAAAACCGCTGCCGATCAAGCATGACCAGAGTTACGTACTGGAATGGATCGGCGAGCGACCTCTGATTGATAACAGCCACCTGACCATGACCCTCGGCGCCGATGGCCGGGCTTATGGCAATGCCGGCTGCAATCACTGGTTCGCGCCGTACACACTGCAAGACCAGACCATCACTTTCGGCGCCGTGGGCAAAACCCGCAAAATGTGCGCCCCGGCATTGATGGAGCAGGAGCAGCGCTTCCTGGAAGCGGTGGGCAAAGTCCAGCGCTGGGACATCTCCCCCATCGACCAACTGCGCCTGTGGCCCGCCGAAGGCAAGCCGTTGAGGTTTTGGGAAGAGAGTTGAGCGGAGGATGAGGGTCTGTTGGAGCGAGGCTTGCCCGCGAATGGATCACCACGGAGGAACTGACGTACCGCGTCATCGTTCTTCGCGGGCAAGCCTCGCTCCAACATAAACCCCCGCTCACCCCTCCCCGCGCAACGCCTTCAGTCTGGCCGCCACACCCGCAGCGGTCTGCTCACCCAACAGCTGTTCACGCATTTTGCCTTTGTCATCGATGATGTAAGTCACCGGCAGCGCTTCGCTAGGCGGCAGGTCGTATTGCGCGGCAGGGTCCTGGGCCAGGACCGTGAACTTGATGCCCAGCGCATTACTGGCAGTTTTCAGTTCTTCGCCCTGCAGATTGTCGAAGTTGACCCCGAACACACTGACCTTCTGGTCTTTGAGTTGCTCGGACAAATGATTCAGCTCTGGAATTTCCACCCGGCACGGACCACACCACTCAGCCCAGTAATTGATCACCAGCCAATGCTTGTCGACCTTATCGCTGGCGACCTTCTGGCCGTTCTGGTCAGTGCCCAGATCCACGCCGCAGCCAGCCAACAGGAAACTGCCGACCAGTGTCACTACTGCTGCCAATCGCCTTGCCATGTTGTTCCTCACTGTCATGAAATGCCGAAAGCTGCGACTGATTACCGCTTGGTGTTCAGACGCTGCCGTCACGCGGGTAGAATAGCCGCCACCCTACGCAAGATGCGACCTGCAAATGACCGATCTGACGCTTTATCACAACCCGCGCTGCTCCAAGTCACGCGGCGCGCTGGAACTGCTGCAAGGCCGAGGCCTGAGCCCGTCCATCGTGCTGTACCTGGAAACCCCACCCGACGCCGCACAATTGCGCGACCTGCTGAGCAAGCTGGGCATCAGCGCCCGGCAACTGCTGCGCACCGGTGAAGACGACTACAAAGCCCTCAACCTGGCTGACAAGAGCCTGGATGACGACGCGTTGATCGCCGCCATGGCAGCCCACCCGAAACTCATCGAACGCCCGATTCTGGTCGCTGGCGACAAAGCCGTGATCGGCCGACCGCCCGAAAACGTATTGGAGATTGTCTCGTGAGTGCGCCTTATATTCTGGTTCTGTTCTACAGCCGCAACGGCTCCACCAGCGAGATGGCCCGGCAGATTGCCCGTGGCATCGAGCTGGGCGGCATGGAAGCGCGCCTGCGTACCGTGCCGGCGATTTCCACTGATTGCGAGGCCGTGGCACCGAGCATCCCGGAAAGCGGCGCGCTCTATGCCACCCTCGACGACCTGAAAAACTGTTCAGGCCTGGCCCTGGGCAGCCCGACCCGCTTCGGCAACATGGCCGCCCCTCTCAAGTACTTTCTCGATGGCACCAGCAACCTGTGGCTGACCGGCGCACTGGTGGGCAAACCCGCCAGCGTCTTCACCTCCACCGCCAGCCTGCACGGCGGCCAGGAGACCACACTGATGTCGATGCTGCTGCCGTTGCTGCACCACGGCATGCTGATCACCGGCCTGCCCTACAGCGAGTCGGCCTTGGTGGAAACCAGCGGCGGCGGCACGCCTTATGGCGCCAGCCACCACGCGGGTGCCGACGGCAAACGTCCGCTGGACCCGCACGAAACCCAATTGTGTCGCGCCCTCGGCCAGCGTCTGGCGAAAACCGCGGTCCTGCTGGAGCCTGCCCGTGGCTAAAAAGCCGAAGGTGCTGCCTGCGCTGGACTGGCTTGAACCGCGAGTGAAAGTCAGCCGCGTGGTCAGCCTGTTGTGCTTTTTCGGCCTGATCGCACTGTTGATCATTTATTACCTGTGGCTGGCGGACCTGCACGGCGCCCGGCCCTGGGTGATCCTGATGATCGAGCTGGTGCCGTTGCTGCTCCTCGCGCCAGGGATGATCCTGGGTAGCCCGCGCGCCCACTCGTGGACCTGCTTTGTGGTCAACCTGTACTTCATCAAAGGCGCGCTGGCGTCTTTCGATCCCAATCGCTCACTGTTTGGTGTGCTGGAAATGCTCGCCAGCCTCGCGGTGTTCGTCAGCGCCCTGCTGTATATCCGCTGGCGTTTTCAATACAACCGCAAACTTGCGGGTGAAGGTCAGGTCTGACGCTTTACGCGCAATTTTCTGGAGTTTCAATGCACGACTACAAATGGCTGAATGAGTATTGCCTGAACCGTTTCGGCTCGGCCAAAGCCCTTGAAGCGCACCTGCCCACCCCCAAGACCGCCAGACAACTCGAAGCCATCAGCGCCGACCGTTACCTGTCGACCATGGCCCTGCGGGTGTTTCGTGCGGGTTTGAAGCACAGTCTGGTGGATTCCAAGTGGCCCGCGTTCGAAGAAGTGTTTTACCGCTTCGATCCGGAAAAAGTCGTGTTGATGGGTGCCGATCACCTGGAACGCCTGATGCAGGACGCCCGGATCATCCGCCACCTGGGCAAACTCAAGAGCGTGCCGCGCAACGCGCAATTGATTCTCGATATCGAGCAGGAACACGGCAGCTTCGGCAAATTCATCGCCCAATGGCCGGTGGATGACATCACCGGCTTATGGCAATACCTGGCCAAGCATGGCAACCAGATGGGCGGGCTGTCTTCACCACGCTTCTTGCGCATGGTGGGCAAAGACACCTTCATCCCGACCTGGGACGTGGTGGCAGCGCTCAACGCCCAGAAGATCGTCGACAAAGTGCCGACCAGCAAACGCGACCAGGCCATCGTCCAGCAAGTGTTCAACCAGTGGCAGAGCGAAAGCGGCAGGCCGTTGTGCCATCTGTCAGCGATGCTGGCATTTACCGTGAATCATTAAGCACGCCGCGACTTAAACCCGTGGGGGCGAATTCATTCGCGAATGGGCCGGTCCAGTCGATAAATATTCTTCGCCGGTCCCACCGCTTTCGCGAATGAATTCGCTCCCACAGAGGTATTTCATTCGCAAGCCGCTTTCAGACATTCACCACATTCACAAACCGCGACGCCGCGCTTTCGTCGATCCGCAGGTTGGTGAAGTCGAACAGATTGCGGTCGGCCAGTTGCGAGGGCTGCACGTTCTGCAAGCTGCGGAAGATGCTGTCGGTGCGGCCCGGGGTCTTGCGCTCCCATTCCTGCAACATGTCCTTGACCACCTGGCGTTGCAGGTTTTCCTGCGAACCACACAGGTTGCAAGGGATGATCGGGAAGTTCTTGAAGTCGGAGTAAGCCTGAATGTCCTTCTCATGGCAGTAAGCCAGAGGACGAATCACCACGTTGCGGCCATCGTCAGCCCGCAGCTTGGGCGGCATTGCTTTCAATGAGCCATTGAAGAACATGTTGAGGAAGAAGGTCTCGACGATGTCATCGCGATGGTGACCCAGCGCCATCTTGGTCGCGCCGATTTCGTCCGCGAAGGTATACAGGGTGCCGCGCCGCAGTCTTGAGCACAGCGAGCAGGTGGTCTTGCCTTCCGGGATCAGCTCTTTGACGACGGAGTAGGTGTCTTTTTCGACGATGTGATATTCGACGCCCAAGGCTTCCAGGTAGGCCGGCAGCACATGTTCGGGAAAGCCCGGCTGCTTCTGGTCCATGTTCACTGCAACGATCTGGAAATTGATCGGCGCCACTTTCTGAAAGTGCATCAGCACATCGAGCAGGGTGTAGCTGTCCTTGCCACCAGACAGGCAGACCATGACCTTGTCACCCTCTTCAATCATGTTGAAGTCGGCCACGGCTTCGCCCGCCAGGCGACGCAGGCGTTTCTGCAGTTTGTTCTGATTGACTGAAAGAGTGCCCATGGCGCTGTTATCCGGATGCTATGACGGGAAGGTCGTTAAAACGGCGGGTATTTTACGCATAAATGCCAGGCAGCGCTAAACCCGGTACCCCGACACATTGAGCTATTAGCGAGAGTCTGCACATGACTAATGACTCTAAAGCGCTGGCATGCGCTTCCTATACTGACACTGAGCTTCATCTGAAGAGTGATGTCGTGGGACCGGCTTTAGCCGGGAAAGCGGCGGCACAGACAAAAAAACTCAGTGTATGTGCTGGCCTCTTCCCGGCTGAAGCCGGTCCCACGTCATATTTCAGATGCTTGATTGTTCGATGACAGCAAGGAGTGAAACCCATGATTCACCATGTCTGGGGACTGTTCACACATCCCGATCGAGAATGGCAGCAAATACGTGGCGAAAAGGAGGAAAGCATAGGCCACATGTACCTCACCCACACACTGATCCTGGCGGCGATCCCCGCTGTTTCGGCGTATATCGGCACCACTCAGATGGGCTGGGTGATCGGTGAGCGGGCGCCGGTCATGCTCACACACGAAAGCGCGATCTGGATGACGATCATGTCGTACCTCGCCATGCTCGCCGGTGTTGCCGTGATGGGCGGTTTCATCCACTGGATGGCCCGCACCTATGACGCCACACCGAGCCTGGCCCGTTGTGTGGCGTTCGCGACCTACACCGCCACGCCACTGTTCATCGGCGGGCTGGCCGCGCTCTATCCCCACCTCTGGCTAGGCATGTTGGTGGGCACCGCAGCGGTGTGTTACACGGTCTACCTGCTCTATGTGGGCTTGCCCACCTTCATGAACATTCCGGCTGATGAGGGCTTCATGTTCTCCAGCTCGGTATTGGCCGTGGGGCTGGTAGTCCTGGTGGCGATCATGGCGTTCACGGTGGTGCTGTGGGGGATTGGTATAGGGCCGGAGTACACCAATTAAGTATCAGAATGCGGCGTAAACCCTGTGGGAGCGAATTCATTCGCGAAGAGGCCAGTACGGACGATAGAACTTTGTCGGCCGGACTGCAGCTTTCGCGAATGAATTCGCTCCCACAGGGTTTATGCACAACCCAACGACCATTCGGCACCTCGGGTTTTCGATAGCCACGCTTTTTACGGCATACTCGCGTTCTCTGGAGACCGATGAAGCATGCCCGAGCAACTCAACACCCGTGTCGAAGTCTGTTACCAACAAGCCGAAGCCTTTTTCAAACGCCCCTTCAAACGTCCGGTAGTCAGCCTCAAGCTGCGCGGGCAAAAGGCGGGCGTGGCGCATCTGCATGAAAACATGCTGCGCTTCAATCCTCAGCTGTACCGCGAGAACAGTGATGATTTCCTGCGCCAGACGGTGGCCCACGAAGTCGCGCACCTGATCGCCCACCAATTGTTCGGTGATCGCATCGCACCCCATGGCGAGGAATGGCAACTGATCATGCGCGGCGTCTATGAACTGCCGCCCAACCGTTGCCACACTTACGCCATCAAACGCCGTAGCGTGACCCGTTACATTTACCGCTGCCCCTGCGCCAACAGCGACTTCCCCTTCTCCGCCCAGCGCCACCAGTTGGTTCGCAAAGGCCGTCGCTACCTGTGCAGGCGCTGTCGCGAGACGCTGGTGTTCAGTGGCGAGACAAGAGTCGAGTAAGGGTTAGCACCATCCAGGTGGGAGCGAGCTTGCTCGCGAAAACGGTGTGCAAGGCTCGGTAAATGTGGCGGATGTACCATAGCTTTCGCGAGCAAGCTCGCTCCCACAGAGGTTTTAGGGCTTTTCACAAAACCGCGCCAGACTCACGCATTGCAGCGATTTGCTGCTCCGAATACCCCAATTCCTCCAACACCTGCTGACTATGCGCCCCCAGCCTCGCCCCCGTGTGGCGGGGAGCCGCCAAGCCGTCGGAGAATTTCAGCGGGCAGGCCATCTGCGCTTGTGAGGTGCCGTCGCCCCGTGGCACTTGCGTGACAACCTCCCTGGCCCGCAACTGCGGATGCTGTACCGCCTCGGACAGACTCAACACCGGTTCGACACAGGCGTCGATAGCGGCAAAACAGACCTGTAACTCGTCAAAACTGCGTTTTTCGAACTCCATCCGTAGCTCATTCTTCAGGCTCGCCTGGATTTCTGGCCGGGCGGATAATCCCTGACTCGCCAGCTCCGGGCGCTTCAAGGCCTTGCATAGCGCCTGCATGAACGGCGGCTCCAGACTGCCTACCGAAAACCAACGGCCGTCGCGGCTGCGGTAATAGTCATAAAAGCTGCCGCCATTGAGCAGCTGACTTTCCCGTTCAGGCTCAGCACCACACGCCAGATAGCCAGCTCCCGCAACGGCATTGAGGCTGAATGCACAGTCGGTCATGCTCACGTCCACGTACTGCCCCAACCCGCTTTGCTGCCGAGCTACCACCGCCGCCAGCAAGCCGATCACCCCGTGCAGCGAACCGCCTGCCACGTCTGCTACCTGAAAACCCAGAGGCAGCGGTCCGCTCTCCTTGCGACCGATATGGCTGGCCATGCCTGACACCGCCAGGTAGTTGATGTCATGCCCGGCGCGCTCGCGATAAGGGCCGGTCTGGCCATAACCGCTGATCGCCACATAAATCAGCCGAGGGTTGAGCGCTTTGAGCACCTCATAACCGAGCCCCAGACGCTCCATCACCCCCGGTCGAAATTGCTCCAGAACGATGTCGTAATCCAGCACCAACTGCTTGACGACTTGCACCGCCACTGACTGTTTGAGGTCCAGCGCGAGGCTGCGCTTGTTGCGGTTCAGGTAAGCATGGCTCGCCGAGATGCCATGCTCGAAAGGCGGCAGATCGCGCAGCAGATCCATTCGCGACGGCGATTCGATACGCAGCACCTCGGCGCCCATGTCCGCCAGCAGCAATGAGGCAAAGGGCCCCGGTAATAAGATCGAAAAATCCAGCACTTTGAGTGATGACAACGGACCTTGCATGGGACCTCCACAATGACAACCGCCCAGCACTGAGCTTAGTCAAACAAGGCGAGCAAATCCCGGCCATAAAAAAACCCATCCGAAGATGGGTTTT
This sequence comes from Pseudomonas syringae, assembly GCF_000737245.1. Lineage (GTDB taxonomy): Bacteria > Pseudomonadota > Gammaproteobacteria > Pseudomonadales > Pseudomonadaceae > Aquipseudomonas > Aquipseudomonas syringae_J. The sequence continues at coordinate 28,148 of NZ_JPQU01000046.1, read as the reverse complement.
TCAACAACGCTGTCTGTGGTTAAACAGGCTTGCGCGTCGGGATCGGACGGGTCACAGGCTCTTCAGCCATCTCGGCAACGCCCAGATCATCAACCGGCATGGTGTTGTCGATAGCACGACCACCGGATGCCAGCTCGGTTTGCAGCTGTTCGTTGTCCAGCTCGCCTACCCACTTGGCAACTACCAGGGTGGCAACAGCGTTACCCACCAGGTTGGTCAGGGCGCGGGCTTCGGACATGAAGCGGTCGATACCCAGGATCAGTGCCAGACCGGCAACCGGCAGGTGGCCAACGGCCGACAGGGTGGCGGCCAGGACGATGAAGCCGCTACCGGTCACGCCAGCAGCACCTTTGGACGACAGCAGCAACACCAGCAGCAGGGTGATCTGATGGGTGATGTCCATGTGGGTGTTGGTCGCCTGAGCGATGAACACAGCCGCCATGGTCAGGTAGATCGAGGTACCGTCCAGGTTGAACGAGTAGCCAGTCGGGATCACCAGACCCACAACCGATTTCTGTGCACCCAGGCGCTCCATCTTGATCAGCATGCGTGGCAGTGCCGATTCCGAAGACGAAGTACCCAACACGATCAGCAGTTCTTCACGGATGTACTTGATCAGCTTCAGAACGCTGAAGCCGTGAGCGCGGCAGATGCCGCCCAGTACGATCAGCACGAACAGGACGCAGGTGATATAGAAGCAGATCATCAACTGACCCAGCTGCACCAGCGAGCTCACACCGTAAGCACCGATGGTGAACGCCATGGCGCCGAAAGCACCCAGTGGCGCCAGCTTCATGATCATGTTGATGATGTTGAACATCACGTGGGCGAAGCGATCGATGAAGTCCAGAACCGGCTTGCCGTAAGCACCCAGGCGATGCAGGGCGAAACCGAAGATCACCGAGAACATCAGCACTTGCAGGATATCGCCGTTGGCGAATGCACCGACGATGGTGTTCGGGATCACGTTAAGGATGAAGCCAACGATGCTCTGATCCTTACTCGCTGTTACATAAGCAGCGATTTTCGAGGCATCAAGCGTGCTGACGTCGATGTTCATGCCGGCACCCGGCTGAACCACGTTGACCACGACCAGACCGATGAGCAGGGCGATGGTGGAAACGATTTCGAAGTAGAGCAGCGCGTAACCGCCAGTCTTGCCGACCGATTTCATATTCTGCATGCCGGCGATACCGCTGACCACCGTACAGAAGATGATTGGGGCAATGACCATTTTGATCAGCTTGATGAATCCGTCACCCAGCGGCTTGAGAGCCTTGCCGGTGTCAGGATAGAAGTGACCGATCAGAATACCGATCACGATTGCTACGATCACCTGGAAATACAGGGACTTATACAGGGGCTGACGAGTCGTCATGGCATCATCCTCAAGGGTATCGTCGGCATCATTCATGTGATGCGCGAGACACCTAACGAGCTAACCCTCCTGCAACTGGAGGGATTTGTTTTGTCGAGCTGCATTGAGCAGACCTGCCACACCTATCGCAAGGCCCGTGCCAGTTTCGCGAAACGCGCTGAACATCAGTCAAACCGATGCTCACAGGGAAAAATGTTGGTTGAGCCTGTACGAAGGCATGGCGGATTTCCGCCGCATGAGGGACAAAACAGCGCGGGAGTGGCGGGTATCCGCCCATGACGGGGAGAGGGCAGCATGGGTTTATAGACTCGCGCGGTTCCTGTGGGAGCGGTGCTTGCCCGCGATAAGGCTGGACGCGATTCACTTTAGAACGCATCCAGTCTTATCGCGGGCAAGCACCGCTCCCACAGGGGATCTGAGTCATCCCACCAAAAAATGAATCCTGAACGCCGCGCCACCCAGCGGCGAATCATCCAGGGTCAGGCGGGCGTTGTAGCTTTCGATGATGTCCTTGACCACCGCCAACCCGATCCCCTGCCCCGGGTTCTGCCGGTCCAGCCGCTCGCCCCGTTGCAGGATGCGTTCGCGCTGATCCTCCGGCACACCGGGGCCGTCATCTTCGACGCAGAGCTCATCGCCCGTCGCCGACGTGCGCAAGCTGACCCGTACCTCGCCCAGACACAGGCGGTAGGCATTTTCCAGCAGGTTACCGAGCATCTCCAGCAATGCGCCCTCCTCCATGGGCACCACGCACGCCTCGGGCAAGTCCAGAGTGACTTTGACCTGCTTGTCGCGGTAGACCTTTTCCAAGGTATTGCACAAGCTTTCCACCACCGGCCGCAGGCTGACGTGATGGCGCACCAGCCCGCTTTTGCGCAGGCTGGCGCGTTGCAATTGATAGCCGATCTGCTGGCTCATGCGCTCGATCTGCGATTGCAGGATGCGCGCCTGTTCTAAGTCTTCGGGACGTTTGGCGATGGTTTCGCTGACGCCCTGCAACACCGCGAGCGGGGTTTTCAGGCTGTGGGCCAGATCGCCCAGAGAATCCCGATAGCGAATACGCTGTTCGCGCTCACTGGACAGCAATCGGTTGAGAGACCCGGTCAGGCGTAACAACTCGCTGGGGTGGTTTTCACTGAGGCTGTCCCGGGCACCGGACTCGACTTCATCCAGCTCCTGACTCAGGCCGCGCAGCGCACGCAAACCCCAGGTCAGCCCCAGCCAGAGCAGCGCCAACAGCACGATCAGCGCCGCGCCAAAACCCAGATAGAGCTTTTGCCGCAAGGCACTGACGGTTTCCTGATAGCCGCGCACAGGTTGCAGCGCAACGATACTGAACGCCGCATTGCGCCCGCCCAACAGCCGTATTTCCACGTCATAAACGAAGAATTCTTCGCCGTCGGCTTCCTTGATCAGGGAAAACTCGCTGCCTTTGCCGTCGTAGCGTGGCTGGTAGTCGATGTTTTCATCTTCGGTGGCCAGCGACCGCCAGACCAACTCGCCCTGACGGTTATAGATGTAACCCAGCAGGCGCGAGCCCGGCAGGTTGAATTGCTCACTGGGCAACACTGAGGGCATCAACAGGCGGCCATGCTCTACCCGGGCGGCAGAAATCAACGTCGTCACATCAGAGGCCAGACGCTGCTCGATAGCGCCGCGCAATGCCAGGCTGAAGGCGCCCTGCAAGGCAGGCAGCATCAACAGCATGAACACAACGGCCAATGCCGCAGCGCCAATCAGCAAACGCAGGTGCAGCGAACGAATCATTTACAGCGCTCGGTGAACAAATACCCCAGGCCGCGCACGGTTTCGATGGGTTTGAACGCCAGCGAGCCCTCGATCTTGCGCCGCAAGCGCCCGACCAGCACCTCGATGACATTCGGATCGCGCTCTTCGTCATCGGGGTACAACTGCTCCATCAGTCGTTCCTTGGCCACCACCTGCTGATGATGGCGCATCAAATACTCCAGAATGCGGTACTCGTAGGCAGTCAGCGCCAAGGGTTGGTCGTCAAGGGATGCCTGTTTGCGGTTCAGGTCCAGCAGCAACGGCCCAGCGACGATGCTTGAATGGGTGAAGCCGCTGGCCCGGCGCAACAAAGCGTTGAGGCGCGCTTCCAGCTCCTCGAACTGAAACGGCTTGACCACGTAATCATCGGCCCCGGCGGCAAGCCCTTCGACCTTGTCCTGCCAGTTGCCGCGAGCGGTCAGAATCAGGATCGGGAACACCTTGCCGGCCACGCGCAACTGACGGATCAGCTCAAGGCCGCTCATGCCGGGCAAGCCCAGGTCGATCACTGCCAGGTCGTGATTGAACTGCCCGGCCTGATACAACGCCTCCTCGCCATTGGGCACGGCCTCGACAATGTGGCCGGACTCGGACAGGCGGGTCTGCAAGTGATGACGTAACAGCGCCTCATCTTCAACCACCAGCAACTTCATGACGCTCTCCTGGGAGGGGGAATTAGTACCATCTCGGATCTTCATCCTGTGGGAGCGAATTCATTCGCGAAAAGGGCCAGTACACTCGCAGGATATCGTTCGCCTGGACCGCCGCCTTCCCGGATGAATCCGGTCCCACAGGTTCTGTGTTTATTCAGTGATTGCTGCGAAACCGTTCAAAGCACCTGGTGTGCCGGCTTCCACTCCTGCGAGCTGCCAGCCTGGGCGCCAAGCACCACCGGCACCGTCTGCTGCAGATCATAATGACCCGACAGGTTTTTCAGCGCCACCGGTACGCCATTGTAGGTGCCTTGCTGACTCAAGCCCTGACCCCAGTTGCGCCGCTCGATGGCTTCAAACCGCTCACTGGTCTTGTTTGTGGGCGCACGCGCCAGCTGGTTAGTGTCCGCCGCCTGCGCCGCTGCGCTGCCGCCCAGAAAAGCCAAAGCCAGAAACAACTTGTTGAAGGTCTGCATGCTGTAGTCCTCTCGCGCCGGGCGCTGTTCAGGTACGAGGCCAGACTAGTCTGCAGGCCCTGAACCGGCCCTGAACACCTGCTGAACACTCGCTTAACACGCTCCTAAGAGCCCCACTGAATAACTATCTACCGCACACGATGTTTTTCAGGCGGCACAATGGGCTAGTCTTCTTCGGCACTCATTTACTCATATGAAGAAGAAGGAGCTGAACATGCGTTTCTGGATTGCATTCGCGATGATGACCCTGGCCGGGCTGGCACAGGCCGCCATCAAGACCGAGCAGGTCGACTATCAAAGCGCCGACGGCACCAGGCTCGTGGGCTATTACGCCTATGACGACGCCATCAAGGGCCAGCGCCCCGGCATCATTGTGGTTCACGAATGGTGGGGCCTGAACGACTACGCGAAACGCCGCGCCCGCGACCTCGCCGCCCTTGGCTACAGCGCCATGGCCATCGACATGTACGGTGAAGGCAAGAACACAGAACACCCGAAAGACGCCATGGCCTTCATGCAGGCCGCCTTGAAAGACAGCGACGCGGCCAACAAGCGCTTCGATGCGGGCCTTGAACAGCTCAAGAAACAGCCACAGACCAACCCTGCCAAGATCGCCGCCATCGGTTACTGCTTCGGCGGCAAGATCGTGCTCGACGCAGCACGCCGTGGTGAAGCCCTAGCCGGCGTGGTCAGCTTCCACGGCGCACTGGTCACCAACACCCCGGCAACCCCGGGTGGCGTGAAAGTACCAATGCTGGTGGAGCATGGCGCGAAAGACACTATGGTCACGCCTGAAAACGTTACCGCCTTCAAGAATGAAATGGACAAGGCCGGCGCCGACTACAAGTTCGTCAGCCTCGCCGATGCCAAACACGGCTTCACCAACCCCGACGCCGACCGCCTCAGCCACGGCGAACATGGCGGCCCGGACATCGGCTACAACAAAGCCGCCGACGAAAGCTCGTGGAAAGACATGCAGGCGTTCCTGAAAAAGGTATTTGGCGCGTAACCAAAAGACTGGCTGATCACCTGTGGGGCTGACGAGCGACGTGGGACCGGCTTTAGCCGGGAAAGCGGTAATTCTGACAACCAATCATCAGTGACCGTGACGATCTCTTCTCGGCTAAAGCCGGTCCCACGTCGTCACATCCGATTGCGGGCAAATTCAGAATCTCCCACGGGTACTCGGCCCCTTCCCCAATACCCCATTCCCCCGGCAAAATGCCGCCCATGACTCAAACCCAACCGCTCCCCGACTGCTGCCCCGTACTCCACCATCACTGGCCCCTGCCTCACGCCCTGGCGAATGTGGCGTTGGTCAGCGGGTATTTCGACCCGACGAAACTGGCCGAGGGTGACTTCCCGCGTTGCGCAGTTCAGCCACCGGCCAGCATTCAGCGATCCGTTGCCAAACGGCAAACCGAGTTTCTCGCAGGCAGGTTATGCGCCCGCGCCGCTCTGCTGCAGCTGCAGGGCCGCGACTGGGTACCAGGCATGGGCGAAGACCGCGCGCCGATCTGGCCGGATGATGTGAGTGGCTCGATCACCCACAGCACGGGCTGGGCCGCAGCCATCGTCGGACACAAGCAGCATTGGCGCGGCCTGGGCCTGGACACGGAGAACATGCTCACAGCGGAGCGCGCTACACGCCTGGCTGGGGAAATCCTCACGCCAGCAGAAATGCAGCAAATGGCCGCCGGCTCCGCTGATCAGATTGCCCTGCGCGTGACCCTGACCTTTTCTATAAAAGAAGCACTGTTCAAAGCGCTGTATCCCATCGTGCTCAAGCGCTTCTATTTCGAAGACGCGCAACTGCTGGAATGGACAGACGATGGCCACGCCCGCTTGCGCCTGCTCACCGACCTGTCCAGCGAATGGCACAGCGGCAAAGAACTGGAGGGGCAGTTCAGCGTGCAGGGTGAGCATGTGCTGAGTCTGGTAGCGGTGCCCGCCTGAATCAGTCGATATTCACTATTGGAATGCGGTCTCCTGTGGGAGCGAATTCATTCGCGAATGCGGTTTTACACATGACCAATCTCTATCGGATGTACCGGCCCTTTCGCGAATAAATTCGCTCCCACAGGGTCAGTCAGATCGCTACCTGCACCGGACAATGCTCACACCGCCCCACCCATTCCACCTGATAACTCAAACAACAGGTCAGGCGCTTTCGGCGCGCAGGCTCACCCACGTAATCGATTGCCTTGAATAAGGGATTGCGCCGCCCATCGCTCAGCGTTCTGTTGCGCAACAACCCATAGCCCGCTTCCAGCGAAACATCCGTCACAGCATTCAACCGGACAAGGCAGCTTTCCAGATAATCCCCGGCATTGCCCCACAACACCGAGCCCGGAACATGACCGTATGCGCTCAACGCGGCAATAAAGGGTCGTAGGTTGTCATCCAGCAATTCGCCAAGGCTCCCGCGCTCGCAATCGCTGAGCTTCACGCCACTTGGCAAACCCCGCGCGTCCAACGCCAGGCTTACCCGATCAAGCGCCAACGACCAATGCCGATCAAAAACCAGACTGGCCACCACCACCGGCGGAATCAACTGCATGAAGTAATACTTGGACCACTGCGAGACCAGCACCGCTCGCTGCGCAGGCATCAACGCCGGGCCGTAGATATTCAGCAACAATGCGTCCAGAGATTCAGGCCGCAACACCTCCAGTAACGGCCGCACGGGTTGCGGATCTTCGGCGGCCAGCAGGGTCTGGCCGAAAGGGGTGAATGCGCCGCTGAATAAACGCTGGTCAACCGACCGTAGGAGCGCGCTTGCCCGCGATTGCGTTCTTCCAGCCAGCCTTTCTGTATCTGTCATAACGAAATCGCGGGCAAGCGCGCTCCTACATAAAAAGCGGGTTCGATTCTGAAAGGCCGCAATTGTACCAACCCATTTCGCCAAGCACAGCACATGCCAGACCGGCCTTGCCAAGGTCATTTTTTGTGATAGGGTTCGCGCCCTCAAAAATCAGCCCGCGTCGGAAAAAAACCTGAAAATCCGGAAAATCCAGTCTGGTCCAGTAGTTATGCGGCCTACACGCGAGAAGGCGTTTTCATACACGATTTACACACAGCTTTATCCACAGGCCATGCGTTGCAATTGGTGTCCGAAAACCTTTATCTTGTAGCCCGACTTCACAAATAACCCTACATATAGGGTTTTGAGATAAAAACCCACCACAAGTAGATCGGGAATTTCAAGCATTTTTCTTTAGCGTTCAGGGTTGAACCAAGGGTCCGATTAACGGCCAAAGCTTCCCGAACTGACGCTGAGCACGCAATCCCGGAACCAGACTCGTAAATCAGAGCCAGCCAGTACATTTGTTGCAATATTTAACCAGCACCATCCCAAAGATTTCCCAGGGTAACGAGCAAAACGATTCGTTACCTTTTTGACTTCAAGGCCAGGGACGGCGACATCCGCCATCCCATTCCGTTTTGAGGTCGTTACAGCCGACGTTTGTCGACTGAATGCCTTCAATGACGGAAAGGTGGGTACTCGACCAGTACCCAAACAAACATAGAGAACGTGGAGACACCCATGCAAACAGACACAACTCGCGAGAATTCGCCGACCCCGGCGCCGCAGACAGGCCAATCCCAGCAAGACCTGTCCGCGACCGCTCCCGGCCAGCTGCGCGTGATCAAGCGTAACGGCACTGTCGTCCCTTACACCGATGACAAAATCACCGTCGCCATCACCAAAGCATTTCTTGCAGTTGAAGGCGGCACCGCCGCTGCGTCTTCGCGCATTCACGACACCGTTGCCCGCCTGACCGAACAAGTCACCGCGACCTTCAAGCGTCGCATGCCTTCGGGCGGCACGATCCACATCGAAGAAATCCAGGACCAGGTTGAACTGGCCCTGATGCGCGCCGGCGAGCAGAAAGTGGCTCGCGACTACGTCATCTATCGTAACGAGCGCTCCAAAGAGCGTGCTGTTCGTGGCAACGACGCACCGGTCCAGGCGCACCCTTCGATCCGCATCACCCGCGCCGACGGCAGCGTTGCGCCGCTGGACATGGGTCGCCTGAACACCATCGTCACTGAAGCCTGCGAAGGGCTGGAAGAAGTCGATGCCAACCTGATCCAGAGCGAAACCCTGAAGAACCTGTACGACGGCGTGGCGATGAAAGACGTCAACACCGCGCTGGTGATGACCGCCCGTACCCTGGTTGAGCGTGAGCCGAACTACTCGTTCGTGACTGCCCGCCTGCTGATGGACACCCTGCGCGCTGAAGGTCTGAATTTCCTGGAAGTCGCCGAAAGCGCTACTCACCACGAAATGGCCGACCTGTACGCCAAGGCCCTGCCTTCGTACATCGCCAAAGGCATTCAGTTCGAATTGCTGAACCCGATCCTGGCCACCTTTGACCTGGAAAAACTCGGCAAGGCGATCAACCACGAGCGCGACCAGCAGTTCACTTATCTGGGCCTGCAAACCCTGTACGACCGTTACTTCATCCACAAGGATGGCGTGCGTTTCGAACTGCCGCAGATCTTCTTCATGCGTGTGGCCATGGGCCTGGCGATCGAAGAGAAAGCCAAAGAAGACCGCGCCATCGAGTTCTACAACCTGTTGTCGTCCTTCGACTACATGTCGTCGACCCCAACCCTGTTCAACGCCGGTACCCTGCGTCCGCAGCTGTCCAGCTGCTACCTGACAACCGTGCCGGATGACCTGTCGGGCATTTACCACGCCATCCACGACAACGCCATGCTGTCCAAATTCGCAGGCGGTCTGGGCAACGACTGGACGCCAGTTCGTGCTTTGGGCTCGTACATCAAAGGCACCAACGGCAAATCCCAGGGCGTTGTACCGTTCCTGAAAGTCGTGAACGACACCGCAGTAGCAGTCAACCAGGGCGGCAAGCGCAAAGGCGCGGTCTGTGCCTACCTGGAAACCTGGCACATGGACATTGAAGAGTTCATCGAGCTGCGCAAGAACACCGGTGATGATCGTCGTCGTACCCACGACATGAACACCGCCAACTGGATCCCTGACCTGTTCATGAAGCGCGTCTTCGATGACGGCAAATGGACCCTGTTCTCGCCTTCCGAAGTGCCGGACCTGCACGACCTGACCGGTAAAGCCTTCGAAGAGCGCTACGAGTACTACGAAGCGCTGAGCGAATACCCAGGCAAGATCAAACTGTTCAAGACCATCCAGGCCAAGGATCTGTGGCGCAAGATGCTCTCGATGCTGTTCGAAACCGGCCACCCATGGCTGACCTTCAAAGACCCGTGCAACCTGCGTAGCCCGCAGCAGCACGTGGGCGTGGTTCACAGCTCGAACCTGTGCACCGAGATCACCCTGAACACCAACAAGGACGAAATCGCGGTCTGCAACCTGGGCTCGATCAACCTGCCGAACCACATCGTGGGCGGCAAGCTGGACACCGACAAGCTCAAGCGCACCATCGACGTAGCGGTTCGCATGCTCGATAACGTTATCGACATCAACTACTACTCGGTGCCGCAAGCCAAGAACTCGAACTTCAAGCACCGTCCAGTCGGCCTGGGCATCATGGGCTTCCAGGATGCGCTGTACCTGCAGCACATTCCTTACGGTTCCGATGCTGCCGTCGAGTTCGCCGACAAGTCCATGGAAGCGGTCAGCTACTACGCGATCCAGGCTTCCTGCGACCTGGCCGACGAGCGCGGTGCCTACGAGACGTTCCAGGGTTCCCTGTGGTCCAAAGGCATCCTGCCGCTGGATTCGCAACAGATCCTGATCGAACAGCGTGGCCAGAAGTACATCGACGTTGACCTGAACGAATCTCTGGACTGGGCGCCAGTACGTGCCCGTGTACAGAAAGGTATTCGTAACTCCAACATCATGGCCATCGCACCGACCGCGACCATCGCCAACATCACTGGCGTATCGCAGTCGATCGAACCGACGTATCAAAACCTGTACGTGAAATCGAACCTCTCCGGCGAATTCACCGTGATCAACCCTTACCTGGTTCGCGACCTCAAGGCTCGCGACCTGTGGGACTCGGTCATGATCAACGACCTGAAGTACTACGACGGTTCCGTACAGCAGATCGAACGCATCCCGCAGGAACTCAAAGACCTGTACGCCACCGCGTTTGAAGTGGATACCAAGTGGATTGTTGACGCAGCAAGCCGTCGCCAGAAGTGGATCGACCAGGCTCAGTCCCTGAACCTGTACATCGCCGGCGCATCGGGCAAGAAACTGGACGTGACCTACCGCATGGCCTGGTACCGTGGTCTGAAAACCACTTACTACCTCCGTGCCCTGGCCGCGACCAGCACCGAGAAATCCACCGTCAACACCGGCAAGCTCAACGCAGTATCTAGCGGCGGCCACGGCCCGGACGACTCGGCGATCACCGCCCCTCGCCCAACCGAAGCCGCCCCGGCCGGTCCAGCGCCAGTGCCTAAAGCCTGCGCCATCGACGAACCGGATTGCGAGGCTTGCCAATAAGGCATAGCCGAAAGCTCGCTCCCATCGCTTTCTGTGGGAGCGAGCTTGCTCGCGAAGAAGCCAACACCGCTATAACTAGCTGAACAAAACCGGGAGCATCAAACCCTCCCGGCCTCCCCCCGCAACACCTCCCTCCCTGCTTGAATCCCTCAAAACACAAAACTGTAGGAGCGCGCTTGCTCGCGATAGCATCAGCCCAGCCCAAATTTCTATCGAGCCGCACAACCTCAGAAAACACCGAACCTGTGGGAGCGAATTCATTCGCGAAGGCAATATCACAACCGATGAAAATCCATCGAATCTACCGGCCTCTTCGCGAATAAATTCGCTCCCACACGGGTAAGGTGAATCTGTGGCACCGGCTTTAGCCGCCCCCACGGCATTGCAGCCAAACCACTGCCTAAAACAATTCCATAGCATCCCCCTATGAATGCCGTAGTCTCCTTTCATTAGGCAGTAACCCCGCTTAACGATACCTTCGTCACACCCAAAGATGGCGTATTGATACCAGTACGTTTTGCGCATCGCTTCCCCACGAGTTCTGCTCATGAAAACCCCGATTTCCCTCGCGTCACGCATCGGCCTGGGCTTTGCTGCCATCGTGTCGTTGCTGGTATTGATCACCGCCGTTGGCATCCAACGGGTCAGCTTCATTGACTCCACGCTGGAAGACGTCAACGATAACGCCGCAAAAGTGCAGCGCTTCGCCATCAACTTCCGCGGCAGCGTGCACAACCGGGCCATCGCCATTCGTGATGCGGTGCTGGTGGCAAATGATCGTGATCTGGAAAGCCACCTGACCGAAGTCACTAGCCTGGAAAAAGACTACGTCGACTCAGCCGTGCCCCTGGACCAGCTGTATGCTGGCGGCCACGTCACCGTGCAAGAGCAATCCATGCTCAGTGCCATCAAAGAAATCGAACAGCAAACCCTCGCCGCCACCAAAAAACTGATCACCTTGCGGCGTACGGGCGATATCGCCGGGTCGCAGGCTTTGCTGCTGAACCAGGTATCCGCCAACTACAGCGAGTGGCTCAAGCGCATTAACACCCTGATCGACTACGAAGAGGCCTCTATCAAGTCGCACTTGAACGATGTGCAAGCCACCGCCAGCCAGTTTCGCGGCTTGATGCTGCTGGCAACCGCCGTGGCCTTGCTGCTGAGTGTCATCTTGTCAGTCGTGATCATCCGCTTCGTCAAATCCACTCTGGGCGCCGAGCCTACCGAAGTCGCCGAAGCCATCCAGCGCCTGGCAGCCGGCGATTTGCAGCAACGCATCGACACCCGCTACCCGAACAGTGTCATGGGCGTACTGAAAACCGCCCTCAGCCGACTGGCCGACACCATCACCCAGGTGCGTCTGGCCGCGCAGGAGGTCAATCACTCCTCCTCGCTGCTGTCTGCTACGTCGATCACCAACAATGACCAGATAAATCTGCAAACCCGTGAGGCCGAGCAAGTCGCGACCGCCATCACGCAAATGGCAGCCAACGTCAACGAAGTCACCGGTTACGCGTCTCAAGCTGCCGACGCAACGCGCCTGGCCGACGGTGAAGTTGAAAGCGGCAACCAACTGGTCGCAGGCACTACCCTGGCGATCGAACAACTGGCCACCTCACTGGCTGAAACCACCCTGACCGTGGAGCGGGTATCCAAACAGAGCGAGGAGATTGAAAGCGTTATCGACGTCATCAACTCCATCGCCGCGCAGACCAACCTCCTGGCCCTCAACGCTGCCATTGAAGCGGCCCGGGCCGGTGAGCATGGCCGAGGGTTTGCCGTGGTGGCTGATGAAGTCCGCTCCCTGGCCAACCGCACCCAGCGCTCCACTCAGGACATACGGGAAATGATCAGCACCCTGCAAAGCGGCACCGAAGCCGCCGCGCAAACCATGCGTGATAACTGCGAACTGGTTGGCCGCACCGTGGAACAAACCCGCAACGCTCAAGGTGCGCTGTCCAAAATCAGCCAGGAAGTGGGCGCCATTAACCGCATGAACGAGCAGATCGCCAGCGCCTCGGTTCAACAGAGCGCCGTGGCCGAAGAAGTCGCGGTCAACATCAACCGCATCCACGGCTCAACCGTGCAGTCCGCGACAGGATCAAAACAAGTGGCCACCGCAAGCCACGAACTCGCTCAACTGGCAGATCGCCTGACTCAGAAAGTGGCGTTCTTCAAAGTCAGCTAACACTTATGCACGGAGTTCTGTTGGAGCGAGGCTTGCCCGCGAAGAACGATGACGCGGTACATCAGATAGGCCGCCGCCCCCCGTGGGAGCGGTGCTTGCCCGCGATGCAGACGCTGTGATTTTTCAGACAGACCGCATTATCGTTCATCGCGGGCAAGCACCGCTCCCACAGACTCTCCGCCGTCTGGAGCGGCTGACATCGCGCACGCCCGTCACACCAACCGTTGGTCACCTGAAAATCCCCGCCTAAACCCCTCCCCCCGCCACAACCCCCAGTATCCAAGGCACACAGAAACATTGACCCCCATCAAGCGATAAAGCCTAAGCGTAAATGCGTCGCATCGACACGTTGCCGGAGGCCAGCGAGACCTATATGCTGTGTTTCGAAATTTGAAAAACACTACATACAGGGTTTTCACTGCATTTCCGCTCACTTCTCACCATTTGAGAATGAACCCGCAAATGCAAAAGAAAAAAGTGAAAATCACACCCCAAAACACAGTCATGAATGAACAAGTGCCGGGCAAAATCTGTATAATCCCGCGCTCGCTCCAGGGTACTCAAATGACCATTTGCACACGCAATGCTGTCTTACCTGAAAGCAACCTCTACTGCCCGTTTTGTTCGCCTGTGTGGCCCCGCGCCGCGGCGGCAAATCCATTGATCGACCTACAGCGCCACAGGCCAGTCGATCCCGAGTAAATCAAGAAATCCGTTGCCAACGTTAGCGACACGACGCGGGCACTACATCCTTTGAAATTCAGGAGCTTCCACCATGCTGAGCTGGGACGAATTCGATAAAGAAGACGGCGAAGTAGTCGCCAAAGCGACCAACGCCGGTCACGCCAACGAAGCCAACATGGACCGCCTCGACAGCGCCGGTGGCGCCGCAGCGACCGAAGCACGCAACATCACCGACAAAGACTCCCCTGCCCTGGTCCGCGCCAAAAAAGCGCTGGACGCACTGGACGTCGCTGAAGGTCTGGCTGAACTCGAAGGCGCCAGCGCCCGTGTTGCCGTTGACGAAAAAATGATGATCAACTGCCGCGCCGACCTCAACCAGCTCGTGCCATTCAAGTACGACTGGGCCTGGCAGAAGTACCTGGACGGTTGCGCAAACCACTGGATGCCGCAAGAAGTCAACATGACCGCCGACATCGCCCTGTGGAAAGACCCACAAGGCCTGACCGACGACGAGCGCCGCATCGTCATGCGCAACCTGGGCTTCTTCTCCACCGCCGACTCCCTGGTTGCCAACAACCTGGTCCTGGCCGTGTACCGCCTGATCACCAACCCGGAGTGCCGCCAGTACATCCTGCGCCAGGCCTTCGAAGAAGCGATCCACACCCACGCCTATCAGTACTGCATCGAATCGCTGGCCATGGATGAAGGCGAGATCTTCAACATGTACCACGAGATCCCATCGGTCGCGAAAAAAGCCGCCTGGGGCCTGAAATACACCCGTTCGATCTCCGATCCGAAGTTCGAAACCGGCACCGAAGAAACCGACAAAGAACTGCTGCGCAACCTGATCGCCTACTACTGCGTACTGGAAGGCATCTTCTTCTACTGCGGCTTCACCCAGATCCTGTCCATGGGCCGCCGCAACAAAATGACCGGCGTCGCCGAGCAGTTCCAGTACATCCTGCGCGACGAATCCATGCACCTGAACTTCGGCATCGACGTGATCAACCAGATCAAAATCGAAAACCCACACCTGTGGGACGCCGAGATGAAGGAAGAAGCCAGCCAGATGATCCTGCAAGGCACCCAACTGGAAATCGAATACGCCCGCGACACCATGCCCCGCGGCGTCCTCGGCATGAACGCCGCGATGATGGAGGATTACCTCAAATTCATCGCCAACCGTCGCCTGTCGCAGATCGGTTTGAAAGAAGAGTACCCAGGTACCACCAACCCATTCCCATGGATGAGCGAAATCATGGACTTGAAGAAAGAGAAGAACTTCTTTGAGACGCGGGTTATTGAGTATCAAACTGGTGGGGCGTTGAGCTGGGATTGATTTGATCCCTCGCTGACAAGCTTCAATGAAAGGGCTGCCTGAAAAGGTGGCCCTTTTTATTGCGCTCAGCTTATCCGCCAAGCGACTCGACGCCTCACCTCAATGAAAAATCAGACGCTGTATTTTCAGTCACATTTGTAGCCAGGCCGATCCCAACGTTCCTGCCCGCCGTTTGACAAACCTCAGCAACCGATAGCCTCATAACAAACCACGAGGTCTGGATTTTCCAACATTAACGTGCCGGGAAGTGATGATGGCTGCCGATCCAAAGCAGTACGCGTTGTTGAAGACGACCGAAGGTTTGCGCCTTGCCAGCGAGGATGTGGAACGGTGGCGTGAGTGGGGGCCGTATCTGAGTGATCGGCAGTGGGGCACAGTTCGGGAGGACTACAGCTCCGATGGAAATGCATGGGACTACTTTCCCCATGATCATGCCCGCAGTCGTGTTTACCGTTGGGGGGAGGATGGGCTGGCCGGGTTTTCCGACAAGTCTCAGCACTGGTGCATTGGCCTGGGTTTGTGGAATGAACACGATCCCATCCTCAAAGAGCGTTTGTTTGGCCTGAACAATGCTGAAGGCAATCATGGCGAAGACGTGAAGGAATTGTACTTTCACCTCGACGGCGTCCCGAGCCATGCGTATATGCGCATGCTCTACAAGTACCCGCATGGGATGTTTCCCTACGATGATCTGGTGGCAGAGAACGCCAGGCGTGGGTTGAATGATCCTGAGTATGAAATCCTCGACACCGGCGTATTCAACGACAACCATTATTTCGACGTCACTGTGGAGTACGCCAAGCACACTCCGGATGATGTCTTTATGCGGGTGACGATAACCAATCGCTCCGATCTGGCAGCACGGGTGCATGTACTGCCGCAGTTATGGGCCCGTGATACCTGGAGCCGGGCACCGGGTACCGAGCGCCCTGCCCTGTCATTGTCTGATGACACCATCAGTGCCCGGCATCCGTCAGAAGCCGATAGACACGCCACGGCCTGGGGGCCGCACGCCTGCGACTGGCTGTTCTGCGAGAACCGCAGTAATACCCCAAAACTTTTTGGCGAGCCCGCGCCCGGCCCCTTCAAGGACGGGATCGGTGAATACCTCATGAACGCTAACCCCACTGCGATTCGCAGAGACAACGGGACCAAAGTCGCCGCGCATTTCGTCCTGCAAATGGAGGGTGGCGCTTCTGAGGTGGTGTACTTGCGTTTCGCCCCCGCCGGAGCGGCGCGGGTGAATGCACGCAAGTTGTTTGAGACGCGCCGCGCCGATGCCGATGAGTTTTATGACGCGTTGCAGCATGCATTGCCCGATGCCGATGCTCGCAATGTTCAGCGCCAGGCACTGGCTGGATTACTGTGGTCAAAACAGTTTTATTACTTCGACGTCAAAACCTGGCTCGCTGGCGATCCCGGAGAGACACCGCCGCCTGAACGCGCGCAAATACGAAACAACCAGTGGCATCACCTGTACAACTTCGACATCGTCTCGATGCCGGACAAGTGGGAGTATCCCTGGTACGCGTCATGGGACACGGCCTTCCAGGCGGTCGCGTTTGCGTTGATTGACCTGGACTTCGCCAAGGATCAGTTGCTGCTATTGGTCAAAGACCGCTTTATGCACCCCAACGGTCAGATACCGGCTTATGAATGGTGCTTCGACGACGCCAACCCGCCGGTGCATGCCTGGGCATCCTGGCGCGTGTACCAGATGGAAAAGGCCCAGACGGGCCAAGGCGACGCCGCGTTTCTTGAGCGGGTTTTCCACAAGCTGCTGCTGAATTTTTCCTGGTGGGTGAATCGCAAGGACAGCGAAGGCCACAACATTTTCCAGGGTGGATTTCTCGGTCTCGATAACATCGGCCTGTTTGACCGTTCTGCCGCCTTTGCGCCCGGCTATCAATTGGACCAGGCCGACGGAACCGCCTGGGTGGCTGGCTATGCCCTGGACCTGATGCGCATGGCGCTGGAATTGGCACAGCGCAATGACGTTTACATCGACATCTCGGTGAAATTCTTCGAACACTTTCTGTACATCGCCGGTGCGATCAACCAAGTGGACAGCGTGGACGTCGAAGGGCTCTGGAATGAGCAGGACGGCTTCTTCTATGACGTATTGCACCGTCCTGACGGCAGCCGTGAGTCGGTGCGGCTGCGATCATTCGTGGGCTTGATTTCGCTGTTTGCCGTGCGTGTGCTGGAGCAGAGCGAACATGAAGGGCTCAAAGGGCTGCGCGAACGTCTGCTGGGTTTCCTCCATCATCGTCCGGACCTGGCAGCGCTAATCTCGCGCTGGACCGAACCCGGAAAAGGCAATCGTCTGTTGTTGGCACTATTGCGCGGGCAACGGACCAAGGACCTCATCAAGCAAATGCTTGATGAAAACGAGTTTCTCTCGCCGTTTGGTGTGCGCTCGTTGTCACGCTTCTACGCAGAGAATCCGTTCAGCATGCAAATCAACGGCAACACGCTGTCGGCGGATTACCAGCCTGCCGAGTCCGACTCGCGGCTGTTCGGCGGCAACTCAAACTGGCGCGGCCCGATATGGATGCCGTTGAATTACATGTTGATCGAATCACTGCGTGAGTTTCATCGCTATTACGGTGAGAACTTTTCCGTGGAATACCCCAGTGGCTCGGGCTATCTGGCTTCGCTGGACGAAGTGGCTGAAGGTTTAAGTCAGCGCATCTGCGGATTATTCCTGCGCAACAGTGAAGGCAATCGACCTTCCATGGCCAGCTATCCACAACTGGAAATCGATCCACAGAGCCTCGACCTGGTGTTGTTCCACGAGTATTTTCACGGCGAGAATGGACGCGGCCTGGGCGCCTCACATCAGACAGGCTGGAGCGCGCTGGTTGCGCTGCTGTTGCAACCCGGGGCCAGGCCTGAGTGATCGGACCCGCAAAACGAGGCCGAAGCATCGCGCGACAGCGGAATCATGGACTTGAAGAAAGAGAAGAACTCCTTTGAGAAGCGGGTTATTGAATACCAGAACGGCGGTGCGCTTAGCTGGGATTGATATCCGGGCTGCATTGCAGCGGTAAACAGAAGGCCAGAAGCATGATGCTTTTGGCTTTTTTATTGCCCGGGAATGATACGCAGAACCTGTAGGAGCGATCACACGCTACCAAGCTTCGAATAAAGGCCGGCCTGGAGAGGTTGTATTTTTTGTGGATAACTGTGAACAGCACATCTGAGATGCGCAGCCATGACAAAACTTATCTTAGCCATAACTAATAACCGCTATAACTCGAAAAACCGCTGATTAAGCCTAAGAATAAAAAGACATATCATCTACGATTGATTCTTTGTGGATTCGAATCACAATACCTGACTCCTGAATCTGAAAGCTTGGCACCTCAACACTTAGTAGATTTCGCAAGGGATACTTAATGGCATCAGAAATTAATTCATTAGCAACATCCCGCTTTGATCTAACATAACTCTGGCCGCCCTTTACATTACTCCAAACCGGCACAAACCCCCCAATCAAAATATCACTCAAATACAATAAATCTACAACATAAACATCTCGTCCCTTAGGTGTTTTCAAATTCAAACCGGTAAAGTAATTATGATTTGTGACTATTAAGAGCAAGAGATCTGCCTCTTCAAATACAAAACCGGGAATCGGATTAAGACGACCAGATAGGAAATCAAACCGCTTATCTAACTGAGACAACGCGCCGACAATGTGATTTTCAGTAAATTGATACGCATCTCGTCGACATTCTGGTTTGACACTACACTTGGCCTCACACAGCACCCATGTTGAACCCCAAACATTGAACATACCATCAATCTCAGGTATCCCTTTTTTAATATCTTGATTGAGCTTATAAAAGGACCTAGCCGACTTCTCAATTACGTCTCTCAACAAGCTTTCGAAAAAATATCCTTTATCTGAAAAACCTTCATTATTTATAAAAACGTCTTTTCGAACCATTATATGATCAACAACTTTCTCAACAGAAAGAGACATAATGTGAGAAGGTATAATGTAGTACTCTCTTCCCACCATAAAAACGCCAGAATTAGGACTTGGTCCGTTACGATTTAGATCAGAGACGAACAAATCGATCAATTTAATCTCGCTCCGTTTTAAATTCAAAATTTTTCCGAGCCTATACAAACTAAGAGCTTGAACTTTAGCTACCTTCCCGCGCCTTACCCGCCCTGTATTATCCGCATTAAGTTTTTGAGCGTAAGCAAGCAAAGAAAAGAGGCAATCAATCAATTTTCTAATTGTAAAATAGCAGCCTTCATAACAACAACGCCCATCAACAACGTACATCAACTCCAACAATTTTATTACTTTGAACCTCCTCAACTCAAATTCAAAGCTCTCACTATTTGTCATATCAAACGTGACTATTGAGCTTTCAACCTTACTTAAACCGCTGCGCTCCATCAGAAGCAATAGATCGCCGCCATCCTCATGAGCATTGTAAAATCTATAGTTTAAATCTCTGTATATCTCTAAACTCCTCCATCGTTGGTCATACCACTCCATATAATATGTAGCGCGCCCGACAAACCTCTCAAGACTCTTCGCGGAGACTTCAGGACTTAAACTAGTAACTTCTATCGGGATACAATTACCGTGGGCAACCTCCTGAACAAACCCTTTTAGAGATTCATAATGAGCCATATGTTTCCAGAATTCAGCAATCCCACTCTCATCGGTAGTACCTTCGATACACAAACTAGATCGCTTAGAAACAAAATATAATGCCGACATTAACGTAGATATGAGATGTCCAGACTGTGATTGCAGAACACTTTCAGGATAAAAGCGCCCATCTACACTTGTGCCAAATACTTCCATCCTCAAAACAGACGTTTCCAAATAGGCGAGCATACTTGACACATTGAGATCGGTAACACAGCTGGCCGCGTGCGTGTATGACTGCCCTGCCTTAGAAACACCCCACTTGATAAAGTGTGCCCTATTCGAGGAAGCTATCTGCAGAGGGCTAGAAATTACATGTTGCAAAAGTTTTTCGCGAAACTCATCATCGAGTGAAAATACTTTGCCCGATAAAAAAAAAGCGGCCCCGTCTCTGTCTTCTTGTACAAGCGCAAAAATCGCTTCATTACTGGTAGAATTACGAATTTTTTTTGCACGAGCATATGTTTCAGTGCTAAAAATGTAGTGCATAAACTCCACCGCGCGCTTAAAAAAAGAACGTAGAATTTGATATTACGGTACTGCTTCAGCAATACAAAACGATCAAACTTAACATTTCCGTGCTCCTATTCTGAAACTTAGACGAATTCTAAAGAATCTGAGATCCAGTAACGTACAGTCCTTTGCCATTAGCGCCCTATCCTAAAACAATAAAACCTTCAATAATTAAAGTGACTACTTAACGCTTTTATGAGCTTCGTGTACCTCGCGACCCAAACTCTTAACATGTAATAGCTAATACCGAAATCAATACAAATTCAGCCTTGAAAAACATGCAACTACTTAAAACCAGCTCGACTTCAATTCGAATAAGTCGTATTTTGTGTCTCGAAGTACTAGGCATGCACGAAGTCAGGATAAAAATTAAGCATTACATGAACCTCAAACTAAAGGTGAGGCTCATGAAGCACTGAGGCACCACGTGGTTAGTATAATGAAAATCGCATAACGCCCGGCCTACGCGCATGGGTAGCATAGTGATGACTCAATTCTTCAAGAGTTGCTCTTCGCAACCTCAATTTAGGTACCGCATGCAATAAATCTGTAGTAGGTTTAGCAAAAAATCTATTACTTGAAATCAACAGACAATAGTCTTTCACACCGTCCCCCACATCAATAGACAGCACGCCAACGTCAAAAATTGAAAGATTGGAGTACTGCCTTTTGCTCTTGCTGTAATAGAACGATCTAACAGAATCTGAGTAGGGTATTAGAACACCTAAAAGATATCGATAGCTGCCAACTTTACCTTGAACATCATCACACTCAGGAGTCAATGTGACAACACATGGTGAGAGAGAGTCCATGAATTTTTTATCAAACTTCTGAGCTGGTAAAAAGAACTCCTTTACCAAAACATCGTTACAAGTCTGGCCCCACAACTCCAACTGATGAGCATCCCATGCCCCTCTATCTATAACTGACACGACTCCCCGGGTAGACGGAGAATTTTTAGATGAACTACTTAATGTTGAGACTAGATAATGAGCATTCAAAGCTGATTTAGATACAAGATTGCTCTTACCAAACTGCTGCCCTAGGAGCTCATTGAGAGATTCGACATTCTCAAAAGATATGTGAAGGCGATCTTCCAAGATAGGTAATAACGCGACGTCCATCGCGGCAACTGGAGCTATAGCTGCTTGCGCTTCACCCACCGCCTCAGTAGACAAGTATGCCAATAATTGATGCCAATTGGTGAGAGGGTCACTAGGGGACTGCTGATGAGCTAAATCAAACAGCCTATAGGTAGAACGAATCGCAGCTTGCGATACTCGCTCCTCCCATGAAATTGATAATAATAACGCGCCACAGCTTTCAATAGCCTCATTTAGCTGAGTCAATATTTCAGGCAGACGGTCCGGATATTCTTCTAAACCAAGAACCAACCCTTTATCCATACAACCATATGCGACAGGAGCCACACATTCATTATCTTTCGCACGCGCGACTATGTCTTCAAACACTACTTTCGCGTCATCGGGAAACTTTGTCCAAAAAATAAGTACATAAGGGCCGTCACAGACAACTTTTTTTAAGCAGGCAATGATAGCTAGCGCCTGCTGGGCCATATTATTCATACCGCCATCAACTAAATGAATATCAGTAAAGACGATCCTTATTCCATTGTATGGATTTGGAGGAGTAGGTTTAACAGTTCCGAAGTCATAAAGGAATGGCATGACCCAAAAACCGCTGGAGACCAGCGCAGAGTAAATTTTATCGAGATGGGATTGCTCATTATCAATTGCAGCTACACGAACGAATTGAGGAATCATTTTTCTTCCTTGAATTGGAAAATCACGGCAGCACCATTGTACGCATCAGAAAACTCAAAATCTTCACGTAACTCATCCGCAGTACAGAGAACTAAACTCCCGCCGATGGACTCCATCACCATCTTTGAATAATAAAGCCCCAACCCCATTCCTTCTGCTCTGTTAGAAACGAATGGAGTGCCGAGCTGATCAAATGGAAGCTCGAACCCAGGACCGTTATCAACTACAACCAATGACCCACATCTCCGCTCACTGTCCCAGTTAGAAGTAATAAGAACTGCACCCTGATGGTTTTTCTTTTGCGCTTGGTAACGTGCCCAATAAATCGCATTATCAATTATATTATTAATAGCCCCCATGAGAAGATTTAACGGCCCGCTGATAGGAAAAGAAATTCCGCCATCTGAAAGATGATTAGACAATACTAGGTCATGCCTTTTAAAACGCCCGGAATTCATATCAAGAGCTCGCGCCATCAACTCTCTCACTGTAACTTTTCGAGATCTTTCCTTGTTGAGTAGCGGCTTGAATGTATCCAACAGCTTTCTAAGATTCGTCACTGTTTGCTCAAGAGTAGCTCTACCGCTATTGGCCTCAAGCTGCCGAGCTAGAGAGTCCACGCCGTGAACCATCTCGTGAAAAGCAAGAGACAAATTCAGTCCAGCCATACCAGAATTAAGCATTACGGTCCGATAACTATTAAGCTGAGATTGTAGCGAATCGACTACAGGCTTAATTTCCAACTCAAGATTATTCTTCTTAGCAATTTCTTTTAGTGCATCAAAAGCTTCTTCAACTGGGACTATCTTCGTTTCACCCTTGAGAGCCTTGTCGATTTCTTTACGATGAGGACCATGTAAACGCTCAAACTTATCGAAAACACTCAGAACAACTCGCTGTAGATTTTTATAGATACTATTTTCGTCGAAACCTTCTCGATTTGTTTTTTCTTTGAGGCCTGGGCTTTGCGCCAAGTTGAGATCAATATAACCTATTAAGCTATCTGTACCCAGCTTACCCGCTGGCCTATTGATACGACGGACATTTAATCCTAACCAATCGTCTCCGGGCTCACCGTAGTTAAAAACACGAACCTGATCTCGGTATATTCGTATACCTGACT
Organism: Pseudomonas syringae; assembly: GCF_000737245.1. Taxonomy (GTDB): domain Bacteria; phylum Pseudomonadota; class Gammaproteobacteria; order Pseudomonadales; family Pseudomonadaceae; genus Aquipseudomonas; species Aquipseudomonas syringae_J. Next base: position 5,081 of record NZ_JPQU01000046.1, on the reverse strand, counting down.
GATATTTTAGCCAGTCGCTTATCAGCTTCGCAGATCCCAACTCTTTGAGAATTTCTGTTCTACGATGATAAGCATAGATTTTCCCTTTAATGGGACCTATTTGTGTAAGCATTTCAGGAGACAAAAATATCAAAGGTGGATCTTCCGACTCTTCTTCCCCTGAAACCTTAACCAACTCTAGCTTGTCGTTCACTTCCTTATCATCTGAGGGTTTTAGCCCCTTATAGGAGGGAGGACAAAAAGCATAACTCCAGGAGAAACAGCCGTCTTGCGACAAACTGAAATCGAAAGTCCACATAGCAGCATCTAACATCTGCTTAGCTGACGGAAGATCTTCGATATCTCCCTCACGCCCTGGCAGATATAGCTCCACTTCAAAGCTATCAATTTTATTTATTGGGTTTCCGAGCGAAGTTATGAGCCTATATAAGTCCCTAACCTCCCTTTTGCTCCACTCATCTCGAGCTAGATCCGTAATCACCAACTTAGTTCCAGATTTTCCGGCAAATATTTTTGGCTGTGAGTTTGTCGTAACCGACACTGAGAGCCCACTATCGAGGTATCTCCCTCCACCAATCAGATCATCCCAGGTGATGGTGAACTCTAATTCCTCACCATCTTGCTTCTTAGTTATAAGGTTTACAGTACCGCCTAACTTTTGAATTGCTAAACGCCCCACCCCTTTCTCTCCCAAAGGCAGTCGTTTGAACTTAGGAGATAGTTTCTTGCCTGTGCTTCCTCGTTTTGAGTCTGTTCCAACCTCTAACCATTTTGTCTCAATATCTTTTAAACTCATGCCGCAGCCGTCATCCTCGATAGAGATGAAAGGCACGAGACTTTCCAGACTTAATTCCACATCAACTTTGCTGGCATCAGCGTCATAAGAGTTTTTGACCAACTCAAAAACAGCTAATCTATCATGACCGATCAACTGATCCCCAAGAAGCTTTAAGATATGGGACTGCACACGAACTTTCAGATCAGTCAAACCTATGCTCCTTACATGCTTATGACGGCATGTGCAAAATCCATTAGTAATAACTCGTTAACCAAACGAGGTGTCGATCAAGGAATATTAGCTGTGATACCCGTTCCTAAGGATGGGCGAGCACCATAGCATCTGGCACCTTGCCCCATCCTAAGCCAGAATGCCAAGATAGCAAAACGGAATTATCTAGAGCAAGCATCCCATCAGCGGAATCGTCCACAAAGCCATGAGAAGCGCACAGTCCCAGTGCGGTCTCATGAAAGAGCGTTGCGAAGCACCAAGTTTTGGGCTGTTCAGTGAAGGAATCGAAAGCAGGTAATTTTTACCGCCTTTGGACTATTGAATATTTTCAACAGAGCCGCATCAAATCGGATGCATTCAGAAATTAAGATAATGGTTGATAAAAATATTAACACTGGGCCGCTAAAGCTTTCGCTGAGACACGAGCACTTTCTCAAAGTATTAGCTATTCACCCCACAATTATAAGATAGTGAAAAACTTAAATCAGTCTAATTCCAACCAAACCAAAATCTGGCATTTTCCCATACCTAAACTCATGAAAGCCTTAAGGTGATGAATGATAAATTATATCTCTAATACAATATCAAACCCGCTGGAGCAAAATAATTAATATTTCACTCAGCACTTATCAGAGTCAGGGCGACCATTGAAAAGTACGTTTGTCAATCAATTGACTTTGACATGAAATGCCTTAATCAATGGATAATTAAAGAGCAAACTTACTAATAACCCGAGCAAGTCCAGACTGAGGGCTCACTCGAATTAATATAACGCGCCATAACTCAATAGACCAGCAACTAAGCAACTATCTTCTCAGCTCTACGAGACAAAACATTCTCGACTATAGCTGTCATTACAGGAGAACATACCGCGTTCCCCATCAACTTCACTTTCTCACGCCTAGTCACGTCAGGGAATTGATAGTTCTCAGGGAAGCCCATAGCTCTCCGCAACTCATCGGGCTGAAGCATTCGCATGAAATGTCCATCCGTCGTAGCTTTTACATATGCGAAACGATCCACAGTTGTGATCGTTCTTAATGGCGCGTCAATCCGCTGCCACCCTCCTCCGCCATCCGTACCGTAGTACACTATCAAAAAATCTTTATATTTACCCAGTTCAGCTATTGCACGATCAGCTCGAGCCAAAGTTTCTGTAGCCCGGCCAGCTTTTCTCAACGGAGTCATCTTGTATCTATCAGAAAAATCTAATATATCCAACACATTTTTGCCAACTTTAATGGACGGATACACCTCATCTGGCATGCCCATAAGATCAGCAATCATAAAAAGTCGACGTCGGCGCTGAGCGACACCAAACTGGGATGCGTCTATAACCTGCTCGCGGACTTTGTAGTTTAATCTTCTGAGCTCCCCCATGAGCTCCTTATATCGCCCCCATGGTTTCATATGAACAACATTTTCTAAAGTAATCCATCTCGGCCTCAGCACCTCTGCATATCGAATTACTTGAAACGCCGTATCTTTACTTTCGTCTGATCTAGGCTTACTTCCTCGCGCACACGTGTGGTGGGTGCATTCGGGAGAGGAAATAAGCAGGTCGATTGGACCAGTTTTTTCTAACACTTCCTCTGGCGTTAACTTACGCAAGTCCCTTTGAAAGACATGAGCGCGCGGAAAATTAAGGCGAAAAGACTCCACAGCTGGCCCCCAGAGGTCTACCCCACCAACGATCTCAGCCCCACCGTCACGTGCCCCCAGGCTGCTTCCTCCCGCCCCACAGAACATGTCAAAAACGCGTATCGGATCCATTTTGCAGCCTTAAATTAATTCTCTAGCCAGGTTACCAGGTTCCAGGCACCATTCAAGACTGATGGCACTAGGATATCACGATGACTGGCAACCGGCTTTTCTCTGTTGATGAGCTTTCCAGCTCAGACCTGATGATTGATGCGCACTATGCAGGAAGCCGCCAAGGAAACTCCAGCGATGATCCTCTCAATAAGCTTCTGAATGTCAGCAATCAAGGTGGGTTTCGCATCAGGGGGAAGCGCAATAGCCCTAGCTTGATCGTTTTGCTCTCCAGCATGGAAGACCTTGACTGGCCCGATGAGATTGACCTATCAACAGGAACCTTCATCTATTACGGTGACAACAAAAAGCCAGGGCGCAAATTGGACGAAACCAATCGCTACGGCAACAATCTTTTAGAACTGATTTTCTCAAGGCACCACTCAGGCGAACGGCACCTCATCCCGCCCATCCTGGTCTTCACCAAAGCCGGCGTATATCGAGACGTGATTTTTCGTGGATTGGTAGTACCCGGACAAATAGGGAGCACCCACAACGATGATTTGGTAGCTGTTTGGCATACCAGCAAAGGTCAGCGTTTTCAAAATTACAAGGCTACTTTCACTATTCTTGATCTGCCCAGCATCTCTAGGAAATGGCTCGCAGAGATCATAGAAGGCCAGGCTGCGGCGGATAGTGAGCACGCACCTGTGGAGTGGCTCAAATGGGTCAAGACGGGCCAGTACATACCTCTAATTGCTAAACGCTCGCAGCCGATTTTGTCGAGCAAGGAGCAGCTTCCATCCACGAAGGAGGATATGAAGATGCTCACGGCGGTTCACGAATACTTCAAAGCCGACCCATACGTATTCGAAGCGTGCGCAGCTCACCTAGTCAGGGTATGCCTGCCAGATATTGTCGAGCTGGACCTGACGCGACGCTATCGCGATGGGGGCCGAGATGGCATTGGAAAGCTTCGGATAGGACGCGCAGCTTCAGCGGTCCTTGTCGATTTTGCGATTGAAGCGAAGTGCTATGGAGTATCAAATTCCGTCGGAGTACGCGAGGTCTCGCGATTGATCTCTCGCCTGCGACATCGCCAATTCGGGATCATGATTACAACGTCTTGGCTTCATGCTCAGGCTTACAAGGAAATTGTCGAAGATGGTCATCCGGTCATGATTCTTTCGGGTAAAGACGTTGTAGATTTGATCAGGCAAACGGGCGTCAACGATTGCACGGCTTTGGCTACTTGGTTGGAGTCGAGTTTCCCTTTGATAGGCTGACCTACAAATGTGCGCAGACGTGTTCAGGCCAGAGCAACGTTCCAAAGTGATGGCGAAAATCAAAGGAAAAAACACCAAGCCTGAGATGACCGTGAGATCGGTCTGCCACAGGCTTGGCCTTCGATTTCGACTGCACCGCAAGGACCTCCCTGGAAAACCCGACTTGGTTTTCCCAAGGCATCGCCTTTGCTTATTTGTGCATGGATGCTTTTGGCATCAACACCCAGGCTGTAAATACGCTTATCAGCCTAAATCACGACTAGGTTTTTGGTTGCCCAAACTGCAGAACAACGTGCTCCGCGACCACAAAGCGAAAGCTGACCTTGAAGCACTTGGCTGGAAGGTCGCGATAATCTGGGAATGCCAAACCAAAAACCTAGGCATGCTTGACGTGGAAATCTGCAAGCTGGTCGAAAAATGCTCAGAAGCGACATCTCAACAGACGACAACCGTAATTTCTCACGGCTAGATCCGTCTGGACTAAATGCGCACAAGCTTTCGATAATTTTCAGAAATGCCCTACAACGCTGCCCTTGCCCACCCCGCCATCCCCCCTCTAACCTTCGCCCCGCGCCTAAGGAACGCACCAGAAACTCAATGTAGCGGCCTGCCAGCTCCCGAAGGTCTGGTCAAGGGCGAAGGGTTTGCGGTTGACGCCAGCATCATCAAGGCAGATGCCAGTCGGCAACGTGGCGTACCCAGCGATGAAGAGGTCAACTGGAGCGATCCGTCGCTCAGTACTCGGGCCGTGCGTGAGTACCTTGAAGCGCTGGATGAAGAGGCTTTGGCCGAAGCACTACCCAAGCGCTTGTCGCTGACTGATGATCCGCTCGCTCGCTGGACAGCAGCGCCTGGAGGCCCGGCGTTATTCGCTTACTCGACGAACTACCTGATTGATGTCGAGCATGGTGTGATCATGGATGTGGAGCCGACCCCAGCGCATCGAACCGCCGAGGTCGCGAGCACCAAGACCATGATCGAGCGGGTCGAAGAACAGTTCGGCATCAAGCCGGATCGGCTCATCGGCGATACCG
>NZ_JPQU01000045.1 GCF_000737245.1 Pseudomonas syringae | reverse complement strand
AAATATCGGGTAGATGTACTGGCCTCTTCCCGGCTAAAGCCGGTCCCACGTCGTCACATCCGCTTGCGAGCAACCATAGAATCTCCTACAGATCGAAACCCACCTTTCGGCAAACGCTCTGGAACCTCTATCCCACACAGTTGTTGCGTGGTTAAGCCGCAGGCCCGGTGCTATGATCCAGACCCTGCGTCGCAAAGAGTACAAACTCACCGGCGTATGTTTTGTTCTGTCTGGCCGCCCGTGATCGGCCTTGCGCTCACCGCAACTGACCTGATTAGGAGATAAACCATGGCTTTTGAATTGCCTCCACTGCCCTACGCCAAAGACGCTCTGGTGCCGCACATTTCCGCAGAGACACTGGAATATCACCACGACAAGCACCACAACACCTACGTCGTGAACCTGAACAACCTGGTGCCAGGCACCGAGTTCGAAGGCAAGACGCTGGAAGAAATCATCAAGACTTCTTCGGGTGGCATCTTCAACAACGCCGCTCAAGTCTGGAACCACACGTTCTACTGGAACTGCCTGGCGCCAAACGCTGGCGGCGAACCTACCGGCGCGCTGGCTGATGCCATCAACTCGGCTTTCGGCTCGTTTGACAAGTTCAAAGAAGAATTCAGCAAAACCTCCATCGGCACCTTCGGTTCCGGCTGGGGCTGGCTGGTCAAGAAAGCGGACGGTTCCCTGGCTCTGGCCAGCACCATCGGCGCAGGCAACCCACTGACCAGCGGCGACACTCCGTTGCTGACCTGTGATGTCTGGGAACACGCCTACTACATCGACTACCGCAATCTGCGTCCTAAATACGTTGAAGCGTTCTGGAATCTGGTCAACTGGGACTTCGTCGCCAAGCAATACGCGGCCTGATTTCAGTAGCTGTATTTCGGTATAGAAAGAAACCCGGCATTGCCGGGTTTTTTTTCACGCCTGAAATGCGTTTCAGGTATTGTCAGGGAAAGATAGCGGACTAATATCAGCGCTTGGGTTTTACGATCAGGTTCAAGTTTCAGAGGTTTTTGTCCGACACAGTGAAAATGGCTGAATCTGGTTCAAAGCCAGCCCGACGCAAGGAATCAGGTGACCAGGCCGCTGGATCGCCCAGCGCCCGTTTCCGGCTCGACTGCTTTTGATGGTGGCAAAGGTTGCAAGTACCCGGCACGGATTAAGGAATGACCATTTGAAGCTGGAACTCAAAAACAGCCTTTCTGTGAAGCTGCTGCGAGTGGTGCTTTTGTCGGCACTGATCGTGGGCGTGGTGTTGAGTTGTGCGCAAATCGTCTACGACGCGTACAAAACCCGGCAGGCCGTAGCCAGCGATGCTGAAAGAATCCTTGATATGTTTCGCGATCCATCGACACAGGCCGTCTATAGCCTTGATCGAGAGATGGGCATGCAGGTTATCGAAGGGTTGTTTCAGGACGACGCGGTGCGCATGGCTTCCATTGGCCACCCCAATGAAACCTTGCTGGCCGAGAAGGAACGGCCACTCAAAGCTTCGTCGACCCGCTGGCTCACCGATATCATCCTCGGCCAGCAGCGCAGCTTCACCACCCAACTCGTCGGCCGCAGCCCCTATAGCGAATATTACGGGGACTTGCGCATAACCCTGGACACCGCCACCTATGGCGAAGAGTTCATCATCAATGCGGTGATCATTTTCATTTCCGGCATGCTGCGAGCCTTGGCGATGGGCCTGGTGCTGTATCTGGTCTACCACTGGTTGCTGACCAAGCCCTTGTCCCGAATCATCGAGCATCTGACCAACATCAACCCGGACCGGCCCAGCGAGCACCAATTGCCGCTACTCAAGGGCCACGAGAAGAACGAGCTGGGTGTCTGGGTCAATACCGCCAACCAATTGCTGGCCTCCATCGAACGCAACACGCATTTGCGCCATGAGGCGGAAAACAGTCTGCTGCGCATGGCCCAATACGACTTTCTGACCGGCCTGCCCAATCGACAGCAACTGCAACAACAACTGGACAAAATCCTCGTAGACGCGGGTCGCCTGCAACGCCGGGTGGCCGTTATTTGTGTCGGGCTGGATGACTTCAAAGGCATCAACGAACAATTCAGCTATCAGACTGGCGACCAACTACTGCTGGCTCTGGCCGACCGCCTGCGCGGTCACAGCGGCCGGCTGGGTGCGCTGGCCCGCCTGGGCGGCGACCAGTTCGCACTGGTGCAGGCCGACATCGAGCAGCCCTACGAAGCTGCCGAGCTGGCACAGAATATCCTCGATGATCTTGAGGCACCCTTTGCCCTGGATCATCAGGAAATCCGCCTGCGCGCCACTATCGGTATCACGCTGTTCCCGGAGGATGGCGACAGCACTGAAAAGCTGCTGCAAAAGGCCGAGCAGACCATGACCCTGGCCAAGACACGCTCGCGCAATCGCTATCAGTTCTATATCGCCAGCGTTGACAGCGAAATACGCCGCCGCCGCGAACTGGAAAAAGACCTGCGCGAAGCCTTGCCGCGCAATCAGCTCTATCTGGTGTATCAACCGCAAATCAGCTACCGGGATCATCGGGTGGTGGGTGTGGAAGCGCTGATTCGCTGGCAGCATCCAGAACACGGCATGGTGCCACCCGACCTGTTCATTCCGCTGGCCGAGCAGAACGGCACCATCATTGCCATTGGCGAATGGGTGCTGGATCAGGCCTGTCGCCAGTTGCGTGAATGGCATGATCAGGGCTTCACCGACCTGCGCATGGCGGTCAACCTGTCTACCGTGCAGTTGCACCACTCCGAGCTGCCCCGGGTGGTGAACAACCTGTTGCAGATCTATCGCTTGCCTCCACGCAGCCTTGAGCTGGAAGTCACTGAAACCGGGCTGATGGAAGACATCAGCACCGCCGCCCAGCATCTGCTGAGCCTGCGTCGCTCCGGCGCACTGATCGCCATCGACGACTTCGGGACGGGCTATTCGTCCCTGAGTTACCTCAAGAGCTTGCCTCTGGACAAGATCAAGATCGACAAGAGCTTCGTGCAGGACCTGATCGATGACGATGACGACGCAACCATCGTGCGCGCCATCATCCAGCTGGGCAAAAGCCTGGGCATGCAGGTCATCGCTGAAGGGGTGGAAACTGTCGAGCAAGAGGCCTACATCATTTCCGAAGGCTGCCATGAAGGCCAGGGCTACCTCTACAGCAAGCCCCTGCCCGCCCGTGAGCTGCTGGCTTATCTGAAACAGGCGCAACGCAGTAATGTTGAGGTTTTGTAGGTATGGATGGCGTTCGACGAATCAAATCTGTGGGAGCGAATTCATTCGCGAAGGGGCCAGTACACTCGATAAAGCTTCATCGACGTTAATATTGCCTTCGCGAATGAATTCGCTCCCACAGGTGCGAGACCTGCCAAGTAGCTGTGCATATTGAAACACTTTATTACAAGCTCCCCCCACCTCTCATTCCGGTCTGGGCAATATGCCTTTACATCGAATGCAAATCTTTCGCATTATGTCGCAGCTTTTTTTGGGCGCCGGGCGCCTTAAACCCTCTAGACGCAGGATTCCGTCATGATTCGTATGCCATTGGCAACCGCTAGTCTGCTGGCCATCGCCATTTCCCTCGCCGGTTGCGGCGACGATAAAAAAGCCGCCGCGCCAGCCCCCGCATCTGCTCCGGCTCCAGCCCCTGCCGCTGCACCCGCTCCGACTGCTGCGGCTCCAGCTCCAGCCGCAGCTGCGCAAACGGCGGACGCTGCTTCCAAAGCAGTAGTCGCCAACTACGCCAACATGGTCTACGCCGTGTTCAGCGACGCTGAAGCCACTGCCAAAACCCTGCGTACAGCCATCGACACTTTCCTCGCGGCGCCCAGCGACCAGACGCTCAAGGCAGCCCGCGACGCCTGGGTTGCAGCTCGCGTGCCTTACATGCAGAGCGAAGTCTTCCGCTTCGGCAACACCATCATCGACGACTGGGAAGGACAGGTTAACGCCTGGCCCCTGGACGAAGGCCTGATCGACTACGTCGCCAAGGATTACCAGCACGCGCTGGGCAACCCGGGTGCAACCGCCAACATCATCGCCAATACCGAAGTTCAGGTTGGCGAAGACAAGGTTGACGTCAAAGACATCACCGCTGAAAAACTCGCCAGCCTGAACGAACTGGGCGGTTCGGAAGCCAACGTTGCAACGGGCTACCACGCTATTGAATTCCTGCTCTGGGGCCAGGACCTGCACGGCAATGGTCCGGGTGCTGGCGAGCGTCCGGCTTCGGATTACATCGAAGGCGCTGGCGGCACCGGCGGTCACAACGATCGTCGTCGCGCCTACCTGAAAGCAGTGACCGAGCTGCTGGTCAGCGACCTGGAAGAAATGTCCAACAACTGGAAGCCAGGCGTAGCCGATAACTATCGCGCGACCCTGGAAGCCGAATCCGGCGAAAGCGGCCTGCGCAAAATGCTCTTCGGCATGGGCAGCCTGTCGCTGGGCGAGCTGGCCGGCGAGCGCATGAAAGTGGCACTGGAAGCCAACTCCAGCGAAGACGAACACGACTGCTTCAGCGACAACACGCACAACTCGCACTTCTACAACGGCAAAGGCATTCGCAACGTTTACCTGGGCGAATACACCCGTGTAGACGGCACCAAAATCAGCGGCCCTAGCCTGTCGTCCCTGGTTGCCAAAGCCGATCCAGCCACCGACGCCACCCTGCGCGCCGACCTGGACGCCACCCAGGCCAAACTGCAAGCCATCGTCGATCAAGCCAACAAAGGCCAGCACTTCGATCAACTGATCGCTGCGGGTAACACCGAAGGCAACCAGATCGTTCGCGACGCTATCGGCGCGCTGGTCAAACAGACCGGTGCCATCGAGCAAGCCGCTGGCAAGCTCGGCATCACCGACCTGAACCCGGACAACGCCGATCACGAATTCTGATCCGCGAGGTTGAGCGTTCGCTTCTGAACGCCTCGATCAAGTGCCCTGAAAGATGCCAGTCAGCTTGCTGACTGGCATTTTTTATGGCCGGAATTTCCCGTGGGTTGGAATACGTTCGTATCTGAAAAACGCAGAACCTGTAGGAGCAATCGGAGGTTACGACGGTCGCGAATGCGGTGTATCTGACACACCGCGATTCGCAGCCTTCGGCAGCGCCTAAAAGACACCCATTTTTTCAGGCACACCGCAATCCTGTAGGAGTTGTCGGAGGTCACGACGGCGACGAATGCGGTGTATCTGACACGCCGCCATCGCGACCACCGTAACCTCCGATTGCGCCTACACAGCGCCTGTCCGAAAGACGACTCCGAGAACGCTGTAGGGCTTTTCCTAATTAGCTTTTGCCGTCTTGAAGCCCTCGCCTTCGTCGTCGACTATCCGCGCCTCCCTCCCCGCTCCGTGCAAGGCGCGCTTCGATGACAGAGCTTGAATCCGGCCCCAATGACCTGCCGTGGTCACAAAACGGCTATCTGCTCATAGCGAGATCAAGTCCAGCTAAACATGGAAAGCCGCAGATTCGTAACAACACATTGCGACAAGTCAAGGTAAACGATAATCCCTCTTATTAGACAGGCCTTGGACTGGTAAGCTTGCACCCCCCGATTTTGGGCTTGTTGCAGGTTGAATATGGTTACGCGGTTGAGTCCGGTGCTTTTGTTGCTCAGCGCTCTGTTTGTGAGTGCGTGTGATGACGCCCCTCGTTTCACTCAGGCTGAGCCGGGTGAAGCGCTGGCGGGGGGGCATGCGACGGTGAACAAGCGTGATCGCAATGCGTTTTCCCTGCCTTCGGCCAATCTGTCGCCAGTGCGGCGGCTGGATTTCAGTGTCGGCAACAGTTTCTTTCGCAGCCCCTGGGTGATCGCACCTTCGACCACCACGGCCCGTGATGGGCTGGGGCCTTTGTTCAATACCAATGCGTGTCAGAACTGCCACATCAAGGACGGCCGGGGTCATCCGCCTGGGCCGGACGCTATCAATGCGGTGTCGACGCTGGTGCGTCTGTCGATACCCGATGACCCTGCCTACGCCGAGCTGATCAAGAAGAACGGCGTGTTGCCCGAGCCGACTTATGGTGGGCAGCTGCAGGACATGTCAGTCCCCGGTGTCGCCCCGGAAGGCAAAGTGCGTATCGAATATGAGCCGATGCCGATTCGCTTCCGCGATGGCTTTCAGGTCGACTTGCGCAAGCCGACACTGAGCATCACCCAACTGGGCTACGGCCCTATGCATCCCGAAACCCGCGCGTCGGTGCGGGTTGCGCCGCCCATGATTGGCCTCGGCTTGCTGGAGGCCATACCGGACGCGGCCATTCTGGCCAACGCAGACCCGGATGACAGAGATGGCGATGGGATTTCCGGGCGCCCCAACTATGTCTGGGACGACGCTGAGCAGAAAGTCGTGATGGGCAGGTTTGGCTGGAAGGCCGGGCAACCGACTTTGAATCAGCAGAACGTTCATGCCTTTGCGGGCGATATGGGCCTGACCACCAGCCTTAAAATGAATGATGATTGCACGCCGGCGCAAACCGATTGCCTTGCGGCCCCCAACGGCAACGGTCCCGATGGCGAGCCCGAGGTCAGCGACAATATTCTGCGCCTGGTGCTGTTTTACAGCCGTAACCTGGCGGTCCCGGCAAGACGTGATGTGGAAGACCCGCAAGTGCTCGCTGGCAAAAATCTGTTCTACAAGGCAGGCTGCCAGCAGTGTCACACGCCGCAGTTCAAGACCGGCCACGATGCTGCCGAACCGGAGCTGGCCGATCAGGTGATTCGCCCCTACAGCGATCTGCTGTTGCACGACATGGGCGAGGAACTGGCCGACAACCGAACCGAGTTTCAGGCGACAGGCCGCGAATGGCGTACTCCACCACTGTGGGGCATCGGGCTGACACAAACGGTCAGCGGTCACACTCAATTTCTGCACGACGGGCGCGCCCGTAATCTGCTTGAAGCGGTGCTCTGGCACGGCGGCGAAGCACAGGCGGCGCAGCGTCAGGTGCTGGCTTTCGATGCCGAGCAACGCGCGGCGCTGCTGGCGTTTCTGAATTCGTTATGACGTCTTTCATTTAAAACTATAAGGAGCCGGACATGTTCCGCCCCAAGTTGCTTTTCACCAGCCTTGCCGCCCTCGCTTTGGGCGCCTGCGCCCCAGCGGATCCGCAGGCGGTTACGTCTGCGTCGATCGCCAAACAAGTCATCCTGCCCACCTACAGCCGTTGGGTGGACGCTGATCGGCAATTGGCAGCCAGCGCTTTGGCGTTCTGTGAGGGCAAGACTGATCTGGCCAGTGCCCGCGCCGATTTCCTGCACGCGCAAAAGACCTGGGCTGAACTGCAACCTTTGCTGATCGGCCCGCTGGCCGAGGGCAATCGCGCCTGGCAGATCCAATTCTGGCCGGACAAGAAAAACCTCGTCGGCCGGCAGGTCGAGCAATTGGTCACCGCGCAGCCGCAGATCAGCGCCGATGCCCTGGCCAAATCCAGCGTCGTGGTTCAGGGCTTGTCGGCCTATGAATACATCCTGTTCGACGCCGCCATCGACATGGCCAATGCTGAACAGAAGGCCCGTTACTGCCCGTTGCTCACAGCGATTGGCGAACGCCAGAAAGCCCTTGCCGAAGAAATCCTCAGCAGCTGGAACAGCACCGACGGCATGCTGGCACAGTTGAGCAAATTCCCCAACAAACGCTATGCCGACTCCCACGAAGCCATCGCCGAACTGCTTCGGGTGCAGGTCACCGCACTGGACAGCCTGAAGAAGAAACTGGGCACACCGCTGGGTCGCCAGACCAAAGGCGCACCGCAACCCTTCCAGGCTGATGCATGGCGCAGCAAGTCGTCGCTGAGCAGCCTCGAAGCGAGCCTCGCCAGCGCCGAGACCGTCTGGTCAGGCGTGGACAATCACGGTCTGCGTGGCCTGTTGCCCGCCGAGCAGAAACCGCTAGCCGACAAGATCGACGCTGCTTACGCTGCGAGTCGCAAATTGCTGGCTGCGCTGAAACCCCCTCTGGCCGATCTGCTGGCCAGTGAAGAAGGCCGCCAGCAGCTCAATGCGTTCTACGACAGCCTGAACGTGGTGCATCGTCTCCACGAAGGCGAGCTGGCCAAAGCGCTGGGTATCCAGCTGGGTTTTAACGCCAACGACGGCGATTGATCAGAGGTAACCCTTGATGTTGCGACGCCAGGCCCTGGCCCTCGGAAGTCTGCTGCTCAGCGCCTGTACGCTGGGCGGCTGGACCCTTTTTCGGCAAAAAGGCAAAAGCCCTTTGCTGCTCTCGGCCCGCGACGGCGACGACGGGCATCATTACGCCGTGGGTTATCGCCTCGATGGCCAGCAAGTCTTCGCGACCCAGGTCGGCCAGCGCTGTCACGACATCATCAACCATCCGACCTTGAATCTGGCGCTGTTCGTTGCGCGCCGTCCAGGTACCGAAAGCTACCTCATCGATTTGAGCGACGGCCGTCTGTTGCAGACCATCACCTCGCAACCCAATCGACACTTCTATGGGCACGCTGTCGTTCACAGCAGCGGTGAATGGCTGTACGCCACCGAGAATGACACCACCGACCCGGGCCGCGGCCTGCTGGGCGTTTATCGATTCGTCGATGGCCGGCTGGAGCATTCCGGTGAAATTCCGACACATGGCATTGGCCCGCATCAGGTGTCGTGGATGCCCGATGGCGAAACCCTGGTGGTCGCTAACGGCGGTATCCGCACCGAAGCGGAAAGTCGCGTTGAAATGAACCTCAACGCCATGGAGCCAAGCCTGGTGCTGATGAAGCGCGACGGTACGCTGCTGAGCAAGGAAACCCTTGGGCAATCGATGAACAGCGTGCGGCATCTGGGCATTGGCAGCGACGGCACCATCGTCGCCGGTCAGCAGTTCATGGGGGCTTCTCACGAGTCGGCCGAGCTGTTGGCCATCAAGCGTCCAGGCCAGCCGTTTCAGGCGTTTCCAGTGGACCCGCAGCAGCTGGCGGCCATGGCCCACTACACCGCCAGTGTGGCGGTGCATAGCGAGCTACGTCTGGTGGCGCTCACCGCTCCGAGAGGCAACCGCTTTTTCATCTGGGATCTGGACAGCGGCGCCGTTCGCCTGGACGCGCCATTGCCTGATTGCGCGGGGGTGGGTGCAGTCGCCGACGGTTTCGTCGTGACCTCAGGCCAGGGCCGCTGCCGGTTCTATGACTGCCGCAAACCGGAGCTGGTCGCCAAACCGCTGGATCTGCCTGCCGGGCTTTGGGATAACCACCTGCATCTGGTGTGAAACACCCCAAGCCCGTTTTACTGATCCGGAGTATCCCTGCGTCCCAGTCATCTCACCTGCCACTCCAAGCCCTTCAAAAGCCTGGATCAGGCGCGCACTTACCTGGGCAGCATGCGTCTCAGCGTGTTATCCCGCACGTAGTAGTGATGGAACAATCCCGCAGCGGCATGTATCGCTATCAGCCAGTAACCCGTGCTGCCCAGCCACTCATGCCAGCCTTTGATCTGTTTGGCTAATGCCGGGTCGACCGCGATTGGGGCAGGCATAAAGAACTCGAAATAAGGCATGGGCTTGCCACCGGCAGCCAGCATCAGCCACGCCAGAATCGGTGTCGCAATCATCAGCAGATACAGCAGGCCGTGCACTAGGTGCGAGAGCCCGATCTGCCAACCAGCCGGGCTTGGGGTAATGACCGGCGCCTTGTACATCAGCCTGCCGAGCAGACGAATCCAGACCAAGGCGAATATCCCCAGACCAAAGATCCCGTGCATACCCAGCAATGCAGAGCGCAACGTGCTGCCACGGGGTGCGAATCCTTTAAGTTCGATACAGGCATAGACTCCGACAAAAAGCGCAAGCATCAACCAGTGCAGGTAAATGGAAAGTTTGGCGTAACGGTGCAGGGAGGTATTCATGCGCGGAACTCGTTATAGAGGAGAGAGACTGCGAAAAGGCACCGGGACTGTGCGGCAACAGGCTTAAGGAAGTCTGAAGATGCCTCTTTTACTTATTTTGCTCACCTTCAGATTCGGTTAAGAAACCGCCCTGATACTCCCCCCATTCGCCACTGGGGAGGAGCCTTACCCATGCAGGGTCTGGACTGGAACATCTGTTTACCGTTGAGTTTCGGCAATGCTGGAACACCCGCCCTTTCACTCCATCGCGCCCTGGTGCAAGAGCCACTGCGCGATGAGTTCGAAGCGTTTATCCAGGATCGCTTTCGCCAAGCCCACAACGCCGAGATTCACCAGTTCATGCCTGAACTGTTCGGTCTCAAAGACGGCGCAGGCACGCTCTGCGCGGTCACAGGTGTTCGCCTGGCGACATCCGGTCCGTTATTTCTGGAAAATTATCTGGATAAGCCGATCGACGTCGCCATCGAGGCCGTCGCAGGCAGGTCAGTGGACCGCCAAGGGATTGTCGAGGTGGGCAACCTGGCCGCCAGCAACCTGGGTAGCGCACGCCTTAGCATCATCACCATCACCTGGCTGCTCGCCATGGGCGGCCTGGAATGGGTGGCGTTCACGGGGAATGCGAGCCTGGTCAACAGCTTCCATCGCCTGGGATTGCGCCCGGTCAAATTGTGCGCGGCAGACTCCATGCGCCTGGGGGAGGAGCGGCACAGTTGGGGAACCTATTACAGCACCCACCCCAACGTGCATGTTGGCGACATCCGCTCTGGTTACTTGCATCTGCGCAACAGCAACCTGTTCGAGCGCTTCGGTTTGCCACTGACCCTGGAGCGAACCTGCCATGTCGCCTGAACTGTCTGATTTTCGCCAACGCATCACCGATCTTGCCAATGAGCAGCCGCATGGCTGCGCGCTGTGGGGCGATGACCTGAAGCTGGACTACGCAACGCTTGATGCGCAAATCCGCCTGCGTCAGCAGACCCTCAAAACCCTCGATGCCCAAGTCGTTGCCCTCGCGCTGGAGAATGGCCCCGACTTTTTGATCTGGGATCTTGCGATCCTGTTCGAGGGTTTGACATGCGTGGCCCTCCCCCCTTTCTTCAGCCCGGCCCAGCGATTGCATTGCCTTTATGAGAGTCAGGCTGACCTGGTCATCGCGGCGCCAGAATACGCTGACGAGCTGGAGCAGTCCGGCTTTCGCTCAATTGATGGGCTCTGGGTGCGGGGTGTTCGCAGACCTTCTGTGCTCCCGAAGGGCACTGCAAAGCTGACCTTTACATCGGGAACCACCGGCAATCCGAAAGGGGTATGCCTGAGCGCCGAAGCGGTTTTGACCGTGGCGTACGAGCTTCACAACGCCAGTCAGTCACGGCAGTCCGAGCACCATCTCTCGTTGCTGCCGTTGGCCATTTTGCTGGAAAACGTCGGCTGCTACGCGGCGCTATATGCCGGGGCCATGTTGAGCCTGCCCACCCAGAAAAACTTGGGCATTCAAGGTGCCAGCGGTGTGGATATGCCACGGCTGCTGCAGACCCTGAACATGCGTCAGCCGCAAAGCATGATTCTGGTGCCGCAATTGTTACTGCTGTTGGTCAGTGCCTGCGAGCTCGGGGCGTTCGACCCTGCGCAATTGCGCTTCGTCGCCGTGGGCGGCGCGAAAGTAGCCCATGACCTGCTGCTGCGGGCCGAGGCTGCAGGATTCCCGGTTTACGAGGGCTACGGCCTTTCAGAATGTTCATCGGTCGTGGCCCTGAACCGGCCCGGTGCTCATCACCCCGGCAGCGTCGGCAAGCCGCTGCCTCATGTGCAGATACGGTTGGCTGAAGATGGCGAAGTACTGATTGCAAGCCCAGGCATGCTCGGCTATCTCGGCAACAGCCAGACTGTCCCTGAGTGGTGGCCGAGCGGCGATCTCGGTGAGTTCGATGCGGACGGTTATCTCTACCTCCATGGACGTAAAAAGCACCAATTCGTTACCAGCTTCGGTCGCAACGTAAACCCCGAATGGGTCGAGGCCGAGTTGACCCAACGCGGCCTGCTGGGTCAGGCGTTCGTCTATGGCGAGGCCAGGGCCAGCAACCATGCGTTGCTCTGGCCACTGCGTGAAGAAACCACCGATTCGCAAATTGCCGACGCCGTCAGTCAGGCCAACCTGGCTCTGCCCGACTACGCCCAGGTGCATAGCTGGACACGCCTTGAACACCCTTTCACCCCCCGTAATGGCATGGCCACGGCGAACGGCCGCCCCAAGCGCGAAGTCATTCTGGCGCACTACCGCCAGCACTTCATTGAGCCCAAGCACGTTGAGGATATTCAATCATGAGTTTTTTCCAGACACTGCAAGACGCGACCCGCACAGAACGCGAGACCTTGTTCAACCTACCCGTGATCCGTCAGGCGCTGGCCGGTGAGGTCACGCTGCACAGTTATCGCGAGTTTCTGACCCAGGCCTATTACCACGTCCGACATACCGTGCCGTTGATGATGGCCTGCGGTGCCCGGCTGCCCTCGCGCCTTGAATGGCTGCGAGGCGCTGTGTGCGAATACATCGAAGATGAATACGGGCATGAACAATGGATTCTCAACGACCTGCGTGCCTGTGACGCGGACGCCGATGCCGTGCGTGACGGGTCACCAGGTTTACCGATCGAGCTGATGATCGCTTACCTCTATGACCGGATCGCCCGGGGCAATCCAGTGGCCTTGTTCGGCATGGTGAACGTACTGGAAGGCACCAGCATTGCACTGGCAACTCATGCCGCCGGCAGTATCCAGCAACGCCTTGGCCTTGGCCCCGACGCCTTCAGCTACCTGAGTTCTCATGGCAGCCTGGATATCGGACACATGGAAACGTACCGCAAGCTGATGGATCGTCTCGATGATCCCGATGATCAGGCTGCCGTGATCCGCGCTTCAAAAGTGGTGTATGGACTTTACACCGAGATGTTCCGCCAACTGCCGGTCGCAGAAGGTGAGTTCCTGAAGGAATCCAGTCATGCGCATCTCTGAAGCGCGAGTTGTACTGACCGGTGCCAGTGGCGGCATCGGCATGGCTATCGCTGAAGCATTGTGCAGCCAGGGCGCCCAGGTGCTCGCGGTGTCCCGACATCAGGAACCACTGCTGCCCTTGCAGGCGCGTTATCCCCTCCAGCTGCATTGGATCAAGGCGGATCTGACCACGGCCGAAGGTCGCCAGCAGGTATTACTGGCGGCTCAGACCATGGCAGGCGTCAACCTGCTGATCAATGCCGCGGGCGTCAACCACTTCGCCATGCTTGAGGACCTGCCTGGTCGAGAGATCGACTCGATGCTGGGCATCAACCTGGCTGCGCCCATACAACTCACCAGCCTCATGCTTCCTGTATTACGCCAGGCCAGCGCTGCCATGGTGGTCAACGTCGGTTCGATATATGGCTCGATTGGATACGCCGGCTACGCGACCTACTGCGCCAGCAAGTTTGCCTTGCGCGGGTTTTCCGAGGCCCTGCGCCGAGAGCTGGCAGACACGCGCATTGGCGTGCTGTACGTCGCGCCACGCGCCACACGCACTTCCATGAACAGCCCGGCGGCCCTCGCCCTCAACAATGCGCTCAAGAGCAACGAGGACGATCCGCAGACAGTGGCCACGGCGGTCGTCAGTGCGATTGCCGGTAATCAACGGGAACTCTACCTAGGATGGCCCGAACGGTTTTTCGTGCGCCTCAATGGCCTGCTGCCCACCGTGGTTGATCGCGGACTACGCAAACACTTACCCCTCATACGCCGACTGAGCAGCTCACCTGCCGAAGAGTAATTCAAACCATGAAAAGACCACTATTAGCTCTGCTTGCGATGTTGAGTCTGCCCGTCTGGGCGCTTGATGCACCTGATCAACAGCGTCTGTCCTCCATCCAGCAAGAGTGGGCTCACATCCAATACCAGTTGCCTGAAGAGCAGCGCGTGAGTGCGTTCGAAAAGCTGTCCTCACAGTCTTCGGCATTTACCCAACAGCGTCCAAAAGTGGCTGAAGCCTGGATCTGGTCAGGCATCGTCACCAGCAGTTGGGCGGGCGCCCAGGGTGGACTCGGCGCGCTGAGCAAGGTGAAAAAGGCCAAAGCCGATCTGGAACAGGCGCTGGCCCTGGATCCTGATGCCTTGCAAGGCTCCGCCTACGCGAGCCTCGCCGCGCTCTATGACCGGGTTCCCGGTTGGCCGATTGGTTTCGGTGATGCAGATAAAGCCCAAGTGCTGCTGGAACAGGCGCTGAAGATTAATCCCGACGGCATTGATCCACTGTATTTCTGGGGTGACCACTTATTCCGCCAAGGGCGCTATGCTCAAGCACGCCAGGCGCTGGAAAAAGCCTTGCTGGCTCAGCCACGACCTGGGCGAGAGGTGGCCGACACTGGACGCCGCAAGGACATCCAGTTATTGCTGATCGACGTTAACAAGAAACTTAAATCCTGAATAATGGGGCGTTCATGCGTTTGTTGTTGATCGAAGACGATGTCGCCTTGGGCGAAGGTATTCATCAGGGGTTGATTCGCGAGGGCTACACCGTCGACTGGGTACACGACGGTGCCAGCGCCTTGCATGCGCTACTGAGTGAAGTATTCGATCTTGCCATTCTTGATCTGGGGCTGCCGAAAATGGACGGGCTAACCGTCCTGCGGCGGCTGCGCGAGAGCGGATCTGCCTTGCCCGTCCTGATACTCACCGCGCGGGACGCCACTGAAGATCGTATTGCCGGACTTGATGCAGGCGCGGACGACTACCTGGTCAAACCCTTTGACCTCTCCGAACTCAAGGCTCGGCTGCGCGCCTTGCTGCGGCGCAGTGCTGGCCGCGCGTCGGTGATGATCGAACATGCGGGTATAAGGCTGGACCCTTCGACCCAACAGGTTACGTACAACAACGACCCCGTTCCCTTGACCCCCAAGGAATACAAACTGCTCTACGAACTGCTGTCGCCACCGGGGCGTGTAATGACGAGGGAGCGCCTGATCCAGCTGTTGTACGGCTGGAATGAAGAAGCCGAGAGCAACACCCTTGAAGTGCACATTCATCACCTGCGAAAGAAATTTTCCAGTGAGCTGATCCGGACCATTCGTGGCGTCGGTTATCTGGTGGAGGATCGTCAGTGACTTCGATCCGTCGCCGCACTCTGACCCTGATCATCGGCCTGGTGCTTATCGGTCTGTTGATTCTGACGTTGGTCAACGTTCACGACAGCAATCATGAAATCGCGGAAGTCTACGACGCCCAACTGGCGACCAACGCCAGATTGCTGCAAGGCATCATGCGCATGCCGCTGGCGCGTCAGGAACACGCGCAGCTTTACCAGGCATTCAACCAGGCATTGGGTCAGGCAGAACCCAGGGTCGATGGGCACCCTTACGAGAGCAAAATCGCGTTTCAGGTGTGGGACTTGCAAAACAACCTGCTGGTCCATACCCTCAGCGCGCCGAGCATGACCCACGCACCGCAGTATTCCGGATTCAGCGACATCGATGACGTGAGGAAGCACAAATGGCGCACCTTCGTACTCAAAGACGAGCAACACAATCTGTTGATCTGGGTTGGCGAGCGCGACGATGTCCGTTCCGATCTGGTCAACCGGATCGTACGCCACACGGTGCTGCCCAATCTCTTCGGCAGCCTGGTGCTGATGGCTGCCATCTGGCTGGCGATCGGTTGGGGACTCAAGCCCCTGGCTGACCTGGCATCAACGCTGAGAGCGCGTCACCCGGGGTCTCTCGAACCATTGCAACTGGCCCCGCTACCCAGCGAGCTTGAGCCCATGCAGGCCGCGCTGAACAGGCTGCTCGGGCAGATCCAGGAAGTCTTGAGCCGTGAACGTCGCTTCATCGCCGATGCCGCGCATGAAATGCGTACGCCCCTGGCAGTTCTTCGGGTGCACGCGCAAAACGTTCTGGAAGCGCGCAATGAAGAACAGCGACGAGAGTCGTTGAACTACCTGATCATCGGCGTTGACCGCACCACTCGGTTGGTCAATCAGCTGCTGACCATTGCACGACTGGAGCCCAGCGCCGGTGCGGGGAAGACGACCCGGGCCGATCTGGTCAGCGCCATACGAGAGAGCCTGGTGCAGATGACCCCTTGGGTTTTAAGCCGGGGGATGGAGTTGTCGTTCGACTGCAGCGAACAGGCTCACACCGTAGAAACCAACTTTCCAGCGATCGAAATCGCGCTACAGAACCTGGTAACAAACGCAGTGAACTTCTCCCCTGCGGGTGGGCAGATCAGCGTCGCGCTGGAGTTCACCGCCGACAGTTTTCATCTCATGGTCGCTGATCAGGGGCCGGGGATTGATGAAGCCGAGCGGGAACGACTTTTCGAACGCTTCTACAGCGCCGGCAATGATCAGGGAGTCGGGTTGGGGCTGACCATTGTGCAAACTGTGGCGACGCGTCTGGGCGGAGAAATCAGATTGGAAAACCTCGGGTCGGGAGGTTTGCTAGCGGCTTTGGTAATTCCCATTAGAATGTAGGTTCCCCCGCACGCTGACGTTCGCAACAGTAAGCTTACTGGATCCGGCGCCGTGTACGGTTGGTTCAAACTGATTTTCCAAGGATATGGATATGCTGCGTCGCCGGATGCTGATCATGTTGGGCGTTGTGTTGTTGGTCGTTCTGCTGCTTGCCGGCTACAAAGCGTTTTCCATCTATCAGCAGATTCAACAATTCTCCGCCCCCAAACCCGCCATCAGCGTTGCCGTAGCAACGGCAAGTGAACGTGCGTGGCAAAGCCGCCTTCCCGCCATTGGCACGCTCAAGGCGTTGCAGGGTGTGGACCTGAGTCTCGAAATCGCTGGCACCGTGAAGGTGGTTCAATTCGATTCAGGGCAAAAGATCCGAAGTGGTCAGCCGTTGTTGCAGTTGGACAGCGATGTCGAAAAAGCCTTGCTGGGCACCGCGCAGGCCGACCTCGGACTGGCACAGGTGGAATACGGCCGTGGCAGTCGGCTGGTGGGTGATCAGGCAATCTCCAGGGGGGACTTCGACAAACTTGCCGCGCAACTGAAAAAAGCCAGCGCAACCGTTGCTCAACTGAACGCATCCCTGGCCAAGAAAAGCATCCTGGCCCCGTTCGGCGGCACCATCGGCATTCGTCAGGTGGATGTGGGTGACTACCTTGCCAGCGGCACAGTCATTGCCACCTTGCAGGACCTGAGCAGCCTCTATCTCGACTTCAACGTTCCGGAGCAATCACTGCCCCTGTTGAGCGTGGGCCAGATCGCCGTGGTCAGTGTCGCCGCTTACCCTGAGCAAACCTTTGAAGCCACGATCAGTGCAATCAACCCGAAAGTGGATGACGTCACACGTAACGTGTTGATTCGCGCCACCCTGCCAAACCCGGAAGGCAAGCTACTGCCCGGCATGTTTGCCAACTTGCAGGTGCTGTTGCCTGGGCCAAAAACCCGGATTGTGTTGCCCGAAAGCGCGATCACTTACACCCTCTACGGCAACTCCGTGTATGTCGTGGTGCCGAAAAAAACCGCCGGGGGCGAACCCGAAAAGGACGCCAGGGGCGAAGAGCAACTGATCGTCGACCGCCGCTTCGTGGAAACGGGCGAGCGCCGTGACGGGCTGGTCATCATCAGCAAAGGACTCACATCCGGCGAACGGGTGGTCAGTGGCGGGCAGCTCAAGCTCGACAATGGCGCGCACGTGGCCATCAGCCCAGATCAGACCCTGCCAGCCGAACAGAACGGCCAGTCAAAAGCTGACTGATCAAGGAATCCTCATGGCTTTTACAGACCCGTTCATTCGTCGCCCGGTGCTCGCCACGGTGATCAGCCTGCTGATTGTGCTGCTGGGTTTCCAGGCCTTCAGCAAGCTGACCATCCGCCAGTACCCACAGATGGAAAATGCTCTGATCACGGTCACCACGGCCTACCCGGGTGCCAACGCCGAGACCATTCAGGGCTACATTACGCAACCCTTGCAACAAAGCCTGGCCAGTGCCGAGGGCATCGACTACATGACGTCGGTCAGTCGGCAGAATTTTTCGGTGATCTCCATCTATGCGCGGATCGGCTCTGACAGCGACCGGCTTTTCACCGAGCTGCTGGCCAAGGCCAACGAGGTGAAGAACAAACTGCCTCAGGATGCCGAAGATCCGGTGCTGAGCAAGGAAGCGGCTGATGCGTCGGCGCTGATGTACATCAGTTTCTACAGCTCCGAACTGAGCAACCCACAGATCACCGATTATCTGTCCCGGGTCATTCAGCCAAAGCTGGCGACCCTTCCCGGCATGGCGGAGGCGCAGATCCTCGGTAATCAAGTGTTCGCCATGCGCCTGTGGCTCGACCCGATTCGTCTGGCAGGCTTTGGCCTGACCGCCGCTGACGTGACCGACGCCGTGCGCCGCTACAACTTTCTGGCCGCCGCCGGTGAGGTAAAAGGCGAGTACGTCGTCACCTCCATCAACGCCACCACTGATCTTAAGTCTGCCGAGGCATTCGGCGCGATTCCTCTGAAGACTTCAGGTGACAGGCGCGTGTTGCTCAGCGATGTGGCCAGGGTCGAAATGGGCGCGGAAAACTACGACACCGTCAGCTCTTTCGATGGCATCCCGTCGGTTTATATCGGCATCAAGGGCACCCCCAGTTCCAACCCGCTGGATGTCATCAAGGAAGTCCGACGCATCATGCCGGAGCTTGAAAGCCAGCTACCGCCAGGCCTGAAAGTCTCCATTGCCTACGATGCCACGTTGTTCATTCAGGCCTCGATCAACGAAGTGGTGAAGACCCTGATCGAAGCGGTGTTGATCGTGATTGTCGTGGTGTTCCTGTTCCTCGGGGCGTTGCGCTCGGTCCTGATTCCGGTCATCACCATTCCGCTGTCCATGGTCGGCGTACTGTTCTTCATGCAACTGATGGGCTACTCCATCAACCTGCTGACGTTGCTCGCCATGGTCCTGGCGATCGGTCTGGTGGTGGACGATGCCATCGTTGTTGTGGAAAACATCCATCGGCATATCGAACAAGGCGAATCACCCTTCGACGCTGCCATCGAAGGCGCTCGCGAGATCGCCATGCCCGTGGTCTCGATGACCATTACCCTTGCGGCGGTCTATGCGCCCATCGGCTTTCTGCAAGGCCTGACCGGCGCGCTATTCAAAGAGTTCGCCCTGACCCTGGCCGGAGCCGTGGTGATCTCCGGCATCGTCGCCCTGACGCTGTCGCCCATGATGTGCGCCCTGCTTTTGCGGCATGACGAAAACCCCAGCGGGCTGGCACATAAACTTGACCAGCTATTCGAACGTCTCAAGCGGCGTTACCGGAGCATGCTGCATGGCACGCTGGATACTCGCCCGGTCGTGCTGGTTTTTGCGCTGATCGTGTTATGTCTGATCCCGGTATTGCTCAAGTTCACCAAATCGGAGCTGGCCCCGGATGAGGATCAGGGCATCATTTTCATGATCGCGACGTCGCCACAGCCCACCAACCTGAATTACATCAACCGTTACACCAGTGAGTTCATCGAGATCTTCAAGGAGTTTCCCGAGTACTACTCCTCGTTCCAGATCAACGGCTTCAACGGGGTCCAGACGGGTATTGGCGGCTTCCTGCTGAAACCCTGGGATGAACGCAGCCGTACGCAAATGGCGATTCTTCCCGAGGTTCAGGCAAAACTGGCTGGCATCAGCGGCTTGCAGATTTTCGGTTTCAACCTGCCATCGCTGCCCGGTACTGGCGAAGGCCTGCCCTTCCAGTTCGTGGTCAATACGGCCAATGACTACGCCTCACTGTTACAGGTCGTAGAACGCATCAAGGCCCGTGCCGCGGAGTCTGGGAAGTTCGCGTTTCTGGACATCGACCTGGCGTTCGACAAGCCTGAAGTGGTGGTGGAGATTGATCGAGCCAAAGCGGCGCAGATGGGTGTTTCCATGCAGGACCTGGGCGGGACACTGGCGACGCTGCTGGGCGAGGCGGAAATAAACCGGTTCACCATCGAAGGCCGCAGCTACAAGGTCATTGCTCAGGTGGAACGGCCGTATCGGGACAACCCCGGTTGGTTGAACAACTACTACGTGAGAAGCAGCGACGGTCAGTTGCTGGCATTGTCGACGCTGATCAAAGTCACCGACCGAGCGCGGCCGCGCCAACTGAACCAGTTCCAGCAGCTGAACTCGGCGATCATTCAAGGCTTCCCTATCGTCAGCATGGGTGAGGCGATCGACACCATCCGGACGATTGCCAGTGAAGAAGCACCTGCCGGATACGCCTATGACTACGCAGGTGCTTCCCGGCAATACGTGCAGGAAGGCAGCGCCCTGTGGGTAACGTTCGCCCTGGCGCTGGCGATCATCTTCCTGGTGCTGGCGGCACAGTTCGAAAGCTTCCGCGATCCACTGGTCATTCTGGTCACTGTTCCGCTGTCGATTTGCGGCGCGCTGATCCCGTTGTTCCTCGGCTTTTCGAGTATGAACATCTACACCCAGGTCGGTTTGGTTACCTTGATCGGCCTGATCAGCAAACATGGCATCCTGATCGTTGAGTTCGCCAATCAGCTGCGGCGCGATAGAGGGCTGTCAGCCCGGGAGGCGGTGGAAGAAGCGGCGGCGATTCGATTGCGCCCGGTATTAATGACCACCGCAGCCATGGTATTTGGCATGGTGCCGCTGATCCTGGCGACCGGCGCGGGAGCGGTGAGCCGTTTCGATATCGGCATGGTGATCGCCACCGGCATGTCGGTGGGGACGCTGTTCACCCTGTTCGTGTTGCCTTGTGTCTATACGTTGCTCGCCGCACCGGACAAGAAACGCAGCGCTGACCCCTTTGTAGCTCGCCCCCCTCGTTGAGGCCCTGGGCCCGATGCAATTTACCCTGATGCAACAAGGCCCCGAAAACGGGGCCTCTGAGTCGGTGATACCGCGTGGGATCGGTCATCGTTGACCGGTCGTCCCTTGAGCCAAACCAAACATCAACAGCAGCAGATCCTGACTTGGCTGTGCCGAGTCATGAATCCTGGCCACCCGTGGCAGAGGACAATGCCCCTCACCGTGCGGGGCGCTCAATACCTTCGTTCCGGGCTCTTCCCAAGCGGCCATCGCCACTGATGCGACAGCGAGTGCGCCGAGAACGAACAAACCTCGTGCAAATTCTAGTTTCATTAGTCTAAACCCTTGATAGCGCTGCCAAACGCCGTCTCGTAAAAGTAGACCAACTTCTGCCAATCCGCTGGCTTGAACGACGAGTGGCGACGCAGTTGCTTCATGTCATGACCAGCAGCTGCGGAGGCAGTGAACCGACGGCGGCATTTCTCAAGGTCCAGCAGTGCGATTTCAGCTTTTGCATCGCTGCCCTCGCCCACGACCCGCACAAACACATGCTTGATATACAGACAGCTGTGCTGCCAACGCCCCAAGTGCATCCGAGCCAGATGGGTCGCCAGTTCCTGGAGCAATTGCTCATGCAGCGCTTCACCGTGGTGCTCGCGCCCGCCTGCTGCGTACCAGTTTTCAAGCTCCTGAAAACCATCCAGTGCTTTGGTGACCAACAGCGCGCGCCATTCATTACGCTCATCTCGCTGCGCACCGCAAAAGATCATTTCGGGCACACCTACACCGAGTCCGCTCAGACCAACCAGCGCGTCACGTTCCCGCAACACGGTTGGGCGACCCAACGGATGTAACCAACTACGGTAGATATGTCCCACCTGACGCTTGATGTAAATCAGCTGACCACCTTCCGTGATCACTCGCTGAACACCACTCTCCCCGCCCCGGCGCTGATTGGGTTCTTCCACCCATTCGCCGCGCTGTTCCCAAAAAAAATCAAAACCTTTACCTTCCGGCACCGTGGGCTTGATGACTGCCTGCACGCCCATTCCTCTTACCTCTTACGCAAAAGATATACACGCCACATGGCGTAAAACGGCAGAAAATCCAGGCGCTCCTGAATACGAAAACCCGCCTGTTCAAATTCGGCCTCAACTGTTGCTGCCGGTAACACGAAACGATTCTGGTAACTGTCCTGCCCATTTTCAGCATGGCGCTTGCGATCAAGACGCTTGCGTTTCCATGCCTTGAAATTGCCATCCACCCAAAGCGAAACGATGACGCTGTCACGCGTCACTCGCTGAAACTCTCGCAATAGAGCCAGTCGATGCTCTGATTGCCCGACGTGATGCATCAGACGCATACAGAAGATGCTGTCGACGGCGTTGTCTGGCAGATCAATATCAAACGCAGACGTTTGCAAGGGTCGTACCCGTTTCACGATTTCTGCCGGCTGAGCAGCGCACGCGGTTTTGAGCATATCGGCCGAATTATCCGCACCGATGATCACCCGGTTGGGTTTTTCACCCAACAACGGCCAAAACCGACCCGCACCGCAAGGCAGATCCAGCACCAGTCCAGGATCACCTGCCATATGCAAAGCTTTGCGTGCCAACTGCTCATCGCGCCAATGTGACAAGCGTCGAGCGGGATTGTCCTGATGCTTCTGCAAATATTGTTGGGCATGGTCCCGGTCATACTTGCGTGAAAACTCGAGTTCGATTCGCTTGCTCATGTCGCATCTCCTGATTCCGATGAAGGCCAAGGTAGTCAGCGCACCGTCATCGTCAGGTCATGCTTATGTGAAAAAAATGTTGCGGTCTACGCTAACTGTTTCTAGATCATTCAAGGAGTTATGAGCGAAGAAGAATTAAAACCATTGAAGTGACGGTTTTTATCTCACACCTGAAACAGGGCTGTCAGGACGATTTAACATCTCGGAACGGCTTAGGCAGCCTTGAGCTTTACGCTGAAACGGCAACCATGGGGCTCCATGGGGCTCAGGTTCACAGTCCAGCCCTGATTCTCGCAAATGCGCTGAACCAGCGAGAGCCCTAAACCGAGACCTTCGCCCCGCTGCTCGTTGCCGCGCACGAATGGCTCAAACATCGCTTCGCGTTTTTCTTCCGGAATGCCGACACCGCTGTCCTCCACAAGAAAGCCGTCGCTCTGTAACGTCAGCGTTATGAAGCCGTCATCGGTGTAATGCAGCGCATTGCGCAGCAAATTGCCCATCACCGCATGGAGAAACGTTGCGTTGTAGGTGATTCCAGACGAATGGTCCGACATCACCGAGCGCACCGTCAGTTGCAACCCTTTGCTCTCGATAGGACCACGCCACAGCGCAATCAACTCATCAGCCACGGTTTGCAGGGTCACCCTGGGGGTCATGGTGGCGTCTTCACGCTGCGTGCGTGCCAGCATGAGAAAGGTTTGCACCAGATCCCGCATCTCTTCACACGCGCGGGCAATACGCTCCACCTGCGAGCGCGCACGGCTTTCCAGCGCGGGGTTATCCAGCAATAGTTCGCAGGAACTCGCGAGCACCATCAACGGGGTACGCAGTTCATGGCTTACATCGCTGGTGAACATGCGTTCGCGGGTCAATGCCTGACGCAGTCGCCCCAGGGTGGCGTCGAACGCAACGGCCAGCTCGCCGACTTCGTCAGCGGCATAGTCCGGCGCCAGTGGCGGTGCCAGACCCAGAAGTTGGTCACGATGGCGGACCTGTCGGGCCAGACGTACCACCGGTGCCATGACTCGGCGGGCCAGGACCCAGCCCAGAAAGACAGCCAGTCCCAGGGCCAGAACAAATCCGACCAGTACCACCGCAAACAGCACGCGCTCGCGCTCTTCGAAATCGCTCTGATCCTGCAATAAGACGTAACGCCGACCGTCTACCACCTCGACCATGGCGTGATACGACAATGGGCCGCGGAAGACCTCATGGAAGCCAGCTTCGAGGTGCTTCAGATCCTTGGGCAGATCGAAATCACCGGGACCGCCACTGAAATAGAACAACTGATCCGGTTCCGGACGGTGACTCCAGTCTGAGACGTTATCCATCAAAAGCAGACGATTGAGATCACCGCCCAGCCCCGCGGAAATGAGCTTTTCCTCCACAAGATGGACAGTGGCCACAATGCCCATGGCGAAAGATCCTGCAACCAGCGCGCTCATCAACGCAAAAGCGATGATGATTCGTTGGGCAAGGCTTTGCTTAAACTCCATCCCGGCCCTCGGCCAAGCGATAACCGACACCATGAACGGTTTGCAGCAGGGGTTTGCCAAATGGCTTGTCGATCACCTGCCGAAGCTGATGCACGTGGCTGCGCAGGCTGTCGCTGTCAGGGCAATCGTCGCCCCAGAGTGCTTCCTCGAGGATTTCCCGGCGCAATACATGCGGGCTTTTCTGCATCAGCACCGCCAGCAACTTGAGACCCACCGGGTTGAGTTTGAGCAGCCGTCCCTCGCGAGTGACTTCCAGCGTATCCAGGTCGTAGATCAGATCAGCCACTTGCAAGGTCCTTCGTCCGCCGCCCTGAGCGCGACGCAGTACCGCCTCGATGCGGGCCGCGAGCTCGGACAGCGCGAAGGGCTTGAGCAGGTAATCATCAGCGCCGGATCGAAAGCCCTGCAAACGATCATCGAGCTGATCCCTGGCAGTCAGCATGATGACAGGCGTGTCACGACGGGCGTCTTCGCGCAGCCTTTTGCAAAGCGTGTAACCGTCGATGCCGGGCAGCATGATGTCCAGCACGATCAGGTCGTAATGTTCGGTCGCCGCCAGATGCAATCCGGAAAGGCCATCCTGTGCGCAATCGACGGTGTAGCCTTTCATGCCCAGGTAGTCGGCAAGGTTGGCCAGGATGTCCCGGTTGTCTTCGACAAGAAGAATTCGCATCTGTACGCCCTCCATCTTCAATAATGCTGGCGCAGCTTAGAGGGAAGCTGCGCGCAGAGCCAGCACCATATAGCGCGGCAATGACGAGACCATCATTGCCACAGGCATAAAAAAACCCCGCGACTCATACGAGCAACGGGGTTTTATGTTTCAGGCTGACCGCAATCAGAAGGCGTATGTCACCAACAGCTCTTTGGTCACCTGAAAGTCCACCGACATCATCACGCTCAGGGCGCTGATGGTGAAGATGGAGAAAACGAACAGCTTGCGAGCCCAGACAGTGTCATCCACTGCCTTGTAACCTTTCCAGGCCATCCACAGCCAGTACATGCCCATTGCCGCTGCAACCGCCAGATAGTTGAGACCGGCATAACCGCCGAAGGTCAACATCAGGGTGGCTACAAGAAACGCCAGGATGTAGAGCAGGATATGACGCTTGGCGACCCGGATGCCGCGCTCAACCGGCAGAACCGGAATCTTGGCAGCCAGGTAGTCATTGAAGCGGAAGATCGCAATAGCGTACGAATGAGGCATCTGCCACAGGCTGAACATCACCAGTAACGTCAGTGCCGCGAAGTCGAAGCTGTTGCTGACGGCGCAATAGCCAATCACCGGAGGCATGGCCCCCGAGAGACTGCCAATCAAGGTGCCGTGTACCGACTTGCGCTTGAAATACAGGCTGTAGAAGCCGACGTAGATCACGAAGCCGATCACTGCGAGCAACGCTGCCAGCGGGTTGGTTTTGGTGTAAAGCAAACCAACCCCGGCAACACCCAGAACCGTCGCGTAGAGCAAGGCCAGTTTCAACGAAACCAGGCCCTGTACCAACACACGATTCTTGGTGCGCTCCATCTTCTGGTCAATATCCCGGTCGATGCAGTTGTTGAATACACAACCGGATGCAACGACCAGGGAGGTGCCTATGACTGCGGCCAGGAACATGCCGAAGT
The DNA here is from genome assembly GCF_000737245.1 of Pseudomonas syringae. GTDB lineage: Bacteria > Pseudomonadota > Gammaproteobacteria > Pseudomonadales > Pseudomonadaceae > Aquipseudomonas > Aquipseudomonas syringae_J. The sequence goes on along the minus strand of NZ_JPQU01000045.1, from coordinate 202,095 downwards.
CAATTTGCCCTTTGGAGGCCAGAAAAAAGCCACCTGCCACCGAAAGCACGTTACCGAAAATGATCCCCGGCTTGGTGATTTGGATAAAGTGCTTAAGGGACATCAGGCGTACCTCATTTAGCCATCATGACGGTGTGGATACTGAACATGATCCACAACGAGAGGCCGACCAACAGAACAATAACCAACGCCGTGAACGCAAACGCGAACACGTTGTTACGTTGCGATTCCGAACGATCCAGGTGCAGGAAGTACCGCAGGTGAACCAGAACCTGTACCACAGCGAACAGCAGGATGGTAATCAGGGTGGCCGACTTGGACATCACCGGATACATCACCACGCCGAACGGGATGGCGGTCAGGATCAACGACAGGACGAAACCAATGACGTAGTCCCTTACGCTGCCGTGACTTTCGTGTTCTTCAGCAGAGATATGCGCGTGTGCGTTTGCCATTTACAAAGTCCCCATCAGATAAACAACGGTGAAGACGCAGATCCATACCACGTCCAGGAAGTGCCAGAACAGGCTCAGGCAGCTCAGACGAGTGGTGTTGGTCGACGTCAGGCCACGTGTCTTGACCTGATACATCATGATCGCCATCCAGATCAGACCGCTGGTCACGTGCAGACCGTGCAGGCCTACCAGTGCGAAGAAGCCGGACAGGAAGCCGCTGCGGCTAGGGCCATAACCCTCGACGATCAGGTGATGGAATTCGTAGATTTCCATCGCGATGAAGCCGGCGCCGAACAGGAACGTGAGGGCCAACCAGCCCAGCACATGATTCTGCTTGCCCTTGTAGACCGACAGCATGGCGAAGCCGTAGGTGATACTACTGAACAGCAGGAACGCGGTTTCAACAGCCACGAATGGCAGTTCGAAGATGTCGTGCCCCGAAGGGCCGCCGGCAACGTTGCCCGCCAGCACCGCGTAAATCGCGAAGAAGGATGCGAACAACACGCAGTCGGTCATCAGATAGAGCCAGAAACCGTAAACGGTCATTGGCCCCGCGTCGTGGTGATCATGCCCGTGGTCGTCGTGACCGTGGGCATCTCCTGGATTCAATACTAAGTTCGACATGTTTAAACCTGTTCCAGTGTGGATTTGACAGGAGTGTATGCACCCTGAGCCACGAGGACCTTGTGCTGCTCACCTTCGATACGCGCCACTTCTTCAGCGGGCACCATGTAACCCTGATCGTCACGGGCGGCGTGGAAGACGAACGTAATTACGGTCGCTGCCAGGCTGGCGATAGCCAACCACCAGATGTGCCAGATCATGGCGAAACCGAACACCGTCAACAGCAGACCCATGTACAAGCCGGTCGCAGTGTTGTTCGGCATGTGAATCGCCGAATAGTGAGCCGGTACGCTGTAAGCAGTGCCATTACGCTTGGCTTCGGTGAAGGCATCCAGGTCGGTTGCTTTCGGCAGCTCGGCGAAGTTGTAGAACGGTGGCGGCGAAGAAGTCGACCATTCCAGCGTGTGGCCATTCCACGGGTCACCAGTCAGGTCCAGGTTCTCTGGCTTGTTACGGTCACGGATGCTGACGAAGATCTGGATCAGCTGGCAGGCGATACCCACAGCGATCAGCATTGCGCCCCACCAGGCGATGTCCAGGTACAGGTTCCAGGCCGGGTTATCAGTGGTATTCAGGCGGCGAGTCATACCCAGGAAGCCCAGGAAGTACAGCGGCATGAAAGCAATGAAGAAACCGAAGAACCAGCAGTAGAACGCCGACTTGCCCCACTTCTCGTTAAGCTTGAAGCCGAACGCTTTAGGGAACCAGAACGCGAAACCAGCGATGTAACCGAATACCGCACCGCCGATGATGACGTTGTGGAAGTGAGCGATTACGAACAGGCTGTTGTGCAGTACGAAGTCAGCACCCGGGATCGCCAACAGAACGCCGGTCATACCGCCGATCGAGAAGGTGATCATGAAGCCCAGGGTCCAGAGTACCGGCGCGGTGAAACGCAGACGTCCCTGGTAAATGGTGAACAGCCAGTTGAATAGCTTCACCCCCGTCGGTAGCGCAATCAGCATGGTCGCCAGACCGAAGAATGCGTTGACGCTGGCACCCGACCCCATGGTGAAGAAGTGGTGCAGCCATACCATGAAGCCCAGTACGCAGATCCCGCCGCTGGCGTAGATCATCGACTTGTGGCCGAACAGGCGCTTGCCGGTAAAGGTAGAGATGACTTCGGAGAACACACCGAATGCCGGCAGTACCAGGATGTAAACCTCAGGGTGACCCCATGCCCAGAACAGGTTCACGTACATCATCGGGTTACCACCCAATTCGTTCGTGAAAATGTGGAAGTCCAGGTAACGGTCAAGCGTCAGAGCTGCCAGGGTAGCGGTCAGGATCGGGAACGAAGCCACGATCAGAACGTTTGCCCAGGTGCAGGTCCAGGTGAAGATCGGCATTTCCATCAACTTCATGCCAGGCGTACGCATTTTCAGTACGGTGACCAGGAAGTTGACACCCGTGAGTGTCGTCCCGAGTCCCGATAGCTGTAGCGCCCAGATGTAGTAGTCGACCCCCACTCCAGGGCTGTAGGCCAGACCGGACAGAGGCGGATAAGCAACCCAACCGGTTTTGGCGAACTCGCCGACGCCCAGGGACAGGTTGACCAGCAGTACGCCGGACACCAGGAGCCAGAAGCTCAGGGAGTTCAGGAACGGGAAGGCAACGTCACGGGCACCGATCTGCAGCGGCACGACGATGTTCATCAGGCCGGTGAAGAATGGCATCGCCATGAAGATGATCATGATCACACCGTGAGCGGTGAAGATCTGGTCATAGTGTTCAGGAGGCAGGTAGCCCTCTGCGCCATTCTGGGCCAAGGCCAGCTGGGTACGCATCATCACGGCGTCGGCAAAACCGCGCAACAGCATGATCATGGCAACCACGATGTACATCACACCGATTTTCTTGTGATCGACTGACGTTAGCCATTCGGTCCACAAGTAGGTCCACTTCTTGAAGTAGGTGATTGCCGCAACGAGCGCGATACCACCCAAGGCGATCATCGCCAGGGTGATCATGACTATCGGCTCGTGATACGGGATCGCGTCCAGACTTAATTTACCAAACATCGTTTACTCCTCTGCCCCAGCAGCTGAATGCTTACCCTTGCCCATGTCCATCACTTTCTCACCAATGTTGGCGTCCGACTCGCGGGCAGTACCTTCCTGCTCGTGAGGGTTCACCTTGCCTGGTTTCATGCCTTCATACTTGTCGATGATGGTATTGAACAGGTTCGGAGTAACCGAGGAGAAGAGCTCAACCGGGTTACGCTCGCTCGGCTTGAGCAAAGCAGCGTATTCAGACGTTCCAAGCTTTTTAGGTGAACCTTTGACTTCAGCGACCCAGGCGTCGAAATCAGCCTGTGATGTTGCGGTCGCCTTGAACTTCATGCCGGTGAAACCCGCACCGCTGTAGTTGGCGGAGATACCGTTGTATTCGTGGTTTTCATTGGAGATCAAGTGCAGCTTGGTCAGCATGCCGGCCATGGCGTAAACCTGGCCGCCCAGACCCGGAATGAAGAACGAGTTCATTACCGAATCAGAGGTAATCTTGAAATTGACCGGTGTATTGGCCGGGAACACGATCTTGTTGACTGTCGCAATGCCCTGTTCCGGGTAGATGAATACCCATTTCCAGTCCAGCGAAACGACTTCGATGGTGATCGGCGCCACGTCGGATTCGATTGGACGATACGGGTCCAGCGCGTGCGTTGATTTGTAGGTGATGTAGAACAGCACCAGCAGCAGAACCATCGGGATGCCCCAGACGGCGGCTTCGATTTTGGTTGAGTGCGACCATTCAGGCGTGTAGGTGGCGTCTTTGTTCGTAGCGCGATATTTCCAGGCGAAGATGATCGTCAGGAAAATGACCGGAATCACCACGATCAGCATCAACAACGTGGCAGTGATGATCAGGTTACGCTCGTCAAGACCCACTTGCCCTTTAGGATCGAGCAGAGGCACGCCCTCGCAACCACTGAGCAAAAGCATGCTGAAAAGGGCCAAGAAGCCAAAAAACCTGGGGTACCTTTTTTTACTCATCTCACGACCTCTAAAAGCAAAAGCAGCTTGCGGGTGCAATTGGTTTTCGACCGCCAACACTGAAACCTGCCCGTGTTGGCATGTTTTTTTGGATTGAACAGGAGCCTGTCACAACGCACGCAAGCGTAACGACAAATCCGTCTGTATCTTTAATTTTCTTATTCGAATGCTGGCAACAAACCTGCGTTATGCAGGCCATTTCCCTTTGGTGCGGACATTCCTGGTGCTTTCAGAGATCGATCGGGCAATACCTGCACGACCTGCGCAAGGGCGCAAAAATGACCTCGAAAATGCTCGTCGCGGGCTGACCCGGGACGGCAAGTGCGGGGATTGTAGATATGTAAATTTTCAATGACTATGTTTTTTTTAGCAACAGTTTGTATCAGCGCCTGTAAAAATCGCGAAACAGCTCACGAAATTTTCACACAAAACGCCCCGTTTCACCCGGGGCGTTTTTGCTCACAGACCCTTTAGTCCGCGGTATTTGCGGCGGTTGCGAATGATGCCCACAGGCACCAGTACGACGGTCAGAACGAAGGCCACCAGCGCCCATTGCGCCAGCGACAATCCGAGGACCGGCGGATAAGGGGTCGTGCAGAAACCACCGACCTGAAATCCAATGGGGAACATCGAGGCCAGTGGCAGGCCGTCGACGATCGGTTGCAGGATGTCGATGCCACAGCTCTCGGTCGGATGCGAAAGAATGTAAACGTGACGGCCAGCCGCGACGATCCCGCCAATTGCACTCAGCATCACCAGCGCTTCACACACCGTGGTGCTTCGGCTGCCGGGCATCGCCGCGCCGATGAAAGCGAAAATCGCGATGAACAGTAATGCGTAGCGTTGCAGGATGCACAGCGGGCAAGGGGCTTCGCCCAGGACGATCTGCATGTACAGCGCGCCGCCGATCAAAGCCAGGCAAATGATGCCCAGCAAGACCAGGAAGCGCTTTTCGCGTTTTAGGTACAACATGTTGTCGCTCATTGACTTACCTTTCGAAGGGGTATCCATCCGGACCGTTCGATCCCTGCCTGGGCACATGACCACCGCCCTTAGGACATCCACGGGATTGTAAATGCTCGACGGCCTGATCGCTTGCGATAATCATTGCCGACGCCGGACAACTCAAGCTCCGAACCGCTGTACGGATACATTTGACGGCCGGGTGGTGTTGAAGACCTTGCTTCAGGTCAGGCAAAGGACATTGGCCAGCCACTGCAAGAGTCACTCCCACCGCAGGTGAAGCTAGCCGTTTCTGACACAGAAAAGCCGCAACGCTTCTTATATATAGAAGCGTGCGGCTTTTTGTCGCAGGTAGTCCTTCTATATATAGAAGAGTGCGGCAGTTTGTCGCAGGACGATTAAGAGCTGCCGAAGGCTGCGAACCGCGGGCGTCAGGCAAACCGCATTCGTCGCCATCGTAACCTCCGTCCGAGCAATACCTGACGAAATGCAGTGACCTGTAGGAGCGCGCTTGCCCGCGATGGCGGTGGCTCAGACGACATTTTTTTCGACTGAACCACCGCCATCGCGGGCAAGCGCGCTCCTACAGGGCCTTAGATCGGCGACAAATCATTCAAGCGCCGACGCCGGGCCGAAGAACTCGTACCTGCTTTGCTGCTCAGGAACGCCCGCCACCAGAAGCTGACGCTTGATGGATGCCATGAAGCCTTTCGGACCCAGGAAGTAAGCATCCAGATCCCGCTCCTGTGGCAGCCATTGCTCCAACTGAAGCTGATCCAGTAACCCGACGGCATCGCCTGCCGCACTTACACCGTCATCTTCGGCGTAACAGTAAAAACGCTTGAGCTGAGGATGACGGGCGGCGAGATCATCCACCCAGTCGCGGAACGCATGCACGCCACCATTGCGGGCGCAGTGTATGAAATGGATCGGGCGCGAAGTCTCTAGTGCGGCTTCGAGCATGGCCAGTGTCGGCGTGATCCCCACTCCCCCACTGATCAACACCAGAGGTTTGTCACTCGGCGCCAGGACGAACTCACCCGACGGCGGATACAGGTTCAGGCTGTCACCGACCTGAACCTCGTCATGCAGGTAGTTCGAAGCCTTGCCCAGCGGCTCGCGCTTGACGCTGATCCGGTACTGATCACCGCCCGCGACCGCCGATAGCGAATAGTTACGACGCATCTCTACACCATTGATCTGCAGCTGCAGGCCGATGTATTGACCCGGGACAAAATCCAGCAACGGGCCACCGTCTGCCGGCTGCAAGTAAAACGAGGTAATTTCGGCGCTTTCTGCAACCTTGGCCGCCAGTCTGAACGCCCGCACTCCGCGCCAGCCACCCGGAGCCTGGGCCTTCTGGTCATAGATCCGGCTCTCAGCACCGATCAAAATATCGGCCAGTTGCTGATAAGCATTGCCCCACGCCTCCAAGACCTCTGCAGTGGCGATTTCATCACCCAGCACCTCGGAAATGGCGCTCAACAGGCAACTGCCTACAATCGGGTAATGTTCGGGAAGTATTTGCAGAGCGACGTGCTTGTTGATGATTTTTGCCAACAAATCGCCCAGTTGTTCAAGCTCATCGATATGCCGGGCATACATCAGCAAACCATTCGCCAGCGCGCGGGGTTGAGAACCGCTTGCCTGATGCGCCGGATTGAACAGCGGCCGGACCTGCGGATACTCCTCAAGCATCTTTTTGTAGAAATGAGTGGTCAGTGTTTCGCCGCCGCTTTCCAGTAAGGGCACAGTGGCTTTGACGATGGCACGATCAGAGGCGCTCAACATGATGTACTCCAGGCACATTGCCTTTTTAGAATGTATCCATGCATCATCAGGAATCGTGCCACTATCAATCTCTATCAAATACAACAACTTAAAATCATTTAGTCAAAAAGACATCGACCTAATAAGAGTCATTAGGACTAAATAAAGTCATAAAGACAACAGAGAAAATCACTCGTTTGAGAGCCTCAACGATCAGTTGAAGCACTCGGGAATCTGATAAAAATCTAAAGGCTACCCGCGCCGGGCCGATAACCCATTCATAGGAAGCTGTTCACTGTTTTTCGCAGCCGACACCATTGCAGAAGGTTCATATGTCCACCAAAAACGTCCGAGCAGATTCACTTTCGCTGCTGCTGTTCACCCTGCGCAGCGGGAAGTTGATGGCCATTAACTTGCTCAAGGTCAGTGAAATCATCCCCTGCCCCGCTCTGACACGACTGCCCGAATCTCATCCGCACGTCAAAGGCGTCGCCACGCTGCGCGGTGCATCGTTGTCAGTGATTGATCTGAGTCGTGCCATTGGTGAGCGTCCGCTGGCCGACCCTGATGGCGGCTGCCTGATCGTTACTGATGTCAGCCGTTCCAAGCAAGGTTTGCACGTGCAGGCCGTGAGCAAGATCGTGCACTGCCTGACCACCGACATTCGTCCGCCGCCCTACGGCTCCAGCAACAAGTCCTTTATCACCGGCGTTACGCAGGTCGATGGCACGCTGGTGCAGGTGCTGGACATCGAGAAGGTCATTCACGGCATCGCTCCAGCCAGAATCGAACCCACCTCTGACGTCCTGACCATGGAAGAGGCCGAAGTGCTGTCCAAGACACGGATTCTGGTAGTCGACGACAGCCATGTGGCGTTGCATCAATCGCTGATAACCCTGCGCAACCTTGGCCTGGACTGCCACACTGCACGCAGCGCCAAGGAAGCCATCGATGTTCTGCTCGAACTCCAGGGCTCGCCTGCGCAGATCAACCTGCTGGTGTCGGACATCGAAATGTCCGAAATGGACGGCTACGCGCTGACCCGCACACTACGCGAAACCCCTGATTTTCAGCATCTGTACATCCTGCTCCACACCTCGCTGGACAGCGCGATGAACAGCGAAAAAGCCAAGCTGGCCGGGGCTGACGCGGTGTTGACCAAGTTTTCATCACCTGAGCTGACCAAATGCCTGATCGTTGCGGCTCAGACCATTGAAGCTCAAGCATCGTGAATGGCAATCCGCCAGCCGTGCAGGCTGGCGCTGACAGAGTTGGTGGTTCTGATCGGCACTGCTGGCTGATGCGCCGGGATTTACACTTGCCATCGCCGACCATTTTCTGGACGGGTGATATACGGCCTCAGGCGTTCAGCCTTGAAATGGCCAGCGAAGCACATCAGCTGTCGAGCTTGGCTTATGACGACCAGCGCGCTGACATCCCCGACTTCAAAGTCTGGCTGGCCGCCTTGCAAACCGACCCCGAGCACAACACGGCACTGTGCTACACGGCCTGGGACGAGCAAGGCATGGTCGGCTTCGTTCAAGGCTGGACCAGTGCGTTCATCAAGGACCTCGTGGTGCATCCACGCGCCCGCCACCAAGGCATCGGCCTTAATCTTCTCAGCCAGGCATTCGAAATCTTTCGTCAGCGAGGTGAAGCCTGGGTCGACCTGAAAGTCATGGAAAACAACTTTTCCGCCCGCTGCCTGTATGAAAAGGCTGGCATGCGTTACATCCAGCGTCTGGAAATCGAACAGCGCTGATCTGGCATACTCCCGCCATACACGATGCTCTTGGAGAATGGAATGAAACTTACCCGCCTGAAAATCACCGGCCTGCTGCTTGCGTTGGCAGGCGCCAGCCAGGCCAATGCTTCCACCACCGATGCGTGGCAGGCGCTGGATAAAGCCGTCGTCGACAGCTGCATAAAGGCCAGCCAGCTCAAGGAAGTCCGCGCAGTCGGCAAAGCAGGCTTCGATGACAGCGTAGGCTACGAAGCCCTGATGCTCAGGGGTCGTTACCCTCAGCCACACATGAAGAATCAGCCTGGCGCCGAACTGTGCCTGTTCAACCGCCACAGCAAAAAAGCCACTGTCACCGAATGGAACGAGCAAGTGGGCGCGCCAAAATAATAGCCGCAAACCACTGGCGCAATCCTTGCTTCAGATCCTGTCTCAGTCAGGCCAGCAGCCGTATCTCCTGTTGCGCCTGGCGTACGCTTTGACGGACTTGAATCGTAATGAATACGCGCTTTTCCTGCGTCGGTTGCGGCAGCTGCTGCACCGACCATCATGTGCCACTGACCCTAGGCGAAGCCCTGCAATGGGCGGTGGACGGCGGCTCATTGATCGTCCTGACCGAAGCTTTTCTGGCCGATGGTTATGGCGTTGCGGCTGAACAGCTGACTCACGCCACACGCCGTTCGACTCTGGTGCAGAGCGGTTCGACTCAGGCTCATGTGGCCATTACCTTTGCGGCTTATAACGTCGGCCCTTGCCGGAATCTTGACGCGGAAAAGCGCTGCCGCATCTATGAGCGACGGCCTCTGGTGTGCCGAATTTATCCGATGGAGATCAACCCGCATATCCCGTTGCGCCCGGAAGCCAAGGACTGTCCGCCCGAGTCGTGGGAACAGGGTCCGGAGATGATCGTCGGTGGCAGGCTGATAGACACGGAGCTGAGCAGCCTGATCGAGCAGTCTCGTCAGGCCGACCGGGAGGACATCGCTACCAAGGAAGCGATATGTCAGCGCTTGGGCATCCGCGCCACCGCACTAAAGGGCAATGGCTTCGTCGCCTATCTCCCCGACATGGAGGCTTTTGCCACGGCTGTGATGGAGGTGGTCGACGGTGTTGAGCCGAATCAGACTGACACCGGCTGGACCTTCCATGTGCAAGGGCAACCGGTGATCAACACCTTGCAACTGGCGGGTGCCAGACTGACGATCGGGGACCCGGCGGGCTATATGTTCATCCCGCTGCAGGCGGGTTAGGACGAAGAACCGGGACTGTGGGAGTGAGCTCGCTCACGAAGGCGATATTGCAGACGAAAAAAATGCGTCAGATGTACTGACCTCTTCGCGAGCAAGCTCGCTCCCACAGAGTTGCACGCCATCATCCCGAGTGAGATTTAACGCTTACCCATCGACTTGCGCGTGCCATGTGGCGCGGCGCCGGGGATTTTGTTGTGGCCGTGTTTGTTCGACTTCTGGTAGTACGGCTGGTCTTTTTTCGCCTGCGCCAGTTCACCCGGCTTGAACGGGAAGCTGAAGGCAGGGATTGTCGCTTTCACCTCAGCGGTCGCTTCTTCGGCGACGACTGTTTCGGGAGCGAGTGTTGGGTCAATAGAAGTCATGGTGGCTCCGGAAAGTGGAATCAGTCGTCGAAAGGCCGCGCAGCATACCTGAATCATTTGCGACACGCCTGCACAGCCCCGCACCTCTCATCGGCCGATCCTATTTATAAAACAGATCCACCATCACCTCGGCCTCGAAAGGTCCGGCCTTCGGGGTTTGCGTCTGCCACACCAATTCGGCGTTGAAATCGACACTGGCGGCCTTGGTATCGCCAAGCAAATCGGCCAGATGAAACGGCTCGTTGTAACGAATGATCGAATCATCCCGGCTGTTGACTATCCGAATACCGATCCCATTATTGGTGGCGGGAATCAGGTAATCACCCGCCACGCTGCCGGTCACCGGCTTGAAGCGCGCCCCAAGGCTGAAGGGTGAATCACAGTCGCGACTGGTCACCAGGGAGAACGGCCGGCGCTCGATCACCTTGCCCACCGCCACTTGCTGGATACCGACGTTGCCGAACTCAACGCTCTCAGGCATCACCTGCAGCCCGGCGTCACAGGCCACAAAACGCAGGCCGCTCAGGTTATTGACCTGATAACCGAGACTGGCATCAGGCAAGGGATTCAACCCCGCCCCGCTGTCTAGCTGGAACGCCCGGTAATCCTGCAAGTCACTGGCGATCCCGGAAGGCGGCGTCGGTCCGAATTTTTGGATGAAGACAGAAAACGGCAGATTGAAGCCGACTTTGGGGCAGGCGCCGATGTTCGATTCCCCTTCATGGCAGACTGGCAAAAACTGCCCGGTGCTGATGCGCCCACTGTTCTGCAGGTAATCGACACCCGCCAGCGTCACACCCGCACGAATACCTTGGCCAATGGGTCGATTGTCAGGGTTGATATAGATAAAAACTTCTTCCTGGGTTGCCGGCATACCGTCCTTGGCGCACTCCACCAGAAGATCCAGCCGCTCGGAGCGCCAGACCACCTCACCCTCCGGGACGTTGCTCGGGATGGCGACACTGCTGCCCAGATCAGCGCGAACGGTCGTCTCGCCTGAGCCCTGGGTTTTGCAGACCAGTGCGAAGCAGGTGGCGGGGCTGAGTAGTAAGGTGAGCAATAACGCTCGCGTTGACGGCATTACGTGGGAGCGAGCTTGCTCGCGAAAAGGCCGGGGCATTCGACGATGGTTTGGCGCCTGGTATGACGCCTTCGCGAGCAAGCTCGCTCCCACAGGATCTCTGTTGCCAAGTAGAAGCTTTTCAAGAATGTTCATCAGCAGTCCTTTTGCCGGTCTTCGGTGATGTTGAATTGATCCCCTGCAGCCTGCGCGCAGTAGCTACGCAACCCGCCGTAATCGGTCAGCGCCTGAAAGGACAGCCGAGTGGGAGGCGTCGCAGTATCCACAGGGATTTGGTGGCTGGCACCCGGCGCCAGCAACAGGTAATCGCTGGCCGCAACACCGTCGAGCCGCACATCCTGTATCGCGGCATGGAACGGCGTGGGATTGCTCACCTGCAGGGCAGCGTTCGCCCGGGTCCAACGCAGCTGTTGTGGCGTTTGGGCAGGATCTTCAGTCAACCCCGGCGGGCGATAGAACACATGGATACGCTGGCGGATGGCGATACTCAGCTGGTTGGCGCCTGCAATCTTTCTGGGAATTTCCAGCACGTAAAGGTGCATCAATGACTCGACGCCTTGGGGCATACCCTCGCCCTGATACAAAATCCTCAAGGCTTGCTTGCCATGACCCTCGAGCCGCGCCAGATGCGGTGTCAGTACAAAAGGCAGATCCACCCCTGATGCCCGCGGGCTGCCGTCGACATTTTCGGGAGCGCTCAGCCACGCCTGGATCAACACCTCATGGTCGCCGCGATTGAGAATCTCCAGACTGGCCTCGGCATAGCGCCCGTCAAAGATCAATCGAGTCCCGGTCAGTGAAACGGCGGCAAGCCCGTTCGCGCCGAATAGCAGCGCTGCAAGCAACAGGATGAAACGGCTCACTGGCACATCACCTTGATCCGCTCATAAGCGCGTGACGGATCCTTTTCAGGCAAGGTGAACGCCGACCGGCAGCTGCGCCCTGCCCACTTGACGAGCAGCTCGCCCTCGGATTTTTCGCTCAGCACCAGGGCGCGTCCCGTGGGATCAACAACCGCCAGCACGTTACCCTCGGCGTCTTCGACACTGGCACCCAGAGGGACCCGGCTGCCATCGGTTTGGACCAGCTCGAATTGCACGCGACGACCCGTTGCCGCCTTGAAGCGCACCACCGGCATGGCGCCCCGGCGGGGCACGACCTGGGTCACCGCGTTATCCAGCTCGACATCAGCCCCCAACTGGCGGGTATCCAGACTGATCCAGTTGATTCGGTAAGGCTGCGCATAAGGCAGCACGGCGTAACCATTGTCAGCCGTTTTGACGTTGCTGAAGCTGCTCAGCCCCGCGCCTGCCACATTCGGCACCTGGACCAGCGCAAAGGTCTCGCCCAGTGACTGACCAAAGTTCATCCCGCCGCCATGGACCAATACCGAACCGGACGCGCCGAGACTCAGCGCCTCGTAATCGCGGCCCTGACTGTAGCCCGCCTCGAAACGTCCATACGGGCGAACGGTGTTGATCTTGCCAGAGCCAAAACTGCCTGAGCTGCTGTCATGTCCGGCCTGCACTGAATAGAACGAACTGCGGTCGTCCAGCATCTGTCCATTGAGGCCCAATTGCGCGTTGTACTCACCGAAACTGTCGCGCACGCCGTTGAACGACACTCGCGATGAACTGGCACTGGACCCCAGCGGCATCGTCAGGCTGAGGGCGATTCGGTTATCGCTGTCACTTTGCCCGTTGCCGCCGGATTCGCGATTGTTCTCCAGCGACAGGCTGTAACTGAGGGTTCGCCACGCAGCGTTATACGCCACGTAAAACTGCCGGGTTTTACCGGTCTCATTCCAGTAGCGCTGCTCGGATGCGGTCAGGCTCAAGCTGCCGGACTGTTCCGGCAACGCTTGGGTAATGTTCAGTTCCAGGCGATCTTTTGCCCGGCCATTGAATGAACGACGCACATTTGGGGCAGTGGCTTCGACATGCTCATTGAGCGTGCGGAATTGCTCGGTGGAATAGCGATAACCCGCCACAGCGAGGGTGGTGGCGGTGGCGTCCAGGGTGTTGGCATAACGCAAGCGCAGACTGTGCCCCACGTGGCTCTGGTGATCGGTCTCGCTGGTTGACTGAGTCAGGTCTGCCGACAACGCGCCCAGACCGGTATTGATCCCGGCTCCCAGATTGCCAGCGTGATAATCCTGCGCCCACTGCAGACCGCCGAACCCGGTAATCCGCTCTGATAAACCGTAAATCAGGGCCGCACTGGCGAAAATCGGCGTCTGTGAATCGTCGCTGGGATTCTCGACCTGGCCCACAGCAAGGCTGTAGCGAAAGGCACCGGCGGGCACCATGATCGGCAACGACGCATAGGCTTGAGTAAAGGAGCGACGCCGACCGTCAGCTTCGATGATCGTCACTTGCAGGTCACCATTGGAACCGCTGGGGTAGATATCGTTGATCTCGAAAGGCCCCGGCGAAACGTTGCCGCTGTACAGCAGAAAACCGTTCTGGCGCACTTCAACCGACGCGTTGGTTTCTGCGATGCCACGTATCACCGGCGCATAAGTGCGCTCGCTATCGGGCAGCATCGCGTCGTCGGAACTCAGGCCCACTCCGCGAAAACGCACACTGTCGAAAATCTGCGAATCGGTGAACGTCTCCCCCAGCGTGAACTGGCTGTGCAGGGAGCTGATATCGCGCTGTAGATAAGTGCGGTTGCTGCGAAATCGATAGTCCTGATTGTCGCCATAGACCAGCGACGATTCGTTGCGTAACCGCCACGCTCCAAGGTTCACGCCATTGCGCAAACTCAGGTAGTACTGTTCGGAATCCTGCCGCCGATTGGTGCGCCGCGCCGCATTGAAGGCGTAGTTGACGAAACCCACTGGCTCGCCTTCATCCCACAGATCTACAGGCACATAACCTCGGGCGCTGCGCTGCATGATACGTTGCGGCACGCTGATGTTCAGGCGCAATGCGTTGGGCTGATACTCGACCTGGGCGAATTCGACCCGGCCAGGCAAATCGAAACAGGCCTGGTTGTCTTGCGGCGCAGAACCGTCTTGCAGACGATCTGGATCTAATCCGAAAGCCTGCAACATCTCCAGCGTCAGACAGGGCTCGATGCGCCCGGTGAGCGGGTTGCTGGAAAATACGATATCGCGCCGGCCGCTCAGGGCTCGATTGACGAAAATGTCCACTCGATAAGTACCCGGAAGCGGGCTGTTGGCGCGCAGAAACTCGGTCAGTTCGGGCGGCTGATCACTGCCTTGGATGAACGCGGTATTGAATTTCACCGTAGCCGACGGTGGACTTTGCGCAGCCCAGACGATTGCTGGCAGCAACTGCGCAACACCGAGAACCACAAGCCTGCGCCTGAATGTCGGCTTGAAACCCTTTACCGGCGGCAGGATGGTTCTCGGAGTTGTCTCCCCAATGTTGTAATAAAGCCATTCCATTAGCTGTTTTCCACTCGATTCAAAAGCACGCCCGAATTCCTTTCAGGCAGACATACGACTGCTGAGCCACCCCTCATCAAAGAGCGCGGCTCAGAACTGAATTGATCAAGGTAATGGTCTACCTAGCGCGGCTGCGTTTTTACCGCCCGGGCTACAACCCCTGCTTTGAGCGTGGCGTTGTAGGGGACCTGCCCCCCGAAGTCATTGATACTGATGAAGCTAAGTGTCAGCCCGGCACTGTCGACCGCGGACGTGAGTACAAGCTTTCGGCTTTCTCCAGGTGCAATCATCTGGCTGTCCTGATTCAACAGCTGAGCAGCGCCTCGTTGTCCGACTATCTTGACCATGGATACGTGATAGGGGCCTGGGTTATCGACTTGCAGCGTATTGTCACTGAGCAGTTTCCAACGCAGGTTTTCGGGCGCCTGAGCGACTTCACCCACCAGCCCCTCAGGACGGAAAAAAAGTTTGATTCGCTGGCGAATGGCAACTTGCAGGGCGTTCTCCGCTACCGCTTGTGGTATTTCCTGCACGTTGAGCCACAGCACCGACTCCCGATCCTTGGGCATATCAGCACCCGCATAAATGACCCGCAACAACTGTCGGCTGTCGCCCGGCAAACGTGCCAGCGCAGGCGTAATAACAAACGGTAAGTTGTTGGCATCGGTATGTTCGGCATTGGGTTCAAGCCAGCTTTGTACAAGGATTTCACCACTTCCGGTGTTGTGCACACCGAAACTGACTTCTTTGTCCTGAGCCGGATAAATCACACGCGTCGTATTAATGACAATGCCCGCCTGCGCGCCAGAACTGAGCAATAACAGTACTAAAGCCGCGCAGCGGTAGAAAAACAGAAACATGATGGCATTCGCTTTGAGTTCAAACGATTTGAGTTCGGACGCTTCGAGTCTGGACGCTTCAAGCCAAATAGGGACGGAGCGAATCCTGCTCGCTCCGCCCGGCGTATTACTCGTAATCCAGAACAAACGGCATGAAGCCGTCGGCATTCCCCGGATTGGTCGTTGTGCCATTGAGCACATAGACCGCACCGAAATTGAGTTCAGCCGTGGCTCCGCCAGCGCCATCCTTGACCAGCGGCTTATCAATGGTCTCGGTGCCGCCCAGATCCATGATCTGATTGGCCGCGTTAAGCAAGCCGATACCCACACCGTCTGCCGCACCGGTGGTGCGCAACAACTTGGCGTCGTTGTTATCCAGGCCGCTACCATTACGCGCGGCGAAGCGCATCTTCACGAGGTTGTATTGATCGGCGCCCGCAGAACAGTTAACCAGCAACTGGATCGGTGTTGCCGTTTCCAGCCTGTTTTGCGCCGAAGTTCCGATGTCCGAAAACGAAACGTTGCCCAGATCAACAGCAATTTCACCCGGGTTATTTCCCGGCGAAGTCCCGACACCCGGACCCACGTTGCAGGAAATATTGGTCAGGGTTCCGGTGAAGATCAGTTTGCCGTTGTTGGCCGCGTTGGCGTTACCGGTCAGCCCCAGAGCCATAGCGCCCGCAGCAGCCAGTGCAAGAGTAAGTTTTTTCATGTTAACGACGTTCCTTGTGTTAGTTCGTGTATGCCCTTAATCGGACGCCACGCACTATAAGGATCGATCCGTCTGTTCGATGTCGGCTTTTTTACTTAAATCCAAGGGAATAACCCATTGAACTCGAACGAACTTTCTGTAGGAATAACCGCGATTCTTCTGCAGCCCGCTAATTCCAGCGTCCTCAGCAAATACCCGAGCAAAAAGATCAGGAAAAACTTCGTCGGTAATTATCCGAATCGCTACTGGATTGCAGGTTCCCGCGAAAGTAAGACTGCCACTCTAACGAGTGAGCGGCAGTTTCGGTTGGCGGGTGTTTTTCAGAATATTATTGATAGGTCAACGTCAATACGGCTGTATTGGCAAGCCCTGAATCTGCGCTGACTATTGGCTGGTAGTGGGTGGTAAACGGAATGGCCTGCCCGGTACAGGCATTGTGGGCAGTGTCGACGATGATGCTTTGATGCGCAGTCACTTTGACCTCCTTCCCTTGCGCCAGGCTCGTGACTGGCAACACCGCACAACTGGCATTGGTAACTTGCCCGGTAAAACCTAATCGGCCTTCAGCGGCCAAGGCGGCGGTACTCGCCATCAGTGTCGGTACGATCAGCAGCAGGGTAATGAATTTCATGGGCTTGCTCCGTGGTATCAATCCGAAACGGGCGAAATCAGTACAGACGTACGCATAGGGGTAGACAGCAGTTAGCTGTAAGAAATTTCCCTGTAGGAGCGACCGGGGTGGCGCTCCTACAGCTTCTGCCTATGTTCCGGCACGCCGTAAAAACAGCTACCGGTGACAGCACAAATTTCTGCTGCCCTCTCCCGGGCTATCGTCCTGCGAAGAAAATTCTTGATAACGTTCAGACCCACGGTTTTTTTGCTGACAATCCTGACAGCTTGCCGTCATTCTGCTGACCGGATTGACGGGCTATAACAGACAAGCCAACAACCGTACCCTCCTCCTTTGACTTTTCGGCGCCTCTCGCATGCGTAAACAGACAAGAACCGTCCTCGCCGTTGCCGTCATTGCGGGTTTGATCGGTGTTTCCACATGGACCCTGACCCGCCCGGCAACCGCCAAAGTCAGCACGCCCAGCGCCGTACCGATCAAGGTCATCAAGGTGAGCGAGGAAGACGTGCCGCGTTTTGTCACAGGCATCGGATCGGTTCTGTCGCTGCAGAGTGTGGTCATTCGTCCGCAGGTGGACGGGATTCTGACCAAGGTACTGGTCAAAGAAGGGCAAACGGTCAAATCCGGTGACCTGTTGGCAACCATTGACGACCGGGCGATTCGCGCCACCCTCGAGCAGGCCAAAGCCCAGCTCGCACAAAGTCAGGCCCAGCTTGACGTCGCGCAACTTGACCTCAAGCGCTATCGACTATTGAGCGCAGACAACGGCATTTCCAAACAGACGTTCGACCAACAGCAGGCCATGGTTCAACAACTCAAAGCCACGGCGATGGGTAACCAGGCGGCCATCAGCGCAGCGCAGGTGCAGCTTTCCTACACGCAGATTCGTTCGCCGGTGACGGGTCGGGTCGGTATCCGTAACGTTGACGAGGGCAACTTCCTGCGGGTCAGTGACGCTCAAGGCCTGTTTTCGGTGACCCAGATCGATCCGGTCTCGGTGGAGTTCTCCTTGCCGCAGCAAATGTTGCCGACCCTGCAAGGTTTGATCGCCTCACATACTCCAGCAGGCGTCCAAGCCTTCCTGGGGGACGGTGACAACGGCACCCTGCTCGGGGATGGTCAGCTCAAACTGATCGACAACCAAGTCTCGGCCACCACCGGGACGATTCGCGCCAAGGCCGAGTTCAGTAACCCGAAACAGCTGCTGTGGCCCGGCCAACTGGTCACGGTGAAAATCCAGACCGCCATTGAGCGGGACGCCTTGCGCGTGCCGCCACAAGTGGTGCAACGCGGTATCGATCAGCACTTCGCGTTCCGGGTCAACGGCGACAAGGTGGAGGTTGTTCCAGTGCAGGTCCTGTATCAGGACAGTGACCTGATGCTGATATCCGGCCCCAAGGCTGGTGATGTACTGGTCAGTGACGGCCAGTCACGACTCAAGGCTGGCTCGCGGGTCGAGGTCATGCGTGACAGCAGCCAGGACCCTCAGCAACAGCGCCAGACTGCCACGCTGGAGAGCGCACGATGAAAGGCCGTGGATCGGTCTCGGCCTGGTGCGTGGATCACCCGGTCGCCACACTCCTGCTGACATTTGCCATGGTGCTGCTCGGTGCCATTGCCTTCCCGCGCTTGCCAGTTGCGCCTCTTCCCGAGGCTGAATTCCCGACCATCCAGGTGACAGCGCAACTGCCTGGCGCCAGCCCGGAAACCATGGCGTCTTCAGTGGCGACACCCTTGGAAGTGCAATTCAGCGCCATCCCTGGCATGACGCAGATGACCTCCAGCAGTGCCTTGGGTTCGACTAACCTGACGCTGCAATTCACCCTCAACAAAAGCATCGACACCGCCGCTCAGGAGGTTCAAGCCGCGATCAATACTGCGGCGGGCCGCCTGCCCGCCGACATGCCCAACCTGCCCACCTGGCGCAAGGTCAACCCGGCGGACAGCCCGGTGCTGATCCTCAGTGTCAGCTCCAACCTGATGCCTGCCACTGAACTCAGTGACGTGACCGAGTCCTTGTTGGCGCGTCAGTTGAGCCAGATCGACGGGGTGGGTCAGGTCTACATCACCGGTCAGCAACGGCCGGCGATACGAGTCCAGGCCGCGCCGGAAAAACTCGCCGCCCTGGGCCTGACCCTCGCCGACATCCGCGTCGCGGTACAACAGACCAGCTTGAACCTTGCCAAAGGCGCGCTGTACGGCAAGGACAGCGTTTCCACCCTGGCCTCCAACGACCAGCTGTTCCGCCCTCAGGATTACGCGCAACTGATCGTTTCCTACAAGGACGGCGCACCGGTGCATCTCAAGGATGTGGCCCGGGTCATCAACGGCTCGGAGAACGCTTACGTGCGGGCCTGGTCCGGTGATCAGCAAGGCGTCAACGTGACGATTTTCCGCCAGCCCGGGGCTAACATTGTCGAAACCGTGGACCGCATTCAGAGCCAGTTGCCACGCCTGCTGGAAATGCTGCCGGCGTCGGTGGAAGTGTCGGTGCTCAACGACCGTACCCGAACCATTCGCGCCTCGCTGCACGAAGTGGAAATGACCTTGGTGATCGCCATTCTGCTGGTGGTGGCGGTGATGGCGCTGTTCCTGCGTCAACTGTCGGCCACGCTGATTGTCAGCGCCGTGCTGGGGGTCTCGCTGGTCGCCAGTTTCGCGATGATGTATGTGTTCGGGTTCAGCCTCAATAACCTGACGCTGGTGGCGATAGTGGTGGCCGTCGGCTTTGTGGTGGATGACGCCATCGTGGTGGTGGAGAACATTCACCGACACCTGGAAGCCGGCGACGGCATGCGCGAAGCGGCGATCAAGGGTTCCGGGGAAATCGGCTTCACCGTGGTTTCCATCAGCTTCTCGCTGGTGGCGGCATTCATTCCGTTGCTGTTCATGGGCGGCGTGGTCGGGCGGCTGTTCAAGGAGTTCGCCCTCACGGCAACAGCCACCATTCTGATTTCCGTGGTGGTGTCTTTGACCCTGGCGCCGACCCTGGCCGCCTTGTTCATGCGTGCGCCGAAACACAACCCGCACGCCAGACCGGGCTTCAGCGAGCGGCTGTTGGCACTTTATGAGCGCGGGCTGAACAAAGCACTGGCCCATCAGCGGATCATGCTCAGTATCTTCGGCCTGACGCTGGTGCTGGCGGGCGTCGGCTATGTGCTGATCCCGAAAGGTTTCTTCCCGGTTCAGGACACCGCGTTCGCGCTGGGCACCAGCGAAGCGGCAGCGGATATTTCCTACCCCGACATGGTGGAAAAACACCTGCAACTGGCGAAAATTGTCGGTGCCGACCCTGCGGTCCAGGCGTTCTCCCATTCCGTGGGTGTCAGTGGCAGTAACCAGACTATCGCTAACGGGCGGTTCTGGATTTCCCTCAAACCCCGTGGCGAGCGTGATGTTTCGGTCAGCGAGTTCATTGATCGCATCCGTCCCAAGCTGGCGAAGATCCCCGGCATCGTTCTGTATCTGCGTGCAGGCCAGGACATCAACCTGAGCCCCGGCCCGAGTCGCAGTCAGTATCAATACGTGCTCAAGAGCAATGACGGCCCGCTGCTCAATACCTGGACCCAACGTCTGACGGAAAAGCTGCGCAGTAACCCGGCTTTTCGCGATCTGTCCAACGACTTGCAGTTGGGCGGCAGCGTCACGCATATCGAGATCGACCGCAGCGCTGCGGCTCGTTTCGGCCTGACCACCAATGACGTCGATCAGGCCCTGTACGATGCCTTCGGACAGCGACAGATCAGTGAGTTTCAGACCGAGATCAACCAGTACAAAGTGATTCTCGAACTGGACGCCAAACAACGCGGCAAAGCCGAGAGCCTGGCGTACTTCTACCTGCGCTCGCCATTGACCAACGAGATGGTGCCACTGTCGGCGCTGGCCAAGGTCGGGGCGCCGACCATGGGACCGCTGTCCATCGCCCATGACGGCATGTTCCCGGCGGCGAATCTGTCGTTCAACCTGTCACCGGGCGTCGCGCTGGGTGACGCGGTGCGCATGCTCGATCAAGCCAAAAACGAAATCGGCATGCCGGCTTCGATCATCGGTAATTTCCAGGGCGCGGCGCAGGCGTTCCAGAGTTCGCTGGCCAATCAGCCGTGGTTGATTCTGGCCGCGCTGGTGGCGGTGTATATCATCCTCGGCGTGCTATACGAGAGCTTCGTGCATCCGTTGACGATCATTTCGACCTTGCCTTCGGCGGGTATCGGCGCCCTACTGCTGTTATGGCTGATGGGCCAGGATTTCTCGATCATGGCCTTGATCGGCGTGGTGCTGCTGATCGGCATCGTCAAGAAGAACGGTATTCTGCTGGTGGATTTTGCCCTCGAAGCCCAGCGCGAACGCGGCATGACCCCGCTGGATGCGATCCACGAGGCCTGCCTGACGCGCTTCCGGCCGATCATCATGACCACATTGGCGGCGCTACTTGGCGCACTGCCCTTGATGCTCGGCTATGGTGTCGGCGCGGAGCTGCGGCAACCGCTGGGGATCGCCGTGGTGGGCGGCTTGCTGGTCAGCCAGATGCTGACACTGTTCACAACGCCGGTGATCTATTTGCAGCTGGAGCGGTTGTTTCACAAGCCCAGGCAAGAGCCCGAGCCCGAGCCCGAGCCAACATCATTAATAGTGAATCTGTAGGAGCGAGCTTGCTCGCGATTGCATTCTGTCAGTCGCCTTATATTTCGCCTGATAAAGTCAATCGCGAGCAAGCTCGCTCCTACAGGTAAAGCTCATCAACCTCTGCATGTTGTTCTGTGAGATTCACCCCATGCGCGTCCTGATTATTGAAGACGAAGAAAAGACCGCCGACTATCTGCATCGCGGCCTGACCGAACAGGGCTATAACGTCGATCTTGCACGGGACGGTATCGAAGGCCTGCACTTGGCGCTGGAAGGCGATTATGCGGTCATTATTCTCGATGTGATGCTGCCCGGCCTGGACGGCTTTGGCGTACTGCGTGCCTTGCGCGCCCGCAAACAGACGCCGGTGATCATGCTCACCGCCCGTGAGCAGGTTGACGACCGGATTCGCGGGCTGCGTGAAGGGGCTGACGATTATCTGGGCAAGCCGTTTTCATTCCTGGAGCTGGTGGCCCGCCTGCAGGCCTTGACCCGCCGCAGCAGCAGCCACGAACCGGTGCAGGTGAGCATCGCCGACCTGTGGATTGACTTGATCAGCCGCAAGGCAACCCGCAGCGGCGTGCGTCTGGATCTGACCGCCAAAGAGTTCTCGCTGCTCAGCGTACTGGCCCGGCGCCAGGGTGAAATCCTGTCCAAGACGTCCATCGCCGAGCTGGTCTGGGACATCAACTTTGACAGCGACGCCAATGTCGTCGAGGTGGCGATCAAACGTTTACGGGCCAAGCTGGACGGGCCATTCGAACAGAAACTGCTGCACACTATTCGGGGCATGGGCTATGTCCTGGAGAGCCGTGAAGGTGAGCCGCAGTGAAAAGTGACTCTATCGCCCTACGCTTGAGCGGCCTGTTCGCGCTGGTGGCGTTGCTGGTCTTCACCTTGATCGGCTGGGCGCTGTACCTGCAAGTCGACAGAAGCATGGCACTGCTGCCGGAAGCCGAAGCCGATGCGCGCTACAGCGTGCTGGAATCAGCGGTCAACCGGCACAGCGACCCTGAACACTGGGGCCGGATCAAGAGCAAACTCAGGCTACTCAGCGAAGAAGACAAGCGCTTGCGATTCTGGGTGGTCAGCGATAACCCGGTGTACGAATTTGGCGAGCCTACAGCCGAAATCCGCCGCTTCGCGAACGGCCCGCTGGGCATGCGCAATATGCAACTTGCCGGGCACGAATTCCCGTTCAAAGTCTTGGTCAGTCAGTTCCAAGCAAAAGCAGAACGCCCGCCTCTGCGCTTTCTGATCGCCATCGATACCGAGACTTTCTGGCACACCCAGCACTCCCTGATGATCGCGCTGATCAGCCTGGCCAGCGCGGGTATTGTGCTGGCTTCGGTGCTGGGTTACTGGGTGGCACGTATCGGTCTGCGGCCGCTGGCCAGTCTGTCGCTGGAAGCCCGCAAGCTGACCCCGCCCAAACTGTCCGGGCGTCTGCAACTGACGCCACTGCCACCGGAGCTGAATCAATTCGTCACCTCCTTCAATTCCACCCTGGAACGCGTCGAGCAAGCGTATTCGCGGCTGGAGTCGTTCAACGCTGACGTGGCCCACGAGCTGCGTTCGCCACTGACCAATCTGATCGGCCAGACTCAGGTCGCGTTGACCCGAGGGCGCTCGGCCGAGCATTACTTCGAGGTGTTGCAATCGAACCTGGAAGAACTGGAGCGGCTGCGTTCGATCATCAACGACATGCTGTTTCTGGCCAGTGCCGACCAGGGCAGCAAAGCCACTGAACTGACCCGCGTATCCCTGGCCCGGGAAGTGGCCACGACTCTGGATTATCTGGACTTCATCCTCGAGGATGCGCAGGTGCAGGTGGTGGTCAACGGTGATGCCAGCGCGCCCATTGATAAACCTCACCTGCGCAGAGCGTTGATCAACCTGTTGCACAACGCCGTGCAGCACACCGAACCAGGCCAGACGATACAGGTGGACATCGTCACCGGTGCTGAACAGGTCAGCGTCAGCGTCGCCAACCCCGGCACGCAGATCGCCAGCGAACACTTGCCTCGTTTATTCGAACGCTTCTACCGCGTTGACGCCTCACGCGCCAATAGCGGTGCGAACCACGGCTTGGGCCTGGCCATCGTCAAAGCCATTGCGTTAATGCATGGCGGCACGGTCTTCGTGCGCAGTCAGCAGGGCATGAATACCTTCGGGATCAGTTTGCCGTTGTGAGCAATTGGGATGAATCGGTGTCGTGGGACCGGCTTTAGCCGGGGAGAGGCCGGCACATCCAATACATTTGTATCGACTGGAAAATCGCTTTCCCGGTTAAAGCCGGTCCCACGTCACTACAACCGAAGCTGCACACACCTGTTTCAGCTCGCCCAAGATCAGGTTATAAAGACCAGGCAGCTACCCAAAGCACAGCCGTAGCCCTTATAAAACCTACAAAAAATACTACATTGAGGAAAGCCCATCATCACTGAGTCCGTTCAGCGCAATGATTTTTAAATCATCTACGCCAGCCCTTGGAACAAACTGGACTCGACCGGAAATCATTCTGGTGTGTGGAAGTACCGCCGCCATGCTGGTCATTGTGCTTATCGTTGTGTCCCTGCTGATCAGAGAGCGGCAAGATGCCAACGACGCCGCGACCCGCGCTGCGTCGAATATCGTGCATCTGATTGATGCCGATGTGTCGCGCAACGCCGAGCTCTACGACACCTCGCTGCAGGGCATGATCAACGCCTGGAAGCGTCCCGATCTGCGCACCATTAGCCCCGAATTACGCCATATGGTCTTGTTCGACCGATCCACGGCCGCCTCCTACAAGGGCGATCTGCTGTTGCTGGACAAGGACGGCTATATCCTCGCCGACTCAACCTCGGTTATCCCCAGACCCTACAATCTGGCAGAACGCCCGCACTTCGTTGCGCATAAGATGGATCCGTCACTGGAGATGAAAGTCGGCGGTCCTTTCATGTCGCGTTGGGGTTTCAAGGATTGGTGCATCAGTTTCAGCCGCAGGATTTCTGCCGAAGACGGCTCTTTCGCAGGGATCGCCAGCGCTGCCATGCGACTGGTGTACTTCAAGCAGCTTTTCCGCACGCTGGATGTCGGGCCCGACAGTAATGTCACGCTGCTCAACACCGCTGGCGTGCTGCTCGCGCGTCAGCCGGAAATCCAGGGCGAGGAGCTGATCGGCAAGAG
This sequence comes from Pseudomonas syringae, assembly GCF_000737245.1. GTDB lineage: Bacteria > Pseudomonadota > Gammaproteobacteria > Pseudomonadales > Pseudomonadaceae > Aquipseudomonas > Aquipseudomonas syringae_J. The sequence goes on along the minus strand of NZ_JPQU01000045.1, from coordinate 177,465 downwards.
TTTTGCCCAGAGCCCAAACTTCAAAAAAATCCTCGAAGACGGAAACGGCAGTTTTACCTCAACCTCCGCGATTGACGGCCAGGTACGTCTCTACACTTTCTCCCATGTGCGAGACTTGCCATTAATCGTGGTGGTCGGCCAGTCCGTAAAAGAGGTGTATGGGATCTGGCAACGCAACGCAATTCTGGTTGGCATTGCAACGGGTCTGTTGTGCGCCGGGATCCTGTGGCTGACATTCCTGTTGCGTCGTGAACTCTGTCTGCGCCATCACGCTGAAAGCGAGCTCAAGCAACGGGCCTCCACCGACGTACTGACCGGGCTGGCCAATCGGCGCAAGCTTGATGAGGTGATGAATGTCGAATGGAACCGTGCCGCCCGGGCCAGCCAACCCTTGTCGCTGCTGGTGATAGACGTCGACTCATTCAAAGCCTTCAACGATCGCCATGGCCACCACGGCGGCGACGAAGCGTTGCGTAACGTGGCCAGCACCATTGCAGCCAATATTCGGCGCCCTGCCGATTTCGTTGCGCGCTATGGCGGTGAGGAGTTTGTGGTGGTGCTGCCGGAAACGGACCTGGAAGGCGCCAAGGCAGTGGCCGAGAAGATCAGGGCCGCGGTGCAGGCGTTACCGCTGTTTGCCACCGACACCAAGCCGTTGACGGTGAGCATCGGCATCGCCATGTGCAACGTGCAATCCCAAGCCGGGTTGGACGACCTGTTCAAAGCGGCAGACCTCGCGCTGTATGCCGCCAAAAACAAGGGGCGCAACCGGGTGGAAAGCTGATCTGCAGGCGAAAAAAAACGCCAGACTGGCTGGCGTTTTTAGCACTGACTTTACGTATTAGCTTGCAGCACGAGCCTGATCACGCAGAGCTTTAACTTTGTCGTGGTTGGCCTGTACACCTTGCTGCTGTTTGGCAATCAACGAAGTGACAGTAGCAGGCAGGTTTTTCTCGATCGCTTTCTGATGGGCTTCTTTGTAAGCCTTCAGTGCTACGTCTTCGCCGCGCTCTACTTCGTTGAGGATAGCAACATCGTCTTTGCCGGTCAGAGTCGACTTCAGGTCAACCCAGGCGCGGTGCAGAGTGCCCGAAACGCTGGACGAGGTTTCTGGATCGCCACCGAGTGCACGCACTTCCGCTTGCAGTTCGCGAACAGCGGTCGCGATTTCTGCCGAACGGCTCATGAAGAACGCCTTCACGTCCGGACGCTTGATGTCTTCTGCACTGGTCTGAAAACCTTTCTCGCCATCTTTGCTGGTTTCGATCAGGTCGTTGAGGATAGAGATCGATTCTTTATTGATGTCAGTCATTTTCCAATTCCTTATTGGCAGGTTGATACGAAAGTGTGTAGATGAATAGGTAATTGCAGAGCCCGTGCCAGCTTTCGAATTGAAAAATAATCCTTTCAAATCAACAATTTAGTTTTTGTGCCATACAGAAGCATCGTGATTTCTGCATGAACTGTCCTTTGGCCTGCATGCAGAATGCACGTATGGTTAGGCTGTTTAAGAAATCAGGTGATGCACGTTCATGGATCCGGAAAAACTTTTGCTGCTGGTCACCCGTGAGATGCCGTTCGGTAAATACAAAGGCCGCCTGCTGGCTGACTTACCCGGGCCTTATCTGAACTGGTTTGCCCGTGAAGGCTTCCCTAAAAGCGAGCTGGGCAGCCTGCTGGCGTTGATGCAGGAGATTGACCATAACGGCCTCTCGGAACTGCTCGATCCGCTGCGCAAGCGGCCAAAACAGAACTTCAACGACCGCTGAAACAGCCCAACCCTGAAATAACTATCTGAAATGTATTTTTGTAGGAGCTCACGAGCAGCGCCAGGCAGCGATGGCGGTGTTATCAGGCAGACCGCTATCGCTGCCTCGCGCTGCTCGTGAGCTCCTACAGGGGTACCGTATTTTCGGACTGAAAGAGAGGATGCAATGCTCGAGCAACAAGCAAAGGATGAGCTGTTCTGGCAACGCGTCGCGGCGCGCTATGACGTAGAGCCAGGCCCGATCAATCTGGAGAACGGCTATTTCGGGCGCATGACCCGGGACGTGGTGGAGGATTATCGGCGCAACATCGACTATGTGAACCGCAGCAATTCGGTATACGTGCGTCGCCAGTTCGATGCCCATGACAGCGGCATGATCCATGCGCAACTGGCTGATCTGGTTCACGTCTGCGTCGAAGAAATCGCCATTACCCGCTGCGCGTCCGAGTCCTTGCAGTCGCTGATCCGCAATTACAATCAGCTTAAGCCGGGCGATCAGGTGCTGGTCAGCGATCTGGATTACCTCAGCGTACAGAGCGCCATGCGCTGGCTGGCAAAAAGTCGCGACGTAGAAGTCATCAACATTACCCACGCCCATCCCGCCACTTACGACGATCTGGTCAATAGCTATCAACAAGCCTTTGAGCAGCACCCGCGCCTCAAGCTGATGGCTCTGACCCATGTCACCCACCGCACCGGGCTGGTGATGCCGGTCAAGGCTATTGCGAGACTCGCTAAAGAACGAGGCATCGACGTGATCCTCGACGGCGCACATGCGCTGGGGCAACTGGACTTCAAGCTGGACGAACTGGGCGTCGCGTTTGCGGGCTACAACTTGCAGAAGTGGATCGGCGCGCCATTGAGCCTGGGCTTTATCTACGTGGCGCGGGACAGGATCGGGGCCGTCGATCCGGACATGGGCGACACGCGCTATGCCAGCGATGACATCCTGTCACTGGTGCCTTATGGCACGCCGAACATCCCGGCCTGGATGACCCTGCCCAAGGTCTTCGAAGAACACCTGGCCATCGGTTCAGCCAGCAAGGGCGCACGGCTGAGCTATCTGCGCGACCTGTGGGTCAAGCCGACAAGGGAGCTGGAGCACATCGAGATTCTGACCCCGGACGATCCACGCCTGTATTGCGGAATCACGGCTCTGCGTTTCAAAGGGGACGTGGAACAGGAGCGGATGGTTGAGCGTTTGCTCAACGAGTACAACCTGTTCACCGTGGCCCGCGCCGGCTCGGCCTGCGGACCGTGTATCCGGATAACGCCAGGGTTCAGCACCTCGGCGGCGGATATGCAGGTATTGGTGGGGGCGTTGCAAGAGCTGCGCTAAAAAAAGGTGATCGCTGTTGGAACGAGGCTTGCCCGCGAAGAACGATAACGAGGTGTGTCAGACACACCTCGGCGCCTGATTCGCGGGCAAGCCTCGCTCCAACAGTAATAGGTGCTAATCAAACAACGCCATAGCCTCGGCCGTCGCTTCCTGGATGCGACCCCAGTCGCCATTCTTGACCCAGGCGTTGTCGATCATCCAGGTCCCGCCGACGCACATGACATTAGGCTGCGCCATGTAGCTCTTGAGGTTGTCGACGTTGACGCCGCCAGTCGGGCAGAAGCGCACTTCGTTGAACGGGCCGCCCAGGGCTTTGATGGCTGCGACGCCGCCGCTGATTTCTGCCGGGAACAGTTTGAAACGGCGATAGCCCATGGCGTAGCCGATCATGATTTCCGATGCGCTGCTGATACCCGGCAGCAACGGCAGCGGGCTGTCCAGCGCGGCTTGCAGCAAATCCTGCGTACTGCCCGGCGTGACGATGAACTGCGCGCCTGCAGCTTCGGCATCGGCCAGCATCTTGCGGTCCAGAATAGTGCCTGCGCCCACGCATAGCTCCGGGCGCTGCTCACGAAGAATACGGATGGCACTCAGGCCGAACGCTGAGCGCAAGGTCACTTCCAGCGCGGTCATACCACCGGCGGCCAGGGCGTCGGCCAGCGGCAGCACGTCCTCATTGCGCAGAATGGTAATGACCGGGAGAATTTTCGCTTTCGCGCAGAGTTCGTCGATCTGGTTGATCTTGTTCGCCATGCTATTGAGCGGCTGACTGTTTTCCACGGTGTTCATGGCGGCGGATCCTTTTGTTATGGGCACCAGTAAATCTCGAGTGAAGAGTCAAGGAACGCACGCACCGGCATTTCGGCGAGGTCATCGCCAGCCAATGCGGTGCGCAAAGTATCAAGTTTGGCCTGGCCGGAAACCGACAGGATCGGCAGACGCGCCGATGCCAGTAGTTGCCGGGTCAGGGTCAGACGCTGATGCGGGACGGTCGGGGCCAGCATAGGCAGACAACGACGCGGGCTGTTCAGGTCCAGAGCTTCGCTAAGGTTCGGGCTTTTCGGGAACAACGAGGCAGTGTGGCCATCGTCACCCATGCCCAGAACCAGTACGTCAATCGGCGGCAACTCGGCCAAGGTTTGATCGGCGACCAGCGCCGCCTCCTCCAGACTCTGCGCCACGTTGTACAAACCAATGAAGCGCGCCTTGGCGGCCGGACCTTGCAGCAGAAAACGCTGCAGCAGGCCAGCGTTGCTGTCGGCATGCTCTACCGGCACCCAGCGTTCGTCAGCCAGGCTGACAACCACTTTGGACCAGTCCAGCGGTTGCTCGGCCAGGGCCTGAAAAAACGCCACCGGGCTACGGCCACCGGACACCACCAGCGTCGCCACGCCATTGGCGGCGACAGCGTTCCTCAGGTGCTCGGCCACATCACCTGCCAACGCGTTGGCCAGCGCCTGCGGGTTATCGAAATCCCGGGCTATCTGGCCCTGAGGGAATTCAAGTTCACATATCGCCATACCACGACCTCCCATCACGAGTAATCAAGGCAATGGAGCTCATCGGCCCCCAGGATCCGGCCGTATAAGGCTTGGGCGCATCGCCGGCCTTTTTCCAGCCGGCGATCAGCTGATCGCACCATTGCCAGGCGTACTCAATTTCATCTTTGCGAACAAACAGGTTCTGATTGCCGCGCATCACTTCCAGCAACAACCGCTCGTACGCATCCGGGACGCGGGCGCTGCGGTAGGTGTCGGAAAAATTCAGTTGCAACGGGCCGCTGCGCAGCTGCATGCCTTTGTCCAGGCCCTGATCCTTGGTCATCACCTGCAAGGAAATGCCTTCGTCCGGTTGCAGGCGAATGATCAAGCGGTTGCTGATCTGCATGCGCTGCTCGGGAGCGAAGATGTAGTGCGGCGGCTCTTTGAAGTGGATCACGATCTGCGACAGCTTCTGCGGCATGCGCTTGCCGGTGCGCAGATAGAACGGCGTGCCCGACCAGCGCCAGTTGCGGATATCGGCACGCAGCGCGACGAAGGTTTCTGTGTCGCTCTGGGTGTTGGAGTTCTCTTCCTCCAGATAACCCGGCACTGCCTTGCCATCGCTATAGCCAGCGGTGTATTGACCGCGGACCACCTGGGTCGCCAGACGCTCTGGGGTGAACGGCGCGAGAGCCTTGAGCACCTTTACCTTCTCGTCACGAATACTGTCGGCAGACAGGTCGCTCGGCGGGTCCATCGCGATCAGACACAGCAGTTGCAGCAAGTGGTTCTGGATCATGTCGCGCAGCTGCCCGGCCTGATCGAAATAACCCCAGCGACCTTCGATACCCACTTTCTCGGCCACGGTGATTTCAACGTGGGAAATGTGGTTCTGATTCCACTGGGTTTCGAACAGGCTGTTGGCGAATCGCAGGGCGATCAGGTTCTGGACGGTGTCCTTACCCAAATAGTGGTCAATGCGATAGACGCGGCTTTCCGGCAGGAATTGCGCCACGGCATCGTTGACACGACGCGAAGACGCCAGATCGTGACCGATAGGTTTTTCCAGTACGGCGCGGGTGCGGTCTGTCAGATTGACCGAGGCGAGGTTCTCGCAGATAGCGCCATACACCGATGCGGGTGTCGCGAAGTAAGCAATCAGGGTTTCTGCGTCACCGACGCGCTCGGCCAGTGCGACGTAGTCCTCGGCCTTGAGGAAGTCCACATGCAGGTAACTCAGGCGTGCCTGAAAACGCTGCACGTGTTCGGCTTCGAGCTGGGTGTCCGGAACAAAACGCCGTAACGATTCATCGATGTATGCCAAATGCTGCTGTTCGGTGCCAGGTTCGCGGGCCAACGCAAGGATTCGCGTGTCGGCGTGCAGCAATCCTGCGCGGTCGAGCTGATAAAGCGCCGGGAACAGCTTGCGCACTGCCAGGTCACCTAAGGCGCCAAACAAGGCAAAAGTGCACGGTTCAACCGTAATCGAGAGCATAATGTTGGTTCTTTTATCAAGTTAAGCTACAAATACCTTTTTTAAAGGCGTTACTCAAGGCCATATGTAGTAATAACCACAACATTCCATCTAAAAGCATATTCCAGTGGTGATCAACACAGGCCCTGAGTACGATAGGCCACCTTTGCTACAGGCTAAAGGGCCTATATAGAGCCTCGCGAAAAAACCTGTGCAAAAACCGCCTGACAAGGACTTGGAATGGACCACTCAAGAAATCTTCTGGAGCAGATCCAGAGCCGCCTCGAAGAACTCAACAAGGCTGAGCGCAAGGTCGCCGAAGCGATTCTGCTCAACCCGCAGCAGGCCACCCGGTTCAGCATTGCAGCACTCGCCCAGGCCGCCAAAGTCAGCGAGCCGACGGTCAATCGCTTCTGTCGGTCATTCGCCGTCAGCGGCTATCCGGAACTCAAATTACAGCTGGCGCAGAGCCTGGCCAGCGGTGCTGCGTATGTCAGCCGAGCGGTTGAAGCCGACGATGATCCCGAGGCGTACACCAAGAAAATCTTCGGCAGCGCCATCGCGTCTCTGGATAGTGCCGTTCAGCAACTGGACCCGGCGCTGATCAGCAAATCTGTGGACATGCTGATTCAGGCGCGGCAGATCCACTTTTTCGGGCTGGGCGCTTCGGCTCCGGTGGCGCTGGACGCGCAGCATAAGTTCTTCCGCTTCAACCTGGCCGTCACTGCCCATGCGGACGTGCTGATGCAGCGCATGATCGCCTCGGTGGCGCACACCGGCGAGCTGTTCGTGATCATTTCCTACACCGGTCGCACCCGGGAACTGGTGGAAGTGGCGCGCATCGCCCGAGCCAACGGCGCTTCCGTGCTGGGTCTGACAGCTGCCGGTTCACCGCTGGCCAAGGCCAGCACCGTGAGCCTGAATATCCCGCTGCCGGAGGACACCGACATTTATATGCCGATGACTTCGCGGATCATCCAGCTCACCGTGCTCGACGTTCTCGCCACCGGCATGACCCTGCGCCGTGGCGTGGACTTCCAGCCGCACCTGCGCAAGATCAAGGAAAGCCTGAATGACAGCCGGTATCCGGTTGAGGATCAGGGGTAGAAGATAGATCCCGTTGGAGCGAGGCTTGCCCGCGAAGTGGTTAGTACAGCCGCAAGATTTTCTGAGCCAGACCTATCGCCTTCGCGGGCAAGCCTCGCTCCAACGAGTTAGACCAGCCACGCCTGCAGGCTCAACTCAGCCCGCTCCCCCGGTGCCAGGCTCAGGCTTTCATCGCCACCTGACGCGGCCTCGACGCAAACGAAGCCCGACGTTTCGTCACCCGCCACACCCAGCAGCGGTCGGCTTCCGGGATGCCAGATGATGGTATTGACGCTGTCTCCAGTATTGATACCTAGACGACGCTGCCAGGCCTGATCGTCCAGTTGCACCGGGCCATTATGCTCAAACACTCGCTGACAACCGCCTGCGACCCGCAGTTCGCCTTGTTGCTGACAGGCCTGGCGATTCAACTGATCGTAACCCTGAACGCCGTCCAGACCTTGCAACGCGACGTCTTCGACATCGCCGATCCGCCAGTAGGCATGCAACGCATGGCCGAACTGGCACGTCTCACTGTCCTCATGACAGGTGTTCAAGCGCAGCTCCATGCCCTGCCCTAGCTCGGCGTACAGATCGGCCTGCCAGTCACACAGTTGCAGGCGCCAGTGCAGGCTGACTCCGTGTTCGCCCTCGTGACTGTCGATCAGTTTCCAGTCCAGCAAACGCGCCCAGCCATGGGCGGGCCAACCCGACTCGCTGGGATGCCGACCCCGCCAAGGCCAGCACACCGGCACCCCGCCGCGAATGGCTCCTACCAGCGGCCAGCGCGACGCACACCACAACCAGGGCTTCTGCCCTACGGGCTGGAAATGCAGCAACTGCGCGCCCTGACGACTGAACACCGCCTGGCACAACGGGTGATTGATCAAGAGCACATCGCGATGCTGATAACGCTCCCACTCGAAGGTGGGCCGGGCGCGTCGGGACTTGAAGAAACGTTGCAGGGGGTGTTCGGACATCAAGACCGCTCCAGTACACACAACACTTAACTCCCTTGTTGGAGCGAGGCTTGCCCGCGAAGAGCGATAACGCTGTCTGCCTGAGAGAATGCGTCGCCTGGTTCGCGGGCAAGCCTCGCTCCAACGGATGATATTTGGTTACAGGTCCACAAAAAAACGGGCAGCCAGGCTGCCCGCAAAGCACACACGACCCTGAATCGTCTGTTAGAACTTGGTCTGCAGTTTGATGCCGGCCACCAGCGCGTTATCCACCTGATCGACACCGCCCGGACTTTTGATGTACTGCAAGTTAGGACGAATGGTCAGCCAGTCCGTAACGTGCACGCCGTAGTAAATCTCGGAGTTGTATTCGCTCTTCTGAATTGGCAGGTAGCCTGGGTTGTCGTAGTCATCAATGCCGTTGGAGGCATTGATCAGGCGAGCACGATCACGCACGTCATCGTTGACGTGGATGCGCGAAACGCCGATGCCGATGTCATCTTTCGGACGGGACGCGAAAGGCCCTTTGATGACCATACCGACCTGCAGGAAGTTATCGACGAAGTTGGTGTCTTTGTCATGCACCGTAGCGTTGGCAAACAGGCTCAAGCCACGGGACGGATCGCCACCGAACGTGCTGACTTGTTGCTGGGCCACGACCCACCAGCCGGTCTTTTTGTCATGGGACTTGAACTCACCACCGGTCAGCCCCTGCGGCTGGCCGTTGACGTCTTTATAAAGATCATTGGCACTTGGGCTACTCAAGTAGTACCCGAGACGATATTCGCCCGGCAGCGAGTTGACGGTTGGCGACCACACCACTTCGACGGGAACCAGAGTGCCCTTGGCACCGCTGGTGTTCATTTTGAAGCCGTTGCCGGTTTCCAGTAATGAAGGGTTTTGCTCATAGACGCCAATCTGGGCGTAGAACTCAGGCGTGATGTTGTACTTCACCCGCAAGGCCCACTGGCTGACGGGCCAGTTGTACCAGGTGTTCACGTAGTTGGCAGCCTGGGTGCCGCAGAAGGTAAGGTTCTGGAAGTCGCAGGGGAAACTGCCGAAGTCTTCGCCCTCGCCCATCCGGCCGGCCTTGATATCCAGCTTGCCGTCGAGAAACTTCTGTTTGACCCACATTTGCGTCAGACGCCAGGTCTGACCGCGACCCCAGACTTCCTGAGAGGAACTGAGGGTGCCGACACGAGGATCGCCGAGGCGGTCGTTGGAGATGTTCTTGCCACTACGCTCCGTAATCGCCAGCTTGAATTCTGCGTCGTTCCAGCCCAGGGCTTTCTGTAAATCGATGTTCACACCGAGGGCGAACTGATCGCTGTAGCGTGCAGTCTTGTCGGTATCGTAGCCGCCGTGAACGTTGGCGCCCATCTCACCAACGTAGTCCAGCGTGAAGTCGTAGCCTTTGTCATACAGTTCCTGACGGGCTCCGCCCCAGTCACCGGTCATGTGCTCGCTGGCCTTGAAAGGCTCAATGGCCGACGCCGTGCCAGAAAATGCCAGCGCGCTCAGTACGGACAAACCACCAACAAGCCGGAATTGGTTAAGCGATTTATTGCGTAGCTTCTTCATCCCTTAAATCCTCGTTTTATTGTTATTAGCTTTTTAACGGCATTTACATCGACTACTTCGTATTCGCTGGCCAAGCATCCTTTTCAGGGACTCATCGCTCAGACGGCTGTGCTTGGGTCAGTTGCGGTTGATCTGCGTGACGTTGCCGCCACGCTCATGGGGAGGCTGGTTTGTTGCCAGCACGCCCAGGCGCTCGCCTGTGGCGGCATCGAACAGCAGCACCTTGGCCGGATCAAACTGCAGGGTCAGGCTTTCACCGACCTGAGGCGCGACGTCAGGCGCCAGGCGGCAGCAGACTTTGCTTTGGTTAAGGTTGACGAACACCAGGGTGTCGGGCCCGGTCGGCTCGGTGACTTGCACCTCTGCGCGGATGGTTGGCAGGCCATCGTACTGAGCACTGGTTTGTCCGTTGGTTTGCGCTGGCGCCAGCATGATCTGTTCGGGGCGCAGACCGAGGATTACTTCACGATCTTCCAGCCCGGCATCGGTCATGCCCAACGGCAACTCACAGCGCGCCTGGCCGCTGTCGAGCAGCGCCACCAGTCGACCGTCCTTGCGTTGCAGGCGCAACGGGATGAAATTCATCGGCGGCGAACCAATGAAGCTGGCGACGAACAGGTTGGCCGGATCGTTGTAGATGTCCTTGGGCGTGCCGAACTGCTGGATGATGCCGTCTTTCATGACCGCGACTTTATCGCCCAGGGTCATCGCCTCGATCTGATCGTGGGTGACATAAACCGTGGTGGTTTTCAGACGCTGGTGCATCAATTTCATTTCAGTGCGCATCTCGACCCGCAGCTTGGCGTCGAGGTTGGACAGCGGCTCGTCGAACAGATAAATCTTCGGTCGCCGCGCCAGAGCGCGTCCCATGGCCACCCGCTGCTGCTGCCCACCGGACAGCTGTCCAGGCTTGCGATTGAGCAGATGCTCGATCTGCAACAGTTTGGCAACGCGCATCACTTCTTCTTCGATGGCGGCCGGGCTCATTTTGCGGATCTTCAGACCGAATTCGATGTTTTCCCGCACGCTCATCGTCGGGTACAGGGCATAGGACTGAAAGACCATGGCAATGTCACGGTCCTTGGGGCTCATGCCACTGACATCGGCGTCATCGATCAGGATCGAACCAGCACTGATGTTTTCCAGCCCCGCGATGCAGTTCATCAGAGTCGATTTACCGCAGCCGGACGGGCCGACCAGAATCAGGAATTCGCCATCCTTGATCTGCAATTCGATGTTCTTCAGCGTGTCCGGAAGGCCCGCGCCGTAGGTCTTGTTTACGTTACGTAGTTCGAGCGTTGCCATGTTTACCCCTTGACGGCGCCGGCCGTGAGCCCGCGCACGAAATACTTGCCGGCAACGATGTACACCAGCAGTGTCGGCAACCCGGCGATCATCGCCGCTGCCATATCAACGTTGTATTCCTTGACCCCGGTGCTGGTGTTGACCAGGTTATTCAGCGCCACGGTGATGGGCTGTGAATCGCCACTGGAGAACACCACGCCGAACAGAAAATCGTTCCAGATCTGGGTGAACTGCCAGATCAGGCAAACCATGATGATCGGGGTCGACATCGGCAGAATGATCTTGCCGAAGATAGTGAAGAAGCCCGCGCCATCAAGCCGTGCAGCCTTGACCAGAGCATCAGGGATGCTCACGTAGTAGTTGCGGAAGAACAGCGTAGTGAACGCCAGCCCGTAGACCACGTGGACAAACACCAGCCCGGTGGTAGTGCTGGCCAGGCCCATTTTGCCGAGGGTGAAAGACGCTGGTAGCAACACGGTCTGGAACGGCAGGAAGCAGCCGAACAGCAGCAGCCCGAAGAACAGTTGCGAACCTCGAAAACGCCACATCGACAGTACGTAACCGTTGAGTGCACCGATAGCTGTGGAAATGATCACCGCAGGCACGGTGATCTTGATGGAGTTCCAGAAGTAACCGTCCAGCGTCGCCCAGGCCTTGACCCAACCAATGGCGGTGACCACGGTGGGCCAACTGAGCAGGTTGCCAGTACCGATGTCTTCCGGGCTTTTGAAGCTGGTGAGCAGCATCACCACCAGTGGCACCAGATACAGCAGGCACGCCAGAATCAGCACCGCATGAATGGCGATACGGCTCAGGCTGATGGCCGGTTTATCGACAGCACTAGTCATTACGCTTGGTCCTCAGCTCGGAATACAGGTACGGCACCAGAATCGCCAGAATGGCCCCGAGCATCAGAATCGCACTGGCCGAACCCATGCCCATCTGGCCACGGCTGAAGGTGAACGAATACATGAACATCGCGGGCAAGTCCGAGGAGTAGCCCGGCCCACCGGCAGTCATGGCCGCCACCAGATCGAAGCTCTTGATCGCGATATGGGCAAGGATCATCACGGAGCTGAAGAACACCGGACGCAGGCTTGGCAGCACCACCTTCCAGTAGATCTTCGGCATGCTGGCGCCATCGATCTGAGCAGCACGAATGATCGACTGATCAACCCCACGCAAGCCGGCGAGAAACATCGCCATGATGAAACCCGAGGATTGCCAGACGGCAGCGATGACCAGGCAGTACACCACACGATCCGGGTCAACCAGCCAGTCCAGACGGAAGCCTTCCCAACCCCAGTCGCGAAGCATTTTGTCCAGGCCAAGGCCGGGGTTGAGCAGCCATTTCCACGCAGTACCGGTGACAATCATCGACAGCGCCATCGGGTACAGGTAAATCGTGCGAATGAACCCTTCACGGCGAATTCGCTGATCGAGGAACACCGCCAGCACCACACCAATTGCCAGACTGATGGCGATGAACATTCCGCCGAACACGATCAGGTTCTTGCTCGCCACCCACCAGCGGTCGCTTTCGTACAACCGAACGTATTGCGCCAAACCGGCCCATTTATAACTGGGCAGGAAAGTGGAAGTGGTGAACGACAGGACGAACGTCCACAGGATGTAGCCATAAAAACCGACCAGCACAATGAACATGCTCGGCGCCAGCACCAACTTGGGCAGCCAGCGTTGTAGCGCATCGAATGGCGAGGCTTTGCTGAGGACAGCGACAGAGCTCATCGAATAATCCACGTTGAAAACATCATTTCCCGTTCGCGAACGTGCCTGACACCAGACTTCGGTGTCATCAGCACGAACTGCAGCTGGGGTTGGCCGCTGGTCATCCAGCGGCGGGGCGCTTACAGACTTTTACTTGGCCGACTTGATCGCCGACGCCAACTGGGCAGGCGCCTTGGCCGGATCGGCCTTCGGATCGTTCATGAAGTTTGTCACCACATCGAAGATCGCACCCTGTACAGCAAGGGTGGTCGCCATGTTGTGCGCCATGCTCGGCTGCAAACCATCGGTTTTCGAGTCAGCCAGGAAGTCCTTGGCTGCGGTCTGGGCGCAGGAATCGAAACCGTTCTTTTCCATGTTGTTCAACATGTCGTTGCGAACAGGAATCGAGCCTTTGTTGATGCTGAAGACTTTCTGGAATTCTTCACCCAGGGCGACTTTGGCGATGTCTTGTTGAGCGGCACGTGTGCCTTCGGCACCTTCGCCGTTCTGCTTGAACACTGCCATGGAGTCGATGTTGTAGGTGAAGGCCTTCTCGGTGCCCGGGAATGCCACGCACTGATAATCCTTGCCAGCTACTTTCTTGGCCGCAGTCCATTCGCTTTTCGCCCAGTCGCCCATGATCTGCATACCGGCCTTGCCGTTGATCACGTCCGCAGCCGCGACGTTCCAGTCACGACCGGTGCGGTTGGGATCCATATAAGTGGCGACTTTCTTGAATTCGGTGAATGCCTTGACCATTTGCGGGCCGGTGAGGGCTTTTTCGTCCAGATCTACGAAGGCTTTTTTGTAGCCATCAGCGCCCATGACTGACAGCAGCACGGCTTCGAAAACAGTGCTGTCCTGCCATGGCTGACCGCCGTGGGCCAGAGCGATGAAGCCTTTGGCCTTGAGCTTGTCGCCGGCGGCGTAGAATTCTTCGAGGGTGGTAGGTGCCTTGTCGATGCCGGCTTTCTTGAAGACTTCCGGATTGATCCACAGCCAGTTGACCCGGTGAATGTTCACCGGAACGGCGACGTAATCACCATCGTACTTCACAGTGTCAGAGACTTTTTTGTCCAGCAGGCTGTCCCACTTCTCCTGCTTGGCCACGTCCTTGAGGACGTCAGTATCGAGCAGACCGGTGGAAGCCCATTCCTGAATATCCGGGCCTTTGATCTGCGCGACGCCTGGCGGATTGCCGGAGACGGCGCGGCTCTTGAGCACGGTCATGGCCGTGGAACCGCCACCCCCTGCCACAGCGCCATCTTTCCAGGTGAAACCGTCTTTCTCTACCTGCGCCTTGAGCACATCCACAGCAGCTTTTTCGCCACCGGAGGTCCACCAGTGGACAACTTCGACGGTGCCTTTCGAATCGGCGGCAAGAGCGCTCAGAGGGAACAACGAGGCGAGAGAGATGACAGCTGCGAGGCGGGAGATTGAATTCATCGATTTAACCTTTCTTGTTGTTATGCATGAGCAAGTCTGTGCTTGCGCTGCATGGAGTCTAACCAAGGGTTTTGAAAGTACAGTAACGAAGGGACGCGCAATGGTCACAGGATGGTTACATTGGGAAACCCAGCACAAATCTCCTTTTTTGTGGGAGCGAGCTTGCTCGCGAAGAGGCCGGTAAATCCGAGAAATTTTCGTGATCAGAATATTGCCTTCGCGAGCAAGCTCGCTCCCACAAGATCACTCCAGATCACTCGGTGGTACGCGGCAAAAACAACGTCACCCGCAATCCACCGCCACGCAGGTTCTGCAAACTGACTTCGCCCCCATGGCTGTGGGCGATGTTGCGGGCGATGCCCAGCCCGAGTCCGTAGCCTTGCTGTTGATTGCCCGCCAGCCGGAAGTGCGGTTCGAATACCCGTTCCAGACGTTGCTCCGGCACGCCCGGCCCTTCGTCATCCACATGCAGGACAAAGGCCTGGGCGTTATCCTCGATTTTGAGGTGAGCTTTGGTGCCGTATTTGAGGGCGTTGTCGATCAGATTACCGATGCAACGCTTGAGGGCCAGCGGCTTGCCCTGATAGGGCGCAACGGCCTTACCTTCTTGCGTAGCGTTGCCGTTACCCGCAGGCAGCAGATAGGGCTCCACCAGGCAGTCCAGCACCTGATTGAGGTCCACAGGCTCGATGTTCTCGTGAATGTCCGTGTCTTTCACGCATTGCAGTGCGCCTTTGACCAGCAACTCCAGCTCGTCGAGATCACGGCTGAACTTGGCTTGCAGGGCTTCGTCTTCGAGCAGTTCGACCCGCAGCCGCAGACGGGTAATCGGCGTTCGCAGATCATGAGAGATGGCACTGAACAACTGACCACGCTCGGTCAGGTAGCGGCTGATGCGGGTGCGCATGGCGCTGAACGCCCGGCTGACTTCCACCACTTCGCTGGCACCGCCCTCGACATCCGGCTCGATGTCGGCGCCCAGTGACATGTCCCGCGCGGCCTTTGCCAGACGCTTGAGCGGACGACTTTGCCAGTGCACCAGCAGCCCGATGAACAGCAACAGAAAACCGCTGGTGAGGAGGATGAACCAGACCTGTTGCAAAGGCAGCTCTTGCTCTTCCAGGGTGGTGTACGGCTCGGGCAGCAGTGACGCAATGTACAACCACTCCCCCGCCGCCAACTCGATCTGGGTCACCAGTATCGGCGGGTTCACCGGTTCAAGGCTCAACGCATAATGCGCCCATGAACGCGGCAGTTCGTCGAGCTTCAAGCCGCTGTTGAAGATACGCAAATCTTCGGGGCGGACAAACCACACGGCAATGGCCGGATCAGTGCCCAGATGCTGACGCAGTACTTGATCAACCACAGTCAGCACGGCTTGCTTGCGCGGCGTAGCGTCCAGAACCTGCATGTCCAGCGGACGGTCATTGAGCGACACTACAAAGCGCGTCCCGCCCATGCTGCGCAGTTGATCCAGCACCAGCGGCCGATAGGCCAACGGCAGCGAGCGAAAGTAACTGACGCTCGCCGCCATCGAGTAAGCCAGGCTGCGAGCACTGGTGATCAGCCCTTCCATCTGCGTGGCGCGTAGCTGAGACAGCCAGATGACACTGGACAGCGCCTGAGCAAGGAAAACGGCCAGCAACGTCAACAGCAACATCCGACCAAGTAGCGAGCGAGGCAGCGGCAGACGGCGTTTCTCTGTTTCGGCGTTCACGCCTCAGTAACCGTTGCTGACTTGGGAAATGACATTCGCGGCAAGCAGGTAACCGCTGCCGCGCACCGTACGGATCAGGCGCGGAGATTTGCCGGTATCGCGCAAACGCTGACGCAGACGACTGACCGCCATGTCGACGATGCGCTCCAGAGGCATCAGCTCCCGACCCCGGGTGGCATTGCCGATGGTGTCGCGATCGAGAATCTGCTGTGGGTTGTCGAGGAACAGCTTGAGTAACGCAAAGTCGGCACCCGACAGAATCACTTCTTCACCATCGCGGTGGAACAGCCGGTGACTGACCATGTCCAGCCGCCACTCATCGAAGGTCAACACGTCACCGCCGCTGCGCTCCTGGCCAAACTGCGCACGCCTGAGCAAGGCCTTGATCCGCGCCAGCAATTCGCGAGGGCTGAAGGGTTTGCCGAGATAATCGTCCGCACCCAGCTCCAGCCCGATGACCCGGTCGGCTTCGTCGGAGCTGGCGGTGAGCATGATGATGGGCACATGGGGGTAGCGAACATGCTGGCGGACATAACGGCACAGGCTGAAGCCATCTTCGTCGGGCAGCATCACATCGAGGATAAGCAGATCGCTGGGCTCTTCGTTGAAGGCCTGACGGAATTCAGCGCCATCGCCAACAGTGCGTACCTGAAAACCAGAGCGGCTCAGGTAGGTCTGCAGCAACTCACGGATCTCCTGGTCATCATCGACCAGCAGGATCGACTTACTGACTGTGCTCACTTGAATCGTCCTTGTCGCATGAATCGTTATTGTTAGAGATGAAACTTGACCGTCAGTCTGACCTGTAGGAGCGCGCTTGCCCGCGATAGGTATTCAAGTCGAAAAATGTTGGGTCTGGCCTGACGCAATCGCGGGCAAGCGCGCTCCTACAAAAACCTAGATTTCTATCGCCCGCTCTTCACCAAACACCTGCTGCAACGCCACACCGGCACCAATCAGCCCTGGATATTCGGCCGTCACCACCCAGACCGGAATGCCTTTGAAATAATCACTCATCACGCCTTTCTCGGCGAAGGCACGCTTGAAACCGCTGTTCATGAAGAAATCGATAAACCGTGGTACTACGCCGCCGACGATGTATACACCGCCACGCCCACCGACGGTGAGAACGTTGTTGCCCGCCACTCGCCCGAGAAACACACAAAACTGCTCCAGCACCGCTGCCGCCACCGGCTCACCGGCCTCGGCTGCCGAGGTAATGGCCGCCGGAGACTTGTGCACCGGCTCGACATCATCCAGTGCGCAGCTGACCTGATACAGCCGCAACAAGCCCGCGCCACTGAGCACGGTTTCGGCGCTGACATGTTCAAGGTCGGCCATCATGCGCATCCACAACATGGCTTCCCGGGCGTTGCCGATGGGCAAGTCCACATGGCCGCCTTCGCCGGGCAAGGCCATCCAGTGATTGACGCCGACACTGAGCAAGGTGCCCACGCCCAGCCCGGTCCCGGGGCCGATTACCACACGTGGTCGATCTGCTTCGCCGATTCCGTGGCAGATGGTCAGGTACTCGTCGTCGCCCAGACGTGTCATGCCCAAAGCCATGGCGCTGAAATCATTGATCAGCAGCAGCTCGTCGACTTTCAGATTGGCGCAGAACGCCGACTTGCTCAGCCGCCAGTTGCTGTTGGTGAAATGAAATTCATCGCCGTCCACAGGGCCAGCCACCGCCAGACACACCAGGCCGATATCGCCACGTTGCAATTCGAGGTCTTGCATGTAGACCTCGACAGCTTTCTCGGGGCTGACGTAATCGATGGTCGGGAATACCCGGATCGAATGCAGCTTGTCATCTTCCCAAATGGCAAACCGTGCATTGGTACCGCCAATATCACCGACCAGGGCCAACTTCACTTGAGCGTCTCCAGATTCGAGGTAAAGGCGCTGGCGCCCTGCTCGGCGGAGCTGAAGGCCATGCGCATGAAACCGAACAGTTCGCGACCACAGCCAACGCCGTTGTCCAAATGTCCGATTGCAGGTTCTCTGGCGGCCAATTCTGCCGGTTCGACGAGAACTTGCAACGTTCCTTTTACTCCATCGACGCGAATGATGTCTCCATCCCGCACAAGAGCCAAAGGGCCACCATCGAAAGCTTCCGGGCAAACGTGAATTGCCGCCGGGATCTTGCCCGACGCGCCTGACATCCGCCCGTCGGTCACCAGCGCGACCTTGAATCCACGATCCTGAAGGACCCCGAGAAATGGTGTCATTTTGTGTAGTTCGGGCATGCCATTGGAGCGCGGCCCCTGGAAGCGCATCACCGCCACAAAATCGCACTCCAGTTCACCGGCCTTGAAGGCGTCGGCCAGATCCTGCTGATCATGGAAGACCTTGGCCGGGGCCTGCACTACCTGATGTTCAACGGCCACGGCCGAGACTTTCATCACGCCACGGCCGAGGTTGCCTTCCATGACCCGCAGACCGCCTTCCAGGGAGAACGGGTTGGCCACCGGGCGCAAAATATTTTCATCCAGGCTTTCGACCGGTCCTTCGCGCCACACCAGCTTGCCGTCTTCGAGGAAGGGTTCCTTGGTGTAACGGCTCAGGCCACGGCCCATCACGGTGTTGACGTCTTCATGGAGATAACCGGCTTCCAGCAACTCACGGATCAGGAACGACATGCCCCCCGCAGCCTGGAAATGGTTGATGTCGGCTTTGCCATTCGGGTAGACGTGGGTCAGGGTCGGCACGACTTCGGAAAGGTCGGCCATGTCCTGCCAGGTCAGTTGAATGCCGGCAGCCTGGGCGATGGCCGGCATGTGCAACGTGTGGTTGGTGGAACCACCGGTGGCATGCAGCGCAACGATGGAATTGACCAGCGCCCGCTCGTCGACGATCTCGCCGATGGGCATGAAGTTGCCGCTCTGCTTGGTCATGCGCGTGACTTGGTGCGCCGCCTCGACAGTCAGCGCATCGCGCAGTGGGGTGTAGGGGTTGATGAACGAAGAGCCGGGCAAATGCAAACCCATGACTTCCATCAGCAACTGGTTCGTATTGGCGGTGCCGTAGAACGTGCAGGTACCCGGGCCGTGGTAGGACTTCATTTCCGAGTCCAGCAACTCTTCGCGGGTTGCCTTGCCCTCAGCGTAACGCTGCCGTACGTCGGCTTTTTCCTTGTTGGAAATGCCTGACACCATCGGCCCACCAGGGATGAAGATCGTCGGCAGATGACCGAAACGCAGTGAGCCCATCATCAGGCCCGGCACGATCTTGTCGCAGATCCCCAGCATCAGCGCGGCATCGAACATATTGTGGGACAAGGCAATGGCCGTGGACATGGCGATGATTTCGCGGCTGGCAATGCCAAGCTCCATGCCCGGTTCACCCTGGGTCACGCCGTCACACATGGCGGGCACACCGCCAGCAAACTGACCGACCGAACCAATGTCACGTAAAGCCTGTTTGATCTGATTAGGGAAATGCTCGTAGGGCTGATGCGCCGAGAGCATGTCGTTGTAGGAGGAAATGATTGCCACGTTGGCGGCGTTCATCATCCGCAGGCTGTTTTTGTCTTCCGGACCACAAGCGGCAACGCCATGGGCAAAATTGGCGCATTGTAATTTGCCACGCATCGGGCCGTCGCTCGCGGCGCCTCGAATCAGTTGAAGATAGCGCTCACGCGTTTCGCGACTACGGGCTATCAGCCGTTCGGTTACCTCAAGAATGCGGGGATGCATGTGCTGAACTCCAGGCTAGCGTATGTGGTCACCCGTTTAAGACCGCGTCAGATATCGAGGCAAATGCCTTGTCTGTAAAAGCTTGATCTCGATCAACTGTTTTGGCCTTACAGGCTTCTCGTTGTAGATAAAACAAAATATTGCCACTAAAAAGGCTTGTTTTCTATTTCTATGCGAATAATCTTGTAATTCCAACAACAAATTCAGAAAGGACGGCTGTATGACTCTTCGTATCGCAATCAATGGTTTTGGCCGCATCGGCCGCAACGTCCTGCGCGCACTCTATACCCAAGGCTACCGCCAAGACCTGCAGGTCGTCGCCATCAATGATCTGGGCGACAGCGAGATGAACGCTCACCTGCTGCGCTTCGACACCGTTCACGGGCCTTTTTCCGGCACCGTCGAGTGTGACAGCGAGAGCCTGACGGTCAATGGTGACCGTATTGCGGTCAGCGCCATTCGCAACCCTGCCGACCTGCCCTGGAAAGCCCAGAACGTCGACGTCGTGTTCGAATGCACCGGGTTGTTTACCGACCGCAACAAGGCTGCCGCGCACCTCACTGCCGGCGCCCGCAAGGTCATTATCTCGGCCCCGGCCAAGGGTGCCGACGCGACCATCGTCTACGGCGTAAACCACGACACTCTGCGCCAATCGCATCAAATCATTTCCAGCGCATCATGCACCACCAACTGCCTGGCACCTGTCGCCCAGGTGCTGCACCGGGAACTGGGGATCGAAAGCGGCCTGATGACCACGATCCACGCCTACACCAACGATCAGAACCTGATCGACGTTTATCACACCGATCCGTACCGCGCGCGCTCGGCTACCCAGTCGATGATCCCGAGCAAGACCGGCGCTGCCGAAGCCGTGGGCCTGGTGCTGCCTGAACTGGCAGGCAAACTGACTGGCATGGCGGTGCGGGTTCCGGTGATCAACGTTTCGCTGGTGGACCTGACCGTGCAACTGACCCGTGAGGTCAGCGCCGATGAAGTCAACGCTTTGATGAAAGAAGCCAGCCAGCACTCCAAAGTGCTCGGTTACAACACCTTGCCGCTGGTGTCCCACGACTTCAATCACAACCCGCTGTCGTCGATCTTCGACGCCAACCACACCAAATCCAGCGGCAAACTGCTCAAGGTCCTGGCCTGGTACGACAACGAATGGGCATTCTCCAACCGCATGCTGGACAACTGCCTGGCGCTGCATAACGCGGAGTAACACTCACCGGGCGTTGAAACGCGATATCTGTGGGAGCGGTGCTTGTCCGCGATAAGGGCACCGCGGTCTGTCAGACAAACCGCGTCATCGTTCTTCGCGAGCAAGCTCCGCTCCCACGGGGATCATTGACATTTGTTGGAGCGAGGCTTGCCCGCGAACCAGTCGCTGCGGTTTGTCAGACACACTGCTTCATCATTCTTCGCGGGCAAGCCTCGCGCCAACAGAGATCGCCAAACCTGTGTGCGGTTCCAAGAATGGCACCCACCCTGTGGGAGCGGTGCTTGGTCTGGGCGGCATTCCGACCTGCCCGAGATCAGTCGCGGTCAGACGAAGTTCTGCGTCCCATAGGCCGTTCCCCAAAACCCTCGCGCACCTCGACTGCATCGCAAATGGCCGAGTCATGATTGTCGGCCCGGCCTGTTAGACTGGCCGGGCTTTTCGATCATGGGATCGAACCACCTTATGATTACTGACGAGATAATGACCAGCAAACCTCCAAGGTCCAGAATCTCACGCCTGCTGTTCGCCGCACTGGCTTATGTCAGCCTCGGGATAGGCCTGGTCGCGATTTTCATTCCCGGTCTGCCCACCACCGAGTTCGTCCTGCTGGCGGCATGGGCGGCCACCAAGAGCTCACCGCGCCTGAGTGCCTGGCTGGAAAACCACAAGCTCTTCGGCCCGATCCTCAGCAACTGGCGCAATGGCCGTCTGGTAACACGCAGCGCCAAGATCAGCGCCACCATCAGCATGCTTGTGTGCGCCATGCTGATGCTGTACCTCATGCATGGCTGGCCGGTTTACGCTGCTATCGGCGGCATGGTTCTGGGCAACCTGTGGATCTGGTCCCGGCCAGAACCCCCGCGCTCTGATCCCCTTCGCTGACGCATGTCATGCCGCTGTCACCGGCATTCGTCTATGGTGGAAGCCGTGCCATTGCTGAACGCCCGGTGACTGCGAAGGTCAACCGCTACACTCTTCGACCCGCCAAGGGGCAACGTCATGTTCGAACCAGGCCATCTGCATATCAGCCGCGCGCCGATGCATCCATCGGATTTCGGCTATGAGATTCATATCCGCTACGAAGTCTCTGAGAACCCCACGGAAGGCACTTCGATGCACTTCACGATGGAAGGTGAAATTGCTGGCAATGCGTTTCAGGACGAATTTGAGCTGAGCCGTGACATGGCGTTCAACTTCGCTCACAGCGCCAACCAGATAGCGGTCAAACATGGCATGCCACCGATTGCCGTGCTGCCAATCGCCGTGCATGACGACTACGACCGGATGTTCAAGGACATACACGACAAACTCGGCATCCAGCCGGGCGAGCCCGTGAAGCCGGAGCATTTGACCTGATCGTAGCCGTGCGTCTGTAGGAGACTCTATGTTTGCTCGCAAGCTCATGTGACGTGGGACCGGCTTTAGCCGGGAAGAGGCCAGTATATCCACTCGATTTATCGCCTGAAATGCCGCCTTCCCGGCTAAAGCCGGTCCCACGTCGTCGCGCCAATAGCGAGATCACTCCTGCGGGAGCATGTGGGCGGCATTCCGACTTGCCCGCGTTAAGGCTGGGCTCAATCTCAAGTCAAACCCCGTCACCGCTCATCGCGAGCAAGCTCTGCTCCCACAGTTCGATGCCATTACTGGCATAATCCCCACCCTCTTCGGCAACCACCGCGAATTCCCCATGCGCATCCACGTCAGTTTCATCGACCGCGTCGGAATCACCCAGGAAGTGCTGGCGATCCTGGGTGGGCGCAATCTGAATCTGGATGCGGTGGAAATGGTGCCGCCCAACGTCTACATCGACGCGCCGACCCTCAGCCATCAGGTGCTTGAAGAACTCAAGGATGCGCTGTTTCGGGTGCGCGGGGTCGAGGCGATTACGGTGGTCGACATTCTTCCCGGCCAACGTCGCCACTTGCAGCTGGACGCTCTGCTGGCAGCCATGACCGATCCGGTATTGGCGCTGGACAGCGCTGGCCATGTATTGCTGGCCAACCCTGCGTTAATTGCCCTTATCGGCCGCGAACCCGCGGGCGAGCCAGTGGCCGAGTTATTTGCTGATCCCGGGCTGCATAACGCCTTACTGGAAAACGGCTTTCGCCTGCCGCTGCGTGAAGTCACGCTCAATGGTGAAGCGTTTTTACTGGATGCGACGCCCATCACCGACGCGGGCGCGTTGTTGACCTTGTATCAACCAAGCCGCATCGGTGAGCGCTTGTCGGCGCTGCACCACGACCATGCCGAAGGTTTCGACGCATTGCTGGGTGAATCCGCGGCCATCCGCACCTTGAAGGCCCGCGCCCAACGGGTCGCGGCGCTGGATGCGCCGTTGCTTATTCAGGGCGAGACCGGTACTGGCAAGGAGCTGGTTGCCCGTGCCTGCCACGCCACCAGTGCCCGGCACAGTGCGCCGTTTCTGGCCCTCAATTGTGCGGCATTGCCTGAGAACCTCGCCGAAAGCGAGCTGTTTGGCTACGCCCCCGGCGCCTTCACCGGTGCGCAGCGAGGCGGCAAACCGGGGCTGATGGAATTGGCCAACCAGGGCACGGTGTTCCTCGACGAGATCGGCGAAATGTCGCCTTATCTGCAAGCCAAACTGCTGCGTTTTCTAAACGACGGCAGCTTTCGCCGGGTAGGCGGCGATCGGGAAGTGAAGGTGAATGTGCGCATCCTCAGCGCCACCCATCGCAATCTGGAGAAGATGGTCGCTGAAGGCACGTTTCGCGAGGACCTGTTCTACCGTCTTAACGTGCTCAACCTGGAAGTCCCGCCGCTACGTGATCGCGGCCAGGACATCCTGCTGCTGGCGCGCTACTTCATGGAGCAGGCCTGCGCGCAGATCCAGCGTCCCGTCTGCCGCCTCACGACGAATACTTACCCAGCGCTGCTGGGCAATCGTTGGCCCGGAAACGTGCGTCAGTTGCAGAACGTGATTTTCCGCGCTGCCGCCATCAGCGATAGCAATCTGGTCGACATTGGTGATCTGGATATCGCAGGCACTGCTGTCGCCGGTGAAAGCGATGGCGAAGTCGGTAGCCTCGAACAAGCCGTCGAGACCTTTGAAAGGGCCTTGCTTGAAAAGCTCTACGCCGACTATCCGTCGACCCGGCAACTGGCGGCACGCTTGCAAACGTCGCATACCGCCATTGCCCATCGACTGCGCAAATACGGAATTGGCGCTAGAAGCTGAGTGCGTCAGGCTTCGACGTACATCTCCCGATAAATCGGCAATATCGAATCACGGGTCAGCGGCGCAAGGTTCAGCTGTGGATGGCTGTGCGCACTGATCCACAGCACTTCTTCGATTTCTGCCGCGGGCTGCACGTCCACCTCGATGCGCACTTCGAACAATTCGCAGCGCACCTCAAAACCCGGTTCGTTGGCAGCCGGTGCCGCGAACGACCCCAGATAACGCGCCTTAGCCGGATCAACAATCAACCCCAATTCTTCTTCCAGCTCACGACTCAGCGCTGCGACCGCTGGCTCACCCGCCTCTATCTTGCCTCCCGGTTGCATGAACGCCTGAGTACCACGCTTACGCACCAGCAAGGTCCGGCCATCTGCGCCGATCAACAGCGCAGCCGCGATATGAATCAGCTTCATGAGAAGATCTCGGTCTTGAGTTGCCGCGTCTCTTCGGCCCGCTCCAGCCCAAAGCGGATCAGCCGATGGATGAGTTCTGGGTAAGACACACCGCTGGCCTGCCACAACTTGGGATACATGCTGATAGAGGTGAAGCCAGGAATGGTGTTCACCTCATTGATGATGATGCTGCGTGTTTCAGTGACGAAAAAGTCGACACGCGCCAGCCCGGCACAACCCAGGACCTGATAAGCGCGCAGCGCAACGTCACGGACTTCGCTACTGAGGTCGTCCGCCAGCTCCGCAGGAATGGCAATGCGTGCCTGGTCGCCATTCAGGTACTTGGTGTCGTAGGCGTAGAACTCGTCATTGGCGATCACTTCACCACAGACGCTGACTTGCGGCTGACGATTGCCAAGCACGGCGCATTCGACTTCACGTCCCACAATGCCGGTCTCGATCAGCACTTTATGATCGAACTCGAACGCCAGATTCAATGCCGCCTGATAACCGGCTTCGTCAGTGACTTTACTGACACCCACCGATGAGCCCTGGCTGGCAGGCTTGACGAACATCGGCAGACCCAGCTCAGCGACTACCGCCGCGAACTCCAACGACTCACCACGGGAGACCACCACAAACGGGGCGACGGCAATGCCCGCATCGCGCAGCAGGCGTTTGGTCACGTCTTTGTCCATGCACGCCGCTGAGCTGAGCACATCCGGCCCGACAAACGGGATCGCCAGCAAACGCAGTAAGCCTTGCAGTGAACCGTCTTCACCGAACGCGCCATGAATCAGCGGGAACACAACATCGATGCGCGGCAACTCAACGCCCGATACCACGTCGACAAACTGCCCGCCCGCAGAGCCAGGCAGCAGCGACAATAGTCGCCCCGAAGCACTGAGTTTGATTTTGGCCGGGTCATTGCCATTGAGCAGGTAATCGCTCTCGTCGAAGCGCAGCCAGCGGCCTTGCTTGTCGATGCCGATCAATGTGAGTTCGTAAGTGCCGCGGTCGATCGCGTTGATCACGTTCCTGGCTGACTGCAGCGAGACTTCGTGCTCGCTGGATTGTCCGCCGAAGAGGATGGCGACTGATGTTTTCAAAGCGACAACTCCTGGATTTTCAGGCGGCAGAGTCAAAAGCAATTTTGCCTTCTCGTCCAGTGGCGATCAGCTCCGGTGGTCGTCAGAGGTGAAAAAAAGGCAAAAAAAATCTCCCTAGAGGGAGATCAGAGCCAACCTGTGAGACCGGCTTTAGCCGGGAAGACGGCATTTCAGTCAACCAATGGAATGGATGTACTGGCCTCTTCCCAGCTAGCGGCGGTCCCACGTTGCAGCATCATTCAGCCGAGGCTGCGTCTTTCTTGCCGCCCGAGCCAAAGGTGGCGAAGCGCTTGTTGAAGCCGGCGATCCGGCCTTCGGTGGTGGTCTTACGCTGCTGCCCGGTGTACATCGGGTGTGAGGCGCTGGATACGTCCAGTGCGACGTACGGGTATGTATTGCCATCGCTGTGCTCTTGGGTCCGGTCGGTATCAACCGTCGAGCCAATCAGGAAATAGGCGTCGGCGGCAGTATCGTGGAACAGCACGGTGCGATACGCAGGATGGATATCAGGTTTCATGTTGCCTCCAAATGAGCGCTTAATTGATTTGTTACACAATAACATATCATCAAAAGCCAGCCACAATCGATTGTGGTGACTTGCATCATTGGTGATCTTGATTAGGCCAACACTAGTCGCTAAGGTTCGACCGCCGTTGCTTGATCAACGTGCCGGGACTCGTCTCCTGGCGTATTGCCCGGATGGAAGCAAGCCATGTCAGAACCCGATCATTTTCAACTCTCTGCGCACGCCTGGAACCGGCTGATTGAAGCCAGGGACTCACTGCGTCTGCTTGATGGCTACGTCAACAAGACCGACGTCCTGTGCAACCCGTCCATGTTGGTGGGCTACGTGTCCATGCTGCAAAACGCCCTGCAAGATGTGATCAACGCCAGCACGCCTGCAGAACCCCGCGATGCCTTCATGCGCAAGGCCGACGAACTGGGTTTCGTCGCCCTCAATCCCAAGGAGCAGGCGCTCATCGAACACTTGCGCTGGACCAGTCTTGAAGGCCGCGAGGATGTCTACGCGTTGGCACAGCGGGTCCGCTCCATCAAGCCATGGGTGCTGGAAAGCTGAGTGTGCCGCCAGCAGATCAATCCCCATCGTTCAGCTATGCTGGTTTCTGCCGATAGTGCTATAGATGCAACTCCCGCCTCACGGGCTCAGCCCTCCGACTTGCTGAATCGCAGCAGGATAAAGAGAGAGCGCAGCCGGTAAAACCACCGTCATTAGCTCCAGGAATCCGTATGAGTCTGTCCCTTCTCAGTCGTTACGCCTTCTTCGTTGGTTGTGTGCTTTTCACCCTGTGCAGTTTGCCGTTCTGGCATCACGAATGGCTGTGGCCTTTCACCCTGTTCACCGGGGTTTTATCCCTGATAGGTGTTATTGACCTG
The DNA here is from genome assembly GCF_000737245.1 of Pseudomonas syringae. Taxonomy (GTDB): domain Bacteria; phylum Pseudomonadota; class Gammaproteobacteria; order Pseudomonadales; family Pseudomonadaceae; genus Aquipseudomonas; species Aquipseudomonas syringae_J. The sequence continues at coordinate 150,569 of NZ_JPQU01000045.1, read as the reverse complement.
CTGCAATCGCCGCATTCAGTGCGGCGTAACTATCCGATTCTGGGCAACATCCGCTATGCGGTTGAAGCGATCCGCCCGGAGATCCGCCAGTATCTGCTGGAGTCCGACAGTGACGCCCTGCCCTTCTCCCGGGCGCAACGTTCGCTGGTGTACTCCCGAGCCAAGAACGAGTCCGCAGACAAACCTTTCGGCACCCTGCTCGACGTATATGGCACCGGCTTTGAGTTCATCAGCCACTCCATGCGCCCGGCACCACTGAGCGATCCCAATGCCTTTCGCGTGATCGTCGGCGGCCCGCAATGCAGCCAGCCGTACTCGGCGTCGATCTTCAATATCTCGGCCATGAGCTTCGGGTCACTAAGCGCCAATGCAATCCGCGCCTTGAATCAGGGCGCCAAACTCGGCAATTTTGCCCACGACACCGGCGAAGGCAGCATCAGCCCCTATCACCGGGAAAACGGCGGCGACCTGACCTGGGAGCTGGGCAGCGGCTACTTCGGCTGCCGCACCGCTGACGGTCGATTCGACCCTGAGCGTTTCGCTGCACAAGCCAAAGACCCGCAAGTGCGCATGGTCGAAATCAAGTTAAGCCAAGGCGCCAAACCCGGCCACGGCGGCATCTTGCCCAAGCACAAGGTGACCAAAGAGATCGCTGAGACCCGCGGCATCATGATGGGCGAAGATTGCGTATCACCGTCTCGGCACAGCGCCTTCTCCACCCCCGTCGAGCTGATGCAGTTCATCGCCCAGTTGCGTGAGCTGTCCGGAGGCAAACCGGTGGGCTTCAAGTTCTGCCTGGGCCACCCTTGGGAATTCATGGGCATTGCCAAGGCGATGCTGGAAACCGGCATCCTCCCCGACTTCATCGTGGTCGATGGCACCGAAGGCGGCACGGGCGCTGCGCCGGTGGAGTTCACCGATCACATGGGCGTGCCCCTTCGCGAGGGTTTGCTGTTCGTGCATAACACCCTGGTGGGCTTGAACCTGCGGGACAAAATCAAACTCGGTGCCAGCGGCAAAATCGTCAGCGCATTTGATATCGCCAGCGTCCTGGCCATCGGCGCCGACTGGGCCAACTCAGCGCGGGGCTTCATGTTCGCCATTGGCTGCATTCAATCCCAGAGCTGCCACACCAACAAATGCCCGACCGGTGTAGCAACCCAGGACACACTGCGCCAGCGCGCACTGGTTGTGCCGGACAAAGCCCAACGAGTATTCAACTTCCATCGCAATACCCTGAAAGCACTGGCCGAAATGCTCGCCGCAGCCGGCCTCGACCATCCGGCACAACTGGAAGCCAGGCACCTGGTGCGGCGCATGTCCGCTACCGAAATCAAACTGTTCTCACAATCCCATGTATTTCTGACACCGGGCCAATTGTTGACCGGCGCAGTGGATGGCAGTTTTTATTCGAACATGTGGCAGATGGCACGGGCCGATAGTTTTGAGCCGAATGCCATCGCCTGATGCCCCCCCCCCGTGAACTACCGAGACATTCTGTAATAGCCCGCTTTTGCTTTTGCCCGAGGATTCCTCCACCCTGCCGCGCCGCCGCCCCAGACAGGACACACCTGAATACATCTGGATGAACGGCGGCGTTGAACCTAGAGCCCTCGCGGCTGATCTTTATTCATACGACATCAAAGAGCCCACCGTTATGACTAACGGACGCGACCTGCGCATCGACTTCTTTCGGGGCCTGGCGCTGATCTTCATTTTTTGGGATCACGTCCCCGACAATCCCCTCGCCCAGCTGACCGTGCGCAATTTCGGTTTCAGCGACGCGGCGGAAATCTTCGTTTTCCTGGCTGGCTATGCCGCCATTCTCGCCTACGGCCGAATTTCACAGCGCGACGGTTATGTGGTCGCCTGCGTGCGCATCCTGCGCCGCACCTGGGTGCTGTATGTGGTGCATATTTTCCTGCTGACGCTGCTGATGGGCATTGTGTTCGTCGCCAATCACTACGTCGAAACCCGGGACATGATTCAGGAGATGGGCCTGCAGCACTTCGTCGCCGACCCGCAGCAAGCACTGGCCGACCAGTTGTTGCTGCGCTTCAAACCCAATCTGACCGACCCATTGCCACTGTATATCCTGCTGTTATTGGCACTGCCATTGATCCTGCCGCTGATCCAGCGCAATGCACCGCTGACGGTGGGTTTATCGATTGCCCTGTACATGATGGTGCCGTTGTTCGGCTGGAACATGCCCGCTTACGAAGGCGGTGGCGTCTGGTATTTCAATCCCGTGGCCTGGCAGTTGCTGTTCGTGCTCGGTGGTGCCTGCGCGCTGCGGTCTGAATCCATGCCCACTACCCAGCTTGAACAGCGGCCCCTAAGCCAGCAGCCACTGTTCATGCTGTCAGCGACTTACGTACTGGTGGCCGCTGTCTGCACGTTCAGCTGGAAATTCCCGGAACTGCACGAGACTTTGAGGCCGCAATTCGTGGCCGATGGTTTGTACCCAATTAACAAGACTGACCTGGGGCCACTGCGCTTGCTGCACTTCCTGGCCCTGGCTTACTGCGTCGCCAAACTGCTTCCCGGCGGCAAAGCCTGGGTTAAAAGCTGGCCAGCCCGGCAAGCCTGCCGCATGGGCCGTTACTCGCTGGAAATCTTCTGCCTCGGCGTGCTGCTGGCACCCATGGCCGACATGGTCAACGCACTGGCAGGCGATACCTGGCCCATGCAAATAGTCACCGCCATACTCGGCCTTGGCTTGATGATGCTGATGGCCGCCTGGCTGGACTTCAGCAAACGCCTGAGCAACCCCAAACCCGCCAGAGCGGTCGCTATCTCAGACCAGCGTTTTCATAGAACGCTCTCTCGCAAATCCAATACGACTTGAGGATGCGCTCAAGTCGGCAGATACCCTCATATGTCACGGTCGAGTTTTCGCCCCTTGAGCCGATAAATTCTTCGACGGCTCCCGCCAGCGTCTAAGCTTGAGTCAGGTGCGATTAACAGGTTTAACCGGGCCAATGAAATGGGCGTATTACGGCATTCAGATACGAAACAGACTGTGATTCCAGCTGACAGTCACGACCCCGATCCAATGCCGAAAAGCCCGCGCCGCAAGCGGTACGTATGGCGTGTGTTCTGGGTGGTGATGGTCATGGGCGTCGGAGCCTTGGCGGCTGCGGCTATGGTGGAGTCTCGCAGTTCGCGGTTGCAGGCCCTGGAGTTCAGTCGCTTTGCGGCGAAGCTGAGCTACTCGATGCAGCCTGGGCCGAGTGATTCGATGCGGTATCCCGGCGATGGGCCTTTCGATAAGCGTCTGGGTTATTCGTCGCTGGGTGAGTTTCTGCCGCGTTTACTCAAGCGTGATTACTTGATTACCGAGCAAGTGCGGTTTTCCCCGGACCTGTTGGCCTACAGCAAGCGTGGCCTGTTCGTGCCTTATCAGGAGAAAACCCAGGCCGGCCTGTCGATCACCGATTGCCGGGGCACGGACCTGTACCAGTTCCGTTATCCGCAACAGTTCTACCCCACCTTCGCCGCCATCCCGCCGCTGATCGTGCACAGCCTGCTGTTCATCGAGAACCGCGATTTGCTCGATCCCGAGCAACCATTGGCCAACCCTGCCGTGGACTGGCCACGGTTTGTCAAAGCCGCGATTTCGCAAGTATCGAAAATGATTGGCCTGCCGGGTCAATCAGCGGGCGGCAGTACCTTGGCAACCCAATTGGAAAAGTATCGCCATTCACCTGACGGCCTGACTCAATCTGGCTCGGAAAAGCTGCGGCAGATGATTTCCGCCAGCGTGCGGGCTTATCAGCCAGGGCAGCAAACGCTGCAAGCTCGTCAACGAGTGGTGCGCGATTACTTGAACAGCGTGCCTTTATCGGCGGTGCCGGGACACGGGGAAGTGCACGGCATGGCTGAGGGGTTGCGGGTCTGGTATGGCGCCGACTTTGTCAAAACCAACGAGGTTCTGGCGTCCAGCGCCACCGATGCGAAAAGCCTTGCTGCGCGAGGCCTGGCCTTGCGCGAGGTGCTCTCACTGGTGATCGCTCAGCGTCGGCCTTCTTACTACCTGGCCAAGGGCCGTGAAGAACTGGCCGAACTGACGGACAGCCATATCCGCTTACTGGCGCAGAATCAGGTGATTGATCAGGCGCTCGCTGATGCTGCTTTGAAGAGTTCGGTGAGCTATCGCAACTGGGTCGAACAACCGACTCTGCAGCCCATCGAGACCAACAAAGGCATCAGCGTCGCCCGCAGTCGACTGGCAGCTTTGCTCAACCGGTCGCTGTACGATCTGGATCGGCTTGACCTGTCCGCGACCACAACCCTGCAAAGCGATTTGCAGAGTCAGGTTAGCCAGTACCTGCGGGATCTGGCCGACCCGGCGTTTGCGGCTCAGGTTGGGTTGATGGGCGAACGGCTGTTGACCCCGACAAGCACCAGCCAGGTGCGCTATAGCTTTACCCTGTTCGAGCGCGGACCGGATGGGTCGCGGGTCAGGGTGCAAACCGACAGCACGGATCAGCCCTTCGATATCAACGAGGGCAGCAAGCTTGAGCTGGGCTCCACTGCAAAGATGCGGGTGCTGACTACCTACCTGGAAATCATCGCCGAGCTGCATGATCGCTACGCCGCCTCAAGCAACGCAGTGCTGAACAAGACACCGGTGGTGGAACAGGACCGCCTGACTCGCTGGGCTGTGGATTACTTACTGCAAAACAAGGATCGCGATCTGTCGAAAATGCTTTCGGCAGCGCTGGACCGGCGCTATTCGGCCAGCCCTGGAGAACGCTTTTTTACCGGTGGCGGCATGCATCACTTCAATAATTTTCGCAAGGAAGACGACGGTCGTCTGCCGACCTTGCGCGAAGCGTTACGCGAGTCGATCAACCTGCCATTTATCCGTCTGATGCGCGACGTCGTGCGCTACAGCACCTATCAAGCGCCGAGCAATAGCGCCGAGTTGCTCAAGGACGATAACGATCCCCGCCGTCAGGAATACCTGAGCCGCTTCGCAGATCGGGAAGGCACGGTATTCCTGTTGCGTTTCTGGAAACGCTACAAGGACAAGACCACTCAGGAACGCCTGGACACGTTTCTCGACGGCATCAACCCGACCGCCATCAGATTGGCAGCGGTGCATCGTTATCTGTTGCCGAACGCGGATCAGACGGCTTTCAATGCATTCATTCGGGCGCATCTGGCTGAAGCAAAAATCGGCCCGAAACTCAGCGAAAAACGCCTTGCTGACTTGTATGAGGGTTACGGCCCCGGCAAATACGATCTGCCGGACCAGGGCTATATCGCCAAGGCTCACCCGCTGGATCTGTGGCTGGTGGGCTATTTACTGCAGCATCCGGATGCGCAATTCAAGGATGCCGTTGCGGCCAGCCAGTATGAGCGCCAGGAAGTGTATGGCTGGTTATTCAAGAGCCGGCACAAAGGCGCTCGGGACAGTCGCATCCGCACCATGATGGAGATTGAAGCGTTTCTCGACATCCATCAGCGCTGGCAGCGGGTTGGCTATCCGTTTGATCATCTGGTGCCGTCGTTAGCAACCGCCATCGGCAGCTCCGGGGACCGTCCTGCAGCGCTGGCCGAACTGATCGGCATCATCCAGAACGATGGCATCCGCCTTCCGACGCTGCGCATCGACAGCCTGCATTTTGCAGCCGATACCCCGTATGAAACCCGGCTGGCCAACAACCCGGAACTGGGCAAACGGGTTTTGCCGTCTGAAGTGGCGGCCGCCATGCGCGAGGCGCTGTCGCAAGTGGTGGACGGCGGGACCGCCAAGCGCGTGTCTGGCAGCTTCAAACTGCAGGACGGCACGGCGCTGGCGATGGGCGGCAAGACCGGGACCGGCGATAACCGCATCGAAAGCATCGGCTCCGGCGGGCGCATCCTCAGTTCCCGGGCGATCAACCGCACCGCCACCTTTGTGTTCTATCTGGGCGACAACCACTTCGGCACCCTGACCGCCTTCGTACCTGGCCGCAACGCAGAAGGCTTTCGCTTCACCTCGGCATTACCGGTGCAGGTCCTCAAGGGGATGGCGCCGATTCTGAATCCGTATCTGGAGCCGGGGAGTCATACGCGGTGTGAGGGGCAGTTCTTGACCACAAATACAGCCAACTAAATTTTTGTGGGAGCGACCGGGGTGGCGCTCCACCTTGCTCGCGAATATGGGTCCTACATTCGAAATATTTTATGAACCTAACATCGCCTTCGCGAGCAAGCTCGCTCCCACACGAACCGTTTTTTAGATTCGATAGCCCAGGTCGGCCTCCCCGCCAAACAAGAACCGTTCGTCTTTATCTCTTGCATACACAATAAGATATATCTTAAGGTATATCTAACTTGTAACAGGAGATGAAGAAAATGCGTGATGACCATCACCACAATGACCACCGTCCACACCACCACCGCGAGCATGGCGATGGGCGGGACGGCTTCGAGAAACGTCCGGGTCGCGAACGCGGCGGGCGTGGGCCTCGGGTATTTGCCCCGGGGGATTTGAAATTACTGCTGCTGGCGCTGATTGCCGAACAGCCCTGCCATGGCTACGACCTCATCCGCCAGATCGAAGGCATGTTCGACGGCGCTTACAGCCCCAGCCCCGGCGTGATCTACCCGACCCTGACCTTTCTGGAAGAAAGCGAGCTGATCGAAGGCGATGCCCAGGGCGGGAAAAAACACTATGCGGTCACGGAGGCCGGTCGTGCCTCGCTGGTTGAACAAGCGATCGCTCTGGATGGCGTGCGCATGCGCATCGATGTCAGCAAACGCTCATTGCGCGGCCATGATCGTCCGGCAGAAATCCACGAAGCTGTGCATAACTTGCGGCATGCCTTGCAACTGCACCACGGTCGCTGGAGCCCAGAAGAAATTCTGCGGGTTCGCGACCTGCTCAATAACACCGCCAAAGCCATCGTCGATGGCCCCCAGTCTATTTCGGAGAAGTCGGTATGAATTCACAGCAGTCCATCCATCGCGTCAGCCATGAGATCAAACGTCGCAAGCTTGAGGTGCTGCGCGTGACGGACGTCACCCCAAAGATGCGCAGGGTTACCCTGCATGGCCCGGACCTGACGGGTTTTATCAGCCTGGGCACCGATGACCATGTAAAGCTCATATTCGCCACTACCCCAGAAGAGCAAGCCGCACTGGAAAACTTAATGCCCGGTTCGCCCAATGACGGCCCTAAACCCGTCATGCGTGATTACACGCCGCGCCGTTATGATCCGGTCAGCGGCGAGTTGGACATTGATTTCGTGCTGCACGGTGAAGGCCCTGCCGCGAGCTGGGCCGAACAGGTAGAGCCAGGTCAGTTCCTGCATATCGCCGGCCCACGTGGATCGATGATCGTGCCGGATATCTTCGACAGCTACCTGCTGATCGGCGACGAAACCGCCCTGCCCGCCATCGCCCGACGTCTTGAGGGGCTTCCATCCAATCGCAGCGCGTTGGTGGTGGTGGAAGTTGCGGATCAAAGTGAACAGCAGGTTTTCCACAGCCAGGCGCAGGTGGATGTGATCTGGATCGTGCGCGGCGAACAGAGCCTGCTGGACGTCACCCGCCGTCTGGAAATGCCGGAAGGAAGGCTCTACGCCTGGGTAGCAACCGAATCAGGATTGTCGCGCAAACTGCGCCGGGTGCTGCTCGATGAATTCGGCCTGGAAGAGGAATTTGTGAAGGCTGCGGGGTATTGGCGGGTTGATGGGGGTGATGCCGAATAACCGCAAAATAAGCATCCAACCCTTGATGCTGCTCCCCAGACGACACCCTTTCGTGCGGCAAACCCGTAGGAGCGCGCTTGCCCGCGATGACATCCGCACAAGCGAAAAACATGTCGGCATTGAAATCGCATCGCGGGCAAGCGCGCTCCTACGGATAACCAGTTTTAGTCTGTACGTTATGTTGTGTTCGCCAAGATTCAACGCTTGGCGGCGTGTCGGTCTAACCCAAACAACACAAGCGCAATCACGATAAACCCTATCAATATCCCACCGGCATTGGTGAACGCTTCGACGTAGCCGATATTCCCGACATTGATAAACGGGTACATGTAGTCGCCGATGTAACTGCCCCGCAGCAGTACGTAGGAAAAGTAAGCCACTGGATACAGAATCCACAGCAGTACATGCCTGAATCGCAGCGTGCCTCTGGGGACGTACAGCCACCAATACAGCAGGAACGCCAGCGGCATGACGTCGTGCAGCAGTTCATCGGCGATCCATTGCCAGCCTTCGGGTTGCCAAAGATGTCGCAGGAGCAGGTTATAGGCCAGCCCCACCAATACGATGCTGGCCGCAATGCCGCTGCACACGGCCGGGAGGCGGAAGAAGCGTTGCACGACCGAGGTCCGTTGGCTCAAGGCAAAGCTTAAGGCGACGGCTACCAGGGTGTTGGTCCATACGGTGAAGAAGCTGAAAAACCGCACCAACCCGCCCAACAAACTGGCGTCATCAGCCCAGCGTCCAATCAATACCAGATAAAGCTGAATGGCCAACCCTGACCAACCCAGGCAGGCGGCGATGAGCGTGTAATAGCGCGATCCTTGCGCAGTTAGCATGTCTTTGCGGTACATCGTTGATTCCTTGAGACCGGCATTGCATCCGGGCGAAATTACCAACCCTTGCTGCGGTGCAACTTCACGTAGAGCGCCTCGACCTTCTCCCTGGCCCAAGGCGTCTTGCGCAAAAACGTCAGGCTGGACTTGATGCTTGGATCACTTTTGAAGCAGCGAATATCAATACGCTCAGCCAGGCCCGACCACTCGTAATGGTCAACCAGTACATTGAGGATCTGTTCCAGTGTCACGCCGTGCAGAGGATTGGAATGGGGTGTGGTCATGCGAAACCTTCCAGCTGAATGAATAAAGGCACTTCCCGAGAGCTGCGCACCTTAGCCGAGGCTTCAGACAGCGGGAAGAGCTTAGCGTGCGAAGACGTTGTAATGGCAGTCAGGATTCACCTCCAGAAACGGTAGGACGCTTCCCAAAAGTTCCTCTGGCCGACCAATAAAGAGATGTTATATTGTAACTATACGTATCCATCTCAATGCTCCACACGGGCTGCCTAAAGCCCATCGCCAAGGAAATCCGTATGTCCCGCCCTTCAAAAAATCTGCTCTGGCACCTCTCGCCATTGGCAACCGCCATGCTGCTCGCTTCACCTTCCCATGCAGCCAATGTGGTGGACCTGCAACCGCAAGTGATTACCGCCAACCCGCTGGGCAGCAATCAACTGGCATCCCCGGCCACGGTGCTTGATGGTGACGATCTGACCTTTCAACAAAAAAGCAGCCTGGGCGAAACCCTGAATAAACAACCCGGTGTTTCTTCGTCGTACTTCGGTCCCGGTGCCAGCCGGCCGATCATTCGCGGCCAGGATGGCGACCGGATTCGCATTCTGCGTAATGGCGTCGGCGCGCTCGACGCCTCGTCGCTGTCTTACGACCATGCGGTCCCGCTGGACCCGGTCAATGTCGAGCGCATTGAGATCGTCCGCGGCCCGGCAGCACTGCTGTATGGGGGCAGTGCCATCGGAGGGGTGGTCAATACGTTCGACAACCGCATCCCGACCGAAGCCATCGAAGGCATTCACGGTGCAGGCGAATTACGTTACGGCGGCGCGGATACCACTCGCAGCAGCGCCGGCAAACTCGAAGCCGGCAATGGTCAGTTCGCCTTGCACATCGATGCCAACGCCCGCGAATTCAATGATTTGCGCATCCCCGGCTACGCTCGCACCAGCGAGCAGCGCGCCAGTGAAGAAGGCACTGACAAAAAGCACCGGTTGAGCAACAGCGACGGCCGTCAGGACGGCGGCGCGGTGGGCGGTTCCTACACCTGGGATGACGGCTACGCCGGGGTGTCTTACAGCAACTATGACTCCAACTACGGTTCGCCCGCTGAACAGGACGTGCGCATCCGCATGCAGCAGGAGCATTACGCTTTCGCCTCGGAAATCCGCAATCTGTCCGGGCCGTTCACGTCGGTGAAACTGGACGCTGGCTACACCGATTACGAACATCGAGAAATCGAAGGTGGCGAGGTCGGCACCACGTTCAAGAACAAAGGATATGAAGCCCGTGTCGAAGCCCGTCATCAGCCGATTGGTCCCGTGGAAGGTGTGATCGGCGCGCAAGTCACCCGTGGCGAATTTTCCGCTCTGGGTGAAGAAGCGTTTGTCCCGCAGAGCGATACCAACGCTGGCGCGTTGTTCATCCTCGAAGAACTGCAAGCCACCGAGCGCCTCAAGTTGAGCCTTGGCGGGCGTATCGAGCACACCACCGTCGACCCCGACGCCAAGGGCAACGAGCGCTTCGCCAGTGCCGATACTTCCAGCAGCTTCACTGCGGGCAGCCTGTCGTCCGGCGCGGTCTATACCCTGACGCCGATCTGGTCGCTGGCGGCAACCCTGGGTTATACCGAGCGCGCACCGACTTTCTATGAGCTGTATGCCAACGGCGCGCACGTGGCCACCGGTACCTTCGAGCGTGGCGATGCCGGGTTGTCCAAGGAGAAAGCCGTGTCCAGCGACCTGGCTTTACGCTTCGACAACGGCACTCATAAAGGCAGCGTTGGCGTGTTCTACAGCCACTTTTCCAATTACATCGGCTTGTTGAACAGTGGTCGCACCTTGAATGACGAAGGCGAAGAAGATGCCGACGGCATTCCCGAATACAACTATTCGGGCGTTCGAGCGCGCTTCAGCGGTTTCGAAGCGCAGGATCACTGGAAGCTTGGGCAAAACCAGTACGGCAGCCTGGCGCTGGAGCTGTCCGGCGACTACACCCGGGCGAAAAACCTGGACACCGGCGAAGCCCTGCCGCGCATTGCACCGCTACGTTTGAACAGCGGCCTGTTGTGGGAACTGGATAAATGGCAGGCGCGCATTGATGTGGAACACGCCAGCTCGCAGCATCGGGTGCCAGAGAATGAGTCGGGTACCGACGGCTACACGACCCTGGGGGCCAGTGCTGGTTACAAATTCGATCTGGGTGGCAGCCAGTGGCTGGCGTTCGTCAACGGCGAAAACCTGACCAACCAGACCGTACGCTACGCCAGCTCGATCCTGCGCGACATCGCCCCGGCCCAGGGCCGCAGTGTTGAAGTGGGGCTGCGGACGACGTTCTGATCAAACCAATAACCGGCCACCCCGTGCAAGATGCGGGTGGCCATGGGGCGAACGCGCCCCCTGTGGGAGCGAGCTTGCTCGCGAAGGGGCCGGGACATCCGAATATATCTCTGGGGGTAGGAGCATTGCCTTCGCGAGCAAGCTCGCTCCCACCGAGAACTGTGTTGAGCGTGGAGTCCTGGGGGATTTCAGGCAAACATAGAATTTCCCGCGTTAGTTCCCACAGCCCTTCCCTCCCCCGCACTATTGCAATCCCCGCAATGATCCATGTCAGTTTCCGCGCTGTTTACGCATCCGTTAGCCCCCTATCATTGCAACCTGCCAACTGAAACGATTTTGCAACTGCTTATGCAGTGCAGAGCCGTGGCATAGCGCCGCACGCCTTCTCTCCAAATAACTCGAAAAGAACGATACCCATGTCTGCCAACACGAGACGTTTTTTGGCTTTTGCCCTGCCCTGTCCTTCACGCCTGAGCCTGACCGCAAGCCTCTGCGGATTTGCCGCCGCCGGCATCGCAAGCTTTGCCAGCGCGGCTCCCGCCTTCGACAGTGACTCTCCCTGGATGCTGGGCGACTGGAACGGCAAGCGCACCGAGCTTTCGCAAGCAGGTTATGACTTCAAACTCGATTACACCTCCGAAACAGGCTCCAACCTGCACGGCGGTTACAGCCATGACAAAGCGGTGCGTTACAGCGATCAATACGCGCTTGGCGCCCATCTGGACCTGCAGAAAATCCTCGGCTGGCATGACGCCGAGTTCCAGCTGACGCTGACCAACCGCAACGGTGACAACATCAGCAATGACCGGGTCAGCGATCCGCGCACTGGTACCTTGTCGTCATCCCAGGAGGTCTGGGGTCGGGGCAGCGTCACCCGCCTCACGCAGCTTTGGTATCAGCAGAAGTTTTTTGACCAGGCGCTGAGCATCAAGCTGGGCCGCTTCAATCAGGGTGAAGATTTCGGCAGCTTCCCGTGTGACTTCCAGAACCTTGCGTTGTGTGGCTCCCAGGTGGGCAACTGGGATGGCGGCACGGTTTACAACTGGCCCGTCAGCCAATGGGCGATGCGCGCCAAGTACCAGATCAATCCCGAGCTGTTCGCCCAGATCGGCGTCTTCGAGCAGAACCCGTCCAATCTGGACAATGACAATGGCTTCAAGCTGAGCGGCAGCGGCACCCAAGGCGCGGTCTTGCCGGTAGAGCTGGTCTGGTCACCAAAAGTGGACGGCCTGCCGGGTGAATACCGCGTGGGTTATTACTACAGCACCGCTGATAGCCAGGATGTTTACAAAAACAGCAATGGCCAATCCGCTGCCTTGACCGACAGCACCTATCGCAGTGCGTCGAGCAAACACGGTATGTGGGTCAATCTGCTGCAGCAAGTGACCAGCCGGGCCAGCGATCAAAGCCGCGGCCTGAGCGTGTTTGCCAACGGCACGATGCACGACAAGAAGACCAACATGGTCGACAACTACGTGTCCCTCGGTGCGTTCTACAAGGGCCCGTTCGACGCCCGTCCCAAGGACGACATTGGTCTGGCGGTCGCACGTATCCATGTCAATCCGGCCTACCGCAAGAACGCAGATGCACAAAATCAGGCAGTGGCGGTCTACGACTACAACGACCCGGCCTTCACGCCCTTGCAAGACACCGAATACAACGCCGAGCTGTATTACGGCGTTCACGTAAGCAATTGGCTCACCGTACGCCCCAATCTGCAGTTCATCCGCCATCCCGGCGGTGTGAATCAGGTGGACGATGCGCTGGTGGCTGGCTTGAAAATTCAGTCCTCGTTCTGACCGACGGCTGATTTCTACTGTCATTAGTTCGTATCAACAACTAGTTTCAAAGTATTGCAGCGAATTCATCACCGAATCCTGCGCAACACAACAAAGCGTCAATCACTTAAATCTGTCTTGGAGATTCACACTATGAGCACTGACGGTGCTTTGAGTAGACATCGCCTGCTACCGACATTGCTCGGGGCGGTGATCCTGCTGATGGGCCTGGTCCTGCTGGGTCTGGGTATCAAACTGCTGCAAGTCGGCGGTTCGATGTATTACCTGCTGGCCGGCATCGGCTTCGCAGTCACGGGCGTGCTGCTCATCACCGGACGCCGCGCAGCCTTCGGCTTGTATGCAGTGATCCTGTTTGCAAGCACTGTCTGGGCATTGTGGGAAGTGGGTCTGGACTGGTGGCAACTGGTGCCGCGTCTGGCCTTGTGGTTCGCACTGGGCATTGTGATGTTGCTGCCCTGGTTCCGTCGCCCGGTTCTGCGTGGGCAACCTGGCGGTCTGGGCACCAGCGGCCTGACCGTTGCCGTGGTTCTGGCCGGTGTTGCTGCACTGGCGAGCCAGTTCACCAACCCCGGTGAAATCAAAGGTCAACTGGACCGCGAGACGGCAGGCACCACCAGCGCCGCACCCGCCATGCCTGATGGCGACTGGCAGTCCTACGGCCGCACCGCCTTCGGTGATCGTTACTCGCCTTTGGCGCAGATCACCCCGGAAAACGCCAACAAGTTGGTCCCTGCCTGGACCTACCGCACCGGTGACATCCCAGGGCCAAACGATCCGGGTGAAACCACCGCCGAGAACACGCCGCTCAAAGTCAACGGCATGCTCTACGTCTGTACGCCGCACAGCCAAGTGATTGCCCTGGACCCGGACACCGGCAAGGAAATCTGGCGCTACGATCCAAAAATCAGCACCCAGAACGCCGCCAACTTCAAAGGTTGGGCACACATGACCTGCCGTGGCGTGTCATATCACGATGACGCCGCGTACGCTGCCGCTCCTGCATCCGATGCAGCGGCTCCAGCACAGAGCCCGACCGCGCCCGCTGTTGCCAGCACCGGCAGCAATGCGTGCCCGCGTCGCATCTTCCTGCCAACTGCCGATACTCGCCTGATCGCGCTGAACGCCGACACCGGTAAAGTCTGTGAAGACTTCGGCAACAAAGGCGCCATCGACCTGAGCGCCAACATCGGCACCTTCGCACCGGGTGGTTACTACTCGACGTCGCCACCGGCCGTTACCAAGGACCTGGTGGTAATTGGCGGTCACGTGACCGATAACGTTTCCACTGACGAACCTTCGGGCGTGATCCGTGCGTTCGACGTCCACACCGGCCGTCTGGTCTGGAACTGGGACAGTGGTAATCCTGATGACACCACTCCACTTGCCGCAGGTCAGTCGTACACCCGCAACTCGCCCAATATGTGGTCGATGTTCGCTGTGGACGAAAAACTCGGCATGCTCTACCTGCCGATGGGTAACCAGACCCCGGATCAGTGGGGCGGCGACCGTACTGAGGAGTCCGAGAAATACAGCGCCAGCATCGTTGCGCTGGACATTGCGACTGGCAAAGTCCGCTGGAACATGCAGCTGACTCACCATGACTTGTGGGACATGGACGTGGGCGGTCAACCGACCCTCATGGACATGAAGACCTCCGACGGCATCAAGCCTGCCGTTCTGGTATCGACCAAACAGGGCAGCATCTACGTTCTGGACCGCAGCAATGGCCAGCCGATCATCCCGATCAATGAAGTACCGGTTCCTGGTGGTGCAGTAGCAGGCGATCACACCTCGCCTACCCAGCCTAAGTCCGACCTGAACTTCATGCCGCCGCCCTTGAAAGAGAGCGACATGTGGGGCGTGACGCCGTTTGACCAGGCGCTGTGCCGGATCGACTTCAAGTCGCTGCGTTACGAAGGCCCATTCACGCCACCATCGCTGCAAGGCTCGCTGGTGTATCCAGGTAACTTCGGCGTGTTCGACTGGGGCGGCATTTCGGTCGACCCGGTGCGTCAGATCGCATTCGTCAACCCAAGCTACATGGCGTTCCGCTCCAAGCTGGTTCCGGCAGCAGAAGTCGAAGGCGGCCCGGGTCGCAAGAGCGAAACCGAAGGCGTACAGCCGAACAAAGGCGCACCATACGGCGTGATCCTCGAAGCGCTGCTGTCGCCAATGGGCCTGCCTTGCCAGGCGCCAGCATGGGGTTATGTGGCTGCCGTGGACCTGACCAATCATCAGACCATCTGGATGCAAAAGAACGGCACCGTGCGTGACAGCTCGCCGGTTCCAATCCCGCTATCCATGGGCGTTCCAAGCCTGGGCGGCACGTTCACCACTGCCGGCGGAGTCGGGTTCCTCAGCGGTACGCTTGATCAGTACCTGCGCGCCTACGATGTTCGTAACGGCAAGCAGCTGTGGGAAGGCCGCCTGCCAGCAGGCGCGCAAACCACACCGATGACCTACACCGGCAAAGACGGCAAGCAATACGTGCTGGTCGTGGCGGGCGGTCACGGTTCCCTGGGGACCAAACAAGGCGACTACGTGATGGCGTTTAAACTGCCGGATTGATGGGTTGCTGATGTGATGTGATTGAAAAGGCGGCTATCGAGAGATGGCCGTTTTTTTTGGTGATTATTGGAGGCATATCCGGTGTTGCGGTAATGGCTGCTATTGGTTGCGCCCTTACGGCGCCTCACTTTTGAGAAGCGCAAAAGTAAGCATGGGCCTGCCCCACCACTCGGTCCCTCGCCTAGGCTCGGCATGCCCGTAATCCGACATTGATTCGGCGGGCCGCCGCAAAGGGCCATCCCTGGCCCAGTGCGGCTAAACCGGCATCCATGCCGGTTTGCCCGCCAAATCAATGTCGGCTTCCGGCCAGCGTGGTTTAACGGGGCGCCTAAGATCAAAATCAAAAGCGCGCGAGGCGGCCTGAAAGCCGACCTGCTTTTGTTCTTGGATACCGCGCTGTTTCTGTGCCATTCGCTTTGTGAATGAATTCGCCCACGGAATTAACGGCGTGCGCGATTCTCTGTAGGAGCTGCCGAAGGCTGCGAATCGGTAGCCGCCTTCGCAACCTTCGGCAGCTCCTACCTCAATTCACGTAGCTCCATCCATCGTCGCCGCTGTTGATATTGATCTTGATCTGCTGTTGATCTTGATCTTGGCGCCCCGTCAAACCACGCTGGCCGGAATTCGATGTTGAGGCGTGGGGCAAACCGGCAGGGATGCCGGTTTAGCCGCCCTAGGCCATGGATGGCCGTTGGCGGCGGCGCCACGCATCAATGTCGGATTACGGGCATGCCGAGCACCAGCGAGGGACCGAGTGGTGGGGCACAGCGTTTTTGGTTACTTTTTTCTGGGCCGGCATTCCGGGCGTCTGTAAAAAGTGACCCGCCGTAAGGGCGGAACCGTCAGCAGCAATCACCGCAGCAACGGATATGTACACAAATCACAAATCACATATACACAGGCACCCTACTTCTCAATCACTTCCCCGCGCACCGGTGCCAACCGCGCAATCAAGCGGTTCTGGTTGGGTACGGAAATGCCCTCGGCATCCATCGCATCAATCAAATCCTCGACCAACGCATTGAAATCGCTGCGGGTCAGGTTCAGCCCCTTGTGAGCCTCCGCGAGCGTATCGCCGGTGTATTTGCACGGCCCGCCTGCTTCAACACACAAATGCTCAGTCAACTTGTCCCGCAGCCGCGTTATGTCCACCTTCTTGAAGTGCTCGACGATGCGCTTATCCTTGGCCACGTTCAGCAACATGCCTTCAACAATGCGCTGGATCCCCGGTCGCTGGCCAAGGGCGTGGTAAAGGCTGTCATCCTTGGGCGGCTGTTGTGCACAACCGGCCAGGATGACCAGCATCAAACCGGCGAGTAAATTACGACACATGTCAGAAACTCCCCTGAATAGACAGATAAGCCCCGTTCTGGTCGTCCAGCTTGGCGATTTCCCCCAGCTTCGCGTAGGCCAGCACCACGGATAAATGCTTGTTGGGGAAATAGCCGACGAACAAGTCCGCCCAATCGCTCTCACCGGCAAACGACAAGTTATCCGGTTTCTCTCGATACTCGACACCCAGCGCCCAGCGCGGATTCAACAGCACGGCTACCGAACCTTCCTTGAGCAGGCTGCGGGTATCCCGGCGATCACCGCCGAAGCCCAACAGACCGGTTTCATTGGCGCGGCTGTAACGAACGCCGCCGTTGAGCACGACGTTGTAGCCAAAGGCTGCGCCCATGAACAGACGGCTGGCCGTCAGATAGCCCTCAACGTCCGAATCGCGCTTGGCGCCCACCAGGCTGGGGATCAGGAAGTCATTCTGCTTCTTGTATTCGATGCCCAGGGAAACCTGCGGCAGCGTGTCGTAGATCAGGTCCCCGAACAGACGCACCTTCACACCGAAGATGTCCTGAGTCAGGTTATCTTCCGGCAGACTCAGATTTTTCTGCAGAGTGCCCAGGCCAAATCGTTGGTGAGCGTAGGAAAGCTCTACCCGGTTGCCATAGGCCACCGACATACCCGCGACGTCCAGGGTGTAATCCGGCAAATCGACATGGGTGGCAAAGACGCTGGTCCCCCATTCGCCCTGCTCGCCATAGCCGGTCAGCACCGCCCAGGGAGTTATACCGCCGCCCGCTGCACCTTCGATGCTGGACGCACCACCGGTGGCAATCAGACGACCGTTATCGGCATGGGCAATCTGTACGAAGGCGCCCAACATGCAACTCAACACCACCGAATATTTGTAAGACATCGCTCAATGAACCATCAGGCTGGGTAAAGAAAAAGACTTGGCCATCCATGCTTCAAACGCGACGGCGGGCAGTGGACGGCTGATCAGATAGCCTTGCGCCGTGTCGCAGTGCCAGCGATCAAGCAATATGAGGCTGCGCTCATACTCGACCCCTTCGGCGACAACTTTCAGGCCCAGGTTATGGCTCATCTCAATGGTCGAACGCACGATTACCGCGTCTTCGCTGGTTTCATCCAGGTTGCGCACAAATGACTGGTCGATTTTCAGTTCTTGCACGGGCAGCCGCTTGAGGTGCGCCAGCGACGAATAACCGGTACCGAAATCATCCACGGAAAGGCTGATGCCGCATTGACGCAGACGGTTGAGGACTACCAGCGCCTGTTCCGGTTCGCGCATGACGGCGCTTTCGGTGATCTCGAAGATCAGCTGTTCGGCGGGCAGTCGATATAACTTGAGCAGGCTCATGACCCGGTCAGCCAGGTCGCCGCCGAGCAAGTCATCAGCAGAAATGTTCACCGACACCTGCACCACCAGGCCGCGCTGCCTCCACTCGGCCATTTGGCGCATCGACTCTTCAATTACCCAACTGGTGAGGATCTGAATACTGCCGGTGCGCTCCGCGAGGACGATGAATTCAGCCGGCGACACGTTGCCAAACTGCGGGTGCTGCCAACGCAGCAAGGCTTCAGCCTGACGCACGATGCCCTGACGGATATCGAGCTTGGGTTGGTAATGCAGCTGCAACTCGCCCTTCTTCGCGGCTTGGCGCAAATCACGAATCAGGCTGATCTGCCGCTGGTGCGCCAGATCCCGACCGTCTTCATAGACTTGCAGGCGCCCCGGCATTTGCAGCGCATCGCGACGAGCGATGGCGGCACGCTGGAGCAACTCATCCACCGAGCTCCCATGCGCGGGATAGCCGACGATACCGATGGTGCACTCCAGCACCACATCGCTGCCGTCCACATGCTGGGGCTGGCTGAGCAGACGTTGCAGTCTGTCAGCCATTGCCACGGCGCCGTCACTGCCGGTGTGATCGAGCAGCAAGAGGAATTCGTTAGCCGTGGACCGGGCCAGGGTATCGCCAGCGTTCAGCATCCCTTTTAGCTCCTGACCCACGTCGCGGAGCAATTGATCAACGCCGGCAGCGCCACAGCTTTCATTGATTGCCAGGTAATTGTCGATGCCAAGGCACAGCAGCGCCATGGGCCGCTGGGCAGCGATTGAGCTGCCCAGACGTTCCATGGCCAGCGCGCGGTTAGGTAGACCGGTCTGGGCATCATGCAGCGCGTTATGCGCCAGTTGATCCTCACGTACCGCGATGCCTTGCTGCATGGTGTTGATGGCAATTGCCAGCATGCCCAGTTCATCGCTACGCGCCATGCGCACCGGGGTTTTGTAATCACCATCACCGATGCGTTTAGCCGCCAGCGCCAAGGCACGAACCGGTAGCGACACACTGCGCGCCAGGATCAGCGTTCCCACCAGCGAGGCCAGCAAGGCAATGATCGAGATCCAGAAGATTTTTTCATCCAGCGGCGCAAAAGCCATCATTGCTTTGTCGATGGGGCTTTGCAGCAGGGCAAACACTTGCTCCTGATTGCCATCAATGTTGTCCAGTACCAAGGTCTGACTGAGAAAGCTCAGGTTCGAGTGTTCGGTCATACCGACCTGGCCCTGGGATGAGCTCAGCATCAGTTTGGTCAGACCGGCAAACATCTCTGGCGGCTGAGTACTGATCAGTTGCCCCGGCTTACCGCCGTCGATGGTCAGAAACGAGACTTCAAGGCCACTCATGGAGCGCAGTGCCTGGGCCAACTCGCCATCCATGCTGAAGCCCATGACCACGCGACCGATCGGCAAAGGCGCAAGCACGGTACTTTCCACCAGAAGATGGGGCAGACCACTTTCGGGCACGATCACCATTGACTGACCTTTGCGTTTGGCATCACGCAGCGAACGGTCAAAACGGAACTTGGTGCCCTCCTGCACCGAAGCCACAGTACTGGCGATCACTGTGCCATCCATGCTCAACAGGAACATGTCGCTGGCACCGATACGGCCGCCGTGATTGAGCAACACCGAACGAATGGTCGAAGCATCAGAGCTGGCCACCGCATCGCGAAAGCCAAAGTCAGCCGACATCAATTGCACGCCGTCACGCAGTCGTTTGCCGCGCATGTCCATCAAATCTTCAAACACGCGCGAGCCGACTTCCAGCTGAGTCTGGGCCTGGGAACGCACCGCATCACCGGTTGCCGCCTTGACCGCGAAGTACACCGCAGCGACTACAACGAGCAGCAGGGCAGTCAACACACAGGCAATACGCGCCTGAAAACTGGTGCGCAGGTTCATTAGTGGGCGGCCTTGTGGAAGGCATCGCTAAACGAACTCGCAGCAGGTGCAGCCGGCGCGTCTTCGGCGCTGGCCTCAACCTCGAAACTGAAATCCTTTTTCATCCCGGCAGCAGGCACGTCAAATGCGCCGCCGCTGACGGGCTGCATATCGGGCGCTTTGGGGTGCCACAGGGTTGCCGAGTAGTGCCCGGCAGGTAGATCAAAATTCACGGTGCCATCCTCAGCACTGACTGCGAACCACGGATCATCGGTGACGTAGATATAGCCCAACATCCAGTCATGGATATTGCAGCCGAGGACAACGATGCCTGGTTTATCAAACAGCAGCGGATCGGACGGCGTGCCGCTGTAAAGACGCAGCTCAAACCGTTTGGCGGGCGAAAATGAATACACCTGATGGCGGATGTTATCGCTGTTGGGGAATTTGACTTCGGTGTTGGTGTGCACGGCCAGTACGCGGGGTGAGAACTCCTGATCGCGCTGGTCCATATTCGCTTTGAGTGAGCCGCCAAGCTTGCCCGGCCCCTGCAACGTCAGCACCGCGCCGGATACCGGCTTGCCGTTCATGTCCATGAGACGCGCATTAAGCCCGGTAGCCGAGGCCGATACGGCACACGCCAGCAAACACGCGGTTACAAGCGCAGAAATAGCTTTGTTCATCAAGTCAGTCCACAACGGCAAGGCCGAGTAAATAAATGCCAGCCTTGGCAACGAAGTGTCTCGCAAGCAGGTTAACTGCAGCGGCACGGAAGATCACGCACCAATTAAGGCATTGAGCCATCATCGAAACTGACTCGACGAAAGGTCGCCTGCAGGTCGTGGGTGGTTTTGTTTTTCTGCTCTTGAACAGGCTATCGACCACCGCCATTGAAACCTGAGGAGCATTGCCCCATCTAAGGTTCATGTTCAATCATGCAGGTGCCCCATGAGCAACCAGCAAGCAGATTCCCAAGACTTACCAGATGACGTAGAAGGCGAGCACGAAGTAACGCTGAACTCCACCGGCACCACGCTTGCCTTGCCCGGGCAGAATCTGCCGGACAAGGTCTATATCATCCCGATTCACAATCGCCCATTCTTCCCGGCCCAGGTCTTGCCGGTGATCGTCAATGAAGAGCCATGGGCCGAAACCCTCGAGCTGGTCAGCAAATCCGATCATCACTCGTTGGCGCTGTTCTTCATGGACACGCCGCCGGAAGATCCCCGGCATTTCAACACCGACGCGCTGCCGGAGTACGGCACGCTGGTCAAGGTGCACCATGCCAGCCGGGAAAACGGCAAGCTGCAGTTCGTCGCTCAGGGTCTGAGCCGGGTCCGCATCAAGACCTGGCTCAAACACCATCGGCCGCCGTATCTGGTGGAGGTCGAATACCCGCATCAGCCCAATGAGCCGACCGACGAGGTCAAGGCTTATGGCATGGCCTTGATCAATGCAATCAAGGAACTGCTGCCGCTCAATCCGCTGTACAGCGAAGAGCTGAAGAACTACCTCAACCGCTTCAGCCCAAATGATCCATCACCACTAACCGATTTCGCCGCCGCGCTGACGTCCGCCACTGGGGTCGATCTGCAGCAAGTGCTCGACTGTGTGCCTATGCTCAAGCGCATGGAGAAAGTCCTGCCCATGCTGCGCAAGGAAGTCGAAGTGGCGCGGTTGCAGAAAGAGATTTCCGCCGAGGTGAATCGCAAGATCGGTGAGCATCAGCGCGAATTCTTCCTCAAGGAGCAACTCAAGGTTATCCAGCAGGAGCTGGGCCTGAGCAAAGACGACCGCAGCGCCGATATCGAACAGTTCGAAGCCCGTCTGGCAGGCAAGACCTTGCCCGCTCAGGCGCGTAAACGCATCGACGAGGAAATCAACAAGCTCAAGGTGCTGGAGACCGGCTCCCCTGAATATGCCGTGACCCGCAACTATCTGGACTGGGCCAGCTCCGTACCATGGGGCGTGTTCGGCAAGGACAAACTCGACCTCAAGCACGCCCGCAAAGTCCTCGATCAGCATCACGCCGGTCTGGACGATATCAAGGCGCGGATTCTCGAGTTTCTTGCCGTGGGTGCCTACAAAGGCGAGATCAGTGGTTCCATCGTCCTGCTGGTCGGCCCGCCGGGCGTCGGCAAGACCAGCGTCGGCCGCTCGATTGCCGAATCTCTGGGCCGTCCGTTCTATCGCTTCAGCGTCGGCGGCATGCGTGACGAGGCCGAAATCAAGGGTCACCGTCGCACCTACATCGGCGCCCAGCCGGGCAAGCTGGTGCAGGCGCTCAAAGATATGGAAGTCATGAACCCGGTCATCATGCTCGATGAAATCGACAAGATGGGCCAGAGCTTCCAGGGCGACCCCGCTTCTGCATTGCTGGAAACTCTCGACCCGGAACAGAACGTCGAATTCCTTGATCACTACCTCGATCTGCGTCTGGACCTGTCCAAAGTGCTGTTTATCTGCACCGCCAACACCCTGGACTCAATTCCCGGCCCGCTGCTCGACCGGATGGAAGTGATTCGCCTGTCGGGTTACATCACCGAAGAAAAACTCGCCATCGCCAAACGTCACTTGTGGCCAAAGCAGCTGGAGAAAGCGGGCGTTTCCAAAGGCAGCCTGTCCATCAGCGACACTGCCCTGCGCGCGGTCATCGAAGGTTACGCCCGGGAAGCCGGTGTGCGGCAACTGGAAAAACAGCTCAGCAAGGTGGTGCGCAAAGCCGTCGTGAAGCTGATCGATGAGCCAAAATCGACCATCAAGATCGGCCCGAAAGACCTCGAAGCTTCGCTGGGTATGCCAGTGTTCCGCAATGAGCAGGTGCTTGCCGGGACCGGCGTGATTACCGGCCTGGCCTGGACCAGCATGGGCGGTGCGACTCTGCCAATCGAAGCGACCCGCATCCACACCCTGAACCGCGGCTTCAAGCTGACCGGGCAATTGGGTGATGTGATGAAGGAATCTGCAGAAATCGCCTACAGCTACGTCAGCTCCAACCTCAAGCAATTTGGCGGCGATCCGACGTTCTTTGACGAAGCCTTCGTGCACTTGCACGTTCCGGAAGGCGCCACGCCGAAAGACGGCCCGAGCGCTGGCGTGACCATGGCCAGCGCCTTGCTGTCCCTGGCCCGCAATCAGGCGCCGAAAAAAGGTGTGGCCATGACCGGCGAACTGACACTGACCGGGCATGTGTTGCCAATTGGTGGAGTACGAGAAAAAGTCATCGCGGCCCGTCGGCAGAAAATCAACGAACTGATCCTGCCGGAACCCAACCGCGGAAACTTCGAAGAACTGCCGGACTACCTCAAGGAAGGCATCACCGTGCACTTCGCCAAGCGCTTTGCGGATGTGGCGAAGGTGTTGTTTTAACAGGCAATGATGCCCATCGTGGGCAAGCCGCGCTCCCACAGATATACGCCGTGGGACCGGCTTTAGCCGGGAAGAGGCCAGTACATCCACCCGGTATTTATCGTCTGAAATGCCGCCTTCCCGGCTGAAGCCGGTCCCACGTCGTCAAACATAGAATCTCCCACAGGTGATCCGATCCAACCACAACATCGCCTCACTAATTCCCATCGGTTATGCTCCGGTTTCGTCTGAAGACTGGAGCCACCATGCACCCTGCCCGTCTGCTATTCCCGTTGAGCCTGTCGCTTCTGGCTGCCTGCGCGCAGCAACCCAAGCATCTGGTCAGCCTTGAAGAACAAGGCGATTGCCCGTTGACGCTGAAAACCGGGCAGATTCTCATGTTAAGCCTGCCCAGCTCGCCCACCACAGGTTATCGCTGGCAAGTTCAGAACCCGGCGCAGTCGATCCTGCGTAGCCTGGGGCCTGAGGTTTATCACAACCCCGAAGACAGAAACATGGTGGGCAGCGCCGGGGAGTCGGTGTGGCGCTACCAGGCAACAACCGCTGGCAGCGGCCGCTTGACGATGGTTTATCAGCAGCCATGGGCACCGGAAGTTGCACCGGAGCAGAACTTCGATTGCGCCATTACCGTCAATTGAGGATCTTTTGCCACCCTGCGGTCAGATGATGTTTCGGCTTGGCTGCGGATTTGGCTAAAATGCCGCACTTTTCAGCCCCTCGCCGGAATCACCGTGAGCAAAGAACCCGACCGCATTTTCGCCCAGCCCCTGGCCCAGGTGCCGGACTTCGCCTTCAACGAAGACGTGGTGCGGGTTTTCCCGGACATGATCAAGCGCTCGGTGCCCGGTTATCCGACCATCGTCGAGAACCTCGGTGTACTGGCCGCGCAATTCGCTCAACCCAACAGCGTGTTGTATGACCTGGGCAGTTCTCTCGGTGCGGTGACCCAGGCACTGCGCCGTCATGTCCGTAGCGAAGGCTGCAGCGTGATCGCTGTGGATAACTCGGCGGCCATGGTCGAGCGCTGCCGGGAATACCTGAATGCACAAAACTCGATGTTTCAGGAGTTGCTGCCTGTGCAGGTGATCGACGGCGACATTCTCGCGCTGGAGTTTCAACCGGCTTCGGTGGTTGCCCTGAACTTCACCCTGCAATTCATCGCTCCGGAGCAGCGACTCGCCTTGTTGAGCCGTATCCGCCAGGCGCTGGTACCGGGGGGCGCGCTGATTCTCTCCGAGAAGCTGCGCTTCAACGATGAACAGGAACACGCCCTGCTTACTGATCTGCACATTGCCTTCAAACGCGCCAATGGCTACAGCGATCTGGAAATTGCCCAGAAGCGCAGCGCCATCGAGAACGTGATGAAACCCGACAGCCTCGAAGAACACCGCCAACGCTTGCTCGAAGCAGGCTTCAGCAAGGTGGTGCCGTGGTTCCAATGCCTGAACTTTGCCTCGTTGATTGCCCTGCCATGATTGATCTTGCCCCACTGGTCCGCCGTCTGGCGGGCACACCTCTGGCTGAATGGGCCAATGGCCTGCAAGCCCAGCTCGACACGAAGATGGCCAAGGGACACGGCGACCTGGAGCGCTGGCAAGGCGCGCTGAACGCCTTACCCGATCTGATGCCCACGCGCATCGATCTCAAGGACAGCTTCAGCCTCGACGCCGATTGCGATGAGCAAACCCGCGAACAGACCCACGCTGCCCTGATGGGCCTCTCACCATGGCGCAAAGGCCCGTTCGATGTGTTCGGCGTGCATATCGATACCGAATGGCGCTCGGACTGGAAATGGTCACGGGTCGCCCCGCACCTGGATCTCAAAGGCAAGCGTGTGCTGGATGTCGGCTGCGGCAATGGTTATTACCAGTGGCGCATGCTTGGCGCGGGTGCAGACAGCGTGATTGGGGTCGATCCGAACTGGCTGTTCTTCTGTCAGTTCCAGGCCATGCAACGCTACTTGCCTGACCTGCCTGCGTGGCACCTGCCCTTCGCCCTGGAAGACTTGCCTGCGCGACTGGAAGGCTTCGATACGGTGTTTTCCATGGGTGTGCTGTATCACCGCAAATCGCCGATTGATCACCTGCTGGCGCTCAAGGATTGCCTGGTCAAAGGTGGCGAGCTGGTGCTGGAAACCATGGTAGTGGAAGGGGATGTGCATCAAGTGCTGGTGCCGGAAGACCGCTATTCGCAGATGCGTAACGTGTGGTTCCTGCCATCAGTGCCCGCGCTGGAGCTGTGGCTGCGCCGCGCCGGCTTCGTGGATGTGCGATGCGTGGATGTCAGCGTGACCACCACTGAAGAACAGCGCGGTACGGAATGGATGCGCTACCAGTCTCTGAGTGATTTCCTGGATCCGGACGACCAGAGCAAAACGGTGGAAGGCCTGCCTGCACCGATGCGCGCGGTGATTGTGGGGCGTAAGCCTTAGGTCCCTTGTGGGAGCGGTGCTTGCCCGCGATGAACGATGACGCGGTCTAAGCTGAGACCGCGTTCAAGCTTATCGCGGGCAAGCACCGCTCCCACACTGGACTGCAGTGAATTCAGGCTTTATGCGCCGCCGCCACAATCAACGCCTTCATCTCTGCCACAGCAGACTTGAAGCCGACGAACAACGCATGGGCCACCAGAGCGTGGCCGATGTTCAGTTCGTTGATGCCATTGATGGCCGCCACCGCTTCGACGTTGTGGTAATGCAAGCCGTGGCCCGCATTGACGATCAAGCCTTCTGCCAACCCAAACGCCACTCCGTCAGCGATGCGCTGGAGCTCCTCAGCGACTTCGGTCGGCGTTTGCGCATCGGCGTAACGGCCGGTGTGCAGTTCGATGGCGGGTGCGCCCACACGCTTTGATGCGGCAATCTGGCGTTCGTCGGCATCGATGAACAGCGAGACCTCACAACCAATCTTGTTCAGCCGCTCAACTGCCGCCTGAATGCGCGCTTCCTGCCCGGCCACGTCAAGGCCGCCTTCGGTGGTCAGCTCCTGACGTGTTTCCGGTACCAGGCAAATGTGAGCAGGACGAATGCGCTCGGCAAACGCCAGCATCTCTTCAGTGACACCCATCTCGAAGTTCATGCGGGTTTGCAGCACGTCCTTGAGCAGCAACACGTCGCGCTCCTGGATGTGACGACGGTCTTCCCGTAAATGCACGGTGATGCCATCGGCACCGGCCTCTTCGGCATCCAGCGCAGCTTTGACCGGGTCTGGATAGCGCGTGCCTCGGGCCTGACGCAAGGTGGCGACGTGATCAATGTTTACGCCAAGCAGAATGCGGGTGCTATGAGTCACGGGTGTCTCCTGAAAAATGATCGAAACAGGTCAATGAGCATAAAGGCTGATTACGGCTTGCGAAACAGTTCGCGGCTGACCAAAGGCCGACCGCCCAGATGCACAGCCAGCGCCTGACGCATCAGACGCTTGGCAGCAGACAAAGCACCCGGGGCAGTCCAGTCGGCTTCCGCCATGGCTAATAACTCTGTGCCTTGGAACAGGCCGGGTTGCAACAGATACACGCGCTCAAGCCCGGCATCCACTTGCAGCCGATACAGACCCGTTGAGTCCAATGGGTCGCCGTTGATGTCGGTATCCAGCGCGAAACCGTAGCCGAGGTCATCCAGCAGTCGCCATTCGAAGGAACGCAGCAACGGCTCCAGCGGTCGGCCTTGCGCCAGCGCTTGCAGCGTCGCGGCATAGTGATCGAACACGCCAGGATGGGGATCTTCGGAAGGTAACAGGCGAATCAGCAATTCATTGAGGTACAGCCCGCTGAACAGCGCTTCCCCCACCAACCAACTGGCGACGCCCATGCCTTCCATGCGCCCGACGTTTTTCAGCTCGCCTTTGCCGCGAAATTCGATTTCAAGCGGGACGAAAGGCCGCGCCAAAGTGCCAGCCTTGCCCCTCGCACTACGCAATACGGCACGCAGCCGACCTTGAGGCGTGAGGAAGTCCACCAGCGCGCTATTTTCACGGTACGCCCGGCTGTGCAACACGTAAGCTGGTTGGCCGATAGGCACGCTGATCATTCAGACGCTCGAAAGAAGCGAAGGCATTACAGGCATCCGGTGCTCCCAGGAAGGCAGCACCGGATGATCAGGCTTACAGGTCGCCGTAGCCCAACGAACGCAGGGCGCGCTCGTCATCGGACCAACCGCCTTTGACCTTGACCCACAGATTGAGCATGACCTTGGAGTCGAACAGCAGCTCCATGTCGCGGCGCGCGTCAGTACCGATACGCTTGATGCGCTCGCCCTTGTCGCCAATGATGATTTTCTTCTGACCGTCACGTTCTACGAGAATCAGCGCGTGGATATGCAGGGTTTTGCCCTGCTGCTTGAACTCTTCGATTTCCACGGTGATCTGGTAAGGCAGCTCGGCACCCAACTGACGCATGATCTTCTCACGCACCAGTTCTGCGGCCAGGAAGCGGCTACTGCGGTCGGTGATCTGATCTTCCGGGAAGAAGTGATCGTTCTCCGGCAGGTGCGAGGCGATCAGGCCTTCCAGTGCGTCCAGGTTGTGCCCGTGCTGCGCCGAGATCGGCACGATGGACGCATTTGGCAGCTGACCTTGCAGCCACTCCAGATGCGGCATCAGCTCGGCCTTGTCTTCAAGACGGTCGGTCTTGTTGATAGCCAGGATCACCGGGCCTTGTACGTATTGCACGCGCTCAAGCACCATCTGGTCTTCGTCAGTCCAGCGGGTGCGGTCAACGACGAAAATCACCACGTCGACGTCTTTCAACGCAGCCGACGCGGTCTTGTTCATGTAGCGATTGAGGGCTTTCTCGCCATTTTTGTGCATGCCCGGGGTGTCGACGTAGATGGCCTGGATAGCGCCTTCAGTCTTGATGCCCAGCATGTTGTGGCGAGTGGTCTGTGGCTTGCGCGAGGTGATCGCCAGCTTTTGACCCAGGATATGGTTGATCAGCGTGGACTTGCCCACGTTTGGCCGGCCGACGATGGCGACATAGCCACAGCGTGTTGCAGTTGAATCAGTCATTGCCGTTCTCCACGCCTAGGGCAATAAGTGCTGCGGCCGCTGCTACCTGTTCGGCAATGCGACGACTGACACCCTGACCCCGGCTTTTTTCATTCAATAAGGTGATCTCGCACTCGACGAAGAACATCCGGCAGTGCGGCTCGCCCTGGATATCCACCACTTCGTAACGTGGCAGCTCACAGGCGCGCGACTGCAGAAACTCCTGCAGTCGGGTTTTCGGATCCTTGTTGGTATCCACCAGCGTCAGGCTGTCGAACTCGGTGGTCAACCACGCCAGCACACGCTCGCGGGCCATTTCCATGCCGGCATCCAGGTAGATCGCGCCAATCAGGGCTTCAAGCGCATCGGCCAGAATCGACTCACGGCGGAAGCCGCCGCTCTTCAATTCACCTGAGCCCAGCCGCAAGTACTCGCCAAGATCAAAACCGCGGGCCAGCAAAGCGAGGGTTTCACCCTTGACCAGACGCGCCCGCAGCCGGGACAACTGGCCTTCGCGGGCCTGAGGAAAGCGGTCAAACAGCGCTTCACCGGCAACGAAGTTGAGGATAGCGTCACCGAGGAATTCCAGACGCTCATTATTGCGACCGGCAAAGCTGCGGTGAGTCAGGGCCAGAACCATCAGTTCCTGATCTTTGAAGGTGTAGCCGAGCTGACGCTCCAGGCGACTCAAGGAAACTGTCACAGGTTACCCACGCAAAAAGTATCGTCGAACATCACCGCCAGCCGGATTGACTGGTTCAGTGGTTCACGTTGTTCATATTTCAAATGGGCAAGAAGCTTTTTGTTCTTAACCGTCACGTTTAACGCCTTGTTCAAATCTACATCCTGAGTGCTATTGAACTGCTGTTGTCAGCCAGCCCAAATGACATACGGCGCTGATAAACACAGCGCCGCATTGATTACTTGATCAGCCCGACTCGCGAGAAGTTGGGGAAATGACTGAGCTTGGGCTCAGGCCAGCTCATCCATACCGCGAACGCCTTGCCGACAATGTTTTTGTCCGGAACCATGCCCAATTCATCCTTGGGAATGTTGGGATCATCCCAGTAACGGCTGTCGTTGGAGTTGTCGCGGTTGTCGCCCATCATGAAGTAATGACCGGCTGGAACTGTCCACTCACGGTCAGGCGGCGCGCGGTAGCGGCTCATCTCCTGACGGATTTCGTGCTCCACTTCGCCGAGCTTTTCGCTGTACAGCTCTGCGCTGCCCAGCGTGCCCGGCTCGGTGCCGATCAACTGCTTGGCAACCAGCTCACCATTGACGAACAGTTTCTTGTCGCTGGTGTAGCGAATCTGATCGCCCGGCAGACCCACTACACGCTTGATGTAGTTGACACTCGGATCGCTAGGGTAGCGGAACACCATCACATCGCCGTGCTTGGGCTCACCGATGGAAATGACCTTTTCATCAATGACTGGCAAACGAATCCCGTAGGAAAACTTGTTGACCAGAATGAAGTCGCCTACCCGCAGCGTCGGAATCATCGAGCCTGATGGAATCTGGAACGGTTCAACCAGAAACGAGCGCAGAACAAGAACGATAAACAGAACCGGGAAGAAGGATTTGCCGTATTCAACCAGCAAAGGCTCCTTGTTCAAGCGTTCAACGATTTCAATATCCGGCTCGGTGACACTGCCCTGATAAGTCGTGATGGCAGTCCGGCGCCGAGGCGCCAGGACGACCAGATCGAGCAACGCCAGCAAACCGCAAACGAACACGGCGATAACCAGCAACAGCGGGAAATTTAGTGACATAGGACCTGACTATTCCAACCTGAGCACTGCAAGGAAAGCTTCTTGTGGAATTTCCACATTGCCAACCTGCTTCATGCGTTTTTTACCGGCCTTTTGCTTCTCCAGCAATTTACGCTTACGGCTGACGTCGCCGCCATAACATTTGGCCAGTACGTTCTTTCTGAGTGCCTTGACGGTTGTACGCGCAATGATCTGGCCGCCGATGGCTGCCTGAATCGCTACGTCGAACATCTGCCGCGGGATCAGTTCTTTCATCTTCTCTGTCAGCGCACGGCCCTTGTAGGCCGCGTTGTCACGGTGGACGATCAATGCCAGGGCATCGACCTTCTCTGCGTTGATCAGCACATCCAGTTTCACCAGATTGGCGGACTGGTAACGGTCAAAATGATAGTCCAGCGACGCATAACCGCGACTTACCGACTTGAGACGGTCGAAGAAGTCCAGGACCACTTCGTTCATCGGCAGGTCGTAGGTCACTTGTACCTGAGTACCGAGGAACAGCATGTCGTGTTGAACGCCGCGCTTTTCGATGCACAGGGTAATGACGTTACCCAAGTGTTCCTGAGGCACAAGAATGTTTGCCCGAACAATAGGTTCGCGCATGTCTTCGATGGCTGACAGGTCCGGAAGCTTGGACGGGTTATCGACGTAAATCGTTTCACCGGTCTTGAGCAGCAGCTCGAAAATAACCGTTGGCGCGGTGGTGATCAGGTCCAGATCGTATTCACGCTCCAGACGCTCCTGGATGATCTCCATGTGCAGCATGCCGAGGAAGCCGCAACGGAAGCCGAAGCCCAGTGCGTCAGAGCTTTCTGGCGAGTACTGCAAGGAGGAATCATTCAGCGTCAGCTTTTGCAGCGCTTCACGGAAGTCTTCGAAATCATCGGAGCTGACCGGGAACAGACCGGCGTAAACCTGCGGCTGGATGCGTTTGAAGCCTGGCAGCACTTCAACGTCCGGCGTGGTGTTCAAGGTCAGGGTGTCACCCACCGGGGCACCATGAATGTCCTTGATGCCGGCGATGATGAAGCCCACTTCGCCAGCCTTCAGATCAACGGTAGCAGTGTGCTTGGGGGTGAACACGCCCACGCTGTCGACCAGGTGCATCTTGCCGGTGGACTTGACCAGAATCTTGTCGCCCTTGCGAACCCGACCATGGCGCACGCGCACCAGGGAAACAACGCCCAGGTAGTTGTCGAACCAGGAGTCGATGATCAAGGCTTGCAGCGGATCTTCGATATTGCCGGTCGGTGCAGGGATAGTGTGAACCAGTCGCTCCAGCACCTCATCGACGCCCATGCCGCTCTTGGCGCTGCACGCCACGGCATCAGTGGCGTCAATACCGATGATCTTCTCGATCTCTTCCTTGACGCGGTCCGGATCGGCCTGCGGCAGGTCCATCTTGTTCAGCACCGGCATGACCTCAAGGCCCTGCTCGATGGCGGTGTAGCAGTTGGCTACCGACTGGGCTTCAACGCCTTGGCCGGCATCGACCACCAACAGAGCACCTTCACACGCTGCCAGGGAACGGCTGACTTCATAGGTGAAGTCGACGTGGCCCGGGGTGTCAATGAAGTTCAGCTGGTAGGTCTTGCCGTCATTGGCCTTGTAATGCAGCGTAACGCTGTGCGCCTTGATGGTGATCCCGCGCTCACGCTCGAGATCCATGGAGTCAAGCACCTGCGCTTCCATTTCGCGCTCGGACAAGCCACCGCACATTTGAATGAAACGGTCGGCCAGCGTCGACTTGCCATGGTCAATGTGGGCGATGATGGAGAAATTACGGATATGACTCAAATCACTCACGGATCAACACTCAAAAAGGTTGCAGGCAGATTGCCCGCCGAAAAATAGCCGGGAATTGTACCTGAACTAAGCCTTGGGCGTCACGTTTGCAGGTGAGCGGTTCAGGAATGGGTCAGTAAATCGATGCATGGCACCGGACCTGTAGGAGCGAGCTTGCTCGCGATTCGGTGTGTGCCGCACTAAATGTTTTGACTGGAACGAGGCTATCGCGAGCAAGCTCGCTCCTACAAGTCCCGATACACCGGAGGGTCACCCATAAAAAACCCCGCACAAGGCGGGGTTCTTTTGGGCTGTAGCTAGAGCGTGAAGCTGGCTTACATCATGCCGCCCATGCCACCCATGCCGCCCATATCTGGCATGCCGCCGCCAGCTGGAGCCTTGTCGTCCGGAGCATCAGCGATCATGGCTTCGGTGGTGATCATCAGGCTGGCGATAGAGGACGCAGCCTGCAGAGCAGAGCGAGTCACTTTAGCCGGGTCCAGGATACCCATTTCGATCATGTCGCCGTATTCGCCGGTAGCAGCGTTGTAACCGAAGTTACCCGAACCCTGCTTGACCTTGTCGACTACAACGCTTGGCTCGTCACCGGAGTTGGCAACGATCTGGCGCAGTGGAGCTTCTACAGCGCGACGCAGCAGAGCGATACCGACGTTCTGATCAGCGTTGTCGCCTTTCAGCTCGGAGATAGCCTGCAGGGAGCGAACCAGAGCCACGCCACCGCCAGGTACCACGCCTTCTTCAACGGCTGCACGGGTTGCGTGCAGGGCGTCTTCAACGCGGGCTTTCTTCTCTTTCATTTCAACTTCGGAACCAGCACCGACTTTGATCACTGCAACGCCGCCGGACAGCTTGGCCAGACGCTCTTGCAGTTTTTCTTTGTCGTAATCCGAAGACGTGTCACCGATTTGCTGGCGGATCTGAGCGATACGCGAGTCGATGTCGGCTTTGACGCCAGCACCGTCGATTACGGTGGTGTTTTCTTTGTTCAGCACAACGCGCTTGGCATTACCCAGGTGTTCCAGGGTAGTGGTTTCCAGGCTCAGGCCGATTTCTTCGGAGATAACGGTACCGCCGGTCAGGACAGCGATGTCCTGCAGCATTGCCTTGCGACGGTCGCCGAAACCTGGAGCCTTCACGGCTGCAACTTTAACGATACCGCGCATGTTGTTCACAACCAGAGTCGCCAGGGCTTCGCCTTCAACGTCTTCAGCAACGATCAACAGCGGACGGCCGGCTTTGGCCACTGCTTCCAGAACTGGCAGCATTTCGCGGATGTTGGAGATCTTTTTGTCGACCAGCAGGATCAGCGGGCTGTCCAGCTCGGCAACCATGGTGTCCGGCTTGTTGATGAAGTACGGGGACAGGTAGCCACGGTCGAACTGCATGCCTTCAACAACCGACAGTTCGTTTTCCAGACCAGTGCCTTCTTCAACGGTGATAACGCCGTCTTTGGTCACTTTTTCCATGGCTTCGGCAATTATGTCGCCGATGGAGTTGTCGGAGTTGGCCGAGATAGTACCCACCTGGGCAATTGCCTTGGTGTCGGTGCAAGGCTTGGACAGCTTCTTCAGCTCGGCAACGATGGCGATGGTCGCCTTGTCGATACCGCGCTTGAGGTCCATCGGGTTCATGCCGGCAGCGACGGCTTTCAGGCCTTCGTTGACGATGGCCTGAGCCAGAACGGTTGCAGTGGTAGTACCGTCGCCAGCGTCATCGTTGGCACGGGAGGCAACGTCTTTGACCAGCTGCGCGCCCATGTTTTCGAAACGGTCTTTGAGTTCGATTTCTTTGGCAACCGAAACACCGTCTTTGGTGATCAGAGGAGCGCCGAAGCTCTTCTCGATGATCACGTTACGGCCTTTAGGGCCCAGAGTTGCTTTTACTGCGTCAGCCAGGACGTTTACACCGGCGAGCATTTTTTTGCGGCCAGAATCGCCGAATTTAACTTCTTTAGCAGCCATGATCGATCTTCCTTAAATACTTTGGGTAGTAACGGAAACTAGCGGGGTGACTCAAGCTTCGACGACCGCGAGAATTTCGTTCTCGCTCATCACCAGCAGGTCTTCGCCATCTACTTTCACAGTGTTGCTGCCGGAGTACGGGCCAAACACCACTTTGTCACCCACTTTCACGGCCAGCGCACGTACTTCACCGTTGTCCAGCACGCGGCCGGTACCTACAGCGAGGATCTCGCCACGGTTTGGCTTTTCAGCAGCCGAACCTGGCAGAACGATACCGCCAGCAGTTTTGGATTCTTCTTCGCTGCGACGGATTACGACGCGGTCATGCAGAGGACGAAGCTTCATTGTCGATCTCCTAATTATGGTTTTTGAGCGGCCGGTGAGGACACCGGCGGGTTAAAGCATCCGGCGTTGCCGGTTACGGTTCGACGAGCGAACCGCAGAATACGGTCTGGCGTAACTGCCAGAAACCTTGCGGTGACCCATACATAAGGGCGGGCAAGTTGATTACAAGGCCGGGCGTTGAATTTTTTTGTCGAATATCGGGGACTTTGAAGCGAGCGCGGCACCCGCAAAGACTTCGCAGATGCCGTGCTACCGGGAGATTGACCGAATTATTTGTCGCGATGCTCGAACTCGCCTTCGATCACATCCGGCTTGCGAGTCGGCGGATGAATTGAGCTCGGACGGCCCGGATCATTGCTGGCGGGCATGTCTTCAGCAAAAGCCCGCTGGCGTAAAGCCTGTTCTTCGGCACGCTTGCGCATGGTGCTGACCAGCAATTTGCGAGTGAACGGCAGCAGACAGATGATGCCCAGCACGTCGCTGATAAAACCTGGCAACAACAACAGACCGCCACCCACGGCAATCATCAGACCGTCCAGCATTTGCTGGGCAGGCAATTCACCACGAGACAGGCTTTCACGGGCGCGCATGGCGGTCGCGAAGCCGGCAACCCGGATGATGAACAAACCGGCCAGGGAGGTCATGACCACCAGCAGGAATGTCGCAAAGAAGCCGATCGACATGCCCACGCGAACCAGAATGAACAATTCCAGCACGGGAAAAAGCAGGAACAACAGCAGAAAAACACGCATCAATTGAATTCCTCAACGCAAGAATGCCTTGCAGTAGACCTTACGTGACGTCAGGAAAACGTGAATTCAAGCCTCCTGACGCTCAGAAACGGGCCATTTTTGCGCGTGAGCCAATAGGACCAAGGCTTCGCGCACTTGTTTCGGTGTGTTACAGGGCTCACTGAAAGCCAGCCAGTATAGCCGCTGAGCGATACGCAGGTGCATGCCTTCGCTGTCGATACCCACCAATTGCGCAGGCTCGGTCTGTGGCAAGCCGGTGAGTTCCACATAATGCGCGATGGCGTTGGCGTGGTCGGCATTCATGTGTTCAACCATGCTGGTTTCAGCTGCGCCAGCGAAAGGGTTGGGCAGTGCTACATCATCCAGCCAGTGAATGGCACCGAAACCGCCGATGAAACGATAGCGCACAGGCGTCAGCACCCAGAAATCGAAATCATGGGCGCTGTGATAGCTCTGGGATTCAGGGAAATAACGGTAATAACGTTGTGCAGCGGCCTCGATAGCGTCTGCGTCCACAAGCTTTTCTGCCTCGGCCATGACGGTTACACGTCCGGTCGCCTGAACGTCATCGGCTTCACGCTCACCGACCAGCAGAGAACACTTGGCGTCCTTGCCCAGGTTATGGGTGTGCTGAGCGATGCGGCTGATCAGAATCAACGGCCGTCCCTGCCCGTCCAGGCAGTAAGGCACCGAAGAGCCAAAGGGGAAGCCGGGCATGGACTTGGAATGCGTGGACAACACACCCCGGTATTCCTTGAGCAACAGCTCTCGTGCCTGGCGGGAAGCCTTGACGCTCATCTTGATCACTCCTTAATAAGGGATAACGACAACCTGCCGATTGGGCACGCACAGGCGACGCCATGACAAGTTAATAGTTATCGAGGGGAGGATGCAAAGAGGCAATCGGTAGGAGCTCACGAGCAATGCGAGGCAGCGATAGCGGTGCATCAGACAGACCGCTATCGCTGGCCTCGTAACCTCGGTGAGCTCCTACGGGTATTGCGTGGATATTGCTCGCTTACCAGGTCACACCAAAACCAGCGGTGTAACGGGTTTTGTCCAAGTCGCCCTGATCAGAACCGCTGATGACGTTCTTCTCGGCTTTGAGGTTAAGCGAAGCCCAGTCGGTGACTTTGTAGCGCAGCCCAACCTCGGCATCCAGCGAGTAGTCGGCAACGCCGCTGATTGGCTTGCCCAATTCGCCATTGGTGAAGAACTCGACTTTCTTGCCGATCAGGAAACGGTTGTAATCCCAGGTGCCGGCTACCGAGTAGAAATTGTCCTTCTCGCCAGTGCTGTATTCAAAGTCGGTACGGTTCAACAGCGAACCCAGTTTGAACGCGCCCAGTTCGTCATCCCAGAACTGATAGCCAGGACCGGTACCGACGGTGCGCTGACGGGCCAGATCTTCGACTTTGTCGCGCTTGTAGCTGATTCGTCCGTCCCAGAACCAGTTTTCGGTCAGGAAGCGGTCGATGGAGTATTCAGCGCTCCAGTTGTCAGTGCTGACCAAATCATCCTGGGTTTCGCGGTTGTAATCGCCCTTGGCGTTATGACGCCATTGGCCATGTCGTGCGGAAGTCTTGAACGCGATGTTGTAATCGTCGGTATCGTTCTCAGCCTTCTGGAAATCCAGTGCGGCATCGATGTTCCCCTTCCAGACCAGATCAGTGATGATCGGCTTGGGCTTGAGCATCTGCTGAATGCTGGCCAGTTCGACAGTCTTTGGCGCATCGCCATTGGCGAGGATAACCTTGCCATCATCGGCAGGCTGCAATGACTTGGCGATCTCGCCCTGATACGCATCCTGCTTGACCATGAGTTTCTGATCGCTCTGCAGCGTTTTGACCTGCTTCATGTCCAGCGGGATAGTCCCGCCGTAAGCAGTGTCAATCACCAACTTGCCGCCATCGAACAGCTTGATGGTGCCGGTAATCTTGTCGCCATTCTTCAACCAGACGGTATCGGCAAGGAGAGAGGTGGAGGCGAGGGAAACTGCTAGGCACAACAAGGTTCTGGTCAGCATAAGCAAATACATAGGCTCAGTTAGCGGAAAATCGGGCACTGTCCTGTCGGACAACGTCAAGGCAATCGAAGACCGCCGCGGGCATAGCATTCACAGACCGTAGGATTATTCCGTAGTTCAATGAACGAATGAAGACGACCTATATACAGGAATAAACCCGTGTTAGACGAGAACTCGCAGCAGTCAAGCCTGGATTCGGCTGAAATCAGGAGAACAGCCCTATATATGACGCTGAACCAGGTCCCGGCGGGGAAAGTCGTGAGTTATGGGCAATTGGCCGAGTTGGCCGGACTTGGACGCGCTGCCCGCTGGGTCGGGCGCACCTTGAGCCAGTTGCCGGATGGCACTTCTCTTCCGTGGCACCGGGTTATTGGCGCTGGCGGCAAAGTCAGCCTGAAGGCCGGAACAGTCTCCGGCGACGAACAGCGGGCCCGTTTGCGTGCCGAAGGGGTGTTGGTACAAAACAATCGGATAGATATCCGGCGCCATGGCTGGCGCCCGATGGAGCACAGCGGTTAGAGTGCGCCCTTTGTTTTCGTAACCTGAGGCAGACTCCAGCCCATGCCCCGTAAAACCTGGCGCGCCGCGCTCGCCGCATATGCCAGCCCCTCGACGTTAGTGCTGTTACTGCTGGGCTTTGCCGCCGGCATGCCTTACATGCTGGTGTTCTCAACCTTGTCGGTCTGGTTGCGCGAAGCCGGAGTCGCTCGCGAAACCATCGGCTATGCCAGCCTGATCGGCCTTGCCTATGCCTTCAAATGGGTGTGGTCACCGCTGCTCGACCAATGGCGTCTACCGTTGCTGGGTAAGCTGGGGCGTCGCCGTTCCTGGCTGGTACTGTCGCAATCATTGGTGATTCTGGGCCTGATCGGCATGGGCTTCTGCGACCCGCAGCAGCACTTGTCGTGGCTGATCGCAATTGCCGTGGTCGTGGCCTTCTCGTCTGCCACTCAAGACATCGCGATCGACGCCTATCGCCTGGAAATCGCCAACGACACTCAGCAGGCCGCCCTCGCCGCCAGCTATATGTCCGGCTATCGCGTGGCTGCCCTGCTCGCCACCGCTGGCGCGCTGTATTTCGCTGAAGGCTTCGGCTCAACCGGTTTTGCCTACAAGCACTCGGCATGGACCGGCACTTACGTGCTGTTCGGCCTGCTGATGCTGCCTGCGCTGATCACTACACTGATCATGCGAGAGCCGCCAGTGGCATTGCGCACCCAGCTTTCAGCGGCGCGTTACGGCTTCACCCATCAGCTGGCATCGGTGTTTGTGCTTATTGTGCTGCTGGTCTCAGTTCCCGCGATGTTCACCCAGCTGTACAACACTGATTTCGCCAGCGTGCTGTTTCAAGGCACCAGCTGGATGGATCTGCTGCTGGAAGACCGGGCATTCCTGCGCGCGATTCTCTACACGATACTGACCACCGCCTGCCTGTCATCCATGGGCCGACGCGGCCTGGCGCCGGTTCTGACGCCTATCAACGACTTTATCCTGCGCTATCGCTGGCAGGCATTTCTGCTGCTCGGGCTGATTGCGACCTATCGCATGTCAGACACGGTCATGGGTGTGATGGCCAACGTTTTCTACATTGACCAAGGTTTCACCAAAGATCAGATTGCCAGTGTCAGCAAGATCTTCGGGCTGATCATGACGTTGCTGGGGGCCGGTTTTGGCGGGTTGTTGATCGTGCGCTTCGGCATCATGCCGATTCTGTTTATCGGTGGCCTGACTTCAGCGGCGACCAATATTCTGTTCCTTCTGCTCGCCGACATGGGCCCGAACCTGCAAATGCTGGTGCTGACCATTTCGCTGGATAACTTCAGCTCGGGGCTGGCGACTTCAGCCTTCGTGGCTTACCTGTCGAGCCTGACCAACCTCAAGTTCTCGGCAACCCAATACGCGTTGCTCAGCTCGATCATGCTGCTGTTGCCGCGGCTGATCGGTGGCTATTCAGGCGTGATGGTGGAGAAGTTCGGCTATCACAATTTCTTCCTGATCACCGCCCTGCTAGGGGTGCCGACACTGATCATGATCATCTTGCAGTGGAGCAAGGAGACGAAGCAGGACAAGGCTGCCGAGGAGCTGGAGGCTGAAAAGCCCTCGCAAGAGCAGCTATGAACCTGTGGGAGCGGTGCCTGCCCGCGATAAGGCTGGACGCGATCTAAGGTCAACCGCGTCCAGCCTTATCGCGGGCAGGCACCGCTCCCACAGGTCATGTGATCCATTGAACAACTACTTCGGCGCTGTCTGATCCTGCACCACTCGAATCACCCGCTGCGGAAACGGAATGTCGATGTTGGCTGCTTTCAGTCGGTCACGTGCTTCGGCGTTGAACATGAACATGACATCCCAATAGTCCGGAGTATTGACCCAAACCCGCAAGGAAACAGTGATGGAGCTGTCGCCCAGCGTGGAGATCACAGCCGCCGGGGCCGGGTCAGGCAGTATCCGGGGATCATTGGCCAAATCCAAAAGGACTTGGCGCGCGGTCTGCAGGTCCGCCTCATAATCCACACCAACATCGAACACCACCTTTCTGGTTGGCTGGCGATTGGTGTTGGTGATGATGCCGTTGGACAGGTTGCCATTAGGCAGAATCACCGTCCGGTTATCCCCTGTGCGCAGAATCGTGTGGAAAATCTGAATGCTATCCACTGTCCCGGCAACGCCCTGCGCCTCGATCCAGTCACCAATACGAAACGGACGGAACAACAAAATCAGCACCCCGCCGGCGAAGTTCGCCAGGCTGCCCTGCAGTGCCAGTCCGATCGCCAAACCTGCCGCAGCGATCGCCGCCACGAATGAGGTGGTTTCTACGCCGATCATCGACGCAACGCTGACCAACAACAGAACTTTAAGAATGATATTGGCCAGGCTGCTGATGAAGCCCTGCAGTGCCAGGTCGGCATTACGCAGTGCCAACAGCGCGCCGACCTTGGAGGTTAGACGGTTGATCAGCCACCAACCAATGATCAAGGTGACCAGGGCCAACAGCACGCGGCTGCCGTATTCCATGATCATCGGCAGCCAGGCCTGGGAGGCCTTTACCAAATGATCGATTTCGGCATTCAAATCCATCTTTTTCTCCTTACAGTTCGCGAAACCGGTGGCTGAACCTTCAGATCAAGCCTGAAGATTCAGCCACCTGCACTGGCCTGGGACGCGGGCTGAACACAGAGGTTCCCCACCTCTCGGCCAGACAATCAGTCGCGGAAGTTGTTGAACTGCAACGGCATGCCGAATTCATGAGCACGCAGTACAGCCATGGCTTCTTGCAGATCATCACGCTTTTTGCCGGTAACCCGGACCTGCTCGCCCTGAATGGCGGCCTGAACCTTGAGTTTGGCTTCTTTGATGTGAGCGACGATTTTCTTCGCCAGCTCTTTGTCGATACCTTCCTTGAGCACCGCGTCCTGCTTCATCAGCTTGCCGGATGCAAATGCATCTTTGACTTCGAGACATTTGACGTCGATCTTGCGCTTGACCAGGCACAGTTTGAGGATTTCGATCATCGCTTCAAGCTGGAACTCGGCCTCGGCCGTCAGGTTGACGGTCAGGTCCTTTTCCTTGAATTCGAACTCGCCTTTGCCTTTCAAGTCGTAGCGACGGTCCAGCTCTTTGATGGCGTTGTCGACGGCATTAGTGACTTCGTGTTTATCCAGTTCGGACACTACGTCGAACGAGGGCATGTCATTTCTCCGGTTAAAAGGCGTATGGAAACGCTTGGCTTGACGGTGTTGAATCGCGGTTATTATAACGGGACTTTTCCCGCGTTCACTGCGAGCGTTCCATGTCGACAGCCGATTTACCGTTCTCGTGCCCACCGATTTGCCTGGTAGTGACCCACTGATGTCGATGACCTGGCATGTTTTGGGAGCCGGAAGCCTCGGTAGCCTGTGGGCAGCGCGTCTTGCACGAACTGGTGTGTCTGTGCGTTTGATCCTGCGCGATGCCGCTCGACTGGCCGCCTACGAGGCTAATGGCGCGACCCTGACCCTGATTGAGCAAGGCGTTGAGAGCCGGCTGGCCATCAGCGCCCAGACCGTCGACAGCGACGAGCCCATCCACCGACTGCTGCTGGCCTGCAAGGCTTACGACGCCGAGCAGGCAATTGCATCGCTGGCGTCACGACTGGGCCCCAATGCTGAGGTCATCCTGCTGCAAAATGGCCTGGGCAGCCAGGATGCCGTCGCCGCGCAAATTCCGAAGGCGCGCTGCATCTTCGCGTCGAGCACCGAAGGCGCGTTTCGCCAGCAGGATTGGCAGGTCGTGTTCGCCGGTCACGGCTACACCTGGTTGGGCGACCCTCAGGATCCGACTCCGCCCTCCTGGCTCGAAGAGCTGCACAACAGCGGGATTCCCCATGAATGGACCCCGGACATCCTCACCCGCCTGTGGCGCAAACTGGCCCTCAACTGCGCGATCAATCCCCTGACGGTCCTGCATGCTTGCCGCAACGGTGGGCTGCTTGAGCATCACTGTGAAGTCGCAACCCTCTGCGCCGAA
Source organism: Pseudomonas syringae (assembly GCF_000737245.1). Lineage (GTDB taxonomy): Bacteria > Pseudomonadota > Gammaproteobacteria > Pseudomonadales > Pseudomonadaceae > Aquipseudomonas > Aquipseudomonas syringae_J. The sequence continues at coordinate 109,038 of NZ_JPQU01000045.1, read as the reverse complement.
CTGTCCGGGCTGCTGGAGTGTTGTGGGCAGCCAGCCGCCGCAGAGGACCTGCACAACGAGGTGCTACGGGTGATTCAGGCCACAGCTGCCAACTACTCGTCGATGTATCAGGATGTCGCTCAGGGGCGCCGCACTGAAATCAGTTATCTGCTGGGTTACGCCTGTGCGACCGCCAAACGCCATCGATACGCTGCTCCTCATTTGCAACAGCTGCAGCATCGGCTTGTCGAACAGTTGGCGAACAAAGGCCTGCGTACTGAGTAGTGTCCCACCTCAATTGAACAGCTTATCTGCGAGAAGCGAGACTCGGTTTGCCCAACCGCTAAACCGCGCGCTACCCTAATTACTTCCCATCAGTGTGTGATTTACCTCATGTCATTGCGCCAACGCCTGGAAAACCTGCCGGTCGGCCAGAAGCTGCTGGCTGCCCTGCTGGTCTTGCTGACCACTGTCCTGCTGGTGGCCAACCTGACTTTCATCAGCGCCGCTTACTATATTTCCCAGGAAGCCATGGCGCCCCAGGCCTTGCAGACCATTGGCCGACTGATTAGCAATCCGAATCTTGCCGAGCAGGCACTCAGCTCACCGAGCAATGCCGACGCGCTGCTTAAGGAGCTGAAAAGCTACGGCCCCTTGCGCGCGGCGGCGCTGTACGACAACAACGGTGAACGGCTGGGCCAGTTGCAGCAGGGTGACAAGCTGAAGTTGCCCGCTCACTTCCAGGACATCGACACCTGGCGCATTACTGAATTTCGCAACACCCAGGTCATTCCCGTTCCGAAAACAGGGCAGGCTCCGGGCCACCTGTTATTAGTGGCCAGCAGCGAGTTACCCACTGCGTTTTATACCGGCACTTTGACCGCCAGCCTGGGCATTCTGGTGTTCAGCGTATTGCTCTGGCTGATCATCGCCCGGCAGATTCGCCGCCTGATTACCGAGCCTATCTACCAGCTCGAAGAGTTGTCCCGGCAGGTCACCCGGGAAGAAAGCTATGCGCTGCGGGCCGAGCCGGGCAACAAAGACGAAATCGGCAGTCTGGCCGAGGCGTTCAACACCATGCTGTCGCGGATGGAAGCCCGGGAGCAGCAACTCAAGCGCGCCCGGGACGACTCTCAGGAGGCTTACGATCAGGCTCAGGGGCTCGCCGAAGAAACCCGCAACACCAACCGCAAGCTGGAACTTGAAGTAAAAGTACGCAGCAAGATCGAGAAAAAGCTCACCGGCTTTCAGAACTACCTGAACAGCATCATCGATTCCATGCCTTCGGCGCTGATCGCCCTCGACGAACAGCTCTACGTCACCCAGTGGAACCAAGAGGCCAGCGCGCTTTCCGGTACACCGCTGGACGAAGCCCTCAACCAGCCGATCTTTCTCGCCTTTGCGCCGATGAAGACCTTCCTGCCTCAGCTCAAGCAGACCGTCGAGCGGCACCGAGTGACCAAAATCGAGCGGGTGACCTGGATCAAGGACGAAGAACGCCGCCACTACGCCCTGACCTTTTACCCGCTGACCGGCGATGCAGGACGGGGCGTAGTGATCCGCATCGACGACATCACCCAGCGGCTGTCCCTGGAAGAAATGATGGTGCAGTCGGAGAAGATGCTTTCCGTCGGCGGGCTGGCAGCGGGCATGGCCCACGAGATCAATAATCCCCTGGGCGCGATCCTGCATAACGTGCAGAACATCCGCCGGCGACTGTCCAGCGACCTGCCGAAAAACATTGAGCAAGCCGAAGCTGAAGGCATCGACCTGGAAACCGTCAATCGCTATCTGATCAGCCGGGAGGTGCCGCAGCTGCTGGATGGCATTGCGCAAGCCGGCGCCCGGGCGGCGAAGATCGTCAGCCACATGCTCAGTTTCAGCCGCCTCAGCACCCGGCAGATGGCGCCTTGCGACCTGCCCGCGCTGATCGATCAGGCGTTGGAAATCGCCAGTAACGACTTTGATTTGACCATCGGTTTCGACTTTAAAGGCCAGGCCATTGTCCGCCAGTTCGACCCGGATCTTGGCCCAGTGCCCGGCACCGCCAACGAACTGGAACAGGTGCTGCTCAACCTGCTGAAAAACGCCGCGCAAGCCATCCACCAGCGTCCGGACGACAGCGAGCCGGGCCGGATCATCTTGCGCACTCGTCTCAACCCTCCATGGGCAGAGATTCAGGTAGAAGACAACGGCGTCGGCATGTCGGAAAACGTGCGCAAGCGGACGTTCGAGCCGTTTTTCACCACCAAGGAAATCGGCCAGGGCACCGGCCTTGGGCTGTCGGTTTCGTATTTCATCATCACCAACAATCACAAAGGTCAGATGGAGGTTCAATCCTCGCTCGGCCATGGCACCTGCTTTACCTTACGCCTGCCATTGGCGGGTAGTCAGGTCGCAGTGCCAGAAGCGGTTATTTCACCGCTATGACGGAGTAATAAGAATGGGCTTTCGCTTGTCGAAAATTTACACGCGCACCGGTGATACCGGCGAAACCGGACTGGGCGATGGGCGTCGGGTTTCCAAAGACCACCCACGGGTCGAAGCCATCGGCGACGTGGATACCCTTAATAGCCAATTGGGGCTGCTGCTTGCCGGGTTGGCCGAACAGGCCGAAGTGAAGCCTGCACTCAACGAAGTCATCGAGGTGCTAACCCCTTGTCAGCATCGGTTGTTTGATTTGGGTGGAGAACTGGCGATGCCGGTTTATCAGGCTCTGGATCAGGCAGAGATTGATCGACTGGAAGCTGCCATCGATCTATGGAATGAAGAGCTGGGCCCACTGGAAAATTTCATCCTGCCCGGCGGCTCGGCACTGATCGCCCAGGCCCACGTCTGCCGCAGCCTGGCCCGAAGCGCAGAGCGCCGCTGCCAGCACCTAAATGCAGTTGAGCCCTTGACCGGGTTTGGGTTGGCTTACATCAACAGGCTGTCGGACTTACTGTTCGTTGCGGCGCGAATGATCGCCAAACGCCAGGGTATTGCGGAGATATTGTGGGAGGCAGCGAAGAAGCGGTAATTTCAGGTTCACTACACCAACCCTGTGGGAGCGGTGCTTGCCCGCGATAAGGTTTCGTTGATCTCTCTGTCAAACCGCGGTGCCTGTATCGCGGGCAAGCACCGCTCCCACAGGTGAGCACCGATTCCGTTGGAGCCGGGGTCACTCCCCCGGCCAGAACGCCCGGATCCCCGCTACTCCCTGTGCCCCGCTCTGCCAGGCTTGCTGTTGCTCTGCCGGGCCAAGTCCACCGAGCAGATAAACCGGCTTGTTGAAGCCTGAGATCAACTGCTGCGCCTGCTCCCAACCTAGAGGATGAGCCTCCGGATGAGTCTGGGTTGGCTGCACCGGTGACAAGGTCACGAAATCGACACCCATCTGCTCAGCCAGGCTCAGCTCTTCGGCGTTATGGCAGGACGCCGCCAGCCAGCGCTCTTTGGGAAATGGACGACCATTGGCTGCCAGCTTGCGCAATTGCGCCGATGTCAGGTGCCAGCCTGCTGCGGGGAAGTCGCCCAACCACTCGAGCGGCCCCTTGAGCATCAATTGCGCCTTGCCGGCACACAAACCCACTGCATCCACAGCCAGATCGCGATACTGCGGGTCATAGCCATTCGGTGCACGGAGCTGAATCAGCTTGATACCGCCAGCAATCGCTTTCTGGATGCCACGCAACAGCTGCGGGGTTTCCAGCTCGCCGGGGGTGATCAGGTATTCACCCGGCAGACGAGCCGCCGCGACGATAGGTTGATTGGCCGCCGGGAATTCATAATCGGGCAATTCACGGTTTGAAACCCACGCCAATGGCTGGCCTTCGACACCATGAGGCTCGCCGGTGAACGCCGAGACCTCCCAGACATCCAGCAAAACCTGCTTGTCGGGGTAATCATGCTGAATCCTGATCAGCGGACGGGCTTGGGTAACGACGATGTTCAGCTCTTCCTGTAGCTCTCGGGCCAAGGCAGCTTCCACAGCTTCACCCGGCTCGACCTTACCGCCGGGAAATTCCCACAGCCCGCCTTGGTGCTGGCTGTCGGCGCGGCGTGCGATAAGGATCCTGCCGTCAGCTCCACGGATGACGGCGGCGGCTACATGAACTCGTTTCACGCGGGAGTTTCCTCTAGAGCGGCCTGTTGCCAACGCTGGAAAACCGGCCATTGATAGATGGTTTCGACGTAAGCCGCCGCTTCAGGCGGCAGCACAACCTGATACGTGCGCAAACGGATGGCGACCGGGGCAAAGAAGGCGTCGGCAACGCTGGCCTTGCCGAACAGAAACGGTCCGCTTTCGCTCGCCGCAGCACGGCATTCTGCCCAAAGCTGGACAATCCGCTCGATATCGCCTTGGGTATCCACCGGGATAACCTCCAGTGCTTCATCGCGGCGCAAATCCATCGGCATGTTGGAGCGCAGCCCCATGAAGCCGCTATGCATTTGCGCGCAAGCTGAACGCGCCTGGGCTCGGTCGGCGGTGTCAGCAGGCCAGAGACCGGCTTCGGGGAATTGTTCGGCGAGGTATTCGATGATTGCCAGGGAATCGGCAATGGTGCCCTGTGGCGTTTTCAGCAGTGGCACTTTGCCGGTTGGCGAGTGCTCCAGCATCAACTGCCGGGTATTCGCCTGATTCAGCGGTATCAGTTGCTCGCTGTGAGCCGCCCCCGTCATGTACAGCGCCAATGCCGCACGCAGAGACCAGGAAGAATAGCGTTTGTCGCCGATGATCAGGTGCAGGGTCATTTCGGTGTCCTTACTTGAATGATGAACCGTAGGAGCGCGCTTGCCCGCGATGGCATTAGCACGGGCGAAAAAATATATTGAGCCTAAAATCGAATCGCGGGCAAGCGCGCTCCTACAGCAAAGCGACAGCACGGTGCCAGGGACACCGCACCATCATCAGGAAGCACCTTACGTGCGGTATTCCGCATTGATCTTGACGTACTCGTGGGACAGGTCGGTGGTCCAGATGGTTTCGCTGCAATCGCCACGGCCCAGTTCAATGCGGATGGTGATTTCTGCTTGCGCCATGACGGCCGAGCCCTGCTCTTCAGTGTAGGTGGTCGCGCGGCAACCTTTGCTGGCGATGCAGACCGAACCCAGGAATACGTCGATCTTGCTGACATCCAGATCAGGAACACCGGCACGGCCCACAGCCGCCAGAATTCGGCCCCAGTTTGGATCGGACGCAAACAGTGCCGTCTTGATCAGCGGCGAGTGCGCGACCGCGTAACCAACGTCCAGGCACTCCTGATGATTGCCGCCACCGTTGACTTCAACGGTCACGAACTTGGTCGCGCCTTCACCGTCACGGACGATGGCCTGAGCCACTTCCATGCACACCTCGAACACCGCCTTCTTCAGCGCGTCGAACAGCGGGCCTTTGGCTTCGGTGACTTCAGGCAGATTGGCCTGACCAGTGGCAATCAGCATGCAGCAGTCGTTGGTCGAGGTATCGCCATCGATGGTGATGCGGTTGAACGACTTGTTGGCGCCATCACGAATCAAATCCTGCAACACGCTCTGCGAGACTTTGGCGTCAGTGGCGATGTAACCCAGCATGGTCGCCATGTTCGGGCGGATCATGCCCGCGCCTTTGCTGATGCCGGTAACGGTGATGGTCACGCCGTCGATCTGGAACTGACGGCTAGCGCCTTTGGGCAGGGTGTCGGTGGTCATGATCCCGGTCGCAGCAGCGGCCCAGTTGTCCACAGACAGATCGTCGAGCGCGGCTTGCAGAGCGCCCTCAATCTTTTCCACAGGCAGCGGCTCGCCGATCACACCGGTGGAGTACGGCAGCACGGCAGAGGCATCAACGCCGGTCAGCTCAGCCAGCTTGGCGCAGGTGCGCGCAGCGTTGGCCAGGCCGGGTTCGCCAGTGCCCGCGTTGGCATTGCCGGTGTTGGTCAGCAAATAGCGTACGGAGCCGCCCACACGTTGCTTGGCGAGGATAACCGGAGCCGCGCAAAACGCATTGAGGGTAAAGACGCCCGCAACGCTGGAGCCTTCGGCGCAGCGCATGACCACAACGTCCTTGCGACCCGGGCGTTTGATGCCGGCAGAGGAAATACCCAGTTCAAAACCGGGAACCGGGTGCAATGTCGGCAAAGGACCAAGACCAACAGCCATGAGGTGCGCTCCTTGAAGAATTGTCTGTGCCGCCCTGTCTGGTACGGCAATCGATTGTAAAACGCCGCGACGGCAGAGCCGGTCGCGGCGTTGGTGCTACAGATTCAGACCAGCCTTAACTGATCTGGCCGTGGCAATGCTTGTACTTCTTGCCCGAACCGCACCAGCACAGCTCGTTACGGCCCTGCTTCTGGTCATTGCGGACCGGTAGAGTCGCGACTTCTACGCCTTCTTCAGCCAATACTTCCGGCTGTTCCAGGCCCGGTGCTTCAGCGTGTTCGAACTGCATGCGTTGCGCCAGTTCTTCGGCATCGCGTCGCAGACGAGCTTCCTCTTCTTCCGAATCTTCGCGGCGCACCTGAACGTGTGACAGCACACGGATGGTGTCGCGCTTGATCGAATCCAGGAGTTCCTGGAACAGGGTGAAGGATTCGCGCTTGTATTCCTGCTTCGGGTTCTTCTGAGCGTAACCGCGCAGGTGGATACCGTGACGCAGGTGGTCCATGGTCGACAGATGGTCTTTCCACAAGTCATCCAGTACGCGCAACAGAATCTGCTTCTCAAAGGAGCGCAACGCTTCAGCGCTGGCCTGCTCTTCTTTCTCGTTGTAAGCCGCAAGCAGCTCTTCCATCAACTTGGTACGCAGGGTTTCTTCGTGCAGGTGATCGTCTTCGTCGAGCCACTGCTGGACCGGCAGCTTCACGCCAAAATCGGTCTCCAGCGCAGCTTCCAGACCTGCAACGTCCCATTGCTCAGGCAAGGACTGAGGAGGAATGTGCTGACTGATCAGGCTATTGAGTACGTCCTGGCGGAAGTCGGCAATGGTGTCACCAATATTCGTCGCAGCCAGCAGGCTGTTACGCATGTGGTAGATCACCTTACGCTGCTCGTTGGAAACGTCGTCGAATTCCAGCAATTGCTTACGGATATCGAAGTTGCGACCTTCAACCTTGCGCTGCGCCTTCTCGATCGCGTTGGTCACCATACGGTGCTCGATCGCTTCGCCGGACTGCATACCCAGCGCTTTCATGAAATTCTTCACCCGATCAGAGGCGAAGATGCGCATCAGGCTGTCTTCCAGGGACAGGTAGAAACGGCTTGAACCAGTGTCGCCCTGACGACCGGCACGACCACGCAGCTGGTTGTCGATACGGCGCGATTCATGACGCTCGGAAGCAATTACATGCAGGCCGCCCGCTTCGATCACTTGCTGATGGCGCTTCTGCCAATCAGCCTTGATCTGTGCGATCTGCTCCGGACTAGGATCTTCCAGTGCCGCGACTTCCACTTCCCAGTTACCGCCCAAAAGGATGTCGGTACCGCGACCGGCCATGTTGGTGGCGATGGTCAGCGCGCCCGGACGACCGGCCTGAGCGATGATCTCGGCTTCTTTTTCGTGGAACTTGGCGTTCAGAACCTTGTGACCGATACCTTCCTCATTGAGCAGACGGGACATGTGCTCGGAAGTTTCGATGGTGGCAGTACCCACCAGCACCGGACGATTCTCGGCCAGACAAGCCTTGATGTCAGTCACGATGGCAGCGTACTTCTCTTCCGCCGTGAGGTAGACGAGGTCGTTGAAGTCTTTACGCGCCAGCGGCTTGTTCGGCGGGATGACCACGACCGACAAGGCGTAGATCTGGTGGAACTCGAACGCTTCGGTGTCGGCTGTACCGGTCATGCCGGAAAGCTTGTTATACAGACGGAAGTAGTTCTGGAACGTGGTCGAAGCCAGAGTCTGGCTTTCGGCCTGAATGTTCAGATTTTCCTTCGCTTCGATGGCCTGGTGCAGGCCTTCGGACAGACGGCGACCCGGCATGGTACGACCGGTGTGCTCGTCGACCAGCAGGATCTGGCCGTCCTGGACGATGTATTCAACGTTGCGGTTGAACAGAGTATGCGCACGCAGCCCGGCGTAAACGTGAGTCAGCAGACCCAGGTTGTGTGCCGAGTACAGGCTTTCGCCTTCAGCCAGCATGCCGACTTCGGTGAGCATCTCTTCGATGAACTGGTGACCGGCTTCGTTCAGCTCAACCTGACGGGTTTTTTCGTCAACGGTGTAGTGACCGGCTTTGGTGACCTCGCCTTCCACTTCCTCGATGTGCTGCACGAGGCGCGGGATCAGGCGGTTGATTTCGGTGTACAGCTTGGAGCTGTCTTCGGCCTGACCGGAAATGATCAGCGGCGTACGGGCTTCGTCGATGAGGATCGAGTCAACTTCGTCGATCACGGCAAAATTGAGCTCGCGCTGGAACTTGTCTTCCATGCTGAAAGCCATGTTGTCGCGCAGGTAATCGAAACCGAACTCGTTGTTGGTGCCGTAGGTGATATCAGCGGCGTAGGCTTCACGCTTTTCCTCAGGTGGCTGGAAAGGCGTGACGATGCCAACGCTCAGGCCGAGGAATTCGTACAGCGGACGCATCCAGTTGGCATCTCGACGAGCCAGGTAGTCGTTCACGGTAATTACGTGAACGCCCTTGCCGGACAACGCGTTGAGATAGACCGCCAGCGTACCCACCAGGGTCTTGCCTTCACCGGTACGCATTTCGGCAATCATGCCTTCGTGCAAGGTCATGCCGCCGATCAACTGGACGTCGAAGTGGCGCATGCCCATGACACGCTTGCCTGCTTCACGAGCAACCGCGAAAGCTTCAGGAAGCAGCTTATCGAGGGTCTCACCTTTGGCTAAGCGGGCCTTGAACTCTTCGGTCTTGGCACGCAATTGCTCGTCCGAAAGGGCCACCATTTGCTCTTCGAAGGCATTGACGAGTTGAACCGTCTTGAGCATGCGCTTCACTTCACGCTCGTTCTTGCTTCCAAAAAGTTTTTTTAACAAAGGCGCAAACATATCGACAGGATCTTCCACACATAGGAATGGAGGGCGGCCCCGTGAGTCGCCCGTGCAGCCCTCATGGCCGCATGCGAACGAGCATTCTACCCGGAAACGATGGTGAGGAAAGTGGCGTTATTCCACGATGCTGGCGCAGCGCTGTGACGGGGCTGTCTGTAGATAGGGGCATTTTCCCCAAGTTCAACCCATGAGCCGAAGAAGTTAACCGTTGATTTTGCGCATAAAACTCCTGATCCGCAGCGGAAACCGGCGATTCAGACGCTTTCTGCTAACATGACGAACTTGTCACCCTAGGTCACTCGCTCATGGCATTTCGTCCCCTCACCGCCCGGGCACCCGCTGTACTGCTGCGCGAAGCCAAGCCGCTGAAAGCCATATTTCATCATGCGCAGCGTCTTGGTCACCTTCAGCGGCTGCTTGAAAGCCAGTTGCAGCCCGCCGCACGCGAACATTGCCACGTTGCCTCATGGCGCGAAGGCAGTCTGCTGCTGATCGTTACCGACGGTCATTGGGCTACGCGCCTGCGCTATCAGCAGAAGCGTCTACAGCGACAATTAACCGCATTTGACGAGTTCGCCAACCTGACCCGCATCGTGTTCAAGGTTCAACCCCCCTCCGCCCGTCAGGGCGCGGCCGGGCATACCATGGATTTATCGCCGGTAGCCGCCGAAAGCATTCAGGCCACCGCGGAGGGGATTACAGACCCCAAACTGCGAGCGGCGCTGGAGCGGTTGGCGGCGCATGCGAAGCCCAAGGGCTGAACAAAATCCTGTGGCGTAATTTCTGACGTGGGACCGGCTTTAGCCGGGAAGGGCCAGTAAATCCAGCGCATCTCTATCGACTGCGATGCAGCTTTCCCGGCTAAAGCCGGTCCCACGTTGCCACATGCGCTTGCGGGCAAACATAGAATCTCCCGCAGAGTCGCCTGTCTGAGTCGCTGCTATTTAACGTCACCCCACACCCTCTCAAACTCCGTAGCCCCCACCTTGAGCAGCCCCGCCTGAACCAACAGCGGTGTGACCATAGCATCCGGTTCAACCCAGCCATTGAGTTTGATACGTCGCACGACAGGATCAAGCCGGGCCTCGAAGCGGTGCTCGCCGTCGCGCTGAGCATTGGCCATAACCCGCAAACCCTCACGACACTCCAACCTGAGTTGCGCCCTGCCCAGCACCACAGTCCACGGCGTGATCAAGGCCAAATCCCGACCTTGAAGTTCGCCGGAACTGGACCTGCACGTCGCGCCGTTTCCTTTAATCTGCACGCGGCCTTGCCAGTCACCATCTATGACAAAGCCCGTCGGAGGGGTCATCTGGCGGGCAACGGGTGCCAGTTGCGCCTGCCAGGACCATGGCCAGCCGCTAAGCTGTAGCTCCCAGTTCCGTTGCTGAAAGCCCATATTTACCTGGCCTTCGCCGATCCAGGGCTGAAAACGCCAGGCCAGGGGCCCTACCATGCCGAGCCTTTCCATGTGCCCGTTCCAGATGGTGCCCGCGACAGCCACCGGCTGCCAGCCAGCCCCCCAAGGGATAAACCGGGCCACCAAGGCAGCCGGTATGTTCAGTAGCAAGGTCACGACAAACACTGCGATACCCAGCATCCAAAGCTTGCGGGTCACGGGCGTCCACCCGTGCGGCTGACATCCACACTGAACACCAGGCCTTGATGCCCTTGCTCCAGGCTCCAGCGCAGAGGGCGCCCGCCCTGGGCCTGAATACTGCTCAACAATTGCGGCAACCCTTCGGCACGACTCAGCTCACCCTGCAATTGCCAGACCTCGCCGCGCTGTTCAACTCGCGTGAGCATCAGCCCCCGGGCACTGGCCAAAGCCTGCCAATAATCACTGGTGAATATCACGCCAGGGGTCAGTGTCTGAGCCTGCTGAGCCAGAGTCGGCCATTGACGCAGTTCTTTAGCCAACGCCAGTAAAGGCCGGCCGATCAGCACCAGCAATAACGTCAGCACCACCACCCAGCCCGCCAGCAAGGCGAAACGACGACTGGCAGGCAGCGCCGCAAAGGTATTGCAGCTGCGTTCGATAATAGCCTTCATGGCTGCCCGTCCAGGTTGAAGTTGAGGGTAAGCAGAGCAGTTTTGGGGTCCGGCTCGACGGTAACTTTCGATCCAGCACTGCGGGCCATCGCTTGCCAGTGTCCGATGGCAGGAGCTGGACTGCTGCCGCTGAGCACTACCCGCCAGCGCTGCCCATCGAAATAGCTGCCGGACACGCCCCAGTCCGGCTGAGTATCGAGCCATCGCTCGACAGCCTGCTCCAGCTCCACCAGTTGCTGCTGACGCGTTCGCCAGTCCAGTTGATCGGCGGACAGTCGAGCCAGAACTCTCTCGGCCTGCCGCGCGCTGGCGACTGGGCCGGTGACGGCCTCAACCTGCGCCTTCCACACCGGCACCTGTTGCCAGAATTGCCCAAGGGCAACGCAAGCCCAGACTAAAGCCAGCAATCCACAGCTGTTCAAAAGGCGGCGCTGGGTTGGGCTGAACGAAGGTGTGCGCAGACGGCCTTTGGCTTGGCGATTGCCAGACCCCGTCAGCAGATTGGGCAGGCGCGACAATTCGGCCCAATGCGATGGCCAGTCGCCGGTGATTTCCCCCTGCGGATGCTGCCAATCCTCCGGCAAATCGCCCAGAACATCAGGCCATACCAACCAGTGCTGTACTCCATTGGCGCCGGCACGCTTGAGGCAAGCATCCTGATCCCGGCTCCAGCGCAACAACTGGCCGGGTGCTGGATTCGGCAGCAATTGCATTTCCGCCCACAGATGGCTGGGCGAGAAACCCATCGCCTCACACTCATCCAGCCAGCGCCGAATAAGGGCGCGTTCAGCGACCAGTAATTCAAGATGCCCATTCGTCCTGGACAGACAGCTCACCTGAAGCTGATCCACAGGCTGTTGCAGCGAGTCCTCCAATAGCAGCGGCCACTCGTGAGCTTTGAGCCCCGGAGGCGCCGGCACCTGGAAATGACTGCAATAGGCGGCCGGAATGATCAGCGCGACAGAATCCTGAGCGAACCGGGAAGGCGGTGGGCCGTCGCCGAATTCAGCACCGGGCAGCCGTCGCCATTGCCACGGGTCCGCAGGATTAAAACCCGGACGCACCAACAACCACTGTCGCGCAGCGGAACGCTCGGCGCGCCAGCGCTCAAACAGCTTCACGGTTGAGTCTCGGGCAAATTGAAGGTGCAAACATAGGGCGCTCCATGACGCTCGAATTCGAGTCGCACACCCCGATCAGGCTGCTGGGCGACGGTTGAAGGAAACGCCAGCCAGCGGGTTCCCTGATAAAAACTGAACTGGACCTTATCGATATCAGCCAACTGTTCCCGGCGCTGCCAACGGGCAACACCGGCGGCGTAAATATCGGCCGAGGTCGAGATAATCAAGCTGCTTTCCCGGGGACTGAACTCAATCCGCTGGCGCTGTAATCGCGACTGCCCGTCGACCTCGGGCCAGGCGGTCAGGGCCACCCATTCAAGCTGTTGCGCTGCGGGTTTCCAATCGAGCCAGGCCATTGGCAGCGGCAGGCGCTGCTCGTACAGCTGACGCAGCACCAGACCGTCCAGACGTCGTTCCAGAGCCAGACAGAATTCCAACACCAGAGGCTCATTCCCAGTCTCGGACAGGCGCTCGCGCACACTTAACCAGCCATTGACCAATGCAGCCAACACCACGCCAAGCACGGCGGTCAACGCCATAGCCACAAGCAATTCGACCAGGGTCAGGCCCCGTTGAAACCGCCTCACGGGCGCACCAGAAACAACGTGAAATGCCCCAGCGGCTCGCGTTCATCCCGAGCGGCAAACAGCGCCAGCTCCCCACGGCGCAAATTACGCACGCCGGTCATCCCCAGATCCAGCCGCCAGTGACAGGTCATCTCCCCCTGACGTAACTCGCCACGGACTTGATTGGTCGACGGCCAGTAGCGCTCAACACCAAACCGCGCTTCCAGCTCCCGCGCGCACAGGCTGCCCAGTCGATGCTGCTGAACCGCCTGATGCACGCTGATGCGCTGACGCAACATCTGGCTGACCATCACCGCCATCATTGCGGCAATGCCCAAGGCGACCATCACTTCCAGCAAGGTGAAGCCACGTTCGCGCTTCATGGCAGGTTCACTTGGGTCAGGCTGTTATCCCCGCGCCATTCCCAGCGCTGATGGCCTTGAGGCCATTGCCAATTGACGACTGCCGAGCGCGCCACCCCGGTGGGGGTGAACACCACCTGAGGCTCTACAGACACGGGCCAGTCCGTACTCAATTGCACAGGCCAGGGTTTGAGCCGCGTCGGCTCAACCCGCCAGCGCAGGTTGTCCTTGTCCTGCTGCAAACGGACGAACTCCGGTTGCTTGCCATTCCAGCGCAAGCCCAGCACCTGTCCGCTGTGCCGGGCCTGCGCCGCTTGAATCCGCGCCTCTGCCGCCAGTTGCTGCAAGGCTTGCTGTATCGGTGCCTGGCCTGAATCCAGCCACGCCACACTCATGGCGCTGAACAGGCCGACGATCAGCAACACCACCAGAATTTCCAGCAGTGAAAAGCCCTGCGCATGCTTCACGCTCAGAGGTTCCAGTTACCGAGATCGCCGTCGGTGCCCTCGCCGCCCGGTGTGCCATCGGCGCCCAGGGAATAGATGTCGATACGCCCATGCTCACCGGGAGCCTTGTAGTGGTAAGCGTTGCCCCACGGGTCAGCGGGCAAGCGTCGAATGTAGCCATCGGCACGCCATGCTCGCGCCAGCGGCTCGACCTTGGGTGCGCTGGTCAAGGCATCCAAGCCCTGCTCGGAACTGGGGTATCGCAAATTATCCAGTCGGTACATATCCAGCGCCTGCTCCAGGGTGGACAGGTCGGCCAGGACTTTCTGGCGCATGGCCTTATCCTGATTGCCGAGGACGCTGGGCGCGACGACCGCGATCAACAGACCGATGATGAAAATCACCACCATGATTTCCATCAGCGTGAAGCCGCGCTGGCGCTTGGGGTTCAGACGGGGCATGAGAAGGTTCTCCATGGGTTAGAAAGCAAGCCCTTGATTGAGCTGCATGATCGGCAACAGCACGGCCAGCACGATGAACAGCACAACGCCGCCCATCACTAGAATCATCAATGGCTCGAACAGGGCCATGAGCATGTCCACTTGCCGGGTAAAGCCTCGCTCTTGGTTATCGGCGACCCGTTCAAGCATGTCCGGCAGGGTTCCGCTGGCCTCGCCGCTGGCCACCATGTTGAGCAGCAACGGTGGAAAGTGACCGGCAGCGTTGAGCGCGCGGTGCAGGCTGACGCCGCCTTCCACCTGTTCGCGAACCATGGTGAGGGTGCGATGGATCTCCCGATTGCTGACCGTCGCGGTCGCCACTTGCAAGGCCTCCAGCAACGGCACGCCGCTGCCCACCAGAATCGCCAGGCTGCGGGCCAGTCGTGCGCTTTCCAGCACGGTCAACAATGCGCCGGCTTTCGGCAGCCGCAACAGGCTGCGATCCAGACGCAGGCGCCAGTGCGGCTTGCGCAACAGCATTGCGCCGAAGACTCCGATGAGTAGCGCCACCACCAGCAGCCACGGCCCGACAGTGACCAGCCCTTTGCTGATGCCGATCAGCAATTGCGTGATAACCGGCAGGGCTTGCCCGGTGTGACTGAACTGCTCGGTGAGCTTGGGAACCACGAATGTCATCAGGCCAATGACCACCAGCAGCGACACCAGCATCAGAACCGCCGGATAGATCATCGCGGTCCTGGCTTTGTGGCGCTGACGCTGAACCTGTTCAAGGTGCTCCGCCAAGCGTTCAAGAACCGGCGCCAGCTTGCCAGAGCGTTCACCCGCCTCCACCAGCGCGCAATACAAGCCATTGAACAGACCACCCTGACGACGCAGGCTCTGGGCAAGGCTGTGGCCTTCGCCGAGGGCGCCGCGTACGGCCACCAGCAAGTTGCGAATCGCCGGTTCTGCAAGCTGCCGCTCCAGCGTACCCAAGGCATCCACCAGGGCAATCCCGGCACTCAAGAGTGTCGCGAGTTGCCGGGTCAGTTCACACAGTTGACTGTGACTGAGGCGCTGGCCCCTTGGGCTGCGCGATGCCGAATCCTGAATCTGCAATTGTCGGGTGAACAAGCCCTGCTCGCGTAGCAACTGCCGGGCATGGCGTTCGTTTTCCGCCTGAATGCTTGCCTTGCAGGTGCGTCCGGCAGGGTCAAGGGCCTGATAGCGATAGGTAGGCATGGTTAGCCCCGCACCGCGCGCAAGACTTCAGCTAGGCTGGTTTCGCCACGCCGCAGGCATTCGCTGGCCATGGCTGCCAGGCTTTGACGCTTGTCAGCCAGATACTCATGCATGGCCACTTCGCTTGCGCCGTCGTACAACATGGCGATCAGGCCGGCGTCCAGCTCGATAAATTCGTAGAGTCCCATCCGCCCGTCATAGCCGCTGCCCTGGCAAGACTCGCAACCTTTTGGATGGAAGCTCTCGTCAAGCTCCGCCAGCTCCGGCCACAGCGCACGCTCGGCGTCCTGCAACGGCTGCGCGGTGGCGCAATGGCACAAGCGGCGCACCAGCCGCTGCGCCAGCACGCCCTTGAGGGTGGACGCGATGAGAAAAGGCTCGATGCCCATATCCCGCAAGCGGGTCACGGCACCCACCGCACTGTTGGTATGCAGGGTGGAAAGCACCAAGTGTCCGGTCAGACTGGCTTGCACGGCGATCTGCGCGGTTTCCCGATCACGGATTTCGCCAAGCATGATGACATCAGGGTCCTGGCGCAAAATGGCGCGCAAGCCATTGGCGAAGGTCATACCGGCACGGGGATTGATGGCCGTCTGGCCAATGCCGGTGATGGCGTACTCCACCGGATCCTCCACGGTCAGGATGTTGCACGAGCCATCGTTCAGGCTGTTGAGGCTGGCATAAAGTGTGGTGGTTTTGCCCGAGCCAGTGGGCCCAGTGCTGAGCACGATTCCGTTGGGGCGCGACAGGCAGGCGCGCAGGCCCGACTCCACTTCCAGCGGCATGCCGAGATTGGTCAGGTCCAGCAGGCTGGCCTGCTTGTCCAGCACCCGCATTACCACCCGCTCGCCGTGAATGCCCGGCAAAGTCGAGACCCGGATGTCGATTTCCCGCCCGCCGGAGCGCAAGGTGATCCGCCCATCTTGAGGCTGGCGCTTCTCGGCGATATCCAGCCGGGCCATGACTTTAATTCGCGAGACCAGCATCGTCGACAGCGCACGGGGTGGTCGCAGCACTTCGCGCAAGTGGCCATCGACTCGCAGACGAATCACCAGGGTGGTCTCGAAAGTTTCCACATGGATGTCTGAAGCACGCAGACGCAAGGCTTCACCGAACAGACCGTTGATCAGGCGGATGACTGGCGCGTCGTTGTCGTTCTCCAGCAGATCTTCGATCTTCGGCAGTTCACTCATCAGGCTGTCGAGATCGACCTGGTCGCCTATGCCCTCGATCAATGCAGCGGTGGCCGACTCCCCAGACTGATACAGCGCGCCGAGACGCGCCTCGTAATCAGCGGGCGACAGGTGTTCTACATCGCACGGCAAGCCATGAGCGCGGATGACTTCTTGCAGAATGTCAGTGTCGCCGTCGGCCCGCAGCAGCAATCCCCAGCCATGTTGCGCGGGGACTTTCGCCACGCCGGTCTGGCGCGCCAGCCGATACGGCAGCAGCGTACTTACCATGAGCCTTGGTCCAGGCGCTCCCGGCTGGCGGGGAACAATTGCAGCAGGCTGTCGCTATCGGCCAGGTTCGGCAGTGCGAGAGAAGTCGAGGCCTTGAGGTTGCGGTATTTCTCACTGCTGAGCTGAGCCAGGGTCTGACCGTCGCGTACGATGCGCGGGCGGATGAACACCATCAGGTTCTGTTTGACCCGCCGCGAAGCGTCAGAACGAAACAAGCGACCCAATACCGGTATATCGCCGAGAAACGGCACGCGCTGGTCGCTGGTGGTGGACTCGTCACCAATCAAGCCGCCCAGCACCACCAGGCCGTTGTCTTCAACCATGACCTTGGTCTTGATCTCGCGCTTGTTGGTGATCACGTCGCTGGCGGTGGCGCTTTCGGCAATCGATGAAACCTCTTGCACGATGTCCAGGCGCACAGTGTTGTCGACGTTGATCTGTGGCTTGATGCGCAGTTTCACACCGACTTCCTTGCGCTCGATGGTCTGATAGGGGTTGGTGTTGTTCTGGGTGACCGAGCCCGTCACGAAGGGCACTTCCTGGCCCACCAGGATCGACGCTTCGGCGTTGTCCAGGGTCAGTAAGGTCGGGGTTGATAACAGGTTGAAACCGCTCTGACTTTTCAGCGCATTCAGCAGGGCAAGGAAATTCAGACCGCCGCCACTGAGGTTGCCAACACCCGCTGTCACGCCCTGCACGCCGGACAGCAACTGCCCCAGACCGGTGGTGTTATTAGCCTGGGCCAAGGCCCCGACAGCAGTTACGCTCGCCGCATTGCCACCACTGAAATTGATTGCCCCCGCGCCGAAGTTGTCGCCCTGAAACAACCACTGCACGCCCAGCTCCTGAGCACGGGTATCGGAAACCTCGGCGATGATCGCTTCGACTACCACTTGCGCGCGGCGAATATCCAGTTGGTCGACGATGTTGCGATAGGCCGTCAGCTCACTGTCCGGGCCGACCATGACCACCGCGTTGGTGCCTTCTTCGTACTCCATGCGGATGCCGGTGCTACTGACCGGCGCGGCCTTTTCACCCTCCTGAGTCCCCACGGCCGGTGCCGTGGCGTCCTGACTCAGACCGCGCAACACCTTGACCACTTCTGCGGCGTTGGCATGGCGCAGGTACATCACCACAGTGTTGGCGTTGTGCTGTGGGTCATAGGGTTTATCCAGCTGCTTGAGCAGCGTCCTGACCCGTTCGCGGCTGTCGACACTGCCGCGCACCAGCAAGGCGTTGCTGCGCGGGTCAGCCACCACCTGAGCACTATCGGCGCCCTGTTCGCGAGCCAGCAATCGGGTAACCAATTGCGCGGTGTCATTGGCGTTGGCGTTCTTCAGTGGCAGCACTTCCAGCGGTTCCTGGCTGACCTGATCGAGCTGCACCAGCAGGCTGTCGATACGGTTGAGGTTGCTGCGCCAGTCAGTGATCACCAGCAGATTCGCCGACGGATACGGTGTGATCACCCCCACACGGGGATCAATCAAGGGCCGCAGGATGTTGAGCATCTGTTCGCTGGCGGCATTGCGCACGCTGAATACACGCGTCGCCATGCCGTCGTTGGCGTGCCCGGCATCACGCTTGGATTCCACCGGCACCGGCTCCAGACGTGCGGCCTGATCCGGGACGATCTTGACGCTGCCGTTGGGCAGGTCGACCGCTGCAAAGCCTTGAGCGCGCAGTTGAGACAGAAATATCGCGTAGATTTCATCGCCGCCCAGCATCTCATTGCTGCGCACGGTGACCTTGCCCTGCACCCGTGGGTCGATGATGAAAGTGGTCTTGGTGATCCGCGAAACGCTGTCGATGAACTCGCTCAGTTCGGTGTCGACGAAATTCACTTCATAGAGCGGCTCTTCTTCGGCAGCGGAGCCGGTCACCATCAGGGCGCACAACAGAACGGCCAGACACAGTGGTTGCTGGAGACGGGTGATGGTCATGCTTATCCCTGTTGCTTGAAGCCGAAATTCGGACGTTGAGGAGGCCAGGCCAGACGTTCCAGCTTGCCGTGGTTGTCGAGTACCAGGCCCAGTTCGTCGATGTCATGCAGGACGATTCCGGGGACCAGTTTCTGCCCACGGCTCAGGCTGCGTTGCCGTTGTTCGTAGCGCAGCACCACCACAGAAGCACTGAGTGGCGTGGCCTTGAAGCCGCCGAGGTATTTGATATCGAGGGTGGTCATGGGCAGCTCATTGCTCAGCACAGGCCCGGCTTTCCAGTGACGGCTTAGCAGTTGCGCCACCGGCGCACTGGCTGCGTTGGCGGGCACAGGTTGTGCCAGCCCATGCCAGACCTGAAGCACGCACTGCGCCGCCAGCCAGGCGAACAGAATCACCAGCGCGACATGGCTGGCGCCTTCCAGATGGCTCAAACGGGGCAGACGGCTCAAATGGCCGCCTCCCGAGGATGCCAACCCGGATGACCTTGCACATAGCGCATCTGCGGCAACTGCAAGCGGGTGATCTGCCAACCGGCCGGACGGGTACGCAGCCAGGCCTCGACATGCTGCCAAAGGGGTTCGCCCGCCTGAGCATCGAAGCCCAGGCTGAAAGTCCGACATTGCCCAACCTGCTCACCCAAGCCAGAGATGCGTTTGCCGCTGGCGCTGTACGTGACCTGCCAGGCTTGTCCTTGCAGACGCGGCAGATCCTGGCTGTTGTCCAGCAGCAGCGGCTCACCGAAGAGCTGCTCGGCGGCGTTTTCCAGTACTCGCGGAATCTGCTTGGCAGACACATCCACCACCGGGGCCGGATAGCTTGCCGTCAAGCTGATCAAGTGTTCACGGGTGATCGTCTGGCCTTGGGCCAAAGGTGAGTCGTAGCGCAAACCGGGCAGCAATACCGCGCTGTCCGGATGTTTTGCCAGGGCGTCGTGCAACAGTCGGTCCCAACTGCCGCCACGCACATCCCGTCGCCAGAGACTTTCTGGCGCCACTGCGAGTGGCTGGTCGAGCCAGTTGGCGTGAGCGGCCCGCTGCTGCCGCATCAACTGCCCAAGACGCTGAGCATGAGCCTGATCCGCAGCGCTCAGGCTGTTGGCCAACGCGGGATGAAAACGTGCAGCGAACTGCCACTGCCCGGCTACCTGCTGGCAGCGAATGCGAAACGCACCGCTGGCCCGAACACCGCCGAAAATCACCGGCACCCGCTTGCCCGAGGCTTGCAGTACTTCAACCGGTTGCGGCCAGAAATCCTGCCCACGGGCGCACAACACCAGATCGACCTGCGACAGACGCTCTGCCAGCCACAATCCCGGCCCGGTTCCCACGTCCGCCAGGGCAATAACCAGATCGGCCTCCGCGCGGGCACGCTCCAGCGCCGGTTGCAGGCTGTCATGCCATTGTTTGAGGGAAGCTTTCTGATCCCGGGCATAAGGATCAGTGATGCCGACTACGGCGATACGAATTCCACCTCGAAGGAAAAAAGCCACGTCTTCGGTGCCGAGCCGTTTCCCCAAATCCGCCGCCATTCCGGCAGCCAGCACCGGATGACCAAACTGGTGATACAAACCGCTGCAGCGTTGCGGCCAGAGCAGACGTTCGTCACTGCTGACCCGCACTTCAGTGCCCAGCAACGCGCTGCCTTGAACGCCCGACAAGCCCTGGGTCAGATAGGCCAGACCACTGCCATTCCAGCACTGGCCGTTCTCCAGCGTCAGGCTGTTGCCCTCGCCCGCTTCGGCACGCATTCCCTGCAACAACGCACCCAATACCGGGTAGCCACCGGTTTGTATGTGTTGACCGAGGCTGGCATCAAGCAGGCCGTTCAATTGCGCCTGCTCCGGCACTTGAACATGGGCATTAGTTCCACTGATCCAGGGTGCCTGACCAATGCGCGTTGCAGGCCCCAGGCGTGTCGCGGGAACTACAGGCTGCCCCGGCTGGCGGGCGTCCAGCGTGTCGGCAACATAAAGTAGATCGACACTGCGGCTATCAGCGCCCGCGCCAGGACCCTGAAGGCTTGAGCACGCCGACAGCAAGGGAGCCATCGCCCCTACTGTCATCCATGCCAATACATCGCGCCGTGCCATTGAGGCCATTGTTCTCACACCCTGAGGCTAATTCTTCACAGGGGCGGCATATTGGCGATCACTAATGACAGTTTGATGGCAGTTTCTTTAACCAAGCCCAGACTTGCTACTTGAAACAATTGGTAATAACTACTTGGATCGTTAGAGGGTTTCTTAATAAAACTGCCCTCGAATCATCACACTCGACTTTTACAGTCCCGGTTCCTTTTCAAACCAACTTTCATAAAAAGGACCTGATGAATGAGTCGTAACACCGGCGATAACCTGAACCGCAACTCCAGCGACAACGAACCGATGTCCTCCGTGCTCGATACCTTCTTGAGCCGTCGTACCGTCGTACGTGGTGGTCTGGGTGCTGCGATTGCCATGATTGCGGGCACCGGCCTGACCGGTTGCTTCGACAGCGGTGGTGGCAGCAGCGGCGATGACGCTCCCGCCCCGACTCCGACCCCAACGCCCGAGCCGACTCCGGATCCGGTCAAGAAGCTGGCCCTGGGTTTCACCTCGATTCCGGGTTCGCGCACTGACGCCGTGACGGTTGCCGCTGGCTATACCGCTTACGTGCTGGCACCTTGGGGCACGCCGCTGAACAGCAATGCCAAGGCATGGAAAAACGACGGCACCAACACCTCGGTTGATCAGGCCAACTCCATGGGCATGCACCATGACGGCATGCACTTCTTCCCGATCAATGGCAGCTCCACCGATGGTCTGATCGCTATCAACTTCGAATACATCGATGAAGTCGCCCTGCACCCGGCTGGCCCGACGCTGGTAAACGGCGTTCGCCCAGCTGAAGAAGTGCGCAAAGAAATCAACGCCCACGGCGCTGGCGTCGTGCGTGTACGTAAAACCGGCGACCGCTGGCAGGTGGTGGACAACGATCCGCTGAACCGCCGCTTCACCACTGCGTCAGTCATGAACCTGTCCGGTCCACTCAAGGGCACCGACCACGTCAAAACCAAGTTCTCCACTGACGGCAGCCGCACTCGCGGCACTAACAACAACTGCGGCAATGGCTATACACCTTGGGGCACTTATCTGACCTGCGAAGAGAACTGGCCAGGTATTTTCGTCAACAAAGGCACTCGCCCGGCTGACCAGGTCCGTATCGGCGTTGCAACCACCGCGGGCAACTACCAGTGGGAAACCGCAGCGGGTGACACCACTGAGGTCAACGATGAGTTCGGCCGTTTCAACATCACCCCGCGAGGCGCTTCCGCAACCGACGACTACCGCAACGAAGCCAGCACTTATGGCTACATCGTTGAGGTCGATCCGTACGACGCCAGCACCCTACCGGTCAAGCGCACGGCACTCGGTCGCTTCCGTCACGAAGGTTGCTGGCCAGGTCTGACCACCGTCGGCAAGCCAGTTGTGTTCTACATGGGTGACGATTCGCAAAACGAATACCTCTACAAATTCGTCTCCACGGCGCTGTGGGAAGCCGCCGATGCCACGCCGAGCAATCGTCTGGCCACCGGTGCCAAGTACATGGACAACGGCAAGCTGTATGTCTCGCGTTTCAACGCGGACGGCAGCGGCACCTGGCTGTTGCTCGACGTGATCACCCCGACCACCGACGGCAGCACACTGGGCACCAAGTTCAAGGACTTGCCCGGCATCATCCTCAACACCCGTGGCGCGGCTGATGCTGTGGGGGCGACACCAATGGACCGTCCGGAATGGACCGCCGTGAACCCGTTGAACGGCGAGGTTTACCTGACCCTGACCAACAACACCAGTCGCACCGTGGCCAACGCCGCCAACCCGCGTATCAATAACAAACACGGGCACATCATCCGTTGGAAAGACGCCGACAATCAGGTTTCGTTCACTTGGGACATTTTTGTCTTCGGCGCCAACGCCTCGGGTACTGCGGACCTCAACCGTTCCGGCCTGACTGAACTGAATCAGTTCGCCAGCCCAGACGGCATGAGCTTTGACAGCCGCGGCATTCTGTGGATCCAGACTGACAACGGCGAGTCGACCCTGACCAGCTACACCAACGATCAGATGCTCGCGGTCATTCCGACCAATCTGGTCGACGCCCAGGGCAAGCAGGTTCCGGTCAATGCCCAGAACCAGGTCGATCTGCGCCGTTTCTTCGTTGGCCCTAACGGCTCGGAGGTGACGGGCATCGCGTTCACGCCTGACAACAAAACCATGTTCATCAACATCCAGCACCCAGGTAACTGGCCATCGACTGATGTTGCTACCACGGTAACCGTCGGCAAGGTCCGCCCTCGGGCATCGACCGTAGTGATCCAGCGTGCGGATGGCGGCGAGCTGGCGGTCTGATGTGACACCTGCAAGCCGGGTTCGTCCGGCTTGCTTCTGAACTGGAATACATTTCCTGTAGGACCGCACGAGCACCTACAGATTTCTCCAGGGAACCCCGGAATTGTAGGAGTTTTCGGAGGTTACGACAGCGACGAATGCGGTTTGTCTGACACACCGCATTCGCGACCGTCGTAACCTCCGATTGCTCCTACAGGTCCTGCGTTTTTCAGAGACATCAACCTACCTCCCCACCAGCCGCTCGCGAATCACAATCGCCTGAGCCGGCAGTCGGCTGTGCCACTTCACCACTCCCAACGCCTGAATGCGGTATTGACTGCGAAACACTTGATCGTCCAGGTGCACTTCAAGTTGCAGCAGGAAATGGTCGCTGTTGAGCTGCAGGCCTTCACTCAGTTGCGCGAAGGCTTCGTCATCCATGGCACCCATGGCCTGACGCAGGGCACCAGCGTCCGCGTACCCCCCCGCAGGTCGGGCGCTGATCAGACGCGTCAGTTGCGCGCGGCCGATCTTGCCCTCGTACATGGCCTCCAGCAGCGGCAACTCATCCAGGTTCAAAGCATTGGCATTCAGGCGCCAACCCGACGTTTCCGGTAATGCACACAAGCTGCGATGGCGCTGCTCGCGGTCCGGATCAGCCGGCAGCAACAGGTTCAGTTCACTGGTATCAACCATAAGCTGATTGGCGGCCAGCCGAGGCGGTACCAGACGCAGATACTCGTTGTTCTCGGCCCCTTGAGAGCGGCTCTGATGATCAGCATCCAGCCAGTCGGTGAGGCTTTGAGTCAGGCGTTGGGCCGCCATGTCTTCACCCAATAGAAAAGCCAACTGCCTTTGCGCGCGCTCGGCCTCCGGCCCAATCAGACTGTTGACGTTGAAACAGCGATGCAGATCCACAATGCGGATGGTCGCCGTGCCGCCTTTGAAGTCATAGCTCAGGGCCTGACCACGCAACGCTTGCCAGAACAATGGGCTGGCTCGCCATAGCGGATCCTTGAGTGCCTGCCCGGCAAAGGCCAGCGCAGCACTTTCCACCGAGCGGGCCTGCACGCGCTGCTGCAAAAGCCGCACGCCATCGACCTCCTGTCGCCCCTGCTCGACCATCCACGCGAGCCCGGCGGCAAGCATCGCCAGAGCGACCAGCACCATCAGCAATGCCGCGCCTCGTTGTCTGTTGCTGTTCATTTTTCGGCCTGCATAGTCAACCACAGGCGTCAGTCAACACCGCGAATGTTTCAACCAGGTGGCAGGCACTCGAAAAGGTCTCGAAACCTTAACCACCTCGTCACAATCGGCCGCCAAAATGCTTGTTTACCATTTCAAATCAATGATTTGGAAAATCAACAAAACTGGAGAGTGTGTCGTGGGCGGAATCGGAATCTGGCAACTTGTTATCGTGCTGTTGATCGTAATGATGCTATTCGGCACCAAACGCCTGAAAGGACTCGGCGCGGATGTTGGCGATGCGATCAAAGGTTTTCGCACGTCTATGGGCAACGACGAAACCAAGCCCGAAAGCACGCCAAACAGCTGCCTGAAAGATAGCAGCCAGGCAACTACCCATACCGAACATAAACACTGATGTTCGAGATCGGATTCACCGAAATGTTGTTGGTGGGAACGGTCGCCCTGCTGGTACTGGGGCCAGAGCGTTTGCCCAAGGCGGCTAGCACCGCCGGACGCTGGATTGGCCAGTTCAAGCGCGGTTTCAATGGCATCAAGCAACAGATGGAACGCGAGCTGGATGCCGAGCAATTGCGCAAGGAACTGGACCAGCAACCTCTGCGTCAGCTTGAACAGGAGCTTCGCGAGGGCGTAAGGCTGGATGGACCTGCGGCACCAACCGTCGCTTCGGGGCAAACCCAATCATGAGCAGCGTGGAATTCAGCGAACCGCTGAGCGTGTCGGGTCACCTGCGTAAACTTCGATCAGTGCTGGTGCGCAGCATTCTGGTCATCGTTGTGCTGTTCGTCGGACTGTTTCCCTTCGCGCAGAAGATTTACACCTTCATCGCCGCGCCACTGCGGGCATTCCTGCCCGAGGGCGCAACTATGATTGCCACCAGCGTGACCTCGCCACTCATGGCGCCAATCAAGCTGACCATGATGATCGCGTTGTTCCTGGCCATGCCGATGATCCTGCACCAAGTCTGGGGCTTTATCGCGCCAGCGGTATATCGACAGGAGCGCCGCACTGCCATCTGCCTGATGATCGCCAGTGTCTCGCTGTTCTACGGTGGTATGGCGTTCGCCTTCTATCTGGTTTTCCCGATGATGTTCGGTTTCTTCGCCAGCGTGACACCCGACGGCGTGGAAATGATGACCGACATCGGCCTGTATCTGGACTTCATCCTCGCGCTGTTCCTGGCCTTCGGCCTGGCGTTTCAGATCCCGGTGGCAACCTTTCTGATCATTTGGGCGGGCATCACCGATGTTCAAACCCTGAGCAAAAGCCGGCCTTATGTGATTGTCGGCTGCTTTGTGGTGGGCATGCTGCTCACCCCGCCCGACGTCTTTTCCCAGACCATGCTGGCGGTGCCGATGTGGATGCTGTTTGAGCTCGGGTTGCTGGCTAGCCGATCAATTTCCCGTGCCCAGCAGCAGCCAGAGTCAACTCAAATCCTGTAGGAGCCGCCGAAGACTGCGAATCGCGGTGTGCCAGACACGCCGCTTTCGCGGCCTAGCGGTGCTCGCGCGCTCTTATCAAACAACGCGTCCGTCATCGAATAACACAGGCCCGGCAGGACTGCCTTTAGCCGGGAGGGCTGCCTTGCTGACGAAGAAGCTGCATCGGCTGTAGGGGCCTCCTCCCGGCTAAAGCCAGTCCTATGGGATGCGTGTTAGCTCCGCGATAGCGCGTCGTCGAAGACGAGGTGGCACCTCCTACAGGTCCGGCGGACGGCTCCGAATCCAATAAAAAAAGGCCGCCCGGAGGCAGCCTTTAAAAACAACAAAAAGGAAGGAGAGTAAAACTGACCTTACACGGCCGCTACAGGGCGCATGTAAGAAATCGGTGCGGTACTGGCGTCCTCAAACGTCACGACTTCCCAAGCATCAGTCTGCTCGATCAAGGCGCGCAGGAGACGATTGTTCAGTGCATGGCCGGACTTGAAGCCGCGGAACTCACCAATCAGGCTATTGCCCAGCAGGTAGAGGTCACCGATTGCATCCAGAATCTTGTGTTTGACGAATTCGTCCTCGTAACGCAGGCCGTCTTCGTTCAATACGCCATCTTTATCAACCACGATAGCGTTTTCAACGCTGCCGCCGAGTGCGAGGTTGTGCTTGCGCAGGTACTCGATATCACTCATGAACCCGAACGTACGGGCACGGCTGACTTCCTTCACGAAGGAAGTGCTGGAGAAGTCCACGCTGGCGCTTTGTGTGCGATCGCGGAAGACCGGGTGATCGAAATCGATCTCGAAACTGACTTTGAACCCTTCGAAAGGCACGAAAGTAGCGCGTTTACCGCCCTCTTCCACTGAGACTTCCCGCAGGATCCGGATGAATTTCTTCGGCGCGTCCTGTTCTTCCAGGCCTGCCGATTGAATCAGGAATACGAAGGGACCCGCGCTGCCGTCCATGATCGGAACTTCGGAGGCAGAGAGTTCAACGTAGGCGTTATCAATGCCAAGGCCAGCCATGGCCGAAAGCAAGTGTTCGACGGTGTCGACTTTGACATCACCGCTGACCAGCGTGGTCGACAGTGTGGTGTCTCCGACATTTTCCGCACGGGCAGCAATATGCACGACGGGGTCGAGGTCAGCACGAACAAACACGATGCCGGTATCCACAGGCGCAGGCTTGAGGGTCAGGTAGACCTTCTCACCGGAGTGCAGACCGACGCCTGTGGCACGGATAATATTTTTCAGGGTGCGTTGTTTAATCATGGCATTGGCCGCTTCAGCGCAAGTTGCGAACTGGTATCAACAAAGGCTGGCGATAATAGCAGACCCGGCCTTTGCTGAACACCAATCACCCTAATACCCCTGATACATTTCATCAATCGGCCTGACGACGCAGGAAAGCCGGGATGTCCAGGTAATCCAGATCGTCATTAGGATTCATCTTCGCCGCCGCTGTAGCGCCTGCGTGTGCCTGATTGCGCATCACGGTAGGACGATCCAGGTCACGGTAGTTGACCGAAGGCAGTTCCTGACGAGCAGCAGGCTGTTGAGCCTGAGCGGACTGGGAAGTCTGCAGCGTGTTGTCGATAACCTTCATCGGCTTCTCGATTTTCGCGCCAAGGCCTGTTGCAACCACAGTCACGTGCAGCTCGTCGCGCATGTCTGGATCGATAACGGTACCGACCTTGACCATGGCGTGCTCGGAGGCGAACGCTTCGATGATGCTACCCACGTCGGAGTACTCACCCAGGGACAGGTCTGGACCGGCGGTGATGTTAACCAGGATGCCGCGAGCGCCCTGCAGGTTGACGTCTTCAAGCAGCGGGTTGCGAATGGCTGCTTCGGTCGCTTCACGTGCACGGTTCGGACCGCTGGCGCAGCCAGTGCCCATCATCGCCATGCCCATTTCGCTCATCACGGTACGTACGTCAGCGAAGTCGACGTTGATCATGCCAGGACGCTTGATGATGTCGGAGATACCGCGAACGGCACCGGCCAGTACATCGTCAGCCTTGGCGAAAGCCGACAGCAGGCTGGCGTCTTTACCGAGGATGGTCAGCAGCTTCTCGTTAGGGATGGTGATCAACGAGTCGACGCTTTCCGACAGCATGCGGATGCCTTCATCGGCGATCTGCATACGCTTGCGACCTTCGAACGGGAACGGACGAGTCACCACCGCAACGGTGAGAATGCCCATTTCCTTGGCCACTTCAGCAATGATCGGCGCTGCACCGGTACCGGTACCGCCGCCCATGCCAGTGGTGATGAAAACCATATTGGTGCCCTGCAGAACTTCTGCAATGCGCTCACGATCTTCCAGAGCAGCCTGACGGCCGACTTCAGGGTTGGCGCCAGCGCCAAGACCTTTGGTAACACCTGTACCCAGTTGCAGGATGGTGCGCGCGCCGATGTTTTTCAGCGCTTGAGCGTCAGTGTTGGCGCAGATGAATTCCACACCTTCGATGTTGCTCTTGACCATGTGATTAACGGCGTTGCCGCCGCCACCACCAACACCGATAACTTTGATTACCGGGCTTTGCGGGACGTTGTCTACGAGTTCGAACATTTTCCCTCTCCTTTCATTTCTCTAGTTTTTTCCTGCCTGGTGCCCACTACCGCCATCTACCGCTTTGAATCCTAGAAATTGCCCTGAACCCAGCGCTTGAAGCGTTCAAGCACTGGAGCCTTGGGCTCATCTCCGTAGCCACTATTGCTACTGCTGATGCCGGAAAACGAGAAGCCGTCGGACTGCTTTTGCAGGCCGTACAGCAACAAACCGACACCGGTGGAATAGATCGGGTTACGGACAACATCGGCGAGCCCTTTGACGCTATGCGGCACACCAAGGCGCACCGGCATATGGAAGATTTCCTCGGCCAGTTCGACCGCGCCTTCCATTTTCGAGGTACCACCGGTCAGCACGATGCCGGCCGGGATAAGATCTTCGTAGCCACTGCGACGCAGCTCAGCCTGAATCAGGGTGAACAGCTCGTCGTAACGTGGCTCGACCACTTCGGCCAAAGCCTGACGCGACAACTCGCGCGGCGGGCGATCGCCCACGCTTGGCACTTTGATGGTTTCACCGGCGCCGGCCAGTTTGGCCAGGGCGCAGGCGTAGCGAATCTTGATCTCTTCGGCGTATTGCGTTGGGGTACGCAAGGCCATGGCGATATCGTTGGTCACCTGATCACCGGCAATCGGGATCACGGCGGTGTGGCGAATCGCGCCTTCAGTGAATATCGCGATATCAGTGGTGCCGCCGCCGATGTCTACCAGGCACACGCCCAGTTCTTTTTCGTCGTCGGTCAGGACCGAGTAAGCCGAAGCCAACTGCTCCAGAATGATGTCGTCGATTTCCAGACCGCAGCGACGCACGCACTTTTCAATGTTCTGTGCGGCGTTCACCGCGCAGGTCACCACGTGTACTTTGGCTTCCAGACGAACGCCCGACATGCCCAGTGGCTCGCGAACGCCTTCCTGGTTATCGATCACGTAATCCTGCGGCAAGGTGTGCAGCACACGCTGGTCGGCAGGGATGGCAACGGCCTGGGCTGCGTCGAGTACCCGCTCCAGATCCGCCGAGCTGACTTCACGATCACGGATCGCGACGATGCCGTGGGAGTTCAGGCTGCGAATGTGGTTACCCGCCACGCCGACGAAGGCCGAGTGAATACGGCAGCCCGCCATCAGCTGGGCTTCCTCCACTGCGCGCTGGATCGACTGAACGGTGGATTCGATATTCACCACCACGCCCTTCTTCAGGCCGCGGGACGGATGTGTACCGATACCGACGATTTCCAGCGTGCCATCGGCCGCGACTTCGCCTACCAGCGCCACCACCTTGGAGGTGCCGATATCCAAGCCAACGATCATTTTGCCGCTTTGCACGTTTGCCATGGTCCTGCCTCTTATCAATTCTTCGCGACGGCGGGTTTGTCCGTCGGAGGCGCTACCTGCTCGCGCCACCCGACGGCAAGGCCGTTGGAGTAGCGCAGGTCGATGCGCGCAATATTCGTGATCTGGTCTTTAAGCGTTTTGTCGTAAATGGCGATAAAACGGCGCATTTTTTCTACAAGGTGATCGCGTCCCAGCAACAACTCGATGCCGGGACCGGCACTGCCCGCGCCCGTGGTCAAAAACCAGCTGCCACGCTCACGTAATTCCAGTCGTGCGATGGAGAAACCCATAGGGCGCAACATCTGACTCAACACCTGATATTGCTGCATCACCTGCTGCTGGGCCCGTTGTGGACCGAACAACTGCGGCAGATGTTCGTAATTGGCCAGCTCGCGTGGTGTGAATGCTTCGCCCTGGTTATTGAGCAAGGCTTCGTCACCCCAGCGTGCCACTGGCAATTGTTCTTCCAGACGGATCACTACCTGATCCGGCCATACGCGACGTACTTCTGCGTGGGCGATCCACGGCATCTTTTCCAGCTCGCTACGCATGGCAGCGAGATCGATGGTGAAGAAACTTGCCGCCACATAAGGTGCAATACGTTGCTGCATCGCTTGCTGGCTGATGTAACTCAAATCACCCTGCACATTGATCTTGGTAATCGGGCGATCGGCGTACGGCAGCAGACGTTGTGCGCCTTCATACGCGCCAAACCCCAGGGCAACCATCAATACCAGCCAACCCAGTTTCTTGAAGAAACCACCCAACTGCGCCTTCGGCAGACGTGCCGACAGTGGCTCCTTGGCAACCATGCGACTGGCACCACGCGGCACTGGCTTGCGGCCAGGTGCTGGGGGCTGATGACGCGCCGTCGCGTTCATGACTTAGCCTCGCCCCTGGACGCTGTCAGCCAGAATGGCCAACACCAGTTGCTGAAAATCCAGACCCGCCGCACGAGCAGCCATTGGCACCAGACTGTGGTCGGTCATACCCGGCACAGTGTTGACTTCCAGCAGCCAGAACTTGCCATTGGCATCCTGCATGACGTCGGTGCGCGCCCAGCCAGATACTCCAACAGCTTCGCAGGCACGAGCAGTCAGTTGTTTGAGTTCATGTTCCTTGGTGTCATCGAGCCCGCACGGAATCCGATACTGAGTATCGTCAGCCACGTACTTGGCGTCGTAGTCGTAAAAAGTGTGAGGGGTGCCCAGGCCGATGGGAGGCAAAACCTGGCCACGCAGCGAAGCGATGGTGAACTCGGGACCTTGAATCCATTGCTCAACCAAAACTTGCGAATCGTAGGTACTGGCGGCTTTCCAGGCGACGATCAATTCTTCGACGCTGGTCACCTTGGCCATACCGATACTGGAACCTTCATGAGCCGGTTTGACGATCAAAGGAAGGCCCAGTTCCGCAACTGCAGAAATACAATCGGATTCGCTGCCAAGCACAGCGTGCGAAGGCGTCGACAGGCCCAGGCTCTGCCAGACTTGCTTGGTGCGCAACTTGTCCATCGCCAGCGCAGAAGCCAGGACGCCGCTACCCGTGTAGGGGATTTCCAGACACTCCAACAGGCCCTGCATGGTGCCGTCTTCGCCGCCTCGGCCGTGCAGAACAATGAACGCACGATCAATTTTTTCGCTGACCAGACGCTGCAGGAAATCCTCGCCAACATCGATCCCGAAAGCATCGACGCCTGCACTTTGCAACGCCTCAAGCACAGCCTGACCGGACTTCAGCGAAACCGGGCGCTCGGCGCTCTTGCCACCGAACAGTACGGCTACGCGGCCGAAGTCTTTCGGCTCGACGGTGGAGCGCAGGAGTGATTGCAGGATCGCAGTCATTTCAGCTTCCCTTCAGTCGGGGCGATGACAGCGCCAGCAAACAAGGGACTTTTCAGCAGTTGCGGAGCGAGCCCGCCAATGTCGCCGGCACCCTGGCACAGCAGGATGTCGCCAGGACGCAGCAGCGGCTTGACCAGCGGGGCCAACTCGACACCGCGCTCGATGTAGATCGGATCCAGCTGACCGCGCTGACGAATGCTATGGCACAGGTTGCGGCTATCAGCCCCTGGTATTGGCTCTTCGCCCGCCGGATAAACTTCCATCAGCAACAGAACGTTGGCTTCGGTGAGGACCTGCACGAAATCATCGTAGAGGTCGCGAGTGCGGCTGAAACGGTGCGGCTGGTAAACCATTACCAGTCGACGATCAGGCCAGCCGCCGCGCACTGCATTGATCACGGCTGCAACTTCCCGAGGGTGGTGACCGTAGTCATCGACCAGCATGACGTTGCCGCCTTCAACCGGCAGCTCGCCATACACCTGGAAGCGACGACCCACACCCTGGAAGCCGGACAGGCCTTGAACGATGGCCTCGTCGCTGACGCCTTCATCGGTGGCAATCGCAATGGTCGCCAGGGAGTTGAGCACGTTGTGGTTGCCCGGCATGTTGACCGACACATCCAGCGGCTCACGATCACGACGCAACACTGTGAAGAACGTCACCATCCCGGCCTGGCGCACATTGATCGCGCGCACATCAGCGGTCTCGCTGAAGCCATAGGTCACTGTCGGACGTTTGACCTGGGGCAGGATTTCCCGCACCACAGGATCATCGATGCACACCACGGCCAGACCGTAGAACGGCAGGTTATGCAGGAACTCGACGAAGGTTTTCTTCAGTTTGTTGAAGTCGCCTTCGTAGGTCGCCATGTGATCGGCGTCGATGTTGGTCACGACGGCGACCAGCGGCTGCAAATGCAGGAAGCTGGCATCGCTCTCATCGGCCTCGGCGATCAGATAACGGCTGGTACCCAACTGCGCGTTGGTGCCCGCCGCATTGAGCCGGCCGCCAATCACGAAGGTTGGGTCCAGACCGCCGGCAGCAAATACCGACGCGATCAGGCTGGTCGTAGTGGTTTTACCGTGGGTGCCGGCGACCGCAATGCCGTGGCGATAGCGCATCAATTCGGCGAGCATTTCCGCACGCGGCACGACCGGAATACGACGCTCAAGGGCCGTCGCAACTTCCGGGTTGGAGGTGTTCACGGCACTGGAAACCACCAGCACGTCAGCACCGACAGTGTTCTCCGCGCGGTGGCCGATGAAGATATGCGCACCGAAGGACTCCAGACGCTCGGTCACCGGGGATGCCTTGAGGTCGGAGCCGGACACTTCATAGCCCAGGTTCAACAACACTTCAGCAATCCCGCACATGCCCACGCCGCCGATACCGACGAAGTGGATGCGACGGATACGGCGCATTTCCGGCTGTGGCATCGCGCGTTGATTCTCAACCATGAGCCACCTCCAGGCAGATATTCACAACAGTGTTGGTTGCATCAGGCTTGGCTAACCGGCGGGCGGTACGAGCCATGGTGTTGAGTTGTTCGGGTTGCATCAAAACCTCTGTCAGGCGCGCCGCCATCTCGGCTGCGCCAGTTGTCGCTTGTGGCATGACGAAGGCAGCACCTTCGTGGGCCAGATAGTCGGCGTTACGGGACTGGTGGTCGTCGATCGCATGGGGCAACGGCACCAACAGCGACGGCAGCCCGGCCGCCGCCAGCTCGCTGATGGTCAACGCGCCTGCGCGACAGACCACCAGATCGGCCCAGCTATATGCTTGAGCCATGTCTTTGATGAACGGAGCGACCTGCGCTTCGACGCCAGCAGCGCGGTAGCGCTCGGAGGTAATTTCATCGTGATTCTTGCCCGCCTGATGGAACACTTCAGGGCGAAGCTGCGCAGGCACCTGAGCAAGGGCCTCCGGCAATAATTTGTTCAACGGTTCAGCACCCAGGCTGCCGCCCAACACCAGCAGTCGCGCCTTTCGCCCGGCCAGTGCCTGACGCGGGGTCTCCAGGAACAGCTCGACACGCACCGGGTTACCCGTGGTGCGGCGCTTGTCAGATGCGGCGAACGTATTCGGGAAAGCTTCGCACACCCGACTGGCGAATGAAGCCAGGCTGCGATTGGCGGTACCGGCCACGGCGTTCTGTTCGTGAATGATCAACGGCACCTTGCCGAGTTTCGCAGCAAGGCCGCCAGGACCCGTCACGTAACCCCCGAAACCCACTACGCAAACCGGCTTGATCTCACGGACAATCCGGCGTGCCTGCATCAACGCCTTGAGCAACATCAGCGGCGCCTTGAGCAACGACAAACGCCCCTTGCCACGCAGGCCGGTAACGTTGATCAGATGCAAGGCAAAACCCGCCTGCGGAACCAGTTCGTTCTCAATCCCGCGCGGGGTGCCGAGCCAGTGCACTTTATAGCCGCGCGCCTGAAACTCACGGGCACACGCCAGCGCCGGGAATACGTGCCCACCGGTGCCGCCGGCCATGATCAGCACGTTATCGTCCATGTTTAGGCTCCTCGGCGAAGTCACTTTCATTGAACTCGGCTTCTTCGCTGCCCATGTTATTGCGCGACTCCCACTCGATACGCAGCAGCAGACCCAGGCTGGCGCAGCAGATAACCAGCGAGCTGCCGCCATAGCTGAGGAACGGCAAGGTCAAACCTTTGGTTGGCAGCAAACCGACGTTCACGCCGATGTTGATCAGGAACTGGCCAATCCAAAGGAACGCCAGACCGTAGGCCACATAAGCCCCAAAGAATTGCTTGGCGCGCTCGGCCCACATGCCGATGTACATCGCGCGGATACTGACGAACACGAACAGGCCGACTGTCAGCAAGGAGCCAACGACACCCAGCTCTTCAGCCAGCACAGAGAAAACGAAGTCAGTGTGGGCTTCAGGCAGATAGAACTGCTTCTGCACGCTATTGCCCAGGCCAACGCCCAGCCACTCGCCGCGACCGAAGGCGATCAGCGCCTGGGTCAACTGATAGCCAGAACCGAATTGATCGGACCACGGGTCGGTAAAGGTGATCAGACGAGCCATCCGATACGGCTGCGCCTGAACCAGCACGAACACCGCGCCGACCGCCAGTGCAACCATCAGGCTGAAACGGAACAGGCCGACGCCGCCCAGGAACAGCATCGCCGCCGCTGCGCCCATCATCACGACAGTGGCACCAAAGTCCGGCTCCATCAGCAGCAGGCCCGCCATAGGGAGCAGCACGATGAACGGTTTGAAGAATCCCATCCAGCTTTCACGAACTTCTGTCTGCCGGCGAATCAGGTAACCCGCGAGGAAAATAACCACGAATACTTTGGCGATTTCCGAAGGCTGAACGTTGAATGCGCCGAAACCGATCCAGCGCATGGAGCCGTTCACCTCGCGCCCGACCCCAGGTATCAGCACCATGATCAGCAGGCCGAAGGCACCCAGCAGCATCATCCAGCCCAAACGCTGCCAGGTGGCGACCGGGATCAACATGGTCACGCCGCAGGCACCGATGCCAATGATCATGTAGATCAAGTGACGGGTCATCATGTACAGGGTGTTGCCGGAATTCACCGCAGCGACTTCCGAAGAAGCCGAGGTGATCATCACCAGGCCCAGGCCCAACAGGGCGAGGCAACCGGCGAGCATCGGGAAATCCACATCAATGCCGCGCCCACTGATCAGTGGCGACGGGTAAGGCTTGATCACGCCGAAGATCATGACAAGTCCCCCACGGCTTGCGCGAACAGACGACCGCGCTCTTCGTAGTTTTTGAACATGTCGAAACTGGCGCAGGCCGGAGACAACAGCACCGCATCGCCCGCCTGAGCAATCTCGGCGCAGCGCTTCACGGCTTCATCAAGGGTCGCAACCCGGATCTGCGGAACATCGTCGCCCAACGCTTGCGCAATCAACTCGGCATCACGGCCGATCAACACCACGGCGCGGCAATGGGCAGCTACCGGGGCACGCAGGCCGCTGAAGTCAGCACCTTTGCCATCCCCACCGGCGATCAGCACCAGCTTGCCAGGGATGTCAGCACCCAAGCCTTCAATCGCGGCAAGAGCTGCGCCGACGTTGGTTGCCTTGGAGTCGTCGTAATAGCTAACGCCCTCACGTTCGCGCAGCCACTGGCAGCGATGCTCAAGCCCACCGAAATTACGCAGGCTATTGAGCATTGAGTCCATTGGCAGGCCTACAGCGTGCCCAAGGGCGAGTGCGGCGAGGGCGTTGGCCTGATTGTGGGCGCCACGGATTTTCAGTTCGCGCACGGGCATCAGGTTGTCGAACTGGAACGCGAGGTACTTTTCGCCATTCTCTTCGCGCAAACCGAAGCCGTGGAAATCGGGTTTGTTCAGGCCAAACGTCCAGCACGGCAGACCTTCACCTATCAATGGGCGGGTCAGGACATCCTGACGATTGACCACAACCTGACGCGCGCCACGGAATACCCGGTGCTTGGCCAGATGGTAAGCAGGCAGGCCGCTGTAGCGGTCCATGTGGTCTTCACTGATGTTCAGCACGGTCGCGACTTCGGCGCCCAACTGATCGGTGGTTTCCAGCTGAAAACTGGAAAGCTCCATGACATACAGTTCGACATCATCGCTGAGTAGATCCAGCGCCGGGGTGCCGAGATTGCCGCCCACCGCAACGCGTTTACCCGCATCCGCAGCCATCTCACCTACCAATGTGGTGACAGTGCTTTTCGCATTGGAGCCAGTGATGGCAACGATCGGCGCCTTCGCGTAGCGCGCGAACAATTCGATATCGCCGGACAGCTTCACGCCACGGGCAGCCGCTTGCTGCAACGCCGGAGTGGCAATGGCCAGACCCGGGCTCACATAGAGCTCATCAGCGCGGCACAGGAATTCGACGTCCAGTTCGCCACAACGCACATCCACCTGCGGATACTCGCGACGCAAGGTCTCCAGTTCCGGGGGATTTTCCCGCGTATCAGCCACAGCAAACGACACGCCCCGGTTCGCCAGGAAGCGAACCAGGGACATGCCGCTCTTGCCGAGGCCGACAACGATGCGGAAATGGTCTGAAGCGATAAGAGACACTCGTTCTACCTCAGTTTCAGCGTGGCAAGGCCGATCAACACGAGAATCACGGTGATGATCCAGAAACGGACGATCACGCGCGGCTCGGGCCAGCCCTTGAGTTCAAAGTGGTGGTGGATCGGCGCCATGCGGAATACGCGGCGGCCGGTCAACTTAAACGATGCGACCTGAATGACGACTGACAGGGTTTCCATCACGAACACACCGCCCATGATGAACAGGACGATTTCCTGACGAACGATGACAGCGATGGTGCCCAGTGCAGCACCCAGCGCCAGCGCGCCGACGTCGCCCATGAAGACCTGGGCCGGATAGGTGTTGAACCACAGGA
Source organism: Pseudomonas syringae (assembly GCF_000737245.1). GTDB lineage: Bacteria > Pseudomonadota > Gammaproteobacteria > Pseudomonadales > Pseudomonadaceae > Aquipseudomonas > Aquipseudomonas syringae_J. Next base: position 72,301 of record NZ_JPQU01000045.1, on the reverse strand, counting down.
ATCCCAACCCGGCACCGATCAAGGCACCGCAGAACACAATCAGTTCGCCAGCGCCCGGCACATACGGAATCAGCAGGTATTCAGCGAATTTCACGTTACCCGACAGGTAGCAGAAGATGCCAAGCGCACCGCCCACCAGTACCGTTGGCAGAATCGCCAGGCCGTCCAGGCCGTCAGTCAGGTTGACTGCGTTGCTGGAGCCGACAATCACGAAGTAGGTCAGCACGATGAAGCCGATGCCCAGCGCGATGCTCGCGTCCTTGAACATCGGGATGATCAAAGTGGTTTCAACGGCAGAAGGCGCGGTGACATAAAGGAAGATCGCCGCGCACAAGCCGAACACCGACTGCCAGAAATATTTCCAGCGACTCGGCAGGCCTTTCGAATTCTTTTCGATAACCTTGCGATAGTCATCAACCCAACCAATACCGCCGAACAACAAGGTCACCAGCAGAACAACCCAGACATAACGGTTGCTCAGGTCAGCCCAGAGCAAGGTGCTGATGCCGATGGAGGACAGAATCAACGCACCGCCCATAGTCGGGGTACCGGACTTGGACAGGTGCGATTGAGGCCCGTCGTTACGCACGGACTGGCCAATCTGACGCATCTGCAAGGCACGGATCATCCACGGCCCAAGGCACAGGGAAAGCGACAATGCCGTAAGCACGCCGAGAATCCCGCGCAAAGTCAGGTATTGAAAGACTGCGAAGCCTTTGTGGAACTGTTGTAGAAATTCGGCCAACAGCAGCAGCATTAATGTTTCTCCAGGCTGGAACCGCATAGGGCGGCCACGATGTTTTCCATCGCAGCGCTACGCGAACCCTTGATCAAAATAGTGGTGTTCGGATCCTGCTCGGCGCCCAGCGCAGCGATCAGGTCGGTCTGATTTGCAAAATGACGCGCATGCTCGCCGAAGGCATTGACAGCGTGGGCCATCAGCGGACCAACGGCGTAAAGGGCTGACACTTTGCCGGCAGCGTAGGCCCCTACGTCGCGGTGACCTTGTTCTGCCCAATCACCCAGCTCGCCTATATCGCCCAGCACCAGAACAGTCCGCCCGGTAAAACCGGTGAGGATGTCTACTGCGGCGTTCACGGAAGTGGGGTTGGCATTGTAGGTGTCGTCAATCACCCGCAATCCATTGAGCGCGAGCTGCGCGACGGTCCGGCCTTTGACTGGCTGAACGGCATTCAGTCCGGACACGATGCCATCCAACGTGACACCCAGCGCATGAGCCGCGGCGGCGGCGGCCAGGGCGTTGCCGACGTTATGAGCCCCAAGCAAACTCAACTGCACAGCAGCCGAACCTGATGGGCTGCAAAGCATGAATCCTGGGCAGCCACGGGCATCACGCGCCAGGTCTCGAGCGTGGAAGTCAGCACTTTGATCGGCGATGGCAAAGCTCACCACCTGACGCTCTCCCGCGCGGGCTTTCCAGACAGGGAACGCCTTGTCTTCTCTATTGAGCACAGCAACCCCGGAAATATCGAGGCCTTCAAGGATTTCGCCCTTGGCTTCTACGATCTTGTCCGGCCCGCCGAACTCGCCCACATGAGCAGTGCCCGCGTTGGTGATCACGGCGACATGAGGTTTGGTCAGGCTGACGGTGAAAGCGATTTCCCCGATGCGGGAAGCGCCCAGTTCGATGACGGCAGCTGCGTAGTCCGGTGCCAGCTCAAGAAGCGTAAGAGGCACACCCAGTTCATTATTCAGATTGCCTTTGGTCGCAAGCACTGCACCACGGGTGCGCATGATGCTGGCGAGCATTTCCTTGACGGTGGTCTTGCCGCTGGAGCCGGTGATGGCTGCCACAGGCTTGTCTACAAAGGCGTTGCGGTTGATCGCGCCGAGCTGGGCAAGCGCCTTGCGAGTATCCAGCACCACCAGTTGCGGCAGCGACGAGCCCGGCACTTCACGCTCAACCAAAGCACCCACCGCACCTTTGGTGGCAACCTGATCGAGATAATCATGGCCGTCGAAGCGCGGGCCTGTCAGCGCCACAAACAATTGCCCTGGCACAATGGCACGACTGTCGATACTCACGCCGTCGAAGGTGCAATCGGCACCGATCAATCGCGCGTCGAGAATAGTCATCAGTTCGCTGAAGGACAACGGCTTAAACATCTGCCACCTCCCATGCGGCCAGGGCTTTCGCTGCCTCTTCCAGATCGGAGAACGGCTGTCGCTGACCGTTGACCTCCTGATAATCCTCGTGACCTTTGCCCGCCAGCACGACCACATCGTTAGCCGAGGCGCTGGTGATGATTTCGGCAATGGCCTGACCACGACCTTCGACGAAACGCACGTTCTGAGGAGCGCTGAAGCCTTCGCGAATGTCATCGAAAATCTTCGCCGGGACTTCGCTGCGCGGGTTGTCGTCGGTGACCAGCACGCCGTCAGCAAGCCGTTCAACCACTTCAGCCATCAACGGACGCTTGCCGCGATCACGATCGCCGCCGCAACCAAACAGGCACAGCAGGCGGCCTTTGGCGTGGGGGCGCAAAGCGGTGAGTACTTTTTCCAGCGCATCAGGGGTATGGGCGTAATCGACAACCACCAACGGCTTGGCACCGCCACCCAAGCGCTGCATACGTCCAACCGGGCCTTCCAGCTGCGGCAGGACTTTCAGAATTTCGTCCAGCGCATAATCCAGGCCCAACAGGGCACCGACGGCCGCAAGAACATTGCTCAGATTGAAGCGTCCCAGCAGGCTGCTGCGAAGCAGATGCTGACCTTGTGGAGTCACCAAGGTGGCACGCACGCCTTCATCGCCAAACTGAGCATCGCGGCAATACAGGTAAGCGCTGGAATCCTCGAGGCTATAAGTGATAAGCCGGGACTCGCGCTTCTCGGCGGCCAGGGTACGACCGAACTCGTCGTCAATGTTGATCACCCGGCAACGCAGCTCGGACCACGCAAACAGCTTAGCCTTGGCCTCGCCATAAGCCTGCATGGTGCCGTGATAATCCAGATGATCGCGGGACAGATTGGTCAGCACCGCCACATCGAATGCCAATGCGGTAGCGCGCCCTTGATCCAGCCCGTGGGACGAGACTTCCATGGCCACGGCGCGGGCACCGGCTTTTTTCAAGTCAGTCAGGGTCGCCTGCACGGCGATAGGATCCGGCGTGGTATGGCGACCGCTTTGCAGGGAACCATAGAAACCGGTGCCCAGCGTACCGACGATGCCGCAATGCTGGCCAAGCAGATCCAGTGCCTGCGCAACCAGTTGGGTCACGCTGGTTTTACCGTTGGTGCCGGTGACGCCGACCAGATTCAGGCTGCGGCTAGGATCACCATAAAAGCGCCCGGCGATATCCGACAACTGTGCAGCGAGGCCCTTGACCGGAATCAGTGGAACGTCAGTGATCGGCAGCACCTTGGCGCCTTCGACTTCGTACGCGACCGCAGCAGCGCCGCGCTTCAAGGCATCGGCGATATGATCGCGACCATCGAAGTTGGCACCCGGCACCGCGAGAAACAGATCGCCGCCCCGGACATTACGACTGTCCAGGGTCAGTTCGCGAATCATCAGATCGCTGGAGGCGTGGGCGAAAATCTTGTTCAGGCTGGACGACATTAACCACGCCCTCCTTTGACGACCGGCGCCACATTGACTTGCTCTTGTGGCGTTGGGGCGAGGTTATCCGGGGTGACGTTCATCAGACGCAAGGTCCCGGACATCACTTTGCTGAAAACAGGGGCAGAAACCAGACCGCCGTAATAGCCGCCTTTGCTCGGCTCGTCGATCACCACAACGATGGCGTAGCGCGGATTGCTCATCGGACCGAAGCCCGCGAACAACGAGCGATAGGAGTTTTCGGCGTAGCCTTTGGTGCCCACCGAAGTCTTACGCGCGGTACCGCTCTTGCCAGCGACGTGATAGGACGGCACACGGGCGCGATACACACCGCGCGAATCTTCGATCACGGCCTGCAACATGGTCTGCAGGGTCTTGGCAGTTTTCTCCGGGATGGCCTGAACCGAGGTTGGCGGCGCATCGCTTTTCAGAATCGTCAACGGCACGATCTTGCCGTTATTGGCCAGGGCCGCATAAGCGTGAACCAGCTGCAACGCGGTCACCGACAGGCCATAGCCGTAGGACAGGGTTGCAGTCTCGGCTTTACGCCATTCACGGTAATTCGGCAGGTTGCCAACGCGCTCGCCCGGGAAACCCAGACCGGTGTATTGGCCCAGACCGACGCGCTGCATCGCCTGGAAAATCGCCTCGCCGCCCACATCGAAGGCAACCTTGCTCATGCCCACGTTACTGGAGTTGATCAGAATGCCGGTGAGGTCGAGGATCGGCCCTTCGGTCTTGGTCACGTCCCGAATGGTGTATTTGCCGATTTGCAGCGTGCCGGGATAAACCTCGACCTTGTCGGTGGGTTTCCAGCGACCACTGTCCAGCGCAGCCGTCATGGAGATCGGCTTCATGGTCGAGCCTGGCTCGAATACATCGATGATTGCCCGGTTACGCATGGCGGCAGGCACCATGGTCCGGCGGTTATTCGGGTTGTAAGTCGGCGAGTTGACCATCGCCAGCACTTCGCCGGTCTTGACGTCCATGATCACCATGCTGCCAGCTTTGGCTTCGTTCTCGACGATAGCGTTACGCAGCTCGCGAGTGGCCAGGTATTGCAGGCGCAAATCAATAGACAAAGCCAAGGTCTTTCCAGCCTTGGCGTTTTTGGTGACCTGAACGTCTTTGATAAGTCGCCCGCGACGATCCTTGATAACCTGCCTTTTGCCCGGCACGCCGGCAAGCCAGTCATCGTAGGCCAGCTCTACACCTTCGCGACCGTGATCGTCGAGGTCGGTAAAGCCCACCATGTGCGCAGTGACATCACCTGCCGGATAGAAGCGGCGGAATTCTTCGATGCCGTAGACGCCTGGCACTTTCAGGTCCAGAACTGCCTGACCGTGCTCAGGGGTAAGGCCGCGCACCAGATAGATGAATTCTTTACCAGCCTGAGCTTCCAGACGTTCGGCCAGCGCCTTCGGATCCTGGCCGATGGAAGTGGCCAGAGCAGCCCATTTGCTCTTGTCCTGCTGCATTTCTTTCGGGTTGGCCCACAGCGTGGTGACCGGCGTACTGACGGCCAACGGCTCGCCGTTACGGTCGGTAATCAGGCCTCGGTGCGCAGGAATAGGGATATGCCGCAAGCTGCGTGCATCGCCCTGCTCCTTGAGGAAGGTATGGTCAACTACTTGTAGATCGATGATCCGCCAGCAGATGGCAGCCACCAGAATCATCAGCAAACCGACGACAACCCGGAAACGCCACGGATACAGCGCCCCTTCAAGCTTCATCATGGCGCCACCATACGAACTTCGGCGGCGCTCGGGATGCGCATTTTCAGCTGTTCGGAGGCCAGTTGCTCGATACGGCTGTGGGCTGTCCAAGTGCTTTGCTCAAGGATGAGGCGACCCCATTCGGCCTGGGCCTTGTCCCGCACACTCAGCTCCGAATAAAGGGAGTTGAGCAACTGACGATTCCAGTGAGCGCTGTAGGAAACACCAATCGCTGAAACGAGCACAGCCACAAACAGCAGCAGCATAATGAAGCTGCCGCCGGGCAATGGTTTTAGGAAAAGCCGGCTCACCTGAGCTTCTCCGCTACACGCATGACTGCACTGCGTGAACGTGGGTTGGCCTTGGTCTCGACGTCGGAGGCGAATTGCGCCTTGCCGTGGATTCTGATTTTCGGGTCAAACGCCTTGTACTGAATCGGCAGGTTGCGCGGCATGTTGTCCGCTTCACCCTTGGCCAGCTTGCGCATGAACAGTTTGACAATGCGGTCTTCAAGGGAATGAAAGCTGATCACCACCAGACGGCCGCCGATTTCCAAGGCCTCAAGCGCTGCTTCCAGACCTGCTTCCAGATCGCCCAGCTCGTTGTTGACGTGGATGCGCAGGCCCTGAAATGCACGGGTCGCAGGGTTCTTGCCCTTTTCCCACGCAGGGTTGGCGACCTTGAGCACTTCGGCCAGATCAGCGGTACGCTCGAAAGGCTGTATTTCGCGACGCGCGACGACCGCAGCTGCCATGCGTTTGGCGAAACGCTCTTCGCCGTATTCTTTGAAGACTCGGGCGATTTCTTCGACCGGGGCGGTGGCAATGAACTCTGCAGCACTGACGCCGCGGCTTGGGTCCATGCGCATGTCCAACGGGCCGTCATTCATGAAACTGAAGCCGCGTTCCGGGTCATCCAGCTGCGGTGAAGAGACACCCAGATCAAGCAGAATCCCGTTGACCTTGCCCGCAATTCCGCGCGTTTGAGCCTCCGAGCCCAACTCGGCGAAGCTGCGTTGCACAATGACAAAGCGGCCGTCTTCGGCCGCTAGCGTTTGCCCGGTGGCAATTGCTTGAGGATCCTTATCGAAACCTAGCAATCGGCCATCAGGACCAAGCTTCTGTAATATAAGTCGGCTATGGCCGCCGCGCCCAAATGTCCCGTCCATATAGCAGCCATCAGCGCGCACCGCGAGAGCCTCTACGGCTTCTTCGAGCAGTACGGTGATGTGGGTAAAGCTGCTAGTCATAGTCACAGGATCAGGTCACGTAATTCATCAGGCATCGCGCCAGGTTGTTGAATGGCCGCCAGATCCGCATCAGCAAGAGCGTTCCAGGCGTCCTCGTCCCACAATTGAAACTTATTGAGCTGGCCAACTAACATCACGCGCTTATCCAACTTGGCATATTCGCGAAGACGTGGCGGGACCAGGAATCGACCACTGCCATCAAGTTCCAGATCGACTGCATTGCCGATCAGAAGTCGTTGCAAGCGACGGTTTTCTTCACGGAACGTGGCAAGCTCCCGCAATTTGGCCTCGATCAGCTCCCATTCGGAGAGCGGGTAAAGGCATAAACATGGATCAACCGCATCAATCGTTACGATAAGTTGGCCTGCGCTACGCGAATCCAACTCGTCACGGTACCGGCTCGGCATAGCGAGACGGCCCTTTGCATCGAGATTGATAGCGTTTGCACCACGAAACACAGGCGCTTTCTCCGAATTCTAACTTTTTGCGTTAAAAAAACCCACTTCACGCCACTTTCTGCCACTTGCGCACACTATAGGAACGCGCCCACCACACCGTCAAGGCACGGTCCTAAGGAAAACCCTTACATAACTGAGATTTACGAGTGTTTTGCGACGGGTGACGCGAATTTTGCGAGGGTTCTGACAGAGAATTCCCACACAGCTCAAAAGGCTGCGCACTGAAGTTAAAGTGATTTATGAAGTTTAAGATTTTTTTGGTATTACGAAGGGGTGTAATGCGGATGAAACGAAGGGAGAAAAAAGGTGGAGAGTCGATCTGTAAGCCGGGTTCTGTCGAGGACAGTCATTCCTCTACGACGGCCATCACTGGACGTCTTTAGCAACCTACCCGGTTCCAGCGCGGGCCACGCCTAGGAACCCTATTTGGTCTTGCTCCGAGTGGGGTTTACCTTGACCACGAACTGTTGCCAGACGTGCGGTGCGCTCTTACCGCACCTTTTCACCCTTACCGGCGCCGAAGCGCTTAGGCGGTTATTTTCTGTGGCACTTTCCGTAGGCTCACGCCTCCCAGGCGTTACCTGGCACTCCGCCCTATGGAGCCCGGACTTTCCTCCCCCCCTTAATTGCGAACAATAAGAGGCAGCGACTGTCCAATCGACTCTCCGCCGACAAGGTTAGCGGCACAGCTCGCGCAGAACAAGCTTTAAAACGTCGCAGGCCCGCGCCGCGCGCTTTATTCGCCCTTTTGCTTGTCCAGCGCAACCTGATAGAGCAGATTTTTGCGCACACCGGTAATTTCCGCCGCCAAGGCGGCTGCGCGCTTGAGCGGCATTTCTTCGAGCAGCAGATTCAGAATCCGCCGCGCTTCACTCCCGATCACATCTCCATCTTCAGGCTCGGTCCACCCGGCAACCAACACGACGCACTCACCGCGCTGCTGATTGCTGTCGCTTTCTACAAACTCACGCAGCTCCGCCAGCGGCAGACCTTTCAGGGTTTCGAACGTCTTAGTCAGCTCTCGCGCCAGCAACGCAGGACGCTGTCCACCAAACACCAACTCCAAATCCTGCAGGCATTCAAGAATCCGATGCGGAGCCTCGTAAAAAATCAGCGTGCGCGGCTCTTCCTTAAGCAATTCGAGTCGCGCCCGACGCCCAACGGCCTTGGCAGGCAAAAAACCTTCGAAGATAAATCGGTCGGACGGCAGACCCGCAGCCGACAAGGCGGCGATCAGCGCGCAGGCGCCTGGCACAGGTACGACTTTGATCCCTGCGGCTCGCGCCTGACGAACCAGGTGATAACCCGGATCGGAAATCAACGGAGTACCCGCGTCCGAAATCAGTGCAACGCTGTCGCCCGCCAATAACCGGGTAATAAAGCGACTGCCTTCGTCACGCTCATTATGCTCATGACATGCAGCCAGCGGCGTGGATATGCCGAAATGCTGCATCAGTCGTATCGAGTGACGGGTATCCTCGGCGGCAATCAGCGCAACCTCGCGCAACACTTTTAACGCCCGCACGCTCATGTCATCCAGATTGCCGATTGGCGTGGCCACTACATAAAGCGAGCCCGCGGCGGAATTCAAAGCAACTGGAGCAGTCAAAGCGCAGACCTCATGGTTTGTTACCCTACACGGGCGATGGGTTTGCATTGTACAGACTACGACTGCAACGAATGCCCCGCACACTCACGGAAGACCGAAAAAGGACAGGAAAGCCATGACTGACAAGCTCCAGCAGCACTGTGAATACAGCCGCACCGACGCCTGTTTACCTATGCTGCGATCTATATCACTGCTTTAAATGGCTTTAAATGCCATCGACGTCGCACCCATGCCAGTGCTTGGGTACAATTCCCCGCTAATTTGCTCGAGTATCAGGACCCTATACATGATCGCTTGCCTGCGGCTGTTCTCTGCCCTCTGCCTCGCTGCCCTGTTGGCCGCTTGCGCCAGCTCGCCTTCGTCCAGCCTTGGCGAACTTCCTCGTACCCCTGACGCCAGCATCGAGCAACTGCTTGATCAGGCGGCGACTGCCAAGACGCCGGACCAAGCCGCGCTGCTTCGACTCAGCGCCGCTGACCTGGCTAATCGGCAAAACAACCCCGGTCGCGCCGCGCAGATTCTTGCTCAGGTTCAGGTCGAACTGCTCAAACCTGGTCAGCAGGTATTCGCGGTCACCCTGGATGCCGAACTGGCAATGGGTCGCAACCAGCCAAAAGCAGCCCTGACGGCCTTGAGCCATCCGAGCCTGCAACGCCTGGGCGAACTTTCCGTAGAACAACAGGTGCGCACCCAGACCGTGCGCGCCCGAGCGCTGGAAGCCGATGGCCAGATTCTGCCGGCTATCAGGGAGCGCGTTTTCGTCGGCCCGTTATTGCAAGGCGCCGATCTGGCCGCCAACAACAATGCCATCTGGACCATGGTTGCCGCACTGCCGCCTGAACAACTGCAAAGCACGGCCACCGACGATATGGGCGGCTGGCTCGACCTGGCCCGCTCCATCAAAGGCGCTGGCACCCTTGAGCAGCAACAGGCCGCCATTGACAACTGGAAAGCAGCGCACCCAAAACATCCGGCAGCCATCCAGTTGCCTGAGAAGCTGGCCCAGCTGCGCGCTCTGACCAGCGAGCCGCTGACCAAAATCGCCTTGCTGCTGCCGCAAGAAGGCCCGCTGGCTGCGGTCGCTAAAGCGCTACGCGAAGGCTTCATGGCCGCTCATTACCAGGCTCAACAGGCTGGTCAGAATCCTCCTGCAATCCAGGTATTCGACAGCTCGCGCCTGACTTCAATAGACGAGTTTTACCGTCAGGCACAAGCCGCTGGCGTGCAACTGGTTGTCGGCCCATTGGAAAAGCCTCTGGTCAAACAACTCAATAGCCGCCCTCAGCTACCTATTACCACCCTCGCCCTGAATTACAGCGACGTCGGCAATGAAGGCCCCCAGCAACTGTTCCAGTTTGGCCTTGCGGCTGAAGACGAAGCTCGCGAAGTCGCGCGCCGTGCCTGGGCCGATGGCAAGCGCAGCGCGGTCGCGATGGTGCCGAAAGGCGAATGGGGTGATCGCGTTCTAGAAGCTTTCCGTCAGAGCTGGCAGGCCAAAGGTGGCACGCTGATCGCCGCCGAGCACGTCGATCAACCGGTTGCGCTCGCCCAGCAAGTGGCAGATCTGTTCCAGCTGCGTAACAGCGAAGGCCGTGCACAGCGCCTGCAGAGCACCGTAGGCACGCAAGTCGCCGCCCAGCCGACGCGTCGTCAGGACATCGACTTCATGTTCCTCGCCGCGACCCCACAGCAGGCTCAACAGATCAAACCGACCATGGTTTTCCAGTACGCTGGCGATGTTCCGGTGTATGCCACTTCGCACCTGTTCACCAACAGCAACGACCATGCGCAGTACATGGACCTCAACGGCGTACGCTTCTGCGATACACCATGGTTGCTAAGTTCCACTGACCCGCTGCGTCAGCAAGTGATCACCCAATGGCCAGCGGCTGCAGGACCTCTGGGTCGCCTCTACGCCATGGGCGTGGACGCCTATCGCTTGGCGCCCCGCCTGAGCCAGCTCAAAACCCTGCCTGAAAGCCGCGTTGACGGCGTGTCAGGCAGCCTGAGCATGAGTCCGACACGCCGCGTGGAACGACAACTGCCATGGGCCGAGTTCGTCGATGGCAAGATCCAGCGTCTGCCGGATACCGCTCCGTAAATGCAGGGTAGTACCCGCCTGAACGCAGGGCGCGAGGCCGAAGCCTACGCCCTGCGGCATTTACAGCAGCACGGATTGCAGCTGATTGCACAAAACTGGTTATGCAAACGTGGTGAGCTTGATCTGGTCATGCTCGACGGAGATACAGTAGTATTCGTCGAAGTTCGCTACCGACGGCATTCCGGCTGGGGCGGAGCAGTGGAAAGCGTTGATTTTCGCAAACAGCAGAAGCTCATTCTCGCCGCGCAATTGTTCTTGCAGAACGAGTCTCGCTGGTCTGATTCAGCGTGCAGGTTTGATGTTGTGGCAATTGAGGGCGCAGCAGATTGTGGCGCTCCTCTGAACTGGATCAAGCATGCTTTTGAAAGTTGATGCCTGGCAACGCTCAAACGGTCCGCGCATGCCTTAAGCGATACACCACACCCAACACCGATTTCGCTCCTTGCTTTGCGGGCTGCACAGGTTTGTGCCGGGAAGCCTTCAGGACACTCCTGAACCCGACCGAGTAGCCGCGATACGCTCTAACTAAGGTCACCCAGATGGACATGCAATCCCGAATCCGCCAGCTCTTCCAGGCCAGCATCGACGCCAAGCAACAATCGATGGAAGTCCTTGCGCCCTACATCGAGCAAGCCAGTCAGGTCATGGTCAATGCGCTGCTCAATGAGGGCAAAATGCTTTCTTGCGGCAATGGCGGTTCGGCCGGCGATGCGCAGCACTTTTCCTCGGAACTGCTCAACCGGTTCGAACGCGAGCGCCCTAGCCTGCCAGCCATTGCACTGACTACCGACAGCTCGACGATCACCTCGATTGCCAACGATTACAGCTACAACGAAATCTTCTCCAAACAGATCCGCGCTCTGGGTCAGCCAGGTGATGTCTTGCTGGCCATTTCCACCAGCGGCAACTCGGCGAACATAATTCAGGCGATCCAGGCCGCACATGATCGCGAAATGATTGTCGTAGCATTGACGGGACGCGACGGTGGCGACATGGCCTCGCTGCTTTTGCCGGAAGATGTGGAAATCCGCGTACCGGCAAAAGTGACCGCACGAATTCAAGAAGTCCATCTGCTGGCGATCCATTGCTTGTGCGATCTGATCGACAGCCAACTGTTCGGGAGTGAAGAATGACCCCTAATCGCCTTAGCCTGCTGGCCCTGACGCTATGTCTGAGCATCAGCGGATGCAGCTCGGTCCTGACAGCAACGCGCGACAATCCGATCGAAGACGATCGTGGCACGCGGACGTTTGGCAGCAAGATCGATGATTCACTGATTGAAACCAAAGCGGCGGTGAATATCGCCAAAGCCAGCCCGGATCTGGATCAGAACTCGCACATCGTCGTGACCAGCTACAACGGCATCGTCCTGTTGGCAGGCCAGACGCCTCGCGCAGACCTCAAAGCCCTGGCAGAGAAAGAAGCCAGCGGTGTGCAACGCGTGAAGAAGGTCAATAACGAGCTGCAAGTCATGGAGCCTTCATCCTTGCTGGCCCGTAACAACGATGCCTGGCTGACCACCAAGATCAAAAGCCAGATGCTCACCGACAGCGCCATCCCCGGCTCACGCATCAAAGTCGTGACCGAGAACGGCATCGTCTATCTGCTGGGCCTGGTCACACAACAGGAAGCCACCCGCGCCACCAACCTGGTGCAAGGCGTCTCCGGCGTGCAGAAAATCGTGAAGCTGTTCGAATACATCGACTGATCTTCATCGAAAGCCAGGCAAGAAAAAGGCGACCTCAGGGTCGCCTTTTTCTTTGGCTGGATTACTTCACAACCTTCAGACTTGGCCGGCCGGTCGGGCGCGGTGGCTCGTCATCAGGTGGAGTTTCGTCATCCTGCTCGATGCTTTCATCGTCTTCGAACGGAGGCTCCAGATCGAAAACCATACCCTGACCATTCTCCCGGGCGTAAATACCCAGAATCGCGCCCACAGGGACGTACAAGGTATGCGGAACCCCGCCGAAGCGGCCTTCAAAGCTCACTGCGTCGTTATCCATGTGCAGATGACGAACAGCGGACGGAGAAATGTTCAGGACAATTTGCCCATCGTTGGCAAACCCTTGCGGGACCTGCACAGACGGGTATTCCGCATTGACCAGCATATGCGGGGTGCAATCGTTATCGACGATCCACTCATAGAGAGCACGAATCAGATAAGGGCGACTGGAGTTCATCAACGGCTCCTTAGGCCTTAGCGCATGTCGCGTTCAGCAGCAGACAGACTTGCCTGAAATGCCTCACGCGCAAATTGGCGCTCCATATAGTCAAGCAACGGCTTGGCAGGCCGCGGCAATTCGATACCCAGCACGGGCAAGCGCCAGAGTATGGGTAATAGACAGCAATCGACCAAGCTTTGCTCGTCACTGAGGAAAAAAGCTTTCTCGGCGAACAATGGCGAAACGCCGGTCAGACTCTCCCGCAGCTCTTTTCGCGCCTGGACGCGAGCGCTTTCCTTACTGCGCGGATCCAGAATCAGATCCACAAGTGCACACCAGTCACGCTGAATCCGATGGATCAGCAGACGGCTATTGGCACGCGCCACCGGATACACCGGCAGCAAAGGGGGGTGTGGATAACGCTCATCCAGATATTCCATCACCACCGTCGACTCGTACAACGCCAGATCACGATCGACCAGGGTTGGCACGCTGCCGTATGGATTTACCTCGATCAATTTCGCCGGGTGAGTACCCGACACAACATCGATGATTTCGGCGCTGACACCTTTCTCGGCGAGCACAATGCGCACGCGATGGGAATAGTGGTCGGCGGGGTCGGAGTAACAGGCCAACCGGTTGGTCACGCCCATGGCGGTCCTCCTCGCTTGTTGAATTTATGAAAAACGTAAAAACGAAAGCGCCCTCGAACGCCTCCCGCAACAACCGCATTGAGGCAGTGATCATTGCGGGCGACAAGATAGCTCATTTACGCGATGTAAATTCTGCAATCTTCTCGTCACAAGGATATTTGCCCTGCGTTTATTGCGTTGGAAGGCGCCCGAAGGCGCGAGCTGTTGCCGTGGTGTTACATACCTAGTGAATGTCCTTCCAGTATTCGCGCTTCAGCAGGTAGGCGAAAACGAAGAAGAAGGCCAGATAAAGCAGCACGTAGGTGCCGATCCGCTGATGCTGGAGCTTCACGGGATTGGCCGAATAGGCCAGGAACGTCACCAGATTCTTGATCTTCTCGTCGAACTGCTCTTCAGTCAGGCTGCCGGTTTTCGGCACGATGGTCAGCTGATCACAGGCCTCATGAGTCAGCGGCGCACCGGTCAGCGGGTCGAATTGCTTCTTGCCATCCTCGACCACCTGGACCTGCTTGCAGCCCACCACCTGGCGGCCTTGCAGGCCCACCAGCACGTTAGGCATACCAACATTGGGGAACACTTTGTTGTTCACACCCCATGGCCGGGCCGGATCTTCATAGAAAGAACGCAGATAGCCATACAGCCAGTCCGTGCCGCGCACCCGAGCCACCAGGGTCAAGTCAGGCGGCGCAGCACCGAACCAGGCTTTGGCATCGTTGGATTGCATGCCGATATTCATGTGGTCGCCAATCTTGGCGCCGGTGAACACCAGCTTATCCAGCATCATTTCGTGAGGAATGCCCAGATCGTCGGCCACACGTTCATAACGCTGGAACTTGGCGCTGTGACAGCCCATGCAATAGTTGGCAAAGGTCCGCGCACCATCCTGCATGGCGGCCTTGTCAGACACATCGATATCCACGCTTTCCAACTCAGGACCACCGTGTACGGCGGCAAATGACAGCATTGGCAGAGCAGCAAGAAGCAGTACCGAAAATAGCTTTTTCATCAGCCAGTCACCCTTTCTGGAACCGGTTTGGTCTTTTCGAGCCGGGTATAGAACGGCATCAGAATGAAGTAAGCGAAGTACAGGAAGGTGCACACCTGCGACAGCAACGTGCGCCCTGGAGTTGGAGCCAAAACGCCCAATACGCCGAGGATCACGAATGCCACGCAGAACATCAGCAACCAGACTTTGCTCAGCCAGCCCTTGTAGCGCATGGATTTGACCGGGCTTCGATCCAGCCACGGCAAGACGAACAGCACCGCGATGGCAGCCCCCATGGCCATGACCCCCATCAGCTTGTCAGGGATGGCGCGCAGGATTGCGTAGAACGGCGTGAAGTACCAGACAGGGGCAATGTGCTCAGGCGTTTTGAAGGCATTTGCTACCTCGAAGTTAGGCTTTTCGAGGAAGTAGCCGCCCATTTCCGGGAAGAAGAACACAATCGAGCAGAACACAAAGAGGAACACTACGACGCCGACAATGTCTTTGACGGTGTAGTAAGGATGGAACGGAATCCCATCGAGAGGGATACCGTTTTCGTCTTTGTGTTTCTTGATGTCGACGCCATCCGGGTTGTTCGATCCGACTTCATGCAGCGCCAGAATATGCAGCACTACCAGGCCCAGAATCACGATGGGCAGCGCAACCACGTGCAGCGCAAAGAAGCGGTTAAGGGTGATTCCGGAAATCAGGTAGTCCCCGCGAATCCACTGCGTCAGGTCATCGCCTATGACAGGAATCGCACCGAACAGCGAGATGATCACCTGGGCACCCCAATAGGACATCTGACCCCATGGCAGCAGGTAGCCCATGAAGGCCTCCGCCATCAGCGCCAGGTAAATCAGCATGCCGAAGATCCACACCAGCTCGCGAGGTTTCTGATATGAACCGTAAAGCAGGCCCCGGAACATGTGCAGATAAACCACGATGAAGAATGCCGAAGCGCCGGTGGAGTGCAGCAAGCGCAGGATCGAGCCGTACTCGACGTCGCGCATGATGTATTCGACAGAAGCAAACGCCTCTTCGGCCGAAGGCGTGTAGCTCATGGTCAGCCAGACGCCGGTCAGGATCTGATTGACCAGCACCAGCAGGGCCAGAGAGCCGAAGAAGTAGAAGAAGTTGAAGTTTTTTGGCGCGTAATACTTGCTGAGATGGTCTTCCCACATTTTGGTGGCGGGAAAACGGGCATCTACCCAATCCATGAACTTGCTCATCACGCGTTCTCCTGATCGACGCCAATGACAATGATATTGTCCGACTCATAGGAATGCGGCGGCACTGGCAGATTCAATGGTGCAGGTTGCGATTTGTAGACGCGGCCAGCGAGGTCGTAGTGAGAGCCGTGACACGGACAGAAATAACCGCCCACCCAGTCTTTCCCCAGGTCAGCGGGAGCTACTTCAGGACGGAAAGTCGGGGAACACCCCAAGTGGGTGCAGATGCCAATCAACAGCAGGATTTCCGGCTTGATCGAGCGTACAACAGGGTCAACATAAGTGGGTTGGACCGAGCTTTTGGATTCGGGGTCGGACAACTGGCCCGTAATCTTTCCAAGGTTGCTCAGGATTTCTTCCGTGCGACGAACGATGAAGACCGGCTGACCGCGCCACTCAGCGATCATCTGCTGCCCAGCCTCGATCTTGCTGATATTCACCTTGACCGGTGCGCCTGCGGCTTTCGCCTTGGCACTGGGAAACCATGACCCCACGAACGGGACCGCAGCCCCCACCGCTCCTGCTGCGCCAACCACAGATGTGGCCGCCACGAGGAAGCGACGCCGGCCTGCATTCACGCCGTCATTGCTCATTCCGTCCTCTCCCATCAGCTATGTGGCCTGTTTAATCAGGCGTCTAGTTAAATAAAAATTTATATGTCTAAATTTTGCCGAATGGTAAATAGAAACCCTTCAAAGTACAAGGGAATTACTTTTGCCGAAAAGCCACAACCCCTGTAAATCAGGGCTTTCGCGGAATGAGTCACGTTGTCACATGTATAATAGACGCCCACAAAAAAACGCCCAGCTCCGTGAGGAGGCTGGGCGTTCTTTTTGAACGAAGTGCGAATTAACGCTTCGAGTACTGCGGACGCTTACGCGCTTTACGCAGACCGACTTTCTTACGTTCAACTTCACGGGCGTCGCGAGTAACGAAGCCAGCTTTGCGCAGAGCGCCACGCAGGGTTTCGTCGTACTGCATCAGAGCGCGAGTGATACCGTGGCGGATTGCGCCAGCTTGACCACTTACACCACCGCCGATGACGGTGACGTAGATGTCGAACTTCTCGACAGTCTCAGTCAGTTCCAGCGGCTGACGAACTACCATGCGGGCAGTTTCGCGACCGAAGAAATTGTCCAGCGAACGGTTGTTGATGGAGATGTTACCGGTACCTGGACGCAGGAAAACGCGAGCGGTTGCGGTTTTGCGACGGCCGGTGCCGTAATTTTGAGTAGCCGACATAATGAACTATTCCGTTAAAACTTCAGTTCTTGGGGCTGCTGAGCAGTATGAGGGTGTGCAGTGCCCGCATAGACTTTCAGCTTACGATACATGTCGCGACCCAGCGGGTTCTTAGGCAGCATGCCTTTAACCGCGGTCTCGAGCACGCGCTCAGGAGCTTTGGCGATCAGCTTTTCAAAGTTGATCGACTTGATCCCGCCCGGAAAACCGGAGTGAGAGTAGTAGATTTTGTCGGTGGTTTTAGCACCGGTAACGCGGATTTGCTCAGCGTTGATAACAACGATGTAGTCACCGGTGTCAACGTGCGGAGTGTATTCCGGCTTGTGTTTGCCACGCAGACGGCTAGCGATTTCTGTAGCCAGACGACCGAGGGTCTGACCAGCAGCATCGACTACGAACCACTCGCGCTGAACTGTTTCCGGTTTAGCAGTATAAGTTTTCATTATTTAGCCTCAGGGGCCGCCCTGATAAATTGAGACGGCGGATCTTACTGAATAGATCGTACTTTGACAAGCAGCATGTCAAAGGCAGCCGGCATAAAGACGCTGCCGAGGGCTCGGGTCGGCGCATCTGTCATACGGCAAGATGTTTCTCGGCGGATGGAGCATCACTTCCACCGCAAAGAGCCGGCGGATTATGCGGATTGCGAAATAAATTTCAACCTGCTTTTATGGATCTCCCAATAAAGGAGACGCAAATGGATTACCGCCAACTCGGCAGAACAGACCTGAAAGTCAGTGCCATCTGCCTCGGCACCATGACCTGGGGCGAGCAAAACAGCGAGTCTGAAGGCTTTGCCCAGATCGAACGCGCCAAATCCGCGGGGATCAATTTCCTCGACACCGCCGAGATGTATCCAGTCCCGCCGAAACCAGAAACTTACGCCAGCACTGAAAAAGTCATCGGCAACTGGTTCAAGAAGCAGGGTGATCGCGCCGACTGGATCCTCGCCAGCAAGATCGCCGGCCCAGGCAACGCCATTGAGCACATTCGTGGCGGCAGCCTGAAACACAACCGCGAGCACATCGTTGCCGCACTGGACGCCAGCCTGGCGCGCCTGCAAACCGACTACCTCGACCTCTACCAGTTGCACTGGCCGGAACGCAGCACCAATTTCTTCGGCAAACTTGGCTATACCCACACCGAAGAAGAATTCACCCCGCTGGAAGAAACCCTCGAAGCGCTGGACGAACAAGTCAAAGCGGGCAAGATTCGCCACATTGGCCTGTCCAACGAAACGCCGTGGGGCACCATGAAGTTCCTGCAATTGGCCGAGAGCCGTGGCTGGCCGCGTGCGGTGTCAATCCAGAACCCTTACAACCTGCTCAACCGCAGCTTTGAAGTGGGCCTGGCTGAAGTGGCCATACGTGAGCAATGCGGGCTGCTGGCCTATTCGCCATTGGCGTTCGGCATGCTGTCCGGCAAGTACGAAGGCGGAGCCCGTCCACCCAAGGGTCGCCTGAGTCTATACAGCCGCTTCACCCGCTACTTCAACCCGCAATCGGAAGCCGCGTGTGCGCGCTACGTTGCCCTGGCCCGCGAACATGGCCTGGACCCGGCGCAAATGGCACTGGCCTTTGTCACTCGCCAGCCATTCGTCACCAGCAACATTATTGGTGCCACCACGCTGGAGCAACTGGACAGCAACATCGCCAGTTTCGAGCTGAAATTGTCGGAGGAGGTACTGGCCGGGATTGAGGCGATCCATAAGGATCATCCGAATCCTGCGCCGTAAGCGGTAATTTGTTGGAACGAGGCTTGCCCGCGATAAGAGCAACGCAGTTCTAAAGTGAACCGCGTCCAGCCTCATCGGGGGCAAGCCTCGCTCCAACAAGCCCCCCTCACAAACTCCGGGCAATAATCTCTTTCATGATTTCGTTGGTCCCCGCGTAAATACGCTGCACTCGCGCATCCGCCCAGGCGCGGGCAATCGGGTATTCCCACATGAAGCCGTAGCCGCCGTGCAGTTGCACGCATTCGTCGAGCACTTTGCATTGCAGATCTGTGGCCCAGTACTTGGCCATGGCGGCGGTCGGGACATCCAGCTTACCCTGCAGGTGCAGCTCCAGGCAGCGATCGAGAAAGACCCGGCCAATCTGCACTTCAGTGGCAATTTCGGCCAGTTTGAAACGGGTGTTCTGAAAATCCGCAATCGCTTGACCGAAGGCTTTGCGCTCGCGGGTGTAATCCAGGGTCCATTGCAATGCGGCTTCAGCAGCAGAGATCGCGCCGATAGCCACCGTCAACCGCTCCTGAGGCAATTCCTGCATCAGATAGGCAAAGCCCATCCCCGCCTGCCCCAGCAAGTTGTCCTTGGGAACGCGCACGTCCTGAAAGAACAGCTCCGAGGTGTCCTGGGCCTTCATCCCCACTTTTTCCAGCCGTTTCCCCTTGGCAAAGCCTGGCGTGCCGGCTTCGATCAGAAACAGGCTGGTGCCTTTAGCGCCAGCCTTTGGGTCGGTCTTGGCGACAACAATCACCAGATCAGCCAGATAACCGTTGGTGATGAAGGTCTTGGAGCCGTTGATCACATACTCATCGCCATCCAGCACTGCGGTGGTCTTCACGCCTTGCAAGTCCGAGCCTGCACCTGGCTCGGTCATGGCGATTGCCGTGACGCACTCGCCGGCTATCAGTTTTGGCAGGTATTTTTGCTTCAGCGCTTCACTGCCGTAATGCAGAATGTAGGGCGCGACGATGTCCGAGTGCAGTGAGAAGCCGATTCCGGTCAGACCAAGGCGACTGATCTCTTCGATCACAATTGCGCTATAGAGAAAGTCCACCGCCATACCGCCGTACTCTTCAGGCAGATGTGAGCACAGCAACCCCTGCTCCCCCGCTTTGCTCCAGAGCTGACGATCGATATAACCCTGTTTTTCCCACTGCCCATGAAATGGCGCGGCCTCGCGCTCAAGGAACTTGCGCACACTCTCGCGGAACAGCTCATGCTCCAGGCTGAATAGGGTTCTGGGAATCATCTGCCACCTCTGGATGGGGAAAGGTCGGGACTGGTCCAAGCCTATGCCCCTCAAGCGTGCGAGGACACTGGACACATCCGACAAAAAATAAGACGATCCAGCCGCTATCTGACCGCTTTCCCCTTTTCCGCATAACAATAAAAGAACAAAAGAATATGCCGACCCAAGTCTCCGTGCCTTTGCGGCGCGTCAGTATCCTGGCCATCGACGGGGTGTTCGCATCCACGCTCATGCAAGCCAAGGATTTTTTCCATATCGCCAGCCTGCGCTACAGCAAACAGCTGGGCCAGGGCCGCAAGCCCGCATTCGAAACCCGGCTGGTCAGCCCGGACGGCAAGCCCGTGACCAGTTTCAGTGAAGTGGTCCTGCCGGTAGACGGTACCCTCGGCCAGAGCGATGTGATCGTGATCCCGGCATTCTGGGATGACTTTGACAATGTGCGCGAACGTTATCCGCAAGTGATCCCCTGGCTGCGTCAGCAGCACGCCAACGGTGCCGTGCTCTGCGGCGAAGCCAGCGGGGTTTTCTGGTTGGCCGAGGCCGGATTGCTGGACGGTAAGGAAGCCACAACTTACTGGCGATATTTCAGCGAATTCAGCGAGCGCTTTCCAAAGATTCTGCTCAATCAGGAGAAACACCTGACAGACGCTGACAATCTTTACTGTGCGGGCGGGACTACTTCAGCCTGTGATCTTTACATTTATCTGATTGAACGCTTCTGCGGCGCCAACGTTGCACAAACGGTAGCCCGGGACATTCTCTACGAAGTGCAGCGCAACTATTCGCCCGGCCGCATGGGGTTTGGCGGTCAGAAACTGCATCAGGATGTGGTTATCTTGCAGATTCAGCACTGGCTGGAGGAGCACTTTGCCGACAAGTTCCGCTTCGAGGATGTTGCGCGGGAGCACGGCATGAGCATCCGTAATTTCATGCGTCGCTTCCAGTCCGCCACCGGCGACAAGCCACTGCACTACCTGCAACGGCTACGCATCGAGACGGCCAAGGGCTTGTTATCCGGCACTCGCAAGAGCATCAAGACCATCAGCTACGAAGTGGGCTATGACGACGCCAGCTTCTTCGCCAGGCTGTTTCGTCAGCATACGGAGCTGTCGCCGAACCAGTATCGGCAGCAGTTTCAGCAGGCGGCCTAGCTGCGAAACAGTCGTAGGAGCGCGCTTGCCCGCGATAGCGTCAGGTCAGTCAATAAATGGACATCTGACAGATCGCTATCGCGGGCAAGCGCGCTCCTACAGGGATCGCAGCTGCTAAGGTTTGTGCGCGCGAGACAAGAACTCGTGGGACTGCATCTCCAGCAACCGGCTCAAGGTCCGCTGGAATTCGAAGTTCAGACGTCCGCCGGTGTACAGATCCTTCAGTTCGACTTCAGCAGAGATGATCAGCTTGACGTTGCGGTCGTAGAATTCGTCGACCATGTTGATGAAGCGTCGGGCGATGTCGTCGGTGGTGACGCTCATCTGTTCGACGCCACTGAGCAGCACGGCGTGGTAGATCTTGCCGAGTTCGATGTAGTCGTTCTGGCTACGCGGGCCGTCGCACAGTTCGCGGAAGTCGAACCAGGCCACGTCATCACAGGTGCGCAACGCACGAATCTCACGGTTCTCGACCATCAGCACGTCATTTTCGATGGTCTGAGCGCAGTCCGGCGTTAGTGCCTTGAAGCTTTTGCGCAGGCTTTCCTGAGCGGCTTCGTCCAGCGGGAAGTGGAACAACTCGGCCTGTTCAAGGTGACGCAGACGATAATCCACGCCACTGTCGACGTTGACGATTTCAGTATTCTGCTTGATCAGGGCAATGGCAGGCAGGAAGCGCGCACGCTGCAAACCATCTTTGTACAATCCATCAGGAACGATGTTCGAGGTCGCGACCAGGGTCACGCCGTTCTTGAACAGTTCTTCCATCAGGGTGCCAAGGATCATTGCATCGGTGATGTCCGAAACGAAAAACTCATCAAAACAAATCACCCGCGCCTCATCGGAAAACCGCTTGGCGATGATCGTGAGCGGGTTGCGCTCGCCCTTGAGGGTCTTCATCTCTTCGTGCACGCGCTTCATGAAGCGGTGGAAGTGAGTACGGACTTTGTCCTGGAATGGCAGGGCTTCGAAGAACGTATCAACCAGGTAAGTCTTACCCCGGCCCACGCCCCCCCAGAAGTACAAACCCTTGACCGGGGCCTGTTCTTTCTTGCCGAACAGCTTGCCGAACATGCCCGGCTTGCTCTGGCTGGCAGCTACCAGATCGTCATAGAGACGCTGCAAATGACGCACAGCAGTTTCCTGCGCCGCATCATGAAAGAAGTCAGGGCGTTTCAGATCAGCTTGGTATCGTTCTAGAGGGGTCATATTCGCTAGCAAGGCAACAAAAACGGGCCGTCACTGTAGCGACGGCCCGACGGATTGGCAATCAATCCTGCAGTGGCGCAAGGGCCGACTTGAGGCTTTCGATGGCTGCATCACGGGTAGATGCATCGGCGAATGGCGGACTGTCTGCCACGCATTGGCCATCAAGCCAGACAGTGAAGCTGTCTGCCTCGCTGCGAATGTCCAACTCGCCGCCCTGCTGCAGCTGTTTGCTGACAGCGCCTGCGGCCTTGCCGTCGGCAAAATTACGGGACAGCAACAGTTGCTCGCCGTCGGCCGCCAGCAATCGAAAGCGGAAACTACCGTCCTCTTCGCGGAAGCTGACAAAGCGTGCGCCCTTGGCGGCTTTTTTCTTGCCGGTGTCGGCGACTTGCACGCTGCTGCGGAACGAGCGCAGGCCAACAGCTTCGCGTAGCTCGCCCAGAAACGGAGTGGCGACTTTGCGGGCTTTTTCGGCGCCTGCCAGCAGGATGTCTTCCAGATCGGCCGGACGCTCAATGAAGCGGTGATAGCTTTCCCGAGCCTCGCCCAGTTCACTGTCCAGCAGGGTGAACAGACGATTCTTCGCCTCGCCCCAGCCGAGACCCTGCAACAGCTCGGAACGGAACTCAGCGTTCTGTTCCGGTGTGGCAAAGGCCGAATAAAGGGTGAACAAGTGCGAGTTATCAGGATCCTTGGCTTCGCCCGGCGCTTTGGAGTCGGTGACGATCCGCGAGATGGCGTCTTTCATGTCTTTGCTGCTGCTGAACAACGGGATGGTGTTGTCGTAGCTTTTCGACATCTTGCGCCCATCCAGACCTGGCAGCGTCGCAACGCTTTCCTCGATCAGGGCTTCCGGCATCACGAAAAACTCTTTGCCTTTGCCGAACAGGTGGTTAAAGCGCTGGCCGATGTCCCGAGCCATTTCCACGTGCTGGATCTGATCGCGACCGACCGGGACTTTGTGCGCGTTGAACATCAGGATGTCCGCAGCCATCAGCACCGGATAGCTGTACAAGCCCATGGTAACGCCCGCGTCCGGGTCTTCGCCGGTCTCGACATTCTTGTCCACCGACGCTTTGTAAGCGTGGGCACGATTGAGCAAGCCCTTGGCCGCCACGCAAGTCAGCAGCCAGGTCAGCTCGGTGATTTCCGGGATGTCGGACTGGCGATAGAAAGTCACGCGCTCCACATCCAGGCCAGCAGCCAGCCAGGTCGCAGCGATTTCCAGACGCGAACGCTGAATGCGCAGCGGGTCATCGCATTTGATCAAGGCGTGATAGTCAGCCAGAAAGTAGAACGAATCAGCATCGCTCTGGCGGCTGGCAACGATGGCCGGGCGAATCGCGCCCGCGTAGTTGCCAAGGTGTGGCGTGCCGGTGGTGGTGATACCGGTCAGGATACGAGTGGTCATGGCGGGTCGCTTATGGTGCTGTGATCAATTCGAAAGGCGCGGCATGACCAGATCCTTCAGATCGGTCAGCTTGCCGTGAAAAAAGTGTCCGCATTCTGCCACTTTCAGCAGCTCATGTGGGCGTGGCAACGCGGCGGACCAGTCGTAAACCAGTTGCGGATCGACCACTTCATCGGTTTCCGGCTGGATCACGGTCAGCGGGCAGCTCTGCGGCAGCGGGTTTTGCGCATTCAGTCGCATGACCGCAGGCGCGACCATGAACAGGTGGCCAAGCTTCTGACCTGCTGCTTCCAGACGTCCGCCGAGGCTTGCGGCGACGAAACCACCGAAGGAAAAGCCAAACAGGGTCAACGGCAGGTCGGGATGTTTTTCCAGAAACCAGCGCGCCACAGCCTGGGCGTCTTCGACTTCCCCGGCACCGGCTTCGGAAGTACCGGCACTGGCACCCACACCACGATAATTGAAACGCAATGTGATCAGACCTGCGTCGCGAGCAGTACGCTGTAGGGTCGAAACGACCTTGTTGAGCATGGTGCCGCCCTGGATCGGATTAGGATGGCAAATCAAGGCCAGGCCCGTCGCATGGGGCAGATCCAGATAAAGCGCTTCAAGTTGACCCACCGGGCCATCGATCAATACAGGTGTTTCGCGCATGAGCAAGAATGAACTCCGTGACCTCGCAATGGGTCGACTCGTCTAGCTGATTGTCTGCCAATAGCGTATCCGTGAGCGTGTCACGGTATACAGAGCAGGTTCGAGCCGTTAACGTAAAGCAAAGCCGTTTATAGAGGAAGGACTCGTGGAACTCTCGCTCTTAGTTTGGTTGTTGCCGACCATTGCACTGGTTGTCGGTGTCGTCATCGGATTTGCGGTGGCGCGTTTGCTGCCCAACGCTGCCCCCAACGGAACACAGCGCCAGCTGGATGACGTTCAGGAGCGTTTTGATAACTATCAGAACGAGGTGGTCACTCACTTCAACAGCACGGCCAATCTGGTCCAGAAGCTCTCTCAGAGCTACCAGGACGTACAGGAACACCTTGCCGAAGGCGCCAACCGTCTGGCGACTGACGAACAGACCCGCCAACGCCTGCTGGCGGCTCTGCACCCGGAAGCCAACCAGATCCAGCGTGATCGCCTGACGCCACCGCGCAGCACCGAAGCGCCGAAAGACTACGCGCCCAAGACCCCCAACGCTCCAGGCATGCTCGACGAGCATTACGGCCTGAAAAAGCCGTAAGCGACTGGTAGTGAAAAAGCCCGCCACTCCTTGAGAATGGCGGGCTTTTTTGTGTTTGCCGGATTCTGTGGGAGCCGAGTTTGCTCGCGAAGAACGATGACTCGGTACATCTGACACACCGCTGCGCTTCATTCGCGGGCACGGTCTAGTGCAATCCCCACTGCTATAACAGATCAGATCCCTGCGGGGAATTCAATGTTTGCCTGCAAGGCCTCTAGAAAGACATTAGCCCTGTCAGACCTCGGATCTGTGTGCGAATTTATTCGCGAAAGCAATATCAAGCCCCATAAAAATGCGTCGGATGTACCGGCCTCTTCGCGAATGAATTCGCTCCCACGGGATTGGTGATCTGTTGCAGGAGCTGAGCCTGCTCGCGATGAACGATGACGTTGTATGCCTGCAGAACCAAGGCGACATTATCGCGGGCAAGCGCGCTCCTACGGGCTTGCCATGTCGACAATAAAAAAACCCGCCAGCTCTGGCGGGTTTTTATTTGCAGCAGATGAGGCTTAGATCGCGCCGTGGCTGCGCAGCAGTTCCAGCACTTGCTTGACGCTGTCTTCCAGGTTTAGCGACTGGGTGTCGACGACCAGGTCGGCATTAAGCGGAACATCGTACGGGAAGGACTCGCCCGGGATGTTGTCGCCGTCAGCAGCGTAGAGGCCTTGTGGATCACGAGCGCGGCAGGCAGCTGGGGACGCCTGAACGTAGACCGTCAGCAGACGATCAGCACCAATCAGCGACTTGGCTTGCTCGCGGCCTTCAGCATCTGGCGCAACGAACGCTGCCAGGGTAATCAGGCCAGCCTGGTTGAACTGACGCGCAACGTGAGCGGCACGACGCCAGTTTTCAGTACGACCGGCGCGATCCTGAGGCAGACCTTTGTTCAGGTCGTGACGCAGATTCTGACCATCAAGCACATAAACAGCGCGCCCCATGTCGAACAGCTTGCGCTCGACCGCATAGGCCAGGGTGCTCTTGCCAGCGCCAGATAGACCGCTGAACAGCACAGTGGCCGGTTGCTGACCGAAACGCTGTGCGCGCTCTTCAGTCGCGACGTGCGCCAGCTCACCATGGTGACTGGCACTTGCGCCACCGACCGGTTTGGCGATGATCATGCCCGCCGCCACAGTGCCGTTGGTCAAGCGATCAATAACGATGAAAGAACCCGTGGTGCGATTGCTGTCGTAACCGTCCAGGGCGATGGCCGAATCGAGGCTGATCTTGACGCGACCAATCTCGTTGAGGCCAAGAGAGCTGGCAGGCCCTTCAGCCAGAGTATTCACATCAACCCGATGAGTGATGCTGGCAATCGAGCCCGGCACATAGCTGGTGGCGCGCTTGATGTCGTATTTCTTGCCCGGCAGCATCGGTTCTTCAGCCATCCAGACCAGCATGGCGTCGAAAGCGTCAGTCACCTGTGGAACGTTGTCGGCATGAACCAGCAAATCGCCACGGGAGATATCGATTTCGTCTTCCATGGTCAGGGTTACGGCCTGACCTGGCCCGGCGTTTTCCAGCTCACCTTCAAAGGTGACGATGGATTTCACGCGGCTGCTCTTGCCCGAAGGCAACACGACGATTTCATCGCCCTTGTGCACGATGCCGCTGGCCAGGGTGCCGGCGAAGCCGCGGAAATTCAGGTTTGGACGGTTCACGTACTGCACCGGGAAACGCATGTCGGTGTAGTTGCGGTCGTTGGCGATCTCGACAGTTTCGAGGATTTCCATCAGCGACTGCCCGGTGTACCAAGGCGAACGTTCGCTCTTGTTCACGACGTTGTCGCCTTTGAGTGCCGACATTGGCACAAACGCCATGGTGGTCGGTTTAAAGGCGATGCCGTCGGCGAATTTCAGGTAATCGGACTTGATCGACTCGAAGACGCTTTCATCGAAGCCATTGAGGTCCATCTTGTTGATAGCGACCACGATGTGCTTGATGCCCAGCAGCGACGCAATGTAGCTGTGGCGGCGGGTCTGGGTTTGCACGCCGTAACGGGCATCCACCAGGATGATCGCCAGGTCACAGGTCGACGCGCCGGTGGCCATGTTGCGGGTGTACTGCTCATGGCCCGGGGTATCGGCAATGATGAACTTGCGCTTGGCGGTAGAGAAATAACGGTAGGCAACATCGATGGTGATGCCCTGCTCACGCTCGGCCTGCAAACCGTCGACCAGCAGAGCCAGGTCGACATCATCGCCGGTAGTGCCGGATTTCTTCGAATCGCGGGTGATGGCTTCCAGGTGATCTTCGTAGATCATCTTGGAGTCGTGCAGCAGACGCCCGATCAGCGTGCTCTTGCCGTCATCGACGTTGCCACAGGTAAGAAAGCGCAGCATTTCCTTGCGTTCGTGCTGGCCCAGATAGGCGAGGATGTCCTCGCTGATCAAATCAGATGCGTGACTCATTTCATTCGAGCTCCAAGCTGTAAGCTTCAAGCGGTAAGCTTGTCGGCGTACAGCTAGTCAGAAATTTTGTTGATCAGCCCGCAAAGCATTTTTGAAAGCTCACGGGTTTCGATAATCCAGGCTGCTGCAAGTGGCTCAGCGATGTAACCAATTTCACAACCAATAATGAGCTGAGTTCTCAGTTCGCCGCAGGACGCCTTCGCAATCCAAAAAAAGGCACTTTCCCTTCGCAGTAAAACGCTCCATACCTTCCGCGATATTGCTCGGTACCGACAGCCCAGAGCGCGAAATCTGACTCCTGAAAGCCAAATCGGGACAGGAAGCCATCTCCTTGTGAAGGTTGACCGCCAACGCCTTGGCTCTTTGCCAATCCAAGAGTTTCTCGAAATCCATTTCGATCGTCTGCTTTTGATTCACTTGCAGCTTGCCGCTTGCAGCTGCTCTTTAGAAATAACCCTGACGTTTCTTTTCTTCCATCGACCCTGCGCCATCGTGATCGATGACCCGGCCCTGGCGTTCAGAAGTTCGCGTCAGCAGCATTTCCTGAATGATGTCAGTGAGGCTGATGGCTTCGGACTCGACTGCACCCGTCAACGGGTAGTCGCCAAGCGTACGGAAGCGGACTTTCTTCTTGACGATGCGCGCCTTGTCCTCATCGCTAAGGTGGTTAAGCAGGCGATCGTCGTCGATCATGATCCAGGTGCCGTTCATCTCGATGACATCGCGCTCGGCGGCGAAGTACAGCGGGACAATCGGGATGCCTTCCAGGTAGATGTACTGCCAGATGTCCAGCTCAGTCCAGTTGGACAGCGGGAACACCCGAATCGACTCGCCTTTGTTGACGTTGCCGTTGTAGACGTTCCAAAGCTCGGGACGCTGGTTCTTCGGGTCCCAGCGGTGC
Source organism: Pseudomonas syringae (assembly GCF_000737245.1). Classification (GTDB taxonomy): domain Bacteria; phylum Pseudomonadota; class Gammaproteobacteria; order Pseudomonadales; family Pseudomonadaceae; genus Aquipseudomonas; species Aquipseudomonas syringae_J. Next base: position 44,017 of record NZ_JPQU01000045.1, on the reverse strand, counting down.
TTGCTGTCGCGGAAGGAGTACACACGCTCTTTGGCGCGGGATTTTTCTTCATCACGACGCGCGCCACCGAACGCGGCATCGAAGCCGTACTTGTCCAGGGCCTGCTTGAGACCTTCGGTCTTCATGATGTCAGTGTGCTTGGAGCTACCGTGGGTCAGCGGATTGATGCCTTGGGCCACGCCGTCCGGGTTAACGTGGACGATCAGGTCCAAGCCCATTTCCTTAACCATCTGGTCACGAAAACGGTACATTTCCTGGAATTTCCAGCGAGTGTCGACGTGCATCACCGGGAACGGCAGTTTGCCCGGGAAGAACGCCTTGCGCGCCAGGTGGAGCATGACGGCGGAGTCTTTACCGACGGAGTACAGCATCACCGGGTTATCAAACTCGGCGGCGACCTCGCGGATGATGTGGATGCTTTCCGCCTCCAGCTGTTTCAGATGCGTCAGTTTATCGACCATGGTTACTCACGGATTACATTCGTTTTAGACCGGACAACGCCCGGGACGGCCAGCGGGCCGTGTTCGAGGCGGCACTCTAGCACAGCAACTGCTTCTATTCAGGAGGCTGGTTAGATCGAAACGCTCTATGGATATACCCCCTCGTTTGGGTACTCAGACCGGATTGGGGCAATCGATGAACAAGTGTTCGAGAGCAAACCGCCGGGCCAGATAGTCGCCCAGTGCTTGCACGCCATAACGCTCCGTTGCGTGGTGACCGGCGGCGATAAAGCTGATGCCGTTCTCCCGTGCGCTGTGAACGGTCTGTTCCGACGCTTCGCCACTGAGAAACAGATCGACTCCGGCCAGAACCGCCTGATCGATGTAGCCCTGGCCGCCGCCGGTGCACCAGCCCACACGACGAATCATCTCGGTGCCTTCGATCAACAGCGGCTCGCGACCCAATACCTCTTGCACACGACGAGCAAAATCACGGGGCATCAGCGGCTCACTCAACGAGCCCACCAACCCAACGATGCGAGCGTTATCAGGATCAAGCGGACCTTCGACCGTGATATCCAACTGACGAGCCAACTGCACGTTGTTGCCGACATCCGGATGCACATCCAGGGGCAAGTGATAAGCCAGCAGGCTGATGTCATGTTTGAGCAGAGTTTTCAGGCGTCGCTGCTTCATCCCGGTGACGCAAGGGTTTTCGCCTTTCCAGAAATAACCGTGGTGCACCAGGATCAGGTCCGCCTGCGCTTCGACCGCAGCATCCAGCAACGCCTGGCTGGCGGTTACGCCGCTGACGATGCGCATGACCTGCGGCCGGCCTTCGACCTGCAGGCCGTTGGGGCAATAATCCTGGATGCGCGAACTGCCCAGATAACGATCGGCTTCTTCTACCAGAGTGCTGAGCGCAACAGCCATAAAAGACTCCTGATGATTGGTTTAGAGCTGACGGGGACTGTCTTGGATAGACGTTCGCTTCACAAGTTCTTAATTTACGAGACACGACCCAAAGTGCTCGTATAATGCCGCCCATTATGGCGCAGATGGGCAACCGGCCGCAGCGCCGGATTTACTTTCAGGATTCGCTAAATGCTCAAGGCACTGCGGTTTTTCGGTTGGCCATTGCTGGCCGGCGTGCTCATCGCTCTACTGGTTATCCAGCGCTTTCCGGAGCTGGTCGGCCTGCCAAGTCTGGACGTCAACCTGCAACAGGCACCGCAGACCACCAGTGTCCAGCAGGGCCCGGTGTCCTATGCGGATGCCGTCAGCATGGCGGCCCCGGCGGTGGTTAACCTGTACACCACCAAGATGGTGAACAAGACCGCCCGCCCGCTGTTTGAAGATCCACAATTTCGGCGTTTCTTTGGCGACAACCTGCCGAAACAGAAACGCATGGAATCCAGCCTCGGCTCAGGCGTTCTCATGAGCCCCGAGGGCTACATTCTCACCAATAACCATGTGACTACTGGCGCTGACCAGATAGTTGTCGCCCTCAAGGACGGCCGGGAGACCATCGCCCGGGTGATCGGCAGCGACCCGGAGACTGACCTGGCGGTATTGAAGATCGATCTTAAAAATATTCCCGCCATTACGATTGGCCGATCCGACGCCATCCGCATCGGTGACGTTGCGCTGGCAATCGGCAACCCGTTCGGGGTCGGCCAGACCGTGACCATGGGCATTATCAGCGCCACCGGCCGTAACCAGCTGGGCCTGAACACTTATGAGGACTTCATCCAGACCGACGCGGCGATCAATCCAGGCAACTCCGGTGGTGCACTGGTCGACGCCAATGGCAACCTGACCGGGATCAACACGGCGATTTTCTCCAAGTCCGGCGGCTCACAAGGCATCGGCTTTGCGATTCCGACCAAGCTGGCCATGGACGTCATGAAGTCGATCATCGAGCATGGCCAGGTCATTCGTGGCTGGCTGGGTATCGAAGTTCAACCTCTGACCCAGGAGCTGGCTGAGTCCTTCGGTCTGAAGGATCGCCCGGGCATCGTCGTAGCAGGGATTTTCCGCGATGGTCCGGCGCAGAAAGCCGGATTGCAGCTAGGTGATGTGATCCTGAGCATCAATGGCGAACCGGCCGGTGATGGCCGCCGCTCGATGAACCAGGTGGCCCGCGCCCGACCGACTGACAAGATCGACATTCAGGTCATGCGCAACGGCAAGGAAATGAAGCTCAGTGCAGAAGTCGGCCTGCGCCCGCCGCCGGCGCCTGCGGCGGTGCCGGTTGAGGAGCAGTGATTAAAGCTGCATACAGCTAAGACTTGATGTCGTGGGACCGGCTTTAGCCGGGAAGGGGGCATTTCTGACGGTACGAATATGTCAACTGCACTGGCCTCTTCCCGGCTAAAGCCGGTCCCACGTCATATTCGGGGTGTTACAACCCCACCAACCCATCCAGCAACGCCTGATTCTGCTCCGGCGTACCAATGCTGATGCGCAGGAACTGAGCGATTCGCTCTTGCTTGAAGTGACGAACGATCACGCCCTGCTCACGCAGCTTCGCGGCAATGCCTGCTGCATCGTGTTGCGGGTGACGGGCGAAGATGAAGTTGGCTGCTGATGGCAGCACTTCAAAACCTTTGGCCTGTAACTCAAGCGTCAAGGCTTCACGACTGGCGATGACGGCCTTGCGCGTGACGTCAAAGTGCTCGCGATCCTCAAACGCCGCCGCCGCGCCGACAATCGCCAGACGATCCAGAGGATAGGAGTTGAAGCTGTTCTTCACTCGCTCCAGGGCCTCGATCAGATCAGGATGGCCCACTGCCAAACCGACCCGCAGACCCGCCAACGAGCGGGACTTGGAAAGCGTCTGGGTTACCAGCAGGTTGGGATAACGACCCACCAGGCTGATCGCAGTCTCGCCACCGAAGTCGATATAGGCTTCGTCGACAATCACCACGGAGTCAGGGCTGGCCTTGAGCATCGCCTCAACAGCCTCCAGGCCCACAACGCAACCGGTCGGTGCATTCGGGTTGGGGAAAATGATCCCGCCGTTAGGTTTGGCGTAGTCTTCTACGCGGATCTGGAACTGCTCGTCCAGCGCGATAGCCTCATAGTCGATGCCATATAGCCCGCAATACACCGGATAGAAGCTGTAGCTGATATCCGGGAACAGCAGCGGTTTGCCGTGCTGGAAGAACGCATTGAAAGCGTGGGCCAGGACTTCATCAGAACCGTTGCCGAGGAAGACCTGATTGGGCTTCACGTCGTAATAATCAGCCACCGCCTGCTTGAGCAGATCGCCGTTCGGATCCGGATACAGCCGCAGATCGTCGGTCAGCTCGGCGCGCATCGCAGCCAGAGCTTTGGGCGATGGACCGTAGGGATTTTCGTTGGTGTTGAGCTTGGTCAGTCTGGTCAGCTTGGGCTGTTCGCCCGGCACGTAGGGCACCAGACCGTTGACGAAAGGACTCCAGAACTTACTCATGCTTATTTCCCCTGCCCTTTGCTATCAATGATGCGGTACTCGGCGCTGCGCGCGTGCGCAGTCAGTGATTCACCGCGAGCCAGTACCGATGCAGTTTTGCCCAGCTCCGATGCACCCTGCTGCGAACAGTAGATGATCGACGAACGCTTCTGGAAATCGTAAACGCCCAGCGGCGAGGAAAAGCGCGCTGTGCCGGAGGTCGGCAGGACGTGGTTGGGACCGGCGCAATAGTCGCCCAGCGCTTCGCTGGTGTGGCGCCCCATAAAGATCGCACCGGCGTGGCGGATCTGCGGCAGCCAGGTCTCGGGGTCGGCGACCGACAGCTCCAGGTGCTCCGGAGCAATGCGGTTGGCGACCTCGATGGCCTGCTGCATGTCAGCAACCTTGATCAGCGCGCCACGGCCATTGATCGACTTGTCGATAATTTCCGCACGCTCCAGGGTCGGCATCAGCTTGGCGATGCTGGCGGCTACTTTGTCGAGGAACTCGGCATCCGGGCTGACCAGAATTGCCTGGGCGTCTTCGTCATGCTCGGCCTGGGAAAACAGGTCCATGGCAATCCAGTCCGGATCAGTCTGGCCATCGCACACCACCAGAATCTCCGATGGGCCGGCGATCATGTCGATGCCCACTTGGCCAAACACGTGGCGCTTGGCTGTCGCGACATAGATGTTGCCCGGGCCCACGACCTTATCGACACGCGGCACGCTTTCGGTGCCGTAAGCTAACGCGGCAACCGCCTGTGCGCCGCCGATGGTGAACACTCGGTCAACCCCGGCAATACAGGCTGCAGCCAGTACCAGCTCGTTCAACTCACCACGGGGAGTCGGCACCACCATCACCACTTCGGTGACTCCGGCGACTTTCGCCGGAATGGCGTTCATCAAGACGGAAGACGGATACGAAGCCTTGCCGCCCGGCACGTACAGGCCAGCGCGATCCAGCGGCGTGACCTTCTGGCCCAGCACGGTGCCATCCGCTTCGGTGTAGGTCCAGGAGTCCTGCTTCTGGCGCTCGTGATACATACGCACACGATCCGCGGCCTTTTCCAGTGCTTCGCGCTGCTCCGGCGTAATACGTGTCAGGGCCAGTTCGAGGCGGGCACGAGGCAGAATCAGATCAGCCATGGAGTCGACCTGCAAACCATCGAAGCGCTGAGTGAACTCCACCAGTGCTGCGTCGCCACGCTCGCGTACGGCCTTGATGATGTCGAGCACACGCTCGTTGACCGAATCGTCAGACACACTTTCCCAGCTCAGCAGATGATCCAGATGATGTGCGAAATCCGGGTCAGCAGCGTTGAGTCGGCGAATTGCAGTCGGTGCGGTCATAGCGAGAGCCTCATAGGAATGGCAAAAACTCAGGCGCCCTAAACTAGCAGTCGATCCGCTTGGGCACCTGAGAATTCTGGCTATGAGGCGGATAGACGGGCGCGACTCAAGGCCGCGCGGGTAAGTCAGCCGCGGTGTCGAGACTCCACTGCATTGCGCAGGGTGTCGATGAGCGACTGGATACGAGCGTGCTGCATTTTCATGGAAGCTTTGTTGACCACCAGACGCGAGCTGATGGTCGCGATCAGCTCCTGAGGCTCAAGGCCGTTGGCGCGCAGCGTGTTGCCGGTATCCACCACGTCGATGATCTTGTCGGCCAGGCCAATCAGCGGTGCCAGCTCCATGGAGCCGTACAGCTTGATGATATCGACCTGGCGGCCTTGCTCGGCATAGTAGCGCTTGGCGACATTGACGAACTTGGTCGCCACCCGCAGGCGGCCTTTCGGCTCGACAGCGCCGATTGCACCGGCGGTCATCAGCCGGCACTTGGCGATCTGCAGGTCCAGTGGCTCGTACAGGCCTTGGCCGGTGTATTCCATCAGCACATCTTTACCAGCAACACCCAGGTCAGCGGCGCCATGCTCGACATAGGTCGGAACGTCGGTGGCACGCACGATCAGCAGGCGCACATCGGGCTGGGTCGTGGGGATAATCAGCTTGCGGCTCTTGTCCGGATTCTCGGTAGGCACGATGCCGGCTTCAGCGAGAAGCGGCAGAGTGTCGTCGAGGATGCGGCCCTTGGACAATGCGATGGTCAACATGGGAAACGTCAGTCCTTATCAGGAAGCTTTTGTCCGCACGCAAGCGGCGCCGAACAAATCCTCATGCCCGATCAAGGCGGCACAAGGTGAAACGAATCATGTGCTGCCCGAAGCCGGGTTCGGCCTCGGGCAGCAGATCACAGACTTACTAGCCCGGAACGCGACGGATCTTGGCGCCCAGCATCTGCAGTTTTTCTTCGATGCACTCGTAGCCACGATCTATGTGGTAAATGCGATCGATCAGCGTGTCACCTTGGGCAACCAACGCCGAAATAACCAGGCTGGCTGATGCACGCAGGTCGGTTGCCATGACTGGCGCACCTTTGAGGACCTGGGTACCGGTGACGATTGCAGTGTTGCCTTCGACCTGAATCTGCGCGCCCATGCGGTGCATCTCGTAAACGTGCATGAAGCGGTTTTCGAAGATGGTTTCGATGACTGCGCCAGTGCCTTCGGCAATAGCGTTGAGGGAGATGAACTGCGCCTGCATGTCAGTCGGGAACGCCGGATACGGAGCCGTGCGCACATTAACGGCCTTGGGCCGCTTGCCGTGCATGTTCAGCTCGATCCAGTCCACGCCGCTGGTGACTTCAGCACCGGCTTCCTGAAGCTTGAGCAATACCGCTTCGAGGATGGTTGGATCGGTGTCCTTGACCTTGACGCGGCCGCCAGTGGCAGCAGCGGCAACCAGGTAGGTACCGGTCTCGATACGGTCCGGCATGACTTTATAAGTCGCTGAACCCAGACGCTTAACGCCATCAATGGTGATGGTGTCAGTACCGGCACCGTGAATCTTGGCCCCCATGGCGATCAGGAAGTTGGCGAGATCGACCACTTCAGGTTCACGAGCGGCGTTCTGCAGAACGCTGCGGCCATTGGCCAGGCTCGCCGCCATCATGATGTTCTCGGTACCGGTCACGCTGACGGTGTCGAAGAAGAAGTTGGCACCGCGCAAGCCGCCTTCCGGCGCCTTGGCTTTGATGTAGCCGCCTTCCACGTCAATCACTGCGCCCATGGCTTCAAGGCCACGGATGTGCAGATCGACCGGACGCGAACCAATGGCGCAACCGCCAGGCAATGCAACTTCGGCTTCACCGAAACGGGCAACCATTGGACCGAGCACCAGAATCGACGCACGCATGGTTTTAACCAGTTCATACGGTGCGACCAGAGTCTTGATGGTGCGGGCGTCGATTTCAACGCTGAGCTTTTCGTCGATCACAGGCTCGATGCCCATGCGACCGAACAGCTCGATCATGGTGGTGATGTCGTGCAGGTGCGGCAGGTTTTGCACCGTCACCGGCCCATCGGCCAGCAACGTCGCGGCAAGAATCGGCAGGGCAGAGTTTTTCGCCCCGGAAATGCGGATTTCGCCATCAAGACGAACGCCGCCAGTAATAATCAGTTTATCCATTAGAATCTCGACGCCAATTGGCTCAGGTGCGCTCGGCCCATGCAGCGCGGCTGAAAAATTTCATAGTGACCGCGTGGATGCTGCCATCGGCGATCCAGGGGTTCAAATGCGCATAGATCTGCTGCTGACGCTTGACCGGGCTAAGGCTGGCCAGCTCGTCGTTGATCACGTTCAGTTGGAAGTTGCAGCCTTCGCCTTCAACTTCGACCTGAATCTCGGGCAGCTTTCCTTCAAGGAAGCTCTTAACTTCTACGGCGTGCATGCTAAACCTCGATTGGCGCCCGACGCGCGCGGGTCGGCCATCATACAAAAAAGCCCACTCAAAGCGAACCCCGCATAGCAGGACCCGGACGGGGGGCTTTCATTGTGAATCATTAGTGTTGGTTAAACAGCTCTGTCAATTCCGACACTTGGGCAATCTTGCGCATGTCATCAGGCATGGCACGAACGCTGACCGATTTACCAGCATCACGCGCGTCACGCATGAAAGCCAGCAACAGGGCCAGACCAACACTGCTGGATTTTTCGACCCCGGAGCAATCTAGCACCACGCTCGACAACTCGCTTGAGCTGATGAGGGCTGCGCCCTGTTTGCGCAGGGCAGGACCAGTGCTGTAATCCAGCACGCCCGTCAGCTGCAACTCACCTGGCGCGCCAAGGCGAACGGCAGCCTCACTCATTGGGCAGCCTTTTCAGCAGCGTCGGCGGTCACTTCCTTGGCCTTGGCCACTTCGCCAGCCCAATTATTGATGGTCTCGTCCAGGTTGTTGCCATTACGCTGCATGGAGTCAGCGAACTGGTCACGGAACAGCTTGCCGATGTTGATGCCATTGATGATCACGTTACGGACCTTCCACTCACCGCCCAGCTTGACCAGGGTGTAGGACACTGGATATACAGCGCCATTGTTACCCTTGACCTGCATGTCGACGCTGGTGCGGTCAGCACCTTCGGACTTCTCAGGGGAAACGGTGATGCCCTGATTGTTGTATTCCAGCAGCGCGTTGCCATAAAACTGCATCAGGCTGCGCTTGAAGTTTTCCTGAAAACGCTGCATCTGGGCCGGCGACGCGTTACGTGAATACTTGACGGTCATGATGCTTTTGGAAATGCCGTCGGCATCCACAACAGGCCCGACAATCCGGTTCAGAGCGTCGTAGAAGGCGCTCGGATTGCTTTTGTATTGCTCTTTGTTGGCGGCCAGATCGCTCAACAACTCCTTGGTGGTGCGATCCACCAGATCATGAGCGGACGGTGTGGCGGCAGCATTGGCAAGCATCGGCAACAATGCCAGCAACACCAGCAGACCACGGCGCACGATAGAGATCATGTAAAAGCTCCTCATTTAGCGTCTTTACTCACGGTATTGAGCAGGAATTTCCCAATCAGGTCTTCCAGCACCAGGGACGACTGGGTGTCATGGATGGTACTGCCATCCTTGAGCAACTGTTCATCGCCACCTACGCTGATACCCACATATTTCTCACCCAGCAAACCGGCCGTCAGGATCGATGCAGTGGAATCAATAGGCAGGTTATCCACCTTTTTCTGCACTTCCATCGTCACGCGACCTGTGAAGGTATCGCGATCCAGATCGATCGCCGTGACCTTGCCAATCGTGACGCCCGCCATGCTGACCTTAGCTCTGACAGTCAAACCGGCAATATTGTCGAAATTCGCATAAAGTTTATAGCTGTCGGTGGCGGCACTGGCGCTCAGACCGCTCACACGCAGGGCAAGCAGGAGCAGAGCCAAAATCCCGGCCAGCAGGAAAAGGCCGACACCGGTTTCGATGGTGCGGTTTTGCATCAGAAATCTCCAAACATCAAGGCGGTCAGAATAAAATCCAGGCCCAGTACGGCCAACGAGGCATATACGACTGTTTTGGTCGTGGCGCGACTGATCCCCTCTGAAGTGGGCTCACAATCGTAACCCTGGAACACGGCAATCCAGGTCACTACAAAGGCAAATACGACGCTCTTGATAACGCCATTGATCACATCGCCGCTAAAAGAAACGCTGTTTTGCATGTTTGCCCAGAAAGAGCCCTCGTACACGCCCAGCCAGTCGATGGCGACCCAGGACCCTCCCCAGATACCCACGACGCTGAAGATCATCGCCAGCAGCGGCAACGAGATGAACCCGGCCCACAGACGCGGCGCAATGATGTATTTGAGCGGATCGACACCAATCATCTCCAGACTGGACAACTGCTCAGTGGACTTCATGTTGCCGATTTCCGCGGTCAATGCGGAACCCGCACGACCGGCGAACAATAAGGCAGTTACCACGGGACCAAGTTCACGCAACAACGTCAATGCAACCATTTGCCCGACAGCCTGCTCGGAGCCGTAGTTGGCGAGGATGCTGTAACCCTGCAATGACAAGACCATGCCGATAAACATCCCCGACACGACAATAATCGCCAGGGACATGACGCCAACTGAATACAGTTGCTTGACCAGCAGTTGAAAACCACCGCTGATGCCACCGCGACCGAACAGGGCGTGGACCAGGAATATTCCTGAGCGACCGAACACTGCGACAATATCAATTGCAGCTCGCCCCAGCAGGCGAACCCGCTCCATTAGTGACTTCTTGCGCATCAGCGCTTCCCCAAAAGATCTTCGCGATAATCCGCAGCAGGATAATGAAACGGTACAGGCCCGTCCGGGTCGCCGGTCATGAATTGGCGAATGCGCGGATTGTCCGAGTTCATCAATTCATCCGGCGTGCCCTGCCCCAATACCTGCCCGTCACCGACCACGTAGAGGTAATCGGCGATACTTGCCGTCTCGTCCAGATCATGGGAAACCACGACACTGGTGATCCCCAATGCGTCGTTAAGCAGCTTGATCAGCCGAACCAGAACCCCCATGGCGATCGGGTCCTGTCCAACAAACGGCTCGTCATACATCAGAATCTGCGGATCGAGCGCAATCGCCCGGGCGAGCGCCACACGGCGCTTCATGCCGCCAGACAGCTCGTCAGGCATCAAATCGAGGGCACCACGCAACCCCACCGCCTGCAACTTGAGCAGCACGATGTCCCGGATCATTTCTTCCGGCAGCTGGGTATGGACACGCAGCGGGAATGCCACGTTCTCGAACACATCGAGATCCGTGAACAGGGCGCCACTTTGAAACAGCACCCCCATGTGCTTGCGTGCGTCGAACAGATCGCCGCGTGACAGCTCGGGCAAATTTTGCCCGTTGACCCACACCTGGCCTGCCGAGGGCCGCAACTGGGCACCCATCAGACGCAACAAAGTAGTCTTGCCGCTGCCCGAAGGTCCCATGATGCCGGTGACTTTGCCACGGGGAATGCGAATATCGATATTTTCGAAGATGCTGCGCGTACCGCGCTTGAAGGAAACGCCCTTCAAATCGATCGCGTAGGCGTTATCGGCGCTCATCTAAACTCCTTGCGATACAGCCTTACGCTCAGCTGCCGGGCCTCTTGCGGACGACATGCTGTCTAGGTAGACCGAACAAGCGGCGAACTATACCACCGCCGTATGGCGCGCCCAATAGCGAACCCGGACCAAAGAGTAACGGCGTAATATTTTGAGACATGCCCTGCACATCCGCGGGCACAGATGTAATAGCAAAGAGACGATTACCGCGATGGACGACGATCAGACGTGAGGGATTCGTACATTACCGCTATAATCGCCGCCTTTTAGCAGGCTGACCAATTTCCACATGAGCCAATCCAGCGACCTGATCCAATCAGCACAACGCACTATCCGCCTCGAGATCGAAGCCGTTGAAGGCCTGCTCGGCCATATCGACGCGGATTTCGTTCGTGCCTGCGAGATGATTCTGTCCAGTAAAGGCCGGGTCGTCGTGGTTGGGATGGGCAAGTCCGGTCATATCGGCAAGAAAATCGCCGCCACTCTGGCGAGCACCGGCACCACTTCGTTTTTTGTTCACCCGGCCGAAGCCAGCCACGGTGACATGGGTATGATCACGTCCGAAGACATCATCCTGGCGCTGTCCAACTCGGGCACCACGGCAGAAATCGTCACCCTGTTGCCGCTGATCAAGCGCCTGGGCATCAAGATGATCAGTCTGACCGGCAATCCGGCGTCGACTCTTGCCAAGGCGGCAGATGTCAACCTCAACGCCCGGGTGGAGCACGAAGCCTGTCCGCTGAATCTGGCACCAACCTCATCGACCACTGCGGCATTGGTAATGGGTGACGCATTGGCGGTCGCGCTGCTGGAAGCGCGTGGCTTTACGGCCGAAGACTTCGCGTTCTCCCACCCCGGCGGCGCACTGGGCAGACGCTTGCTGCTCAAGGTCGAACATGTAATGCACACCGGCGATCAGTTGCCCAAGGTACAGCGCGGTACACTGCTGCGCGATTCGCTGATGGAAATGACCCGCAAGGGTCTGGGCATGACCGCCATTCTCGAAGCCGACGGCCGACTGGCCGGCATCTTCACTGACGGCGACCTGCGTCGCACGCTGGATCGCCCCATCGATATCCGCCTGACCACCATCGATGAAGTGATGACTGTGCATGGCAAAACGGCGCGCCCGGAAATGCTCGCAGCCGAAGCACTGAAAATAATGGAAGATCACAAGATCGGTGCGTTGATCGTCGTCGACGAAAACGATCATCCTGTCGGCGCATTCAACTTACAGGACCTGCTGCGCGCAGGCGTCATGTAAAGGAACCTCAAAATGACCACGGACCTGCTGCAACGCGGCAAGAACATCAAGCTGGCAATTTTCGACGTGGACGGCGTGCTCACCGATGGCCGCCTTTTCTTTCTGGAAGATGGCAGCGAATTCAAGACATTCAATACGCTGGATGGCCAAGGCATCAAGATGCTGATCGCATCTGGCGTGGCGACAGCTATCATCAGCGGACGCAAGACGCCCGTAGTAGAGCGTCGGGCAAAGAACCTGGGCATCGCACACCTGTATCAGGGCCGTGAAGACAAGCTGGTGGTGCTAGACGAACTGCTCGCCCAGTTGGGGCTTGCTTACGAACAAGTCGCCTATTTGGGTGATGATCTGCCAGACTTGCCGGTCATACGACGTGTAGGCTTGGGCATGGCGGTTGCGAATGCCGCCGGTTTCGTCCGACAGCACGCTCACGGCATTACACAGGCTCGCGGCGGAGAAGGCGCCGCGCGCGAATTCTGCGAACTGATCATGAGCGCTCAGGGCAGCCTTGAAGCAGCCCACGCCGCCTACCTATAGAAGCCATTTATGTTCAGCAAAAAAATTCGAACCTTTGTTGTCCTTGGCGTGCTGGCATTGTTGCTGGGCGGCGTGGGCTACTGGAACATCAGCCCTGAAAGCTTCATGGATCAACCCAGCGCAGCGGTAGATGAGAGCGCGATCGACTTTTATGCGATCAATGCTCACAGCGTTCAGTACCTGCCCGATGGCAAACTGCAGTACGAAATGACCGCCGACAAGGTTGAACACATCAAAGCCACCGACGTGACGATGCTGACCACGCCGGACCTGCAGATGTATCGCGGCACCCTCTTTCCTTGGCATATCCAGAGCAAGACGGGTGAGGTGTCGCCAGGCGGCGAGCAAGTTGAGTTGATCGACTCGGTACGCGTAGCGCGAACCGATGAAAAAAACCGTACAACCATTATTACCAGCAGTCGAATGACTGTATTCCCACAGAAGCAATATGCGCAGACCGAGCAAGCCGTTAGAATCGACGGCGCAGGCGGTGTGACCACGGCCAAGGGAATGAAAGCGTATTTGAACGAAGGCAGGATGGACCTGCTTTCAAACGTAAGAGGACAGTATGAGGCTCGTTAAAACCCTTCCTTTTTTGCTTGGCCTGGGCGCAGCACTGGGAAGCGCGAGCGCCTGGTCCCTGCCGACTGATCGTGATCAGCCGATCCACATTCAGTCCGACGATGCACAACTCGACGACAAGAAAGGCGTTGCCACCTATAAAGGCAACGTAATCATCACCCAGGGCTCGATGAAGATCACCGGCAACACGGTGACCATCACGCGTAACGCTCAGGGTGAAGTCGATGTATTCACTTCGGTGGGTAACCTGGCTTATTACGAGCAGAAGCCAGCCGTGGACAAGCCCATCGTCCAAGCCTACGCGATCACTATCCAGTACTACGCGGCTCAAGACCGTATCGTGCTGATCGACAAAGCCAAGGTCATCAATGACGGCAACACGTCCGAGGGCGAGAAGATCGTCTACGACACCGTCAAGCAGATTGTCAGCGCCGGGCGCGCCAACGGCGGCAGCAAAGTCACCACACCGCGCCCACGTATCGACATGGTGATCCAGCCGAAAAAGAAAACCGACCAGCAGAAGGCCCAGTAATGGCGACGCTGAAAGCCCAGCATTTGGCTAAGAGCTACAAGAGCCGCCAGGTGGTTCGCGATGTGAGCCTTTCAATCGAAAGTGGTCAGATCGTCGGACTACTGGGCCCCAACGGTGCCGGCAAGACTACGTGTTTCTACATGATCGTCGGATTGGTTCAGGCCGATCAGGGTCGCGTCTTGATCGACGATCTGGACGTCAGCCACCAGCCGATGCACGGTCGTGCTCGTGCCGGCATCGGTTACCTCCCTCAGGAAGCTTCGATCTTTCGCAAGCTGTCGGTCTCGGACAACATCATGGCGATCCTCGAAACACGCCCTGAGCTGGACCGCGCTGCGCGCAACAAAGAGCTCGAAAGCCTGCTCCAGGAATTTCACATCACGCACATCCGCGACAATCTCGGGATGAGCCTGTCCGGTGGTGAACGCCGCCGCGTTGAAATCGCCCGAGCCCTCGCAACATCGCCGAAATTCATCCTGCTGGATGAACCTTTCGCTGGCGTTGACCCTATCTCGGTAGGGGACATCAAGCAGATCATTCATCACCTGAAGGCCAAGGGCATTGGCGTTCTGATCACCGACCACAACGTCCGTGAAACGCTGGACATCTGCGAAACTGCCTACATCGTCAATGACGGGCAACTGATCGCAGAAGGCGATTCGGAAACCATCCTGGCAAACCAGTTGGTGAAAGAGGTTTACCTCGGACACGAATTCCGCCTGTAAATGCCGGAGTGCCTGCCCGCCCGGTGGCTATGCCTGGGGGTATTTAGGGTGATGCAGCATTAAATGCCATCACACCCTAGGCAAACACTTGGGTTTCAGGCATATAATTTGCTTATGTTGGCGCCCCGGCGCTCTGTAGTGGATGGCGCATGTGCGCCGGCGAATAAGGTGTTAAGCCCCAGCCATGAAACCATCGCTAGTCTTGAGAATGGGCCAGCAGCTGACGATGACGCCGCAGCTGCAACAGGCCATCCGCTTGCTCCAATTGTCTACGCTGGATCTCCAACAGGAGATTCAGGAGGCACTGGAGTCCAATCCTATGCTGGAACGCCAGGAAGAAGGCGACGACTTCGACAACGCCGATCCACTGGCTGACAATATCGAGCAAAAGCCCAACCCTGATGTTCAGGAACCGACTTATCAAGAATCCGCGCCTACCGTGGATAACCTTGAGGAAGGCGACTGGAACGAGCGCATTCCCAACGAATTGCCAGTCGATACTGCCTGGGAAGACGTCTATCAGACCAGCGCCAGCAGTTTGCCAAGCAATGATGATGACGAGTGGGATTTCACCACCCGCACCTCCGCCGGTGAAAGCCTGCAAAGCCATCTGCTCTGGCAGTTGAATCTGGCGCCGATGTCGGACACCGATCGCCTGATCGCCGTGACCCTTATCGACTGCATCAACAATCAGGGTTACCTCGACGAAACCCTCGAAGAGATTCTCGACGCCTTTGATCCCGAGCTGGATATCGAACTCGATGAGATCGAAGCCGTCCTCCACCGTATTCAGCAATTTGAACCCGCTGGCATTGGCGCTCGCAATCTGAGCGAATGCCTGATGCTGCAACTGCGTCAGCTGCCTGCCAAGACTCGCTGGCTGGCTGAAGCGCAACGACTGGTCAGCGACTTTATCGACCTGCTCGGCAGCCGTGACTATGCACAGCTGATGCGGCGCATGAAGCTCAAGGAAGACGAGCTGCGCCAGGTCATCGAACTGGTCCAAAGCCTCAATCCGCGCCCGGGCTCGCAAATCGAGTCTAGCGAAGCCGAGTATGTCGTTCCCGATGTGATCGTGCGCAAGGACAACGAGCGCTGGCTTGTGGAGCTCAATCAGGAATCTGTCCCTCGCCTGCGGGTCAACCCACAGTACGCAGGTTTTGTGCGCAGGGCTGACACCAGCGCCGACAACACTTTCATGCGCAATCAGCTGCAGGAAGCTCGCTGGTTCATCAAAAGCCTGCAGAGCCGCAATGAAACCCTGATGAAAGTCGCTACGCAAATTGTCGAGCATCAGCGCGGCTTTCTCGAATATGGCGACGAGGCGATGAAGCCGCTTGTCCTGCATGACATTGCTGAGGCAGTCGGCATGCACGAATCGACGATTTCTCGCGTCACCACGCAAAAATTCATGCACACCCCTCGCGGCATTTACGAACTTAAATATTTCTTTTCCAGCCACGTAAGCACGTCCGAGGGCGGTGAGTGTTCGTCCACAGCCATTCGCGCGATCATCAAAAAACTGGTTGCGGCTGAAAATCAGAAAAAGCCGTTGAGTGACAGCAAGATCGCTGGTTTACTGGAGGCACAAGGCATTCAAGTAGCCCGTCGCACAGTCGCCAAGTACCGCGAATCTCTTGGCATCGCACCTTCCAGCGAACGCAAGCGACTGATGTGACGAGAGGCCCTGTAACGACCTTGCTGATGAGGTCGTATGCAGCCCAGGTTGCTAGCCACAGCGTTCCAGTGGCAGGCAAAAGCCTGCCTCTTTATGCACTGGCAATAAGGAGAAAGCGGTATGCAAGTCAACATCAGTGGACATCAGCTGGATGTGACCGACGCGCTACGCGACTACATCAACGAGAAACTCGGACGATTAGAGCGCCACTTCGACAAAATAACCAATGTGCAGGTCATCATGGAGGTCGAGAAATTGAAACAGAAAATCGAAGCCACCCTGCACATCCCTGGTTCAAAGATCGTCGCCAATGCGGAGCATGATGATATGTACGCCGCAATCGATCTTCTGACCGACAAGCTGGATAGACAACTGCTCAAGCATAAGGAAAAGCAGATCGGCCACCTCCAAGGTGCGACGGCTCGCTGATACCCCCAAAAATGATCCGAATTGAAAGTATCCTGACCCCCGGCCGTTCCCTCGTGAACGTGCCGGGAGGCAGTAAGAAACGCGTCCTCGAACAAATCGCCAACCTGATCGGCAAAGAAGTGCCTGATCTGGATGCGCAAACGGTGTTCGAGAGTCTTGTCGCCCGTGAGAAACTCGGATCTACCGGTTTCGGTAATGGCATTGCCATTCCACATTGCCGCATGAAAGGCTGCGTCTCCCCGATCAGCGCTTTGCTGCATCTGGACGCCCCTGTTGATTTCGACGCTATTGATGGCGCACCTGTGGACCTGCTGTTTGTGTTGCTGGTCCCGGAAGCTGCCACCGATGCGCACCTTGAGTTGCTGCGCCAGATAGCCAGCATGCTTGATCGCAAGGAAGTACGTGACCGTCTACGCAGCGCTGCAACTAACCAGGCGCTTTATCAGGTCGTGCTGGACGAGCAGAACGGGCATTAATCATGCGGATGATCATCGTTAGCGGTCGCTCGGGC
The DNA here is from genome assembly GCF_000737245.1 of Pseudomonas syringae. Lineage (GTDB taxonomy): Bacteria > Pseudomonadota > Gammaproteobacteria > Pseudomonadales > Pseudomonadaceae > Aquipseudomonas > Aquipseudomonas syringae_J. The sequence goes on along the minus strand of NZ_JPQU01000045.1, from coordinate 26,941 downwards.
TCGGGCAAAAGTACCGCGCTGGATGTATTGGAAGACAACGGTTTCTACTGCGTTGATAACCTTCCAGCCGGACTGCTTCCGGAACTCGCGGAACGCGCGCTGATCAACACCGAACTGGCCGAGCCGTTACTGGCCGTGTCCATTGATGCTCGCAACCTGCCAAGCCATCTGACGCGCTTCCCCCAGATGCTTGAGGAAGTCCGCTCACGCAATATCCAGTGTGATGTGCTGTACCTGGATGCCGACGAATCAACACTGTTCAAGCGCTTCTCGGAAACACGCCGTCGCCACCCGCTGAGCAATGCCGATCGCTCGCTGGCCGAGGCCATCCGGGATGAAACCACCTTGCTGGGGCCGATCATTGATCTGGCCGATCTCAAGATCAATACCACGCATCTGAACCTGTATCAGTTGCGCGACACCCTCAAACTCCGATTGCTGAACAAGCCTGAACCCGGTACCGCGTTCTTGATCGAGTCCTTTGGTTTCAAACGGGGGATGCCCATCGACGCTGACTTGGTGTTCGACGTGCGCTGCCTGCCGAACCCGTACTGGAAGCCGGAACTGCGCGAGCAGTCGGGCCTTGATCAGCCGGTTGTGGATTACCTGGCGGCACAGCCTGATGTCGAAGAGATGTTTCAGGACATTTTCACCTACCTCAATAAATGGCTACCGCGCTTTGCGGCCAGTAACCGCTCATACGTCACGATTGCCATTGGCTGCACTGGTGGGCACCACCGTTCGGTTTACCTGACCGAGCGTCTGGGTCAGGTCCTGCAACAATCCCTCAAAAATGTCCAGGTCCGCCACCGCGACCTAAGCTGAAAGGACTTTCCCTGCGATGCCCGCTCGTCAAATCACCATCATCAACAAGCTCGGCCTTCACGCCCGTGCCGCAGCCAAATTCGTTGGCGTTGCGGGGAAGTTCCCATGTCAGATCCGCGTTGGTCGCAACCCGGAAAGCATGGTCGATGGCAAAAGCATCATGGCTGTCATGATGCTCGCCGCCGGCAAAGGTACGGATATCCACTTGCTGACCGAAGGCGACGATGCGCAGGCCGCACTGGAAGGGTTGATTGAATTGATCGAGAACAAGTTTGATGAGGGTGAGTGAGTAGAACTCGCTGACGCCCTCGCCCATGATCCTGTAGGAGCGCGCTTGCCCGCGATACGATTTCAGGGCTGACATGTTTATCGCTTGTGCGGATGTCATCGCGGGCAAGCGCGCTCCTACGGAAATGTATTTCAAACCGAACCGTACGGCTTTCGGCAGATAACGTTCCGATACCTTGGGTCCGCCAGAGACGAGAAATCCGAAGTCCTTTCGAACTTCGGATTCGGGTGATTCAAAACTGGAAGTAACTAAATTTCAGCTGCAAGTGTTCACCCCTTCTTAACAAACTCCGACTTCAACTTCATCGCGCCAATGCCATCGATCTTGCAGTCGATGTCATGATCGCCATCCACCAGACGAATGTTCTTCACTTTGGTGCCGACCTTGACCACCAGAGAGGAGCCTTTGACTTTAAGGTCCTTGATGACGGTCACGGTATCGCCATCCTGCAAGGTGTTGCCCACGGAGTCCTTGATGACCTTCACGTCTTCGGCGGCTTCACTTGAGCCGTCGGCAGACCATTCGTAAGCGCATTCCGGGCAGATCAGCTGTGCGCCATCTTCGTAGGTGTATTCGGAATTGCATTTTGGGCAGGCAGGTAAGCTCACGGCATTCTCGCGTCAAAGGGTAAAAACCATGGATTATAAGTGGTTTTACCTTTAACGAGGGAGCGAATATAACCCCTCATACTTCTCAGCGCTTATCCGGCGCGCTGGAACGGCACCCAATGCGCCAAAAAGCGCGCACACCGGACATCAGAAGCGCACCAGGCTCAACCATTCAAGACCGTGGGCGACCAGAAGAGCCATACCTGCAACCAGCAGAATCGAACCCCATACCAGGCGAAACAGCCGCCTACTGCTGATGTTCAGTATTTCTGTGCGCATAAACTGCCCTGGATCTGATTATTGGAGATTCAGGTCAGAGCAGCCTGATAGCGACGAGCGACTTCCGCCCAGTTGATAACGTTGTAGAACGCGTTGATGTATTCCGGGCGACGGTTTTGGTAGAGCAAGTAATAAGCGTGCTCCCAAACGTCCAGGCCGAGGATTGGGGTATTGCCATTCATCAACGGGCTGTCCTGGTTACCGCTGCTTTCCACCACCAGTTTCTTTTCGGGGCTAACGCTCAGCCACGCCCAACCGCTGCCGAAGCGGGTCAATGCCGCTTTGGTAAAGGCATCCTTGAATGCATCGAAGCCCCCCAGTTGCTCCTCAATAGCCTTGGCGACAAGACCTTCAGGTAAACCACCACCGGTTGGCGACATGACAGCCCAGAACAACGAGTGGTTGGCATGTCCGCCGCCCTGATTGATCACTGCCGGACGCAGCTTCTCAGGCAGTTGGCCAACAGCGGCGACCAACTTCTCGATTGGCCATTCAGCCCACTCGGTCCCCTCGACGGCGGCGTTGAGGTTGTTGATGTAGGTCTGGTGGTGTTTGCTGTAGTGGATCTCCATGGTCTGCGCATCGATGTGCGGTTCCAGAGCGTCATAGGCGTAAGGCAGGGCAGGCAAAGTAAACGGCATATCAATGTACTCCGTAGTAAAAGCCGGACGTCGCGGCGGCATTGCGCTGCAAGGACGAACGCGAGTGTTCGCCGCCGCTGTTCAACAGCCGATGGGTTCGCGGGTATTCACCGTGCTCGCTGATAAAACTCAGCAGCTCGGCATAGGTTTTGCTGCTATGGCGCAGCGCGGCCTGACGCAATGACGGCGGCAGGCGCTGATCCTGCACGACGTGCAGTAAGCGTTGGTGGATCGCGCACAGGTACTCGGCGCTCTCCTCAGGCTGGCCGAGGCTCAGGTGCAGGTCGGCCAGGTTGTGATGGGAAATGACACAGGCCGCCACCGCTTCATCCGGATTGGGCCAGCGCTCGAACAGCACTTGAGCCAGCGCCAGGGCCTGCAAATACAACTCACGAGCGTCGACCAGCTCACCAGCAATGAAACAGTGATTGGCCTTTTCGATGGTGCGTTTCCAATGCTCCATGGCGGGACTCCTCAAGGGATGGGTGGCAGGTCAGATCCCGCCAGCGGTGAGTTTTTCCGGATCCAGCAACGCTTCCAGCTGGCTGCGTTGCAGGTCGGTGTGTTCAAGGGCGACATCAATGATCGGCCGGCCCTGTTTGTAAGCGGTCTTGGCGATTTCGGCGGCCTTCTGATAACCAATGATCGGGTTCAGCGCCGTCACCAGAATCGGGTTGCGCGACAGCGCTTCCTTGAGCTTGGCCTCGTTGACCTTGAAGCTGGCGATGGCCTTGTCGGCCAGCAAGCGGCTGGAGTTCGCCAGCAGCTCAATACTGCTCAGAAGGTTCTGGGCGATGATCGGCAGCATCACGTTCAGTTCGAAGTTGCCTGACTGACCGGCAACGGTAATTGCCGCATCATTGCCAATGACCTGTGCTGCCACCATGGCGGTGGCTTCCGGAATAACCGGATTGACCTTGCCCGGCATGATTGACGAACCCGGCTGTAATGCCTCCAGTTCGATTTCGCCCAGACCCGCCAACGGGCCTGAGTTCATCCAGCGCAGGTCATTGGCGATTTTCATCAGCGATACTGCCGTGCCCTTGAGTTGCCCGGAGACGGCGACCGCGGTGTCCTGAGATCCGATCAATGCAAACAGATCCTTGCCCGGCACAAACGCCACATTGCTCAAGCGGCTCAAATGACTACTGAACCGCTGGGCAAACTCTGGATGCGCGTTAATCCCGGTCCCAACCGCCGTACCACCCTGAGCCAAGGCCTGCAGGCTTGGTAGCAACCCTTGCAGATGTTCGATGTTGGCGCGAATCTGCTGGGCCCAGCCGTTGAGCACCTGGCTCATGCGCACAGGCATGGCGTCCATCAGGTGCGTGCGTCCGGTTTTGATGAACGGGTGCACTTCATCCGCTTTGCGCTCTATAACTTCCACCAGATGGGTCAGTGCCGGCAGCAGTTGCTCGTGCAATGCCAGCGCAGCGCTGACGTGAATCGTGGTCGGGATGATGTCGTTGCTGCTCTGCCCGCAGTTGACGTGATCGTTGGCGTTGACCTTATCGCCCAGCACACGGCTGGCCAGGGTTGCTATCACTTCGTTGGCATTCATATTGGTGCTGGTGCCAGAACCGGTCTGGAACACATCCACGGGAAAATGCGCCATGTAGTCGCCGCTCAACAATTCCTGGCAGGCACTGACGATGGCCTCGCTCTGCCCCGCGGAAATCTGCCCCAGCTCAAGGTTGGCGTGGGCGGCAGCAGCCTTGGCGAGCAGCAACGCACGGACGAACTGTGCGGGCATGCGCAGATTGCTGATGGGGAAGTTATTCACCGCACGCTGAGTCTGCGCGCCATACAGAGCCTCGGCCGGCACCTGTAGCTCGCCCATGCTGTCGCGTTCGATACGGGTATTACTCATCGGAGTTTCCTTGCACCAGTTCAGTGAGAGAGATCGAGGGTTGCAGCAAACAGGTCGCGAGTTGCCAAGTGCAGGCCTGCCAACGTTGCTGGTCAGCCGGGGAGTTGATCAACGCCTGCAATTCACGCAGCGGCCGCCACGCCTGATCAACGCACAGGGAGCGCCAGTGCCAGGGCAGCAGGGTGTCGCGGGCGGTATTCATGAGCAGTCGAAAGGAGGTTTCAGCGATCATGCGCTGGGGCGTTGCAGTAAACCGCGCCAAATAACGGCCTTCAGCCAGGTAGTGATCAATCAGCCGAGGCTCGTCAGGCTCAAGGGCGCAGCGAATTCTGAAACTCAGCGTTCGCCAGTTTTCCAGATGCGCAGGAAGCGGATGCAGAACAGGACCCATGACCACGGCTCATTTTGGATAATGATATTCATTATTAAATGATATTGAGAATCAAAACAACCGTAGAGGGTGAATGGTTTAGGAATGGAAGGAGAAATATGTTGGAGCATGTGATGACCCGTGGGAGTCGAGCTTGCTCGCGAAGAACGATGACGCGGTCTGCCTGATCCACCGAGTGATCCTTATCGCGGGCAAGCACCGCTCCCACAGAAAAATCTCGCTCATCTGTTGGAGCCGGGCTTGCCCGCGAAGCACGGTGACGCGGTCTGCCTGATCCACCGAGTGATCCTTATCGCGGGCAAGCACCGCTCCCACAGAAAAATCTCGCTCATCTGTTGGAGCCGGGCTTGCCCGCGAAGCACGGTGACGCGGTCTGCCTGATCCACCGAGTGATCCTTATCGCGGGCAAGCACCGCTCCCACAGAAAAATCTCGCTCATCTGTTGGAGCCGGGCTTGCCCGCGAAGAGCGGTGACGCGGTCTGCCTGATCCACCGAGTGATCCTTATCGCGGGCAAGCACCGCTCCCACAGAAAAATCTCGCTCATCTGTTGGAGCCGGGCTTGCCCGCGAAGAGCGGTGACGCGGTCTGCCTGATACAACGCATCGACTGATTCGCGGGCAAGCCTCGCTCCAACGGGCCGAGCCATTCGTGTGAAAATCAGCTACCGGCCACGGTCATGCGTTCGATCAGCACGGAACCCGTTCGGATGTTGCTGCGTAGTTCAAGATCGCTGCCAACGGCGACGATCTGCTTGAACATGTCGCGCATGTTGCCGGCAATAGTCACCTCCTGAACCGGGAACTGAATCTCGCCGTTCTCAACCCAGAAGCCAGCTGCGCCACGGGAATAGTCGCCAGTCACCATGTTCAGGCCGCTGCCCATCAACTCCGTCACCAGCAACCCGCGGCCCATACGGCGGATCAACGCTGCTTGATCTTCCGTGCCGTGGGTGACGAACAGATTATGAACACCACCTGCGTTGGCCGTGCTCGGCAGGCCGAGTTTGCGACCCGAATACGTGCTGAGGATGTAGGAAACCAATTCGCCATTCTCGACAAACGGCTTGGCGTAGGTCGCCAGACCATCACCATCGAACGCCGAACTGCCCATGGCGCGCATCAAGTGTGGACGTTCATCAAGCGTCAGCCACTCGGGGAACAGACGCTGGCCGATGCAGCCTTCCAGAAACGATGATTTGCGATACAGGTTGCCGCCGGAAATCGCCCCGAGAAAGCTGCCGAACAGACCACCGGCCAACTCAGCGGAAAACAACACCGGCACTTCACAGGTCGGCACCGGACGCGCACCCAGGCGGCTCGCAGCGCGCTCGGCGGCCTTGCGCCCAATGCTCAGCGGATCAGCCAACAGCTCGCCCTGGCGACTCACGTCATACCAGTAGTCACGCTGCATCTGGCCTTCGCCCTCAGCAATCATTACGCAGCTGAGGCTGTGGCGAGTCGAGGCATAGCCGCCGATGAAACCATGGCTATTGCCGTAAACCCGGCAGCCTTGGTGAGTATTGAGAGTGGTGCCATCGGCGTTCTTGATCCGTGCATCGGCATCGAAAGCCGCAGCTTCACAGATCAGGGCTTTTTCGATGGCTTGCTCGGGGGTGATATCCCAGGCGTGAAACAGGTCGAAGTCCTGCTGCTCCTTGGCCATCAACGCCGCATCAGCCAGACCGGAACTTTCGTCTTCGGAGGTGTGCTTGGCAATGGCCAAGGCCGCAGCAACGGTTTCGCGGATGGCATCGGCGCCACTGGCCGAGGTGCTGGCAGAGCCTTTGCGCTGACCGACATACAAGGTGATACCAAAACCCTGGTCGCGATTGAATTCGACGGTTTCCACTTCTCGCTGGCGAACCGAAGTCGACAGGCCCTGTTCCAGGGACACTGCCACTTCACAGGCACTTGCACCCTGACGCTTGGCTTCGGCGATGATTTGCTCGACCTGATCCTGCAGTGCGGGCAAGGCTTGTGGGCCGACGCTTTGTGATGCACTCATGACTTTCTCCATCAAATTCTGCTTTCGGCACTGGCCGAATACCGAGCGGGCCGGACAAGAGGCCCCCGACTGGTTATCATGGCGGCGTTTATTTGCGGACTGCCCCCATGGTTGATTCTTACGACGACTCCCTCGACGGGGAGAAAAGCAAAACCCAAGTCAAACGCGAGCTGCATGCTCTGGTTGACCTTGGCGAGCGCCTGACGACTCTCAAGCCCGACTTGCTGGCCAAGTTGCCCTTGACCGACGCCTTGCGTAAAGCACTGGCCGATGCGCCCAAGCACACTGCGAACATCGCACGCAAACGGCACATCATGTTCATTGGCAAGCTGATGCGCGATCAGGATCTGGACGCCATTCTGGTGCTTCTGGATCAACTCGATGCCTCCACTCGCCAATACAACGAACGTTTCCACGGTCTGGAGCGCTGGCGTGATCGCCTGATCGCGGGTGATGACGCGGTTCTCGAGTCGTTTGTTAACGACTATCCGGAAGCGGATCGTCAGCAACTGCGCTCATTGATCCGTCAGGCTCAACACGAGCTTGCGCAGAACAAAGCGCCCGCTTCGAGCCGAAAAATCTTCAAATACATTCGTGAGCTGGACGAGAAGCAACGCGGCTTGCGTTAAATCTCGATGGGGACCGGGCTGCAAACCAGCCCGCTCCCCCTCTCACCCTCAACCTCCCGTGCCGCCCACCGTGATCGCATCGATCTTCAGGGTCGGCTGGCCTACGCCTACCGGAACTGACTGACCATCCTTGCCGCAAGTGCCTACGCCGCTGTCCAGCGACAGGTCGTTACCGACCATCGACACCTTGCTCATGGCTTCCGGCCCATTACCGATCAGCGTCGCACCCTTGACCGGCGCAGTGATTTTGCCGTCTTCGATCAGATAGGCTTCGCTCGTGGAGAACACGAATTTGCCGCTGGTGATGTCTACCTGTCCACCGCCGAGATTGGCGCAGTAAATACCGCGTTTAACCGAAGCGATGATTTCCTCTGGATCGCTCTGGCCAGCCAGCATGTAGGTGTTGGTCATGCGCGGCATCGGCAAGTGAGCATAGGATTCACGACGACCATTGCCGGTACGGGCAACGCCCATCAGGCGTGCGTTGAGCTTGTCCTGCATATAGCCCTTGAGGACGCCGTTCTCGATCAGCGTAGTGCACTCGGTCGGCGTGCCTTCGTCATCGACGCTCAACGAGCCACGACGGCCAGCGAGGGTGCCGTCATCGACGATGGTGCACAGTTTGGACGCGACCATTTCACCCATGCGACCGCTGTAGGCCGAACTGCCCTTGCGATTGAAATCCCCTTCCAGACCATGGCCGACGGCTTCGTGCAACAGCACGCCCGACCAGCCGGAACCCAGCACCACCGGCAAGGTGCCAGCTGGCGCAGGAATCGCTTCGAGGTTGACCAATGCCTGACGCAACGCTTCACGGGCATAGCCCATGGCGCGATCGTCGCTCAGAAAATAGCGGTAATCGGTACGTGCACCGCCGCCATGCCCGCCACGCTCGCGACGGCCATTCTGTTCGACGATGACGCTGACGTTGAAGCGCACCAGCGGCCGTACATCCGCCGCCAGGCTGCCATCCGTGGAAGCGACCAGAATCCGCTCCCAAACCCCGGCCATGCTTACGGTGACTTGTTGAATACGCGAATCCAGCGCCCGCGTGGCAACGTCGACACGCTTGAGCAGTTCGACCTTCTCGGCGCGGGTCATGACTTCCAGCGGGTTATCCGGGGCGTAAAGCTGGGCCACGTCCTGAGTCGTGAAGGCCTGCACCGTACCATTCTGGCCGGCCCGAGAAATCGAACGAGCGGCGCGAGCAGCGGTGGTCAGCGCTTCGTGGGTGATCGCGTTGCTGTAGGCAAAGCCGGTTTTCTCACCGGACTGCGCCCGCACGCCGACACCCTGATCAAGGTTGAAGCTGCCTTCTTTGACGATGCCGTCTTCCAGCGACCAGGATTCGGAAATCTGCCCCTGGAAATACAGGTCGGCGGCATCGATGCCTGGACCCGCCAGCTCGCCCAGCACTGATTGCAAGCTGTCGAGATTCAAGCCGCCGGGTGCCAGAAGGTGTTCGCTGACAGAGGACAAGTCGCTCATATTCACTCCGAGGTCTGCGCAGGCCGCAGCAATGCGTCCTGCGAAAAAAATCGCCGGTGACTGGACACCGGCATCCGCGCCCGTATGGACGCCTGTTCTTCAATGTCGCGTTCGGCCAACAGCACCGCCTCACCCTGTGGCTGCTCGGCCAGGACTCGACCCCAAGGATCGATGATCGCGGCATGCCCGTATGTGTCCCGTGGCCCCGGATGAGTTCCGCCCTGCGCGGCCGCCAGCAGGTAGCATTGGGTTTCGATGGCCCGCGCCCGGATCAGAATGTCCCAGTGCGCCGCGCCGGTAACAGCCGTGAAGGCCGACGGCGCAGTAATCAATTCGGCGCCCGCTTCACGCAGCGCGCTATACAACTCAGGGAAGCGCAGGTCGTAGCACACGCTCAAACCCAGACGACCCACCGGCGTGTCGGCAACCACGACGTTACTGCCATGAGCATAGTCATCGGATTCGCGATAGCGGCCCCGGGCATCAGCCACATCGACATCGAACAGATGCAACTTGTCGTAACGTGCGACGCGCTCGCCGTGTTCATCAATCAGTAGCGAACAGGCGGTAACTTTTTCATCAGGCCGATCACTCGGCGGCAGCGGCAAAGTCCCGGCGACTATCCATAACTTGAGGTCGCGGGCGGCCAGTTTCAACCATGGCAGGATCGGGCCGTGCCCGTGGGCTTCTGCCCGACCGATATCAGCCACATCGCGTCGACCCATGGCAGCGAAGTTTTCCGGCAGCACGGCAAGCCGCGCACCGGAGGCCGCAGCCTGCTCCAGCAACTGCCGAGCCTGAGCCAGATTGCCTAGTACGTCGCTCTGGCTGACCATTTGGATCACGGCAAAAGACATGGCGCCCTCTTATTCAACAAATCGCAACGTTCTGAAAGGAATGCGCTTTCAGTAGGAGCGCGCTTGCCCGCGATAGCGTTGGTCCAGTGAAAAAATTATTGCTTGGCCGGACGCTATGGCGGGCAAGCGCGCTCCTACAGCTTCTCATGTTTGTTCCGTGACAGCCCGGCGATGGGTCTTACTCTACTCCACCGCAACCTACTGGGGCTTCTCGAACGGCTTGTCGAAAGTAATCTTGGGCTCTTTCCACGGACCTTCGACCTTGTACTGGACGCTGGCGAAACGCGCGACCCTGTCGCCCAGCAGCTTGTCGACCAGGAACAACGCACCGCCGATGGCCGGCGCACCGACGATCAACGCAGCGATTGGCAGGTTATTGGTTACCGGCAAGGTCACCAGCAACTTGGCATCGACGCGATCCTTCACCATGTCCAGCGTGCCATTGAGCTCAAGATTGCTCGACGGCCCGGTCAGGGTGATGGGCTTTCGGGTCACGTAGACACCATCGCTGGCGACCAGCAGGCCCTTGACGCGATCGTAGCTCAACCCTTTGCCCAGCAGATCAGAGAAGTCCAGACGCAGGCGTCGACCGATAGAGTTGAAATTCAGCAGACCAAAAACTCGCAACGCCTGCGCACCGCCCTCGACTTCAACGAACTGACCCTGACGCAAGGTCGCATCGAGGCTGCCTGAGAAACGCTTGAGCGCCACCCAGGCGGGCGAACCCGGCCAACGCCCGTCAGCGTTCAGTTCAAAATCTTCGCTGGTTACAGTAGGCGCAAAGCCCCAGCCTTTGAGGACATCCGCCAGATTCCTGCCATCCAGGCGACCTTTGTACCAACTGCTGGTCGCGCCGGGCGTGCCTTCCCACACCCCTTCGCCCTGCAACAACAGCCCTTTGAGGCCCATGCTGACGTCGGAAAAACGGATGCCGGTTGCCGTCGGCCGGGTTTTCAGAGACCAGGCTCCTACCAATTGATCACCCTGGAAAACCTGGGTGATCTTGATGTTCATCGCAGGCACTTTGCTGGGGTCAACATCGGCCAGTGGGTCAGGGGCGTTCTCGACGACTGCTGCGTTCGGATCAGAAGCCGGAAGCCGTACGTAAAGCAGATCGATGCCAATGGGGGCGGTTTTCGCGTCCGGCAGGGTCGCACTGCCTTTGATCAACTGGCTGTCCAGCGCCAGCGTCCAGGCCGTGGCACTGCGTTTGAGCTGGACATCGGCCTGATTCAGCGTGGTGCCCATGGCAGTCAGCTTGCCAATTTGCAGGTCGACGTTATTCACTACCTGCTTGGCGCTGGAGCCTGGATCGTCTCCGGCATACTTGGTCACCATGGCCTGCCACGGTGTGATATCCAGTTCGCTCAGCGATCCACGAACCCGCAACCCCTTAGCCTCCGGCACGATCGCCCCACCATCACCGAGGAACAACTCGCCACGGCCATCACCCAGCTTGCCGGGTGGCGAGGCGAAAGCCAGGTTGGCGAGACTGCCGTAGCTGAAGTTGTAACGCCGCTCAGGGCCTTGCAAGCTCATGCGGAACTCGCTGTCACGGGTATCGTCGGCCAATTTGCCAAACGGCGCGGGCAGATCGATGACGGTGCCTTTGAGACTGGAGTTGATCCGCAATTGGCTGTCGTTACCCAGCGTCAGCTGCAGTTGATACGGCAATTCGCCAGAGACCGGCAATGCCTGAGTCACACCCAGCCACTCGCTGAGTTTCGGCACCGCGATCTGGCCGTTCGCAACCACACGAGTGAGGTTGGCGCCCGGCTTGCCCTCGGCGGCAATTTCGGCCGTGATCGGACGGTCGAACGCTTGCGCGCGAACCCCTTTGCCGCTCAAGCCTTTGGCATTGTCGAAGCGGAAATCACCCTTGAGCTGAGTCAGTTCCAGTACCGGCTCACTGATCTTCAGGCGCGCCTTTTCGGTACTGAAGTCCACGGCGATCTTGGGCTCCTGGCCTTTGACCAGCGGGATATCCAGTTTCAGCTTGCCATTAAGCGGCCCCTCTCCTTGCCATCCGGCGAAGGTACTGGCGGTGCCGATAGGCGCTTCTTGCAGAATCTTGACGCCATCAGCCAACTGGCCGACGAAATCGCCGTCCACCAGCAAATGGCTGGGCTGCCCGGCGGCCGCGTGCGGGATGTTCACCCGCACGTTGCTGACATCGGTGTTGAGCAACTTGCCTTTGCTGGCTTTGATCCGCACACCGCTGTTTTCGACATAGACCTTGCCGTCAACGCCGGTCAACTGCGGCCAGCCCGGCTGGAAAGCCAGAGTCGCATCACGCACCTTGAAGAACAGACTGATGACCTGAGCGGTCTGCGGAGCGTTCTTGGTCAGCGAGCCCTGGTACTGAAAGAAGCCTTGATCGACCTTGCCGCCCACGATAGCTGTGCGCAGCCATTCATCCAGGGCCGGGCTGAGTACCGCTGGCAGGTATTTGCTGGTGTAGCTACCGTCGCCGTCGACCATGCCGACGCGCAGGTCCATGTAATCTTCCTGAGCGCGCTCATGATCCAGATGCAGGCGGATCAGGAAGTCAGCGGCAATCTTGCCTTCGTCCCCCAGCACCTTGATATACGGGGCGATCAGAGTGAAGGTTTCGCTGTCCAGCCGCCAGGTCAGGCGCGCGTTGGCTTTGGGGTAAGTCCAGGGATTATTGAAAATCGGGTACAGGTGCAGCATGAAGTTGTCAGACGCCAGGCGCAGTTCGCCCTGCCCCAGATCTCCACTGATCGCGCCGCTGACATTTCCGGCAGCCGGCGCGCCGTGGTATGCGTTGAAGCCGACGTTTTCAAGATTGGCAGCGAAACTCAGACGCTTGTCGCCTTCAGCCTGAGGACGAAGATCCAGCAATACGTTACGCAGTGCACCGGTAACCTTCAGGTTGTGGACCACCTCCATCAGCAAATCCGGCAGCGGAGCCATGGATTCAAGCAAGGGCGTAATGGGCGTGAGGTCCAGTCGATCGGCCTGCACATGCCATAACTCTTCACGCTCAGCCGTCGCGGCTGTCTGATTGAGCTGCACGCGGCTTTCCCAACGTTTGCTGCCCAAGTCCATGGCCAGCGAGTTCACGTTGACGTCAAAGCCTTCATCCGTGCGACGAAACCAGGCGTTCAGCGCAAGATTGTCGATTTTCGACGCTTTACGGGCGGCATAACCGGCTTTGATCTGTGGTGCATTAAGTCGGGCGACCGCGGTTTGCAGCGTGCCCTTACCCCAGGTCAGCCAGAATTCACCACCGGCCTTGAGGGTAGAAACGCTCACCTGACGGGTGAGGGTTTTCGGTAACCAGTGGGCCCAGTCACTTTGCGGCAGGCTGAGGTACACTTCGGCCTCGCCCTCTTTCCAGGCTTTAGCTTCAACTCGCGAGCGCACATTCAGGGCCAGCGGTTGCCCATCCGGCAGGGTCAAGCGCGCATCCAGACGCTGACGGCTGGAGCCAGTGGCCAGGCTGAGATTGACGTAGGTGAGAGTCAGCGGAGTCTGCCCGAACGGCTGCAGGGTAACCTGGCTGTTGGACAGGGATAGTCGGGAAACCATCTGCATCTGATTGAGCAACTGCTCAGGATCAAGCGGTTTGTCATCGCTGACCGGCAGGCCTTGCAATGCCCAATGGCCGGCCTGATCTTCCTTCACGCTCAGCTGCAGACCTTCGACCTGCACATGAGAAAGGCGCAGATCCCAGGCCAGCAGGCTGGCCCAGATATCTGGTTCAGCGCGCACCTCATCCAGACGGACGGAATGGGCCCCTTCGCCGAGCATCACATCATTTGCAATGAACACCGGAGAAAACCCGCGCCAGCTGCCTTGCAGACTGCCAATACCCAGAGGCATGGCCAAGGCTTCCTGTGCCTTGCTCTGCACCTCGACGCGATAACCGGCGATCAACGGCGTCAGCTCACGACCCACGCTGACGTACAACGCAGCCAGGACCACAACCAGCGCGCAGAGGCTCAGACTCCAACGCGTCAACGTTCCAAAAAAACCTGTCAGGCGGCTCATGTCAGAGCCCTCGCGAACCGCAGTACGCTACCGACGACTTGCGTGAAATGGCCCGACTCAATAGTGCAGGTGCTGTCAGGGGTTTGCTCATTGCTCACGCATATTTCTCGTTATAACGGCTTCCTTGCCGCTGGCCCTGGGGCACCGTTATCAGTTCATTTGGCAAACGCGGCTCTTCAGGACAGAGCAAGTCAGAGCACTACCACCTCAGAGCAGCACCACGTCGTATTGTTCCTGGGAATACATGGTTTCTACCTGAAAGCGGATCGTGCGGCCAATAAAGCTTTCCAGCTCCGCCACATTGCCGGACTCCTCGTCGAGCAGCCGGTCCACAACTCTCTGGTTAGCCAATACACGGTAGCCCACCGCCTGATAGGCACGGGCTTCGCGCAGGATTTCGCGAAAAATCTCGTAACAGACCGTTTCCGGGGTTTTCAACTTGCCGCGACCCTGGCAAGCGTGACAAGGCTCGCAAAGCACCTGCTCAAGACTCTCACGGGTCCGCTTGCGGGTCATTTGCACCAAACCCAGCTCAGTGATGCCGATGATGTTGGTCTTGGCGTGGTCGCGCTCCAGCTGCTTCTCCAGGGTGCGTAAGACCTGGCGCTGATGCTCACCGTCTTCCATGTCGATGAAGTCGATAATGATGATGCCGCCCAGATTGCGCAGACGCAGTTGCCGGGCAATAGCCGTTGCCGCTTCCAGGTTGGTCTTGAAGATGGTTTCTTCAAGGTTGCGATGGCCGACGAACGCCCCGGTATTGACGTCGATGGTGCTCATCGCTTCAGCCGGATCGATCACCAGATAGCCACCAGACTTGAGCGGCACCTTGCGCTCCAGTGCCTTCTGGATTTCATCTTCAACACCGTACAGGTCGAAAATCGGCCGCTCACCTGGGTAATGCTCAAGGCGATCAGCGATTTCCGGCATCAGCTCGGCGACGAATTGCGTGGTTCTCTGGAAGGTTTCCCGGGAATCGATGCGAATTTTTTCGATACGCGGGCTGACCAGATCACGCAGAGTGCGCAGTGCCAGACCGAGATCTTCATAAATCACATTGGGCGGACTGACGGTCTTGATCTGCTCACCAATCTGATCCCAGAGGCGGCGCAGATAACGGATGTCCATGAGTATTTCATCTGCACCGGCACCTTCGGCCGCGGTGCGCAGGATGAACCCGCCCGCTTCCTTGATGCCTTCCAGCGCGACGCAATCGGTGACAACTTTCTTCAGACGTTCGCGCTCGGCCTCATCTTCGATCTTCAGCGAGATCCCCACGTGTGCAGTCCTGGGCATGTACACCAGATACCGCGAAGGGATCGACAACTGCGTGGTCAGCCGTGCGCCTTTGCTGCCGATAGGGTCCTTGGTGACCTGCACCACCAGGCTCTGGCCTTCGTGGACCAGCGAAGCGATGCTTTCCACCGCAGGGCCTTCACGCATGGAGATTTCCGATGCATGAATGAATGCGGCACGGTCCAGCCCGATGTCGATAAACGCCGCCTGCATGCCAGGCAAAACCCGAACGACCTTGCCTTTATAAATATTGCCGACGATACCCCGACGCTGGGTGCGCTCCACATGCACTTCTTGCAGAACACCGTTTTCGACCACTGCCACACGCGACTCCATCGGTGTGATGTTGATCAGAATCTCTTCACTCATGGCTTGTCACCTTCCAGGCATTGCCAACAGGGTATGCCGAAATGGCCGAGCAGTTCTGCGGTTTCGCACAGCGGCAGGCCGACCACCGCTGAATAGCTGCCTTGCAGACTCTCGACAAAAATAGCCGCCAGGCCTTGCACAGCATAACTGCCTGCTTTGTCCCGAGGCTCGCCACTCGCCCAGTAGGCTTTGAGTTCGGCAGGGGAAATCCGGCGAAAGCGAACGCGACTGCTGACCACGCGGGTTTCGCAACCCTGTGGCCCCAGCAGCGCAATAGCGGTCAATACCTCGTGCTCCCGTCCGGACAACGCCGTGAGCATTGCCAAGGCGTCGGCTTCATCGACCGGTTTGCCGAGGATTCGTCCATCCAGCACTACGGCGGTGTCGGCCCCCAGTACGCAACCTTGATCATCACCCAACGTCGCCCGCCCAGCCTCGGCCTTGCCACAGGCAAGCCGCTCAACATACGCCGAAGCAGATTCATTGGATAAGGGGGTTTCGTCGATCTCGGCGCTGAGCACCTTGAAAGGCACGCCGATCTGAGTCAGTAGTTCCCGGCGGCGCGGCGAACCTGAAGCCAGAAAGAGCTGGGGCATGGGGACATCTCCGTGTCGATGATCGTGACGTCGAGAGGCGCGAAGCGTTTCACACCGCTCGACATTCACGCTGCGTCAATTGATTTTCAAACGCTTGCTCAACCCTCGCATGCCATAGCTGACCCATGGCCACAACAGCGCGCTGACCAGCGCTGGCAACACCAGCGCAAGGGTCGGCTGGCGATTGCCGGTCAAGGCACTGAGCCACAGCTGCGCCAGTTGGGCGAGGCCGAAAATCACTAACAGAATCAGACACTGCTGCCACATGGGAAACATGCGCAAGCGTTGTTGTAGAGACATCACCAGGAACGTAATCAGGCACAGGGTCAACGCGTTCTGCCCAAGCAATGTGCCGTACAGCACGTCTTCCATCAGGCCGAGCAACCACGCGGTAACCATGCCCACCTTATGGGGCAGGTACAGCGCCCAGAACGTGACCAGGAGCGCCAGCCACAGCGGGCGGAAGATCTCCATGAATTGCGGCAAAGGCGAAACGCTCAGCAACAGGCCGATTGCAAAAGTGAACCAGACGACCCACCCGTTACGTCCCGGGGCGTGACTAACCATCGATTCTCTCCCGAGGGGCGGCAGGCGCAGTGGCCGGTGGCTGGGTTGCGGCTGGCTTGACGGGCGGCTTGCTGGCTGGCTTCACCACCGGTTTGGGCGCAGGTGTGGCTGGCGTACGACTCGCTGGCGCAGCGGGTGCAGTGGCAGGAGCAGTAACGGCAGGAGCCGCAGCAGAACCATGGCTGGCCGGAGCAGAATGCGTGGCGGCCGGAGTGGCTGCATTGGCGGCTGGAGTGGCCGCAGGATTAGCCGCCCTCTCGGACTCCTGAGCCTGAGCAGCTTCCGCTGCGCGCTCCTCAGGTGAGCGGCCATCAGAGAACACCAGCAGCAGGTAACGGCTACGGTTCAATGCTGCCGTGGGCACCGCGCGCACGATAGCGAACGGCTGACCGGAGTCATGAACAACCTCCTTCACCGTCGCCACCGGATAACCGGCAGGGAAACGCTGACCCAGGCCGGAGCTGACCAGCAGGTCGCCTTCCTTGATGTCGGCGGTGTCCGCTACATGACGCAGCTCAAGGCGCTCCGGGTTGCCAGTGCCGCTGGCAATCGCCCGCAGGCCGTTACGATTGACCTGCACTGGAATGCTGTGGGTCGTATCAGTGAGCAACAACACCCGCGAGGTGTAAGGCATCAGTTCGACCACCTGGCCCATCAGGCCACGGGCATCGAGCACCGGTTGACCCAGGACAACGCCATCGCGCTCGCCCTTATTGATAATGATCCGATGGGTAAACGGATTCGGGTCCATGCCGATCAATTCGGCGACTTCGACCTTTTCATTGACCAGCGCTGAAGAGTTGAGCAACTCGCGCAGCCGAACGTTCTGCTCGGTCAGGGCGGCGAGCTTTTGCAGGCGCCCTTGCAGGAGCAAGGCTTCAGTCTTGAGTTTTTCGTTTTCGGCGATCAGCTCGGTACGACTGCCGAACTGACTGGCAACACCCTGATACAAGCGCTGCGGCAGATCGACGATCCAGTACGACTGCATCAGGACCAGTGACATCTGGCTACGCACCGGCTTGAGCACGGTAAACCGCGCATCAACCACCATCAGCGCTACCGACAACACGACCAGCACCAACAGGCGCACGCCCAGCGATGGGCCTTTTGCGAAAAGCGGTTTAATAGGCCGCTCCTCCGGGGCAAGATTTCAATCGGCTGTTGTTATTCATACGACATCAAACCGGCCTGGACAGATAGAGAAAGTAACGCCGGATTCTGGCGTCAGCATAGGACCTGTCGGCGTTCAGCGGCGCTGAAACATCGACAACCCCTAACGCATACAGGTAGCCAAAGCGCTACCTGTAGACGAACGACTGCATGAAGAGTGCTCGCAGCGAATTACTCGCTGGAGAGCAGGTCCATGGTGTGCTTATCCATCATTTCCAGCGCACGGCCACCGCCACGCGCTACACAGGTCAGCGGGTCTTCGGCAACGATCACCGGCAAACCTGTTTCCTGAGCCAGCAATTTGTCGAGGTCGCGCAGCAAGGCGCCACCACCGGTCAATACCAGACCACGCTCGGCGATATCCGAAGCCAGCTCTGGCGGCGATTGCTCAAGGGCGCTTTTCACCGCCTGAACGATGGTCGCCAGGGACTCTTGCAGCGCTTCAAGCACTTCGTTGGAGTTCAGTGTGAAAGCACGTGGAACACCTTCAGCCAGATTCCGGCCACGCACGTCAACTTCACGCACTTCACCACCCGGGTAGGCAGTACCGATTTCCTGCTTGATGCGCTCGGCAGTGGACTCGCCGATCAGGCTGCCGTAGTTGCGACGTACGTAAGTGATGATGGCTTCGTCGAAGCGGTCGCCGCCTACACGTACGGATTCAGCGTAAACCACGCCGTTAAGCGAGATCAGGGCGATTTCAGTAGTACCACCACCGATGTCCACAACCATCGAGCCGCGTGCCTCTTCAACCGGCAGGCCAGCGCCGATGGCCGCAGCCATTGGCTCTTCGATCAGGAACACTTCACGGGCACCGGCACCGAGGGCCGATTCGCGAATGGCGCGACGCTCTACCTGAGTGGATTTGCAAGGCACGCAGATCAGCACGCGAGGGCTAGGCTGCAGGAAGCTGTTTTCGTGAACCTTGTTGATGAAGTACTGCAGCATCTTTTCGCACACGCTGAAATCGGCAATAACGCCGTCTTTCATCGGGCGAATCGCAGCGATGTTGCCCGGAGTACGGCCGAGCATGCGCTTGGCTTCCATCCCGACAGCGACGACGCTCTTCTGGTTTCCGTGGGTCCGAATGGCCACAACTGATGGTTCATTCAGAACGATACCGCGCTCACGCACGTAGATAAGGGTGTTGGCAGTGCCCAGGTCGATAGACAGATCGCTGGAAAACATGCCACGCAGTTTCTTGAACATGGGAAAGGGACCCTAGGGAACGCGTGGGTAAAAAAGTGCGGCAAACTCTAACAACGACAGGGATTTTGGGCAAGGAGCCAATATGTTAAATTAGCGGTTTTTCCGAGCATGACCCTAGACGTTCGCGGCCTTATGACCGTAGAAATGCGATAGTGTTCCTCAATCTAACACACGGATACCCTCCGTATGCATTCCACTGGAGAACCCCATGGCGCTTGATCGCTCCGACGTGGAAAAGATCGCTCATCTGGCCCGACTTGGCCTGAATGACGCCGATATCCCGCGTACTACCGAAGCACTTAATAGCATTCTCGGGCTGGTTGACCAGATGCAAGCGGTCGATACCACCGGTATTGAACCCCTCGCTCACCCCCTTGAAGCGTCCCAACGGCTGCGCGAAGACGTGGTAACCGAGCGTAATCGCCGGGAAACTTATCAAGCCATCGCACCAGCGGTCCAAGACGGCCTTTATCTGGTTCCAAAAGTCATCGACTAAGGGAATGTGCCTTCAATGCATCAAATGACTCTGGCCGAGATCGCTCGCGGGCTCGCCGATAAAAAGTTTTCTTCCGAAGAATTGACCCGTGTCCTGCTTACGCGCATCGCGCAGCTCGACCCGCAGCTCAACAGCTTCATCACCGTGACCGAGGACCTGGCGATCACCCAGGCGCAAGCTGCTGACGCCCGTCGCGCTGCCGGTGAGAACAATCCCCTGCTGGGCGCTCCACTGGCCCACAAGGATCTGTTCTGCACCCAGGGTATCCGCACCAGCTGTGCTTCGAAGATGCTCGACAACTTCAAGGCGCCCTATGACGCCACCGTGGTCGCCAAACTCGCCGCTGCTGGCACCGTCACGCTGGGCAAGACCAACATGGACGAATTCGCCATGGGCTCGGCCAACGAATCCAGCCATTACGGCGCGGTGAAAAACCCGTGGAATGTTGAGCACGTGCCAGGCGGCTCCTCCGGTGGTTCGGCCGCTGCTGTCGCGGCGCGCCTGCTGCCTGCCGCGACCGGCACCGATACCGGCGGCTCGATTCGCCAGCCAGCCGCACTGACCAACCTCACCGGCCTGAAGCCGACCTACGGTCGTGTTTCGCGCTGGGGCATGATCGCCTATGCGTCGAGCCTCGATCAGGCAGGCCCGCTAGCCCGCACAGCTGAAGACTGCGCCCTGCTGCTGCAAGGCATGGCCGGTTTCGACCCGCAGGATTCCACCAGCATCGACGAACCGGTGCCTGATTACAGCGCCAGCCTGAACGCATCACTGCAGGGCCTGCGCATCGGTATTCCGAAAGAATACTTCAGCGCCGGTCTGGATCCGCGTATTGCTGATCTGGTGCAGCAAAGCGTCAAGGAGCTGGAAAAGCTCGGCGCCGTGGTCAAGGAAATCAGCCTGCCGAACCTGCAACACGGCATCCCGGCTTATTACGTGATCGCCCCGGCTGAAGCCTCGTCGAACCTGTCGCGCTTTGACGGCGTGCGTTTCGGCTACCGCTGCGAAGACCCGAAAGACCTGACCGATCTGTACAAACGCTCTCGTGCCGAAGGTTTCGGGCCGGAAGTTCAGCGCCGGATCATGGTCGGTGCCTACGCGCTGTCCGCTGGCTATTACGACGCTTACTACCTGCAGGCGCAGAAAATCCGGCGCCTGATCAAGAACGACTTCATGACTGCCTTCGCCGAAGTGGACGTAATCCTCGGCCCGACCACGCCTAACCCGGCCTGGAAAATCGGCACCAAGACCAACGACCCGATTGCCGAATACCTGGAAGACTTCTACACCATCACCGCCAACCTCGCGGGCTTGCCGGGCTTGTCCATGCCAGCCGGTTTCGTCGAAGGGCTGCCGGTGGGCGTGCAATTGCTCGCCCCGTATTTCCAGGAAGGCCGCTTGCTGAACGTTGCTCACCAGTATCAGCAAGTCACCGATTGGCATCTGCGCGCGCCTAGCGGCTTCTAAGGAGAAAACACATGCAATGGGAAGTTGTCATCGGGCTGGAGATTCACACCCAGCTTTCGACCCAATCGAAGATTTTCTCCGGTAGCTCCATCGCTTTCGGCGCCGAACCCAACACCCAGGCCAGCCTGGTTGACCTGGGCATGCCGGGTGTTCTGCCGGTGCTCAATAAAGAAGCCGTGCGCATGGCCGTGAAGTTCGGTCTGGCGGTAGACGCCGAGATCGGTCAACACAACGTGTTCGCCCGCAAGAACTACTTCTACCCGGATCTGCCCAAGGGTTATCAGATCAGTCAGATGGAATTGCCGATTGTCGGCAAGGGCCACCTGGATATCACCCTTGAAGACGGCACGGTCAAGCGCGTCGGCATCACCCGAGCGCACCTTGAAGAAGACGCTGGCAAAAGCCTGCACGAAGACTTCAGCGGCATGACCGGCATAGACCTGAACCGCGCTGGCACACCGCTGCTGGAAATCGTTTCCGAGCCGGACATGCGTTCGGCCAAGGAAGCAGTGGCTTATGTCAAAGCCATGCATGCACTGGTTCGTTACCTGGGCATCTGTGACGGCAACATGGCCGAGGGTTCCCTGCGTTGCGACTGTAACGTTTCGATCCGCCCGAAAGGCCAGGTCGAGTTCGGTACCCGCTGCGAGATCAAGAACGTCAACTCGTTCCGCTTCATCGAGAAGGCGATCAACAGCGAGATCCAGCGTCAGATCGACCTGATAGAAGACGGCGGCAAGGTCATCCAGCAAACGCGTCTTTACGATCCGAACAAAGACGAAACCCGCGCCATGCGCAGCAAAGAGGAAGCCAACGACTACCGTTACTTCCCCGATCCAGACTTGCTGCCGGTGGTCATCGAAGACTCGTTCATCGAAGAAACCCGCGCCACTCTGCCGGAATTGCCGCCGCAGAAACGTGAGCGTTTCCAGAGCCAGTTCGGTCTCTCGGCCTATGACGCCAGCGTGCTGGCTTCCAGCCGCGAGCAGGCTGACTACTTCGAGAAGGTCGTGAGCATCAGCGGTGACGCCAAGCTGGCCGCGAACTGGGTCATGGTCGAACTGGGCAGCCTGCTGAACAAGCAAGGCCTGGAAATCGAACAATCGCCAGTCAGCGCCGAGCAACTGGGCGGCATGCTGCAACGCATCACCGACAACACTATTTCCGGCAAGATCGCCAAGATGGTGTTCGAAGCCATGGCCAATGGTGAAGGCAGCGCTGACGAAGTCATCGACAAGCGCGGCCTGAAGCAAGTCACCGACAGCGGCGCTATCGAGTCGATGCTCGACGAAATGCTCGCGGGCAACGCCGAACAGGTCGAACAATATCGCGCGGCTGACGAAGCCAAGCGCGGCAAGATGTTCGGTTTCTTCGTCGGCCAGGCGATGAAAGCTTCCAAAGGCAAGGCTAATCCGCAGCAGGTGAATGAGCTGTTGAAGAAGAAGCTGGAGGGTTGATTTCGTCAGGCGACAACCACCTGTAGGAGCGAGCTTGCTCGCGATAGGGTCGGGCCAGTCGGTAAATTTATCGGCTGATATACCCGATCGCGAGCAAGCTCGCTCCTACATACTTGCAACTACACCCAAGGATCGCACTCCATGCTGCGCTTTCTCGCTGCCTCTGCCCTGCTCTCCCTGCTCGCCGGCTGCGCCACAGGGGTCATTGATCCTCGTGGTTACGATGAAACCGGCACTGCTTCGTATTACGGCTCTCAACACCATGGCAACCGCACGGCCAGCGGCGAGCGCTTTGATCAGCACGGACTTACCGCCGCTCACCGGCGGCTGCCTTTTGGCACCCAGGTGCGGGTGACCAACCTGAACAACGACAAAACCGTTATCGTGCGCATCAATGACCGCGGCCCCCACACTCGCGGACGACTGATAGACGTCTCCCGTGAAGCGGCCGAGCAATTAGGCATGCTGCGCAGCGGCACTGCGCCCGTGCGTGTACAAAGTCTGGTCGACTAAGGACGCCCCGAATTCTCGAACTCTCCTCCCTGCCTCTACCCAACCTGCTGCAGTGGGCCGCTGGCCTGGTGTTGCTGCTGATCGGCGCGCAACTGTCGGTTCGTGCGGCCGTGAGCCTGGCGACCACGCTGGGTATCCGCCCGCTGTTCATCGGTCTGACTTTCGTCGCACTGGGCAGCAGCGCGCCTCAAATGGCCGTGGGCCTGCAAGCGGCATTCACCTCCAGCGCCGACATCACCGTGGGCAGCGTCGTAGGCGGCAATATCTTCAATGTGCTCGTGACGCTGGGCCTGTGTGCGCTGATTATTCCCCTGCGCGTCACCCGCCAGCTCGTGCGCCTGGAAATCCCGCTAATGATCGCCGCCAGCGCGCTGGTGTTCGTGCTTTCAGCCAATGGGGTTCTGACCGCTCTTGATGGGGCCATCCTGCTGACCGGTTTGCTGATCTACCTGGTGCTTCTGCTGCGTCAGTCCGGGCAGGGCTTTGCCTACCGTCCATCCAGACGCCGCGAGGGCTCAAATAACACCGGGCCATTGCTGTTGCGTCTGTGCGCCTTGGTCGCTGGTATCGCGTTCGTGGTGATGGGCAGTCACCTGCTGGTGGCTGCATCGGTGGTAATTGCCGTGGACTTGGGCTTGTCCGAGCGGGTTATCGGCTTGACGGTGATCGCGGTCAGCACGTCCCTGCCAGGCCTCACCACGTCGCTGGTGGCCGCGCTGCGTGGCGAGCGGGACATTGCCGTTGGCAACGTGATTGGCAGCAACCTGTTCAATCTGCTCGGCGTACTGGGCCTCACCGCGTTGATTGCGCCCGAACCACTCTCCGTTTCGCCCAACGCCCTGGAATTCGACCTGCCGGTGATGCTCGGCGTTGCGGCGCTTTGCCTGCCTGTATTCTATTCCGGCTACCGGCTCACTCGCCTGGAAGGCTTGATGCTGCTGGCGTTGTATCTGGCTTACGGCCTGCACATCGTGTCATTTACCACCGGCATGCCTCTGGCAGACAAACTCGAACGTTTGATGGTGCATTACGTACTGCCTGTCCTGGCAGCCGTGGTGGCGTTCAATACGATCAGAGCGTGGCGGCGTCAGCATTGACGCTAGAGAAGCCACCTCACACTTCACTATCTGATTTGCCCTACAGAACCATCAGAACAGACCTACTGCAGAAACCTGCTTCCTGAACAAGACTGATCGGCTTCAGCGCAACACAGCCTCAGCGCTGCCCGACCACACTTTCAGGAAGGTAAACCGTGCCCCTCATCCGATATCTGGCGACGTCTTCGAAAACCCTCGTGCTCACCTTTCTGACGGTCGGCAGCATGCTCGCTCAAGCCTCGGTGGCTGTACCGACCCCGGATAAGGGCATCACGGATTTCAGCGAGGTCCTGACAGCCTATAAAAACGCTCAGGCCTCCGAGCATCTCAATTACCGGGCAACCGGTGTCGAGTCACTGCCTGATGTCGAAAAACGCACCTTCGAACTGCGCTCGCAACACTGGTCACCTCTGGCCTTGGTGGAACCGGGCGAATGGGTTCACGAAGTGGCCATCTATATTCCACAGGGTGCGCTGCCCGGTCAGGCATTGCTGGTGGCCAACAATGGCACCAACTACCCAAGACCTCGCAAAGAAGCAGAACCCGCCACTGACTTCACTGAAACCATGGCTCTGTCGATTGCGAAGCGAACTCGCACCATCGTCATCACAACCAGCAACGTGCCGAATCAATACCTGGGCTACAACGATGACGGATTTGCGCGTCGCGAAGATGACAGCGTCGCGCATAGCTGGAAGCTGTTCCTGAAAAATCCCGAGCAGCGCCCAACGATGTCTCTGCACATCCCCATGATGCAATCAATGATCCGCACCATGGACCTCGCTCAGCGCGAGCTGAAGCTGTGGAAGGTCGACAGCTTCATCGCCACCGGAGCATCCAAACGCGGTTGGGCCAGTTGGCTGGCAGCGCTGACTGATGAGCGAATAACGGCCATCGTACCTTTTGTGATCGACATCCTCGGGATGGACAAAGTGCTGGAACACACCTGGCAGACTTACGGGAAAAGCTGGCCCGTGGCATTCGGTGCCTATCAGCAGGAAGGCATCACCCAGCAGATCAAGACCGCCAACTTCGGCAAACTCATACAGATCGAGGACCCGTTGCGCTATCTGGACAGCGCCTACGCTCACCGTCTTGCCATCCCCAAATACATCGTCAATGCCAGCGGCGATGACTTCTTCGTACCGGACAACGCACGGTTCTTCTTCAACCAACTGCCGGGGGCCAAAGCCCTGCGGGTCGCGCCCAACTCCAGCCATTACGGCATCCGTCAATACGTGGAAAATGCGCTGGTACCGTTCATCAACCGCTTGCGTCAAAGCCGTCCAATGCCATCAATTAGCATGCAGAGCGATACGGACCGAGCCCAGCAACGTTACGCAGTGGCATTTTCAGAAGCGCCCACCAAGGTGGTGCAATGGACGGCCATCAACCCTCTGGCCCGGGACTTTCGCTATGCCTGTGGCGTTCGTTACCAGCCGCAAGAACTGGACAGCGGCACAGACAGACTCGTGATCACCCTGAAAAAACCCGTTCAGGGCTGGACGGCCAGCTTTGTCGAAGCCACGTTCAGCGATGGCATGGTGGTCACCACACCGGTACACATCCTGCCGCAGCGCTACCCGGCGCAGCGGCCACCGGAAATCGAGCCAGCGTGCAAGACCATCGTCGACGCCTAAATCCAACCGCCCCACTGCAGGATGAAAATACCGATATTGGTGGTGACTGCCGCTGCCAATGTCGTGATGACGATAATTGCCGCCGCAAGCTGGTGATTGCCATTAGCCGCACGGGCCATGACATAGCTGGAGGCAGCCGTCGGGCTGGCGAAGTACAGGAACAGAATCCCCAACTCGGCGCCACGAAACCCACACAACCAGGCAGCCAAGGTGCAGAGCACCGGCAAGGTGACCATTTTCATCACACTGGCACTGATCGCCACCTGGCCGCTCTGGCGCAACGAATTCAGAGAAAGCGTTCCGCCGATGCAGATCAAAGCCAGGGGCAAAGTCATTTGCGCCAGGTAACTGCCTGAAGTCTCGAACCAGTGAGGCAAAGGAATCTTGAAGTAGGCAAAGGGCGTCGCGAGGATGATGCTGATGATCAGCGGATTGCCCAGCACGCTTTTGAACAGACTCCACGGGTCCGACTTGATTACCGGGCTGTAAACCGCGAGCACTATGGTCGACAGCGCGTTATAGAACAGGATCACCAGCGCGGCGAGGATGGCCCCCAGGGAAATCCCGTAGTCACCGTACATACTGGCTGCCAGCGCCAGACCGATCACGCCATTGTTACCGCGAAACGCCCCCTGAACGAAAATCCCGCGGTCTACCAGCGGCACCCGCCAGATCGCCCAGAGCCAGGCAAATGCGAAACCTGCCAGGGTGATCACGGAGAAGAAGATCAGCAGCGATGGCTGCAATGCGGCCCGCAGATCAGCGTGGATGATGCCCAGAAACAGCAGCGCGGGCATGGTCACGTTAAACACCAGACTCGACGCGGTCATGATGAAGCCGTCATCAATCCAGTTGATCCGCTTGAGCAGCACGCCCAGGAACAACATGGCAAAGACCGGCGCGGTGATGGCCAGGGTTTGGTAGAAAATTTCCAGCATGCGGTAAACCCTGCCCCGTCGTTAGGTGGCTAATGATAAGCCAGCGTAGACGATCGCGGGACAGGCAATTTGGTCGCTAGGCCCGGGTCGGCGCAATCCTTTGTGGGAGATTCTATGTTTGCCCGCAAGTGGCTGCGACGACGTGGGACCGGCTTTAGCCGGGAAGGCGGCATTTCAGACGATAAAGATCGGGTGGATGTACTGGCCTCTTCCCGGCTAAAGCCGG
>NZ_JPQU01000044.1 GCF_000737245.1 Pseudomonas syringae | reverse complement strand
GCCCGCGATTGCGTTGTGTCAGGCCATAGATTTTTCTCTGACACAACGCAATCGCGGGCAAGCGCGCTCCTACAAGGTCCTTAAATATTGAGCCATAACAGGCACGCTCATCAGCGCACCAACCCCAACCGCTCATGCCAGTCCGCAATGGACTCCTCCGGATAACCTTCGAACTGTTTGTCGCCTTTCCTCACGCTCACTTCCACCCAGGACGCCTTGGAGTCCAGCAACAGATGGGTGTGTTCCGGCGGCGTCGGCAGGGGTGTGTCGATGGCTGAGGCGAAAGGATGGATCAGTTCGGGCCATTCGGGGCTGAACAACCACAGGCCGCTGCCGCATAACTTGCAGAAGTGCCGTTCGGCGCTACTGATGCGGACGTGGTGATCCTCGCGCATTTTTGCGTGATAGATCGAAATGTGTTCGCGGCCTTTGACCTTCAGGCTTTTGGCGTCGCCACCGAGGTTTATGGAATAACCGCCACCGCCCTGGGTCTTGCGACAGATTGAGCAATAGCAGCGTTGATAAGGGTAGGGGTGAGGGCTGTTCAGGCTGAACTCGACCTCACCGCAATGGCATGAACCTTCCAGATGCATGACTGCTCTCCTTTTATTACGCCTTTTCAATGGGCGTGATTTCGGGCTTCTCAGGGTGTAGACAAGCAGATGTCGGGTTTACTTGATGGCATTCGTCGGAGCCCTCCCAAGGTTGGCGCGGTAATAAATGGAAATAGACGAAGGGTTGCTCTTTTGTTCACTTAAGAAAAGCGGGTATCTGTCGATATCTCTGCAGGTTGTCCTACAACTCTCCACTGATTACCTACTGCCCAATAACCTACGCCCAATAGAAAAGAGCCTGCGCATGAACCTACGCAATTTGACCATCGCCCGCCGTGCTGGTCTCGGCTTTACGCTGATCTCCCTTTTGGTCGCTGTACTGGGCTGGTTTGCGCTGGCTCAAATGTCGGCGATTCGCGAGAGTGAAGTGGCGGTTGAAACCAACTGGATGCCTAGCATGCGAGCGGTCAACGACATCCGGGAGAATATGCTGCGCATCCGCACTATTTCCCTGCGTATGGCCCTGGATCCCGATCCCAAGAACATCGCCACTTACCGCAGTCAGCTGGATGTGCGTAATGCGGACCTGAACAAGAAACTCGACATCTTCGCTGCCTTCGTCGATACCCCGGAGGAGAAGGTGCTCAGCGATCAATTCCGAGCGACGTTGGGACAGTATCAGAAGGCGCTGGATCAATCTTTTGCGCTTGCCGCACAAAACGACCGCGAAGCCTTGAACAAATTGTTGTTGGTGGACATGAAGACCATCGTCGACGGGTCAGGCAAACAGCTCGCCGATCTGGGTGAATTCTATGCGCAACATGTAGACGCCGAAGGCCAGGCCGCCGAGGCCCAGTATGATAAATCCCGCAACATTGTGTTTATCTTCGTAATCATCGCTGGCCTGGGCACCATTGGCCTGGCCTTGTTGCTGACCCGCAGCATCGTCCGTCCGCTGGAAGTCGCCGTCGTAGCCGCCGAACATGTCGCCAATGGCGACCTTACCCAGACCATCAGAGTCGATGGCAGCGACGAAGTGACTCGCTTGCTGGTGGCGCTGGACAAGATGCAAGGCAACTTGCGCTCAGCCATGCAGCACATTGGCAGTTCGGCGACGCAACTGGCGTCTGCGGCCACTGAGCTGAACTCGGTCACTGAAGACAGCTATCGCGGCTTGCATCAGCAAAATGCCGAGATCGATCAGGCGGCCACCGCGATCAACGAGATGACCTCCGCAGTCGAAGAAGTGGCACGTAACGCCGTCTCCACCTCTGACGCCTCCAACCATTCCAATCGCTCGGCGCAGGCGGGTCAGGCGCGTGTCGTGGAAACGGTTCAGTCAATCCAGACGCTCACCAATAATGTGCAGGCGACTTCCGCGCTGGTGCAAAACCTGGCGGATCAGTCCCAGGACATCGGCAAGGTGCTGGACGTAATCCGCTCCATTGCCGAACAGACCAACCTGCTGGCACTCAATGCCGCCATCGAAGCGGCACGGGCAGGGGAGTCGGGGCGTGGCTTCGCGGTGGTGGCCGATGAAGTACGGGCATTGGCTCATCGTACTCAGCAGTCCACGCTGGAAATCGACAAGATGGTCGGTGCCATGCGCAGCGGCTCGGCTCAGGCCCTGGCGTCCATGCAAACCAGCAGCGAACAGGCCAGTGAGACCCTGACCCTGGCCCAGGGCGCTGGCGAATCACTGACCGATATCACCTCGTCGATCAACCAGATTTCCGAGCGTAACCTGGTCATCGCCAGCGCCGCTGAGGAGCAGGCGCAAGTGGCGCGGGAAGTGGACCGCAACATCGTCAACATCCGTGACCTGTCAATGCAGTCGACCCAGGGCGCCAACCAGATCAGTGCTTCGAGCAATGAGTTGTCGCGTCTGGCCGGGGACCTGAATCAGGTGGTCGCGCGCTTCAAAGTCTGATCATTGAGCGATCTGGACCGGCGCGCTTGCTGTGGGCAGGTTGCGCCGGGCATGATTCGCCTCTGCTCAATGACAGAGGCGAAACAGCTTCATGGACAATAAAAACAATCTCTTCAGCAGTTGGCTACGTGCGTCCGGTCACCAGCAGTGGCTGGCCGGCGAGGGTAACCGGCTGCTTGATTTCGCCAAGGCCTCACGGCTACCCCAAGGGTTCGGCAACCTTGATGAGCGCGGCGTCCTGTCGGTCAACGCTCGTGCCGAAACCATGAACACTGCGCGTATGACCCATAGCTTTGCCATGGCGCATGTTCGCGGCATCCCCGGCTGCGCGGCGTTGGTGGATCACGGTATTGCCGCCCTGACCGGACCTCTGCGTGATAGCGAACAGGGCGGCTGGTTCAGTGCCCCGCTGGCAGACGGCAACAAGACCGACAAGCAAGCCTATCTTCATGCTTTTGTCGCACTGGCGGCCAGTTCGGCTGTCGTGGCGCAACGGCCGGGCGCTCAGGAGCTGCTGTCGGACGTGATGCATGTCATCCAGTCGCGCTTCTGGAGCGAAGAAGAAGGCGCCATGCGCGAATCATTCGCTCGGGACTGGAGCGAGGAAGAAAGCTATCGCGGCGCTAACAGCAACATGCACAGCGTGGAGGCGTTTCTCGCGTTGGCGGATGTGACTGGCGACGCCCAGTGGCTGGACCGGGCATTACGAATCGTAGAGCGGGTGATCCATGGCCATGCGGCGGGCAATGATCATCAGGTGATCGAACACTTCAGTCAAAGCTGGGAGCCTTTGCCGGATTACAACCACGACAATCGCGCCGACGGCTTCCGTCCTTACGGCACTACGCCGGGGCACGCATTCGAGTGGGCCAGATTGTTATTGCATCTGGAAGCCTCGCGCCAGCGTGCCCGGCTGGCAACGCCAACCTGGCTGCTGGCCGATGCGCGTCAACTGTTCGCCAATGCCTGCCGCGATGCCTGGAACGTCGATGGTCTGCCGGGCATTGTTTACACCCTGGACTGGCAGAAACAGCCGGTCGTACGCCATCGCTTGCACTGGGTGCATTGCGAAGCGGCGGCAGCTGCAGCGGCGTTGCTGCAACGTACTGATGAAAAACAGTACGAGGACTGGTATCGCCGTTTCTGGGAATTCAACGAAAGCCACTTCATTGACCGCCAATTGGGCAGCTGGCATCACGAGTTGAGCCCGCAAAACGTGCCAAGTGCGGATATCTGGGCAGGCAAACCTGATCTTTATCACGCCTACCAAGCCACGCTGTTGCCGTTACTGCCCTTGGCCCCAAGCCTGGCCAGCGGGCTGGCGGCAATGGGCTGATGAGGGAGTGATCTGTAGGAGCAGTGCTTGCCTGCGATATAGACGCCTCGTTTAATCAGCCACACCGCATCATCGTTCATCGCGAGCAAGCTCGGCTCCTACAGACGATTGCAAACCCGTTGGAGCGAGGCTTGCCCGCGAAGAAAGACGACACGGTGTATCTGCGGGAGATTTTATGTTCGTCTGCAATGGCGTAGGACCGGCCGGGCGGCGCTCCGCTTGAGCCGGGATAGCGGTATTAGCAGCGAAGGAGATGCAGCGACTGCACTGACGCCCTCCCGGCTAAAGCCGGTCCTATGGTTCAAATTGATCCTGTGGGAGCAGTGCTTGCCTGCGATATAGACGCCTCGGTTAATCAGCCACACCGCGTCATCGTTCATCGCGAGCAAGCTCGGCTCCTACAGACGATTGCAAACCCGTTGGAGCGAGGCTTGCCCGCGAAGAAAGACGACACGGTGTATCTGCGGGAGATTTTATGTTCGTCTGCAATGGCGTAGGACCGGCCGGGCGGCGCTCCGCTTGAGCCGGGATAGCGGTATTAGCAGCGAAGGAGATGCAGCGACTGCACTGACGCCCTCCCGGCTAAAGCCGGTCCTATGGTTCAAATTGATCCTGTGGGAGCAGTGCTTGCCTGCGATATAGACGCCTCGGTTAATCAGCCACACCGCGTCCTTGTTCATCGCGAGCAAGCTCGGCTCCTACAGACGATTGCAAACCCGTTGGAGCGAGGCTTGCCCGCGAAGAAAGACGACACGGTGTATCTGCGGGAGATTTTATGTTCGTCTGCAATGGCGTAGGACCGGCCGGGCGGCGCTCCGCTTGAGCCGGGATAGCGGTATTAGCAGCGAAGGAGATGCAGCGACTGCACTGACGCCCTCCCGGCTAAAGCCGGTCCTATGGTTCAAATTGATCCTGTGGGAGCAGTGCTTGCCTGCGATATAGACGCCTCGGTTAATCAGCCACACCGCGTCCTTGTTCATCGCGAGCAAGCTCGGCTCCAACAGGGTTCTGCGCCAGTCGTGCGTGTTCATTCACCCCGCCATATCCAGCTCCACCCATGTTGGCGCATGGTCGCTGGCGTGAGGTTCGTTGCGGGGCCAGTGGTCCACGCCGGCCTGAAGCAAGCGGGCGCTGGTCTCGGCATTGAGCAGCAAGTGGTCGATGCGCAGCCCTGAGTTGGTCTGCCAATGGTTACGGAAGTAATCCCAGAAGGTATAGATTCGCTCGTCCGGGAAGCAAGCGCGGATGGCATCGGTCCAGCCCTGACTCATCAGGCGCTGAAAACACTCGCGACTCTCAGGCTGCAGCAGCGCATCCTTGAGCCATGAACGGGTGTTGTAGATGTCTTCATCGGTGGGCACCACGTTGTAATCGCCCGCCAGGACCACCGGATGGCCACTGGCATACAAAGACGCCGCGTGCTCGATGAGCTTTTCAAACCAGGCCAGTTTGTAATCGAACTTGGGCCCCGGTTGCGGGTTGCCGTTAGGCAAGTACAGGCAACCGACAATCACGCCGTGGGCAGCTGCTTCCAGATAACGGCTGCTGGTGTCCTTTTCGTTCCCCGGCAAACCTCGCCGGATCTCCAGCGGCTCCATGTCCTTGGCCAGAATCGCGACCCCGTTCCAGGAGGTCTGTCCCTGCCAGATCGCGCCATAACCGGCTTCGCGAATTTCGTCGATGGGAAAGGCCAGGTCGGTGGCCTTTAGCTCTTGCAGGCAGACCACGTCAGGTGACTCGCGCTCCAGCCAGTTCAGGAGGATCGGCAAGCGAGCGCGAATTCCATTGATGTTGAAGGTGGCAATTTTTACGGTGCTCATTGCATCCTCTCAAAGCAGCAGCGATTAGCTGTTTGAGGAGTGCTGAGCCTGGAGATTCAATGATCAGTGCGACGGCAGGCGTTTATCCGTCAGACGGATGATCTGCCGCGCCAGGAACGCGCCCGTCAGGACCACGCCAACCAGACGCAGGGTCTGCATGGCCAACACGAAACCCACATCTGAATGGGTGTCGATGGCAATAATTGCCATCGCATCGAGCCCACCTGGGCTGGTGGCCAGGTAAACCGAAAGGTAGTCCTTGTCGAGCATCACAGCAATCAGCCAGGCAGACAGGGCGCAGAGCACAATCAGAATCAACGAGCCAAGGATCATGGCCGGTAAGCGCCGCCAGACATAGGCAATGGTGGGGCGATCAAAGCGCAGGCCGACGTAGGCGCCTATCGAAGCATATGCGAGGGTCAGCATCCAGACTGGCAAGGTGATTTGCAGCAGGCCGCTGAGCTGCAACGCGCCGCCGATCAGCAGCGGTCCCATTAACGCCCCGGCGGGGATTTTATTGGCGACCAGGACGCCGAACACGATCACCGCCAGACTCAAGCCGAAGTTCAGCAGATTCATGCCTTTGAGTGCCACGTCAGCGCTGTGGGTTTCAGTCGCGCCACCCTCCACACCGATCATCCGGCTGACAATCGCCCCGATCACCACCACGCATACCACCCGCACGTATTGCATGGTTGCGACCACTCGCGAGTCGGCGCCGTAATCTTCAGACATGGCGACCATCGCCGAGGCCGCGCCGGGAGAGGTGCCCCACGCCGCCGTGCTGCCGGCAATGCCGCCAAAGCGCACAAGCCCCAGGCCTACCGCTGCGCTGAGTAACACGGTCAACACGGTGGCAAACAGCATCACGTGCCAGGAATGCAGCGCCGTGATCAGTACCGCCATGGTCATCGAGTGGGCGATCAGCACACCCACCGTGCCCTGGCCCAGGCGGAAGAAGTTTTTGTGCACACGGATATTGGCGCCCATCACCCCGAACCCAATCGCCACCAGCATCGGCCCGAGGAACAGGGCAGCCGGCATTTGCCAGTATTTGAGCAGTTGACCGGCGACACCCGCGCACAGAATCAAGGCAAACCATTGCAGCGATTTGGGAAGGGTATTAAGGGAAAAGCCAGCGGCACGTGACAAGGGGATGCTCCAGAGGCGGACGAGTCGGGACGTCCGTACGGTGAAAGTATCGACACATCAATCGATCAAGTCTATTTTCTAATAATCATGAATTGATAACTTTGGTTGATAGATTATGGATCTCCGCGATCTCACCTATTTCGAAACGATTGCCGAGCTGGGCCATCTGGGCCGTGCGGCCCAGAAACTCAATCGCAGCCAGCCGGCGTTGACCAAAAGCATCCAGCGTCTGGAAGAGTCGTTTGGCACTCGCTTGTTTCAGCGTGACGGCCGGCGCATCAAACTCACGCCGGTCGGCGAACTGCTTCAGGCCCGAGGCAAGGTCTTGCAGCAAAGCATCGCTCAGACTCAGCGCGAGGTCCGGGATTTTGCCAGCGGTGCGGTGGGCAATATCCGCGTCGGCTGCGCGTCAACCATGGCTGAATACTTGCTACCGAAACTGACCTCTGCGTTATTGCAGCGCACGCCGGACATCACCCTGAAAATGCTCATCGGTCAGGACGACCTGTTGCGCGATTCCCTGCGTTCCGGGCAACTGGACATGATCATCTGCTCGCTGATCACCGACGACGAGCAATTCGAGAGCTTCGCGATCCTCGAGGACGAGGCGGTGGTAATCGCCAGCAAGGATCACCCGATCTTCAAGTCCCGCTATGCCATGGCCGACCTTTGCGCCTATCGCTGGGTGTTGCCGCCGGCGGGCGTGTCATCGCGCAAATGGCTGGATCAGGCCTTCGCCGACGAGCACTTGCCGTTGCCCGTGGTGCAGATTGAAGCCAACTCGATTCCGCTGTTGCCCGGGCTCATTGAGCGCACCAGCCTGTTGAGCTTCACCGCCAGGGAGACCCTGGAATTCGGCAACAACATGCGGCATCTGCGTGAGGTGGTCGTGGGGCAGACCACCATGAAGCGCACCATCGGTTGCACGGTGCGCAAGGGCGGCTATTTGTCACCGGCCGCTCAGGCCATGGTGCAAATGCTGCACGACAGCAGCGGGGAATTTTTGAGCTGGAGTTAAGTTGGGTGGCTGCTTTTTGACAGCGGGCTGAGTTAGCCTTGGTAACCAGCCGAAAAGAACAAGCAGTCGATAAAGAACAATCAGGAGAGCATCACGATGCAGGCACCTTCACCCCTCGACACGCACCTGGCCTTCACGCAGATATTCGCTAGTACCGATCACCAGTTCGGTGGCGATCAGTCGCCGCTAAACGATTCAGACGCCGATGAAGATTATGATCCGGAAGCCTATCTGGACCTGGACGAACTGGGCCTGGACGAATTCAGCGACTCAGACAAGCTCGACCCGATCTTCAGTAGTGATGTGGGATCGTCCTCGGTTAGTTGACCGCAGTTGTTCAGCAGCAGATCACTGTGGGAGCGAGCTTGCTCGCGAATGGGACATTTCAATCGCCAGAAATGTAGAGGATGCACCAACCCCTTCGCGAGCAAGCTCGCTCCCACGGATCTGAGCCAAGTTCAAGCCTTGCCATCTCTCACTTTCGCCAGATAAATCGACAGCGCCTCAACAGCCAGTTCCACGGTCGAACTCGATCCCGTCCAGGTGCAGGCCAGCATCAGGTTTCTCGGCAGCGCGAAATCTTCCACCACGTAACCTTGCGAATCACAGCCATTGAGGTCGTGTGGGATCAAGTCCCGCAGCGATCCCACAGGATCGAAATACGCCCATACCGGTTTGTTCAGAGCCACCGCCATGCCGACTTCGAAGGCTGTGCCGGAATCCGGCTCCAGGCCGCGAAACACGTTCAGATTGGCCAGCACTGCGTCACAACGCTGGATCATCGCGATGTTCATCTCGCAGATAACTCTGGCGGTTTCCTTCTGGTCGAGGTCACTGGCCACCTCGTTATCAAAGGGGTAGAGCCCCTCCAGGCTGTGAGCCATGCACAGCGCTTTCAAGTATTGCCCATGTTCGATAGCGTCCTGGCGAAACACATCGAAGCCCGCCAGGTAAATCAGCGGCATAGTGGTGATCTGCATCTCGATCTCCCGGTGGTGCTTCTGAGACAGTGCCTTTTTAAAGCAAGTCTGACGATTCTATCGCTTCGTATGGCGGCCTGCTGCGCACCATTTATCAGGCCAACAGGTTAGAAGCTGGAATCTGTACAGATAACCAGTATCCTTGAGCGCATGTCTATCCGTCGCGTGAATCTGGCAGTGAACACGTCACCTCTTGAGAACCCGTTTTATTACCTCGAAAATTTCCGTCTGGTGCTGGACTGGATAGCCCGGCGCTACGACGATCTGCTCGACGAACAAGAGCGCCTGTTCATCTTATCCTTCGCCAGTCTGCCCCAGGCTGCGCAGGGTTTGCTGGTACGTATGGTCATGCGCAAAGGGACGCTGTTTCGGGCCAGTAAACTCAGCTATGCAGAACTCGGCGATACCTTGCAGGCGGTGCGGCCGCTGCTGGATAACGGCTGGGTTGACCCGCGGCCTACCTTGAATCTGGAGCAGTTGTTTGCGCTGTTGCGCAAGGCTGAGCTGGCTGCCTGTTTCCGCTCTCACGGCGTTCGCGGCACCGAGAAAAAAACTGAGCTGCTGACCTTGCTTCAGCCGCTGCATCCATCCCCGCAAGCGCTGGAGGACTGGTACGCCGGGTTTGACGAGACCATCTTCGCCCTTAACGTGATGCCCATCTGTGATCGCTTGCGGTTGTTGTATTTCGGCAATCTGTATCAGGAATGGACGGAGTTTGTGCTGGCTGATCTGGGGGTGTATCGCTACGAAAAAGTCGAATTTTCCCTGGACTCTCGAGGGATTGCTCAACGCTCCGATATCGACGTCTGCCTTGAATTGCACGCTTGCCGTCAGGCGCTGGACGAAGGTGCAAGCTTGTCTGAGCTGGCTCCGCGTGCCCTGGCTGTGGTTTCCGACAATCCATGGCTGCAAATGCGCCGGGCCAAGACCCTGTTTCAAATTGGCCAGCAGGCAGAGCGGGCGCAGGATTGGCCATTGGCGCTGAGTGTCTATGAACACAGTAACTATCCCGGCGCGCGTGCCCGGCGCATTCGTGTGCTGGAGCGCGCCGAAGACTACGTCGGCGCCCTGGCGTTGCTTGAACATGCCCAGGCGGCGCCGGAAAGTGCCGCCGAGGTTCAGCAACTGCTACGGGTGCAGCCGCGCCTGCAGCGTAAGCTGGGGATGGCAGGCAAGGCGCGCAGGGTGATGCGTACGGTCGAGCGCCTGGATGTGCGCATTGCGCCCAGGCCGGATCTCAGCGTGGAGCAATTAATCCAGTTGCACCTGGCAGAGGAGGGCAGCGAAGTGCATTACGTCGAGAATGCGCTGATCAATTCGCTGTTCGGCCTGTTGTGCTGGTCAGCGGTTTTCGCCCCGCTCCCAGGGGCGTTCTTCCACCCGTTCCACAGCGGCCCTAGCGACTTGCACAGCCCTGACTTCTATCAACGACGGGCCGAATTGTTCGAGGAATGCCTGGCGCAGCTCGATAGCAACCAGTGGCAGGCTACCGTCCGCCAGCATTACAGCAGCAAGTTCGGCCTGCAGTCGCCCTTCGTGTTCTGGGGCACACTGACCCCGGCGCTGCTGGAACAGGCCCTGAATTGTTTGCCGGTTGAGCATTTACGCCACTGGTTCCGCCGCTTGCTGCTGGACATCAAAGCCAATCGCACCGGCATGCCGGACCTGATCCAGTTCTTCCCGGGAGAACGCCGTTACCGGATGATCGAAGTCAAAGGGCCGGGCGACAAATTGCAGGACAACCAATTGCGCTGGCTGGATTTCTGCGCCGAGCATGGCATGCCGGTGGTGGTGTGTTATGTGCAGTGGGAACTGTTGGTTGAGGAGATCTCCTGTGAGAGCGAGATTGCTCGCGAAGACGATGTTTCAGACCCAACAGATATCTCGGATCTACCTGCCTCTTCGCTAGCAAGCTAGCTCCCACAAGGAACGACCGCGGCTGACCATCAAAGAATCGAAATCGGATAATCCACAATCACCCGAAATTCATTCTGGTCGCCCTCGGCCTGGTCGGCATTACCGCGATGCCATGCCTGGCGCAGCCTGAATGAAAGGTCTTTGGCCGGGCCTTGCTGGACTACATATTTGGCTTCCAGGTTGGTTTCGTGATGTTTGCCGTCCTCGCCATAACCATAGGCGCGATACGGGCTGTCTAGGGCCATTTTGGTGCCGTCGATATCCTTGCCGTTGGCATAGCGTGCCATGAAGCTCAAACCGGGTACGCCGTAGGCGCTCCTGGCCAGGTCATAACGTGCTTGCCAGGACTTTTCCCCGGGGCCGTTGAAGTCTGAATACTGGATCGAGTTGGCCAGGAAGATCGAGTCGGCCCCCGAGCCCGGCCCGTTATCCCCGAAACCTGCGTAATCAAAGGGCTCATCGCCATGAACTTGCTGATAGGCCAGGGTGAAGGTATGTCCGGTCAGGAATGAATAAGCGCCTGCCAATGACCAGGTGGTGTTGCTGATGTCGCCAGCCTTGGCCTGACCCTCATCGTTGGTGCGATAGATATTGAAATCGAATACCAGGGACTGTTCGTTGGCCAGCGCCAGAGTGTAATTGGCGTTGGCGTAGTACTGGCGGTATATGTCTTCCATTTCGGCGCCATATAACGCAACGGAGAGCGCATCACTGATTGCATATTTACCGCCAACAAAGTCCACGCTATTAGCGGCTACATTGGCATAGGTGGCGAATATTTCACCGTCGGAGTCGGTGTGGTTCGGGCCGTTGGCCGCAGTGAAATGTCCGGCTTCAAGATCAAGACCGTCGATCTCGCTACTGAGCAAATTGAATCCGGTTGCGGTTTGTGGAAACAGACGAGTACCACCGGCTGCGAATACAGGAGCGGTGGGTTGCATCTGCCCCCATTTGAGCATTGTTTTGGACAGGCGAACTTTCAACGCAGCACCGGCACTGCTGAAGTTGCTCTCCGGGCTGCCATCGCTGTCGACCGGAATATTGCCGGTGCCGGAGTGGCCCGCGCCACCATCGAGTTTCAGGCCGAACCAGCCGTAGGCGTCGACCCCCACGCCAATGGTGCCCTGGGTAAATCCGGAATCGAATGTCCCTTTGATTCCCTGTGACCAGTCACGCCGATCACCCAGGCCGTTTTTACCATCTCGATTGAAGTAGTAGTTGCGTAGCAGGATATTAGCCTTGGCATCTTCCATGAAACCATTGGCTTCCTTTTGATCACTGACAAAGGGGTCCGCAAGAGCGTCTGGAATGCTGGCCGCTAAAATGGCCAGTGCGATCAAACTAATGTTCATCACTTTCATAATGGCTCCACCTTTGGCGCTTGTAGGTTGTCTGCCATTGTTCTGCAATCATGGCAAACATCATTGCCTCGCAAGAGGCCAAGCTTAATAGGAGTCATTGAAATCGCCACTGTTGGGGGTTGCTCAATGACAAGTAACCATATGTTTCTGACGATTGGTTATTTGAAAAGGTCAGGGGATTGATATTGAAACGGCTGGATCTGTTTCATTAGCGAAACATAACTTCCTTCGGAAAATTTTCCTGTAGGAGCGAGGTTGCTCGCGATGCGATATGTCTGAGGACAATTCATCCTCTGGCCTGACGCTATCGCGAGCAAGCTCGCTCCTACAGAAAAAGCATTCAATTCAAGTATTGGGTTTCGCCGGAATAGATATTCGCCCAAGCCTGATCACTTACTGCCTGAGCCACCGCTTTCGCCGCCACCACCATTGCCGCCCATGCCTTGGTCGTTGGTCATACCGCCTTTGCCGGACTCGGTGCCGGTTTTTGGCACAGTGTCCATTCCTTTAGTGCCAGGGCTAGTTCCCTCAGCGCCGGGCGAGCTGCCGTCGGTGTCTTTCTTCAACACAGGAGGCGGGGTCTTGGCCGAGCCATCCACAGGGTCAGTCGGGCCAGTGGAACCTGCCATAACCGAGCCAGTGGCTATTGTCAGCAGACCGGCCAGGGTTAGAGCCGTCAATTTGTTCTTATTCATGAGATGAGTCTCCATTGATGTCAGGGTCGTTACTTGCGTTTGTGCGTGGACCAATCAATTAGGTGCCACACGTCCCGACCAATGGCATATCGCCGTCTAGCTGAATGTTTGATGGCTTAGCGCTATCAAGTTGGCCGCCATGCTCTGAAAGTCGTAGAACGCCTTATTTTATTGCGCGAAACCCGCTTTTTTCAGGATTTCCGTTGTAAGTTAAATCCTACAAAATCGTCTTGCGAGGACACAACTCGACTGATTGTCATGAAACCGCAACATTGGAGGGTTTAAATCCGCATCGGGCCTTCCCATGGATGGGCCACCAAATTTCCCTTGTTGAGGTATCGCCGTGATTCTGCTGACTAAAAAACGCTTGTCGGTTCTGCTCGCTTCGATGTGCCTGAGTGGTATGGCTCATGCGGTAGACGTAACAGGCGCTGGTTCGAGTTTCGTCTTCCCGGTTATCTCCGCGTGGTCGCAGAATTACAGCAAATCTGCCGACAATCGCATCAACTACCAGTCCATCGGTTCCGGTGGCGGTATCGCTCAGATCAAGGCTGCAACCGTAGACTTCGGCGCATCCGATGCTCCTCTGTCCGCTGAAGACCTGGAAAAGGGTGGCCTGGGCCAATTCCCAAGCGTGATCGGCGGCATCGTTCCAATCATCAACGTTGAAGGCATCGAGCCTGGCCAACTGAAACTGGACGGTCCAACACTGGCCAAGATCTTCATGGGTGAAATCAAGAAGTGGAATGATCCAGCCATCGTTGCCTTGAACCCTGAGCTCAAAGACAAACTGAAAGATCAGGCCATCACCGTTGTTCACCGTTCGGACGGTTCGGGCACCTCCTACAACTTCACCAACTACCTGAGCAAAGTCAGCCCAGAGTGGAACGAGAAGCTGAAGTTCGGTTCGACTGTTCAATGGCCAGCCGGTGTGGGCGGCAAGGGTAGCGAAGGTGTTTCGGCCTACGTGAAGCAGATCAAAGGTTCTATCGGCTATGTAGAACACTCCTACGCTGAAACCAACAAACTGTCTTACACCCAGCTGAAAAACGCTGCTGGCAAGTTCATCAAGCCTGACGCCAAAGCCTTCGCCGCCGCAGCTGATACTGCTGACTGGAACAGCGTCAAAGACTTCAACCTGATCATGACCAACGCTCCGGGTGAAACGGCATGGCCGATCACCGCAACGACCTGGATCATCATGTACAAGAAGGCCAAGAACGCCGAGCAAAGCGCTGCTGCTTTCGACTTCTTCAAGTGGTCCCTGGAAAACGGTCAGAAACAAGCAGAAGAGCTGTCCTACGTAGCACTGCCTAAGACCCTGGTCACCAAGGTTGAAGACTACTGGAAAACCGAATTCACCAAGTAATTCGACGTTTCTCCGGCTCACCCCTGTCATCGCTGCCCGATGACAGGGTTTCTTTGCGAGTGGACCCAAGATGACTGAAAACACCCAATATTTGTCCGCTGCGATCCCTGCGTCCGTTTCCGAGGGTGAGCGCCGAGCGGCTCGCGATCAGCGTCATGATCGCTGGTTCAAGCGCACCATGGGCGGGGCTGCAATGCTGGTTCTGGCATTGCTCGGCTGTATCGCACTTTCGACCTTGTGGGGCGGCAGCCTCGCATTCCAGACCTTCGGTTTCGGTTTTCTGACCAGCACCGAGTGGGACGTGGTCGGTGGCAAGTTTGGCGCACTGGTACCGATCTACGGTACGTTGGTGACCTCTTTTCTGGCTTTGCTAATCGCCGTTCCGGTGAGCTTCGGCATTGCGATTTTCCTGACCGAAGTAGCGCCGCCCTGGTTGCGCCTGCCGATTTCCTCGGCTATCGAACTGCTGGCGGGTATTCCTTCGATCATCTACGGCATGTGGGGTCTGTTCGTGTTTGGCCCTTATATGGCTGAACACATTGCCCCGTGGATCAATGACAATCTTGGCGATCTGCCCTTTATCGGCCCCATGTTCCAGGGGCCGCCGTTGGGTATCGGTATGCTCACCGCCGGTATCGTTCTGGCGATCATGATCACGCCGTTCATTACCTCGGTAATGGTCGAAGTCTTTAAAAGCGTTCCGACGACGCTGAAAGAATCCGCTTATGCCTTGGGCGGTACAACCTGGGAAGTGGTTTGGGACATCGTCTTGCCTTACACCCGTTCAGCGGTTGTCGGCGGGATATTCCTCGGTCTGGGCCGCGCACTGGGTGAAACCATGGCGGTGACTTTCGTATTGGGTAACTCCCACCAATTCTCGGCGTCGCTGATGATGCCAAGCAGCTCGATCGCTTCGGTTATCGCCAACGAATTCAACGAGGCCTACACCGACTTGCATCGCTCGTCGTTGATTGCCTTGGGCTTCCTGCTGTTCGTGGTGACCTTCATCGTTCTGGCACTGGCTCGGGTCATGCTCTCGCGTCTGTCCCGCAAGGAGGGGTTATGAGTAGTAAGGATGTGACTGGCAACGAGACCCTCTACCGGGTTCGTGACCTGAAAAACAAGGCGGCAATGGTCCTCAGCTGTGGCGCGACGGCGTTTGGCCTGCTGTGGCTGGTGTGGATCCTGTTGACCACCATCATCAACGGTGTCGACGCCTTGAACCTGCGTTTGTTCAGCGGCATGACGCCACCGCCGGGAGTTGAAGGCGGTCTGGCCAATGCCTTTTACGGCAGCGTGCTGATGTCTGGCATCGGCCTGTTGATCGGTACGCCGATTGGCCTGATGGCTGGCGTGTGGCTGGCTGAGTTCGCTCGTTACTCCAAGCTGGGCAACGCGGTGCGCTTCGTTAACGACATTCTGTTGTCCGCGCCTTCCATCGTGCTTGGTCTGTTTGTGTACACCGCAGTGATCCTGCCACTCAATGAATGGACTGATCACAAGGTCGGCTTCTCGGCAATTGCCGGTGCCCTTGCGCTGGCTCTGCTGGTGATTCCGGTCGTGGTGCGTACCACTGATGAAATGCTGCAACTGCAACCTTCGACCATGCGTGAAGCTGCGCTGGCCCTGGGTGTGCCGCAATGGAAGTTGACGCTGCAGATCGTCCTGCGTGCTGCCAAGGCCGGTGTGGTCACTGGCGTATTGCTGGCTCTGGCGCGTATCACCGGTGAAACCGCGCCGCTGCTGTTTACCGCGTTCGGCAACCAGTTCTGGAGCAGCGATCTGCTCAAGCCGATGGCCAGCGTACCCGTGGTGGTTTTCCAATACGCCATGAGCCCGTTCGACGACTGGCATTCCCTGGCCTGGGCTGGCGCCCTGGTAATGACGCTGTTCGTGCTGGTACTCAGCCTCGCTTCCCGCTTAATTCTTTTGCGCAATAGGGCGTCTTGATGAATAACCTTTCCCTTGCCAACGAAAAAACCAAGATTCAAGTTCGTGGTCTGGAGTTTTTCTACAACGACCAGAAGTCGCTGAAATCCATCGACATGGTGATCCCGGAAAAACGCATCACCGCCATCATCGGCCCTTCGGGTTGCGGCAAGTCGACCCTGCTGCGCGTGTTCAACCGTATCTACGCGATGTACCCGAAGCAGGAAGCCAAAGGTGAAGTGCTGCTCAACGGCGAGAACATCCTGGCCCCAGGCTACTCGATGAACCGTCTGCGCAGCCACGTGGGTATGGTCTTCCAGAAGCCTGTGCCGTTCCCGATGTCGATTTACGACAACATCTCCTACGCCATCAAGCACCATGAAAAGCTGTCGCGTCGTGAAATGGAAGATCGGGTTGAACAGGCTTTGCGCGGCGCGGCGCTGTGGGATGAAGTGAAAGACAAGCTCAACAAGAGCGCTACCGGTCTTTCCGGCGGTCAGCAACAACGTCTGTGCATCGCCCGCACCATCGCGTTGCGCCCGCAAGTGCTGCTGCTCGACGAGCCGACCTCAGCCCTCGATCCGATCTCTACCGGTCGTATCGAACAGCTGATCACCGAGCTCAAAGAACAGTTCACCGTGATCATCGTGACCCACAACATGCAGCAGGCGGCGCGTTGCTCCGACTACACGGCGTTCATGTTCATGGGTGAACTGATCGAGCATGGCGACACCGATACGATCTTCACCAAGCCGTCCAAGACCCAGACCGAAGACTACATCACCGGTCGTTTTGGCTGATTGTCAGCGTCATTCTTCGACAATATGGGAGGCCGGGCTTCGGTCTCCCATAAACTCCTCCAGCCGCTTACGCAGCCAGCGCTCTGCCGGATCTGTGTCCATCACACTTAGCCAGACCATCGACAGCTCAAGATTGGGTGTGATGAATGGCAACTCTTCGCCAAACAACAGCCCCGTACTGGCCATCGCCTCGGTCAAGTGATCCGGTAGATTGCAAAGCAGATCCGTGCCCGCCATCAACGCAGGCAGCGTGCTGTATTGAGGGACCGAGAGCACGGCATGGCGCTTGCGGCCAATGGCATCAAGCCATTCATCCGCAAAGCTGCTGATGTTGGCCACATGAGAAACCACCACATGGGGCCGCGTGCAGTATTCATCCAGGGTCATGGGTGTGGCTGAATGGTCCGCTCGCACCACCATGGGTTTGACCGAGCGCAGCAGCTTGCGCTTGGCATTGGCGGGCAACTCCCGGGTCAGGCACACGCCAACGGTGATATCACCGGACATCAGCAATTCCGAGACATTCCAGAAATTCACCTGCTTGATCACGATGACCACCCCAGGGGCTTCTTTGCGAATAGCCCGCAGCAGGGGCGGCAACAGGCTGTACTCCACGTCATCGGACAGACCGATGCGGAAGGTCATGTCGCTGCTGGCCGGGTCGAACTCGCGGGTCAAACTCAAGGCGACTGACATGGCGTCCAGGGCAGGGGACAGGTGATGGATGATCTCCTGCGCCCTGGCGGTAGGCTCCAT
Organism: Pseudomonas syringae; assembly: GCF_000737245.1. Lineage (GTDB taxonomy): Bacteria > Pseudomonadota > Gammaproteobacteria > Pseudomonadales > Pseudomonadaceae > Aquipseudomonas > Aquipseudomonas syringae_J. Next base: position 39,834 of record NZ_JPQU01000044.1, on the reverse strand, counting down.
GCGATGGCCGACCCGGATGAACAACGGATCATTGAATAGCGCCCGCAACCGATTGAGCGCGGCGCTGATGGTCGGTTGGCCGAGAAACAGCTTTTCGGCGGCACGGGTGACGTTGCGCTCCTGCATCAAGGTTTCGAAGACCACCATCAGATTGATGTCAGCCTTGCGCAATTCGTTTCGGTTCATTGGGGTAGCGGTCCGCGGGGGGGCTTTAGCTCGGTGTGGGCACGCTACCAGCCCCAAGCGGCAAGCTGCAAGCTACAAGCCACCCGCGCAGCGCACTTGCAGCTTGCTGCTTGAAGCTTGCAGCTGCTTGTACTTGAACTTCATCCAAGCCCCATCGGTCAGTTTTACATGCTGATCAAGAGGCTCGAATCCATGCATATTTCGTTGGAACAACAAGTCGCACTGATCACAGGGGCCAGTTCCGGGCTGGGGGCAGGCGCTGCCAAGGGGTTGGCAGCGGCAGGCGCGGCGGTGGTGATCAATTTCAACTCGCAACCCGAACCTGCTGAAAAGCTGGCTGCAGAAATCATCGCCGCAGGCGGCAAGGCTATCGCCGTCCAGGCAGACGTCTCGAAGGAAGAGGACGTTGAACGGCTGTTCAGCAAAACCGTGGAACAATTTGGTCGTCTGGATATTCTGGTGGCCAACTCCGGGCTGCAGAAGGACGCGTCAATCACTGACATGAGCCTGGCGGACTGGAACAAAGTCATCGATGTGAACCTGACCGGCCAATTCCTCTGTGCCCGGGCGGCGCTGCGTCAGTTCATTCGCCAGGGTATGCGCCCGGTGGTTTCCCGGGCCATGGGGAAAATCATCCACATGAGCTCTGTGCATCAATTGATTCCCTGGGCCGGGCACGCCAACTATGCCGCCTCCAAGGGCGGTGTGGACCTGTTGATGCGCAGCATCGCCCAAGAAGTCGGCGAGCAGCGTATCCGGGTCAACAGCATTGCACCGGGCGCCATCCGCACGGCGATCAACGAAGACGCGATGGCCGGTGATCAAGAAGACAAATTGCTCAAGCTGATTCCTTACGGCCGGGTTGGTGAGGCTGAAGATGTCGCCAATGCGGTGGTGTGGCTGGCCTCTGACCTGTCTGATTATGTTCATGGCACGACGTTGTTTATCGATGGCGGCATGAGCCTGTACCCGGGGTTTCGAGACAATGGCTGATTTCCCGGAAGAAGCGCAAAACCCCATCGAGAACCACGGCATTATCGGCGACATGCGCAGCGCTGCTCTGGTGGCCGACACCGGCAGCATTGATTTTTGCTGCTGGCCGGATTTCGACAGCCCATCGATATTCAGTGCCTTGCTGGACACCAACAAGGCAGGCATTTTTCAGCTCGCTCCCGACCTGCCCAAAGCCCGGCGTCAGCAGATCTATCTGCCGGACACCAACGTATTGCAGACGCGCTGGATCGATGAAGACGCGGTGGTCGAGGTCACCGACCTGATGCCGGTAGGCGACAACGTTGACGATTTACCCCGTTTGGTGCGCCGTGTCGATGTGCGCTACGGCAGTGCGACGATTCGCATGCGGTGCCGGGTTCGACTGGATTACAGTCGCGCCCAAATGAGCGTGCGCATGCAGGGTGAGGACGTGTGTTTCGAGGCTTCCGGTCAACCCGGTATGCGACTTTCGGCCACTTCGCCCTTGACGATCGTTGAGCAGACGGCGGTTGCAGAAGTCACGCTGAAACAAGGTGAGACCCTGGAAATCATCCTGGGCGGTATCAATGACCCCCAAGTCAAGGCAGGCCAATGTCAACGCTATTTCATCGACACCCTGGCGTACTGGCGACGCTGGAGCAAGCAGTCGGAATACCGTGGACGCTGGCAGGAAATGGTCAATCGCTCGGCGCTGACCCTCAAGCTGCTGACCTCCCGCAAACATGGTGGAATCGTCGCTGCCGCCACCTTTGGCTTGCCGGAAACCCCCGGCGGCGAGCGCAATTGGGATTACCGCTACAGTTGGGTCCGCGATGCGTCGTTCACGGTCTACGCCTTCATGCGCCTGGGTTATACCGACGAAGCCAATGGTTTCATGCGCTGGGTGCGCGGACGCCTGGGTGATTGCTGCGAAGAGTCCAGCAAGCTGGGCATCCTCTACAGCCTCGACGGTCGTGAAGAGTTGCCGGAAGAACACCTCGAGCATTTTGCCGGCTACGGCGGAGCGCTGCCGGTACGCATCGGTAACGAGGCGTACAAACAGACGCAGCTGGATATCTACGGTGAATTGCTGGATGCGGTGTACCTGGCCAACAAATACGGTGAAGCCATCTCTTACGAGGGTTGGCAGCACGCCACTCAGCAAGTGGATTACGTGTGCAAGCACTGGCGTGAAAAAGATGTAGGCATCTGGGAAATGCGCGGCGGCGATCAGCACTTTCTGCATTCCCGGCTGATGTGCTGGGTGGCACTGGACCGCGCTTTGCGCCTGGCCTTCAAACGTTCACTGCCAGCCCCGTTCGACCGCTGGGACAAAGAGCGTCAGGCGATTCACGACGACATCTGGAAGAACTTCTGGAACGCCGACCTCGGCCACTTCGTCCAGCACAAGGGCAGTCGCAACCTCGATGCGTCGATGCTGCTGATGCCTCTGGTTCGCTTCGTGGGTGCCAGTGATCCACGCTGGCTGGCAACCCTGGACGCCATTGAGTCCACCCTCGTTCGGGATGGCATGGTGTTCCGCTATCGCAACGACGACGACCATGATGATGGTTTGGCAGGTGAAGAGGGCGCGTTCACGGCCTGTTCATTCTGGTACGTCGAATGCCTGGCTCGGGCGGGTCGAGTGGAACAGGCGCATCTGGAGTTCGAACAACTTCTGCGTTACGCCAATCCGTTGGGCTTGTACGCCGAAGAGTTCGACAGCCACGGCCACCACCTGGGCAATACGCCCCAGGCGCTGAGCCATCTGGCCCTGATCAGCGCGGCGAGCTTTCTGGATCGCAAGCTTGATGGTGAAAAAACGTTGTGGCAGCCGTAGTTGCGGTTGATGAGATCCGGTAGGAGCGAACTTGTTCGCGAGGCGATATCCCTGACAACACCGGCCCAACGCCTCGCCAACAAGTTGGCTCTTGCTATCACGTGTACCTGTTGGAGCCAGGCTTGCCCGCGAATCACTTGACGCGGTCAGCTAGACAGACCGCGTTATGGTTTTTCGCGGGCAAGCCTCGCTCCAACAGAGACTGCAGCTAAATATTGAGTCGCCTTGAATCAGGCCCGACCTCAAACCTCACTTCCCGTGCAATGCATACCCCACCGCCGACCCCTTCAATACAAACCTTTCACCAATCATCGCGCAGTAGCTGGTGCGGGCAAGGTAAGCGCCGGGGCCGTTGAGATAGACCTGAATATCGGCGACTTCTTCACACATTTTCAGGGTGCGGTTTTCCAGTCGGCCGCTGGCCTGGGCCGAGCGCAGGGCGCCCATGGGGGTCCAGTCGGCGATGATCAGTGCGCCTTGAGGAGCGGTCTGTTCATACATCTGCACAAACTGCCGGGCAGAGTGGTCAGGCAAGTACGGGGCCATGAAGTAATGAATGTCATCGCGAAACGGCAGCGCTTCGGTGTGTACCGGCAGTTTGATAAACCCCGAGGCGTACAGCCAATACACCAGAACGATAGTTACCGGCGCACTGAGCACCGAGAGGTTCATCACGGTTTTTCCGGCGGGCGTCATCGGCAGCAGCTTCTGCAGTTTCATCACTCCGATGACGCTCAGCAAAGCGACGCCAGGCAGGAAAAAGGTGAAACGGTCGGTGACGTTATAAGACGCCGCGAACACGAAGTTCAGCAATGCGGCGCACCACAGCAGGCGCAAGCGATTGTCTTTGGGGAAAAGCAAAAGGCCAATCAGCTGCGGGCCGATCAACGACAGCAGCAAGATGAACACCGAATTCTTCTCGTGCCACATATCGTCGAAGCGAAACAGGCTGCCTTCCCAGCCTGGCTGGGCCACCTTCGCCGAGGTGCCGGTCAGGTAACGATGAAAGATTTCGATGAGGTTCATGCCGGACTGCAAATCATGGGCAATCGCCGGAAAAGCCACCGAAAAACCCACCGCGAAACCAGGCAGGGTAATGAGGATGCTCAGTCTGTACTGATACAGCAGCTGCAAATAGAGCGGCAGCAGCACCACAAAAGTCAGTTGGTGAACCGCCGCGCCCATGCCGGTCAAGACCCCAATAACGAACAGTCGGCTCAGCACGCCCATGCGCGAGCGCTGATTGAGGTGCACCTGATAAGCCGCCAGCACGAACAGCGAGTGGAAGATGTACACCTCGGCCTTGGTCGAGACCCAGAACACCCCGTGAGCCAGAATCGTCGCCGTGGCAGCGAGTAATGCCTGACGTCGACTGGCTCCCACACTGAGCGCCAGGGAATAAATGATCCACGCCATCGGTATGAGCAGGATCGAGTTGAGCAGGCTCAGGATGTAAGGGCCGAACAGGTTGAAGACGAAGGTGTTGAAGAACTGATACAGCGGATGGTCCAGAGGACCGAGGGACTCGCTGAAGTAGCGGCCCTCGGACGCGTCGGCGAGAAATACGCCATTGTCCATCCACTGGATGGGACCGCTGGAAGCGATAAAGCTGGCGACGATCGCCGCGCAAAGCAGGAACCACGCAATTCTGATTGAAGATTGACTGCCACTTCCCTGAACCATCCGAAGACTCCCTTGCTTGTTAATCCAATGCTATTGATCCAGCGCAGATCGCTCGACAGGATGTTGATCCACGGCGTTGCCGGACTTCAGTTGCAGCAACATGACGGCGCCAATCGCCACAGCGAACCATAAGGTGGCCAGACGAATCAGCACGGTTGCTGCGATAGCGTCGGCGCTGGACATGCCTTTCCAGACCAGCAGTCCGACCATGACCGCTTCGGCTCCGCCAAGCCCGCCAGGCATGAAGCTGATTGCACCGGCGAGCATCGCCAGGGCGTAGACAAACACCGCGAATGTCAGCTCGATATCGGCGCCCATCCAGTTGAGGATCCAGTGGAACGCCAGCGCTTCGGCGCTCCAGGCCACGACGCTGAGCGAGGTCACACCGATCAGCAGGCTCAGGCGATGGCATTGTTGTGCGGCCAGCAGCACTTCAAACAGATGGCGGGTCAGGCTGATGACCTTGCCGCCGGTGGCTGGTATAGCACCGGCAAGTGCCGCCAGCAGACGCTGCTGGGACAGCACCAGCAAACCGATGCCCACCAGGCTCAGGCCTACCAGAATCATCGGGCGTGACTCCGGATACAGCGACAGACCGAACAAGGTCAGCAGCACCACGGCAAGCAGGTCCGACAGCCGTTCACTGAAAAACGCCGCAAAACTCTGCGGATAGGGGACGCCCCAGCGTTTGAGCAGCACACCACGCAGCGCCTCGCCAGCCTTGCCTGGGGTGGTTGTCAGGGCGAATCCGGCCAGATAAATCTTCAGGCTGGGCTGCCACGGAACGGCATGGCCGAGGGTCCGCAGGTAAACCTGCCAGCGCACAAAGCGCAGGCCGTAATTGGCGGCCGACATGCCCAGCGCAATAGTGATGCCGAGCAAGCCCACTTCACCCACTGCTTTGCTCACCGCTGCCCAGCCACCCCACAGGGAAAAACCCAGGTAACCCAAGGCTGAAAACACAACCGAAAGCACCACCGCCCGGTAACGCCATCCGGAGAGAAAGACGGCTTCATTCATAGGTTCAGCCTCTTGAATACCGGTTGAGGTATCGAGCGAATGATCAGCATGATCAGCGCCCAGAACCCCGGCGTGTACAGCGTCGGCGATTTGCGGGCGATACCGGTGACGATGCGCTCGGCCACCTGTTGCGGTTGCGCCAGCAAGGCTGCTGGCAGCGCCAGACCCTTGGTCATGGGCGTATCGACAAAGCCCGGTTTGATGGTCAAGACATGCACCCCGACCTTGAACAGACGGGCCTGCAAGCCCTCGCTGAACGTCGAGACAGCGGCCTTGGCCGCGCCATACAGATAGTTCGAAGGCCGACCGCGATCACCCGCGACCGAAGAAATGACCGCCAGGCTGCCCCAGCGCTGGGTCTCGAACTGCTGAGCCAGCAGGGTCAGCAAGGCAATGACCGAGGTGCCATTGGTGGCGAACTCCTGCATGGCGACGCTGACGTCGCGCTCACAGAGTTTCTGGTCGGGCAGGGTGCCGTGGGCGATCAGCGCGACGTCGATCTGTCCGAGCGCCAACAGGCAGTTTTGCAGCATGGCGGGGTGGGCGGACAGGTCGGTGGCGTCCATCTCATGCACGGTGATGGTCTTGGCGCCTCGGGCCTTGAGGTCGGCGGCGGTCTGTTCGAGCTTGTCGGCGCTGCGCGCAACCAGGAAAAAATCGCTGCCCTCGCTGGCCCACAGGCGAGCACAGGCGGTGGCAATCGCTGACGTAGCACCGATGATCAACACTCTTTTCATAAAGTCACTCGTTTCCAGAAGCGGGACATCAGGGAGGGATCGCGCAACGCTTCCAGGCGCTCCCAGGCCGGATAGGCCTGACGGAAATCGCTGCCGCTCATGTGGGCATCCTTGGCTGGATAGAGCCGGCCGCCTGCTGCCCGGACAATCGCATCCAGGCGCGGGAACAAACCGTTGATCAGCTCGCTGTTGTGGGGAAAGTCCAGCGCCAGGGAGGTGCCCGGCATGGGGAACGACAACAACCCGGGCGAGGCAATATCGCCACAGCGCTTGAGCACCGCCAGAAACGAACCCTGACCGGAATCGGCAATGGCGCTCAGCAGTTCAGCCATGGCGACTTCGGCGTTGGCCTCGGGCATCACACACTGATATTGCTGGAAGCCTTTGCGGCCATAGATGCGGTTCCAGTGCAGGATGCGATCCAGCGGGTAAAAGAAAGGCGTGTAGGCACTGCGTTTTGCGCTGCGCTGTTTTGGGTGGGCATTCCAGTACAGGGAATTGAAGCTGCGCAGCGACAGGTTATTGATCAGCGAGATGGGCGGGGTAAGCGGCATTTTCATCGAGCTGCCATGCTCGACTTCAAGCGAGCCATAGCGCGCGTGGTCGCCGACGATAAAAACCCCGCGACCGCTGTTGGCGCCTTTGGCCAGGCAGTCGATCCAGGCCACGCTGTACTCATGCTGATGGTCCAGTTCCGCCGAGAGGCTGAAGAATTCACCCAGGTTGGCAAAACGCACCACGGTGCTGTCGATCTGGCTGGCGCGTATCGGCATCAGTTGCAGATCGGCCCAGTTAATCACCCCGGTCAGACCCAGTCCGCCAATACTGGCGGCGAACAGCCGGGTGTTTTCCGAGGGCGAGCAGATCTGCGCTTTCTCCCCATGACGCAGCAGGCCGAAGCGCAGCACGTGATTGCCGAAGGTGCCGCGCAGGTGATGATTCTTGCCGTGGACATCGTTGGCGATGGCGCCGCCAACGGTGGCGAACTGGGTACCCGGGGTCACTGGCAGAAACCAGCCGTGAGGGATCGCCGCGGCAAGTATTTCCGCGAGCGTGACCCCGGCTTCAACCCGCACCGTGCCACTTTTCCAGTCCGCACGGATGAAGTGATCCAGGCCGCGCATCTCGATGACCTGGTCGCTGGCTGCCAGGCAGCTGTCGCCATAGCTGCGGCCGCTGCCGTAAGGAAGGCTGGTCTGATGTTGTTTGATCACCGTATCCAGGTGCTCGGTCAGACCATCGATCCAGGCGCAGGCGTGACCGCTTTGCGGTTTCTGCGGGTAGCGTCCCCAGGAATACAGAGCGTCCGTCATGCTGCGATCCAGAACACCAGTGCGAACAGAACCCCGACGGCCTGGCTGGTGCGGTCGCGTATGGCGAACACCACGGGGTCGTCGTTCATCAGGCCGCGATGAGTCAGCATCCATACCCGTGTGATCCAGAACAGCAGCAGGGGACACGCCAGCCAGATCACGTGGGGATGGCCGTAGAGCGCAACCGTGGTGCCTTCGTGGATGTACAACGCCAGAACCATGACCGCCAGATGCCCGGACGAGGCACCGAGCGAAGCGATCATGTCCAGATCGCCGGGGTAATAGCCTCGTCCGCGAGTCTTGGCCTGCAGGTCTTTGGCTCGTGCTTCACGCAGTTCCGCGTAGCGCTTGACCAACGCCAGACTGAGAAACATGAACATCGAAAAGGCCAGAATCCAGAACGTCAGCGGCAGGTTGAATGCGGCCGCCCCGGCGAGGATTCGTGTGGTATAGAGCATCGCCAGGACGATCACATCGGTGACCATCTGCCGCTTGAGGTTCAACGAATAGGCAAGGGTCAGCAGGTAGTAAGCCGCCAATACGCCGCAGAACTGCCAGGGCAAGAGCAGCGCGGCGCCACTGAACGCGGCAATCAGCAGCAACGGGACGATCACCAGACCGGCTTTGATCGACAGCTTGCCGCAGGCGAAAGGGCGTTTGCATTTGGTTGAATGGTGGCGGTCGTCGGCCAGGTCCAGCAAGTCGTTGAGTACGTAGACACTGGAGGCGCACAGGCCAAAAAACAGGAAGGCCAGCACTCCATTGAAGAGTTGCTGCGGCTGGCTCAGCTGGTGGGCGGCCAGCAGGGGTACGAAAATCAGCGCATTCTTCATCCACTGGTGCATGCGCAACGCTTTGCGCCAGTCGCGCAGGCTCGAAGCATTGGAGCGGATGACCTGCTCGACATTGCCCAGCGCCCTGGCCCGGTTTTCAACGCCGGGTTCCGGGTTGACGACGATGGCGTGCCGCGCTGCACCCCAGATCGCCAGGTCATCCCGGGAATTGCCCAAATAGTCGAAACCGCCTTCGCCGAAGTGCTCCACCAACAGATCGCGTTTTTTGTGGGAGGACAGATTGCGCTCGGCGTTGGACGCCACCACCAGGTCAAACAGCTGAAGATGTTCTGCGATCCGGACCGCGAGGCTGTCATGGCTGGCCGTGGCGAGCACGATCACGCGTCCGGTGGCCCGCTGTGCCTCGATCAAGGCGATGACTTCGGGATCGTAAGGCAATACGGCTACATCAATATGCGTATTTAACGCCAGACCTTCTTTGAGTGCCGCCTTGCCTTTCAATAACCATCCGAACAGTTTGAAAACTTGCATTGGATGGCTGCGAATAAATGTCATCGCTGTTTCCATCAATAGGTCCGAACGCAGTAAGGTGCCATCCAGATCGACAACTAACGGGTGGCTGGTTTCTGGAGTGATGACCTCCAGAGTGTCAGTTTCTAAAGGACTAGTTACTGGAACTCTTCCCTGAATTCTCGCCATGTCAATGCACTCCTGCCAGGATTGAGCGCACTATGAAACGGAAAAACAGATTCGCCACTTCAATAAAATTAAACAGCTGCGCCCATATCGTCAGGACGCTGACGTCAGAAACCTTCCGTGCGCTGCAGGCCTTGTCAGGCAAGGGGTTGTATCGCCGGAGTTACATCATCTCAGGGTTGATACGGTGTTGATGATTCATGGGCTGACGACGGACTTTTCCCTGTGTTTATAACGTCGGAGCCCGATGCGGCAGCCTCAACGCTGTCTTTAAACGCCCCAAGAGTCATAATGACCGCGTTTCGATCACTGGAATGCAGTCGTAATGACCAACCCCCTGTTGCTGGCGCTGATACCTCTGGTTGCGGATCTGAGCCGTGAACTGCCCGACGATGAGCGCTATCGACGTCTGTTGCGGGCGTTGCGGCAGTTGTTGCCCTGCGATGCGGTGGCGCTGCTCAAACTCGAAGGTGACGTGCTGATCCCGTTATGTGTCGAAGGGCTGAGCCCCGATACCTTGGGCCGACGCTTCCGGGTTGACGAGCATCCACGGTTGAGAATACTGCTGGAGAGTGCTGGCCCAACGCGGTTTTCCACGGATTGCGAGCTGCCAGATCCCTATGATGGGCTGGTGGAAGGCCACCATGGCCAGCTTGAAGTTCACGATTGCCTTGGCTGCGCCTTGTCCTTTCAGGGCAAACCCTGGGGCCTGATTACTTTGGATTCTCTGGAGCCGGCGAGCTTTGGCACAGTGGATCTGGAAAACCTTGAGGCGTTTGCCAGCCTGGCAGCCGCCACCGTCATGGCCAGCGAACGGATCAACCAACTGGCCCGCGGTTTCGAGGATCAGCGGCAACTCGCTGAAGTCTACAAACGTGCCGCGGGCGGGCGTGGGCCTCGTGAAATGATCGGCCAGAGTGCCATTCACAAACGTCTGCAGCAGGAAATCCAGTTGGTGGGCAACAGCCCGCTGTCCGTGTTGATCACCGGTGAAACCGGGGTCGGCAAAGAACTGGTCGCCGAAGCCATCCACTTCAATTCGCCGCGGTCGCATAAACCCCTGATCAGTCTCAATTGCGCCGCGCTGCCGGAGATGCTGGTAGAGAGCGAGCTGTTCGGGCATGTGAAAGGCGCGTTTTCCGGCGCGGTGAGCGGCCGCAGTGGCAAGTTCGAACTGGCAGACGGCGGCACTATTTTCCTTGATGAAGTGGGTGAGTTGCCGCTGCCGGTGCAAGCGAAACTACTGCGGGTGCTGCAAAGCGGTCAGTTGCAACGGGTGGGTTCAGATCAGGAGCATCAGGTGGACGTGCGGATCATCGCCGCCACCAATCGTGACCTGGCCGAAGAAGTCCGTTGTGGGCGTTTCCGTGCCGACCTCTACCACCGCTTGAGCGTGTACCCATTGCGCGTGCCACCCCTGCGCGAGAGGGGTCGGGATGTCCTGTTGCTGGCCGGTTACTTCCTTGAAGAGAACCGCGCGCGCATGGGCTTGCGCAGTTTGCGGCTGACCAGTGAGGCACAGAAGCTGTTGCTGGGTTATGAATGGCCCGGCAATGTTCGGGAGCTGGAGCATCTCATCAGTCGTGGCGTGCTCAAGGCCCTGTCGATGCATCCCGAACGGCCGCGGATCCTGACCATCGAAGCGCACATGCTCGGGCTCGAAGCCCGGACTGCTGCTGTCGCGCCGGTGGCTGTCGAGGGAGCAGCAATGGCTGTCAGTACTGGACTAACGCTCAAGGCCTCAGTCGACGCCTATCAGAAAATCCTCATCGAACAGGCGCTCCTGAAACATCAAGGCAAATGGATTGAGGTGGCTCGGGAGATGGGTCTGGATCGCGCTAATCTGAGTCGGCTCGCCAAACGTTTGGGCATTCGTTAAGCATGTTTTTGAAGTGTAGTTCAGCCGTTTGAGTGGCTCGTGAGGTGTGTCGCAGAGCCGCGCGCAACTTGTCGCATGCCAAAAAAAAAGACTGAATTTTTCCAGAAGGCAGCAGGTCATCTATTGCACTAAGCAATCAATGGAGCCGTTGCCTGAAATGTCACAGTACAAACATTACCGAATCGATTATTTGTTAAACGGCGCGTTCAAATCCTTTTATATCAGTGCTGAGCACATGGATAACACTGAGGCTTGGCATCATGCGAGTGTGGATGCCGGGATAGCGCGGATTCCCAAATATCGACTGGAAAAAGTCCCTCGGGTCTCGAAACCCTACGCAGAGCATTTCGGGATCACCAACGTCGAGTGGATACAGAGTTGATCAACCATGCCGGCTCGCTGATGACGCGAGCCGGCAATCACAGTAGGTACCTTTGATCCTTCAACGGTGCGCGATATTTTCCAGCGCCAGGTTACGCGTGCGTGGCCCGAAGCGGCCGATGGTGATCATCACGATCAACATGCTGCTGACGATAAAGGCCAACACACCCGGCGTACCGAAGTGTTCCAGAAAGAAGCCGATCAGCAGGCTGCTGAAGACCGTGGACAACCGGCTGAACGAATAGCAGAAACCCACCGCCCGTGCGCGAATGTTGGTCGGGAACAGCTCGCCCTGATAAGAGTGATAACTGAAGCTCAGCCACGCATTACAGAACGTGATCATGACCCCGCAGAACACCAGGCCGACTGCTGACGACTGGAACGCGAACAGCGTGCCGAAAATCATCGAGCCCAATGCCGAGCCGACAATCTGCCACTTGTTTTCGAAACGGTTGGCGAATTTCACGAACAACAGTGGGCCCAGCGGATAGGCGAGGGTGATGATGAACGCGTAACCCAGGCTGTGGGTGACGCTGACCCCTTGACCAGACAACAGCGCTGGCAGCCAGTTACCAAAGCCGAAGAAACCGATGGCTTGGAAAATATGGAACACGATGAGCATCAAGGCCCGGCGACGATAAGGCGGCTGCCAGATGTCGGCGAAACGACCTTTGCCTGAAACCGCGACCACTTCCGGCTCCGGAGCATCCAGCGCCTTGCCGTGATCACGCACGCAGCGTGCCTCGATGTCATCCATGATGCGTTCGGCTTCGGCGAAGCGGCCGTGCTGCGCCAGCCAGCGCGGTGATTCGGGCAACCGCGAGCGCAACCACCAGATGAACAAGGCAAACACGGCACTGGCCAATACCACCCAGCGCCAGCCGGAATAACCGAACGGATCCTGAGGCACCAGCCACCAGGACATCAACGCTACTGCCGGTACCGACAGAAACTGAATGAAAAACGCGAATGCGAACGCTGAGCTGCGCATACGCTTGGGGACCAGTTCAGCGAGATAAGCGTCGATGGTTACCAACTCGATACCCAGTCCGATACCCACCAGAAAGCGCATGCAGATAATGCCCAGTGCATCGCTTTGAATCCCCATCAACACGGTAGCAAAGGTGTACCAGATCAGCGCAAAGGTGAAGATTGCCCGACGACCGAAACGGTCGGCGATGGGGCTAAGCAAGCTGGCGCCGAGGAACAGTCCCAGAAAGGTCGCTGAAGCAAAGGCCGCCTGGTCGGAGAAACCAAACACCCCTTGAGCACCGGTGGCGAAAATGCCGTCGCGCAACAGGCCTGGACTGATGTAGGCGGTCTGAAACAAGTCATACAGCTCGAAAAACCCACCAATGGACAGCAGCGCCACAAGTTTCCAGACCGTCGCGACGGCCGGCAGACGATCAATCCGCGCCGAAATCTGCGCAGCGCGGACCGGATCAATGCCGTCCGTTGCAAGGCGGGTGGTTTGGGAAGAAGACATACGCGAGGTTCCGTTATTTTTTGATGGCGTATGGTAGGTTTTTTACAATTGGTAATGTTTGTTAATAATGATTAAAAACATCATAAGATTGGATTTTTATTGCGTTATTAATCACTTTAACGACATAAAAAAGAATTTTCTGGGTGGAAACACGTTTTCTGTAGGAGCGCGCTTGCCCGCGATGGCGGTGGTTCAGCCGAAAAATTGGTGCCTGACCCAACGCCATCGCGGGCAAGCGCGCTCCTACGGGCTCCGTGTTAAACGCCTGATGTATCAGAATGTGTCGCGAAGCCCTAAGCTAAACCCCTCGTTCTGCTGCCTGCCTGGTTCCTGTGACGTTCAAACTTCCTGATACCGCGACTGCTCCTTTCTGCCCGTCGGCTGTGACTGACAGTGTGCCCATCCCGGCCAATGCTTCGCTGGCGCGCAAGATGCTGCTGTTTGTCGGGCCCGGTCTGCTGGTTTCCATCGGCTACATGGACCCTGGCAATTGGGCCACGGCGATTGAGGCCGGTTCGCGTTTTGGCTATGCATTGCTGTTCGTGGTGGTGTTGGCAAGCTTGTCAGGCATGGTCTTGCAGAACCTCTGCTCCCGACTGGGGATCGCCACTCGGCGGGATCTGGCACAGCTTTGCGCTTCGCATTACAGCCCTCGGGTGGCGAAGGGGCAATGGTTGCTGGCCGAGTTGTCGATTATTGCCACCGACCTCGCCGAGGTGCTGGGCACAGCGCTGGCTTTCCATTTGTTGCTGGGTGTTTCCATCACCACCGGGGTGGCGCTGACCGCTTTTGACACCTTGATCGTGCTGGCCCTGCAAGGGGCGAACTTTCGTCGTCTGGAAGCGATTGTCCTGGGGCTGATCGCGACCATCGGCGCCTGTTTTACCGTGGAGCTGATCCTCATCAAACCCTTCTGGCCCGACGTTGCTGCGGGGCTCAAGCCAAGCTGGGATGTGCTGAGCAGTCAGGAGCCGCTGTACATCGCCATCGGTATTCTCGGCGCAACGGTCATGCCCCATAACCTGTACCTGCATTCTTCGGTGGTCCAGACCCGGGTCAATGGCAGCGATAACGTGCACAAGGCCAGTGCCATCAAATTTGCCCGGATCGATACCATCGCCTCGTTGAGCCTGGCGCTGTTGATCAATGCGGCGATCCTGATTCTCGCCGCTGCGGCTTTCCACAGGAGCGGGCATACCGACGTGGTGGAAATCCAGGACGCCTACCATTTGCTCGACCCGCTGGTGGGTGGGGCGGTGGCCAGTGTGTTGTTCGGGATTGCCTTGCTGGCGGCCGGGCAGAGCTCGACCTTTACCGGCACCATCGCCGGGCAGGTGGTGCTGGAAGGTTTTTTACAGGCGAAAATTCCCTGCTGGCAGCGACGCTTGATCACTCGCGCATTAGCCCTGATCCCGGCGCTGATCGGGGTCATGTGGCTGGGCGACAGCTCCGTGGGCAAGATGCTGGTCCTCAGCCAGGTGGTGCTCAGCCTGCAATTGCCATTCGCCCTCTGGCCGCTGATTCGCTTCACCAGCGACCGGCAGTTGATGGGGCCGTTCGTTAACAGCCGCTTGATACAAACAGTCGCCTGGGGATTGTTCGGGCTGATCTCTGCAGCGAATCTGATGTTGTTGTGGTTTTGGGTGAGTTGAACCCCGGTCGCGTGACAGGCTCTGATTGTGATGAACCCTGTACCGACGTCATCGCGGGCAAGCGCGCTCCTACAGGGTTCTCGTCTGTAGGAGCGACCGCGCGATAGCGTCCTAACGAAGTACACATGCCTGATGACCATCCACGACAACTCCATCCAGGGCCAAATCTTCGAAACCGATCTTCCGGCTCGTCTGGATCGTCTGCCGTGGGGGCGGTTTCATACGCTGCTGGTGTTTGCCCTGGGCATTACCTGGTTGCTCGACGGCCTTGAAGTCACCCTCGCGGGGTCGGTGTCCGGCGCGTTGAAAGACAGCCCGGCGTTGCACATGTCCAACAGCGATATCGGCCTGGCGGGCGGTGTTTATATTGCCGGTGCGGTGCTCGGCGCTTTGTTTTTCGGCTGGCTCACCGACCGCCTCGGACGCCGCAAATTGTTCTTCATCACCTTGCTGCTGTATGTCGGTGCTACCGCCGCCACGGCCTTTTCCTGGAGTATTGAAAGCTTTTTGCTGTTCCGCTTTCTGACTGGCATGGGCATTGGCGGCGAATACACGGCGATCAATTCCACCATTCAGGAATTCACTCCGGCGCGTTATCGCGGCTGGGCGGATCTGACCATCAACGGTACGTTCTGGCTCGGCGCGGCGCTGGGGGCGGGCGGTTCGATTGTGCTGTTGGACCCGCAATGGATCGGCGGCGATCTGGGCTGGCGCCTGTGTTTCGGTATCGGTGCGGTGTTGGGGTTGCTGATCCTGTTCATGCGTCTCTGGCTGCCGGAAAGCCCGCGCTGGTTGCTGATCCACGGTCAGGCGGCACAGGCCACGCGCATTGTTGAACAGATCGAAGATCAACTCCGCGCTCAGGGCCACACTCTGCCTGCGCCGCAAGGCCGGCCATTGCGTCTTCATGTGCGCGATCACACGCCGCTCAAGGAAATCTTCCAGACCCTGTTCGTGACCTTCCGCCAGCGGGCGCTGGTCGGCCTGACACTGCTCACTGCCCAGGCATTTTTCTACAACGCGATTTTCTTTACCTACGCCTTAGTGCTCACAGACTTCTACGACGTGCCCGCCGACCATATCGGCTGGTACGTATTGCCATTGGCCCTGGGTAACTTTTGCGGGCCGCTGTTGCTGGGGCGTTTGTTCGACGTGGTGGGCCGACGGGTGATGATCAGCCTGACTTACGCAGTGTCCGGGATTCTGCTGGCTATCAGCGGTGTGTTATTCCAGCAGGGCTTGCTCGATGTCGGCCAGCAAGCCGTGGCCTGGATGGTGATTTTCTTCTTTGCGTCTGCAGCCGCTAGCTCGGCTTATCTCACCGTCGCTGAAACCTTCCCTCTGGAAATACGCGCACTGGCTATCGCTGTGTTCTATGCATTCGGGACAGGCTTGGGCGGGATCATCGGGCCGACACTGTTCGGTCGGTTGATCGAGACACATGACCGGAGCAATTTGCTGATCGGTTATCTGATCGGGGCAGGCTTGATGCTACTGGCAGCGCTGGTGCAAAGCATCTGGGGGATGGCTGCGGAGCGACGGTCACTGGAGGAGGTTGCCAGGCCGTTGTCTCAGGCGAAGGACTGATCAGCAGTCCAGACGCTGCGCCACGTCGCGTAAATCTTCAGCTGAGGCTTGAAGCTTTTCGATCTGCAAACTGACGTCGGCGGCATCTCGTATCTGGTACGAGTGCTGCAGGTATTGCAGGTGCCCGGAAAGGTTTAGCCACACACCCTCCAGATCACTGGCGGTACGCTCTAAATCAGTCTGAATGACCTTGAGGTTTTCGATGTTCAAACTCATGACTCCGGAAGTCGACGGGCCCAGGGGCGTTTGACATCCAGGTCAAGGGGAGGCTATTCAATTGAGTGGCATTCAAACGAGCCACATGCTAGCACATTGATATAGTGTGCGTATTTCAATGCTCTGTCTTGTTATTCGTCTTCCAGATCAGCATCGGAGTCGGAATATGAATCCAGCAGTGCCGCCAGTGCCAGGGTGCGCTGTAGCCCTGAGGTGGTGGCCATGATCTGGGCCACCGCTTCGATGGCGGCGGCTTTGGCAGCCGAGCGCTCTGCTTCAGTGTTATTGGGCGTCGCGTCCTGCGCGGCTTCTATGATCGACTCTTCAAAACTGTTCATTATTGCGCTCTGCAAATGATGGCCGTGGGGGCGTGCGGGACCGGAGGCCGCCCATCCAGTGCGGGTCATTCTGCCTGATTCAGGGCCACATAGGCGTAATCCTGGGTGATTTTCTTCAATACCCAGTCGCTTAGCATCCTTATCTTGGTCCGCTCTTTGCTGACCAATGAGGATGTTGAAATGAGTCTGTTGCTGTCCATGGCCGCTTTTGCGCTGGCTTCGTCGATTACGCCGGGGCCGGTCAATATCGTGGCCTTGAGTTCGGGGGCCAGGCATGGGCTGGGCTCGGCCTTGTTGCATGTCACCGGAGCGACGTTCGGTTTCACGCTGTTATTAATCCTGATCGGCTTCGGCCTGCATGAAGTGTTGTTGCAATGGCCGTTCCTGACCCTGGCGATTCGTTGGGCCGGGGTCGCATTTCTGCTGTTCATGGCCTGGAAACTGGCGGCGGATGACGGCCGACTGGATGCTGACGATGCCAGTAGCAAGTCCTCGCTGCTCAAGGGGGCGATCATGCAATGGCTTAACCCCAAAGCCTGGCTGGCCTGTATTGCGGGAATGGGGGCGTTTGTCGCCAGCGGTGAGGCGCGGCTGATCTGGCAGTTCGCCGGGATTTATTTCGTGATCTGCTATGCGTCTCTGGCGTGCTGGGCATTTGCCGGGACTTTTCTGCGGCCTTATCTGGACAGCGCGCGAGGTGTGAGGGTATTCAATCGCAGCATGGCAGCGTTGCTGGTGGGCTGTGCGGTTTACTTGTTTATTCACTGAATTCAGGGCAGACGATACTGCCCCGGCGTTGCCGCCAGATGCTTCTTGAACACCCGCTGAAAATGCGCCTGGTCGGCAAACCCTAACTCGTGGGCGACATCGACGATCAGGCTGCCAGCCTTGAGTCGGGTGCGAGCATGCTGGATGCGCCGGTTGATCAGGTAGGCATGGGGCGTCATGTGATAGCGCTGTTCGAAGGCGCGGATCAGATAGGAGCCCGACAGGCTCGCGGCGCTGCACATGTCGTCCAGGCTGATGGCGTGTTTGAAGTTGTCATTGATGAACTGCGCGACCCGCTCAATGCGCGGGACCGCCTGCTCGGGCCTGACCTCTGATGCACCCAGTGTCTGCTGCATAAGGGTGAAGAATGACAGTGCACTGCACTGCTTTTGCAGGAGGCTGGCGTCGGCGTCGATGAGTGTTTGGTAAAGACCCGTCAACCCGCTGAATAACTCCGGATCGCAGCTGTGGGTGTGAGCCAGAGGTTGAAACTCGTGATTGGGATTCAGGCCCAGATCCTGCTGCAGCGCCTTCAGCCACTGGCTGTCCACATACAGCATCAGGTACGACCATTGCTGCTCGGCGATAGGATTACAGGCATGCACCTCGCCGGGGTTCATCAGCACCACAGTGCCGGCTTGCACTCGCTGGCTGGTTTTTTCGTGGAGATAAGTGCTTTGCCCGGCGGTGATCGCGCCGATGGAAAACACCTCATGGGAATGCCTGGAATAACACAGCTTGCGGCCATCACCCACCGAACGCGCCTCGATGAAGGGCAGGCGGTCGTCACGCCAGAAGAAAGGGGCGGTGGCGTCGGTATTTTGCTGTGCGTCCATGTCCTACACGTCCTTTCAAAGTGAGCAGATCCTTGTGGGAGCGGTGCTTGCCCGCGACAAGAGCGACGCGGTCTGGCTGATGAATCGCAGTGTCCTTATCGCGGGCAAGCACCGCTCCCACAAAGGGGCCTGCTTCGACCCGGTCGATCAAACAATATTGTGCTCCGCAATCAACCCCTGCAACCAATCCATGAACACCTTACAGCGTTCCGGCAGATGGCGGCGATGGGCATACAGCAAAGATATCTTCATGGGCGCCGGGCGGTAGTCAGGCAGGATTTCAATGAGTTGGCCAGCCATCAGGTGTTTGCGCAATCCCATGCGTGGTGACTGAATGATGCCCAGATCGCCGAGACACGCCGCCTCGAACGCCTGGATGTTGTTGACCGCCACGCTGCGAGCCATCGGCAGGTTGTGGGTCTTGCCGTCTTCCTGATACTCGAAAGTGGCGTGCGGAGAACCGAACGCCAGCACGTAATGGATCATTCGATGCTGGCGCAGGTCTTCCAGCGTGTGGGGCGTGCCATGACGCCGGGCATAACCGGCCCCGACACAGTTGACCATGGCCAGTTCACCCAGATTGCGCGCGACCAGAGTCGTGTCCGGCAACTCGCCAACGCGCAGCACGCAATCGAAGCCTTCACGAACCAGGTCCACTCGCCGGTCGCTGCTGCTGATTTCCAGATCAAGGCCTGGGTGCTCGGCGAGAAAATCGCTCAGGCGTGGCAACACGATGTTGTGGGCTACCGCCGTGGGCATATCGACCCTTAAACGCCCGCTAAGGGTCGCATCACTGCGGAAAAGACCTTCGAGCTCGTCCATCTGGGCGAGCATGTCTTTGCTACGCTCATACAGCACCTCGCCATCGGGGGTGGCTTGCACTTTACGGGTGGTGCGCAACAACAGGCGGGTGCCGAGCAATTCTTCCAGGGCCTGAACCTGTTCCGAGACGGTCGAACGCGGCAGGCCCAGCGCTTCGCTCGCCTGGGTGAAGCTGGACAGCTCTGTCACACGCACGAACGAGCGCAACAATTCCAGCTTGTTCATGAGGAGGGCTCCCTGCGGAAAAGGATTTGAAGATTGTTCGGCTCAGGCGACCAGTCATTTCGTATCTCTACGGTTTATCGCGCTGCCAGCGAACAATAGACTTTTCCTCAATCCCTGAACACAACAACCGAGGAAATATCCCATGAGCAGAAAAATCGCACTCATCACCGGCGCCAGCCGTGGCCTGGGTAAAAGCACCGCGCTGCATCTGGCTGCGCAAGGCGTGGACATTATCGGTACTTATCAAAGTCGTCAGGCGGATGCTGAAGCCGTTATCGCCGAAGTTCAGGCACTGGGCGCCAAGGCGCACATGCTGCAACTGGATGTCGGTCAAAGCGACAGTTTCGATGGATTTGCCGAGCAGTTGGGCAGCGTGTTGAAAGAAGTCTTTAATGCCGAGCATTTCGATTTCCTGGTCAACAACGCAGGTGTCGGGATCTACAACAGCATTGCCCAGACCACCGAAGATCAGTTTGACCAGCTAGTGAGTATCCATTTCAAGGGCCCGTTCTTTCTGACCCAGAAACTGCTGCCGCTGATGGCCGACGGTGGGCGGATCGTCAACGTGTCCAGCGGCCTGGCGCGGTTCAGCATGGTCGGCTACGCCGCTTATGCATCGATGAAAGGCGCGGTGGAAGTCTGGAGCCGTTACCTTGCGCAGGAACTGGGCCCACGGGGCATCAACGTAAACGTCCTGGCCCCTGGCGCGATCGCGACAGACTTCGGCGGTGGCACCGTGCGGGATAATCCAGAGGTCAACAAAGTCATTGCCTCCAGCACAGCATTGGGCCGGGTAGGTGAGGCGGATGACATCGGCGCGGCGATCAGCATGCTGCTGGGAGACGGCGGCAAGTGGATCAATGGCCAGCGGATCGAAGCTTCGGGCGGGATTTTTCTGTGATGTAAAAATCCTCTGTAGGAGCTCACGAGCAACGCGAGACAGCGATAGCGGCGGATCTGACAAACCGCTATCGCTGCCTCGCGTTGCTCGTGAGCTCCTACAAATAGACCCGCTTACTTCTTGATCGGCACGATCTCGGTGATCTGGCTGTTGGTGATCTGCACCTGCACGTACTTATCGTTGATTTTCACCCACTGGGATTCCTTGACCGGTTCTTTCAGGCCGCGTTTAGCCCAGTCCTTCAGAGCTGCTTCAGGGCGACGGAATTTCTCCGGGGCGCGGGAGCCAAGTTCCAGATCACGCATGTTGTCTTTGGATTCTTCGACTTTAGGCTCTGGAGTGTCTGCGGCGTGAACCGCAAGGCTGGTCATCGAAACGCAGCCAGCAATAGCCAGACAAGCGATGAGTGATTTGCTCTTCATGAGGCTCTTCATATAAGTACTCCTGGGGCTCAGTGCTGAATGCTCTGTCTAAGCTCTAGGACCACCGGGATAAAAAATCATTCGGTTTTTTGTGATGGCGTTGCGCTTACTGCTGGCTCACTCGCCCTTGAAGCAAAGGGCGAGCGAGTCTGACGGTCAGTGTTTCAAGGTTGTCGCGAGGGTGCTTTTCAATGGCGTTGTAGGGCGTCCGATCAGGCGGCTCAGTTGCTTGCCATCATCAAACAGCGCGCCTTTGGCCGCTGCCGCGTCGGAGTCAGACAGCAGTTCGGCGACGAAATCAGGCAGCCCGGCCTGGACCAGTGCGGCCCGGAAGTCAGCTTGGGGCAGGTCGGTATACGGCACCTGGTTGCCAGCCTGTTTCGACAGCTCGGCCGCAAACTCAGCCAGGGTGTATGACTCATCACCTGCCAGTTCATAAACCCGCCCGGCTTGATCTTCAGCTGAAGTCAGCACGGCCACTGCGGCTGCGGCGTAGTCGGTGCGCTCCGCTGAACTGATGCGACCGTCGCCAGCGCTGCCAAATACCGCGCCATGCTCCAGCGCTGCAGGAACGCCTGCGGTGTAGTTCTCCGTGTACCAGCCGTTGCGCAATAGCACGAACGGCACGCCGGATTGCTGCAGCGCGTTTTCAGTCTGGCGGTGTTCTTCAGCCAGGCCCAGTAAGGATGTGTCGGCATGCAAGACACTGGTATAGGCGAAGAGCTTGACCTGGGCGCGCTTGGCCGCATCAATCACCGCCTGATGTTGAACAGCACGCTGGCCGATTTCGCTTGAGGAGATCAGCAGGATTTTTTCTGCGCCCGCAAAGGCGCTGTCCAGGGTGGCAGGTTGGGAATAGTCAGCCTGACGCACCTGCACCCCCAATGCCGCGAGGTCACTGGCTTTCTGCGGATTACGCACGGCGGCAACGATTTGCGCGGCAGGCACGCTGTTCAGCAGTTGCTCGATAACAAGGCGGCCCAGCTGGCCGGTGGCTCCGGTAACGACGTACATGGCAAGTTTCCTCGAGGTGTTTTAAGAAAGATTCAACGACAGACCCACCATAGTCGCTATGCTAACCTTTCGTAAGTACCTACAAAAAGGTAAGTGTCATGAGCGAAACCAAACAAATGATGAGCCCCTTGCTCTCGGCGGTGATGGAAGCACGTGCGGGGGAGTTGATGGCGGCCGATTGCCCGTCACGAATCGTGCTCAGCCACGTGTGCAGCCGCTGGGGCGTGCTGGTGCTGGTGGTGTTGCGCGAGGGCATGCACCGTTTCAGTGAGCTGCGGCGCAGGATTGGCGGGGTGAGCGAGAAGATGCTGTCGCAGACCTTGCAGAACCTGGAAAGCGATGGCTTTGTCGAGCGCAAATCCCTGCCCGTGGTCCCGCCCCACGTGGAATACCGCCTGACCCCCCTGGGTGAAGAAGTGGCCGTGCAAGTGGAGAACCTGGCGACCTGGATCGAGCACAACCTGCCGAGGATCATGCAGGCTCGTGAAGGTGAAGAGCTCCAAAAAGTTCGGTGATCGCCTGCGGGCTGTGCGAGCGACGACGTGGGACCGGCTTTAGCCGGGAAGGCGGCAGTTGAGTCGACAAATATGCATCGGCTGTACTGGCCTCTTCCCGGCTAAAGCCGGTCCCACGTCGCCGAGCCATCACGTACCGCCCTCTGTAGCCATAAACATTCGATCCAAAAAAAAGCCCGGCATCATGACAATGCCGGGCAAGGGGAGGTGAATCGTTTACTTGGGTTGCAGGGCGTCGCGCACGGCTTTCACATCGCTGCTGGACACCGCAGGTGCCGCGTTGCCCCAGCTGTTACGCACATAGGTGAGTACATTGGCCACGTTGTCATCGGACAGCGCCCAGGCCAGTGATGGCATCGCCGGAGCGGTTGGTGCAGCATCGGTGGCACCCGCACGGCTGCCGGCCAGAACCACGCGAATCATCGACGATGCATCGGCGTTGTTGACCAGTGGCGCCATGGCCAGTTTCGGGAACAGGCCCTCGGCACCTTCGCCATTACCCACGTGGCACGCGGAGCAGCGGTCGGCGTAGATCATTTTCCCGGCGACCATGGCCGGGTCCTTGGCGTCCAGCGCCTTGGGTGGCGCAGCGGGTTTGGCACCATCCTTGAGGTACACCGCAACCGCCATCAAGTCTGCATCCTGCCAGTGCTGGGAAGAGTGCTCGACTTCCTCGGCCATGGGACCCGAAGCAATATCGAAGCGGTTGGCCCCGGTTTTCAGGTACTTGACGATGTCGTCCTCGGTCCAGCTGCCGATGCCACTGTGAGCGTCGGCGGTGATGTTCGGCGCAACCCAGTTCTGCAGGTTGGCACCGGTCAGGAACTGATCGTTCTTGTCGCCGCCAGTCAGGCCTTTAGGGGTGTGGCACGTGCCGCAGTGACCCAGGCCTTCCACCAGATAGGCGCCGCGATTCCACTGTTCAGACTTCTGTGGATTGGCCTTGAATTCGCCTTCCTTGAAGTTCATCAGATTCCAGGCGAGCAGGCTGGTGCGCACGTTGAACGGGAAGGGCAGCTGGTTGGTTTCAACCTTGTTGTCCACCGCATCAATGGTTTGCAGATAGGCCCAGATCGCCTGGTTATCCTGGCGCGTGACCTTGGTGTACGCGGTGTACGGCATGGCACCATATAGGCGCTTGCCGTCCAGGCCGTGACCTTTGGACATGGCGTTCTGGAAGTCTTCGAAGCTCCAGCGGCCAATGCCGGTGACCGGATCAGGGGTGATGTTCGCGCCGAGCAGTTTGCCAAACGGGGTGTCGAGTACTACGCCGCCGGAGAACGCGGGTTTACCCGGCAAGGTGTGGCACGCCGTGCAGTCGCCCAGTGTCGACAGGTAGCGACCTTTTTCCACCAGGTTGTACGAGTCGGCACCGGTGCCAGCATGGGCGACGCTGACGTTCAAAGCCAAGGCCAGTACGCCGACGCTGAAAGAAAGAAGAGTCTTCATACCGGGATCATCTCCCCAGGGCGCTTCAGATAACGGGTGCGGATCGCGTCGGCGGCCTTGAAGGCCAGGGCCGCAACGGTGCCGGTGGGGTTATAACCAGGGTTCTGCGGGAAGGCCGAAGAGCCGACTACAAACAGATTCGGCACGTCCCAGACTTGCAGGTACTTGTTCACCGAACTGGTCTTCGGGTCGGCACCCATGATGAAGCCGCCAACAATGTGCGAAGACTGATACGGCGAGCTGTTCCAATGGCCGGTCTGAGCGCTGTCGACCATTTGCAGCGGGTTCATGCTCTTGGCAATTTCGTGGACTTTGCCGGTGACATAGGCCGCCATCTTGCGATCGTTCTCCGGGAAATCGAAGGTGATACGCAACAGCGGACGTCCCAGCGGATCCTTGTAGGTCGGGTCCAGCGACAGGTAGTTGCCGCGCATCGAATAGCTGCTGGCTTCACAGCCGATGGACATGGTGCTGGCGTAGCTCTTGACGGTGGCCTGCTTCCATTTCGACCCCCAGGTCGGGGTGCCGGGTGGTACCGGACGTGCGTCAATGGGCGCTGCGCCAATGGGCGTGACCCGAGTGCTGCCGCCGCCGACGAAACCCAGACCTGAGTGGTCAAAGTTGTCGTTGTTGAACTCGTCGATGCCCATGCCGATGGCGCCGCCACCAATGAACGGGTTGAAGTTCTTGTCATCGAAGAACAGCTTCACGTTGTTGGCGGTCTGGTAGGCGTAGTTGCGCCCCGTGGTGCCGGTATTCGTCACCGGGTCGTAAGGTTTGCCGACACCGGACAGCAGCATCAGGCGCACGTTTTCAAAGATGAAGGCACTGATCACCACCAGGTCTGCCGGCTGTTCGAACTCGTCACCGTTGGCATCGACAAAAATGATCCCGGTGGCGCGTTTGCCGGTGCTGTCCATGGTCACCCGCAGCACTTCACAGTTGGTCTTGGCGGTGAAGTTGGGCTTGCGGATCAACACCGGTAATACGGTGGTGATGGCGCTGGCCTTGGAGTAGTTGGCGCAGCCGTAGTTGGTGCAGAACCCACAGAAGGTGCAGGCGCCCATCTTTACGCCCAACGAGTTGGTGTAAGCCCGGGACACCAGTGCCGAAGGCACGGGGAAGGGCTTGTAGCCCAGATTCTTGGCTGCTTCGGCGAAAAGCGTCGGCGCGTAGGTCTGCTCGGTGGGAGGGTTTGGATATTCTTCCGAGCGCGCACCTTCGAAGGTGTTGCCGCCTTCCTGAATCACGCCCTTGATGTTGCCCGCCTTGCCGGAAACACCCGCCAGGCGGTCAAACTTGGTGTAGAAGGGCTCCATTTCTTCCCAGTCCGTGCCCCAGTCCTGCAGGGTCAGTTCAGGCGAAAGCTCTTTGCCATAACGCTCGGTCAGGTAGCTGTGCAGACGGAACTCGTTGGGCTGAAAGCGGAAAGTGATCCCCGCCCAGTGGTTGCCCGCGCCGCCGGTGCCGTTGCCGGGGTGGAATGAACCCCAGGAGCGCATCGGCAGCGCGGTTTCGGTCACGTTATTGCGCACGGTGCAGGTGTTCTGTTTGGTGCGCAGCATCAGTTCCTGACGGCGCGAGTAACGCAGCTCGTCGGTGGCCGAAGCGATGTTGAAGTCGGCAGCAGTGTCCCGCCATGGGCCACGTTCGAAGCCCATGACGCTCAAGCCTTCATCGGCCAGTTCGTTGGCGATGATAGATCCGGCCCAGCCGAGTCCGACAACCACCACATCGGTGGAAGGTAGTTTTCTAGCCATGTCGATTAACCCTTCTTGTTCCAGGCGGAGCTGCCGATGATGGAGATCGGTTGGAGGTCGAGCTTCTGGTTATGCAGGCCGATGTAGTCGCGGTAGTCATAACGGGCACCGGGGAAGCCGATCATTTTCCACGACACCATGTCGCGGTTGCCGCCATAGATCGGGTCAGCGAAAAAGCCTTCCATGGTGTTGCCCAGCAACTGCTGAAAAAAGAGTTTGGCGTCTATGCCTTGCAGCTCGATAGCGCCGTTTTCCAGGTCAGTGAGTACCTTGTCGCGCTCTTCGTTGCTCAGGGCGCTGAAGTTCTTCTGCGATTGTTTCTGGCAATACGCGGTCAGGCCGGCAATCCCAAGGCGATAGCGTTGTTGCGGCACCAATGGCGACTGATCGCCCTGCATGGCCGTACCTTTGGCAAAGGGGCCCTGCATGTACAGGCGGTCGAAGGTGCCGTACTCACCGGCCAGCTGACGGTCGATGAAGACTGCACAACCGGCGTCCTTGCCGCTGACACTCAGGTCGTCAGCGGGGATCAGGCGCTCGACGATAGCCTCCACTTCACGGGCTTCATCGGCAGTGAAAAACTTCCAGCCCGGCGTCTGATAGTGCATCGGACCGTTGTGATCGAAAGGCACCCACTGCGGCACACCGGTCAGGGTGGCGGCCTTGGCACTGGCGGCAGCACCGACGGCGAGAGTCGTGGCGGAGGTAAAGAGGAGTTGGCGGCGGGTGAAACCTTTCGCGGATTTTTCAGTCATTCAGGAGGCTCCTGCGAAGGCTGCAACGGAAATGCCCGTTACTTCCCTGAGGGAGTGCACTTCGCGGTCAAAACACGGTTTTTTTGCCGGACTTGGCCGGGCAAATGAAAAGCTTGCGTATGGGTGTGACATTAAGTCTCTGGCTATGCGGCCTGCACATGGCGCACGCTAAGCGGGGAATAGCCAGTTTCTCAGCCATCTTTTCCAGACGCTGCGCCATCATAATTGTGTTACTAACTATTGCGCCGGTCTGATTTCGCAAATTACCTTTGCGTGATCGGTAACAATCCAGGTGCTTTTCCATACCGTTGGTGCCGGTTTCTGCAAGACAATACTCCCTAAACAGGCACTTCTTGGTATCGTGCGTACCCTGATGCGCTTGGAAATGTTTGTTCACACATTTTCCTGCGGCCGCGCCATTCCCTGTAGGAGCTCACGAGCACCGCGAGGCAGCGATAGCGGTCCGCCAGATACACCGCCATCGCGGCCTCGCGATGCTCGTGCGCTCCTACAGGAAAAGCACCTCAATTCAATAAATCGTTAATTTTGTTATCACCGAGAAGCTTCAGAAATGCCCGATCCAATTCCATTGAAGGATCACGAGAAAGATGCGCGTCTGGTCAATCGCCGACTGATTGCCTGCGCGCTGCTCGTGGGCCTGTTGAGTGTCTGTCTGGTGGCCAGGATGTATTTCCTGCAAGTCACCGAATACGCCTACCACTCGACCATCTCCGAAAACAACCGCGTGCATGTTTTGCCCATCCCCCCAGAGCGCGGGCTGATCTACGACCGTAACGGCGTGGTGCTGGCGGATAACCGGCCCAGCTTCAACATGACTTTGACCCGCGAGCGGGCGGGGGACTGGCACAAGGTTATTGATGAGGTCATGGAACTGCTCAAGCTCCCTGACGAGGAGCGCATCCTGTTCGACAAGGACCTCAAGCAGGTCCGTCACCCGTTTGAGCCGGTGACCCTGCTGTACGAGCTGACGGAAGAGCAGATTGCGATTCTGGCGGTCAATCAGTACCTGTTACCGGGCATCGATGTCGAACCGCAGTTTGTCCGCCATTACCCGCTGGGGGCGCATTTCGCCCATTCGATTGGCTATGTCGGAAGGATCAACGAGAAAGAAGCCAAACAGCTGGATTCGGTGGAGTATCGCGGTACGCAATCCATCGGCAAGACCGGCATCGAGCGGTTTTATGAATCCCAGCTGCATGGCACCGTGGGTTACGAGGAGGTCGAGACTAACGCCCAGGGCCGTGTGCTGCGGGTGTTGAAACACACCGATCCGATCCCCGGCAAAAACATCACCCTGAGCCTGGATATCCACCTGCAAGAAGCTGCCGAAGAGGCCCTGGGTGATCGGCGTGGGTCGGTGGTGGCGCTCGATCCGGCCACCGGTCAGGTGCTGGCGATGGTCAGCAAGCCGAGCTTCGATCCGAACCTGTTTGTCACCGGGATCAGCTTCAAGGAGTACGCGGCCTTGCGCGACTCCATCGACCGTCCGCTGTTTAACCGGGTACTGCGCGGCCTGTATGCGCCGGGTTCGACCATCAAGCCGGAGGTGGCGATTGCCGGGCTCGATAGCGGCGTGGTCAACGCCAGCACCAAAGTGTTCGATCCCGGTTATTTCCAGCTACCGGATTTCGACCACAAATACCGCAACTGGAACCACAGTGGCGATGGCTGGGTGGACATGGACGCTGCGATCATGCGCTCCAACGATACCTACTTTTATACCTTGGCCCACAAGCTGGGCATTGACCGGATGCACGACTACATGACCATGTTCGGCCTGGGGCAAAAGGTCTCGCTGGACATGTTCGAAGAGTCTGCGGGCCTGATGCCTTCCCGGGAATGGAAGCGCGCCACCCGGCGCCAGGCCTGGTTCCCCGGCGAGACCGTAATTCTCGGCATTGGCCAGGGCTACATGCAGGTCACGCCGCTGCAACTGGCGCAAGCCACGTCGTTGATCGCCAACAAAGGGGTGTGGGTTCGCCCGCATCTGGCGATGGAAGTTGGCGGTATTGCGCCGGTGGATGAACACCCGATGCCGAACATCGTGCTGCACGATCCCAATGAGTGGAATCAGGTCAACATCGGCATGCAGATGGTGATGCATGATCCCCGAGGCATCGCACGGGCGGCTGCCCAGGGCGCGCAATATCGCATCGCGGGCAAGAGCGGCACGGCGCAAGTGGTGGCGATCAAGCAGGGCGAGCGCTACGACCGCATGAAGACCCTCGAACGGAATCGGGACAACGCTTTGTTCGTCGGCTTCGCGCCTGCCGAGCATCCGAAAATCGTGGTCTCGGTGATGATTGAAAACGGCGAGGCGGGCGGTCGGGTTGCAGGGCCCGTGGTCAGACAGATTCTCGATGCATGGCTGCTGGACAAGGACGGCAAGCTGAAGGTGCCGGACGTTGTGGCGGCCAAGCCGGGGACGCCGCACGTTTAAGTTTCTGGTTTCCTGTTCCACCAGATTGTTCAGTGCCCATTCACGTGCGCTGGAGGTCGCCAGTGGCCTCTAGCGCAAGTAACAGCTGCTTTGAAGCCTGGTAAAGCGGTACATGTCCGCGCATCAGGATCTGCGCACTGCGCCGGTAGGCGGCGCTTTCGATCGTGACCTGGCCATCCTCAAGCGCCGCAACCACGGTCGCGTCCAGGCGTCCGGCGGGGTTTTCGATGCTGACTTCAATATCTGAAACGTCATGGGCTGGAGGCGTTATCCCGGTGGCGTTTCTGTGGGCGGTGGTTCCTGGAATCAAGCAGGCTCCCGCCAGACAGCAACCGCCCGAAACGGCCATTGAAGCGTGGCCGGTCTGGGGAGTGAAATAGCGAACCGCAATGTTGCCGCCATCGCGCGGGGCGCTGACGATGCACACTTTCGGAATGGTTTCGCTACTCTCAATCTGCGCACGGGTCATGAGCTCACCGTCCTTGCGACGCAAGCCCATTTTCAAACCGCACTCGACCCACACTTCACGCAGCGCTTTCATGAACACTTGATCGGCTTCAAGCTCAGCGACGGGCTCGTGGCCTGTCTTGCCAAAACTCGCGGCCTCGGCGATCACCATGGGCACGGCGACATCCACGCAAGAAACTTCATGCCCGGCGACCACATCGATCACCGATCCCGTGGGTAACAGGGCGCCGGTTTTGTTGCCCACGGGCGATTGCAGGAACAGATCTACGCTGGGAAAAGCGCCCCGGACGCCTGGGATTTCAGCGGTGACGAACCGTCCTTGTTCATCTCGCCTCATGCGCGTGATCGTGACAACCCCGGTGTTGGTGTTCTTGATTTCAATTTCGCAGGTTTGATCGGCCGAGGCGGCAAACAAGCCGGTATCGATGGCCCATAGCGGCAACGCGCTGGACATGTTTCCGCAGTTCACGCTCCAGTCGATTTCGGCGTGGTCACTCGCAAGCTGGGCGAGGGTGCTCACCAATCGCGGACCGTTCGCCGATTCTTCAACGCCCACCAGAAAGACCTTGTTGCTGGTTGCCGGCCCGCGCCCCAACCCCGTGATCTGCCGGTTTCCCGGGTGTTTGCCCGAGAGGGGAACGCCCATCAGATGGCGCAGTAACTCATCACGCAGTTTCTCGTCGTTGGGTAATAACGGCTCCCACACCACGATGCCTGTCGAGGTGCCGCCACGCATGTAATGCACCGGGAACTCCACTGTCCCTGAGTGGTGCCGAAGAGTGAGGCCTGGGTCGGCAGGTAGCGGGGCTTGGTCAGTGTGCATCAGTGACTCCGTGAATAGGCTAACGGGTTTGGCAGGGCTCTCAGGCGAATGCAGTACGCAACTCGTCGATCACCTTCTCTATGGACGGGCCTTGAATGTCTGGTGGCTCCGGGCACTCGCCAAACTCCCTCCAGATAAACAACGTCAGCTCGGCGCCGTCAGTGAGTGTGGAGGCGTTTTGAGAGCAGCCAAAGGTTTCAAGTAACCGGTATCTATGATCTTTCCAGAACATATCCTCAACCCATGTATAGACCGGGATGAAATGGAAGTGAATAGGCAACCCCGGTTGGTGCCCGAACCGACTGATATAAAGATGCTTTGGCTGTAACTGCCGTTCAAGCTGCTCTTGGGTTCTGGCGAGCAACCCTCCCAGTTCTGCCAACGCCTCAGGCGCCAGCTCGGACAGTGACGAGGTTTGAACCTTCGCACCCAGCATCAGGTAGCCGGGGAGGGTGTTGGACACGTGGTGGTTGAGAATCCAGTGATGGGTCTCGTGAACGATAAAGTGTGGGTTGATTACCATGGCTGGATACTCTGCCAATCAGTCCCTGGAACGCCCATCTTCACCTCCGCAATGATGGCGAGAATTTATCACAGTCGTACTACGCCGGTTCGCCTCCTCGCCATATTCACTCGGCTTCCTGTCCCACGCAGGGATCAACACAGTGGCGAAACGCCTGCGGTTATGTAATCGTCTTTTGACTTCTTCAGGACAACAACAGCCATGGACGAACTTACCCGAACGCTCAAAGAGACAATCGCAGCCGCAGACCGGGCGATTACGGCCGAAGACTTCGATGCGTTGATGAGCTTTTATGCCGATGATGCAACGCTCGTCGTCAAACCGGGACTGACGGTTACCGGCAAAGACAGCATCCGCCGAGCCTTTGTCGCGATTGCAGAGCATTTCAACCACAGCATTATCGTCACTCAAGGGGAAATACAGGTCATACCGGCTGGTGACGTAGCTCTCGTTGTTATGGAGACCCTGCTTCAGGCCACTGACGTGACCGGGGTGAAAACCGAGATTACACGCCGAGCGACCTATGTCTTTCGCCAGATATCGCAGCAATGGCTGTGCGTCGTGGACAATTCCTATGGCACGGCGTTGCTCGACCAGGGCATTGAAGCCTGAGTCGGTTGGACCCATTCCATAGTTGATTTTTGATTGGAATGTGCTCGGTTTCAGATAGATCGATTAAGCCCGATCGCGGTCCCACGTCGCCACATCCGCTTGCGAGCAAACATAGAACCTCCCACAGAAGAATCCCGAACCTGTTGGAGCCGGGTTTGCTCGCGAAGAAAGATAACGCGGTATGCCTATCCGAACGTGGCTGCGCAGGTGTTGTCAGTACCGGCATGAAAACTCGGTACTGCGTCGACAGTAACGCAACGCTGGCCGGGCCGTTGGTGCTTTGAGCTGGAGTTTCTGAACCCCGCAACACTGTTCAATGACAGAATCGCGCCCATTAGATCGTTTTGGAGACCACCATGCTTCGCGCTTTTGAACAACGACTTGATCCTTTCCCGCCCGACGAGGCACCGCCGCCGCCCGATGGTCTGCCGCGGTTCCTGTGGGCTTGCACGCGGGGGGCTCGTGGTTATGTTCTGGCGCTTGCGCTGCTCAGCGCCGGTGTGTCGATTTACGAAGCCTGGCTGTTTTCCTTTCTCGGTCAGGTCGTGGATCTGCTGTCGACCTGGCAAGCAGGCGGCGATACCTCCGGACAGGAGAGTCGAGTCCTATGGGGCATTGGCCTCGTGCTGGTCACCAGTATCGGGTTGGTGGCGTTGCGCACGATGGTTCAGCACCAGATTTTGGCGATCAACCTGCCGCTGCGTCTGCGCTGGGACTTCCACCGCCTGATGCTGCGCCAAAGCCTGTCGTTCTTTTCCGATGAGTTTTCCGGGCGGGTCACGACCAAGGTGATGCAGACGGCGCTGTCGGTACGCGAGGTGCTGTTCACCATTATCGAGATCGCACCCGGGATCGGCGTGTATTTCATTGCGATCATCGCACTGGCTGGCGGCTTCGACCTGAAACTGATGCTGCCTTTCATTGCCTGGGTGGCATTGTTCGGGTTGGCCATGCTGTATTTTGTGCCGCGTCTCGGGAAAGTTGGCCAGGAGCAGGCCAATGCCCGCTCATCGATGACCGGTCGCATTTCAGATGCCTACACCAACATCACCACGGTGAAACTGTTCTCCCACTCCAAACGTGAAGCGCACTTCGCCCGCGCAGCCATGGAGGATTTCAAGCTCACCGGGTTTCGCCAGATGCGTCTGGTCAGCCAATTCGAAATCGTCAATCAGGCACTGGTGGTCGCCTTGATCATGGGTGCAGGCGGTTATGCCCTGTGGCTCTGGCACCAGGGTGAAGTCGGCACCGGTGCGGTGGCGGCGATTACGGCCATGGCGCTGCGTATTAACGGCATGTCCCACTGGATCATGTGGCAGATGACCTCGCTGTTCGAGAACATCGGCACGGTGCAGGATGGCATGGAGACCTTGACCCGTGGCCCCAAGGTGCAGGATGCGCCGGACGCGGGTGTGCTGGTTACCACCGGCGGGGCGGTGACGTTCGACAACGTGAGCTTCAACTACAACGGCGAGCGTCAGGTGCTGGATAACCTGAGCCTGAGCATTCGGGCCGGAGAAAAAATCGGCCTGGTGGGTCGCTCCGGCGCTGGCAAATCCACGCTCATTAACCTGCTGCTGCGCTTCTATGACGTGGACAAGGGTGAGATTCGCATCGACGGGCAAAACATTGCCCACGTCACTCAGGACAGTCTGCGCAGCGCCATTGGCATGGTCACTCAGGATACGTCGCTGCTGCACCGGTCCATTCGCGAAAACATCGCCTATGGCCGGCCCGACGCCACCGATGAGCAAATCCGCACAGCCGCAGCTAACGCCCAGGCCGATGGCTTCATCAGCCAGTTGAGCGATAAGCAAGGCCACTCCGGCTACGACACCCTGGTGGGTGAGCGTGGCATCAAGCTGTCCGGCGGCCAGCGTCAACGGGTCGCGATTGCCAGGGTGATGCTCAAAAACGCACCGATTCTGCTGCTTGACGAGGCCACCAGCGCACTGGATTCGGAAGTCGAAGTCGCCATCCAGGAAAGCCTCGATGAAATGATGCAGGGCAAAACCGTGATCGCCATTGCCCACCGGCTGTCCACCATTGCAGCCATGGACCGGCTAATCGTGATGGACGACGGCCGTATCATCGAACAAGGCACCCACAGCGAACTGCTGAGCAAAAATGGCACCTATGCGCGGCTGTGGCAGCACCAGAGTGGCGGGTTCCTGGGTGAAGATCAGGGCGTGGCGGAGGCGGTGGAGTAGGGCTGAGGAGAGCTATGCGTGCCGTTTTCGATAGTCGGCCGGTGTGATACCCATGTGTTTTACGAAGGCGCGGCGTAAGGTGTCGACATTGGCGAAGCCACACTTGGCAGCCACCTGCTTGGGCGCGTCCTCTCCCGCCTCCAGCAGGGCCCGCGCGGCGGTCACACGGGTGACTTCCACCCAGGCCGCTGGAGTGGCTCCGACTTCGGCGTGAAACAAACGTGCGAAATGCCTGGGGCTCAGGCCAGCATGAGCGGCCAGCGCCTCGACCGTTAGCGGTAGCGCCGGGTTGGCGGCAACCCAGCGCTGCACCTCTTGTAATACTGAACGTCCAAGTGGACCGACACCCCCTTTGCGGCTGTATTGCAGCTGCCCGCCAGGGCGCTTGAAGAACATCACCAGTTGCGAAGCGACCCGCATCGCCACCTCGCGCCCCAGGTCTTCCTCGACCAGCGTCAATGCCAGGTCCAGGCCTGCGGTTACACCGGCCGATGTACGCAGCTTGCCATCGCGAACATGCAATGCATCTTCCTCAACCGTCACCTGCGGGTATTGCAGGGCCAACTTCCCTGCATGGGCCCAATGTGTGGTGATCCGCCGACCATTGAGCAAGCCCGTCGCCGCCAAGGCAAACGCCCCGGTACACACCGAACCAAAGCGCCTTGATTGCCCGGCGCAGGTGCGCATCCAGGCAAGCAATTCAGTGTTGAACTGCATGTTCGGCGCATGCGGCGCCCCGGCAACGATGAAAGTGTCGAGCTTGCCCATAGGCTCACCCGCGACGTAATCCGGCAACAGACGTGCGCCTGAAGAGCTGGTGATCGGGCCTGGTTCACAGGCGACAACCCGCAAGCTGTAGACCTGCCGGTTGACTTCCAGATTGGCCTGGGCGAACACGTCGAGTGGGCCCGAGACGTCCAGTAACTGCATGCCGGGCAGTGCAAGAATGGCGATGATTTTGCTCATGGTGAGTGATGGCCTCGCCTGCGTCCTGGAATCACATGAAATGGCAGTATATGACGCATCACGCCAATTGAGGACAAGACGGTGGAGAGTGACACTGGTCCTCCATCCAAACCACCCTCTGGAGCGAAAACATGACGCTGAACATCCATGGGATCAGCATTCCCGACAGCCAATTGGCCCGTGAAATCACTGAATGTGTACGGGACACCGAGTCGCCGCTGCTTTTTGATCATTCCAGCCGTGTGTTCTATTTTGCTGCGCTGGCGGGTCAACGCCTGGGCTTGAAATTCGACCCTGAATTACTCTACTGCGGCTGCATGTTCCATGACATGGGGCTGACCCACCAACACAGCAGCGCCTGTGAGCGATTCGAGGTCGATGGCGCCAATGCCGCCAGGGATTTTTTGCACGAGCGCGGGATTGCCCAACAGGACGTCGACACCGTGTGGACGTCCATCGCGCTGCACACCACGCCAGGCATCCCGCAACATATGCACCCGGTGATCGCATTGGTCACGGCCGGGGTAGAAATGGACGTGCTGGGCCTGACCTATTCCCAATACAGCGACGAGGAACGTGAGGCCATCACCCGCGTTCACCCGCGGGGATCGGCGTTCAAGGAAGATATCATTCAAACCTTTTACGACGGCATCAAACATAAGCCCGACAGCACGTTCGGTAACGTCAAGGCGGACGTGCTGGCAGACAAATCCCCATCGTTCAAGGCGGGCAATTTCTGCAGTGTGATCCGTAGCTCGCAATGGCCGGGGTGATATGCCCGGGTCTTCCCTGGCGGTGTGTCAGGCAGATCGCGTTATCGTTCATCGCGAGCAAGCTCGGCTCCTACAGGGAGCGGGGTCATCCAGATAAACCGCGTTATCGTTTATCGCGAGCAAGCTCGGCTCCCACAGGGGCGGGGTCATCCAGATAGACCGCGTCATCGTTCTTTGCGAGCAAGCGCGCTCCGGAGTTGGGCGTGGTTCCCGGTCTGGGCAATCACTTCTTCTGATGGCATGACCTCAGCATATTCACCGCCGAGTATGGCCAGGGTCAGTTCATGAACGGTTGTGGCGTCCCAGGTCTTTCCATGGGGTCCAGTCACCGGGACAGCAGTGGTCGCGTCCGAGGGAAGGATGAAGGCGTAACCCAGGGCTTTGCCGGCACGGACCGTTGCGTCCATGCTGTTGTGGATGACAACCCCCGTCAGCACCACACGCTTGACTTGCATGGCTTTAAGAACAGTGTCCAGCTCCGTACCGATAAAGGCGCAGTTCTGCTGTTTGGTGATGACAACTTCTTCGGCTAACGGCGTCACCTCTTTCTTGATGGCGTTCCAGGGGCCATTCAGGAAATAGCTGGAGGTGGGCGTCAGTTCATCGTGCTTGATATGAATAACGGGCCAGCCGTTGGACCGCCAGTGGTGGAGCAGGCGCTGGATCACTGCCAGATAGCCGGGATTACTCTTGCCGTCCCAACACGGCTGATCGATAGCGTCCTGTACGTCAAGAATGATCAGGGGAACAGGGCTGAGTGGAGCGGTCATTTAATCTCATTCCTTTCAGGTGGGTGTTCATGTCTTCGCCTTGAGAAAGCGTCGCTGGTGATCCGGGGTCGGCATCATGCAAACCTCATGCTTGCCAAACAGGCGATAACGGTTGAGCGCCACTCGGTCATACATCCAATCTCGCAACCACCGCGGAACAATACGCAGCAGTCGCAGCGCTGGCCAGGCGCCCGGCAATTGCGCGACCACTTCAAAAAACGCTTCCGAGCGTACCCAGTAATGGTTGTCCCGGATCACCGCCATGGTGTCGAACGCATCCGCTGGCAAACCGGCCCAGGCAAGTAGCGCTTGGCCTTCGGGCGACTGTACCGTCGCCAGTCGTACGCGCTGTTTCCGGTCATGGCGGATCAGGAATTTCGCCCAGCCGTTGCACAGTTTGCAGACGCCATCGAACAGCACCACGGTTTCTCCAGGGGCCAGAAACGGGGCGGGAGAGGGGCGGGTCAGGGAGACAGGCATGGCAGGGTTCTCAGTGTGTGTACTGCAGACGTATTTCGTCGGCACAACATTCGAATGATTCCAGTTTGATATTACACCGGCTAGACTGTGGAGGAGAAAACCCCCTGCAGGCTCGGAATGCAGTGCGTATTTGAGTGTTTGCGTATCTTACTGCTGCCCAAGGGCCAAACAATGACCTACCGCTCGTTGCTGTTTCTGGTGCCTGCCTCATTGGTCGCATGCGCCAGTTTTGCCGCTGCCGATGAAGTTGCATCCGTTTCTCCCCGTTTTGACATCAATAAGTTCGATGTGCGCGGCAATACCTTATTGCCGGCTCACGAGCTTGAGCACAGTCTGGCGGCCTTCGTGGGTGGAGAGCGTGATTTTGGCGATGTGGTCAAGGCACAGGAAGCGCTGGAAGCTGCCTATCATCGGCGTGGCTATCAACTGGTACGTGTAAACCTTCCCGAGCAGGAGCTGAACGGCGGAGTGGTGGTCTTTCAGGTCGTTGAAGCCCGCATCGGCCAGGTCAGAATCGCCGGAAACCAGCATTTCAGCAACGACAACGTTCGCTATGCCTTGCCGGGCCTCAAGGAGGGCCAGACGCCTGACCTGACGGCGATTTCCAAAAGCCTGAAGCTGGCGAACGAGAACCCGGCCAAACAGACGGTGATGAAGCTCAAGGACAGTGACGCACAAGAAGCGGCTGTCGATGCTGAACTGCAGGTCACGGATGAGTCGCCGTGGAGCGCGTCGCTGAATATGGACAACAGCGGCACCAGGGAAACCGGCAAGACCTACATGGGCGCGGTGCTTCAAAACGCCAACCTGTTCGGTCGTGATCAGGTCATGAGCCTGCAATACACCACGACTCTCGAAAAGCCCGAGCGGGTCAGCGTCTATGGGCTTGGCTATCACCTGCCTTTATATGAACTGGGCGATTCTCTGGACGTCTTCACCAGCTACTCGGACGTGGACAACGGACTGGTCACCGCCGGTATTTTTGATCTGGCGGTCAGCGGCAAAGGCACGATCTTTGGCGGACGCTATAACCACAACCTGGCCACGGACGGTAATTACCAGTCCAAGCTGGTGTACGGCATCGACTACAAGGCCTACAAGAACAACCTTGAAGCCGAAGATGTCCAGCTCGGCAACGACATCACCGTGCATCCCCTCAGCCTGGGTTACCAAGGCACCTGGGTGCAGCTGGATGGCGATGCGAATTTCGGTGTCACCCTGGTGCATAACCTGCCCGGTGGTTCTCGCGGTCGGCAGAGTGATTTTGATCTGGCACGGACCAACGCCCGAGACGACTACAACGCATTGCGTCTGGCAGCGAACATCACCCAGGCACTGCCGGCTGACTGGCAGTTGCGGGGTGTTCTGAACGGGCAGTACAGCAACGATGCGCTGATCCCGGGCGAGCAGTTTGGCGCAGGCGGGGCGATGTCGGTGCGTGGTTTTCGTGAGCGTGAGGTGTCCAATGACTCTGGCATCAGCAGCAACCTTGAGGCTTATACCCCGCCGATTTGTGGGGGTGGCAGCTGGCAGTGTCGCGCTCTGGCGTTTTACGACAATGCCTACCTGACGCGCAACCACGCGTTGCCTGGCGAATTCACTCATGTGGCCTTGAGCAGCACCGGGCTTGGCATGCGGGTTTCGTATCGCCGCAATCTGAACCTACAGGTCGACTACGGTCACGTGCTGCACGCCGAGGCCAGTGAGACCGAGCGCGGTGACAATCGCCTGCACGCCCGCCTGAGCCTGTCGTTTTGAGGAAGTCATGAAAATAAAAATCACCTTTATCGGCGCGTGCCTGGTTGCCGCCGGCAACGGCATGGCGGCCCCGCTCAATCCTGTCGTCGTGAACGGGCAGGTCAGCTTCGCGCAGCAGGGCAACCAGCTGACGATCACCAACAGCCCTAATGCGATCATCAATTGGTCGAGCTTTTCTGTCGCCCAGGGCGAGATGGTGAGATTCCTGCAGCAGAGCGGCAACAGCCGCGTGCTCAACCGTATTACCGGTCAGGACCCTAGCGTGATACTGGGGACGCTGCAGTCCAATGGACGGGTGTTTTTGATCAACCCCAACGGCATCATGTTTGGCGCCAATTCGCAGATCAACGTGGCCGGCCTGGTGGCGTCGAGCCTGGCGATCTCCAACAGTGACTTCCTCGCGGGCAACAATCGTTTCGCCGCGCAGGGTACTGCTGGCGCGGTTTCCAACCAGGGGGCAATCACCACACCCTCCGGTGGCAAGGTCTACCTGATCGCGCCGGATGTGACCAATACCGGCATCATCAACACCCCGCAGGGCGAAACAATGCTGGCGGCGGGGCATTCGGTGCAGTTGGTCGACTCCAGTAATCCCGGCATGCACGTGGTGGTCTCGGCGACTGATGATCAGGCACTGAACCTGGGCAGCGTCATTGCTCAGGGGGGTACGGTCGGCATTTACGGCGCGCTGGTGAATCAGCGCGGCACGGTCAACGCCAACAGTGCCACCGTCGGCGAGAACGGCAAGATTGTCTTGAAGGCCAGCCGCGCGACCTTGCTGGAAGCGGGCAGCACCACCACTGCCACCGGCGCGGGTCAGGGTGGTGAGATTCAGGTGCTTGGCGATCAGGTGGGCCTGATGGCGGACGCGCGAGTAGATGCCAGCGGCAAACTGGGGGGCGGGACGGTGTTGGTCGGCGGCGACTATCAGGGCAAGAATCCTGCGGTGCAGAACGCCCGGCAAGCCTATGTCAGCAAGGATGCGCAGATTTCGGCGGACGCGCTCGGCAGCGGCAAGGGGGGCAGGGTGATTGTCTGGGGGGCGCAGACCGCGCGGGTTTACGGTGCGATATCAGCCCGTGGCGGCGCTGCATCCGGTGATGGGGGCTTCGTCGAAACCTCGGCCAATGTGCTCGACGTGACCGGCGCACGGGTCGATACCCGGGCGCTGAACGGCAAAACCGGCAGCTGGCTGCTCGATCCGAAAGACATTACGGTCAATACGCCGACGGCGGGCACCTCAAAGACCCTGAGCGATGTTTCAGCCTTTACCAACGACCCTGACGAATCCACGGAAATTGATTCCAATCTGCTGAAAAACGCTACCAGCAACGTGGTACTACAGGCCAGCAGCAACATCACGTTCTATACCGGGTTTGAAAATACCCACACCGGGGTGAGCCTGACGGCGCAGGCGGGCAATAACATCTACGTCAATTCCCTGATTCGTTTTGCCGGAGACATTACCCTGACGGCCAACGACAACAGCGCTGGTCTGGCCACGGGAACCGGGCAGGTCATTCGAGAAGGGGTGGCTACTGCCGGCGGAAAGCTGACCATCAGCGATATTAATGGCACCGTCATCACGCCGCCACCTACGCCACCCGGCCCAACGCCCGAAGAAATTGCAGCGGCCGCGCAGGCTGCTGCCCAAGCTGCTGCGCAGGCCGCTGCTCAAGCTGCTGCCGAGGCTGCCGCCCAAGCCGCTGCCCAAGCCGCCGCTGATGCTGCGGCCAAGGCGGC